>NZ_UWPJ01000055.1 GCF_900606115.1 Pigmentiphaga humi
CGACATGCTCTGGCGGGTGCGCAGCCGGCACGGGGACTGGGTGTACGTATACCTGCTGCTGGAATTCCAGTCGCGCAGCGATCCCTACATGGCGTTGCGAGCACTGACCTACGTCGGGCTGGAATACGAAGACATCCTGCGGCACAAGGGCGCGCAAGGCGACGGGCGGCTGCCGCCGATGCTGCCCATCGTGCTGTACAACGGCGTGCCG
>NZ_UWPJ01000054.1 GCF_900606115.1 Pigmentiphaga humi
TCGCTGGCCCGGCGGCGGCTGCCCCGCGGGGCCACGTGTTCGGCGTTGAGCCGCTCCAGGGTGGCGAAGTCGGCCTGGGCGACCCATTCCTGGCGCACCGCGCCTTGCAGCAGTTCGGCCATCATGGCCGGATGGGAAAAGAGGCTACGGTAGGCGCTGTCGTGACGGGACACGGAAGACTCGGCGGAAAGGCATGCGGCGGAAGCACGACTCTACCCATCCTCGATCCGTTGCGAAGCTAGGCGAAATTGTCCTGCAGGATAG
>NZ_UWPJ01000053.1 GCF_900606115.1 Pigmentiphaga humi
GTCCGGATGGAACCGGTGTTGGTGACGGCGGCGGGGCGGGCGGCGGCGCGGTGGCCTATTCCACGGCCAAGCTCGGCGATTCGGCCGCCATGGCGGTCGGCGCCTCGGGCGGCTCGGGCGGTTCGGGCGCCACGGTCACGGTCAACTGCAACAGCTTCGGCACCTACTCGACCATCACCGCATGCAACGGCCAGACGCGTCTGTCGGCCGTCACGCCGGGGGTGGCGATCACGACCGCCGGCCTGGCTTCGGCGGGCATCGTGGCCCAATCCATCGGGGGCGGCGGAGGCGCGGGCGGTTACGCCATGGCGCTGTCGGGCAGTTTCGTGGGATCCGCGGCCTTCGGCTTCGGCGGTTCGGGCGGCGCCGGGGGAACGGGCGGCAGCGTGTACGCCAGCACCAATGGCGGGCAGATCACGACGCTGGGGGATTATTCCCAAGGCGTGCTGGCCCAATCCATAGGCGGAGGCGGGGGCAGCGGCGGCAGCACCATGGACTTGAGCCTGGCCTACGCGGGTTCGTCGGTCGCTGTGGGCGTCGGCGGATCGGGCGGCTCGGGAACGGCCGCCCAGGCCGTGGCGGTGGAGAATCCCGGCGGCACGATCACGACTTATGGCGACGGTTCGCAGGGCATCGCCGCGCAATCCATAGGCGGGGGCGGGGGCAACGGCGGCTCGGCGGTCACGTTTGCGGCGTCGGGCACGTATTCAGCGGCGATCTCGGTGGGTGGTACGGGAGCGTCCGGCGGCACGGGCGGCAGCGTCGACATCGTCAATGCCAACGGCCTGGTCGACCCGGCCTACGGCAGCGGCGACATCACCACCCATGGCTACGCCGCCAGCGCCATCCTGGCGCAGTCGATAGGCGGCGGGGGCGGCCATGGCGGCTACACCGTGGCGGCGTCCGGCGCGCTCGCGGCTGCAGGCGCGGCGGCCATCGGCGGTTCCGGCGGGTCGGGCAACAATGCTTCGTCCGTCGACGTGACCAACTACGGGAAATTGACGACCACGGGCGGCGGGGCCGCGGCCTTGCAGGCGCAGTCGATAGGCGGCGGAGGCGGCTCGGGCGGCTACGCCTATGCCGGCAGCATCGCCCAGATCGGAGCCATCAGCATAGGCGTCGGCGGGTCGGGAGGCACGGGCGGCAAAGGCGGCTCCGTGCTCGTGAACAACGCGGGCGATATCGCCGTGGATGCCGCGGCGACCGGCAACGCGCCGGGCATCCTGGCGCAATCCCTGGGCGGCGGCGGTGGTTCGGGCGGCTTCGCTGCCGCCGGCGCCGCCGGCTTCTATGGCGCCGCCAGCGTGGCGGTGGGCGGGGGCGGCGGCAACGGCGGCTCGGCGGTCACGGTCACGGTCAACAACTGGTCCAGCCTGGACGTGGCCGGCGATATGTCGCCGGGCGTGGTCGCGCAAAGCGTGGGGGGCAACGGCGGAGCCGGCGGCTTTGCGCTGGCTGGCGGGCTGGGGGCCGGCGCCAGCCTGGCGGCGGCGATAGGCGGGGGCGGGGGCAAGGGCGGCTCGGCTTCCGCGGTCACGCTGAACATGCGGGGTGGCGATCAGCGGGTCGCCACCTCCGGCAGCCAGTCGGCCGCGCTGCTCGCCCAGTCGATCGGCGGCGGTGGCGGTACCGGCGGCTGGAGCCTGGCCGCTTCGGGCAGCCTGCTCGTATCTCCCAGCGTCAGCCTCGGTGGAGCGGGAGGCAAGGGCGGCAAGGCGGGCACGGTCAATGTATATACCGAGCAGAGCCTCTGGACCGACGGCCTGATGTCCGCGGGCATCCTGGCGCAATCGATAGGCGGCAGCGGCGGCGCGGGCGGCTTTGCCGCCGCCGGGGCGGCCAGTAGCGTCGCCGCCCTGGCTACCTCGGTCGGCGGCGCCGGGGGAGCGGGAAGCGTCGCCAATACGGTGACGGTCACGGCCGGCGGCGGCATTCATACCCGGGGCGACCAGTCCATCGGCATCGTCGCCCAATCGATAGGCGGCAACGGCGGCAACGGCGGATCGGCCATGACCGGCACGGCATCGGCCGGCAATCCCGCGTCGAACGTATCGGTGGGTGCCGCGGGCGCTAGCGGCGGCAACGGCGGCACAGGGCAGGCGGGCAGTTCGGTCAGCGTAACCACGACCGGCGGCATCACGACCAGCGGACGCCGGTCCGTCGGCGTTCTGGCGCAGTCGATAGGCGGCGCGGGCGGCAATGGCGGCGACAGCGTGGCGTTCAGCGCCGCGGCATCCAGCGGCAGCTCTTCCAGCGGCTCGGCCTCGGTGGCGGTAGGGGGCAAGGGCGCGGCAGGCGGCAATGCCGGCCAGGTGACGGTAATGATGTCGGGCGCGATCGTCACCGGCACGGAACCGGCCGCCGGAGCGGTGAGCGACAGCGACCAGTCCGCGGGCATCCTGGCGCAATCGATAGGCGGCAGCGGCGGCAACGGCGGGTCGGCCTATGCCAATGCGATCTCCGGCACGGCGGCGATGGCCGTGGCGGTGGGCGGGGGCGGCGGCGTCGGCAGCGATGCCGGCAACGTGCTGGTGTGCAGCAATTCGAGCGCGGGCGTGTGCAGCAGCTCGGCGCGGCAGCAGGCCGAAGGCAACGGCATCGCCACGTATGGCGATCTTGCGCCGGCCATCTACGCGCAATCGGTGGGCGGTGGCGGCGGCAATGGCGGCGCTTCGAGCGCCAGCGCGACCAGCAACAAATACGCGGCGTCGGTGGCGATCGGCGGCTATGGCGGAGGCGGCGGCAACGCCGGCGCGGTCACGGTGAATGCCGGCGGCGCCCTGATCACCGCCGGCGCCCAGTCCAACGCCATCTTCGCGCAATCGGTGGGTGGAGGCGGCGGCAACGGCGGCTCGGCATCGTCGTCGGCGGCCGGCGCCCAGGGCGCCGTGCAGGAAGCCGGCGTGGCGGCTTATACCGGTTTCGTCGGCAAGACCGCGGGCAAGGCCACGGTGTCGGCCGCGCAGAAATTCTCCAGCAGCAGCACGCCCGCGAACCAGTCGGGCGCCGACAACGGCATGGGGGCGTCGCTGAGCATAGGCGGCGCGGGAGGGCTGGGCGGCAATGGCAGCACCGTCAGCGTCGCCACGGTAGCGGCGATCAGCACCACGGGCGATCTGTCGAGCGGCGTATTCGCGCAATCGGTGGGCGGTGGCGGCGGCAACGGCGGTTCCAGCAGCTCGAACGCGACGGGCGGCAACAGTTCGGCCTCGGTCAGCCTGGGCGGATCGGGAGCGGTGGGCGGCGACGGCGGCGCGGTCTCCGTCGTCAACAACGGCAGCATCGCCACCACCGGCACGCAATCGCTGGGGGTGTTCGCGCAGTCGATCGGCGGCGGTGGCGGCACGGGAGGCGCGGCCAGCAGTACCGCCGATGCCGGCGGCAAGGCCGCTGCCTCGTTCGGCCTGGGCGGCAGCGGCGGCGGAGGCGGGAAGGCGGGCACGGTCGCGGTGACCAACACCGGCACGATCGCCACGCAGGGAGCGAACTCGGCCGGCGTGTTCGCGCAGTCGGTCGGGGGCGGCGGGGGCAACGGCGGCGCAGCGTCCAGCGCGGCCAAGGCGACGCCGGATTCGAGCGATACCGCCGGCACCAGCGCCTCGACCGGCACGGTATCCACCAGCGCCGCGCCCAGCAACAGCAGCAACTCGGCCACGGCCGGCACGGTGCCCGCTTCGGGCAGCACCGCCGCCGCCAAGGGCTCGGGCGCGGGCGCCGACAGCGGCTACGCGGCCGGATTGAGCCTGGGCGGGGCCGGCGGCAAGGGCAGCGCGGGCGGCGCGGTGACGGTGACCAACAGCGGCACCATCGTCACCGGTTCGCCCGGCCTCCTGTCCGGCGGCGTGCAGTCGCCGGCGATTTTCGCGCAGTCGGTGGGCGGGGGCGGCGGCAACGGCGGATCGAGCAGCAGCAATGCCGACGCGGGCAAGGCCAGCGTGGCGCTGTCGCTGGGCGGCACCGGCGGCGGCGCTGGCGCCGGCGGACAGGTCACGGTCGCTTCCAGCGCCGGCAGCCTCGTCACCTACGCCCATAATTCGGCGGCCATCTTCGCCCAGTCGGTCGGCGGGGGCGGCGGCAGCGGCGGATCGTCGTCGTCCACCTCGGGCGAGGGCGGATCGGTCTCGACCGCGCTGGGCCTGGGCGGCTCGGGCGCGGGCGGCGGCGCCGGAGGCGCGGTGCTGGTGTGCGGCAGCGTGAGCGGGAGCGGCTGCGCCAGCGGCGTGTCCGGCAGCGGCATCGCGACCCAGGGCGAGCGGTCCTACGGCATCTTGGCGCAGTCGGTCGGCGGTGGCGGCGGCACGGGCGGCTCGGTCGCCACGGCGGCCACGGCCGGCGACGCGTCGTCATCCGGAGACAACCAGGCCGCGAGCGGCAGCAGTTCCACTTCGGCTTCCGCGGCCCGCGG
>NZ_UWPJ01000049.1 GCF_900606115.1 Pigmentiphaga humi
ACCCGCTTACGCGGGCCCCCCAGGGGGCGGCACTGGCGGACCGGAAGGAAAGACCACCCCCTACCCGCTTACGCGGGCCCCCTCAAGGGGGCGGCGCTGGCGGACCGGCGGAGCCGGATCCGCTGTGCCCTGGGTTTAACCGACGCGTTTTGCGCGAGGGTGTGAATACAAGGTGGGCGGCCGCGAAAGCGGAGCCGCCATGCCCTGTCAAGTTGAAACCATATGACCACGACCATGGCGCTCCGCGCCGAAACAACCTATTCGATCCAGGGTAGACCGGATCCGGTTCCGCTGATAGGCCGGTGCGGTTCGACCCAGGGCACAGCGGATCCGGCTTTGCCGGTCCGCCAGTGCCGCCCCCTTGAGGGGGCCCGCGCAGCGGGTAGGGGGTGGTCTTTCCTTCCGGTCCGCCAGTGCCGCCCCCTGGGGGGCCCGCGTAAGCGGGTAGGGGGGGGCCCATGTTCGATGTGAGCTTTACCGAACTCATGACCATCGGGGTGGTGGCGCTCATCGTCATCGGGCCCGAGCGGCTGCCCAAGGTGGCGCGCACGGTCGGCCATCTGCTGGGGCGGGCGCAGCGCTATGTCAGCGATGTCAAGAGCGACATCCGCCGCGAGATGGAGCTGGACGAGCTGCGCAATCTTCGCAAGGAAATGGAAGACGCCGCGCACGCGATCGAGACCACGGTCAAGACCAACGTGAGCGATCTGCAGAAGGGCTTCGAGGAGGCCAGGCAAAGCGTCGAGGGCGCGGCGCGCGAGATCCAGGCCTCCGCCAGCTTCGACAGCATCGAGCCGGCGCCGGCGCAGGGCGAAGCCATCGGCCACGCCGAGGAGGCCGCGACATCCTTGCCGGCCGAGCCGGCGCCTGCCTCGCAGCAGGGGGGAGAGGCGCTACAGCCCGCAAGCGCGCATGCCGCCGCTGATGCGGCCGGCCAGCCTGCCAGCGATGGCCAGCCCGGACTGTTCGATCCGGATCCCTCCCAGGCTTCCCTGTTCCCGCCCGACCTGCTGCCGCCGGCCGCGGCCCAACCTGCCGCCGGCCAGCCGGCCGAAGCAACGACGGTACGCGAACAACGTGACTGACAAAGAAGAACTGCAAGAAGACAGCTTCATCTCGCATCTGGTGGAGCTGCGCAACCGGCTGCTCAAGGCCATCGTGGCCATCGTCGCGGTGTTCGTGGTGCTGTTTCTCTATCCGGGCGCCTCGGCCATCTACGACGTGCTGGCCCAGCCCATGCTGGCGACCCTGCCCGCCGGCACCCGCATGATCGCCACCGGCGTCATCACGCCGTTCATGGTGCCGGTCAAGGTCACGCTGCTGGCGGCTTTCGTCGTCGCCCTGCCGGTGGTGCTGTACCAGGCCTGGGCCTTCGTCGCGCCGGGGCTCTACCAGCACGAGAAGCGCCTGGCGCTGCCGCTGATCGTCTCCAGCACCGCCCTATTCCTGGCGGGCATGGCGTTCTGCTATTTCGTCGTCTTCAAGACGGTATTCCACTTCATCGCCACCTTCGCGCCGCAGTCGATCACGCCCGCGCCGGACATCGAGGCCTACCTGAACTTCGTCATGACGATGTTCCTGGCCTTCGGCCTGACCTTCGAGGTGCCGGTGGCCGTGGTGCTGCTGGTCAAGACTGGCGTGACCTCGGTCGCCAAGCTGTCGGCCGCGCGCGGCTACGTGGTCGTGGGCGCCTTCGTGGTGGCCGCGGTGGTCACGCCGCCCGATGTTGTCAGCCAGTTCATGTTGGCGGTACCGTTATGCCTGCTCTACGAGCTGGGGCTGTTCGTGGCCCGGTTCCTCAAGACGGGCGAGTCGGATTCGACCTCCGTCGAGAAAGTCTGAGTATTTTCCGCCCCGGCGCCGCCAGGCCTGCCGGGGCCGGGTTCGAGAACACAAACACTGTGGGGACTTCCATGTTTTCCTTGAAGAAACTGGCCGTGGCCATGGGCCTGGCCGCATTCGCCGCGGCTGCCCAGGCCGACATCAACGTGGGCGTCAACGTCTCGGCAACCGGCTCCGCGGCCTCGCTGGGCATCCCCGAAAAGAACACCATTCCCTTGCTGCCCAAGACCATCGCCGGGCAGAAGGTCAATTACATCGTGCTGGACGACGCCAGCGATACGACCACCGCCGTCAAGAACGCCCGGCGCTTCGTGACCGAGGACAAGGTCGACGTGATGATCGGCTCGACCATCACGCCCAATTCCATGGCCATGGTGGACGTCGCCGCCGAGACCGGCACCCCGGTGATCTCGATGGCGGCATCGGCCGTCATTGTCGAACCGGTCGACGCCAAGAGAAGCTGGGCCTTCAAAACCCCGCAGAACGACGCCGAGATGGCGCGCGCCATCGTCGAGCACATGAAAACGGGCAAGGTCCGCAGCGTGGCCTACATCGGCTTTGCCGATCCCTACGGCGAGGGTTGGTACAACGAGTTCGCCAAGGCTGCCCAGGCCGCCGGCATCAGGGTGCTGACCAACGAGCGCTACAACCGCACCGACACCTCGGTCACCGGCCAGGTCCTGAAGATGATGGCGGCCAAGCCCGACGCGGTGCTGATAGGCGCCGCCGGCACGCCGGCCGTCCTGCCCCAGAAAACGCTGAAGGAGCGCGGCTACCGGGGCACGTACTACCAGACCCACGGCATCGCCAACAACGACGTGCTGCGCGTGGGCGGCAAGGATCTGGAAGGCACCTTCCTGCCGGCCGGCCCGGTGCTGGTATGGAATCAATTGTCCGCCGACCATCCGGTCAAGGCCTCCGCCACCGAATACGTGCAGAAATACGAAGCCGCCTACGGCAAGGGCTCGGTCTCGACGTTCGGCGGCCACGCCTGGGACGCCGCCAAGCTGATCGAGGCCGCGATCCCCGTCGCGCTCAAGAAAGCCCAGCCCGGCACCAAGGAATTCCGCGCTGCGCTGCGCGAGGCGCTCGAGAACACCAGGAACGTCGCAGGCGCGCACGGCGTGTTCAACATGAGCGCGACCGACCACGTAGGCCTGGACGCCCGCTCGCGCGTCATGGTGACCATCGAGAACGGCGGCTGGAAATTATTGCCCCCCCCTACGCGCTGAAGGGAAGCCCACCCCCTACCCGCTGCGCGGGCCCCCTCAAGGGGGCGAAGCGGGTGGACCGGCGGAGCCGGATCCACCGCATCCTGGGGCTAGGCAAGGGATCTTGGGTTGCAGCCAGTCGCTCTGCTGCCTTCCCGCCCCGCCCCCGGATGTTG
>NZ_UWPJ01000047.1 GCF_900606115.1 Pigmentiphaga humi
ACGCTGGGTGGGTTACTTACTCAGTGGAGAAAAGCATGTTTTCCCGTATTCGTTTCACGGCCCTGGCATGTGTGCTCGCGGCGGTTCCGGCGGTTGGTGCGTTCGCGCATGAGGCGGGGGACTGGCTGGTCAAGGGCGGGGTGTCCGCTGTCCTGCCCAAGTCGGGGAACGGGAGTGTCTTGGGCGGCGCGGCCAGCCTGGACGTGGGCAATTCCACGCGCCCCAGCATCAGCGCGACCTATATGGCGACCCGCAACGTGGGCGTCGAGCTGCTGGCGGCGGTGCCGTTCCGGCATACGATATCGGCGTCCGGCGCCGTGGCTGGCGATATCGCTTCGACCAGGCAATTGCCGCCCACGCTGAGCGTGCAGTGGTACTTCATGCCCGATGCCGCCGTGCAGCCTTATGTGGGCGTGGGCCTGAACTACACGCGCTTCTTCGATACCCGTACGCAAGGCGCGCTGGCCGGCAACCGGCTGGACCTGGGCGATTCCTGGGGCGTGGCGTTGCAGGCTGGGGTGGACGTGAAGCTGGGCGAACGCTGGTTCGTCAATGCCAGCCTGCGCTATATCGACATCAGCAGCAAGGTCAGGCTCAACGGCACGGAGATCGGCAAGGCGCGCATCGATCCGTGGGTGCCGACCATCGCGGTCGGCTACCGGTTCTGATGAAAGCTTGGCTTCAGTTCGGCGGCACGTAGCCCTGGGCCTCGACGTTGCCGTCTTCGAACAGATAGCGCTGCATCTGCTGCTGCAGATATTTGCGCGCGCGGCTGTCCGCCAGGTTCAGGCGGTTCTCGTTCACCAGCCGGGTCTGGGTCTGGACCCAGTCCTGCCAGGCTTGCTTGGAAATGTTCTGCCAGATCTTGGTGCCCAGTTCGCCGGGATAGGGAGGGAAGTCCAGGCCTTCGGCTTCCTGCTTGAGCTTGACGCAATAGATGGTGCGAGCCATGTGTATACCTGTGCCGTGATTCGTTGCAATGGGGCTATTGTAGCGAAGGGGCAACCGCGCCGTTCGGCCGAAACGCCAGTGCGAGGGCCATTGTTCCGGCAATGGCGTCTCGAGCGGGCGCGTCGTCTCCGGAGGTGTCAGCGCGCCGAACCGCCCGACCGGTTTTCCTGCGTAGGCAGCAGGATGAAGCCGCCGCTTTGCGTGGACGGCGCGCTCGTCTTAGCCTTTGCCGAGGTGGGCCGGCTGGCATCGAGGCGAATGGAGATCGCGCCCTGGCGGCCATTCGCGTCGGTGTAGACGTGCAGATAATGCACGCCGTTTGCCAGGATGGTCACGGGTACTTCGACGACAGCCTTGCGCTGGCCGTCCAGCACGACGCGCGCCGGGGCCTCCGCTTCCACCCGCAGCGCGCCTTCGGTGCGATAGCTCAGTCCGACCTCGGTCACGCCCGGCACGGCTTCAAGGGCCAGTCCGACGCGGGTGGCGCCCACGGCCAGCGGCGCGGCCGGCACGCGGATCGAGACATGCACCGGGCTGCCCGGCTTGCCGCGCTGGGCGACGAATGCGTCGCGGGCCTTGCCCGCCGGCGCCGTCGATGCAGCATCGTGTGCGCATGCGGGCAGGGCGAGGGCGGCGGCCAGCAGCAAGGCCGCGCGGGGAGCGGCCTGGGAGAGAATGCGTGGGCAAGCCATTACAGGGCTCCTTGAGAAGCAGTCACGGGTTCGAAGTTGACCCGGTAGCAGACATTGGTCAGGGCTGACGGGGATTCGCTGTCCTCGTCCAGTCCGCTCAGGGCCGAATCCACCAGCCAGCCCGTGTGCGTGCCGGCCTCGAGCGCGAAATCGAAAGAGACGTCGTCTTCCCGCTCATTGTCGATCTCGATGCCGTCCCGGGTCATCCGCAGGAGTGCATGCGAGTCGAACGGGTGCGAGGTGCTCCTGACCGCGTTCAGGCGATAGGTGCCTGCGACAGGGACCTCGAGCCGCAGGGAACGCCCCTGGCCGAACTTGTTGTACTCGGCGCCGTAGCCGTTGGTGACGCACAACTCCTGGTCCTGCTCGTCCACGGTCGAGTAAGGCGTCGAGACGATGGGCGGTTCCGTGAGGATCGTGTAGGTGACCGCGCTGCCCCAGGGGTCCAACTGGGCCATGCGGGGGATATTCAGCGAGTCCAGCAAGGTGTCTGCCTGAATCGCCGGGCTGCCCGCCAGGCGCGATCCGAGCGCGGTCGCGAACGGGAATACGCTGGTGAACGCGGGGGTGCGTTTCTGCTCGTTCCTGAGAACGGATACGGTGGCGTCGAAGCCGCCGGGTATGCGCGAGAGCTGGTAGATGAAATACTGCATGGATGCCTCGCTGTACCACGAACGATCGTGGTCGGCATCGGGCAGGGCGGATACGTCGAACGTGAAGCCGCCGCTCTGGCCTTTGCCGGACGTGTCGATGTAGACCGGATCGTCGCGGACCACGCCGGCGAGGGCATTGCCCCATCCTTCGCCCCAGGCCACGCGCATGTCCACTTTTTCGCCCAATGCGTGGCTGCCGCCTATGTTGTCGGCGCGCGAGACCTGCTTTTCGAAGTAGTGTCCCCATTCGTGGATCACGATGGCGGTATCGTACTCGTCGGTGTCCACGTCTTCCTTGCCTAGGATGTAGAGGCCGATCGGGCCGTCCTCGTCGTTCTCGTTGTGGTAATGGCTGGTGCCGATGTCGCCGTCCGCCAGCTTGCCTTCGGCCGGCCCGTTCTTGATGCTCCAATACACGTTCAGCGGCGGGAAGTCCAGGTCGGGCGCGCCGTCCAGGAAGCGTTGTATGGCGCTATAGGTCTGGTCCAGAACGGAGAAGGGCGCAGCGGCGCGCGTGCCAGTGTAGGCGCGGTCGTTCCAGCCCGACGCGGCGTGCAGGTCCAGCCGCGCGCCCTGGGCCGGCACGGACAGCGGTTCGCTCTGCAAAGCATAAATGGGCGTGTTGCCGGGATCCGTGAGGAACTCGGGCGAGGTATTGTCGCGCACCGCTACGTCCCAGCTTCCGCCCTTGCCGCCGCCGTCGCGCAGCAGCCGGGCCTGCACGCGGATCCGCACGTCGCTGCCGGGCGGAAGTTCCAGGACGTAGCCGCCGTCCGCGTCGGTGCGGCCGCTGGCCACCACTTGCCCGTTTTCGTCCTTGCCGCTCACGGCCTCTACGATGGCACCGCGCACGGGCAGTTGTTTCGTGGCGGCGTAGTCCAGGTAGGTGGGCACGGCCGGCACGGCGTCGTAGGTCACGCGGCCGGACACGGTGCCGGCCTGCGGTTCGGGATTGATGCTGCCGCTGTCGCAGCCGGCGAGCGCGGCGGCCAGCAGCAGGGCGGAGAGGGCCGGGTTGCACAGGCCTTTGAGCAGATTCGGGCGGGTGGGACAGGAAGACGGGGCGGAGCGTCCTGATGCATCGCGCTTGCGCATGGCTGGCTTCTTTTGAGGTTGTTGTGCAGGGAAGGACGGCGAAAAGCCGCCGAGGCGGCCTTGCGCTACGGATCAACGGCGACGAGACGCGCAGTTCAAGGTGTTTCTTCTTTATAGAAGCAGAATTCGATTTCCACCGCCGCGCCGAGCGGCAGCGCGGCGACTCCCATGGCCGTACGGGCGGGCGGCGTGGCGCCTTCCGGGAAATAGCCTTCCCAGATGCGGTTGATGTCGGCGAACTGGTCGAAGCGCGTCGTGAAAATGCGCGCGATCATCAACTGGTCGAGCCGCAATCCGTACTCGGGCAGCGCGCCCAGCATATTGCGCATGATCTTGTCGGTCTCGGCAGCCACCCCGCCGGCTTCCAACTGGCCGGTCGCGGCGTCGAGCGCGATCATGCCGGCCAACTGGTAGAACGGACCAGCCTGGATGCAGGGCGTATAGCGGAAGCGGGGCTTGGGCAGGGTCTGGGCGTAATGGGCTTGGAGCGGCATGCTGGGATGTGGCTGATGGGAAAGCCTGTAGTCTACCTGCGGCGGCGCGCCGGCGGATTCACGTGGGGCCATGCGCCCGGCCCTGGCGCAGCGGCGCGAGCAGCCCGGACAGGCCGTTGTGGTCGATCTCGTGCATCAGCGCGAGCAGGCGGCCCAGCTCGCCCGGCGGAAACCCCTTGCGCGCGAACCAGGCGAGGTAGGGGCCGGGGAGGTCCGCGATCAGGCGGCCCTTGTACTTGCCGTAAGGCATGGCCAGGCTGACCAGGCGGGAAAGATCGTCGGGGTTCATCGGGTCAGTTCACAGCCGCTTGATGAACACCTGGCTGTTGCGGCTGCGGTTGTAGTGGGCTTGTTTGTCCTTGGGCAGGTCGGCCACGCTGCCCTGGGCGAAGCCGCGCTTGATGAACCAGTGCGCGGTGCGGGTGGTGAGGACGAACAGCCGCGTGATGCCGGCGGCGCGGGCGCGGCTTTCGATGTGGCGCAGGAGCTTGTCGCCTTCGCCGGTGCCTTGCCATTGCGCATTGACGGTGAGGGCGGCCATTTCGGCCATTTTTTCATCGGGGTAGGTGTAGAGCGCCGCACAGCCGTAGATCACGCCGTCGTGCTCGGCCACCGAGAATTTCTCGACGTCGCGCTCGATGCTGCCGCGGCCGCGCCGCACCAGCGTGCCGTCCACTTCCACCGGTTCGATCAGGCGCACGATGGCGCCGACGTCGTCGATGGTGGCGGGGCGCAGGTCGTCCAGGGTGTCTTCGACTACCATGGTGCCGACGCCGTCGTGGGTGAAGACTTCGAGCAGCACGCCGCCGTCCAGATCGTAGGGGACCAAGTGCGCCCGGGCGACGCCGAGCTTGACGGCGCGCGAGGCATGCTTGAGCACCACGGCGGTGCCGGCGTCCAGTTCTCCCTGCGCGATCAGCGCATCGGCGTCGTCGCGCGCCAGTTCGGTATCGACGTTCCCTTCCTTGTCGAGGATGATCGGCGCATCGGTCAGGAAGATGAGCTTCTCGGCGCGCAGTGCCACCCCGACCGCGGTGGCGAGGTCTTCCATCGACAGGTTGAAGGCTTCGCCGGTCGGCGAGAAACCCAGCGGCGGCAGCAGCACGATGGAGCCCTGGCTGAGCACCATATTGAGGGCTTCGGCGTCGACCTTGCGGACCTGGCCGGTATGGCTGTAGTCGATGCCGTCGATGACGCCCACCGGACGGGCGGTGATGAAGTTGCCCGAGATCACCCGGATGTGCGAGTGCGACATGGGCGTGTTGGGCAGGCCCTGGCTGAAGGCGGCCTCGATGTCCAGGCGGATTTCGCCGGCGGCTTCCTTGGCGCACTCGAGCGCGGCGGCGTCGGTGCGCTGCAGGCCTCGGTCGAACTGGAAGGGAATGCCCTTCAGGCGCAATTGCTCGTTGACCTGGGGCCGCGAGCCGTGCACCAGCACCAGCCGCACGCCGAGCGCGCTGAGCAGGGAGAGGTCCTGGATCAGGACGTTGAGCGCGCCGGCCTGGACCAGTTCGCCGCCGAAGGCCACCACGAAGATCTTGCCGCGGAAGGCATGCACATAGGGCGCCACTTCGCGGAACCATTGCACGAACCGGACGTGCTGGTCGGGGTGGGCAGGGTCGGGG
>NZ_UWPJ01000021.1 GCF_900606115.1 Pigmentiphaga humi
GTGATGCGGCGAAGAGTGAGATGAGCAGTCCGGCAGCAATTACGCAAGAGCGGGTGCGGCGGATGGCGAGTCAAAAAGAAGAAGCTGCTTCTTCCTGTGCTTCAAAGTTTGTGTTATACTGACGGACTTTGCTGCAGATGATGAAGCGGGTTGCCGGATCGGCGATGCGAGGTGGAAGGCGAGGTCAACGCGGTAGGTTGGCTGAGTTGGAAGCCGGTTTTGAAAAAAACCTCTCGCAAACGACGATTTGACAGACGAAAAAAACTTCTTCATAATCTCGTTTCTCTGCTGATGACGCAGCGCTAGCAAGAACGGCGCAGCGATGGCAGAAAGCGAAGCAGTAGGCAGTACCGCTCTTTAACAAATCAACAGCCGATAAGTGTGGGCACTTGGTTTCGAGTGCGAGACGGCTTGATGGGGTTACACCGATCAAGGCGATCAACGCAAAATGAATCAAGTGCTCATATAAAGAAGTTTGTAGGTAATCATTTATCTGCAATTTCTTTGAGTACGCAAGCGATCGTGCCATGGGATTCGTCCCATAGTACGAACAAAATCTAGAGATTGAACTGAAGAGTTTGATCCTGGCTCAGATTGAACGCTAGCGGCATGCCTTACACATGCAAGTCGAACGGCAGCGCGGACTTCGGTCTGGCGGCGAGTGGCGAACGGGTGAGTAACGCATCGGAATGTACCCAGTAGCGGGGGATAACTACGCGAAAGCGTGGCTAATACCGCATACGCCCTACGGGGGAAAGGGGGGGATCTTCGGACCTCTCACTATTGGAGCAGCCGATGTCGGATTAGCTAGTTGGTGGGGTAAAGGCCTACCAAGGCGACGATCCGTAGCTGGTTTGAGAGGACGACCAGCCACACTGGGACTGAGACACGGCCCAGACTCCTACGGGAGGCAGCAGTGGGGAATTTTGGACAATGGGGGAAACCCTGATCCAGCCATGCCGCGTGTGCGAAGAAGGCCTTCGGGTTGTAAAGCACTTTTGGCGGGAAAGAAACGGCGCCGGATAATACCTGGCGTAACTGACGGTACCCGCAGAATAAGCACCGGCTAACTACGTGCCAGCAGCCGCGGTAATACGTAGGGTGCAAGCGTTAATCGGAATTACTGGGCGTAAAGCGTGCGCAGGCGGTTCGGAAAGAAAGATGTGAAATCCCAGGGCTCAACCTTGGAACTGCATTTTTAACTCCCGAACTAGAGTATGTCAGAGGGGGGTGGAATTCCACGTGTAGCAGTGAAATGCGTAGATATGTGGAGGAACACCGATGGCGAAGGCAGCCCCCTGGGATAATACTGACGCTCATGCACGAAAGCGTGGGGAGCAAACAGGATTAGATACCCTGGTAGTCCACGCCCTAAACGATGTCAACTAGCTGTTGGGTTCTTCGGGACTTGGTAGCGCAGCTAACGCGTGAAGTTGACCGCCTGGGGAGTACGGTCGCAAGATTAAAACTCAAAGGAATTGACGGGGACCCGCACAAGCGGTGGATGATGTGGATTAATTCGATGCAACGCGAAAAACCTTACCTACCCTTGACATGTCTGGAATCCCGAAGAGATTTGGGAGTGCTCGAAAGAGAACCGGAACACAGGTGCTGCATGGCCGTCGTCAGCTCGTGTCGTGAGATGTTGGGTTAAGTCCCGCAACGAGCGCAACCCTTGTCATTAGTTGCTACGAAAGGGCACTCTAATGAGACTGCCGGTGACAAACCGGAGGAAGGTGGGGATGACGTCAGGTCCTCATGGCCCTTATGGGTAGGGCTTCACACGTCATACAATGGTCGGGACAGAGGGCAGCCAACCCGCGAGGGGGAGCCAATCCCAGAAACCCGATCGTAGTCCGGATTGCAGTCTGCAACTCGACTGCATGAAGTCGGAATCGCTAGTAATCGCGGATCAGCATGTCGCGGTGAATACGTTCCCGGGTCTTGTACACACCGCCCGTCACACCATGGGAGTGGGTTCTACCAGAAGTAGGTAGCCTAACCGTAAGGAGGGCGCTTACCACGGTAGGGTTCATGACTGGGGTGAAGTCGTAACAAGGTAGCCGTATCGGAAGGTGCGGCTGGATCACCTCCTTTCAGAGCGTAAAGCGCTCAGATCAAGTGTCCACTCTTATCGGCTGTTAGATTAGCTGGATCGGTGAGGAAAAGGGGCAAGCGTAGTGTGAGCTTGACGTTCCTTGGCCTGGGATGCAGATCCGAAGATAAAGGGTCTGTAGCTCAGTCGGTTAGAGCACCGTCTTGATAAGGCGGGGGTCGTTGGTTCGAATCCAACCAGACCCACCAGTGTTGTGCGCAGCGGTTGGCTGTGCCTGTTGGGGGTTTAGCTCAGCTGGGAGAGCACCTGCTTTGCAAGCAGGGGGTCGTCGGTTCGATCCCGTCAACCTCCACCAACTTCTTCGGATGTTCCTGGAAGACCCAGAACTTAGGTTTAAGCGCAGCGTGTCTGTGCTTAAAGCTGAGCTTTGGCTCGGTGAGAGTAGTACTGATTTGGCTGTATCCGTTCTTTAACAATTTGGAAGAAGCACAACAGTAATTGTTGTTCGACACGCTGGTTAAGAGCCAGTGGAGTATTGTCGGGCAACAGGGTTGTGATTGCATTATTAGTTCTAGATTCTCATGTTATCTAGAACGGCACAAACGCTAGAGTAACCAGAGACTATAGCCGCTACGGTTATAGGATCAAGCGACTAAGTGCATGTGGTGGATGCCTTGGCGATCACAGGCGATGAAGGACGTAGTAGCTTGCGATAAGCTGCGGGGAGCTAGCAAACGAGCTTTGATCCGCAGATTTCCGAATGGGGAAACCCACCGCTTAGGCGGTATCGTTATCTGAATACATAGGGTAACGAGGCGAACCGGGTGAACTGAAACATCTCAGTAGCTCGAGGAAAAGAAATCAACCGAGATTCCGAAAGTAGTGGCGAGCGAAATCGGAAGAGCCTGTACATTTTAGCTTCAGTGATAGAAGAACGGATTGGAAACTCCGGCCATAGCAGGTGATAGCCCTGTATTCGAAATTTCTGAGGTGGAACTAGGTGTACGACAAGTAGGGCGGGACACGTGTAATCCTGTCTGAACATGGGGGGACCATCCTCCAAGGCTAAATACTCGTGATCGACCGATAGTGAACCAGTACCGTGAGGGAAAGGCGAAAAGAACCCCGGAAGGGGAGTGAAATAGATCCTGAAACCGCATGCATACAAACAGTCGGAGCGGGCTTGTCCCGTGACGGCGTACCTTTTGTATAATGGGTCAGCGACTTACATTCAGTGGCAAGCTTAACCGAATAGGGGAGGCGTAGCGAAAGCGAGTCCGAATAGGGCGTTCAGTCGCTGGGTGTAGACCCGAAACCAGACGATCTATCCATGGCCAGGTTGAAGGCACGGTAACACGTGCTGGAGGACCGAACCCACTAGTGTTGAAAAACTAGGGGATGAGCTGTGGATAGGGGTGAAAGGCTAAACAAGTCTGGAAATAGCTGGTTCTCCCCGAAAACTATTTAGGTAGTGCCTCGAGTATTACTCCAGGGGGTAGAGCACTGTTATGGCTAGGGGGTCATGGCGACTTACCAAACCATTGCAAACTCCGAATACCTGGAAGTACAGCTCGGGAGACAGAGCACCGGGTGCTAACGTCCGGACTCAAGAGGGAAACAACCCAGACCGCCAGCTAAGGTCCCCAAATATCGCTAAGTGGGAAACGAAGTGGGAAGGCATAGACAGTCAGGAAGTTGGCTTAGAAGCAGCCATCTTTTAAAGAAAGCGTAATAGCTCACTGATCGAGTCGTCCTGCGCGGAAGATGTAACGGGGCTAAGCGATATACCGAAGCTGCGGATGCGTGGATTTATCCATGCGTGGTAGGGGAGCGTTCTGTAAGCCTGCGAAGGTGGCTTGTAAAGGCTGCTGGAGGTATCAGAAGTGCGAATGCTGACATGAGTAGCGATAAAGAGGGTGAAAAGCCCTCTCGCCGTAAGTCCAAGGTTTCCTACGCAACGTTCATCGGCGTAGGGTGAGTCGGCCCCTAAGGCGAGGCAGAGATGCGTAGCTGATGGGAAGCTGGTTAATATTCCAGCACCGTCGTTTAATGCGATGGGGGGACGGATCGCGGAATGTCATCGGGG
Organism: Pigmentiphaga humi; assembly: GCF_900606115.1. Classification (GTDB taxonomy): domain Bacteria; phylum Pseudomonadota; class Gammaproteobacteria; order Burkholderiales; family Burkholderiaceae_B; genus Pigmentiphaga; species Pigmentiphaga humi. The sequence goes on from NZ_UWPJ01000021.1 coordinate 4,143, forward strand.
TGTTGGAAGTCCCCGTTGCTGCATCGTAGAAGGCACTTAGGCAAATCCGGGTGCGTAATTCAAGGGTGTGGCACGAGCGAACTTGTTCGCGAAGTGATTGGAAGTGGTTCCAGGAAAAGCCTCTAAGCTTCAGTTAAACGAGACCGTACCGCAAACCGACACAGGTGGACGGGATGAATATTCTAAGGCGCTTGAGAGAACTCAGGAGAAGGAACTCGGCAAATTGATACCGTAACTTCGGGAGAAGGTATGCCCTGGTAGCGTGAAGCGCCTGCGCGCTGAGCGTGAAAGGGTCGCAGAGAATCGGTGGCTGCGACTGTTTAATAAAAACACAGCACTCTGCAAACACGAAAGTGGACGTATAGGGTGTGACGCCTGCCCGGTGCCGGAAGGTTAAGTGATGGGGTGCAAGCTCTTGATCGAAGCCCCGGTAAACGGCGGCCGTAACTATAACGGTCCTAAGGTAGCGAAATTCCTTGTCGGGTAAGTTCCGACCTGCACGAATGGCGTAACGATGGCCACACTGTCTCCTCCTGAGACTCAGCGAAGTTGAAGTGTTTGTGATGATGCAATCTACCCGCGGCTAGACGGAAAGACCCCATGAACCTTTACTGTAGCTTTGCATTGGACTGTGAACCGGTCTGTGTAGGATAGGTGGGAGGCGTTGAAACCGAGTCGCTAGATTCGGTGGAGCCAACCTTGAAATACCACCCTGATTTGTTTGCGGTTCTAACCTTGGCCCGTTATCCGGGTCGGGGACAGTGCATGGTGGGCAGTTTGACTGGGGCGGTCTCCTCCTAAAGGGTAACGGAGGAGTTCGAAGGTACGCTAGGTACGGTCGGAAATCGTGCTGATAGTGCAATGGCATAAGCGTGCTTAACTGTGAGACTGACAAGTCGAACAGGTGCGAAAGCAGGACATAGTGATCCGGTGGTTCTGTATGGAAGGGCCATCGCTCAACGGATAAAAGGTACTCTGGGGATAACAGGCTGATACCGCCCAAGAGTTCATATCGACGGCGGTGTTTGGCACCTCGATGTCGGCTCATCTCATCCTGGGGCTGTAGCCGGTCCCAAGGGTATGGCTGTTCGCCATTTAAAGAGGTACGTGAGCTGGGTTTAAAACGTCGTGAGACAGTTTGGTCCCTATCTGCCGTGGGCGCTGGAGATTTGACGGAGCCTGTTCCTAGTACGAGAGGACCGGAATGGACGTACCGCTGGTGTACCGGTTGTCATGCCAATGGCATTGCCGGGTAGCTATGTACGGAAGAGATAACCGCTGAAGGCATCTAAGCGGGAAACTCGTCTGAAGATAAGATCTCCCGGGGGCTTGACCCCCCTGAAGGGCCGTTCGAGACCAGGACGTTGATAGGTCGGGTGTGGAAGCGCAGTAATGCGTTAAGCTAACCGATACTAATTGCCCGTGCGGCTTGATCCTATAACCCTGGCGGTTGTAGTGTGCGTGCCAGCAATCATTACCGGGATGATATCCATCCCCACACTGTTGTGTTTCTTCCAATTGGGCAGGTTGTTCGACCTCTGCGATTAACCCCGCGATCAACAACCCGCCAATCAGTCAAAGCTTGACGACCATAGCAAGGTGGTACCACTCCTTCCCATCCCGAACAGGACAGTGAAACGCCTTCGCGCCGATGATAGTGGACGGACGTCTGTGAAAGTAGGTCATCGTCAAGCTACCCTCTCCTAAAACCCCCGACCGGTAATCCCGGCCGGGGGTTTTGCTTTATACGCGACTATTGA
>NZ_UWPJ01000016.1 GCF_900606115.1 Pigmentiphaga humi
GCCTCGCCCCGCCTTGCGTCAGATCAACTCCCCCACCACTCCGCACGCGTCACGCCCTCAATACAACAGAACGCACCCCGCCCCCCAGACGGGCACAGCGGATCCGGCTCCGCCGGTCCGCCAGTGCCGCCCCCTGGGGGGCGCGCGTAAGCGCGTAGGGGGGGGCTTCAATTAGCCGCGGCCTCCCGCTCCACGTTGTCCACGCCCGTATGGCGCACGTCGCGGCCCTTGACCATGTACACCACCAGTTCGCACATGTTCTTGGCGTGATCGCCGATGCGCTCGAGGGCCTTGGCGATGAACAGCAATTCGATGGAGCGCGATATCTTGCGCGGGTCTTCGATCATGTAGGTGATCAGCTGGCGGATGACGCCCTGCCACTCGGCGTCCACGCCCTTGTCCTGGCGCACCACCTGCGCGGCGGCCTGCGCGTCGAGGCGGGCGAAGGCGTCCAGCGCCTTGCGCAGCATGGTCACGACGGTATTGGCCATGTGCCAGAGCTCGACCGCAGGCATGTTCATGCGGCCGGCTTCGTGGATCAGCTTGGCCATGCGGGCGATCTTCTCGGCCTCGTCGCCGGCGCGCTCCATGTCGGTGATCATCTTGATCACGGTGATCATCATGCGCAGATCGCCGGCGGTAGGCTGGCGGCGGGCCAGGATATGGCTGCACGCCTCGTCCAGCTCGATCTCGAAGCGGTTCACCTCCGCGTCGCGCGCGATGACGCGCTCCAGCGAGGCCAGGTCGCCGTTGGCCAGGCCGTCGATGGCGCCCGTGATCTGCGATTCGACCAGCCCGCCCATTTGCAGAAAGCGCGACCGGACCTCTTCGAGTTCGGCGTCGTATTGTTTGTGGGTATGTTCAGTCATGCCGGCTCCCTGCTCAGGACTTGTGGACGAGCGTGCGTGCCCGCGGAAAACGGGCATCGATCGCCTAGTTTATGAACGTCATGTGACAAGAATATGTCGCCCGGCCGCGCTGCCCCGCAGACCTCACACGTGGCGCGGCTTGTCCAGGCGGCGTACGCCGGCCTGCGTGGCCAGCAGCGCGACGTCGGCGCCGTGCAGCGCGAACAGCCCGCAGGTGACGACCCCGGGCAGATCGTTGACGACCTTCTCCAGGCCCTGCGGCTCGGCAATGCGCATGCCGTGCACATCCAGGATGACGTTGCCGTTGTCGGTCACGAAATCTTCTCGCAGCCGGGGCTGGCCGCCCAGCAGCCGCAAGGCGCGGGCCACGGCTTCGCGCGCCATTGGAATGACCTCGATGGGCAGCGGAAAGGCGCCCAGTTCGGCGACCAGCTTGGATTCGTCGGCGATGCAGATGAAGCGCTCGGCCACCGACGCGACGATCTTCTCTCGCGTGAGCGCGCCGCCGCCGCCCTTGATCATGTGCAGATGGTCGTCGATCTCGTCGGCGCCGTCCACATAGATGGGCATCCAGGCGACGTCGTTGAGGTCGAGCACCCGGATGCCATGGCCGGCCAGGCGCGCAGCGCTGCGTTCGGAGCTGGCTACGGTGCCCAGGATGCGGTCCTTGTAGGCGGCCAGGCCGTCGATGAACAGATCCGCGGTCGAGCCGGTGCCGACGCCGATGACCGCGTCGGGAGCGGCCACTTCGGCCACGAATGCCAGCGCGGCATCGGCCGCCTGCTGTTTGAGTTCCTGTTGGGAAAGCATGATGAGGGCTGCAAGAATGCGCAAGGGTTCCGGACGGGGACACTTTAGCATCTGCCGGCCGCGGCGAGGGCTGCCGCCCGGCCAGCCGCGGGGCGCGGCCCGCCTCGCCCTACCCGCTGGCGGACGCGCCGGAGCGGGCGAATTCCTCGATGCTCATCCGGCGCGCCGGCGGCAGCGGGCGGCGGTGGATCCTGGCCGTCCAATGCGCCAGCTCCAGGCGCGAATAATCGTAGGTGCAGGCAGCCATGCGCGCCAGTTCCCGTTCCAGCCTGGCAGGGGTGACGTCGGCCCAGTCTTCGACGATCAGCACTGGCAGATCGTCGAACAGCTCATCCAGGCTGGAGTGCTTGACGATGGGAATGGAGCCCAGGACCATGGCCTCCCAGGTACGGTGGCAATCCATACCGATGCCGAACGGGCTGAGCGTGAAGGCGTGCTCGGCATTGCGGCGCCAGGTCTGGTCGCGCGTCGAGAACTCGGTCTGGTAGACCATCGCGTCGGCATGCGCGCGCTCCATGCATTCGCGCCTGTCGCCGCGGTCGAGCGCGAAGTGCCAATTGCAATAGGCCTTGGGCACGCGCGCCGCGAGCGGAGGCGCGGCGGCGCACAAGGCCTGGATCTGGCGCTCCTGCTCGCGGGGAGGAACCGCTCCCCCCCACGGATGCGGGTCCTTGCTCTTGGTCCGCGTGGCCGTCGAGATCGTGTGGTAATCCATGCCGATCGGAATCGAATGGAGCTTGGGATGCTCGAACACGCGGTTCTGGGCGAACCAGTGCGTCAGCAGCGGGTTCTCCAGCAAGGCCGCGATGGTGGCCTGCGCGAGCTGCCGGCCCGGCGCGATCGCGATGTCGGAATCGCCGGTCACCAGCGTGAACGGACGCGAAACCGCCGGCATATGCTTTCTGACGAAGCGGTCCAGCATCTCCGGCGTCAGATAGAAGCTGTCGAAGCCCGCCCGGAAACCGATGCGCACCGGAACGGGAATGCGGCCCGACGACGATACCGGCGTCGGCGCGTGCAGCTCGCAAGACCTGAGCAGCCCGCGGCTGGAAACGAACCGGCAGGCATGCTCCAGTTCCGCGCCGTCCGGCGTCCCCACCAGGCCGGATGCCTGCAAGACCTTCTTCAGCATGCCGCTTCCTCGCCCGGTTGCCGCTCACGCCAGGGCGGCGGCATCATGCTTGAGCAATTCGTCGAAATACGCAATGGTCTTTTCCAGGCCCTCGCGCAGCGGGATCGCGGGCTCCCAGCGCAGGATCTCCCGCGCACGCGCGATGTCGGGCTGGCGCTGCATCGGGTCGTCCTGCGGCAGCGGCTTGAAAATGAGTCTGGACCTGGAACCGGTCATCTCGATGACCAGTTCGGCGAGCGCGCGTATGGTGAACTCGTTGGGATTGCCGACGTTGATCGGGCCGGTAACGTCGTCGGGCGTGTCCATCATGCGGATCATCGCTTCGATCAAATCGTCGCGGTAGCAGAACGAACGGGTCTGCAGCCCTTCGCCGAAAATGGTGATGTCTTCGCCGCGCAAGGCCTGCACGATGAAATTCGACACCACGCGCCCGTCGTTCGGATGCATGCGCGGCCCATAGGTGTTGAAAATGCGCACGACCTTGATGCGCAGCCGGTGCTGGCGGTGGTAGTCGAAGAACAGGGTCTCGGCGCAGCGCTTGCCCTCGTCGTAGCAGGAGCGGATGCCGATGGGATTGACGTTGCCCCAGTAATCCTCGACCTGCGGATGGACCACCGGATCGCCGTAGACCTCGGAGGTCGAGGCCTGCAGGATCTTGGCGCGCAGCCGCTTGGCCAGTCCCAGCATGTTGATGGCGCCGTGGACGCTGGTCTTGGTGGTCTGCACCGGATCGTGCTGGTAGTGGATGGGCGATGCCGGGCAGGCCAGGTTGTAGATCTCGTCCACTTCCACATAGAGCGGGAAGCAGACGTCGTGCCGCATCAGCTCGAAGCGGGGATGCCCGATCAGGTGCTCGACGTTGCGCCGCGTGCCGGTGAAGAAGTTGTCCACACACAGGATCTCGTCGCCGCGCTCCAGCAGCCGCTCCACCAGATGCGAGCCGAGGAAGCCGGCGCCGCCGGTCACGAGAATTCGTCTTACCATTGAATGTCCTATGTGCCGTTCCAGGACATGGGGCGGCGGAAGGTGGCGGGATTCGGAAAGGTGCGTATTTTAACGTACGTCCCCTATTCCAGGACTGCATTCGCCTGGCAAGCCGCATCAGCAAGACCAGGACCCGGACGCCCGCTAGTCCGGCATGCTGCCCAGGTCCTCCTCGTACTCCCCGTCGAGCAGGACGAAGGCGATCCTTGCCGGCTCTTTGCCCCGGTTCGACCAGGCATGGTTGGTCCCGCATTGAACGAGGACATCGCCGGCATGCAAGGTCACCTCGCCATCATCCAGCAGCATGGTGATTTCACCCGCAAGGACGATGGCGTAATCGACGGTCTCGGTCCGGTGCATCATCGGATGCCTGCCCGTTTGCCCGAAGGTGGAACCCTCGGCATTCCCCATTCCCTCGAACAGCCGGGCGACCTGCTCCCCGCTGAAACTCCTCGATGCGTCGGTTTCCGGTACCAGGGTATTGATGCGGATGACGCTGCCCCGCTTTGCTGGCAACTGCCTGCGAGGTCCCATCGTAGGCTCCTGCGCCACAGCGGGGATGGGGACGGGCATGGCATCGGTTCGCCAGATGTCCGTGGAGGCATACCCTGGACGCAAATCGGACGTATGGACGAAGGGCGCAGGCCCATCGGATATCACGACGGCCCGGCCACGCTCGTCATGGCCGGTCACGACGCGGCGGACATAGCCTGGATCGCCGGGTTTTGCACTCATCGGGCATTCCTCGTTCTTACTGGACAGTGATTTTCTTCGTGGCAACGATTTCGCTCCATCGCGCGATCTCGGATTCGATGTCGCGGCGCATGTCCTGGGAGGATCCCGAGAGCGGCGTTCCCCCCAGGCTGGCAAAGCGCTGCTGGATCTCAGGCGTGGCAAGCACCCTATGGATTTCCCGGTTCAGCCGCTCGATCACCTCGGCGTTCATCCCCGCCGGCCCGGCAATGCCCAGGAACGATGACGCTTCGTAGCCAGGATAGGATTCGGCAACCGCGGGTATGCCGGGCAGCAAGGGCGAACGCGCGCCGGAAGTGACGGCAAGCGCCCTCACCCGGCCCGCCTTCAATTCGGGCTCGATGACGGACAAGGTGTTGAAAGTCAGGTCCAGGCGGCTGCCTCCCAACAGCTCCGTCAAGGGCGCCGACCCGCCCTTGTAGGGCACGTGCATCATATCGATGCCAGCGCTCGACTCGAACGATTCGGTGGCGAGATGGAAGAGCGATCCCACCCCGGCCGAGGAATAGGCCAGCTTGCCCGGAGACGCCTTTGCCGCCGCGACCAGGTCGGGAATCGTCTTGAAGGGCGAATCCGCGGGCACCGTCACGACCAGCGGGTAGCTGATCATCATCGAGATCCAGGAGAACCCCTTGATCGGATCGAAAGGCAGTTTCGCCGTGGTGGCAACCAGCGTCGGATAGGCGCCGCTGACCAGCAGCAAGGTGTAGCCGTCCGGACGTGCGCGGGCGACGGCATCGGCCGCGATGACGCCGTTGGCCCCCGGACGATTCTCGACGACCACCGCCTGGCCCAGGCCTGTGCTCATGCGAGCCGCGACGAGCCGCAGGACGATATCGGCGTTGCCGCCCGGGGCGAAGCTGTTGATGACCGTGATCGGCCTCGACGGATACTCCTGTGCCTGTGCGCCGAGAGCGCCGAACACCAGTAGCGAGGCGGCCAGGCTGCGTGAGAGATTGATCGCGAATGTAGCCATATCGTTCAGAAACCGTAGAGGATGGAAGGATTGGTGACCAGGATCCGACGGCGCAGCGCTTCGTCCGGCACCCACTTGGAGAACGCATCGAGCAGGTCCCCATCGTTCTGCATGTCGTCGTACTGATTCGGGTGCGGCCAATCCGTGCCCCACAGGACGCGGTCCGGGCGCAACCGGACCACCGCACGTACGAGCGGCTCCATGTCGGACCAGGGGAAACCCATTTTCGACATGCGGTGCTGGCCGGATATCTTGACCCAGCAGTTGCCCGCTTCGAGCAGCCGGGCAAGCGCATGGAATCCGGGCGAAGCCAGCCCTTCGCCGAGGCGTATCCGGGCGATGTGGTCGACGACGAGCGGACAACCGGTCTCCGCCAGACGCTCGGCAAGATCGGCAAGCTCCTGGGACCGGTCGACATGCACGACGAGATGCCAGCCGAAAGGCTTCACCTTGGCAGCGACAGCCTCCAACAAGTCGAAGCCGGGGGTTCCTTTCACGACGGTGGAAAGCCTTGCGCCGCGAAAACCCAGCTCATGAAGCCGGCGCACATCGCGCTCGGGAGTGTCGGGGCGAATGATCGCAACGCCGCGCAGGCGGTCTCTGGCGGATTCGACCGCGGCGGCCACGGCCCGGTTGTCGGCGCCGTGGACGGAACCCTGGACGAGAACCGCGCGCTCGATGCCTATTGCATCGAGCATGCGCAGATAGTCCGTTACCGACGCATCGGGAGGCGTGAAGCTTCGGTCTGCGATGAACGGGAAAAGCGCAGAAGGCCCGAACACGTGGGCGTGGCAATCGGTCGCCCCGGGCGGCGCTCGATAAAGGGGCGTGCGCGGACATGGGTCCGGGCCCAGGCAATCTCGGATCATGCCGTCTCCTGTTCTGTCTTCTCGTTTGCATCCATGGCGGCCATGATCCTGTAATCGTGCCGGGAAAGGAAGCGCGTCTAAGGCATAATGGTTTTTCCTCTTATTCCGAACAGCGCCCTCGCATGGACAAATTCTCCGCGATCGCGGCGTTCGCCAAGGTCGCCGGCCTGGGGAGCTTTACGGCGGCCAGCGGCCAATTGGGCGTAAGCCCATCCGCCGTCACCAAGAACGTTTCCCAGCTTGAGAAACACCTGGGTGTGCGCTTGCTGAACCGCACCACCCACGGCGTTGCCCTGACCGAAGAAGGCTCCGCCTTCCTGGCGCGCTGTCTACCTATCCTCGGCGACCTGGCGGATGCGGAACGGCAATTGTCGGTTCAACGAGGCGCCGCGGCAGGCCGGCTCCGGGTAGGCATTCCCCACGCAATGGCGAGGCTGTACGTAACGCCGCATCTGCCTGGCTACTTCGCATCGCATCCGGACATTCGGCTGGAACTGATCCTGGTCGATCACGTCACCGATCTGCTGCAATACCAACTGGACCTCGCCATACGCGTGGGCGCTCCGCGCGACGGCAGGTCCATCGCGAAAGAACTGGCGCGCACGCAGCGGGTGACGGTCGCCACGCCCGGCTATCTAAGCCAGCACGGCGCGCCGCGCAGCGTTGCCGAGCTACGCGGCCACAACTGCATGTGCCTGCTGTTCAATGGCAAGCGCAGGCTCTGGCGGTTCTCCGTGGGCGGACGGACCCGCTCCTTCACGCCGCACGGAAATTTTGTCGTCAACAGCGGCGACGAACTGCGCGAGGCTGTCCTGCAGGGAATCGGCATCACCCAGATCAACTCGATCCTGGTAGAGAAAGACCTGGCGGACGGCAAACTGGTGCCCGTCCTGGCGCGCCACGCCGTATCCAGCGATACGCTCTACGCCGTCTATGCGCAATCCCGCTATATGCCTCCGCGGGCCCGATCCTTCGTCGCGTTCCTGGAGGAAGTTTTCAAGCCGTTCCGTCGTCCGTCGCGGCTGGGCTGACGCAGTCCCGAGACAGGGTCGTCCAGGCGGGCGGCCTCTATACGAAAGCGCGGCACGCCCCTGCCGGGACCGTGCCGCGCTCCATCGGAGCCTGGCGCGAGGCTCCTGTCGGGATGGACCAGCCTCAGTCGGCCTGGATCTTGCGCTGGACCACCACGGCGCGCAGGCGCTCGATGTCGCTTTCGACCCGGGTCCGGAATTCGTCGGGCGACGAGGCGCGCGGCGTGCCGCCCCAGTCCACCAGTTGCTGGTGGACGGCGGGGATGTCGAGCACGGCGCGCAGTTCGCGGTTCAGGCGCGCGATCACCTCGCGCGGCGTGCCCGCGGGCGCGGCGATGCCGAGCCACGAGTCGTACACCACGGCCGGCAGCGAATCGGCCACGCTCGGCACGCCCGGCAGGGCCTGCACGCCCTTGGGCGCGGTGCTCGCCAGCAGCCTGACGCGCTGCGACTTGTAGAGCGGCGCGGTGTTGGTCATGGTGTCGATCATCACGTCGACGCGGCCGGCCAGCAGCTCGGTGATGGGCGCGGATCCGCCCTTGAACGGCACATGCAGCGCGCTGCCGCCGCTTTCGGCCATGATCCATTCGCCTACCAGGTGCATGGCGGTGCCCACCCCCACCGAGGTATAGGTATAGCGGTCCTTTTCCGTGCGGATGCGCTGCAGGAAATCGCCGAACGACTGGATGGGCGAGGACGGTGCCACGGACAAGGCGAGCGGATACGTGGTGATGGTGGACACCCACTCGTAGCTCTTGACCGGCTGGAACGGCAGGTCTTTGCGCATGGCGGCGTTGGTCGCGTGGCCGCTGGTCATGAGCACCAGCGTGTAGCCGTCCGGCTCGGCCTTGGCCACCTGGGCCGAGGCGATGTTGCCGCCGTCGCCGGCCCGGTTCTCGACGATGACGGCCTGCCCCAGCCGCTCGCCCAGGTTCTTGCCGACCAGGCGCGCAACCACGTCGCTGCCGCCGCCGGCCGCAAAGCCCACCAGCAGCTTGATCGGCCGGGCCGGATATTCGCCCTGCGCGTGCACGGGCAGGACGCAGGCGGCGAGCAGGCCCGCCAGGACCAGGCGCGCGCCCGGAATGTATTGCTTGATCATTGCTATCTCCTTATGGATTTTTCCGTGTAGTCGATCGCCGCGGCGCGGACTCAGGCTTCCTGCAGAAGCCTGTCGCCGAGCGCGCGGCTCGTTTGCTGCAGCGCGGCCCCCAGCGCCGCGCCGTTCAGGAAATCGCTGCGCCGCTTCGAGCAGACCAGCGATATCGTTCCGATGACTTCGTCTTCGAGCATGACCGGCGCGCCGTAGCCCACCACGTCCGGATCCAGCCCCTCGTGGCTCACGCAATAGCCCGCCTTGCGCACGGCGCGCAATTGCGACCAGCAGTCGTCCCAATCGGCGCCGCCGGAGGGAAAAGTCTGGTCGAACAGCTTGCGCACGCGCGCGCGCGGCCAGAAGGCCAGCACGCTGAACGACGGCGCGCCGCGGAACCACGGCAGGCTCTTGCCGCGCAGGTAGGTCAGCTCCAGCGGCTCGATGCCGGGTTCGACCAGCACGTTGAGCAGGTGGTCGCCGTAGACGTTGGACAGCAGCACGTGGCAGCCGGTCTCTTCGGCCAGGCCGCGCAGCATCGGCTTGCCGACCCGGATGACCGGATCGGTCTCGCGGATCAGCGCTTCGAGCTCGACCACGCGCGCGCCCACTGCGTAGACCCCGCGCGGCAGGCGCACCAGCAGGCCGGCCTTGCACAGCTCCTTGACGTAGCGATAAGTGGACGAAGGCGTAAAACCGAAGTGCGCCGCCAGGTCGTCGACGTTCCAGGCATGGCGCTCGTGCGTGTAGGCGTCGAGCAGGCGCAGCATGCGCTCCAGGCTCGAACCGCCTTCGCCCGAGCCGTCGCGGCCCGCCGCGTCGTCGGCATCCGCAGCCGGCGCTGGACTCATGCCTGCGCGCCCGACGCGGCGGCGTCCATCTTGCGCGCCATCTTCGCGCGCCATTCCTCCCGGCTGCAGAAGCCGGGCAGCGCGCGCGCATGGCGCTCGGACCAGGCCATCAGCTCGTCGGGCGGCAGTTCGATGGGCATGGGCACGCGCATGGGCTGCGACACGTACCAGGGCGTATCGACATAGAGCTCCAGCCGGTTGCCCTCGGGATCGCGGCAATAGAGCGAAAGCGCGTTGCCGTGCGTGACGGGCTGCAGGTCGCTCACGCCGGGATCGTCCTTGAGGCGGCGGTAGAAGGCCTGCAGGGTTTCCAGCGAATCGGCCTGCAGCGACAACTGGTTGATCACGTTGAACGGCACGTGTTCCGGGCGGCCCGACACCAGCACGATCTGGTGATGGACGTCCGGGTCGCGGCTGGTGAAGACCAGGTCCAACGGGCCATGCGGGCTGTCGAGCTTGCCGCGGTCGGTGATCGTGAAATCGAGCACGTTGGAATAGAAATCCGCCATGCGGACGATGTCCCTGACGAAAATACCGACGTGACTGAAGGAAAGACCGGGCTTTTTCTGCATTACAGGAATCCTCTAGCTCTATACGAATGATAGAAGCGATAATTTATCTAGTTTTTCGCATTATGCGCAAAAAACCAGAAAAAATCACCCACGAAAACCCTGATTCCGGAAGAGCGCACGAAAAACGTGGAGAATCGCGGCCGACCGGCGCGCCCGGCCGGTTTCAGGCCTGCCGGGCGGCCGGCGGCCAGGCCCGGGCCAGCAGCAGGCCGCAGACCGCGTCGCCATGGCCGGTGCCGCTGTCCCCGTACAGCCAGCCGGGCTGGGCCAGGCGTGCCGCGATAAAGGCATCGGCCGCCATGCCGCCCGGCGACTCGCGCAGCAATGCCGCCTGCAGCAGGCAGGTCAGCAGGCCGGCGATGCGGCGCGCCTTGAACTCCGCATCCTCGGGCTTGGCGCACAGTTCCATCCACGCCTGCCATGCGGAACGGAACTCGACGCTGCCGCCGCCGCGCTCCCGCAGGTATTCGGCCAGCGCCTCGAAACCCTGCGGATCGCGGCGCATGGCGCGCAGGACGTCCAGGCACATGACATTGCCCGAACCCTCCCAGATCGCATTGACGGGCGCCTCGCGATAAAGCCTGGGCATGGGGCCGTCTTCGACGTAGCCGTTGCCGCCGCAGGCTTCCATGCACTCGGCGATGGCGGCCTCGGCGCGTTTGCAGACCCAGTATTTGGCGGCCGGCGTCACGATGCGCCGGATCGCGCGCTCCAGCGGATCCTGCCCGGCGAAGGCGCGCGCCAGCCGCAGCCCCAGCACCGTGGCGGCTTCGCTCTCCAGCGCCAGGTCGGCCAGCACGTGGCGCATCAGCGGCTGCCGGACCAGCGGTCGGCCGAAGGCGTGCCGGTGCGTGCAGAAGTGCAGCGCCTGCACGAGCGCCTGGCGCAGCAGCGCGGCGCTGCCCAGCACGCAATCGAGCCGGGTGCAGGCGGCCATCTCGATAATCGTGGGCACGCCGCGGCCGGGCTCCCCCACCATCATTCCCCAGGCGCCGTGGAATTCCACTTCGGCGCTGGCGTTGCTGCGATTGCCCAGCTTGTCCTTGAGCCGCAGGATGCGCACCGCGTTGCGGCGGCCGTCCGGACCGTAGCGCGGCACGAAAAAGCAGGACAAGCCCTCGGCCGCCTGCGCCAGCACCAGGTGCGCATCGGCCTGGGGAACGGAATAAAACCACTTGTGGCCGGTCAGCAGGTAGCCGCGCCCGCGGCCCGGCGCGCCGCAGGGATCGGCGCGGGTAGTGTTGGCGCGCACGTCCGAGCCGCCCTGCTTCTCGGTCATGCCCATGCCGACCAGCGCGCCGCGCTTGGCCGCGATCGGCGCGTCGGCCGGATCGTAGCTGCGCGAACACAGCACAGGCCGCCAGTCGCGCGCGAAATCGATCTCGCCGGGAGGTTCGGCGGCCAGTACCGCCGCGGCGGCGAAGGTCATGGTGGTCGGGCACAGCGTGCCGGCATCGACCTGGCCCTGCATGACGTAGCCCGCCGCGCGCGCCACCAGCGCCCCGGGCTGCGGCGCGGACCAGGGGCCGTCATGCAGCCCCTGCGCCACGATGGCGCGCATCAGCACATGCCAGGCGGGATGGAAGCGGACCTCGTCGATGCGCCGCCCGACCGGGTCGATGGGAACGAAGCATGGCGGGTGAAGATTGGCGTCGCGGCCGGCGTCGAGCGCCTCGCGGCTGCCCAGCCAGCCTCCGTGCGCGCTCAACTGCCCATGCGCCCGGCCCGCGCCTTCGCGCTCTACCGCCTCGCGCAGGGCGAGGTCGGTGTCGTAGAGGGAGTAGTCAGCCAGCGGGTCCACCACATTGGCCGGCTCGCCTGCATCGCCATCGGTCATGATCGGCTCCCCGGCCGCGCATGCGGCATCGCCGGACCCAGGCAGTGTAGCGCCGCGCCGGCGACGGTGGAACCCGTGCGCGAGGATCGGCTCCCGGCCGCGGATCAGGCGCCGTCGGCGGGTTCTTCCTCGTCGGCGGCCAGGTTGTCGTCCTCCGACCCCAGCAACTGGCGCGCCTGGTTCTCGGGCAGCGCTTCCACGGTCTTGAGGTTGCGCAGCATCGCGCGGGTGCGCACTTCGGTCTGGCCGATCTTGTTGCTGGCCGTCTCCAGCGTTTTCTTGACGCTGGCCAGCGCATCGCCGAACTTGCCGAACTCGGACTTGACCGCCCCGAGCACCTTCCACACCTCGGACGAGCGCTGCTCGATCGCCAGCGTGCGGAAACCCATCTGCAGGCTGTTGAGCAGCGCCGCCAGGTTGCTCGGTCCCGCCACGCTGATGCGCAGCGCATGCAGCTTGTCCATCAATCCGGCGCGCCGCAGCACTTCGGCGTAGAGGCCCTCGGTGGGCAGGAACATGATGGCGAAATCGGTAGTGTGCGGCGGCGCGATGTACTTCGAGCCGATGCGGCGCCCCTCCAGTTCGACCCCGCGCTCGAAGGCGGCGCCGGCGCTGCGCACGGCCTCGAGGTCGGCGCGATCCTGCGCATCGACCAGGCGCTCGTATTCTTCCTTGGGAAACTTGGCGTCGATGGGCAGCCAGACCGGCACGGCATCGTCGCCGCGCCCCGGCAGCCGGATGGCGAACTCCACCAGTTCGTCGCTGCCCGGCACGGGCTTGATGTTGCGGCCGTACTGGGCAGGGGTCATGGTCTGCTCGATCAGCATGCCCAACTGCACTTCACCCCAGGTGCCGCGCGTCTTGACGTTGGTCAGCACGCGCTTGAGGTCGCCCACGCCGGCCGCCAGGCTCTGCATCTCGCCCAGTCCCTTGTGCACCGCTTCGAGCCGGTCGGACACCAGCTTGAAGGATTCGCCCAGGCGCTGCTCCAGCGTGGCGTGCAATTTCTCGTCCACGGTGCGGCGCATTTCTTCGAGCTTGACCGAGTTGTCGGCCTGCATGTCCTTGAGCCGCTGTTCGACCGTGGCCCGGACCTCGGTCATGCGGCGTTCGTTGGCCTCGGTCAGCACGCGCAGTTGCTCGGAAAAACGATCGGCGAAGCGCTGCAGCGCCAGCGCGCCCTCTTCGCGGCTGACCGCCGCGTCGCGCGTGAGCGAGACGCGCAGCGCCTCGAAGCGTTCCTGCAGTTGTGCCGTCAGCGTGGTCAGGTTCTGCGCGAAGGCATCGAGCTGCTGGTTCAGGACCTGGGCCTGCTGCGCCTGCTGGCCGCCCAGCGCCTGCAGGCCCTGCGCCAGGGTCTGGCCCAATTCGGAGCGCAGGCTGCGGGTCGATTCGGCCAGCTCCGTGCGCAAACCGCGCTGGCTCTCGGCGATCTCGGCGCGCAAGGTCCGCTCCATGCGCTCCTGCGCCTCCAGGATGCGGTCGGGCCGTTCATCGTCGCGACGGGATGCGCGCAGCAGCGCGAGCAAGGCGAACAGGGCGGCCAGCACGGCGGCTCCGGTGCTGGCCCACAACAGGTAATCGGTCAAGGCTGGATCCCCAAAAGCCGGCATTGTAGAACCTGGCCGCGCTCGGGAGCTTTCCGCGCGGCGCCCGGCTAGCCCTGCCTATTGCGCATCCAATCTGCAGTGTTGTAGAACGAGGCCAGCAGCTTGTCGGCCAGCCCGGCATCGATCCCCACCTGCTGCATGGCGCGGCCCATGCATACCACCCATTGGTCGCGCTCCGCATTTCCGATCGAGAACGGCAGGTGGCGCGCGCGCAGGCGCGGATGGCCGAAGCGGCTGATGTAGTGGTCCGGGCCGCCCATCCAGCCGCACAGGAACCAGAACAGCTTGTCGCGCGCCTGGTCCAACGAAGGCCCGTGCACGGCGCGCAGGTCGGCCAGGTCCGCATCGAGATCCATCAGATCGTAGAAGCGGTCCACCAGCTCGCGCACCCGCGCCTCGCCGCCTATGCGTTCGAACACCGTCTCGCCGACCGATGTCGGCTCGGACGGCTGCTGGATCAATATCGTTCTGTCATTCATTTCAATTATCCATGCGGCTGCGCGCACCTCGGATGCGTCAAACCGCCGCTGCCCGATCCAGGGCACCGCGGATCCGGCTCCGCCGGTCCGCCAGTGCCACCCCCTGGGTGGCGCACGTAAGCGCGTAGAGGGGGCTACCCTTCTCTCAGCGTGGCCAGCGGCGGATGGCGCAGCACGCCGCGCAAGCCCATCCATCCGCCCACCCAGGCGCAGGCCACGCCTGCCAGCAAACCCGCGCCCCATATCCACAGCGCCGGGGTCCACGCGAAGTTGAACACGAAACGCGCCAATAGCCATGCGATGGCCGATGCGCCGACGGCCGCCAGCAGGCCCGCCGCCCCGCCGATCACGCCCAGCTCCAGCCATTGCGCCACCGACAACTGGCGGCGCGTCGCCCCGAGCGCGCGCAGCAGGCCCGCCTCGCGCACCCGTTCGTCGCGCGTCGAGGCCAGCGCCGCATAGAGCACCAGGCAGCCCGCCGCCAGCGTGAACAGGAACAGGAACTGCACCGCCGCAACCACCTGCTCCAGGACGCCCTGCACCTGCCTGAGAATCGCGCTGGTGTCGAAGATCGTCAGGTTGGGGAACTCGCGCACCAGTGCGTTGGGCAAGGCGGCCTGGTCCGCCGGCAAGTGCAGCGCGGTGATCCAGCTCTGCGGCATGTCGCGCAGCGCGGCCGGCGACATGATGGCGAAGAAGTTGACCTGCATGGAATCCCAGTCCACCGCGCGAGTTCCCGCAACCTTCACGTCCACGGTATTGCCGGCGATGTCGAAACGCAGCGCATCGCCCAGCTTCACGCCGAGGGTCTTGGCGATGCCCTCTTCCATGGAGACCTCGTGCGCCGCCGGGTCCAGCCAGCGCCCGGACACGGACCGGTTGTGGCCCGGCATCGCGTCCATGTAGGACAGGTTGAACTCGCGGTCCACCAGCCGCTTGGCGCGGTCTTCCTCGTAATCGTCCGGCCCCACGGCACGGCCGTTGATCTCGATCAGGCGGCCGCGCACCATCGGGTACAGCGCGGCCTGGCCGATGCCGGCGGCGCGCAGGCGCTGCGCCACGGCGTCGCGCTGATCGGGCTGGATGTTGATCAGGAAACGATTGGGCGCATCGGGCGGCGCGGCCTGGCGCCAGCCGTCGACCAGGTCGCCGCGGGTCACCGCCAGCAGCAGCAGGGCCATCAGCCCCACCGCCAGCGCGCATACCTGCGCCACCGTCGCGCCGCGCCGCCGCACCACGCCCGCCAGCGCAAAGCGCAGCGCCACCGGGCCGCGCTGCCATTGCCGCAGCGGCTCGAGCCAGCGAACCCCCAGCCACGCCACGCCGGCGAACAGCAGGAAGCCGGCCAGGAAGCCGCCCGCCACCATCAGGCCGAGTGTCAGGTCGCGCGCGAACCACAGCAGCAGCAGGGCGAAACCCAATGCGCCCACGCCGTAGCCCAGCGCCGTGCGCGCCGGCGCGGCGCCGGCGGTTTCCCGACGCAGCACGCGCACCGGCGAAACGTTGCGCAACTGCGCCAGCGGCGGCAGCGCGAAGCCCAGCAGCAGCCAGACGCCGGCCAGGAAGCCCTGCACCGCCGGCAGCGCGCCCGCGCGCGGCAGGTCCGCCGTGATGAGACCGCCCAGCAGCACGATCAGCCCTTCGTGGGCCGCATAGCCCAGCGCGCTGCCCGCCAACGCGGCCGCCAGCGCGATGATCAAGAATTCGGCGCAGAACAGCCTGGCCAGCATGGGCTGCGTCGTGCCCAGGCAGCGCATGACCGCGACGCTGTCGACATGCCGCAGCGTAAAGCGCCGGGCCGCCAGCGCCACCGCGACGGCCGCGATCAGCGCGGCCAATAGAGCCACCAGCGACAGGAATTGCTGGGCGCGGTCTATCGTGCGGCGCATTTCCGGACGCCCCGAATCCAGCGTCTCGACGTGCTGGCCGCGCTGCGGATGCGCCTCGAGCCAGGCGGCGTAGTCCCGCACGGCGGCCGGTGGACCCGCGGCCAGCAGCCGATACGAAATCCGGCTGCCGATGGTCACCAGCCCGGTGGCCTCCAGGTCGTCGGCGCGCATCAGCACGCGCGGCGCGACATTGATGAAGTTCATGCCGCGGTCGGGCTCGACGGTCAGCACGCGCGCCACGCGAAACGCGCTGTCGCCCAATTGCAGCGTGCCGCCCACGCCGACGTCGAGCAGCGTCAGCAATTGCGGGTCCACCCATACCGTTCCGGACTCGGGGATCTCGCTCGTCGCCGCATCCGGCGCATTCGGGCCGTCCGCGACCCGCAAGGCGCCGCGCAAGGGGTAACCTGGCTGCACCGCCTTGAGCGCGGCCAGTTGCGAGCGCTGCGCATCGCCCTCGCCCGCACTCGCCATGGAGGGGAACTGCAAGGTGTCGGTCAGTTGCAGCCCCCGGCTGCTCGCCGCCTCGCGCTGCGCGTCGGAGGCGGGCGCATCGGAGCCCAGCACCAGGTCGCCCCCCAGCAACTGCGCGGCATCGCGCTCCAGCGCCAGGCGGATGCGGTCGGCCAGGAAGCCCACGCTGGAGACGGACGCCACCGCGATGACCAGCGCCAGCGCCAGCAGCCGCAGCTCGCCGGAACGCCAGTCGCGCAGCGTCATGCGCCAGGCCTGCAGCAAGGAGGAAAAGAACGAAAGCGAACGTGCGTCAGGAGTCATGGACCGGCGCGAGCAGAAACGAAGGAGGCGGGCGGCTGCCCGCCCGGCGAAGGCGAAACGCAAGCGGATGAGACCGGCGCCGCAGCCGCCGGTTCAACCGCCAGCGCGTACTTTACCGGTTCCGTGCCGCGCCGCAGTCTCTTCAGCGCGCAGGGGGCGGGCCTCCCACGCCTTCGACGAACCAGTCCATGTGGGCGATATCGTTCTCGGCCAGCACGCCGGACTGCTGGCGCACCTTGCCCTGGCTGTCCACCAGGCGACCGCCGAAAGGATGCAGCGCGCCGGCCGCGATGCGCTGCCGGGCCTGTTCCACCGAGGCGCGCACGGCCTGCGGCACCTTGGGCGAAAGGGCCTCCAGCCCGATCATGCCGTCCTCGAGGCCGCCCATCACCGCCTGCGGCTTCCAGTTTCCGTCCAGCACCGCGTGCGCGGTGCGCACATAGTGGTCGCCCCAGCGGTGCACCACCGCGCCGAGCTGGCGCGTCGGCGCGTACCTGCTCATGTCCGAGGTGTAGCCGAGCATCCATGCGCCGCCCGCCTCGGCGGCCTGCGCCACCGCCGACGAGCCCGAATGATTGGTCAGCACGTCGGCGCCCTGGCGCATCGCGGCCTGGGCCGCATCGCGCTCGCGCGGCGGGTCGAACCAGGTCTGGGTCCAGATCACCCGTACCTGCACCTGCGGATTGACGCTGCGCGCCGCCAGGGTGAAAGCATTGATGCCCTGGATCACTTCGGGAATCGGCAGCGCCGCGACATAGCCCAGCACATTGCTGCGCGTCATCGCGCCGGCCACCAGTCCGGCCAGGTAGCGCCCCTCGTAGAAGCGGATGTTGTAGGACCCCAGGTTGCGCGCCAGCCGGTAGCCCGAGGCCTGGTCGAACGCCACATCGGGGAACTCGCGCGCCACCCGCGTCACCGCGTCCATGTAGCCGAACGAGGTGGTGAAAACCAGCTTGCAGCCCTGCCTGGCCAGGTCGCGGATGACCCGCTCGGCATCGGCGGTCTCGGGCACGTTCTCGACCACGCGGGTCTGCACGCGCGAACCCAGCGCCTGCACCATCTGCAGCCGGCCGTCCTCGTGCTGGCGCGTCCAGCCCGCGTCGGTGATGGGCGTCACATAGACGAAACCGATCTGCAGCGGCGCGGCGGCCGCCCAGGTCCGCCCCGGCAGCGCCAGGCCGGCGCCGGCGGCGGCCAGCCAGCCCAGCATGCGGCGGCGCCCGCCGGCCGGACCGAGGCCCGGTTCGTCGGACGGGGAAACGGAATGGGCAAATGCGGAATGAAAGGACGAAGGACGAATGAAGTCACGGCGCCAGCCAGGCACCGAAACGAGGTTTTTCACGCAGGTTCTCCTCGAACACGGCTTCCGGAATAAAGACCGGCCGGGCGGGAAGCACGCCGCGGCAGGCGGTAAACCAGCCGTCATTTTAGCAAGGAGCCATGCCCTGCCCGGCCCTCATTGGGAAGAGCTATTGTTTTTATTAATTCAATTCAATATACCGATAGCATTCAACGCTATATCTTGATGGCTCCGACAACCGCAACGACAAGAGAGCCACCCATGACCACGAAGCTCACGACAGCCTCCGGCGCGCCCGTCGCCGACAACCAGAACTCGCGCACTGTCGGCCGGCGCGGCCCCGTCCTGCTCGAGGACTTCCATCTGATCGAGAAACTCCAGCACTTCAACCGCGAGCGCGTCCCCGAGCGCGTCGTCCACGCCAAGGGATCGGGCGCCTACGGCGTGCTCGAAGTCACCCACGACATCACCCGCTACACCAGCGCGGATCTGTTCTCGCAAGTGGGCCGGAAGACCGAACTGTTCATCCGCTTCTCCACGGTAGGCGGAGAAAAAGGCTCGGCCGATACGGAACGCGATCCGCGCGGCTTCGCCATCAAGTTCTATACCAATGAAGGCAACTGGGACCTGGTCGGCAACAACACGCCGGTATTCTTCGTGCGCGACGGCATCAAGTTCCCCGACTTCATCCACACGCAGAAGCGCGATCCGGCCACCAACCTCAAGAGCCCGACCGCGATGTGGGACTTCTGGTCGCTCTCGCCCGAATCGCTGCACCAGGTCACCACGCTGTTCTCCGACCGCGGCACGCCCGACGGCTATCGCCACATGCACGGCTTCGGCAGCCACACCTTCAGCATGATCAATGCCGAGGGCGAGCGCGTCTGGGTCAAGTACCACGCGCTGACCCTTCAGGGCATCAAGAACCTGCATCCGCGCGAGGCCACCCGGCTGGCCGGCGAGGATCCGGACTACGCGCAGCGCGACCTGTACCGGGCCATCGAGCGCGGCGACTTCCCGCGCTGGCGCTTCTGCATCCAGGTCATGACCGAAGCGCAGGCGCGCCAGGTCCGCTTCGATCCCTTCGACCTGACCAAGGTCTGGCCGCACGCGGACTTTCCGCTGATCGACGTCGGCACCATCACGCTCAACCGCAACCCGGAGAACTATTTCGCCGAAGTCGAGCAGGCGGCGTTCTCGCCAGCGGCCGTCGTGCGGGGCCTGGGCTTCAGTCCGGACAAGATGCTGCAGGCGCGGCTGTTCGCCTACCACGACGCGCACCTGTACCGCGTCGGCACCAACCACCAGTTGCTGCCGGTCAACCGGCCGCATGCGCCGGTACGCACCTACCAGCGCGACGGCGCGATGCGTCTGGACGGAAACTTCGGCGGCGCGCCGAACTACGAGCCCAACAGCTATGACGATGCGCCCCGGCAGGACCCCGCCTACCGCGAAGCGCCGCTGGCGGTCGAGGGCGACGCCGACCGCTACGACCATCGTCAAGGCAATGACGACTATACCCAGGCAGGAGACCTGTTCCGCCTGATGACTGCCGAGCAGCAGGCGCTGCTGATCGACAACATCGTCGGCGCGATGCGATCGGTGCCGCGCGCCATCCAGGAGCGGCAGATCGCGCATTTCGCCAAGGCCGATCCGCGCTACGGCGCGGCGGTGGCCGAAGGACTCGGGATAGAGGCCGCGCAAGGCTGAGGTCGGGCGGGCAGGAGCGAATCCTGTCCCGCCAAGGCTGGAAAATACGGAAACGCTGCATTCGTCCGGCCGCTCCAGGCACAATTGCGCCATCGCCTCGAACGGACCGTCCCATCGTGAACGACGTATTGCTCCGCACCGCACGCCCAGCGTCCCTGCCCCGCTTGCCGGCGCGGAGGCAATAATGCCTTCGCGCCGCCTGTTTGCCCGGGCCGTCGGCATCGCATTGGTCCTCGCAGTCGCCGTGCCGGGGCTCGGTGCGGCGGGAGCCTGGTTCTACCTGCGGGCCAGCCTGCCGCAGATCGACGGCCGGCAACAGGCCACGGGCATGCGCGCGCCGGCCGACATCGCGCGCGACGCGCAAGGCACCGTCACCATCCGCGCCGCGAGCCGCGAAGACGCCGCGTACGCCACCGGCTACGCCCACGCCCAGGACCGTTATTTCCAGATGGACCTGACCCGCCGCGCCGCCGCCGGCGAACTCTCCGCGCTGGTCGGCGAGGCGGCGCTGCCGCTCGACCGGAAGGTCCGGCTGCATCGTTTCCGCGCACGGGCCGCGGCGGCCTATCCGACCCTGCCGCCGGAACACCGGGCGCTGCTGGAACGCTATGCGGCGGGCGTCAACGCCGGCCTGGCCGCGCTCGATGCGCGGCCCTTCGAGTACGCCGTGCTGCGCGCCGCGCCCGAACCCTGGCTGCCGGTCGACACGCTGCTGGTCATCGACGCCATGTATCTGGACCTGCAAGGCGGCGAACTGCAGCGCGCCCTGTCGCTCGAAGGCCTGCGCCGCTTGCTGCCGGCGGAACTGGTCGAACAGCTCGCGCCGGCCGGCAGCCCGTGGGACGCGCCGCTGGACCGCGCGCCCGCTGCCTCGCAGCCGCCCGCTTCCGCCGCGGCGCCCATGCCCCGGCCCGACTGGCTGGATGCGCGCCGACCTGCCCGCCAATACGGACCGACGCCGGCCGAACTGATGGTCGAAGCTTCGTCCGCGCTCGGCAGCAACGCCTGGGCGGTAGCGGCCACCCAAGGCGCGGACGGCCGCGCCCGCGTCGCCAACGACATGCACCTGGGGCTGCGCCTGCCGGGCACGTGGTACCGGCTGACCCTGCAATTTCCGGCCGACGGCGGCACGCGGCGCGTCAGCGGGGTCAACCTGCCCGGCGTCCCCGTCGTCGTCGCCGGCAGCAACGGCGACGTCGCCTGGGGCTTCACCAACAGCTATGGGCATTTCATCGAACTCGTCCGGCTCGACCTCGATCCCGCCGATCCCCGCCGTTACCGCGATGCCGACGGCGCCTGGCGAACGGCCGCCGAAACCGTGGAACGCATCGAGATCAAGGGCGAACCGGCGGTCGACCTGCCCGTGCGCGAAACGCACTGGGGGCCGATGCTGCAGGTGGGGGACCAGACCTACGCGCTACGCTGGATCGCCTACCTGCCCAGCGCCGTGAACGTGGTGCTGGCCGACATGGAAACCGCGCGCGGCCTCGGGCAGGCGCTGGATATCGCACGGCGGACGGGCATGCCCACGCAGAACCTGGTCGCGGCCGACCGCAGCGGCCGGATCGGCTGGACGCTGGCCGGCCCGCTGCCGGCCACGCCGCTCGAGCCGACGGGTTTTCCCGTCGAAGCGACGCAAGCCCGGGCGCCCATGGCGCGGCTTGCGCCGGATGCGTACCCCTCGGTCATCGACCCCGCCTACGGCCGCCTGTGGACCGCCAACAGCACCCAGCTCGCCGACTCTGCCGCCCAGCGCAGAATCGGCGACGGCGGCGCAGACGTCGGCGCGCGCGCCACGCGGATCCGCGATGCCCTGTTTGCCGCCGACCGCTTCGACGAACGCTCGCTGCTGGCGATCCAGTTGGACGACGAGGCCCGCTGGATCGGCTTCCTGCGCGACCAGGCGCTGGCGGCGCTCGATGACGCGGCGGTCGCCGGCGATCCCCGGCGCGCGGCCTTCCGCCGCCTGGTGCAATCCTGGGACGGCAAGGCCTCGGCCGGCAGCGCCGGCTACGCGCTGCTGCGCGGCTATTACGATGCGCTCTACGACGCCTGGTTCGGCCCGCTCGACGAACGCCTGGGCGCCATCGAGCAGGGGCTGTCGGCCCGCCGCGCCTCGTCCCGGCTGCTGCCGGTCATGGAACGCCTGGTACGCGAGCGGGCCTGGATCCCCGCCTATGCCGCCGACTGGCGCGCCTTCATGCTGGACCGCATCGATACGACCATCGAAGCGGCAACGGCCGGCGGCACGCCGCTCGAAGCAGTCCGCTGGGGCAATCGCAACCGCCTGTCCATGGCCCATCCGCTCGCCCGCGCGCTGCCCGCCTTCGTGCTCCCCTGGCTGTCGGCGCCGGCCGAACCCATGCCGGGCGACATCCACATGCCGCGCATCCAGGGCCGTTCGTTCGGCGCCTCGGAGCGCTTCGTGGTGGCGCCGGGCGACGAGGAATCAGGCATCCTGGAATTGCCGGGCGGCGCGTCGGGCCACCCCCTGTCGCCCTTCTTCCTGGCCGGCCACGACAACTGGGTAAAAGGCGCGCCCAGTCCGTTCCTGCCGGGACCGGATGCGCACGTGCTGACCCTGGACCCCGCGGGGGGGTGAACGGCGCCGTTCAGCGCTCGGGCAGGAAGGGCCGCCCGAGCGAACGGGGCATGTTCCGGCGCAGCCAGGCGGGATCGGCCCCGCGCAGCGCCAGCACGGCGATGGTGCAGACGTAGGGCAGCATCGCCAGGAATTGCGAAGGCAGCTGGACGCCCATGCTCTGCAGCTGGAACTGGAGTATGGTCAATCCGCCGAACAGGTAGGCGCCCAGCAGTATGCGCAGCGGATGCCACATGCCGAACGCGATCAAGGCCAGCGCCATCCAGCCGCGGCCGGCCACCATGCCTTCGCTCCAGAGCTGGGTGTAGACCACGGAAAGATAGGCCCCAGCCAGCCCGCAGCAGACGCCGCCAGCCAGGATGGCGAGCAGCCGGACGCGCCCGACTGCGTGTCCCAGCGCATGGGCGGACTCGGGCGATTCGCCCACCGCCCTGAGCAGCATGCCGGCCCGCGTGCGGTACAGGAACCACCCCGACAGCCCGGCCAGGGCCATGGTGGCGAACACCAGCGGATGCAGCGAAAACAAGGTCGGCCCCAGCCACGGGATCTCCCGCAGCAGCGGCCAGCCCGCCTGCACGCGCTCCAGCGAACGGCCGGCGTAGGTCCCGCCGGCGAAGGCAGAGAGCCCCGAGCCGAACAGCATCACCGCCAGGCCGCTGCCGTACTGGTTGGCATTGAACACGATCACCAGCAAGGCGAAACCCGCCGCCGGCGCCGCCCCGGCCGCCGCCCCTGCAGCCAGGCCCCACCAGGGGCTGCCGGTCTGGAAAGCGACGGCGAAGCCCGTCGCCGCGGCCAGCAGCATCATGCCCTCGGCGCCCAGGTTGATCACGCCCGCCCGTTCGTTCAGGGCCAGCCCCAGCGCGGCCAGCGCCAACGGCGTGCCGGCATTCAGGGTGGCGGCCGCCAGGGTCAGCAGGCCATAGGCGGTCATCATGCTCGGACTCCCGGATATCGCCGCCAGCGCACGCGGTGGCGCACCAGCGTATCGCCCAGCAGCAGCAAGGCGAGCGCCAGGCCCTGAAACACGCCGACGATGGATGCGGGCAGTCCCAGGCGCGACTGTGCCAGTTCCCCGCCTATATAGAGCGCGGCCATGACCACGCTCGCCAGCAGCGTGCCGACGGGATGCAGGCGCCCCAGGAACACGGCGATCACCGCAGCGAAGCCGTAGCCCGGCGAGACCGAGGTGGTCAGCCGCTGCATCGGCCCCGCAACCTCGCCCACGCCGGCCAGTCCCGCCAGCGCGCCGCAAGCCAGCATCGAGGTCCACAACGCCCGCCGCGGCGCATACCCGGCATAGCGGGCGGCGGCGGGCGCGGCGCCGACCACGCGCAGGCGAAAGCCGGGCTGCGAGCGGGCCAGAAAAAGCCATGCCAGCGCCACCGCAGCCACGGCCAGGACCGCGCCGGCATGGGCGCGCGTACCCGCCCACAGCACAGGCAGGAGCGCCGGCTCGTCGAACGGGCGCGACTGGGGGAAGTTGAATCCGTAGGGATCGCGCCAGGGCCCGAACACCAGGTAGCCCAGGAGCAAGTGGGCCACGTAGGCCAGCATCAGGCTGACCAGCATTTCGTTGGCGCCGTAGCGGTCCTTGAGCCACGCGGTCAGCGCCGCCCAAGCCATGCCGCCGAGCATGCCCGCCGCCATGACCGCGATCACGTAGCCCGGCCAGCTGTCCGGGCCGGCCAGCAGCGCGATCCCGCCACCGGCGATCGCCCCGGCGATGAGCTGGCCTTCGGCCCCGATGTTCCACATATTGGCGCGAAAGCACAGCGCGAGCCCTACGGCGCACAGGGCCAGCGGCGTGGCCTTGACCGCCAGCTCGCCGAGCGCATAGGCATCCGCGAACGGCTCCACCACGAACAGGCGCAGACCTTGCCAGGCATCGATGCCGAGCGCGGTAAACAGCAGGCCGCCGCCGGCCAGCGTCAGGAGCATCGCGGCCAGCGGCGAGAGCCACAGCGCCAGGCGCGAAGGCTGTCCACGCGGTTCAAGCCGCAGCATGGCCCCAGCCTCCTTCCATCCAGCGCCCCAGCGCCTCGGCGCTCACCTCCGCGCGCGTAACCACGGGCGAGATGCGCCCGGCCGCCATCACCGCCAGCCGGTCGCAGACGGCCAGCAGTTCGTCCATGTCCTCGGAAATGAGCAGCACCGCCGCGCCGGTATCGCGCAGGTCGATCAAGGCCTGGTGGATGCGGGCCGCGGCGCCGACGTCCACGCCCCAGGTCGGCTGGGCCACGACCAGCACCGTCGGCGCTCCCTCCAGTTCGCGTCCCACCATGAACCGCTGCAGATTGCCGCCGGAAAGACTGCGCGCCGGCGCGCGCGGCGAGGCCGCCCGCACACCGTAGCGCGACACGATTCCCGCGGCGGCGGCCGTCAGCCGGCGGCGATGCAGCCACCCGCCGGACGGCGGCGCAGTCAGCAGCACGTTCTCGTCCAGCCCCATGTCCGGCACGCAGCCGCGTCCCAATCGTTCCTCGGGAATGGCGCGCAGCCCCAACTCGCGCCGCGCCGCCGGCCCCAGGCGTCCGATGGGCCGCCCGTGCAGCCGTACCGCGTCGTCCAGCGCGGCGGTGCGTTCGCCCGACAGCACCGCGAACAGCGCCGACTGGCCGTTGCCCGACACGCCGGCCACGCCCAGTATTTCGCCGGCACGCAGCGCGAGCGACACCTCGCGCAGGCCGATGCGCTCGCCTTCCCCGGCCGGGACGGACAGGGCTTCCACGCTCAGCGCGATCTCGCCCGCGGACGCGGCGCCGCCGGGAGCCACACGGTCCACAGCTTCGCCCAGCATCAAGGCCGCCAGCTCGTCCTGCCCCGTGGCGCGCGGATCGAGCACCGCCACCGTTCGTCCGGCGCGCAGCACGGTGCAGCGATCGCACAGCTCGCGGATCTCGGCCAGCTTGTGGCTGATGTAGACCACGCTGCGGCCCTCCTGCGCCAATTGCCGCAAGGTCCGAAACAAGGCCTGCCTGGCCGCGGACGACAGCACCGAGGTCGGCTCGTCCAGGATCAGCAGCCTGGGCCGCGCGGCCAGCGCGCGCAGCAGCTCCACCCGCTGACGTTCGCCCACCGACAGGTCGCCTACGTAGGCATCGGGATCCAGGTCCAGCCGATAACGCTCGATCAGCGGGGCGAGCCACGGCCGCGCCGCCTCGCGCGCCATCGCCGCCGGCAGCCCGAGCGCCACGTTCTGCGCCACCGTCAGCGTCTCGAACAGCGCGAAATGCTGGAACACCATGCCCATGCCCAGCGCGCGGGCATCATCGGGCGACGCCAGCCGCACCGGCCGGCCGTCCCAGCGCACCTCCCCGGCGTCCGGCGCCAGCGCGCCATAGGCGATCTTCATCAGCGTGGACTTGCCTGCGCCGTTTTCGCCCAGCACCGCGTGGATCTCGCCCGGCGCCACGCACAGCGAAGCCTCGTCGTTGGCGAGGACGCCGGGATAACGCTTGGTGATCCCGCGCAATTCGAGCCGGGGGACGGTCATGGCATCAGGAAGAGAGCGGACTGGGCGGCCATTGTAGACGCGCTGCCAGCCGTGGACGATACGGGTAGATCGGTGCAGACAAGCCCGCCGCGCCCGACTACCATGCATGCACGGCCCCCTGCGGATGCACGCGGCCCGCGACACCCCCAGCGGACACCACGACAATGGCAGCGACGGACACGGATTCCCGCAACACCACTTCCCAGGCCACCCAGCACGGCCTCGTCGAGCGTTGAGCGCGCCGGCCGGCTCCGGACAGGCGCGTTATTCGTCCTGGAGCATCGCTTGGCTGATCGCCGCGCTGATTCTGCTGAGCCTGACGGCCTCGCTGCTCGCCTTCCATGCGCCCGACGACAGCCAGGCCATCCGCGATCCGCTATGCGAAGCGCGCCATGCCGACGGCACGCCGGCCCGGCCGGCGCACCGGCTCACGCTGCCCTATGCGGCGCCCGCCGCCGATAGCCAGGCGGGCTACGTCACGGCCTGCCGCATCGACATCCCGCTCTCCGCCGATGCGCTACACGGCACGGCGCTGTTCATCCCCTCGTTCATCGATTCGGTCGCCATCGCGGTCAACGGCAGGCGCGTCGCGCTCGCCGAGCTCTACCTGATGCGCAACCTGCGTTTCGCCACGCTGCCCGCCTTCGTGCCGCTGCCGGCCGGCGTGCTGCGCGAAGGCGTCAACACGGTCGAGATCCAGCTCTGGGCCCGGCCCGGCCGGCGCGCTTCGCTGGACCGGATCTTCATCGGCAATGAAGCGGCGCTGCGCCCCTACTTCCATGCGCGCTGGTTCGCCTCGGCCGTCCTGCCCACGCTGGTGGTGGGCGCCGGCCTGGCCCTGGCGCTCGTCTTCGCCGTGCTCTGGACCGCGCGCCCGCGCGAGCGCGAGTTCGGCTGGCTGTCCGCCGCGCTGCTGCTGGGCGCCCTGCGCGGCTCGGTGCTGATACCCGATTTCGGCCTGAACCTGTCCGACCGGCCGCTGTGGAATATTTTCGTCGCCTGGGAAACCACCGCCATCCTGATGTTCTGCCGCGCCGTGGCGCGCGCCCCCCGGCGCCGCGGCGAGTGGCTCTGGGCGGTGCCGCCGCTGGCGTTGACGCTGGTATTCGCGTTCGGGGCGACGGAGGCCGTCGCCGACGGCGTGATCAGGACGACCATGGCGCTCATCTTCGTCCAGCTGCTCGCCGCGCTGTGGATCCTGGGCCGCGCCGCCGTGCGCGGCAACCAGGAAGCGCTCATCGTGCTGCTGGGCCTGGCGATGCTGTTCGCCTTCGTGGTGCGCGACTTCGTCATGGTCCTGTTTCCCGGCCCGAACCTGATCTTCCTGGCGCGCGCCGTCTACGGCGGCTTCCTGGCCGCCGTGACCCTGCTCATGATCCTGCGCTTCGTACGGGCGATGCGCGAGCTCGACAACACCTCCGACGTGCTGCGCGAACGCATTGCCGCCACCCAGGCCGAACTGCACAAGACCTACGGGGAACTGCGCGCCCGGCGCGAGGCCGAGGCGATCGAACGGGAGCGCAACCGGCTCATGTGCGACCTCCACGACGGCCTGGGCGGAGACCTGGTCTCCATGCTGGCGCTGGCCGAATCGCCCCAGCCCCGCCCCGAAGAGATCGCGCGCCACGCGCGCTCGGCACTGACCGACATGCGGCTCATCATCAGTTCGCTGGAAGACTACGGCGGCAACCTCCTGCTCACCCTGGGCACCTGGCGCGAGCGCGCGGATCCGCAGCTGCGGGCGGCGGGCCTGCGCCTGGTCTGGGCCGTGCGCGACGTCCCGGTCCTGTCCGGGCTCGGCCCCGCCCAGATCCTGGACATCCTCCGTATCCTCCAGGAGGCGGTCACCAACATCATCCGGCACGCCGATGCCCGCACGGTAACCATCGAAACCTTCGACACCGAACAAGGCACCGTCCTGGCGATCAGCGACGACGGCACGGGCCGGGCGGCCACCCCCGGCACCTCGGGCGGCCACGGCATCGGCAACATGCGCCTGCGCGCGCGCAGGCTGGGCGCCCACCTCGACATCACCCGCAGCGCCCAAGGCACCCGCGTCACGCTGCGCCTGCCGCGCCAATTCGCATAACGCGCCGAATCGGGACCGCCCGGCCGGCACGCGCATACGAACACCGCGCAGCGACCGGATCTCGATACCTCATCGCTATCCCGGCGCAGGACCGCAGCCCTTCCGGATACGCGGCACGTCGCGCAGCCCGTTCAGGATCATCCATTGATGCCGTCCGGTTTCGCTGCCCTGCTCCGCGGCCAGCCGGGCCCAGTGCGTCGCCTCGCACGGATCGGCCTTCACGCCGGCGCCGTAGAGCGCGGGGCCGGCCAGCAGGACCGAGGCCAGCATTTCCTGCGCTTCCAGCTCGCCGCGGGTCGCGGCCTGCCGCAACAGCGTCAGCATGGCGCCATAGTTGCGTTCGGAGCGGGCCTCCAGCGCCATTTGGTAGAACTGCTCGGACGTGGCGATTTCCGACAGCGGCGGCGCGGCCGAGGCGGCAGGCGCCAGGACAGCCGCGGCAAACAGCCACGGGACCAGGCGCAAACAGGCCGCGCCCGGGGAACAATCGATGCGATGGAACATGCGCGAGCGCTTCACGGTCGTCTCCTTTCCTGAAGTGTCTATTGGGCTCGCCGCCGCGTTTTGGCACAATGCGGTTCTTTCCTTCGTACCTTCGGTTGATCCGAAGGCACCCCCGGCAAGGGAGAACCTCCATGCGCCTCGATCTCGCGGATCTCCGCCTGTTTCTCTGCATCGTCGATGCCGGCAGCATCACACAAGGCGCGGCTCGCGCGAACCTGGCACTGGCATCGGCCAGCGAACGCCTGCGCAACATCGAGGCCGATGCCGGCGTGCGGCTGCTGGAGCGCCTGCATCGCGGCGTGGCGGCCACCGAAGCCGGCGAGGCGCTGGCCCACCACGCCCGGCTGATCCTGCGCCAACGGGAACTGATGCAGGGCGAATTGCTGGACTTCGCGTCCGGCGCCCGCGGCACCGTCCGCATCCACGCCAATACCGCGGCGCTGACGGCCTTCCTGCCCCGCAAGCTCGCTCCGTGGATGGCCGCCCGCCCACACCTGAACGTGGACATCCGGGAGCGCACCAGCAACGAGATCGTCAAGGCCGTCTCTGCCGGGTTGGTCGAGGCCGGCATCACGTCCGACCAGGTCGACCCCGCGGGGCTGCAACTCCACCCCGTCGCCACGGACCACCTCGTGCTGATCACGGCTACCGGCCATCCTCTGGGACAAAGACGCGTGGTCCCATTCTCGGAGGTCGTACGCGAACCTTTCGTGGGGCTGGCTCCGGGCAGCGCATTGCAGGACCATATCGACGAGCATGCGCGGCGCACCGGCCACGCGCTCGCCCTGCGCATCAGGATGAACACCTTCGGGGGCTTGTGCGAAATGGTGTCGCACGGCGTGGGCGTAGCCATCGTCCCCGACAGCATCGCCGTGAGCCATCGCCGCCGCCATCCCTACCAGCGCATCGCCCTGGCGGACGGCTGGGCGCACCGCCGCCTGTGCCTGTGCGTGCGCGACTGGGCCGGCCTTTCACCCCCCGTCCGGGATCTGCTGACGCACCTGGCCGGCGACAAGGGCGTGGCACCGCCCCTATAGCGGCATAAAAAAACGGCGCCCCAACCAGGACGCCGTTTCACAACCGCCTTCAGACCCAGGGTACTGACGGACCCGCTCCGCAGGTCCGCCAATGCCGCCCCTGGGGCGCGCGCAAGCGCGCGGGGGGTTCTATTACTCTACCGCAATCGCCTTCATCGACAGACGCAGGCGGCCCTTGTCGTCGGCCTCGATGACCTTGACACGGACCTGCTGGCCCACCTTCAGCACATCGTTGATGTTGGCGATGCGATGATTGGCGATTTCCGAGATGTGCAGCAGGCCGTCGCGGCCCGGCAGCACCTGGACGATGGCGCCGAAATCCAGCAGGCGCAGCACGGCGCCTTCGTAGATCTGGCCCACTTCCACGTCGGCGGTCAGGTCGGCGATGCGGCGCTGCGCCTCCTTGGCGCGGTCCAGGTCGGCGCTGGAGATCACGATGGTGCCGTCGTCCGAGATGTCGATCTGGGTGCCGGTTTCTTCGGTCAGCGCACGGATGGTGGCGCCGCCCTTGCCGATCACGTCGCGGATCTTCTCGGGGTTGATCTTCATCGACAGCATGCGCGGCGCGAAGGCCGACAGCTCGCCGCGCGAACCTTCGAGCGCCTCGCGCATCTTTTCCAGGATGTGCAGGCGGCCTTCGCGGGCCTGGGCCAGCGCCACCTGCATGATTTCCTTGGTGATGCCTTGGATCTTGATGTCCATCTGCAGCGCGGTCACACCATTGACGGTGCCGGCCACCTTGAAGTCCATGTCGCCCAGGTGGTCTTCGTCGCCCAGGATGTCGGTCAGCACGGCGAACTTGCCGCCGTCCTTGATCAGACCCATGGCCACGCCGGCCACGTGATCCTTGACCGGCACGCCGGCGTCCATCATGGCCAGCGAGCCGCCGCACACGGACGCCATCGACGACGAACCGTTCGATTCGGTGATTTCCGACACCACGCGAATGGTGTACTGGAAGTCCTGCGGCGCGGGCAGCAGCGACACCAGGGCACGCTTGGCCAGGCGGCCGTGGCCGACTTCGCGGCGCTTGGGCGTGCCGATGCGGCCGGTTTCGCCGGTGGCGAACGGCGGCATGTTGTAGTGGAGCATGAAGCGATCACGGTACTCGCCCATCAGCGCGTCGATGATCTGCTCGTCCTGCTTGGTGCCCAGCGTGGCGACCACCAGAGCCTGGGTTTCGCCGCGGGTGAACAGCGCGCTGCCGTGCGCGCGGGGCAGCACGCCCAGGCGGATGCTGATGGGGCGCACCGTGCGGGTGTCGCGGCCGTCGATGCGGGGCTCGCCGTTCAGGATCTGGCCGCGGACGATCTGGGACTCGAAGTCGAACAGGATGTCGTCCACTTCGACGCTGTCGATCGCGGAGCCCGAAGCCTCGGCCGCCAGCCTGGCCTGTACGTCGGCATAGACTTCACGCAGCTTGGCGGTGCGGTCCTGCTTGGAGCGGACCTGATAGGCGGCCTTCAGGCCTTCCTCGGCCACGGCGCGCACCGAGGCGATCAGGGCCTCGTTCTTGGCCGCAGGCTTCCAGTCCCACTCCGGCTTGCCGGCTTCGCGCACCAGGTCGTTGATGACGCCGATGACGGTCTGCAGATGCTCGTGGCCGTAGACCACGCCGCCCAGCATGATTTCCTCGGACAACTGCTGGGCCTCGGATTCGACCATCAGCACGGCGGCGTCGGTGCCGGCCACTACCAGGTCAAGCTTGGAGCTCTTGAGCTGCGAAGCGGTGGGGTTCAGCACGTACTGGCCGTCGACCCAGCCCACGCGCGCGGCGCCGATCGGACCGTTGAACGGGATGCCGGAGATCGCCAGCGCGGCCGAGGCGCCGATCATGGCGGCGATATCCGGATCGATCTCGGGATTGACCGAGACGGTATGGATCACGACGTGGACGTCGTTATAGAAGCCTTCGGGGAACAGCGGACGCAGCGGCCGGTCGATCAGGCGCGAGGTCAGCGTTTCCTTTTCGGAAGGCTTGCCTTCGCGCTTGAAGAAACCGCCCGGGATGCGGCCCGCGGCGTAGGTCTTCTCGATGTAATCGACGGTCAGCGGGAAGAAGTCCTGGCCGGGCTTGGCTTTCTTGGCGCCGACCACGGTAGCCAGCACGACGGTGTCTTCGATGGACACGAGGACCGCGCCCGAAGCCTGGCGGGCGATCTCGCCCGTTTCGAGGGTGACGGTATGCTGGCCGTACTGGAAGGTTTTTGTGACTTTATTGAACATGACAGGCATCCTTTTCGGTTGCCCCTCTGAAACGAAAATGCCTGTGACAGGCGGTTCCTGACACAGGCACTCTCTTTTTTCAGGAGGGTAGTGCTAGCGTGCCGGCCGCGTCCCGCCCGAAGGCGAAACGGCGGAACCGGCAACCACCGGAAACGCCGAGCGGCGCTGCGAGGGCAGCGCCCGCCGGGTTTCCCATCCCCTGGAAAATCACTTACGCAGACCGAGCTTCTCGATCAGGGCGCGGTACGCGTCGGCGTTGCGGCCCTTGAGATAGTCGAGCAGCTTGCGGCGACGGCTGACCATGCGCAGCAGTCCGCGGCGGGAATGGTGGTCTTTCGTGTGCTCTTTGAAGTGGCTGGTCAATTCGTTGATCCGGGCGGTGAGCAGAGCCACCTGCACTTCGGGCGAACCGGTGTCGCCTTGGGCGCGCTGGAACTCGGAAACGATATTGGCCTTGTTGATGTCGGCTACGGACATGCTTTCCTCTCGGACTGGCGGCAAGGCCGAGGCGCCTTGCCGTGAAGTTGAAAAAATTGGATATATGCGCAATCTGCCCCATGCCTACATAGAGCAGCCAGTGATTATAGCTCAATCCGGCAGTTTCGCCATCTTGCAGGTGGTAGGCAGGGCCAGGTCGGCCGCCGGCACCTTCAGCGTGGTCTCGAAGCCGTAGCCGCTGCCTTCCACGTCGCGCCGCACCGCGCCCTGCCCAGCCTTCTGCATGGTGAACACGTACAGGGGCTTGATGGCCTGGTGGTCGTCGGGCCGCATCCACAAGTCCGCGCCTTCGGCGGTCCAGCGCATGCCGGAGAGCCGGCGCGCGACCGCCGCCGCGTCGACCGCGCCTGCCTGCTCCAGCGCAGCCGCCAGCATGTCGGTCATGTGCAGCATGCGGGCGTTCAGGTAGTCATCGGAGGGGCGCGGGAACATTTTTCGGTAGTCGTCGTAGGCGCGGTCCATGTCCGGCTCGCCGGCGTTGTAGTGCCATTCGGCCACCGCGCGGACCTTGCCCACCCCGGCATCCGCCAGCGCCGCCGGGGCGCCCAGGGCATTGCCGTAGAAGGTGTAGAAACTGCCTTTGACGCCGGCCTCGCGGGCCGCCTTGACCAGCAGGGTCAGGTCGTTGCCCCAGTTGCCGGTAATGACCGTATCGGCGCCGCTGGCCACGATCTTGGCCGCATAGGGGGCGAAATCCTTGACTTTGCCGATCGGGTGGAACTCGTCGGCCACGATCTGCACGTCGGGCCGCTTGGCGCGCAGCATGGCGCGCGCGCTCTGCGCCACCTGGTGGCCGAAGCTGTAGTCCTGGTTGATCAGGTAGGCCTTGCGCACGGCGGCGTCGCGCTTGAGCACCTCGGTCAGCGCGGCCAGGCGCATGTCGGAGCTGGCATCGAAGCGGAAATGCCACGGGCTGCATTTCTCGTTGGTCAGCGCCGGATCGACCGCGGAATAGTTCAGGAACACGATGCGCTGGCCGGGATTGCGCTGGTTGTGGCGGTTCACGCCATCGATCAGCCCGGCCGCCACGGCCGAGCTGTTGCCCTGCATCACGATGCGGATGGACTGGTCGGCGACGCTGCGCAGCAGCAGCAAGGCCTCGTCCACCTGGTTCTTGCTGTCCAGCGGCACTAGTTCCAGCCGGTGGCGGCCGTCGGCCAGCTTCACCCCGCCGCGCGCGTTGACGCGCGCCACCGCGAAGCGCAAATTGCGCATGATGGCCTCGCCGGTGTTGGCGAACGGCCCCGACATCGCCTCGATCACGGCGATCCGCACCGGCGGCGGCTCCTGCGCCGCGGCGGGCACCGCCGCCATGGCCGCCACGATCCAGCCAAGCCCTACAATCCACATATACGAACCACGCCCGCGCGACACCTTCACATTTGTCTCCGGCAACGATCAAGATAACCAGGGAGAATTGTAATGAGCCTGTGCACCGTTTTGCGCCGCAGCGCCTGCATGCTGGGACTGGCGGCGCTGCTGGCCGGCTGCGCCACCCCAGCCGGCATCCAGCCCGGCGAATCCGCCTCCGCAGCGATCGCGCGGATCGGCGCGCCCACGTTGCAGCGGCCGCTGCCCGACGGCGGCGAGCGCCTGCTGTGGTCCACCCAGCCCATGGGACAGTTCGTGTGGATTTCCGACGTGGGCCCCGACGGCAAGGTGGTCGAGACCTTCCAGGCCCTCACCAGCGAACGCTTCGCCATGCTGGACTCGGGCACCTGGAATACCGACCGCCTGCTGTTCGAGTTCGGCCCGCCGGCGGAGATCAGCCGCGTCGGCCTGCATGGCGAGAACATCGTCTGGGACTACCGTTTCCGCGAGGACGGCGTCTGGAACTCCATGATGTACGTCTATGTCAATGAGCAGGGTGTTGTCACGCGCCATCATCCGGGTCCGGATCCGTTGACCGAGCTGCGCTTCCAGATGGGCAGATGAAGCGCCGCGAGCCATAATCCTCCCGTCGCGGCGCATGCGCCGTTTTCCGCCCAGCGCCAACGCATGTTCCCGAGAGTCGCCGCCCGCATCGCCAGCCTGTCCGCGCTCTGCCTCGTCCTGTCGGTGCTGGCCGGCGGCCCCGCGCGGGCCCAGCCGGCCCTTCCGCAACTGGCGCCCTGCCCCAGGGAAATCCCGGCCGATACCAATTGCTATGCCGGGCGCGACACGGCCGGCGCCTACTACTGGATCGCCATTCCCGCCAATTGGAACCGGGTGCTGGTCGTGCACGCCCACGGCGGGCCAGACCTGGGCCCGCCCACGCCGCGCCGCAGCCACGCCGATCTCGCGCGCTGGTCGGTCCTGGTCAAGGCGGGCTATGCCTGGGCCGGCTCGTCGTACCGCCGCGGCGGCTACGGCGTCACCATGGCGGCCGAAGACGTCGAGCGCCTGCGCCGCCTGTTCCTGCGGGAATTCGGCCAGCCCCGCCGGACCTTGCTGCACGGCCAGAGCTACGGCGCCAGCGTCGCCGCCAAGGCGGCCGAGCTATTCGGCGGCGTGGAAGGCAAGACGGCCCCCTACGACGGCGTGGTGCTGACCAGCGGCCTGCTGGGCGGCGCGCCGGCCGCCTACGCTTTCCGGCTGGATCTGAGGGTGGTCTACCAATACGTCTGCCGCAACCATCCCCGTCCCGACGAACCCCAGTACCCGCTCTGGATGGGCCTGCTGCCGGACTCGCCGCTCACCCATGCCGAGCTGGCCGCGCGCATCCGCAGCTGCACGGGCATAGGCTTGCCGCCCGCCCAGCGCAGCGCCGAGCAGTCCGCGCGCCTGCGGACGATTCTTTCCGTCGTCAAGATTCCCGAGCGCACCTTCGTGTCCCACATGAACTGGGCCACCTGGATGTTCCGCGACATCACCCAGGAACGCCTGCAAGGCCGCAACCCGTTCGACAACCACGCGGCGGTCTACGCCGATTCGTCCGACGACGCCGCGCTCAACGCCGGCGTGGCGCGCTACCGCGCCGATCCACTGGCCCTGGGGCAATTGCTGGCCGACAGCCGGCCGACCGGGCGCATCCCCGTGCCCGTGCTGACCCTGCATGCCATCCACGACCCCACGGCCCCGGTCGAACTGGAATCGCTCTACCGGGCCATCGTGCACCATGCCGGCCACGGCGACCGGCTGGTCCAGGTCTATACCGACGAAGCCGAGCACAGCTACCTGAGCGCGCCCGAATACCCCGCCCTGTTCGCCGCCCTGCTGGACTGGGCGGACAAGGGCGAGAAACCCACTCCCGCTCTGGTGGCGGCCCTGTGCAAGCGGTACGAGAAGGAGTATGGCGACGGCGGCAGGGAGGCCTGCCATGTGGCGCCAGGCTACAAGCCGCCGCCGCTGGGCACGCGCGTGCCCGCCCGGTAGATGGAATCGGCCCGCGCGATAGCGCTAGGGCTCGATCACGCACAACCGCAGATTGGTCTTGCCTTCGCGCAGCTTCTTGGCGGCCTGGTATTCCGGCGAGGCGTACCACTTGCGGGCGGTCTCGCCGTCGGGGAATTCGATCAGCAGCACGTTGTGCGCCGGACCGCCCTCGAACACGAAGGGCTCGGCGCCGCGCGCCAGGTAGCGGCCGCCGTACCT
The DNA here is from genome assembly GCF_900606115.1 of Pigmentiphaga humi. GTDB lineage: Bacteria > Pseudomonadota > Gammaproteobacteria > Burkholderiales > Burkholderiaceae_B > Pigmentiphaga > Pigmentiphaga humi. The sequence goes on from NZ_UWPJ01000016.1 coordinate 35,568, forward strand.
GGCCACCGCCTCGGCCACCATGCGTCCGTAGGCGCCGAGCTCGTCGGGCTTGAGTATCTTTACTTCTCCGATTACATAGGCGGGCATGGATCCTCCAGGAATGCGCCGCGCCGACCCGGCCTCGCGGCGGGGCGGCGGCAATGCCGGGCCGGCTGCGCGCCGGGCTAGGCGGTTTCTTTCTGCGGCATGATGCGCGCCACGTTGCGCGACTTGAGCTCGCCGTAGACGAACGGCCGGCGCGGGAACGAGGTGGGCAGGTCCTCGGGCGCGATATTGGCCGGATCCGGATTCTGGATCAGCGGCTGGATCAGCGCGTCGTAGCTCGGGTACATGAAGAACGGGATGGAATAGCGTTCGTTGCCGGAGCGGTTGATCACGCGGTGCACCGCCGACGTGAACACGCCGTCGGTCCAGACCTTCAACACTTCGCCGACGTTGACCACCAGCGTGCCGGCCATGGGCGGCACCGCCACCCATTCGCCTTCGCGATTGCGCACCTCCAGGCCTCCGTTCACATCCTGGGCAAGAATGGTGAACGCATTGGTGTCCGTGTGATTGCGCGCACCGAGGTGCTCGCCGGACTCGTCGGGACGCTGCGGCGGATAGTGCAGCAGGCGCAGCGAGTTCATGTCCTTGGCGAAGCTGGCCTTCAGCGTATCGGCCGCCAGCCCCAGGCTTTGTTCGAACATGCCGAGCAGCCAATAGCCCAGCTCGTTGACCTTCTCGTAGTAGGCCATCATGCGCGGTTCGAGGTCCGGCATCGCAGGCGGCCAGGGAATCAGTCCATGCAGCGGCTTGCCGGCCAGCAGCCCGGGATCGTCCGCGGCCAGCGGGCGCCGGATCTGGAAGGCTTCCTGCAGGTTCTCGCTGATGTTCTTGTCGTTGCCCTTGCTCATGCCGTACAGGTAGCCCTGAGCGTGGTTGTTGAGCTTGACCGAGACGGCCATCTTGTCTTCCAGCGGCAGGCTGTGGAAATCGACGGCGGTCTGGAAGATGGCGCGGATGTCTTCGTCGGACAGGCCATGGTTCTTGATGTAGAAAAACCCCACGGTCCCGGCGGCGTCGGCGATGGCCTGGGCCACCTCCTGCCGGCCGGCGGCATCGCGCCAGGCCGGCGCCAGATCGACCACGGGCACCTCCGAAAAAGAGAGTTTTCTGGCAGTAGGCAACATATGCAGTCCTCGTTGAAATCGAAACCGCCCGGATCAGGCTTCGGGCTTGATGTTTTCCTTGCGCGCGAGCTCGTTCCAGCGGGCGAACTCGCTGCGGTTCCAGGCCGCGAACTCGGCATGGTTGCGTACCGAGACCTCGAAGCCGGCGGTCTGCAGGCGCTGGATGTTCTCGGGCATCCTGCCGCCCTTGACGATGGCGTCGCTGAGCTTGTCCAGATTGGCCTGCGGCGTGCCTACCGGCGCATAGGCGCCGAGCCAGCCGGTGGCGACGAAATCGGTCATGCCCAGCTCCTGCATCGTGGGCACGTCCGGCAGGGCCGCCGAGCGCTTGGCGCCGGTGACGGCGATCGCGCGCAGCGAACCGGAGCGGATCAGCGCCGCCACGGACGGCAGGTTGGCGAACGAGACCTGGATGTCGCCGTTCTTCAGGCCGGTGATGATCTCGCCGCTGGAGCGATACGGGATGTGGACGAAATGCGTACCGGCGCGCTGGTTGAACAGCACCGACGTGAAATGCGCCAGCGTGCCGACGCCGTTGGAGCCGTAGTTGAGCTTGCCCACCCGGGTCTTGCCGTAGGCGACCAGCTCCGGCAGCGTGCGCGCCTCGACGTCGCGCCCCACCACCAGCACGTTCATCAGCTCACAGAGCTGGGCGACGGGCACGAAGTTCTGCTGCGGATCGATGGGCAGGTTGGGATTCAGGATGGTCGGCAGGATCAGGCCGCCCAGTCCGCCGGAAAGCAGCAGATGGCCGTCGTGGGGCTGCTGCAGGATGTACTGCTGCGCCACCGTGCCGGTGCCTCCGCCCTTGTTCTCGACGATGACGGGCTTGGCGGGAAACTCCTTGGCCAGAATGTCCGCCAGCACCCGCCCCAGCAGATCCGTAATGCCGCCGGGCGGATAGGGAACGACGACCTTCATCAGGCGATTCGGAAAGTCTTCCTGTGCCCAGGCTTTTCCCATGGCGCCCATACCGGCGGCCAGACTCAGACACAGTACATCTCGGCGATTCATCGACTTGCTCCTTTGCTACGAGTGCTTCCGGCCATCGCTGCAGCCCGTGCGCCACGCCCGACGGCCACGGGCCCCGCTGCGCGCGGGCGCTGTCGTAACATAGGGCGGCAACCGGGACGCGGCATGAGCCGGTCTTTTCCGGCTGCGCAGACCAGCCGGGGGGAACAACAAAGCGCGAAGACGAAGTTATCGGAAACGCCGGTGCCCTAAAAGCGACGTCTCATCATGAATTCATTAGCAGGATTAATGACATGCGCCGCAAGATTCCATCGCCCGCCATGCTCCAGGCGTTCGAACTGTCCGCACGCACGCTCAGCTTCACCCAGGCGGCCAGCTCGATGAGCCTGACGCAGAGCGCCATCAGCCACCAGATCCAGGGGCTGGAGGAGTTCCTGGGCGTCAAGCTGTTCGAGCGCGTGCGCAAGCGCCTTCAACTCACGTCAGCGGGAGAAATCCTGCTGCTGCGCCTGACGCCCGCGCTCGATGCGCTGGAGTCGGCGATCATCGAGACCATCTCGACCGAGCCGGCCTACAGCGTGCTGCGCCTGGGCGTCGTACCCGCGGTCGCCGCGCAGTGGCTGATCCCGCGCCTGGGAGACCTCCAGCGCAAGCATCCCCGCCTCACGCTGAACCTGGTCACGCGCCTGCCCTTCAATTTCCACAACAACAGCCTGGATGCCGCCATCAACCTCGGCAACACCCGCTGGCCCGGTTCGCAGTCGGACTGGCTGATGGACGAACACATGGTGGTGGTCTGTAGTCCGGAGCTGGCGGCCTGTACGCTGCACGGCCCCGCCGACCTGCGGCGCGTGGACTTGCTGCAGATGACGCTGCGCCCGCATGCCTGGCGCGATTGGCTGACCGCCGGCGGCCTGCCTGTCGAAAACGCCACGCGCGGAATGAAATTCGAGTCGTTTTCTCTGGTGCTGCGCGCGGCAATGGAAGGCCTGGGCGCGGCCGTGGTGCCGCGCCTGCTGGTCGAGGAAGAACTGGCGGACGGCAGGCTGGTCTCGCCATTCGGACCGGTGGTCCGTTCGCAGATGTCGTACTACCTGGTCTATCCGCCGGCCAACGCCGCGTTGCCGGCGCTGCAGACATTCCGCAGCTGGCTCCGCAGCCAGTCCGGCGCAGCCGGCGAATGAGCCGCTCGCCCCGATGCGCAGATTCGGCAGGGGCGGACGGGCATGGCCGGCCTACTGCTCCGACAGCGGCATGTCCGCCACGCCGGCATAGAACACGACCAGGACCACCGGCTGCGCCCCCGTCACGCCCCGGTGGTAGCCGCCCACCATCTCGGGCAGCACGTCTCCCTGCCTGAGCAGCCGCTTTTCCCCGGTATCGCGCTTCTCGACCGTCAACTCGCCCGACAGCACATACGCCGCATTCGGCATCGGATGCGTATGCCAGGGCAAGGCCGAATTCGGCGCGATCGTGATTTTCAGAATCGTCAGGCGCGGCGCTCCCGCCGGATAACCCGCATAAGCCTGCCCGTCCCACGACGCGCTGCTCTCGAGCAGCTTCTCCACCTGCACGCCGGTCGTCTCCGCAGCAGCCACCGCCCCCGCGAACAACAACCCCGCCAACCCCCAGGCCCATCTCCTCACGATTTCCCCTCTTGTCTCATGTCGACCTCGCGCACCATACCACCGCCCCTTCCCCGAAGCTCGTTGGGGTTTAACCCAGGAAACCGCGGATCCGGCTCCGCCGGTCCGCCGGTTTCGCCCCCTGGGGGGCGCGCGTAAGCGCGTAGGGGGGGGCTACACCTCTTCACACCACAGATCCCAACACCGCTTGAGCTGCCCGCGATTCGACTCGGTCGCCAGGTCGGACTCGGTTTCCGACAGATGGCGCACGTTGCGCGACAGCTGCATGGCGCCCAGCTGTATCCCTGCGTTGGCCTCGGCATAGACCGCGCGGTAGACCGCCTCTTCCAGGCTGCCGCCGACCATGGTCGAACCGTGGCCCGTCATCAGCACGGCGCTGGCCGGGCCCAGGGTGTCGGCCAGGTGGCGGCCCAGTTCGTGGTCGCTGATCAGCATGTCGGTCTCGCGGCCGGAAGCTTCGCGGATGTCGAAGCGCGCCACGCGGGTCAGAAAGCCCGCCATGTGGTACATGGGACGCAGCTGCACGTCGGTTGCGCCTATCGTGATCATGGCGGCGGAATGGCTGTGGACGACGGCCTGCACGTCCGGACGCGCGCGGTAGATTTCGCCGTGGATGAAGCGCTCCAGGTAGAGCCGGCGGGTATCGCCTCCCACCGGGTTGGACTCGGCGTCCAGCTCGACGATGTCGGCCTCGGTCACCAGCTTGGGCGCGCGGTTGCACGAAAGCAGGTAGTGCCCGGGGTTTTCCGGATGACGGCAGCTCACGTGGCCGAAGCCATCGACGACGCCTTTCAGGTAGAGGATGCGGTTGGCCCGCGCGAGGTTGCGCCGCGCTTCCAGCACGATATCGCTCATGAGTGTTCTCCGTCGGTTCTGCTATTCATGGATGAGGGCCGCGAATCGGCCGCCAGTATTGTGCACTCCAAACAGGCATCAATATTTTTGATTTTCATCATCAATAAACACGATTTCATTCGGCATTCGCCTGTGAAATACTCTTCGGCGATAAAAAGCCCAATTCCTCCGGAGGCCCCCCATGCGTCTTGCTCCCCTCGCCCGCTCTCTCGCCCTGCTCGGCGGCCTGGCCGCCCTTGCGCCCTGCCATGCCGCGGCCGCCGCCGACGCCTGGCCCAGCCGCGCGATCACCTTCATCGTGCCTTCCTCCCCCGGCGGCGGCACCGATATCTACGCCCGCCTGCTGGCCGAAGGCGTGAGCAAGGAAATCAAACAGACCGTGGTGGTCGAGAACAAGCCCGGCGCCAGCGGCAACATCGGCGCGGCTGCCGCGGCGCGCGCCGCGGGCGACGGCTATACCTTCCTGGTCTCGGCCACGCCCGCCATTGCGGTCAACCCCTACCTCTACAAGAACCTGCCCTACGACGCCGATAAGGATCTCGTGCCGGTGGCGCGCGGCGTCGATGCCCCGCTGGTCTACGTCGTTCCGCCCAACTCGCGCTACAAGAGCCTGGACGACATCCTGGCCGCGGGCAAGCGCGACCCCAACAAGCTCTCCTTCGGCTCCGCCGGCCACGGTTCGCCCACCTACCTGGGCGTGAAGGTCATGGAGGAGAAAACCGGCGCGGCCTTCATCCACGTTCCCTACAAGGGGATGGCGCCCACCATCCAGGATTTCATCGGCGGCCGCCTGGATTTCCTGCAATCGGACGTCGCCTCGGTGCTGCCCCAGATCAAGGCCGGCAAGGCCATCCCGCTGGCCATCAGCGCCAAATCGCCGCTCTTCCCCAAAGTGCCGGTCTGGACCGACAAGGGCCTGCCCGACGTGCCGCAATCGTTCAGCGTGATGGCCCCGGCCGGCACGCCCGGCGCCGTCATCGAGAAGATGAGCCAGATCGTGGTGAAGGCAATGGAAGAACCGTCGGTCAAGCAGCGCCTGATCGAGCAGGGCTATATCCCGGTCTCCGATACCCCCGCGAAGTTCAGCCAGCAGTTGAAAGCCGAGCGCGCCATGTGGAAATCGCTGATCGAGCGCAACAACATCACGGTCGAATAAGCGCCTGCGGCGGCGCGCCGCCCTGCACGATGCGGGCCAGCACCCTGCGCAGCCACCGCGCCCCGGCATCCTTGCGGTGCCGCGGGTGCCAGTGCTGGTGCACCACGTAGGACGGGGATTCGAACGGCAACTCCACCTCCATCAAGGGGGCGAACCGCATCAAGGCCCGGCTGAGCCGGGCCGGCACCACCGCCACCAGGTCGCTATCGGCCAGCAGGTGCTCGATGCCCGCGAAACTCGATTGCTCCAGGCGGATATCGGGCCGGGCGCCCAGCTTGTCTTCGGCATGCTCTTCCCAGCGCTGCCGGTTGCGTCCGCGGCTCGCCACCGACAGATGCGGCAGCCGCAGGAATTCGGCCACGGCCATGCCCGGCCGCAGCGCGGGATGGCCGATGCGCGCCAGGCACACGTAGTGCTCGCGGTACAGGCGCTGGCGGATGACGCTCCGGCCCATGGTCGGCACATGCCCCAGCACCAGGTCGAGCGTGCCCGACTCCAGATGCCACGGCGTCTCCGTGGTGATCTCGATCTGCTCCAGGCTGACGCGCGGCGCATCGCTGGCCAGGACGGCCCGCAGCCCCGGCATCAGCACATAGACCCCGACCTCGCTCATCGCCACCCGGAAACGCCGCTCGGTGCAGGCCGGATCGAACGCGTCCCCGTCCAGCGTACTGGCCTGCAGCAGGAACTGCGCCTCTTTCAGCGCGGGATAGATGGATTCCGCCTTGACCGTGGGCCGCATCCCCACGCCCGTGCGCACGAACAGATCGTCCTGATAGATCGCGCGCAACCGCGCCAGCGCCATGCTGACCGTGGACGGATTCAAGCCCAGCCGCGTCGCCACCCGGGCAATGCCGCCCAGTTCGAACAAGGCCGTAAAGATGCTGACCTGCTTGTAATCCGGAACCATTTCCCCCCTATTCGCTGACGCGTGCCAAGCGACATGTTTACCACGGGCACCGCGGATCCGGCTTTGCCGGTCCGCCAGTGCCGCCCCCTGGGGGGCGCGCGAAGCGCGTAGGGGGGGTCCTCCTACTACTCGATGTTCAGGCTGCGGATGAACGGGACCCAGGCGGCGCGCTCCTTGCGTTCGAAGTCGGCGGCCTGGGCGGGGGTGGAGGGGCCGAGCAGTTCGGCAGTCTGCGCCTGGGCGAACTGTTTCACCTGCGGGTCGGCCAGTGCGCGGTTCAAGGCGTCGTTGAGCTTGGCGACGACCTCCTTGGGAGTGCGCGCGGGCACGAACAGGTTGTTCCAGGTATAGCCCTTGAAGGCCGACATGCCGGCTTCGGCGAAGGTGGGCACGTTCGGCGTGGTGGCGCCGCGCTGGCCGATGCCGTTCGCCAGGACCTTGACCTTGCCCTGCTCCACCAGTCCGGCCATGCTGGGCAGGGTTACTAGCATCATGTCCACCCGGCCGGCGGCGAGGTCGGCGGCCGCGGCCGCAGCGCCCTTGTAGGGCACGTGCAGCATGTCCACGCCCGCCTGCTGCGCGAAGGCCGCGCCGGCGATATGGTTGATGGACCCGACGCCGCTGGACGAATAGGTCAGGTGCTGGGCCTTGCTCTCCTTGGCCAGCTTGACCAGGTCGGCCAGCGAACCGGGACCGTCGGCCCGGACGGCCAGCGCCAGCGGCGTGCGCGACACCAGGCCGATCGGCGCCAGGTCGCGGTCCACGTCGAAGGGCAGCGTTTTCTGCAGGCCGACGTTCATCACCAGCTGGGAACTGGTCCCCAGCCCCACGGTATAGCCGTCGGGCGCCGCCTTGGCCACGTAGTCGGTCCCGACCACGCCGCCGGCGCCCGGCTTGTTCTCCACCACGACCGGCTGGCCCAGGTAGGTATACATGGTCTTGGCGAGCTCGCGCGCCATGGCGTCGTTCACGCTGCCCGGCCCGAAGGCGACGATCAGGCGGATGGGACGGGAAGGATAGGCTTGCTGCGCCTGGGAAACGGCGGGCAGGCAGGCCAGCATGGCGAGCGCCAGGCCGGAAAGGGAAAGCGATTTCGACATGGCGGCTCCTATTCGGGCTGTATGCCCAGGTCTGCGATGGTGCGGGTCCAGCGTTCGCGGTCCTCGACGAGCGCTTCCTTGAAGCGTGTCGGCGAGAGCCCCGGATACTCCAGTCCCATGCTGTCCAGCTGCTGTTCGACGTCGGGCTGGCGCATGATGCGGTCGATATCGCGCCACAGCTTGTCGCGTATGCCGGCCGGCAAGCCCTTGGGGCCCAGCACGCCGTACCAGTTGACCACCTTGAAGCCCTTGAGCGTCTCGCCCACGGTGGGCACGTCGGGCAGGATGCGCGCCCGCTTCTCTTCGGTCACGGCGAGCAGCCGCAGCTTGCCGGACTTCACGTGCGGCAGCAGCAGCGACGTGCCTCCCGCGAACAGTTGGGTCTCGCCTTGCAGCAGGGAGGTCACCGCCGGGCCGCCGCCCTTGTAGGGCACGTGCAGCAGCTCGATGCCGGCCGTCCGGGCCAGCGAGGCGATGGCCAGGTGGTTGATGCTGCCGATCCCGCCCGAACCGTAGGCGATCTTGCCCGGGTTGGCCTTGGCATAGGCCAGCAGCGAAGGCAGGTCCTTGAACGGCGAGGAAGCCTGCACGGCAATCGCCGTGGTGGCGTAGACCAGCATGGACACCGGTTCGAAATCGCCGACCGGATCGAACGGCAGCTTGCGGTACAGCGCGCCGGACATGGCGTGGGTCGAAACGCCGCCGACTTCCAGCGTATAGCCGTCGGCGGCCGCGCGCGCCACGGCGGCCGCGCCTATGGTCCCGCCCGCGCCGGGCAGGTTTTCCACGACCACGGGCTGGCCGGCGTCGGGCAGCAGCTGGCGTCCGACGATGCGGGCCAGGATGTCGGTGGTGCCGCCCGCGGCGAAGGAAGAAATCATCCGGATCGCACGGTCGGGATAGGCCGCCACCGCGTCCTTGGCCGCGGCGTGTGCGGACGGCAGCGCGGCGCAGGCCGCCAAGGCCAGCAGGGCGCGGCGCGAAATCGGCATCGCGCGGAGCGCGTGCGCGGGGGATGTCATTTCGGTCTCCTCCCGGAGGAAATAAGGGGGCCGGACCGCGGGAATGCGTCCGGGATGCCGCCTCTACGGACGGATCGGGCGCAGTATGCTGCCGTGGGCCGGGACGCGGCGCTTTCCCCGCACGATCGTTCCGCACGGCGGAATCCGGCCCCGCACCAGGCCGTCCGGAACGCTATGATCGAACCGGCGCGGGGCCGCGCGAGCCCAGGCCCCGGAACACAACCAAGGAGACGGACCCGATGTCCACGACAGGCGTCATCGGCCCGGTCGTACGTGCGCTGCACGTGCTGCGGGCGCTCAATCACGCGCCGCAGAGCACGCTGCAGGCCTTGCATGCCGCCACCGGACTGCCCAAATCGACGGTGCACCGCCTGCTGATGACGCTCAAGAGCGAAGGCTATGTGCGCGCGGACGTCGTCAAGGGCACGTACGCGCTGACCGAGAAAGTGCGCTGCCTGAGCGAAGGCTTTTCCGAACCCGACCAGGTGGTGGAAGTCGGCGCTCCCATCCTGCTCAGGAACACCCGCAATACCGGCCTGCCGCTGGCCATCGGCACGCTCGAGCGCGGCCACGTCGTGGTCCGCTACAGCTCCATGCCCTACAGCCCCATCGGCTCGGAGCACACGACGGTCGGGCACATCCACGACCTGGTCCACTCCGGCATGGGGCAGGCCTTCCTGGCGTTCTGCGGCGAAGCCGAGCGCGAGCGCCTGATGCAATGGATGCAGGCCACCATTCCCGACCCCGCCGGATGGCCGCAGATCGAACGCGACATCGAACGCAATCTCGCCGCCACGCGCAAGCGCGGCTACGGACTGCGCAAAGGATCGGGCCGCGGCTCCAGCACCACGCTGGCCGTGCCCATCGAGCACGACGAACGCGTGCTGGGCGTGCTGTCGCTGACCACTTTCGGCGCGCTGCTCACCCCCGAGCGCCTGCACGAATGCCTGGGGCTGCTGGCGCAGACCCGCGGCGAGATCACCGCGGCCCTGGCCGCGCGGCAAGAACGCGGGCAGCGCATTCCGTAGTGCGGAACGGGGCGCCGCGGCGGTTTCGCGCGCCGGTCCCGGCTACTAAGCTGTGCCGCATCGTTCCACGGCCGCCGCCGTGCCCTGAAAAGCAAACGCCCGCCCCGGGCAGGAGATCCGCTTGAAACTCGCCAGCTACGCCACTTCCACCGCCCCCGGCGCCGCCCGGACCGGCTTTGTCGTGTCCGACCGGGAACTGGTCGACGTCGAATCGGCCTGCCGCCAGCTCCTGCCCGACTTCGCCGCGCCGCGCGACATCCATGAACTGATCGAAGCCGGCCCCGAGGCCTGGGCCGCCCTGCGCGGCCTGGCCGCCGAGCTCGACGGCCCGCGCGGCGCCGCCCTGCCCCGCATCGCGCTCGACAGCGTGCGCATGCTGCCGGCCGTGCCGCGCCCCTCGAAACTGTGCTGCCTGGCGCTGAACAACAGCGCCAACAGCGAACGCATCGTCAAGGGTCCCAAGCACCCGGCGGTGTTCACCAAGCCCTGGTCCGCGCTGGTCGGCCACGGCGAGCCCATCCGCCTGAAGCCCCAGTACGGCCGCGTCCATCCGGAACCCGAACTGGCCGTGATCATCGGCAAGCTGGCGCGCGACATCGACGCCGCCGACGCCTACGACCACGTGTTCGGCTACACCATCCACAACGACCTGACCTCGCCCACCATGCGCGACGAGGACAGTTTCCACTACCGCGCCATCCATCCGGCCGCCGAAGGCGAAGGCATCCGCTACGTCGAAAGCCACGTCTCGTACAGCGGCCGCTACAAGGGCTCGGACACGTTCTCGCCGCTGGGCCCCTGGATCGTCACCCGCGACGAGATCGCCGATCCCCACGCCCTCGACATCTCCTGCCACGTGCGCGAGGAAATGTTCGCCAGCGACAACACCGCCAACCTGTTCCACAAGCTGCCCGAGGTCCTGGCCTTCCTCTCGACCTACATGACGCTGGTGCCGGGCGACGTGGTCTCCATGGGCACCGCGTTGGCCTCAGGCGGCAAGCCCGGCCGCGCGGTGCAGAACGCCGACCTGAACAAGATGGGCGGGCCGGTGAGCGTGACGGTGGCCGGCATCGGCCGGCTGAGCAATCCGGTCGAGCAGGTCTGATAGAGGCGTTCGGCCCGGTCTCGACGGTGCCGGGCCGCCTGCCGGGCCTGACGGCCGGCAGGCAAGGGTAAACTTCCCCGGATTCGAATCGAGGATCTTTGCCATGATGCTGACCCTGCCCGACGCGCTGACGGCCGATCAGGTCGCCCAGTTCCGCCACGCGCTGGAACGGGCCACCTGGCAGGACGGCCGCGCCACCGCGGGGCACGTCGCGCTGGAGGCCAAGCGCAACGAACAGCTGGCGGCGAACGATCCGCTCGCGGTGCAGCTGGGCAATGCCATCCTGGACGCGCTGGGCGGCAATCCGCTTTTCATCTCGGCGACGCTGCCGCTCAAGGTCCTGCCGCCGTCCTTCAACCGCTATGCCGGCGGCGGCACCTACGGCAACCACGTCGACAACGCCATCCGCGCCCTGCCGGGCAGCGCCCACCGCGTGCGCACCGACATCTCCGCCACCCTGTTCCTGACGCCGCCGGAGGACTACGACGGCGGCGAACTGGTCATCGAGGACACCTACGGATCGCATGCGGTGAAGCTGCCGGCGGGCCATCTGGTCCTCTACCCCGGCACCAGCGTGCACCGGGTCACGCCGGTCACGCGGGGCGTGCGCCTGGCCGCGTTCTTCTGGGTCCAGAGCCTGGTGCGCGACCAGACCCAGCGCGAGACGCTCTACCGGCTGGACACGGCCATCCAGCAACTGACCCGCGAGGCGCCGCAAAGCAGTGCGCTGGTGGAACTGACCGGGGTTTATCACAACCTGCTGCGCCAGTGGTCGCACACCTGAAAGGCCCGGCGAGCATGAGCACCCTGCCTCCCCCTTTGACCCAGATACCGGCGCAGATTGCCTGCGCCGGCGACTACGAGCCCTATGCGCGCGAACGCATGACGCCGTCGGCCTGGGCCTATCTGGAAGGCGGCGCGGCCGATGAAACGACGCTGCGCGCCAACCGCGCGGCCTACGAGCGCGTCCGCATCCTGCCGCGCGTGCTGGCCGACCTGGCCGGCGGCGGCACCGAACTCGATCTGCTGGGCCTGCGGCTGCCCCACCCCATCCTGCTGGCGCCGGTGGCCTACCAGAAGCTGGCGCACCCCGAAGGCGAACTCGCCACCGCGCTGGCCGCTTCGGCCATGCAGGCGGCCATGGTCGTCAGCACCCAGGCCAGCGTCGCGCTGGAAGACGTCGCCCGCGCCGCCAGCGCGCCGCTGTGGTTCCAGCTCTATTTCCAGGCCGACCGCGCCGCCACGCTGCAACTGGTGCGGCGGGCCGAACAGGCAGGCTACCGCGCCCTGGTGGTCACCGCCGACGCGCCCGTCAACGGCGTGCGCAACCGCGAGCAGCGCGCGTCGTTCGCGCTTCCGCCCGGCGTGGAGGCGATCAATCTGCGCGGCATGCCCCCCATGGGCGGCGGCGTCGCCCGCGCGGGCGCCAGCCCGGTCTTCGGCAGCGGCGTGCTGGCGCATGCGCCGACCTGGCGCGACATCGAATGGCTGTGCGGCGCCACCTCCCTGCCGGTCGTCGTCAAGGGCATCCTGGCCCCGGCCGACGCGCAGCGGGCGCTGGAAGCGGGCGCCAGCGCCATCGCGGTCTCCAACCACGGCGGCCGCACCCTGGACACGGTTCCCGCGACGCTCGAGGCCCTGCCCGGCATCGCCGCCGCCGTCGCCGGCCGGGTGCCGGTACTGCTGGACGGCGGGATCCGCCGCGGCACCGACGTGTTCAAGGCGCTCGCGCTGGGCGCCAGCGCCGTGCTGTTAGGCCGCGCCTACATGCACGGGCTGGCCGCCGCCGGCGCGGTCGGCGTGATCCACGTGCTGCACATGCTGCGCACCGAACTGGAAATCGCGATGGCGCTCGCTGGCTGCCGCACGCTGGCGGACATCGACGAGCAGGCGCTCTGGCCCGGCGCCGCCGTTGCCGGGTGAAGCGGTAAAACATTCCCCGCCACATCTGCGGCCGCTGCCCGAAGAGTCGTCACGCGCCTGGAGCGGATGCGCACGTGATGTCCACCGCGGCAGGCCGGTACAGCATCCATCGATACACCGCCGCGCAAATGGTCCAGTCGAGCAATAGCGTCCACAGATTGTGCGAGAGGAAATGCGCGCCCTGGACCATGCGCACCGCGGAAAGCAGCGCGCCTGCCGCCAGCGCTCCGGCCAGCGCCAGCCGCGCGGCGCGGGGAGACGTATCGCGCAGGAGGAAGAACAGCGCCAGCAGCGCGAAACCGTTCGAGGCATGGCCGCCGGGCCAGCACCTGCCCGGATGATCGGTGGCCGGCCGCGGGCCGAGCAGCGGCGAATGCGCCTCCGTACCGCCGAACTCGGCCAGGTTCCACGGACACTGCACCGCCGTCGCCGCCTTCAGGGGCGCGATGATGCCGGTGGACAGGCCGACCGCCACCAAGAGATAGCCCAGCGGCCTGCGCAGGCGTGCCAGGCCGCGATGCAGCAGGCTCGCCGCGAAAACCAGCAGGACGCCGGCCATGGACAGCGCCATGGCGCCGCGCACGCCTCGGTGCAGCACGGCCTCCAGCACCACGCTCCGCCGGCCCGCGAACCCTATGCCCGGGTCGTAGAAACGGTTCGCCAGCGCGAAATCGATGGCGGTGGTCTCCACCGCCAGCAGCACGGCCATCGCGCACAGCGGCAGCCCCAGCCACAGGACGAAGTCGAAGGGACGCGAGGCCGCGCGCCCGGGCGGACATGCGCGCGCCCTCGTCATGCGTCGCCAGGGCCCGCGATGGCCTTGCGGCGGCAGGGCGCGAACATGTCGAGCTCCGGCTCGTACGCCGACGTCTGGATCTGCAGCAGCCCCAGCACCGAATGGAAATAGTTGTCGTGGCTGTATGCCTGCTGCCGGGAGCGCCGCACGCATTGGAGGTCCAGGCCGAAATCCTGCGCGTACGAGGGCGAGAACCACGCCAGCATCGCCACGTGGGTCTGCTGGGACGGGGCCAGCATATAGGGCGTGCCGTGCAGGTACAGCCGGTACTCGCCCAGCGACTCGCCGTGGTCCGAGACATACAGCATGGCCACGTCCAGCTTGTCCTGGTTGGCGCGCAGTCTGTCGATCAAGGCGCCGAGCACGTGGTCGGTATAGGCGATCGTGTTGTCGTAGGCATTGACGATGCTGTCGCGGCTGCACGTGTTGAGCGCATTGCTGGCGCAGACCGGACCGAAGCGTGCCGCCGCCCTGGGATAGCGCCTGTAGTAGTCCGGCCCGTGGCTGCCCATCTGGTGCAGCACCAGCACGGCATCGCCCTGCAGCGTGTCGATGTAGTCCTGCAGGCCGTGCAGCAGCACTTCGTCGTGGCACTCGCCTTCGGCGCAATAAGCCGGCAGCGCGGCCTCGCGCACGTTTTCGAAGGCCACCCGGCTGCACGTGCCTTTGCAGCCCGACTGGTTGTCGCGCCAGGTGACGCGCAGGCCCGCGCGCTGGATGACGTCCAGCAGGCCTTCCTGGCGCCTGGCGCGGTTGGCGTCGTAGTCCCGGCGCGGCATGTTCGAGAACATGCACGGCAGCGACACGGCGGTTTCCGTCCCGCAGGAACTCACGTTGCCGTAGGCGATCAGCCCGGGCTCGGCCGCCAGGCGCGGCGTCGTGTCGCGCGCGTAGCCGAGGACGCCGAAGTTTTCCGCGCGCGCGCTTTCTCCCACCACCAGCACGGTCAGCGAGCGGCGCTTGTGGCCGGCCCACGCGGCCGCGCGCCGGGCGTCCTGGCCCAGCGCCTCGATCGGCCGCGCGGGCCCGGCCATTTCTTCCTTGGCGAAGCCGACCAGGGCGGCCAGGTAGTTGCTCGGCACCACCATCATCCGCAGTTCATGGTGATTGCGCAGCAGCGCGGCCAGCCCCTGGTAGTTGCCCAGCGCGACCAGCGCCAGCACACCCAGCGCCGCCAGCATCGCGGCCGCCTTGCCGAGCAGTTCGCGGCGCAGCGGCCGGTACGCCACCGGCACCCTGATGATCAGCCACGAGGGCAGCACGCCCAGGCCCAGCACCATCAGCAGGAGCCGGGGCGACAACAGGCCGCGCACCTCGCGCACATCGGTTTCCGCCACGTTGCGCAGCATGCCTTTGTCGATCAGGACGCCGTACTGGAGCATGAAATAGGCCGCCACCGAACTGGCCATGCAAAGCACGACCAGGGCGGGCTTGAACACCCAACGGAACGAGGCCAGCACCAGCACCATGGTGAAAATGGACAACACCATGGCGGCGAATGCGAACTGCATGGCCAGGCCGCCCTGGTCGCCGGCGGGCGCGATCGCGCCCAGGCGGCGCCACAGCGGAATGTTGTAGAAGGCGAGGAATAGCAGGCCGGCCAAGAAAGCCAGCGCTTCCGGCGCGAGGGGTCTGGATCGGAACATGGGGATCGGAAACTTGAACGAAGCAGGCAGCCGTGCTCAGATAACGGCCTGGACGCAGACTATTCCCGCCCCCGTCAAATTTTCGTGAAGAAAACCTCGCAAAATCGTTAGCCGCCGGCACCCCCCCATGCGCATCCTGGTCATCGAAGACAACCGCGACATCCTGCTGAACGTGCTCGACTACCTGCAACTGCAAGGCTACGTGGTCGACTGCGCGCAGGACGGCCTCGGCGGCCTCCACCTGGCGGCCACGCAGGACTACGACCTCATCGTGCTGGACGTGATGCTGCCCGGCATAGACGGCATCCAGGTCTGCGCCCGGCTGCGCCAGGATGCCGGCCGCGATACGCCCATCATCATGCTGACCGCGCGCGACGCGCTCGACGACCGCCTGCAGGGCCTGGGCGCCGGCGCCGACGACTACCTGGTCAAGCCCTTCGCGCTGTCCGAGCTGCTGGCGCGCATCCAGGCGGTGCTGCGGCGGACCCAGGGCAGCCGCAAGCGCGTGCTGCAGCTGGCCGACCTGAGTTTCGACCTGGACACGCTGCAGGCCACCCGCGCCGGCGTGGCGCTCAAGCTCAATCCCATCGGGCTCAAGCTGCTGGAGATCCTGCTGCGCAAGAGCCCCGCCGTGGTGCGGCGCGACACGCTGGAAGAAGCCCTGTGGGGAGACGAGCGCCCCGACAGCGATGCGCTGCGCAGCCACATCCACCAGCTGCGGCAGGCGCTGGACAAGCCCTTCGGCCAGCCGCTGCTGCACACCCTGCACGGCGTCGGCTATCGCCTGGCCGAACGCGCCGATGGCACTTAGGCAGCCGTTCCAGCGCCGCATCGTCATCGCGTTCACGCTGATGACCCTGGTCGTCAGCGGACTGTTCTCGCTGGGCATCGTCGGCATCGTCCAACTGGTCGAGGCGGAATTGATCTCGCGCGAGATGCAGAGCGAGCTGCGCGGTGTGGTCGAGCAACTGCCGCATCTGCCCGACCTCGATCACGACGTCTCCTTCTACGCGTCGGTGCCGCCGGGTCCGCCCATTCCGCCCCAGTTCGACCGGAAGGCCGGCTTCTCCGAAGTCCTGTCCGGCAGCGGCGCCTATTACGTCTATGCGCGCCACGAAAGCAGCGGCGCGCGCTATGTGCTGGTCCAGGAGCAGCACGAATTCGAGGCGCGCGAGCAGGCGTTGTTCGACATCGTGCTCGCGGGCTTCCTGCTGAGCGTCGCGGGAGCCTGGCTGCTCGGGTGGATCGTGGCGCGCCGCATCATGGCGCCGGTGGCGCAACTGGCCGCCGACGTGGCGCACGGCGACCAATTGCGTCCCGACGCGCCGGTGCTCGCGCCCCGCTATGCCGACGACGAGATCGGCCGCCTCGCGGCGGCCTTCGACGACAGCTTCGGGCAGTTGCGGCAGTTGCTGGAGCGCGAGCGGCTGTTCACCAGCGACGTCAGCCACGAACTGCGCACCCCGCTCATGATCATCGCCTCGTCGTGCGAATTGCTGGAAACGCGCCCGCTCGACCAGCGCGAACGCCAGCAGGTGGACCGCATCCACCGCGCCGCGCAGGACATGCGCGATCTGGTGCAGACTTTCCTGGAGCTGACCCGGCCGCGCTCGCAGGCCACGGTCCAGGGGGCGCAGCGCACGCTGGCCGACGTGGCGCGCGAACAGGCCGCGCACTGGGCGCCGCAAATGGCGGATCGCAAGCTCGTTTTCGCCGTTCGCACCGAGGCCGACGACACGGGGCTCTACAACGGCACGCTGCTGGCCAGCGTCATGTCCAACCTGCTGCGCAACGCACTCCACTACACCGGCCAGGGCCAGGTCAGCCTGGTTCTGCGCCGGGGCGGCTTCGACGTCCAGGACAGCGGCACGGGCATACCCGATTCCCAGAAAGCCGCCGTCTTCGCGCCCTTCGTGCGCGGCGAGCCCAGCCGCGGCGAGGGGCTGGGCCTGGGACTGTCGCTGGTCAAGCGCATCTGCGCCAGGCAAGGCTGGGACATCGCGCTCGAAGACGCCGCGCCGCACGGCAGCCTGTTCCGCGTCCGGCTGGATGCCGGGCCGCGGCCTTAGCGTTTGCCGCGGCAGTCCGGCATCACACCCCCTGGGCGTGGACCTTCTCGACCGGCGATTGCAGGCGGTTCAATGCCGACAGATAGGCCTTGGCGGCGGCCACGACGATGTCCGGATCCGCGCCCACGCCGTTGACGATGCGGCCCGACTTGGACAGGCGCATGGTCACTTCGCCCTGCGATTCGGTGCCGGTGGTGATGGCGTTGACCGAGAACAGCTGCAGTTCGGCCTCGCTGCGCACGTGGCTTTCGATGGCGTTGACGGTGGCGTCCACCGGCCCGTTGCCATCGGCCTCGGCCACGACCTCCTGGCCATGCTCGGAAAACACCACGCGCGCATGCGGCCGCTCGCCGGTTTCCGAGCGCTGCGACAGCGCCACGAAGCGGTAGGCGCCGTCGCCGGCCTCGCCCTGCTCGCCCGACACCAGTGCATGGATGTCCTCGTCGAAAATCTCGGACTTGCGGTCGGCCAGATCCTTGAAGCGCGTAAAGGCTTCGTTGACCGCCTGCTCCGAATCCAGCTCGATGCCCAGCTCCAGCAGACGCTGCTTGAACGCATTGCGGCCCGACAGCTTGCCCAGCACGATCTTGTTGGCGGCCCAGCCGACATCTTCGGCGCGCATGATCTCGTAGGTCTGGCGCGCCTTGAGCACGCCGTCCTGGTGGATGCCCGAGGCGTGGGCGAAGGCGTTGGCGCCGACGATGGCCTTGTTGGGCTGGACCACGAAGCCGGTGATGCCCGACACCAGGCGCGACGCCGGCATGATCTGCGTGGTCTCGATGCCCACGTCCAGGCCGAAGTAATCCTTGCGGGTCTTGACCGCCATGACCACTTCCTCGAGCGAGCAATTGCCGGCGCGCTCGCCCAGCGCGTTGATGGTGCATTCGACCTGGCGCGCGCCCCCTATCTTGATGCCCGCAAGCGAATTGGCCACCGCCAGGCCCAGGTCGTCGTGGCAGTGCACGGACCAGACCGCCTTGTCGGAATTGGGAATGCGCTCGCGCAGCATGCGGATGAATTCGCCGTACTGCTCGGGCACCGCGTAGCCCACGGTGTCGGCGACGTTGATGGTCGTCGCGCCTTCGGCGATGACCGCTTCCAGCACGCGGCACAGGAAATCCGGGTCGGAGCGGCTGCCGTCTTCCGGCGAGAACTCGATGTTGTCGGTGTACTGCCGGGCAAAGCGCACCGCCAGCCGGGCCTGCTCGAAGACCTGGTCGGGCGTCATGCGCAGCTTCTTTTCCATGTGCAGCGCACTGGTGGCGATGAAGGTGTGGATGCGGGCGCTGTTGGCCCCGCGCAAGGCTTCGCCGGCGCGCGCGATGTCGCGGTCATTGGCGCGCGCCAGGGAACAGACGGTGGCGTCCTTGATGGCCAGAGCAATGGCACGGACCGAATCGAAATCGCCGTTGCTGGCGGCCGCGAAACCGGCCTCGATGATGTCCACGCGCAGCTTTTCCAGCTGCTTGGCGATGCGTACTTTTTCTTCGTGCGTCATCGACGCGCCGGGGCTTTGTTCGCCGTCGCGCAGCGTGGTGTCGAAAACGATCAGTTTGTCGCTCATGGGGGCTCTCCTGGTTGCCCCCATTCTAAACCGCGGCCCTAGCCCGCCGAACGCCGCGAGCGCTGCAGCCGCCGCGCCTTGTTCCAGCGCATGCCCCACAGCACGTAGCCCGACAGGCCGTAGGCCACGAACAGCCCGAACAGCACGATGGGCGGATCGCTGGAGATGAAGACGAAGGCCAGCACCACCAGCAGGATCATCCAGAACGGCACGCTGCGGCCCAGCGCGAACGACTTGCCGCTGTAGAACGGCGCGTTGGAGACCATGCTGACGCCCGCGTAGACCGTCAGGCCGAACGCCACCCAGGGCATCCAGAGCTCGCGTATGGGCAGTTTGTTGTCGATCGCCAGCCAGACGAACCCGGCCACCAGCGCCGCCGACGCCGGGCTGGGCAGACCCTGGAAGAATCGCTTGTCGACCACGCCGATGTTGGTATTGAAACGCGCCAGGCGCAAGGCCGCGCCGGCCACGTAGATGAAGGCGGCCAGCCAGCCCCAGCGCCCCAGGTCGGTCAGTATCCATTCGTACATGACCAGCGCCGGGGCCACGCCGAACGAGGTCATGTCCGACAGCGAGTCGTACTGCTCGCCGAAGGCCGATTGCGTGTTGGTCAGGCGCGCGACGCGCCCATCCATGCCATCGAGCACCATGGCCGCGAAAATGGCGATGGCGGCGGCCTCGAACTGGTTGTTCATGGCCTGCACGATGGCGTAGAAACCGGCGAACAGCGCCGCGGTCGTGAAGGCGTTCGGCAGCAGGTAGATGCCGCGGTGGCGGTGTTCCAGGTCTTTCATGGCCGGACTCCGGCGTAGCGAAAAGCGTCGAGGTGCCACGTGGCGATACCCTCCTGGATAGAGGATGGGGGAATGATGGTCGGCATGCCACAAGGTTAACCGATGGCGCGGCGGCAAGCCAGAAGCCTCGCGCAGGCCCTACCCGCCGTCCGCCCTCGCCAGGCTGTCCATGTGCCCCACCGCGCGGCGCACCAGCGTGCAGAAATAATCCGCCGCCGGGGTCAGCGGCATTCCCGTGCGGCGAATGATGCAGATGGGCGGGGCCGGCAGCGGCTCCCGTACCCGGATCTGCACCAGGATGTTCTTCCACAGCGGAAAGTCCACCCACTGCCTGGGCAGCATCATCAGCAAGTCGGAGTAGGCCATGGTGACCAGGAAGGTCATCGCCGACTGCGCCCTGACCACCAGCTTGGGCGGCGGCAGGCCGTGCTCGGCGAACAGGGGGCCGAGCTCCTCTTCCGCCTTGTAGGTGATCGAGGTCGTGATCCACTCCGCCCCGGCCAGCTCCCGCAGCGACCGGGCATGCGCCAGCGGGTGTCCCTGGCGGCCCAGGATGATGCGGGAGTTGTCGAACAGCTTCTCGCTCTGGAATTCCGCCGGCAGGCGCGCCGGCGGCGGGCCGATGTAGCAGTCTATCGTGCCATCTTTCAAGGAGGCTTCCACCGTCGGGAACACCGCGTCGATGATGCGCAGGTCCACCTCGGGAAAACGCGCGCGGAACGGCGTCAGCGCATTCGGCAGCAGGGCCAGGTGCGGCACGCTGGACAGGCATACCGTCATGGTGCCGTGCGCGTGGCCGCGCAGCTGGTCCACTTCGTCCCGGGCGCGCTGCAGCTCGTTGCGCACGGCGGTCGCGCGCCGCAGGAAGACCTGGCCGATCTCCGTCAGCTGCACGCCCCGGTGGCTGCGCTCGAACAGCGGCACGCCCAGCTCCTTCTCCAGCTCGCGGATGCTGCGCGTGATCGCCGGCTGCGGCACGCCCAGGGCCCGGGCGGCGGCCCGCAGCCCGCCCATCTCGGCAACGACGATGAAATCCCTGACGGCGCTGAATTTCATGTCCGTTCGGCCACCCCGGCGGGTTCCCGCGCGCAGGCGCAGCCGGTCCGCTCAATCGGCCTTGATCGACGCATCGGCGATAACCTTCTTCCAGCGCGCCAGGTCGTTGGCGATCAGCGTGCGGAACTCTTCCGGTGTATCGGTGCTGATGCGCAGCCCCTGGGCCGCCAGCGAAGCGCGCACGTCGTCGCGCTTGAGCACGTCGATGAAGTCGCGGTTGATGCGGTTCACCACATCGGCCGGCGTGCCCGCCGGCGCGATGACCCCGTACCAGGCATCGACGCTGTCCATGACGGTGATGCCCTGCTCGCGGAAGGTCGGCACGTCGGGCACCAGCGGGCTGCGCTCGGCGCCGGTGACCGCCAGCAGGTGCACTTTGCCGGCCTGCGCAGTGGGCCGCATCGAATGCACGGTGGCGAACATCATCTGCACCTGTCCGCCGCCGATGCCGGTCAAGGCGCCCGAGATGCCCTTGTAGGGCACGTGCATGATGTCCACGCCGAAGTGCGACTTGAACAGCTCCATCGCGAGGTGCTGCGGCGTGCCGCTGCCGGGAGTGCCGTAGTTGATCTTGCCGTCGTTCTTCTTGATGTATTCGAGCATGGACTTCATGTCGCGCGCGGGCACGTCCGCATTGACCGCGAAGGTATAGCCCGCCTCGGCCAGCTTGCCCACCGGGGTGAAGTCCTTGACCGCGTCGAACGGCAGGCTTTTGTACAGGAACGGCGTCATCGTGAACGAGTTGATGGCCATCAGCAGGGTATGGCCGTCCGGCGCGGCGCCGGCGACGTGCTGCGCGCCGATGTTGCCGCTGGCGCCCGGACGGTTGTCCACGATCACCGGCTGGCCCCAGCGCTCGGACAGCTTGGGCGCGAGCACGCGGGCGATGATGTCGCTGCCGCTGCTGGGCGTGAACGGCACGACCAGCATGACCGGTTTGGTCGGGAACGCCGGCTGCGCGGCGCCCGTTCCCGGCGCGGCTGCGGCCAGGATGGCGGCGGATGTCAGCGAAAGGCGAAAGAAGGCAATGTTCATGGTGGCGTTCCTCGGTGGGAAAAACTACGGCTTGGGCAGCGGTTTCGGGGGATGGAAGAAAGCGGTCACTGGCCGCTTTCGTCGCGCAGCATCTCGTCCAGGAGACGCTGGCAGCGGACGGGGCCGGCATCGATGGCCGGCAGCAGGACGGGCGCCACGCCCGGATGGCGGCGCACGTTTTCCTGCTGGGCCTTGAGCATGGGGTCGTCCTGCTCTTTGAATGCATAGCGGCGCAACTCGGCAATGCGGGCCTTGAGCGCGTCTTCGCCTTCGTCGGCCTCGGCCCCCAGGGGCCCCTGCCTCGCGGCAGCGGTGAAGTAAAGCGTCGAATCCTCCGATACCGGCGTCAGGATGTGACAGCCCAGCTGGCCGGAAAACCGCGTGCGGTCGCTGTCCGGCGCATAGGTCCCGACGTCGTTGAGCACCGCCGAGGGCGCGCTCCAGCGTATGGTCTGCCACATGTTGACCGGCGCTCCGTCGCGCTTGAACAGCAGATCGCGCAGCAGCGGCGGCGGCACGTTCTGCATGTCCCGCCGGACGTAGACATAGGGCCCTTCCTGCCGGACCTCGATGTCGGCCCACGCGGTTTCCGCATTGCCCAGCAGGCCGTCGTGCAGATAGGCGGCATGGCTCAGGTCCAGCAGATTGTCGATGATGGCCCGGTAGTTGGCGTCCATTTCTATGGTGTCGCGGCGCCCCACGTCGTAGCCGGAATCCGCGTCCAGATAGCCGAAATCCGGGATGAGTCCCTCGTCCGGTTCGCCGTTCCCCATCCAGATCCAGGCCAGGGTGTGCTTCTCCACCATCGGATAGGTGCGCACCTGACAGCCGCGCGGAACGCGCCCGTTGCCATGCGGGTTCTTCACGCACTGCCCGGAACTGTCGAACTCGAGCCCGTGATAGCCGCACTGGATGGTCCCGCCCGGCAGCAGCTTGCCCAGGCGCAGCGGCGCCAGACGGTGCGGACACATGTCGTCCATCGCCACGGGCCGGCCGGCATCGTCGCGGTAGAGCACCAGAGGCGTGTCCAGCAAGGTGCGCGCGGCCAGCTCGCCCGTTTTCAGTTCATCGGCCCAGATGGCCGCATACCAACAGTTTTTCAGAAATGCCATGACCGTCTCCATCGATCCGGGAACTGCGCGGCGCAGCCGCCTGTGGCGCAAGCGCGCAGCGGCCCGGCTTGCCGGTCGGGAACCAGAGGAGCGAAAGACAGAGATGAGCGTAGGCAGGACGCGCCGCGATCGGCGCGCTGGCCTGCGCGCGGCCCGCGATGCGGTCCGTGCGGCGCCCCCTATGCTGGGGAGCGGTTCGATGCGTCTCCTCGGTGCTTCCGATCTCGTTCCATGCCGGAATGACGGAATCTTACGTAGCGAGACTGCCTCTCGTAAGATGTTGATTGGCACCGATCGATAACAGGATTGAATCACCCCGGTCGCCGGCGGAGCGGCCGGGAACGTCGCGGCAAACTCCCCGGCCCGGCTGGCCGCTCAACGGAAATCGGCGGCGTGATCCTGTGCCCAGCGCGCGAAGCTGCGCGCCGGACGGCCGGTAACATCCTCGACCGCGGAGGTCACGAGCGGCGGTACGTGCACCGACTTGGCCGCGTAGTCCAGCAGCTTTTCGGCCACCGGGCGCGGCGTATGCGCCGCCATTTCTTCCAGCGCGCATTCGCGCGTCAGTTCGACGAAACGCACCGGGCGGCCGATGGCCTGGCCGATCGCCTCGGCCTGCCCGGCCTGGGTGATGATGGCCGGACCGGTCAGCAGGTAGGCGGCCTGCTCGTGACCACTGCCGAGCAGGGCCGCGACGGCCACCGCCGCCACGTCTTCCTCGTGGATGGGATTGCGCTGCGCCTGCGGATAAGCGCCGCGGACTTCGCTCTGGGCGCGGATGCCCGCGGCCCAGGCCAGCGCATTGGCGGCAAAACTGTCGGGGCGCAGGAAGGTCCACGCCAGGCCCGCCGCCTGCACCGCCTTCTCCGCCGCATCGTGGCGCGCGGCGATCGGATTGACGCGCGGATCGGCCTTCTGGGTAGCCGCCGACGACAACAGCACGGCCCGCCGCACGCCCGCGGCACGCGCCGCGCTGGCGACGCTGCCGCAGCCGCTCGCCGGCGTGAACAGGAACATCCGCTCCACGCCGTCGAAGGCCTGCGCCAGGCCGGCCGGTTCCGCGAGATCGCCGGCGCAGGCCTGCACGCCGGGCGGAAAAGCCGCGGACGACGGATCGCGCACCAGCGCGCGTACCCGCTCGCCCGCCTCCACCAGTTGGCGCACCACGCAGCGGCCGATGTTGCCGCTGGCTCCCGTCACCAGGATCATGGCGTCCTCAGCGGCACAGGACCGTGCGCAGCGCCGGCTCGATGCCGGCGTTGTCGGCGCCGCGCCAGGCCACCACGCCGTCCGGACGCACCAGCACGGTCTGCTGCTCGCCGGCGTGCAGCGGCGCGGTGGACTTGACCTGATAGGCCTTCATCGCAACGCCCAGTTCGTCGGCCGCGGCCCGGGCCGCCTCGGCGCCGCCCGGCACCGCCGTGAACGCCATGAACCAGGGGCCCAGCAAGTGGCGCGGCGACACCTTGGCGCCATCCTCGCCTTCCAGTTCGACGTAGGGCACGCGCGCGCCCGGCCGCCCCGAGGCCTGCGCGGGATGCTCGAAGCGCCGGTCCTCGTTGCCCAGTTCGGCCGCCAGCGCGCCGTTGGGCGGGCAGATGTAGCCGAACAGCAGCGTGGCGTGGTCCAGCGGCGCGCCGATGCGCTCGGCCAGCGTATCGATGCGGCGGCGTTCGGCCAGGTTGGCGACCTGCCAGTTGCAGACCTCTTCGGCATAGGGCTGGCGCTCGATCTCGTAGCTGTCCAGCAGCGCCGGACCGGCCTTGCCCTGGATGACCGCGGCCAGTTTCCAGCCCAGGTAGTAGCCGTCCTGCACGGCGGTATTCCCGCCCTGCCCGCCCGTGGGCGGCATGACGTGCGCGGCATCGCCGGTCAGCAGCACGCGGCCGGCGCGGAAGCGGTCGGCGATGCGGTGGCCGTAGTCGTAGCTCACCGTGCCGATGATCTCGAAGTCCAGGTCGGGCAGGCCGGTCATGATCTTGATGATCTCGCGCATGCCGCCCTCGTCGCGCTGCGGATCGGCGGACATGTTGGCGACCCACTCGTTCTTGTAGTCGGTGCTGACCAGCACGCCGGCGCCATCGGGCAGCGCGGGATTCTGCAGGTAATGGATGACCATGGCGTTGTCGCCGGCCCACTGGCTCAGGTCGGCCTTGAAGCGCACGGCGGTGACCGACTTGATCGCGCCCAGGCCATGGGTGCCTATGCCCAGCCAGCCGGCGATGCTGCCGCGGATGCCGTCGGCGGCGATCACGTATTTCGCGCGCACCGCATAGGTCTGCTCGGTGTCCAGATCGCACAGCGCCAGGTCCACGCCGTCGTCGTCCTGGGCCAGCGAATCGCAGCGGGTCTTGAAGCGCACTTGCGCGCCCAGCTCCTGCGCGCGGCGCAGCAGCGCCTCTTCGGCGCGCGCCTGGCTGGCCATGCCCGGACGCTCGGGCGAGAACATCGAGAAGTCGGGCCGGTGCGCGACGTGGTCGTACAGCACCTTGCCGGTCAGGCTCTCCGACACCACCGAGGTGATGGCCGGCTTGCCCGGGGGCATGGCCTTGTGGATGGCTTCGGCCAGGCCGGCAGTGCGCAGCGCTTCCATGGTGACCGGATTGGCGCCGCGCGCCTTGGGCAGGATGGACGTGCCTTCGCGGCGTTCGATGACCAGCGCCTTCACGCCGTTCATGCCGAGGAAGACGGCGCTGGAAAGACCGGCCAGGCCGGCACCGACGATCACGACGTCGATCTGTTCAGTACTCATGATGTTGCTCCGAGGGGAAGCCCACCCCTACCCGCTCACGCGGGCCCCCTCGAGGGGGCTCTGCTTGCGGACCGGCGAAGCCGGATCCGCGGCGCCCAGGGTCGGGGACGGGGATTTGTTTATGAAAGCTTGGGTGTGAAAAAAACGAAATGGTCAGAGGCGGACGGTTAGAGCGAGGCGCCTTTCTCCCAGAACACGACGCGGCTGCGCAGCTTGACGACGATGCGGTCGCTGACGAAGCCGATCGCGCCCAGGGTGGCGACGACGGCGAATGCCGAGGCGGTGTCGAAATACGAAGCGGAGCGCGCGATCAGGTAGCCCAGTCCTTGCGAGTCGCCGATGAATTCGGTCACGGTCATGACGATCAGCATGATGGGCACCGCCACGCGAAGGCCGGTGAACACGAAGGGCAGCGCGCTCGGCATGATCACGTCCTTGAGCAGCCGCCAGCGTCCGGCGCCGGTATTGCGCGCCAGCCACTCCATCTTCGGCGCGACGGCGCGGGCGCCGGCATAGCAGTGCACGAAGATCGGGAAGAAGCACTCCAGCGCCACCTGCGCGATGCGCGAACCGGCTCCCAGCCCGAGCAGCAGGATGATGACCGGATAGAGCGCCAGCTTGGGCACCGGATAACCGAAGGTCACGAAAGGCCCGAGCGCCGCATCCACCACCCAGCTGCGCGCGGCGATGAAGCCCAGCAGGCCCGCCACCAGGAACGAGATCGCCAGGCCGGCGAAGCCGCGCGTCAGCGTGGAGGCCGCGTGCTCCAGCAATTCGCCGTCTTCCAGCATCTGCATGAAGCTCGCTCCGATCACCTCCAGGCCGGGCGTCAGCCGCGTGCCGTTGAGGGTGGCGTAGAGCTGCCAGGCACCCAGCACCGCGGCCAGGCCGAGCGCCTTGAGCACCGGGCCGGACAGCAGGAGCGCCGACAGCACACGACCGTGCGCTGCCCGATCCTGGGCACCGCGGATCCGGCTTTGCCGGTCCGTAGGTAGAGTCCCCTGGGGCGCGCGCGTCAGCGCGTAGGAAGGGGCTTTCATCCTAGCCATGGCTCGCTCCTCCCGAGTGACGGCCGACGCCGAGGCCGCGCGCGACCAGTTGCAGCACCGCATTGGCCACGACGCCGCACAGCGCCACCGCCACGATGCCGGCGTACATCGCGCCGTACTCGCCGTCCCGGTAGGCCTGCATCAGCCCCGCGCCCAGACCGTTGGAATGCCCCACCACTTCGGTGGCGACCATCAGCACGAAGGAAATCATCAGGCTGATGCGCACGCCCACCAGCGCGCGCGGCATCGCCGCCGGCACCACCACCTGGAAGAAGCTGCGCAGCTTGGACGCGCCGACGTTGCGCGCCACCCAGAGCAGGCGCGCATTGATGCCGAGCGCGCCGTTCATGGCGTTCAGGTAGGACGGGTAGAAGGCGCTGATGGCGATCACCAGGATGCGCGACTTGTCGGTGAAGCCGAGCAGCACGGCGATGGCGGGGAACAGCGCGATCTTGGGGATGGGATGGGTGAAGGACTGCGTCAGGTCGAACAGGTCCCGGAACACCCGGGACACGCCGGCGAGCAATCCCAGCATCACGCCGATCGCGCTGCCGATGAAAAAACCGCTGAGGGCGCGATAGAGGCTGGGTCCGGTCTGCGCGGCCAGGTCGCCGCTGCGGGCCAGCGCCACGAAGGCCGCGGCGATCTCGACCGGCCCGTAGATGTACTCGGGCAGGACGCCGGCCATTGCCAGGCCTTCCCAGGCCGCCAGGACGAACACGGTGAACGCCGTCGAGATCAGCCAGGTCTGCTCGCGCGCGGCCCCCAGGAAAGACTGCTTGCGCATCAACTGCGCGGCCATGCTGCCGGAGGTGCTCATTGCCCGGCTCCCGCCATCGCCGGCGCGCTCTTGGCCGATTCGCGGCGCAGCACTTCCCACAGATGCGAACGATAGGCCAGGATGCGCGGATCGGCCTTGGTTTCCGACGAACGCGGGCGTTCCAGTTCGATGACGCAATCCTCGACCACGCGGCCGGGCGAGGCGCCCATCACCACGACCCGGTCGCCCAGGAAAATGGCTTCGTTGATGTCGTGCGTGATGAACACCACGGTCAGGCCCGAGGTCTGCCACAGCCGCGTCAATTCTTCCTGCATGACTTCGCGCGTCTGCGCATCGAGCGCGCCGAAAGGCTCGTCCATCAGCAGCACGCTGGGCTCCATCGCCAGTGTCCGGGCCAGCGC
The DNA here is from genome assembly GCF_900606115.1 of Pigmentiphaga humi. GTDB lineage: Bacteria > Pseudomonadota > Gammaproteobacteria > Burkholderiales > Burkholderiaceae_B > Pigmentiphaga > Pigmentiphaga humi. The sequence goes on from NZ_UWPJ01000016.1 coordinate 63,512, forward strand.
GGCGCGCTGGCGCATGCCGCCCGACAATTCGCCGGGGTAGGCATTGCCGAAACGCTCCAGCCCCACCATCGCCAGCAATTCGTCGGCGCGGGCATGGGCCTGGCGCCACGGCGTGCCGGCCACTTCCAGCGGCCAGGCCACGTTGGCCCGCGCCGTGCGCCACGGAAACAGCATGGCCTCCTGGAACACCATGCCGCGGTCGCGTCCCGGGCCGGCGATGGGCTTGCCCTCGATCTCCACCGAACCCGTGGTGGGAAACTCGAAGCCTCCCAGCATGTGCAGCAAGGTCGTCTTGCCGCAGCCGCTGGGGCCCAGGATGGTCAGGAACTCCCCTTTGCTGACGGTCAGGTCGACCGCCGCCAGGGCGTTGACGATGTGTTTGCCGCGACGAAACGTCTTCGTCACGTGTTTGACTTGTAGCAAGAGAACTCCTTGGGCCCGCGCAGCGGGTAGGCGGTGGGCTACTTCACCAGCGAATAGCCCGGCATCACGAGCTTGGCGGCGGGCTGGACCATGGCCGGCGGCATGAAGCGGGCCGCGGCCATGTCTTTCATGGTCGCGTCGAGCTCGGCCAGCGGGATCACGCCCCCTTCGCTGCGGCCGCCGTCCGCGCCCGCCTTGGCCGAGAACGGCGTCACGTACTTGGCGGCGATCAGCTTGGGATAAGCCGCCTCGCGGTTGGCGCTCCAGTTCGACAGGGCCTGCTGGTAGTCCTTGCGCCAGGCGCAGTAGGCCTGCGGATTCGCCTGTATGAACTTGGGCGAGAAGAAGATCAGCAGGCTGGGCTGGTTCTGCCCGCCGGTGGCCTCGAAAGGCGTCATGATGGTCTGGACGCCGCCCGTGGACGTGGCCTTGAACAGGAACTGGCGCGCCAGCCAGGCAACGTCGATCTGGCCGTTGCGCAAGGCCTGCTCCTGGGCCGGCGGCGGCAGTGAGACGAAAGAGACGTCGTTGGGCTTCATGCCGGCGCGCCGCAGCGCGCTCTTGACCCAGTATTCGCTGATCGTGTTGGGGCCGTAGTAGCCGACCTTCTTGCCCTTGAAATCCTTGATGTCGCGGATGTTGCTGCTGTCCAGCGCGGCGAAGGCTCCTTCGTTGTCTTCTTTGTTGACCTGGATCAGCGCGGCGACGGCGCGCGCGTCGATGCCCACGTGCACCGCCGTCACCAGCGCGGGAAAGCTGATGGTGCCGGCATCGATCTGCCCGGCCTGGAAGGCGGTCATGCGGTCGGTGGAGGTGAACTCGGTGACTTCCAGCGAGTAGAACTTGCCGTTGTTGGGATAGGCGGCCTTGTCGGCCCACAGCAGCGCCAGCGGTTCTTCGCCGCCGCCGGTAGTGCCGTAGCGGATGGGAACCGGCTTGGCCGGCGCTGCCGAGAGGTCGACGGCAGCGCATGCGTCGGCATTGGCGCCGGCCGCGGCCGCCTGGCCGGCGCACGCCGCCACGGCAAGGCCGAGCATGCCGCGCACCGCGAAACGGGACAGCGCGCCGGCCCTGCGGACGAACGAACCTGGGGTGAAATCGTGCATCGCGAATGCTCCTGTTATGAGGCGGGACGCAACGCGGGCCTACCTTCCGGCACACCCACCGCACACGTCATCCGTGGAAGCATTCTCCGGCTTTTTACTTGATACAGTCAAATATTAAAGGGCTATCGTTTTCCCGTATCCAGCATGAAAAAAATGTGATTTTTCAGTGCCTTAACGCTATTTCGAGGCACAAACCCTCATAAAGCATGCACCACAACCGGGAAATTTCGCCTTTTAAATATGAACAAGTCATATATTCCAGGGCGATTTCTACTCCACCAATTGCCGGGCCCGCGCGATGAACCCGTCCAACCGGGCATAGACACGCGAAAGCTCCTCTTCCGCAAGCCCGCCGACGACGTGCCGGTTGCGGGCCGCGGCCGCCTCGGCCAACCGGTGGCGCATGGCTTCGCCTTCGGGCGTCAACGTGAGCACCGCCTCCCGGCTGTCCTGCTCGCTGCGCTCGCGCACCACGAAGCCGCGCTTGGTCAAGGCCGATACCGCCCGGCTCATCTGGCCCGCATCCAGCATCGCGTGATAGGCCAGCTCGCCGATGGAGACCGGCTGGAACGCCCCCAGCAAGGTCACCGTCAACCACTCCACCTGGGACAGCCCGTACTCCGAGCGCGCGAATTGCACGGCGCTGCGGGTCAGCACCCGGCTCAGGGCATTGATGCGCGGCGCCAGGAGGCCGAAACGCTGGAAGGAGAAACCCCGGACCGGCGCCTCCGCCGGCCGTTCGGCCAAGGCGTCCCGGCCCGCGCCCGGCGACGGGCACACCCGCAGGAATTCACGGACCTCGTCGGGGGACGGCTGGCGGCCGGCCAGGGCAGGCCGCAACCGTTCGTAGAACTGCAGGCGCGCCTGGTGGTCGCGCCGCGCGCCGCCATGGGCCGCCACCAGGCTGCGCCGGGAGAAACGCTCGAACCTGCGCATTTCGCGCACCAGGAATTCGGCGATACGGACCAACTCGGGTTCGTGCACGGCGTCGAAACCCGGCATGCGCGGCTCGGGGGCCTCCCGGCCGCGCCGCGCGCCCGCGCCGGGCAGGCCCAGCACATAGGCGCGCTGCACGTCGGAGAACCCGTCGTAGGCGGCCTCGAACACCTCCCACATCTCCAGCACCGCCATTACGAAACGCGCATCCTCGGGCGAAGCGTTGGACGACGCCTGGCTGTAGAGCGCTCCCATTTCGAGGTCGGCGGCCCAGTGGTTGCCGGTGGCGAACCCCCGGCATACCGCGTCCACCCGCGCGGACGACGCCCCCAGATGGCGGAACAGGTCGCCCATGAAGGCCATCAGCGTTTTCTCGCCGTCGCTGAACCGAGGGCCGCCCGCGGCCGCCGCGCCGCCCAGCCCACGCTCGATCAGCATGCGTATGGCCTGGGCGCGGGACGCCCCCGCCATATGGGCATCGCGCCAGGCATCGATGGCGGCTGCGGAAGCCTCGTCGAGCCGCATCTCAAACCGTTCTGTTTTGGCCATGCCGGATCCTGTCGGGTTATGTACGAGATAATACCGTACAAATTCCGTAATCACCTAGCCAAACGAACAACGCAGTCTCCACTTCCCCGCCGCTTCCCTTCCTCATGGCGCGTCGATGCGCACCTTGCCGGAACGCACCAGCTCGCTCACCGCGCGCACTTCGGCGAGCAGGCTTTTCCCGAGTTGCTCGGGCGTCCCGCCCACGGGAATAAAGCCCTGCTCCACCAGCTTTCCGCGCACGTCCGCATCGGTCAGCGCCTGGTTGACGGCGCGATTGAGCAGCCCCACCGCCGCGGCCGGCGTGCCGGCCGCGACATAGGTGCCGAAGGCGATCTCGGCCTCGAAGCCCGGCATGCCCGCCTCCGCCGCGGTCGGCACGTCGGGCAGCCGCTCCAGCCGCTCGGCGCTGGTGACCGCCAGCGCGCGCAGGCGGCCGGACTTCACGTATTGCTCGGCCGCCGCCACGGTTGCGAACACCAGTTGGATCTGCCCGCCCATCAGGTCCGTCATCATCGGGCCCGTGCCGCGGTACGGCACGTGCAGCAGTTCGATGCCCGCCTCGGAGCGAAAGCGTTCCGTCGCCAGGTGCTGCGGCGTCGCATTGCCCGGCGAGCCGAAGCTCAGCGAGCCGGGCTTGCGCTTGGCCAGCTCCACGAGTTCGCGCAGGTTGGCGGCCGGCACGCCGGGGTTGACAGCGACAAGATAGGGCGAGCGTGCAATCATGCAAACCGGCGCAAGCTCGCTGCCGAGCTGGGAGAGCGGCCGGCTGTAATAGCGGACCGACGGCACCAGCCCGGAGAACAGCATGGTGTTGCCCTGCCGGTCGGCGTTGGCCACATACTCGGCGCCGACGATGCCGCTGGCCCCCGGCTTGTTCTCGACCACGACCGGCCGCCCCAGCACCTTTTCGAGCCGGGCGCCGATTGCGCGTCCCAGCACGTCGGTTCCTCCGCCCGGAGGAAAAGGCACGATCACGTGCAGCGGCACATTGGATGCGCCCTGCGCGCGCGCCGCGCCCAGCCAAGCCGATGAAGCCAGGGCGGTCAGCGCCGCCAGCATTTGCCTGCGTTCCATCATTCGTCTCCTTGCTTTTGATCATTCCGCGGGCGGCCCGAAGCGCCGCCCGCGCTCAAGCCCGCAGCGGCTGCGCCGCTTCGTCCGCGCCGGCAAAACGCGCCAGCATGCCGGCCACTGCACGCGCGGCCTCGACCGGCAGCATGTGCTTCTGCCCGGGTTCGATATGCAGCGCGGCGTGCGCAACCGCCTGCGACAGCTCCCTGGCCATGCGGGCCGTGGATCCGCTGTCCTGCTCTCCGGTCATCACCAGCGTCGGACACCGGATGGCGGACGCCGCCTGCGGCAGCGCCTCGTCCGCCGTCGCGAACACGCGATAGGCGGCGAGAAAATCCTCGCGGCGATTGGACAGCAGTCTGTGCCTGACCACCGCCACCGCGGCAGGATGGGCGGCCGCGAACTCGGGCGAGAACCAGCGCGCCAGCGAAACCTCGGCGTTGGCCGCGGCATGGCCCGATTCGGCCTGGCGCAGCCGCGCGCGCACCGCCTGGCGTTCCTCCTCGCTGCGCCGGAAGACGGTGCTCATGAGCACCAGCCGGTCCACGCGCTCCGGATGCAGGGCGGCAAACCGTCCCGCGACCAGCCCGCCCATCGAATACCCGACGATGCATGGCCGGCTCAGCCCCTCGGCGTCGAGCACCTTGCCCAGTTGCTCCACATAGCAATCCAGGTCGGGCTCGTGCGCCTCCAGCGGCGTGCCGCCGTGGCCCAGCATGTCGTAGCGCACGAGTTCGCAGCGGCCGCCGATTTCCCGCTCGAGCGCGTCCCACATGCGCAGGTCCAGGCCCACGCCGTGGATCAGCACTACTTGCGGGCCCGTCCCGCTGCGCTCGATCCGCGTGCGCCCGCTCACTTTGCGCCCGCTCCGGGAGCGGCCAGCCCCATTTCACGCATGTCCTGGTAGCGGTCGCCGATACGCGCATGCGGCCGTCCGCCCACGCTGGCGCCCAGCGCGACGACGATCTCGTCCGGCCCCGGCGCATCGGCAATCGTGGTCTGCACGGTCAGGTAATGCGAGCGCATGCCTTCGTCGTTCTTATGCATCATCGGCACGACGATCGGGCAGCCCATCGGCCCGCGCGTATTCGTGAAGCTCAGGTAGCTGGTGCCGGATACCGCGTCGCGGTACGCGTTACCGAAGCGCAGCGTGTGGATCAGCGCGGACGCATGCTCGACTTCTCCGCTCGCTCCCGCCACCGCCGCCTTGCCATAGGCCTCGACGCGTTCCCCCGAGCCGACATGGCCCAGCACCCGCGCCACCAGCAGCTCGCCCAGCGGCGGCGCCAACTCCATGATCTCGGACCGCAAGTCCTCCTGGAATGGCCGGCCCGCCCAGGGATTCTTCACCACCGCGGCGCACAGCACCATCAGCAGCGGCCGCGGCACGGCGCGCCCGCCTTCGATGCGCGTTTCTTCGATGTACGAAACGACTTTACGGACTTCCAGCGTCATACGTCCTCCTTGGATGGACCTATGCTCACGCCGTCCGAAATTTTTGCCAAGCTAAATTAGTGGAAATAAAATTCGGTAATTCCGAATTAAAAAGGCCGAGGCCGGCATGGAAGCGTTCAAGATCCAGCACCTGCGGCAATTCGTCGCCACCGCCGATCACGGCAGTTTCCAGGCAGCGGCCCATGCCACCTTCCGCTCGCAAGCCGCCGTCTCGGCCGCCATGGACGACCTGGAGCGCCAGGTAGGCGGCGCCCTGTTCGAACCTGGCAAACGCGCGCGCCCCACGCCGCTCGGCATGAGCCTGCTGCCGCTGTTCCGCGAACTGCTGGCCGTGCACGACCGCATCCGCACGGAAGCCCACGAACTCGCGCATGCCCGCCGCGGCGCGGTCGCGCTGGCCGTCATGCCTTCGCTGGCCGATGAGTGGCTGCCCGACATCCTCGCCCGCTACACGCGGGATTTTCCCAAGGTGCGCCTGCGCGCCGTGGATATCCCGTCGCAGGCGGTGCGCCAGCTGGTGCTGAGCGGCGAAGTGGACATAGGCATCGCCGGCCTGCTGGCCGACGAACCGCGCCTGGACTTCCTGCCTATCGCCCGCGACGAATTCGGCATCATCTGCCCCGCCGGCCATCCCCTCGCCCGCGCGCGCACCCCGGTCGAATGGAGCGCCTTGGCCGGCGAACGCCTGATCGGCAACGCCACCTTCGAGGCCTTGCGCCACCCCGGCATCCCCGCCTGGGTCAGCGACCCGGACATGACCATCACCAACCGGACCTCGCTCATCGCCAGCGTCCGTTCGGGCCTGGGCATCACCATCCTCCCCGTCCTGGCCCGCCCCGCGCGCCGGCACAAACTGGCCTTCGTGCGCCTGCGCTCCTCCGTCATCGCCCGCACCGTCGGCCTGGTCACCCGCCCCGGCCAAAGCCTCTCCCCCGCCGCCCGGCACATGTTCGACCTGCTGGTCGAGCTGATGCGGGAACTCGCTACGGACAAGAGCGGCGAACTCATCGTCTAGCCACGGTCTGACCGTCACAAAAACAAAAAGCCCCCACGCCAAAACGTGAGGGCCTTCATGCCACCGCACCCAGATTCACACCCAGGGCACAGCGGATCCGGCTCCGCCGGTCCGCCAGTGCCGCCCCCTGGGGGGCGCGCGTAAGCGCGTACGGGGGGGCTTAATTTTTGCTTTGATCCACCAGCTTGTTCTTGCGGATCCACGGCATCATGTCGCGCAGCTTGCCGCCGACTTGTTCGATGTCGTGCTCGGCCGTCAGGCGGCGGCGCGACTTGAGGGTCGGGGCGCCGGCCATGTTCTCCAGCAGGAAGCTCTTGGCGTATTCGCCGGTCTGGATGTCCTTCAGGACGGCGCGCATGGCGTTCTTGGTGTCTTCGGTCACGATGCGCGGGCCGGTGACGTATTCGCCGTATTCCGCGTTGTTCGAGATCGAGTAGTTCATGTTGGCGATGCCGCCTTCGTAGATCAGGTCGACGATCAGCTTGAGCTCGTGCAGGCACTCGAAGTAGGCCATCTCGGGCGCGTAGCCGGCTTCCACCAGCGTTTCGAAGCCGGCCTTGATCAGTTCGACGGTGCCGCCGCACAGCACGGCTTGTTCGCCGAACAGGTCGGTCTCGGTCTCTTCGCGGAAGTTGGTCTCGATGATGCCGGCACGGCCGCCGCCGTTGGCCATGGCGTACGACAGGGCGATGTCGCGGGCGGAGCCGGACTTGTCCTGGTGCACGGCCACCAGGTGGGGCACGCCGCCGCCCTGGGTGTAGGTGCCGCGCACGGTGTGGCCGGGGGCCTTGGGCGCGACCATGATGACGTCGATGTCTTCACGGGGCACGACGGCGCCGTAGTGGACGTTGAAGCCGTGGGCGAAGGCCAGCACCGCGCCCTTCTTCATGTTCGGGCCGACGTTCTCGGCATAGACCTTGGCGATGTTCTCGTCGGGCAGCAGGATCATGACCACGTCGGCGTCCTTCACCGCCTCGTTCACTTCCTTGACCGTCAGGCCGGCATTGGCCGCCTTGTCCCACGACGCGCCGCCCTTGCGCAGGCCGACCACGACCTTCACGCCGGAATCGTTCAGGTTCTGGGCATGGGCATGGCCTTGCGAACCATAGCCGATGATCGCGACGGTCTTGCCCTTGATCAGCGACAGATCGCAGTCTTTATCGTAGAAAACTTTCATAGGGTTTCTCCAAAATCCATTCAATATCGATATTCGAATTCAATACTCAAACACTACCGTCCACCCCACTCGGCCCCAAGAACCTCTGGGGCCCAGGGCACAGCGGATCCGGCTCCGCCGGTCCGCCAGTGCCGCCCCCTGGGGGGCGCGCGTCAGCGCGTAGGGGGGGGCTATATTTTCAGTACGCGTTCACCCCGACCCACGCCGCTGCTGCCGGTGCGGACCGTTTCCAGGATGCTGGCGCGGTCCAGCGCTTCGATGAACGCGTCCAGCTTGCTCTTGTCGCCGGTCAGTTCGACCGTATAGGACTTGTCGGTCACGTCGACGATATGGCCGCGGAAAATATCGACCATCCGCTTCATTTCCTCGCGCTCCTTGCCGACCGCGCGAACCTTGATCAGCATCAGTTCGCGCTCGATGTGGGGAGCCTCGGTGAGATCGACCACCTTGACCACCTCGACCAGCCGGTTGAGGTGCTTGGTGATCTGCTCGATGACGTCGTCCGAGCCCGAGGTGACGACGGTCATGCGCGACAGCGTGGCGTCCTCGGTCGGGGCGACGGTCAGCGTCTCGATGTTGTAGCCGCGGGCCGAGAACAGCCCCACCACGCGGGACAAGGCGCCTGCTTCGTTCTCCAGAAGCACGGATATGATGTGTCGCATGTGTGCTCCTTAGAGATCTTCCGAACCGAGCAGCATCTCGGTCAGGCCCTTGCCGGCCTTCACCATGGGCCACACGTTCTCGGTGCGGTCCGTGATGATGTCCAGGAACACCAGGCGGTTCTTGTGCGTCGTGAAGGCCTCGCGCAGCGCGCCCTCCACGTCGGCCGGCTTGTCGATGCGCATGCCCACGTGGCCGTAGGCCTCGGCCAGCTTGACGAAGTCGGGCAGCGAATCCATATAGGACTCGGCATAGCGCGAACCGTAGTCGATCTGCTGCCACTGGCGCACCATGCCCAGGTAGCGGTTGTTCAGGCACAGGATCTTGGGGCTGAGCCGGTACTGGTGGCAGGTCGACAGTTCCTGGATGTTCATCTGGATCGACCCTTCGCCGGTGATGACGGCGATGTCGGCGTCCGGATGGATCATCTGCACGCCCATGGCGTACGGCAGGCCCACGCCCATCGTGCCCAGGCCTCCGGAATTGACCCAGCGGCGCGGCTTGTTGAAGCGGTAGTACTGCGCGGCCCACATCTGGTGCTGGCCCACGTCGGAAGTCACGAAGGCCTCGCCGCGGGTGACCTCGCACAGCTTTTCGATCACGAACTGCGGCTTGATGACTTCGTCCGAACCCTTGTACTTCAGGCACTCGCGCTCGCGCCAGGCGCCGATCTGCTTCCACCACGCGGCGGTCTGCTCGGGCGCGCGGCGGGTTTCCTTGAGCGCGGCCTCGACGTGCACGATCAGATCCTGCAGCACGTCCTTGACGTCGCCCACGATGGGCACGTCCACCTTGACGCGCTTGGAGATCGACGAGGGATCGATGTCGATGTGGACGATCTTGCGGGCGTTCTGCGCGAAGTGCTTGGGATTGCCGATCACGCGGTCGTCGAAGCGCGCGCCGATGGCCACCAGCACGTCGCAGTGCTGCATGGCCATGTTGGCTTCGTAGGTGCCGTGCATGCCGGGCATGCCCACGAAGCGGCGGTCGTCGGCCGGGAGCGCGCCCAGGCCCATCAGCGTGTTGGTGCAGGGCACGTCCAGCAGCTGCACGAGCCGGGTCAGCTCGGGCGCGGCATCGGACAGCACCACGCCGCCGCCGGTGTAGATCATCGGGCGCTCGGCCTGCAGCAGCAGCTGCACCGCCTTCTTGATCTGGCCCTGGTGGCCCTTCACGACCGGCGAGTACGAGCGCATCTTGATCTCGCCCGCGGGCGGCGTGTACTTGCAGCGGGCGATCGTGATGTCTTTGGGAATATCGACCAGCACCGGGCCGGGACGGCCGGTGCGGGCGATGTAGAAGGCTTTGCGGATGACGTCCGCGAGGTCCTTGACGTCCTTGACCAGGAAGTTGTGCTTGACGCACGGCCGCGTAATGCCGACCGTATCGGCTTCCTGGAAGGCATCCTGGCCGATGGCCGACGTGGGCACCTGCCCGGTCAGCACCACCATCGGGATGGAGTCCATGTAGGCGGTGGCGATGCCCGTCACCGCGTTGGTCACGCCCGGGCCGCTGGTCACCAGCGCCACGCCGACGCGATCGGATACGCGCGAATACGCGTCCGCCGCGTGCACGGCAGCTTGCTCGTGACGCACCAGGATGTGCTTGAATCGGTCTTGCTTGAAGATCTCGTCGTAGATGTAGAGCACCGAGCCGCCGGGATAACCGAACACATGTTCGACTCCCTCATCGGCAAGGGCGCGCACGACGATTTCGGCGCCTGTGAGTTCCATTGGATTTTCGTCCATTCAAGTTCGCGCTGACGCCCCGGGCGGTACTGCCACTGGCAGGGAAACCAAACCTGCGCGGATACCGGCAACATGCGGCGACGCATCACGGTTCACGGAACCGCTCCGCTCGCCCACCCTGCCGATTTCGCGCACGTTCACCGGAACGAGCACTGAAGGTTGAAACGGAAGGCCAAGACCGGACGCTTTTGGCGCGGGCTCGGGCTGTTTACTGCAAGAAATGGCGCCGAAGGGTGACGGCGTCAGACTACGCTCTGCCGTCGGCTTTGGTATGACTTTCGGCTAGCCCGCGAGGTTAGCAGACATGTTGCAGTGCGGTCAACAAACCGGCCTGGCCTGGTGTTTTCCCGCACTGCGTGCCGGCGCGCCCTTGCGCGCGGGACAGCCGGGTTATCGTAGCCCCCCATGAACGCGAGCCCTCCTTCCCCTCCTCCCGCCACGCCCGGCCGCTGGCGCCGCTTCGCCTGCATGCTGTACGAGGCCATCCTGCTGTTCGGCGTGGTCTTCGTGGCCGACTACCTGTTCGACACGCTGACCCAGAGCAAGCACGCGCTGATGCTGCGCCACGAGCGCCAGGCCTGGCTGTTCTTCGTGATCGGCGCCTATTTCGTGCTGTGCTGGCGCCTGGGCGGCCAGACCCTGCCCATGAAGACCTGGAACATCCGGCTCACCGACGGCAACGGCGGCCGCCCGCCGGTCTGGAAGGCCATCGTGCGCTACGTGCTGGCCTGGCCGTTCACGCTGACCGGCTTCGGCTTCCTGTGGAGCTTCTTCGACCGCGACCGCCAGTTCCCCCAAGACAGGCTGCTGGGCACGCGCCTGGTATCCACGCGCTGACGCCCCTCGGCCCGCCGAACCCGGCGGGATACGGGCCGCGCGCCCGAGCCCCCTTCCATGCGTCCCTTTTCCGACGCCCGCCGCCGGTCGCACGCTGTTTGTTGCGTATTTCCCGAATACGGCAACACGTTCAGCTTTTTGTCAGCGATCACATTTATTCTTCACACCCGAAGGTAATGCGAATCGTTCTCTATTAGGTTCGCATCTCGATTCCTGACGATGGGCCCGCCCCATCCGCTTTGGATTTATTCATACAGACCGGGCAGCACACCTGCCCTCGGGGGATTTACGGTGAATCAAGCGAACCCATTCCGGTTCAATACGCTGGCGGCCGCCATTGGCGGCGCGCTGGCCATGATGCCTGCCTTGCAGGCCCAGGCGCAGAGCGCCACGTCGGCCGACGCGCCGCACACCAGCGGGCAGCTCGCGCCCATCACGGTGCGCGGCGACAACGACACGCCGTACAAGGCCGACAGCTCCGCCTCGCAGAAATTCACCGCGCCGCTGGTCGATACGCCCAAGACCGTCACCGTGATTCCCCAGGAAATCATCGAGAACACGGCCTCCACCACGCTGACCGAAGCACTGCGCCTGACGCCGGGCATTTCGTTCGGCGCCGGCGAAGGCGGCAACCCGCTGGGCGACCGGCCGTTCATCCGCGGCTACGACGCACAGTCGAGCACCTACATCGACGGCATGCGCGACATCGGCGCCACCGTCCGCGAAGTGTTCAACCTGGAACAGATCGAAGTCACCAAAGGCCCGGATGGCGCCTACGGCGGCCGGGGCGGCGCCGGCGGCAGCATCAACCTGATCACCAAGGCTCCCAAGGCCGAGCGCTTCACCAACGCCAGCCTGGGCCTGGGCACCGACAACTACAAGCGCGCCACCGTCGACAGCAACTGGCTGCTGGGCGACACCATGGCCTTCCGCCTGAACGCCATGGCGCACGACGCCGACGTGGCCGGCCGCGATTCCGTCGACGTGTCGCGCTGGGGCATCGCGCCGTCGTTCATCTGGGGCCTGAACACGCCCACCCGCGTCACGCTGAGCTATTCGCACGTCCAGACCGACGATACGCCCGACTCCGGCATTCCGTTCATGTACGGCAACAAGTTCCCGGCGGGCACCACCCAGATCCGGCCGGTTACCGTCAACATGGACAACTTCTATGGCCTGGCGAGCGATTTCTACAAGACGCGTTCCGACGTCGCCACCGCGCGCGTCGAACACGACATCAGCAGCAACCTGACGGTGCGCAACACGCTGCGCTACACCTCCGTGGACCAGCGCTACATCTGGACCAACCCCGACGACAGCCAGGGCAATGTGAACGACGGCCGCGTCTGGCGCAGCGCGAAATCGCGCACCGGCGGCGTCCACACCATCGCCAACCAGACCGAGCTGTTCGGCAAGGCGAACCTCGGCGGCTACGAGCACAGCTTCAACACCGGCATCGAGATCTCGCGCGAGAAATCCGACACCGGCTCGTACACCGTGGACCGCACCTTGCCGAGTCCCAACAACAACGGAGCTGCGACTTGCGCCGCCGGCACGGGCGCGGCATCCGGCTACAACTGCACGGACCTCTACAATCCCAACCCCAACGACCCGTGGGCCGGTTCCGTGGTCGAAGGCGACCGCAACAATCACTTCAAGGCGACCTCGTTCTCGGTCTATGGTTTCGACACCATCAAATGGACCGACAAGTGGCTGACCAACGTCGGCCTGCGCGTGGACAACTACAAGACCGGCCTGGTCAGCCCGACCGCCGACGTGGGCCGCAGCGACACGCTGTTCAACTACCAGCTCGGCATGATCTACAAGCCCGCGCAGAACGGCAGCGTCTACCTGTCGTACGGCACGTCCTCCACGCCGGCCAACTCGACGCTGGGCCAAGGCTCCGAGTCGCAGGGCCTTACCCCGGGCCGCGGCGGCGTGGGCGTCAACGCTCAGGACATGGCTCCGGAAAAGAACCGCACGCTCGAGCTGGGGACCAAGTGGAACGTGCTGGAGAACCGTCTGGCGCTGTCCGGCGCGATCTTCCGCATCGACACCACCAACGCGCGCGTGACGCAGCCCGACGGCACCTACGCCATGGCCGGCAATCGCCGGATCAACGGCTTCGAAGTCGGCGCCTCGGGCAACATCACCAAGGCTTGGCAAGTGTTCGGCGGCTACACGTTCCTGGATAGCGAGATCCGCGACCAGGGCAGGGATACCGCCGCCGCGCGCGGCCAGGAATTCCCCAACACGCCCAAGCACACTGCCACGCTGTGGACCACCTACGCCATCAACAGCGATTTCTCGATCGGCGGCGGCATGTTCATCTCCAGCAAGCAATACGGTTCGAACTCTTCATCGACCACGACAGTGCGCCGCTACATCCCGGGCTACACCCGCTTCGACGCAATGGCCGCCTACCGGATCAACCGCAACGTCAGCCTGCAGCTGAACCTGCTGAACCTGACCGACAAGCGCTACTTCACCACGACTTACTCGACGCACTACGCGTCGGTGGGCGCGGGCCGCGTGGCGATCCTGAACCTCAACTTGAAGTATTGACCCCCCCTACGCGCTTACGCGCGCCCCCCAGGGGGCGGCACTGGCGGACCGGAAGGGAAGCCCGCCCCCAAGCGGCCTACGGCCGCTCCCCCTCACGGGGGCGAAGCGGGTGGACCGGCAAAGCCGGATCCACCGCTTCCTGGGTTAGAGCACTTTGAAACCCGGCGTCATCCCTTGGGGTGGGCCGGGTTTTCGTTTTCTTGATGGCTGGTGTCTTCGGGCACAGTAAGATAAGTTGGCCGGGGCGTTCCCGGTTGTCGATTTTTTTCTTCCGCATCGTTCCATGTCATCGATCTCCCCCCAGCAGTTGAACGCGGCTTCGGCCGAGGACTTTGCCGAGATTTTGCGCGGGCCGCGGGACCGCGCGGCGGCCTGGTTGCGGACGGCGGCGGAAGGGGGAGTGGTGGAAGCGCAGGCGGTGTATGCGCAGATGCTGCTCGACGGCGACGGCGTGGCGGCGGATCCGGAACAGGCGGTCTACTGGTTCAAGCGCGCTTCCGACGCCAATCACGCCATGGCCATGAACATGCTGGGCCAGTGCCACCGCCACGGCTGGGGCGTGGCGCAGAACCTGGTGCTGGCTGCCTACTGGTACCGTCTCGCGGCCCAGCGGGGGCTGGACTGGGGCATGTACAACCATGCCACCGCGCTGGCGCTGGGCGAAGGCGTGCAAGCCGACCGGCAGGAAGCGCTCGCGTGGTTCGAGCGCGCCGCCGGGCTGGGGCACGCCAAATCCATCAACATCCTCGGCGGCTTCCACGAGGACGGCTGGGGCGGCTTGCCGGCCGACAAGGAACAGGCCTACGCATACTATCTGCGCGCGGCCGAAGGCGGCGATTTCCGCGGCCAGTTCAACATCGCCCGGCTGTTGATCGAGCGCGGCGAAATCGATGCCGCGCTGCCCTGGCTGGACCGCATTCCGGATACGGCCACGGCGGCCTTTCTCGCCAAGGCCGCGAGTTTCCTGGCTGAAAGCGGCGACGACCGCCTGCGCGCCAAGGCGCACGAATTGCGCCGGCAGGCGCTTGCGCGAGGCGCCTTCGCATGATGGCGTGGGCCATGCGCCGCTTCACGCTGGGCGTGGCGGCGCTGGTCGGGCTGACGGCGTGGGCGTTGACGGCCTGGCTGCCATGGCCCGCCGCGCTCTTGGCGGCGCTCGCGCTCGCGGTGCTGAACCACGCGCTCATCGTCGCCTCGGGCTTCCTGCTCGCCAAGCGCTGCGCCGACCGCGCGGGCACGCCGGCCCCGCGCGGCTGGCTCGCCGCGATTCCCGCCGAAGCCCTGCTCTCGATGCGCAACATGTACCTGGACATGCCCTGGCGCCAGCGCTGGACCACGCGCCAGCCTCCCCGCACACGCGGCGCGGTGCTGCTGGTGCATGGCTACGGCTGCAATCGCGGCGTCTGGCGGGATCTCGATACCTGGCTGGCCGGCCGCGGCTGGGCGGTCGGCGCCGTGGACCTCGAACCGCCGCGCGCCAGCATCGATGCATTCGGCCCCCAGGTCGCCGCGGCGGCCGCGGCGCTGGCGCGGCAGACCGGCCACGCGCAAGTGGCCGTCATCGCCCACAGCATGGGTGGCCTGGCGGCGCGCGCGGCGCTGCGCAGCATGCCTGAGGCACCGATCCGGCACGTCATCACGCTGGGCACGCCGCACGGCGGGACCTGGCACGCGTGCCTGGGGCGGGGTGTCTGCGCAACCGAAATGGCTCCCGACAGCGCCTGGCTGACCACGCTGTGCGGCGCGGAGGGGCCCGCGCTGGCGGCCAGGTTCACCTGCGTGGCCTCGCACCATGACAACATCGTCAGCCCGGCGTCGCGCGCCGTGCTGCCCGGCGCCTCGTCGGTACGGCTGTTCACCCGCGTCGGCCACATGGCGATGCTGCATGCGCCGCCGGTGCGCGCCTTCCTCGCCGAACGGCTCGAACAACTGTACGCGGCCCCCGGCGACGCGGCCTGACCACACTGCCGGCCGACGTCACAAACACGTCATCCCGGCATGTTTCCATTCCTGGCATGGCAACATCCTCCTGGCCAGCGTGACGACATCGCCCCCCACCCAATGGCGCACCATCTGGATCTCGGACCTGCATCTGGGAACCTCGGGCTGCAATGCCGGCCACCTGCTCGACTTCCTCCGGCACAACGAGTCCGAGACGCTCTACCTGGTCGGCGACATCATCGACGGCTGGCAGCTGCGCAAGACGTGGAACTGGCCGCAAGCCCACAACGACGTGGTGCAGAAGGTGCTGCGCAAGGCGCGCAAGGGCACGCGCGTGGTGTTCATTCCCGGCAACCATGACGAATTCGCGCGCCAGTTCATCGGCTATGCCTTCGGCGACATCGAAGTGCGCAACGACGCCGTCCACGTCACGGCCGACGGCAGGCGGCTCTGGGTGACCCACGGCGACCAGTTCGACGGCGTGATCCAGCACAGCAAATGGCTGGCGCACCTGGGCGACACCCTCTACACCTTCGCGTTGTGGCTGAACCTGCACCTGAACCGGGTGCGCCGCCGCCTCGGCCTGCATTATTGGTCGCTGTCGCAGTATCTCAAACACAAGGTGAAGAACGCCGTCGCCTTCATCACCGACTTCGAGAACGTGCTGATCAACGAGGCGCGCCGACAGGGCTACGACGGCGTGGTCTGCGGCCACATCCACAAGCCCGAGATCCGCATGGCCGACGGCGTGCTCTACTGCAACGACGGCGACTGGGTAGAAAGCCTGTCGGCGCTGGCGGAAGACCATGCGGGCCAGTTGCACCTGGTGTACTGGACCCAGCTCGCCGGCGGCGGCGATGCCGCGCCGGCCAAGAC
This sequence comes from Pigmentiphaga humi, assembly GCF_900606115.1. Classification (GTDB taxonomy): domain Bacteria; phylum Pseudomonadota; class Gammaproteobacteria; order Burkholderiales; family Burkholderiaceae_B; genus Pigmentiphaga; species Pigmentiphaga humi. The sequence continues at coordinate 79,871 of NZ_UWPJ01000016.1, forward strand.
GGTGCGCCGCAGGCGGCCGGTGGAATTGCCGGCGCTGCCCTCTACGCTGGCGCCGGTGCGCGAGGCCCCGCCCGCGGAAACGGCCAGGGAAACGGCCGACGTTTGAGCGCCGGCGCGCCGCACGCCGGCTATGCGGCGCACCGCGCGATTACCCCGCCTTGGCGCTCCCGCAGGAACGGCTCAGCGGCGGCGGCCCAGCACGATCACGACCGCGCCCGCCGCGATGGCCACGATGCCTGCCCATGTCGGGATGGGCACCGTTTTCTCGGTATCGGCCGTCGCCTCGACCGGGCCGACCTTCAACAGCGTTTCCTCCGAGGTGTACGAAAAGCTCTTGTAGCCGAGCGCCACCACGCCCAGCACGATCAGAACGATGCCGACGATCACGGATGCCTTCATGTATTCCCCCTTCCCCTTGAAAACCGCTCCGCATGCCGCGTCCGACCCGGACGCCACGGAAAATGTAACGGCGATGCAGGCAAGATATCCGATATTCCCGAGCTCGGCCGTAGCGTGTGAAACGGCGTAGCAATCCTTACCGCTTGTCATGAGAATGGCGCGGACTGCAGCGTCCCCAATTTTCAGCATCTGCGGGAAAACTATAACTATAATTGGTAATCGTTTTCATCTTCTCTCACCTGCCCAGCCCATGGCGATCCCTCTTACCGAGCTACCTTTTGGCCATGAAGCCGATGTCCAGACCGTCGAAAACGTCACGCCCGACGATCCCATCGCCCTGCGGCTGCGCGATCTCGGCTTCGTCGCCGGCGAGCGCATCCGTCTCGTGGCCCGGGGCCCGGTCGGCGCCGACCCGCTGCTGATCCAGATAGGCTTCACGCGTTTCGCCCTGCGCCGCTCCGAAGCCGCGCGCGTCCTGGTTGAACCGGCAGCCGCTTCCTGACTCGAATCCCCATGTCCACCACATCCCTGTCGAATCTGCGCGTTGCCCTGGTCGGCAACCCCAACTGCGGCAAGACCGCGCTGTTCAACCTGCTGACCGGCAGCCGCCAGAAGGTCGCCAACTACGCCGGCGTAACCGTGGAACGCAAGGAAGGCCGCATGGCGCTGCCTTCCGGCCTGCAAGTCAGCGTGCTCGACCTGCCCGGCGCCTACAGCCTGCACGCGGCCAGCCCCGACGAGGCCATCACGCGCGACGTCTGTCTGGGCCGATTGCCGGGCGAGCCGCGCCCCGACCTGGTGATCGCGGTGGTGGACGCCACCAACCTGCGCCTGCATCTGCACCTCGTCCTGGAGCTGCAGCGCCTGGGATTGCCGATGGTGCTGGCGCTGAACATGGTGGATGCGGCCAAACGCCGCGGCATCCACGTCGATCGCGCGAAGCTGCAGGAATCGCTGGGCATGCCCGTGGTCGAGACCGTCGCCGTCCGGCGCGACGGCGCCGCGCAGTTGCTGTCGCGCCTGGACGGCGGCGTGCCGGCCGCGCCGTCCGCCCTGCCCGGCGATGCGGACCTGCACCAGGAGGTCAACCGCCTGCTGCGCGCGGCGGTCACCATGCCCCGCCGCACCGCCGCCATCGACGATGCGCTCGACCGCTGGCTGCTGCACCCGGTGCTGGGCCTGTTGATCCTGGCCACGGTCATGTTCCTGATGTTCCAGGCAGTGTTCTCGTGGGCCGAGCCGGTGATGGAGGGAATCGAGACCTCCGTCGCCGCCGTCGGCGAATGGGTCGGCGCGGTCCTGCCGGAGGGGCTGCTCAACAGCCTGCTGGTGGACGGCATCATCGCCGGCGCCGGCAGCGTGCTGGTGTTCCTGCCGCAGATCCTGATCCTGTTCTTCTTCATCCTGCTGCTGGAAGAATCCGGCTACCTGCCGCGCGCGGCGTTCCTGCTGGACAGGATGATGGTCGGCGCCGGGCTGACCGGACGCTCGTTCATCCCGCTGCTGTCCAGCTTCGCCTGCGCCATCCCCGGCATCATGGCCACCCGCACCATCCAGGACCCGCGCGACCGCCTGACCACCATCCTGGTGGCGCCGCTGATGACCTGCTCGGCCCGCCTGCCCGTCTATACGCTGCTGATCGGCGCCTTCATTCCCGAACAGACCGTGCTGGGCATCTTCAATCTGCAGGGCGTGACGCTGTTCGTGCTGTACGTGGCCGGCATCGTCAGCGCGCTGGCGGTGGCCTGGGTCATGAAGCTGCTGCGGCGCGACAAGACCGAACATTCGCTGCTGCTCGAACTGCCCTCGTACCGCATCCCGCATCTGCGCGACGTCGCCACGGGGCTGGTGGAGCGTGGCCGCATCTTCCTGACGCGCGTGGGCGGCATCATCCTGGCGCTGACGGTGCTGATCTGGTTCCTGTCTACCTTCCCGGCCCCGCCCGAAGGGGCCACGGGCCCGGCCATCGAATACAGCTTTGCCGGTCGCATCGGCGAATCCCTGCAAACGATATTCGCGCCCATAGGATTCAACTGGCAGATCTCGATCGCGCTGATTCCCGGCCTGGCCGCGCGTGAAGTCGCCGTCAGCGCGCTCGCCACGGTCTATGCCTTGTCGGCGGCCGACGACGATGCCGCCGCGACCATGCTGACCCCGCTGATCGCGGCGCAATGGCCGCTGGCCACCGCGTTCTCGCTGCTGGCATGGTTCATCTTCGCGCCGCAGTGCCTGTCCACGCTCGCCGTCATCCGGCGCGAAACCAGTTCGTGGAAAGTGGTGGCAATAGCGGCCGGCTACCTGTTCGCGCTGGCCTACATCGCGTCGTTCATCACGTACCACGTGACGTCGATGCTAGGATGACCCCACCCCCTACCCGCTTACGCGGGCCCCCTCAAGGGGGCGACGCTGGCGGACCGGCAAAGCCGGATCCGCGGCGTCCTGGGCTGAACCCAGCAAGATAGAGGAATCATCTTATGACTGCTTATTCCCTGCTCGAAATCGCCATCGTGGCGCTTATCGTTGCGGCATGCGCGGTCAAGGCTTTCGGCCGGTTTTTCCCCAAGACCCGCATGCGGCTGCAGGGCAGCCTCGCCCAAGGCCTGGACCGCCCGGGCCGGGCCGCATGGCTGCGCGGACTGGGCCGCAAGCTCGGCTCTGCCGCGCCCGACGCCGGCTGCGGCAGCGGCTGCTCGACCTGCGGCAGCTGCGGCCCGGCCGACGACGCCAAGCCGGTACGGCTGCATCCTCCCAGGCGCTGACGCCCTGCCGCGGCGCGGCGGGTCCCGCCCGCTGCGCGACAGTCTCCTGCCGCGCCCGCTGCTCTTTTTCCTCCCCCTCTCTTCCCTCGCTTTTCCCTCCATCCGGCGCGCATCGCGCCGTCATGTTGAATCAACATTCAAGATTGACACATCCCTGCGCGGATTCCAGGATGCCTCCCACTACTTGAAACGAGATGGAGACACCATGGTAAAGCGCCGCACCTGCATGCTTGCAGCCGCCGTCCTCGGCGCGCTGGCCGCGTCCCCCGCCTGGGCCGACACCTATCCTTCCAAGCCCGTGCGCATCGTCGTCCCGCTCGCGCCGGGCGGCTCCAACGACATCCTGGCGCGCATGCTGGCCTCGGACATGACGGCCGAGTTCAAGGAAACCGTGTACGTGGAGAACCGCCCCGGCGCGGCGGGCAACATCGCCACCGATTTCGTCGCCAAATCCGCCGGCGACGGCTATACGCTGGCCATCGCCCCGAACCAGACCGTCTCGGTCAATCCCGCGCTCTATCCCAGCCTGCCTTTCGACGTGCAGAAAGACCTGCGCGGCGTCACCCTGCTGGCGACGCTGCCGCAGATCCTGGTGGTCTCGTCCAAGGTGCCCGCCAACACCATGGAGGAACTGATCGCCTATGCGCGCAAGAACCCCGGCAAGCTGACCTTCGCCTCGGCCGGTCCGGGCAGCCCGCAGCATATGTCGGCGGCCATTTTCCAGAACCTCACCGGCACCGAAATGACCCACGTGCCGTACAAGGGCTCGGCGCCCGCCATCGTGGACGTCCTGGCCGGCACCGTCGACGTCATGTTCTGCCCCGCCAACAGCGCGCTGCCCCACGTCGCCGGCAAGCGCCTGCGCGCGCTCGGCATTACCGGCGACGAACGCCATGCCCAATTGCCCGACGTGCCGCGCGTGGCCGAGGTGGTCAAGGATTTTCGCAGCGACATCTGGATCGGCATCGTCGCGCCCAAGAGCACGCCGGACGACGTCGTCGCCAAGCTCAACGGCGCTTTCAGCCGTTCCATGAAGAATCCGGCCAACCAGAAAAAGCTGGCCGAACTGGGCATCACCACGCGCACCTCCACGCCGGCCGAGTTCGACAGCCTGATGGCCGAGGAAACGCAGATGTGGACCCGCGTCATCAAGCAGAACCAGATCAAACCGGAGTAACCAGGAAGCCCGTATGCCTCATCCCACGCCGCACGTCTTCGATGCCCCGCTGCCCTCCGCCGAGTCCGACCGCCGCTGGGGCAGCGACGCGATCGCCGAACTGATCCGCGACCTGGACATTCCCTTCATCGCGCTGACGCCCGGCGCCAGTTTCCGCGGACTGCACGACTCGCTGGTCAACCACCTGGGCAATGCCAATCCGCCCATGCGCATCGTGCTGCACGAAGAGCACGCGGTGGCCATCGCGCACGGCTATGCCAAGCTCACCGGCAAGCCGGTGGCGGCCGTCGTGCATTCCAACGTCGGGCTGATGCACGCCTCGATGGCGATCTTCGACGCCTGGGCCGACCGCGTGCCGGTGCTGGTGCTGGGCGCGACCGGACCGCTCGACGCCGCGCGCCGCCGGCCGTGGATAGACTGGATCCATACCAGCCAGGACCAGGCGGCCATGATCCGGCACTACGTCAAATGGGATGCGCAGCCCACTTCGGTGCCGGCCACGCTGGAAGCCATCGCGCGCGCCTGGCGTACCATCCAGACCGTCCCCCACGGACCGGCCTACGTGTGCCTGGACGCGGAGGTCCAGGAAAGCGAACTGCGCGCGGCCGTGACGCCGCCCGACCTGGCGCGCCACCAGCCGCCCGCCTCGCCCGTGGCCGCGCCGGCCGACCTGGCGCGGCTGGTCGATGCATTGAAGGGAGCCTCCCGCCCCGTGATCCTGATGGGCCGCATGGGCCGCAGCGAACAAGGCTGGCAGGCGCGGATCGCGCTGGCCGAGGCGCTGGGCGCGGCGGTCCTCACCGACCTGAAGGCGGCCGCCTCGTTCCCCAACGAGCATCCCCAGCACGCCGCCGCGGCGGGCACCTTCCTGGGCAACGACGCCAAGCACGTCATCGCCGGCGCCGACGTGATCCTGAGCCTGGACTGGGTGGACCTGGGCGGCACGCTCAAGCATGCGTTCGACGGCCCGGTAACCAGCACGGTGATCCAGGTATCGGTGGACCACCACATCCACAACGGCTGGAGCATGGACCACCAGGGCCTGCCGGTGGCCGATCAGTTCATCGCCTGCGACCCGGACGCCATCGTCGCGCAGCTCAACGAGGCGCTGGACGGCACGCGCAAGCCGGCCTGGGCCGCGCCGCAGCCGCCGCTGGCCATCCACGGACCGATGCAGGAAGGCCCGATGACGGTGCAGCGCCTGGCCCATCACCTCTGGCAGGCGCTGGACGGACGGCCCGCCGCGCTGGCGCGCACGCCGCTGAGCTGGAACGGCGATTTCTGGCCCGTGCGCCATCCGCTCGACTACCTGGGCACCGACGGCGGCGGCGGCGTGGGCTCCGGCCCCGGCATGGCCGTAGGCGCCGCGATGGCGCTGCAGGGCAGCGACCGGCTCGCCGTTTCCCTGCTGGGCGACGGCGACTACCTGATGGGCGTCAACGCGCTCTGGACCGCCGCCAAGTACCGGGTCCCGGGGCTGGTGATCGTCTGCAACAACCGCTCGTTCTTCAACGACGAAGTCCACCAGGAACGCGTGGCGCGCCAGCGCGAGCGCGAAGCCGCCAACAAGTGGATAGGCCAGCGGCTCGACGATCCCGCGCCCGACCTGGCGGCCCTCGCGCGCGCCCAGGGCCTGGTCGGCATAGGCCCCGTGCAGGACGACGCCGCATTGCGCAGCGCGCTGGACAGCGCGATCGAGCAGGTCAGGCAAGGCGCGTTCGTGGTCGTGGATGTCCACGTGGCCACGGGCTACAGCCCTTCCATGACATCGGGCCTGACCCGGTAACCCTCCGCAGGAGTTCAGGAGTTCGAATGAAGAAGCAGGACATACCCGCGGGCATTCTGCCCGCGCACAACGATCTGTTCTATGGCGGCGCCTGGCACCGCCCGCAATCGGGCCAGTATCTTCCCACCCGCAATCCGGCCGAAGGCGAGGATCTGATGGACGCCGCCCAGGCCGGCGCGCAGGACGTGGACGCGGCCGTGCGCGCCGCGCAGGCGGCCTTTCCGGCCTGGGCCGCCATGCCGCCGCGCGAGCGCGCCGCCCTGCTCAAGCAGGCCGCCGGCCGGCTGCGCCAGCACGTGGACGACCTGGCGCTGCTCGATTCGCTCAACAACGGCAATCCGGTGCGCGCGCTCAGGCCGGACGTGCTCGCGGCGGCCGATGGCCTGGAATACTTCGCGGGGCTGGCCACCGAGATCAAGGGCGAGACCATCCCCATGGGCGCCGGCGCGCTGAACTTCACGCTGCAGGAACCGCTGGGCGTGGTGGCGCGGATTACCGCCTACAACCATCCGCTGATGTTCGCGGCGCTGCGCATCGCCGCGCCGCTGGCCGCGGGCAACTGCGTGGTGGTCAAATCGCCCGACCAGGCGCCGCTGTCCACCTATCAGCTGGCCGAGCTGATCGGCGACATTTTCCCCGCCGGCGTGGTCAACTTCCTGTCCGGCAGCGTCGAATGCGGCGCCGCGCTCACCACGCATCCACTGGTGCGCAAGGTCACCCTGATCGGCGGCGTGCCGACCGGCAAGGCCGTGATGGCAGGCGCCGCCCAGGGCCTCAAGCCCGTGCTGCTCGAACTGGGGGGCAAGAACGCGCTCATCGTCTACCCCGACGCCGACCGCGACGCCGCCATCGAAGGCATCGTCAACGGCATGAACTTCACCTGGTCGGGCCAGAGCTGCGGCTCCACCAGCCGGGTGTTCCTGCACGAATCCGTCTACGACGACTGGCTGCCCCGCATCGTCGAGGCGGTCCAGGCCCGCCATCGGCCCGGCGACCCGACCGATCCGTCCACCACCATGGGCGCGCTGGTCAGCCCCGCCCAACTGCGCAAGGTCGAGTACTACGTCGGCGTGGCGCGCGACGAAGGCGCCCAGGTGCTGTGCGGCGGCAAGCGTCCCGACGACGCGCAGTTGGCGGCCGGCTGCTTCTTCGAGCCCACGGTTCTGGGCGGCGTGGATCAGGACATGCGCATCGCCAACGAAGAAGTGTTCGGCCCGATCATGTCGGTGCTCAAGTGGAAGGACGAGGACGCGCTGTACGAACAGGTCAACCGGGTGGATTTCGGCCTGACGGGCTCGATCTGGACGCGCGACCTCGACACAGCCATGCATGCCGCACGCCGGATCATGACGGGCTACGTCTGGATCAACCACACCGGCCAGCACTTCCTGGGCGCGCCGTTCGGCGGGGTCAAGCAATCGGGCATCGGCCGCGAGGAATGCTTTGCCGAATTGCTCGAATTCACCTACAGCAAAAACGTGCACGTTCGACTAAGTTAGTGGCTTCGCCATTCTTGGAAGCCCGAGCCGTGTCCGCTTCGTCCCTGCGCCTGCTCACTGCGGAGGAAGCGCTCCGGCTCCTGTCGATCCGCCGCCAGACCCTCTATGCCTACGTCAGCAAAGGGTGGATCCGCAGCGTGGCGGTGCCGAACTCGCGCGAGCATCGGTACCTGTACGACGATTGCCAGCGCGTGCACCAGCGCGCGCTGGCGCGCGCTGGCCATCGGGCGGCGGCGTCCGCCGCGCTCAGCGGCGACACGCCGCTGATCTCGAGCGCGATTACCGAACTGCGTCCCTCCGGCCCCTGGTACCGCGGATACAGCGCGCTCGAACTGGCGGCCGCCGGCATTTCCTTCGAAGCCGTCTGCCACCTGCTCTGGCAAGGGGAGCTGGCCGAGCCCGTCGCCTGCCCGCCTGCCACGCTCACGCTGCAGACCGCCTACCACCCGGGCCCGAACGGCGATTCGCGCCACTGGCACCGGCAGTTCGCCAGTTGCCTGCTGACCTCGGACACCCTGGAAAAGCCCACGGGCTATGCCGACTGCCTGGCGCTGCAGCAACACGCCATCGGCTATCTCGGACACCTGGGGCCGGCCAGGCGCTTCATTCCGGCTCAGCCCCGCCAACCCTGCGTCGCCCACCTGGCCGCCGCGCTCGGGCTGGCGGACACGCCGCTGGTGCGCCAGAGCCTGGGCCTGTTCCTGATCCTGTTCTGCGAACACGAGTTGTCGCCCTCGACCTTCGCGGTCCGCACCGCGGCATCCACCGGCACCGCCGTCACCGCCGCGCTGGCCTCGGCCCTGGCGGTAACCACCGGCCACGCCCTGCACGGCATCTACATCGAACTGCAGGACTGGCTGGCCCGCCACCCCGGCCTGCCCGCGCTGCAAGCCGCCGCGCACGCCAGCCTGGAAGCCGGACGCGGCCTGCCGGGCTACAACCATCCGGTCTACCACGACCAGGACGTTCGCACCACGGCGCTGCTGGAACACCTTCGCACCCACTACGCCCACTTGCCCGCCCTGCAGCCCCTGCTCGCCTACATCGACTGGCTGGCCGCGGAACATGGCCTGCACCCCCGCCACGAACTGGCCTGCCTGGCCCTGGGCCGCGCGCTCGGCCTGCCGCTGGAGCAAGTTCCCGCGGTGTTCGTCGTCGCCCGCCAGGCCGGCTGGATCGCGCACTACCTGGAGCAATGCGAACAGGGCCAGCTGTTCCGGCCGAGGGCGTATCTCACGCCCGGGTAACGGGCTTCACACCGCCGGCGTGTCGATTTCAAAGACTTGGCGCAGGTAAGCCAGGTAGGCCTTGTCGTCGCACATGGTCTTCTCGGGCGTGTCCGATACCTTCGCCACGGGCTGGCCGTTGCACTTGACCATTTTCATCACCACTTGCAGCGGCTGGTAGCTCAGGTCGTTGGTCAGGTTGGTGCCTATGCCGAAGGCGGTGATGCAGCGGCCGGCGAAGTACTTGGCCAGCTGGATGGCTAGCGGGAAGGTCAGGCTGTCGGAAAACACCAGGGTCTTGGTGCGCGGATCGACGCGGTTTTCCTTGTAGTGTTCGATGAGCCGGTCGCCCCAGATGAACGGGTCGCCGGAGTCGTGGCGGGCGCCGTCGAACAGCTTGCAGAAATACATGTCGAAGTCGCGCAGGAAGGCGTTCATCCCGTAGACGTCGGACAGCGCGATCCCCAGGTCTCCCCGGTACTCGCGGGCCCAGACTTCGAAACCGTAGATCTGCGAGTCGCGCAGGCGCGGTCCCAGGCCCTGGCAGGCCTGCAGGTATTCGTGCGCCATGGTGCCCAGCGGCGTCAGGCCGTACTTCATGGCGAAGTAGACGTTGCTGGTGCCGGCGAAGTGCGCGCCCATCTGCTCCTTGAGCGTGACCATCACCTCTTCGTGCCAGGCCTTGGAAAAGCGCCGCCGCGTGCCGTAGTCGGCGATGTGGAAATCGTGCAGTTCGGGATCGCTGCGCACCATGTCCATCTTGGCCGCCAGGCGCTGCCGGCCCTCGCCGTAGGCGGGAGCGAGATGGTTGTTGCGGAAGTAGACCTCGTTGACGATGGCCAAGACCGGGATCTCGAACAGAATGGTGTGCAGCCAGGGGCCCTTGACGACGATGTCCAGTTCGCCTCCCGGCAGCTTGCTCACCGAGATGCAGCGCCTGGGCAGGTGGAACAGGCGCAGGAAATCGACGTAGTCGCTCTTGATGAAGCGCAGGCCGCCCAGGTAGGTCAGTTCCTCGTCGGTGAAGCGCAGCTCGCACAGCGCGTCGATCTCGCGCTGCATTTCGTCCGCGTAGGGATGCAGGTCGATGCCGGGCGTGCGGCACTTGTATTTGTACTCGACCTGCGCAGCCGGGAATTGATGCAGCACCACCTGCATCATCGTGAACTTGTAGAGATCGGTGTCCAGCAGCGAGGTGATGATCACGGCTAGGCTCCGCGCTGCCCGTACAGGGCGCCGATGGCGGCGGGCGCCGCGCCGTAGACGTGCTCGGGCCCGGGGAAGGCGCCCGATTCGACCTCCTGCGCGTAGCGCCGGAAAGCCTGGGCGACGGCATCGCCTTCGGCGCCCGCGCCGACCATGTAGTTCTTGACGAACTTGGCCGGGCTGGCGGTCAGCCCGAGCATGTCGTGCATGACCAGCACCTGGCCCGAGCACGCGACCGAAGCGCCGATGCCGATGGTGATCAGCGACGCGGCGGCGCAGACCTGGCGGGCCACCGGATCGGGCACGGCCTCGATCACCAGCATGGCCGCGCCGGCAGCCTGCACCGCCCGGGCATCGGCGACGATGCGGTCGGCCTCGGCGCTTTCCTTGCCCTGCACGCGGTAGCCGCCCAGCGCATGGACGTGCGAAGGCAGCAGGCCGATATGGCCGCAGACGGGAATGCCGCTGCGCACGAGCAGTTCGATCGTGGGCGCCAGCTCGGCGCCGCCTTCGAGCTTGACCATCTGCGCGCCGGCCTGCATCAGCACGACCGCGTTGCGCAGCGCCTGGGCGGGGCCTTCCTGGTAGGTGCCGAACGGCATGTCGGCCACCAGGAAGGGACGCCGGGAGCCGCGCGCGATGCACTCGACGTGGTAGGCAATGTCCTGCAGCCGCACCGGCAGCGTCGAGTCGCGTCCCTGGACCACCATGCCCAGCGAGTCGCCCACCAGCAGGGTATCGACTCCCGCCTCGTCCATGACGCGCGCAAAGCCGGCGTCATAGCACGTCAGCATGGAAATCTTCTTCCCCGCGGCAAGTTTCTTCCGCAAGGCGCTGAGGGTGGTTCGCATCGTACGGTCTCCAGTGATGCCTGTTTTGCGTAGCCGGTCAAAATAGCACAAGAGCGGGAATACCCGCGCGCCAGGCGGCGCCTGGACCTCCCATGGGGGCCTGAGGGGTATCCCGGCCGAATCTCCCGACTCCGGTAAAATAGCAGGCTGACCCGAACTTACTTCATTGCCAGCCGAACGCTGGAGCCACTTATGTGGCGGAGCCTCTTATGACCCATGTCGTGACCGAAAACTGCATCAAGTGCAAATACACCGATTGCGTGGACGTTTGCCCGGTCGACTGCTTCCGCGAGGGCCCCAACTTCCTCGCCATCGATCCTGACGAATGCATCGACTGCGCCGTCTGTATCCCCGAGTGCCCGGCCAATGCCATCCTGGCCGAGGAAGACGTACCCGCCGACCAGATGGCCTTCGTCCAGCTCAACGCCGAACTGTCGGCCAACTGGCCCAGCATCACCCGCACCAAGCCGCCCCTGCCCGACGCCGACGAGTGGCGCGATAAGCCCGGAAAGCTACCGCTCCTCGAGCGGTAGCTTCGGGATGCCCCTGCGGAGCCCGTTAGTGAAGACCCAGGAAGCCGCGGATCTGGCTCCGCCAGTCCGCCAGCTTCGCCCCCTGGGGGGCGCGCGAAGCGCGTAGGGGGGAACCCTTTTATGACTGCTGATAAATACACTGCCGAGACGATTACCTGGGTGAAAACCTGGGTGCCGCACAAGCTGTTCTCGTTCCGGACGACGCGCGCGCCGGGGTTTCGCTTCGTGCCGGGGCAGTTCGCTCGGCTGGGGGTGGAGCGGCCGGATCCGGATGCCGAAGACGGCTCCGGGCGCAAGATCGTGTGGCGGGCGTATTCCGTCGTGTCCTCGCCCTACGACGACTTCCTGGAGTTCTTTTCCATCGTCGTCCCCGACGGCGAGTTCACCAGCACGCTCGAGCACATGCGCGAGGGCGATACGGTGCTGGTGGACAAGACCAATTTCGGTTTCCTGACCACGGCGGCCTTCCCGTCCGGCAAGGATCTCTGGATGCTGGCCTCGGGCACCGGGCTGGCGCCGTTCCTGTCGGTGCTGCAAGACCTGGAAGTCTGGGATACCTACGACCACCTGATCGTGGTGCACAGCGTGCGCACGGCCGAGGAACTGGTGTACCGCGACGTCATCGAGGGCTTGCGCACGCACGAAGTGTTCGGCGAATACTGCCAGGACCGGCCGGACAAGCTGGTCTATCTGCCTTCGGTGACGCGCGAGCACGTCGAAGGCGCTATGGACGCGCGCATCACCGCCCTGATCGCCGGCGGCGAACTGGAGCAGCGTGCCGGGGTGACGCTGGACCCCGTCCGCTCCCGCGTCATGCTGTGCGGCAATCCGGAAATGGTGTCGGATCTGCGCAAATTGCTGGGCGAACGTGGCTTCAGCACCACACGACGGGGAAAACCAGGCAATCTCGCAGTGGAAAACTACTGGTAACGTAGCGTTGCCGATCGCTTATTGTGCATTGCAATATAATCGGTTTTCCGGCGATGATCGATTCCGCCCCATGGTTTGGAGCAACAATGCTGTACCAAATGCATGAATGGCAGCGCTCGCTGCTGACGCCTTTTGTCCACTTCGCCGACGCGACGGCGCAGCTGTTTTCCAATCCGTACAGCCCGCTGGCCTATACGCCCGTCTCGCGCCGCATGGCCGCTGCCTACGAATTGCTCTACCGGCTGGGCAAAGACTACGAAAAACCGGCCTGGGGCCTGCATACCACCATCATGGACGGCGTCGAGGCCAGGATCTCCGAGCAGGTGGCGTCCGCCCGCCCGTTCTGTAATCTGGTGCACTTCGTGCGCACTCCGGTCCAGCCCGTGCCGGCCGAGCGCCGGCCCGACCCGGTCGTGCTGCTGGTGGCGCCGCTGTCGGGGCACCACGCCACGCTGCTGCGCGATACCGTGCGCGCGCTGCTGCCCAGCCACGATGTCTACGTGACCGACTGGATCGATGCGCGCATGGTGCCCGCCTCGGCCGGCCCGTTCCACCTGGACGACTACGTGGACTACATCCGCGGCTTCATCGGCCAGCTCGGGCCGGACGTTCACGTCATGTCGGTGTGCCAGCCCACGGTGCCCGTCCTGGCCGCGGTGTCGCTGATGGCCACCGACAAGGACCCGAAGCTGCCGCGCAGCATGATCATGATGGGCGGCCCCATCGACACGCGCCGCTCCCCGACCCAGGTGAACAACCTGGCGCTCACCAAGCCCTTCTCGTGGTTCGAGCACAACCTGATCCACCGCGTGCCGCCGCGCTTCCCCGGCGCCGGCCGCAAGGTCTACCCGGGCTTTCTGCAGCATGCCGGTTTCGTCAGCATGAACCCGGACCGCCACCTGACTTCGCACTACGATTTCTACCTGGACCTGGTCCGCGGCGACGACGAGGACGCCGAGGCGCACCGCCGCTTCTACGACGAATACAACGCCGTGCTGGACATGCCCGCCGAGTACTACCTGGACACCATACGCACCGTGTTCCAGAAATGCGAACTGCCGCGCGGCACCTGGAAAGTGCGCGGCCAGCTCGTCAAGCCGGCCGACATCGAATCGGTAGCGCTGTTCACTGTCGAAGGCGAGCTGGACGACATCTCCGGTTCGGGCCAGACCCAGGCGGCCCAGGACCTGTGTTCCGGCATCCCGGCTGACCGCAAGCGCCACTATACGGCGCCGGGCGCCGGCCACTACGGCATTTTCTCGGGACGCCGCTGGCGCGAAATGATCTGTCCGCAGATCGCGGAATTCATTCGCCAGCACAGCACCCCGGCCTGACAAGCGTGGCAGTGGACCTGGTCGACCTCATCGATGCGCAATTGCCGCAAACCCAGTGCACCAAATGCGGCTACGACGGCTGCCGGCCCTATGCCGAGGCCCTCGCGCACGCCGGGGCGCCGATCAACCAGTGCCCGCCCGGCGGCGAGGAAGGCATCGCCCGGCTCGCCGCCTTGCTGCGCCGCCCCGCCCTGCCCCTGGACGAGAGCCGCGGAGCGCACCTGCCCCTGCAGGCCGCGCGCATCGACGAGCAGCATTGCATAGGCTGCACGCTGTGCATTCAGGCCTGTCCGGTGGACGCCATCGTGGGCGCCAGCAAGGTCATGCACACGGTGCTGGCGGAATACTGCACCGGCTGCGATCTGTGCGTGCCTCCCTGTCCGGTCGATTGCATCCGCATGGAGCCCGTTTCGCCGGCCCGCGACTGGTCCACCGCCGATGCGGCGCTGGCGCGGCAGCGCTATCGCCGCCGCGAGAAACGCCTGGCGCGCGAAAGCCGCGCGGACCAGGCCAGGCTGGAGGCGCGGTCGCAAGCCGCGCCGCAAACCGCATCGCCTGAAAGCGCTCCCGCCACGTCCCCCGCCGACGCCGCCGAGCGCAAGCGCGCCATGCTGGAAGCCGCCCTGGCCCGTGCGCGCGCCCGGCGCGCGCACTGACCACCACGACGGCCCGCGCCGTGTCCGCATCCGCATGAACGCCACCAAACGACTCGCCATCTTCGAGCGGCTGCGCGCCGCCAATCCCAGCCCGCAGACCGAACTCGAGTACGGCTCCACGTTCCAGTTGCTGATCGCCGTCATGCTGTCGGCCCAGGCCACCGACAAATCGGTCAACCTCGCCACCCGCCGCTTTTTTCCGGAGCATGGCACGCCCGAGGCGATCTACGCGCTCGGCGAGGAAGGGCTCAGCCAGTTCATCCGCACCATCGGCCTGTACAAGACCAAGGCCAAGAACGTCATTGCCACCTGCCGGATCCTGCTGGACCAGCACGGCGGCGAAGTGCCCGCCAGCCGGGAAGCGCTGGAAGCGCTGCCGGGCGTGGGACGCAAGACGGCCAACGTGGTGCTGAACACGGCATTCCGCCAGGTCGCCATGGCGGTGGACACGCACATCTTCCGCGTCTCCAACCGCACCGGCCTCGCCCCAGGCAAGACCGTGCGCGAAGTCGAGGACAAGCTGCTCAAGGTCGTACCCAAGGAATTCCTGCTGGATGCGCATCACTGGCTGATCCTGCACGGCCGCTACATTTGCGTGGCCCGCAAACCCAAGTGCCCGCAGTGCGGAATCTCCGATCTGTGCGAATACAAGGCGAAGACGCCGCCGGCCTGATCGCCGGACGCCGGCCACGGGCGGGCACGCCGGTTGCTGTGTCCATGCTCGACCGGGATAGCCGCGGCACCGCTGCCGCGGCCAGGATCCCGGCAGGCACATGCACAGGAGAACACCATGGAGAGCACGTTGCAAGATACGCATCCCGTCCCCGAGACGCCGCGCGACAACGGGCTGGGCCCCAGCGATACATCGGATTCCGGCAGCGACCTCGCCGGCCTGCCCCCCGATCCGGCCGGCACCGATGCCAGCCATACCGGGGAACGCGCCTCGGTCGATCCGGACGATGAAACGCGCACCGGCAGCGACGTGCTGCCGGACGAGGTCGTCGACGAGGAAAGCGCGGTGCGTTCGCACCCGGGCGACGACGAGGACGACGCCACCCGGCCGCGCTGAACGCCCTCACTCCTCCGAGGGCGGCGGCGGCTTGTGAGGCAGGTCCGGATCGATGGGATCGGGCTGCTGGGCGGGCGGTACGGGCGGATCGCCCACCGGCTGGCGGGGAGGATCCCCCACTGGCGGGGGATCGCTGACAGGCGGGTCGGGCGGTACGGAGTGCAGTTGCACGGCCATGGATGCCTCCGGGGCGTTGGTGGATGTCAGGAAACCGGCATGCCGTGCACGTCGTCCTGGCTCTCGCCCGCGGCGTACTCCTCCAGCCGGTTGTATAGCGTCTTCAGGCTGATCCCCAGCACCTCGGCGGCGTGTTTCTTGACACCCCCGCAATGCTGCAGGGTCGCGAAAATCAGCTTCCTGTCCGCTTCAGCAAGCGACGTGCCCACCGCAATCGAAATAATGGACTCCGTCTCGGCCTTGCCCGCCGGCGCCAGGCGGATGGGCGCCGCCACCGTGTCGATCAGGCCATCGTCGCTCATGATGAAGGCCCGATGGACGTAATTCTTGAGTTCGCGCACATTGCCCGGCCAGGCGTGGGCCGCCATGTCCGCCAGCATCGCCGGCGCGAAGGACTTGGCGGTGCGATGCGCCTCGTTCAACTGGTCGAGAAAGCTCTGCGCCAGCAGTTCCACGTCTTTGCCGCGCGCGCGCAGCGGCGGCAGGTCGATCGGGAACACGTTGAGGCGGTGGTAGAGATCCTCGCGCAGCTTGCCGTCGGCCACCGCCTCCTGGGGATTGCGGTTGGTGGCAGCGACGATGCGCACATCGCACTCGATTTCCTGGTTCGTGCCCACGCGCATGAACATGCCCGTCTCGAGCACGCGCAGCAGCTTGACCTGCAGCTCGATGGGCATTTCGGTGATCTCGTCCAGGAACAGCGTCCCGCCGTGCGATCGCTCGAAGTAGCCCTTGTGCTGGCGTTCGGCGCCCGTGAAGCTGCCGCGTTCGTGGCCGAACATCTCGCTCTCGATCAGGTTGGGCGAAATGGCGCCGCAGTTGACCGCCAGGAAGGGCCGCTTGCGCCGCAGGCTCAGCTCGTGGACGGTCTGGGCCGCCAGTTCCTTGCCGGTGCCGCTTTCGCCCACCAGCAGTACCGTCGCCTCGGTGGGCGCCACCTTGCCGATCTGGTCGTACAGGCTTTGCATGGCCGCCGAGTGGCCCAGCATCCGGCCGAAACGGCCGAAGCGCCGCAATTCGCCGCGCAGCGAGCCGATCTCGGCCTTGAGGTCGCCTGCCCGGGGAATCCGGTCGAGGATGGCCTTGAGCCGCTGCATGTTGATCGGCTTGATCAGGTAATCCGCTGCTCCCAGCCGCAGCGCATCGACCGCGCTTTCGACGCTGGCGTGGCCGGTGATCAGGATCACCTCGACCGGAATGGACGGATCGAGTTCCTTGAACAAATCCATGCCGCTGCCGTCCGGCAGCTTCAGGTCGGTCAGCACGACATCCGGATTCTGCCGCACGATCTGGATGCGCGCCTCGCGCAGGTCGGCCGCCACGGCTGTAGTAAAACCCTCGTCGGCCACGATTTCTGCGAGCGCGGCACGGGTGTTGGGTTCGTCGTCCACGATCAGGACGTGGGGCATGCGTGGGTGCTCCTCGGTGCTGCAATGAAATGAAGGCCCCCCTGCGCGCTGACGCAGGGGTACAGTCGCGGATGGCGCGAATTCAGCGCCGCGTGGCGAGCAGGCCGATCACCACGCCGACCGCCGCGGCAATGCCGATGGCGCGCCAGGGATTGTCGTGCACGTAGGCATCGGCCTGCGCGGAGGCCTCGCGATAGGTCTGCGAGGCCCGGTCCTGGGCATCGCCATAGATGGTACGCGCGCGGGCGAGCTGGTCGTGCAGGCGCTCGCGCGCCACCGCGAGTTCGTCGCCAGCATGCCCGGCCGAGGAGCGCAGCAGCGTTTCCGCCTCGTCCAGCAGGCCGCGCACCTGTCCGGCTATCCTGTCCTTGCTGCGCGCCCAATCATCCGAATAAGTCGCCATCGTTCTTCCCCATTGAATGGCGGGCGGGCCACGCCGCCCCAGCCTGTCCAGACGCCGCTCCGCCCTGCGCGGGATGCACGAACGACGCGGTCGAATCCACTACATTACGGCCAAAATGCGCAAGCGCCGCAAGACCCTTTACTCCTTGTATATAAGTCCTGCGGCTCATGCATGCGCCATCATGCCATTGCATGGGCGTGCCCCGCGCGCCTATTCTTGGACAGGCGCCGCCAAGTGCAAGCAATGCGTAAAAACTACATGAAAACATGTAAATAAACGCGGCTCGGGGAAGACTTGCGACAGGCCGTTACCAGGCGCTTCGGCGGCGGCCGCCGGGCTGCCTAGAATGGCACGACGCGGAGCGCCCGCCCGTGGCTGCGCCCTGCGGGTATGCTCTGAACCGACCACGCCTGAACGACGGGAGAACAATGCGCAAGCCACAGGCCACGCCGCTCGAACACGCTGAACGCGCGAAGCGTGCGGCCGGCTCGCACGCGCAATCGGGCGCGCTGGAGCACTACGGATCGCTCTACGGCGCCTCGGGTCCCATGCGCGAGCTCTACCAGCAGATCGGCCGGGTCTCGCCCACGACGCTGACCGTGCTGGTCATCGGCGAAAGCGGCACCGGCAAGGAACTGGTGGCGCGTACGCTGCACGACCAGAGCGCGCGCCGCAGCGGTCCGTTCATTCCGGTCAACTGCGGCGCCATACCGGCCACGCTGATCGAAGGCGAATTGTTCGGACACGAGCGCGGCAGCTTCACGGGGGCGGTGCAGCAGCACGCCGGCTATTTCGAGCGCGCCGCAGGCGGCACGATTTTCCTGGACGAGATCACCGAGATGGCGCCCGATATGCAGATCAAGCTGCTGCGGGTGCTCGAAACCGGCACGTTCCACCGCGTTGGCGGCACCGAGCAGTTGAACACCGACGTACGCGTCATCGCCGCCACCAACCGCGATCCCCAGATCGCCGTCGAAGAAGGCCGCTTCCGCGAGGATTTGCTATACCGCCTGGCCGTCTTCCCCTTGCGCGTGCCGCCGCTGCGCGAACGCCCCGACGACATCGACCTGCTGGCGCACCGTTTCCTGGACCAGCTCAACGGCACGGAAAAGGCTCAGAAGCGCTTCGCCAAGGGCACGCTGGAGAATCTGCGCCAGCATCGCTGGCCGGGCAACGTGCGGGAGTTGAAGAACGCCATCCACCGCGCCTTCATCCTGGCCGACCGGGAAGTCTCGGTACAAAGCCCCGAACCGGCGCCGCAGAGCACCCAGGTAGTGCGGCGCGACGACTGCCTGGAAATGGCCGTGGGCATCGCGCTGCACGACGCGCAGCGCGAACTGATCCTGGCCACGCTGGCGCATTTCGGCGGCGACAAGCGGCAGGCCGCCAACACGCTGGGCATCAGCCTCAAGACGCTCTACAACCGGCTCGACAGCTACCGCGATGCGACAGCGCCTACATCCAGCGCTCCAGCAGCCGCGACACGAACTCCTTGAAGCGCCGGGAAACCGGCCGCCGCTTCCAGCGTTCGTAGTCCACTTGCACGGACGCGCGCCGGTCGGACTCGAACAAGGCTTCCATCTGCGCACCGAAGCCGGGCCCGAGGATGACCGCGTTGATTTCATGGTTCAGGGTGAAGCTGCGCCAGTCCAGGTTGCTGGAGCCGGCGGTGGACCAGACGCCGTCCACCACCGCGGTCTTGGCGTGCAGCAGGGCGTCCTTGCGCTCGTAGATCTTGACGCCGGCGGCCAGCAGTTCCTCGTAGTGCGAACGGCCGGCATAGACCACCATGGAGAAATCGCTGAAGCCGGGCAGCAGCAGGACCACGTCCACCCCGCGCCGGGCGGCTTCGCATAAAGCCTCGATGAATGCGGGATCCGGCACGAAATAGGCCATGGTGATGTGGATGGAGCGCTGCGCGCTGTTGATGGCAGACAGCAGCGTCAGGTAGATGGCGTGGTTGTCGCCGGCCCCCGGCTTGTTGACGAGGATGCGCACCACGTGGGGGCCCGCGCGCGGCTGGGGCGGCAGAAAATCGATGTCGCCGAGCTCGGGGCCGTTCTGGCTGCGCCAGCCTTCCAGGAATACGCGCTCGACGGCCTGCACCGCAGGGCCGCGTATGCTGATATGGGTATCGCGCCAGGGCGCATTGCTGCGGTCGCCGGAGGCGCCCGGCGACGAGCCGCTGACGGGCCGGGAGGAATAGACGTCGCTGACGTTGATGCCGCCCACGAACGCCACGGCGCCGTCCACCACCAGTATCTTGCGATGGCTGCGCTCATTGAGCGACCAGGTGCCGCGCCCGGCGAGCGGATTGACCGGATTGAAGGCGACGACCTCGATGCCCGCGCCGCGCATGCGGTCGAACAGTTCGCGCGGGACGGCGATGGTGCCGACGTCATCGACCATGACCGCCACGGCGACGCCCGCCGCACGCCGGGCCATCAGCAGTTCGGCCATGCGGTTGCCCACGTCGTCGTCCTCGAAGATGTAGCTTTCGAGGTGGATGAAGCGGCGCGCCGCCGCGATGGCCTGCTCCATGGCCCGGTAGGTGCTGGGGCCGTCGCTGAACAGCTGGACCTGGTTGCCGGCCACCAGCGGCGTGCCGGCGACGGCTTCTTCCACCTGCAGGTGGTGCGCCAGGAAATCTCCGGCATCGCCGGGCCCTCCCAGCTTCCGGATGATGCGCTGGCTGTCGCGATAGGTCAGCCAGCCCGAAGCCGTGGAGATCCGCACCGCCTGCCTGGGCTCGCTGCCCGCCTGGACTTCGGGCAGGGGGTGGGCACAGGCGGCCAGCAGCGCCACGCACGCGGCGTACAGGAGGACGCTCAAACATCTGGGCATATCGGAGTCACTCCTGTTTCATCGAACCCGACTGGGCTGTAAATCTTACGGTACGGGGCAGCACCTGCACGCTATTTTCCACACTCCCCCGCGATTTGCCTACGGAAACGCGCTGGCATGGAGTTTGCACGAGCATGGCAGGAAACATGCCGGCCCGTACCCGGCAATACCAGGAGAAAGGAGTGATACAAGCCGTTTACGACATGCGCGCGCGCCAGCAATTGGCGTTGACCCCCAGGCTGCGCCAATCGGTCAAGCTGCTGCAGATGTCGGCGCTCGAGTTTACGCAGGAACTGCAGCAGGCCATCGCCTCCAACCCTTTCCTCGAAGAAGACGAACAAGAATCCGCCGCGCCGCATGCGGAAGAAGCCATCCTGCCGATCGCGCGCAACGCGGAACCGGCTGGCGCCGACGAAGCCAGCGCTTCCCCGGCGGCCGCCGAGACAGCCTATGACGGCTCTTACGAGAGCGAGCCCTATTCGAGCTATCCGTCGAGCGGCGCCCGCGACGACGATGACGACAAGCCGGACATCGGCCAGTGGCGTGCCGGCGGCGAAGGCCTGCACGAACACCTGCATCGGCAACTGTGCGGCTACCGCCTCGAGACGCGCGACCGGCTGCTTGCGGAGATCCTGGTCGAGGCGCTCGACGACGATGGCTATCTGCGCCAGGATTTCGACGAACTGGCGGCCTCGATCCCGCTGCAGCCCCAGCCCGCTGCGGAAGAATGGCAGGTGGCGCTCAAGCTCATCCAGCACATGGACGCGCCCGGGCTGGGCGCGCGCAGCCTGTCGGAATGCCTCACGCTGCAACTGGCCGCCAAGCCGCAGGAGACGCCGGGACGCGAACTCGCGCTGGCGCTTGCCGGCGCACACCTGGACTTGCTCGCGCGCCGGGAAAACGCCGAACTGCGGCGCAGGCTCGGCTGCGACGACGCGGCCTTGGGAACCGCCTGCAGGCTGATACGCAGTCTCGACCCGCGCCCCGGGCTGGCCCATGCCCGCGCGGAGACGGACCACATCGTGCCCGACGTGATCGTGCGCAAGGTACGCAACCAATGGGTCATTTCCACCAATCCGGCGGTCATGCCGCGCGCCAGGCTCCACCATGCCTACGCCAACCTGTTCCGGCGGGCGCGCTGCGACAACCGTGCGCCGCTGTCGCAAGAGCTGCAGGAAGCGCGCTGGCTGATACGCAACGTCGAACAGCGCTTTGCGACCATCCAGCGCGTGGCCGAAGCCATCGTCGCGCACCAGCGCACCTTCTTCGACTATGGCGAGATCGCGCTCAAGCCGCTGGTGCTGCGCAAGGTGGCCGAAGAACTCGATCTGCACGAGTCCACCGTCTCGCGCGCGACCAACAACAAGTACATGGCGACGCCGCGTGGCGTCTTTGAATTCCGGCATTTCTTCTCGCGCGAGCTCGCCACGGAAACCGGCGGACGCTGCTCGGCCGCCGCCGTGCGCGCCCTGATCCGCGATATGGTAGAGGCCGAGAACAAGCGCGACCCGCTGTCCGACGTCGCCCTGGCCCGCATGCTGGCGGAGCAAGGCGTCGTCGTGGCCCGCCGCACCGTGACCAAATACCGCGATGCGCTGAAGATCGGGCCGGCAGAATTGCGCAGGGCGCCATGAACCACCGAACCGCCGGCATCGCAGCATAGCCTGGCAAAGGATCGCAGATGCGTACGACTACCAAGCTGCTCGCGGCCGTTGCGGGACTCATCGTGATTCTCGTGATAGCCGCCTTCCTGACCGACTGGCGCTTTCTGCGCGGCCCGGTCGAACGCATCGCCAGCGACAAGCTCGGACGGCAGGTGACGCTGGACGACTTCCGCATGCGACTGCGGCCGGTCACGCGCATTCGGCTGCAAGGCCTGAAGGTGGCCAATATCGACGGCGCCGAGCACCCCGAGATGGCGCGGGCCGATACGGTGGAACTGCACGTGCGCGTGCTGCCGCTGCTGCACCGGGCGGTCGTGCTGGAGCGGCTCGCCGTGGACGGCGCGCGCGCCTACCTGGCCCGCGCCAAGGACGGCTCCAACAACTGGACGCTCGCGCGCGAGGACGACGGCGGTCCGCCGCTCGATCTCACCGTCCGCACCTTGTCCCTCAATGAAGTCGAGGTGAACTACGACGACCGGATGCTGGACGTCTCGGCCAAACTGCACGCCGCCAGCGACACGCCCGCCCCCTCCGGCCCGGCCTACGGCATGAAGCTGGACTTCAGCGGCAAATACCATGGCGGCGCCTTCGGCGGAAATGCGCGCACCGGCGGCATCATGACCCTGCGCGATTCGGGCACGCCCTTTCCGTTCTTCATCGATGCCAAGGCGGCCGCCACCCAGGTGCGCGCCGAAGGCGAGGTGGGCGACATCTTCGGCGACGCCAGGATAGACGTGGCGCTGGACATCGCCGGGCCGACGCTGTCCGTCCTCTATCCCTACATCAACCTGCCCTTGCCGACCACCCCGCCCTATCGCATCAAGGGACATCTCAAGCGCACCAGCACCCAGTACGATCTGACCGGCATGGAAGGCCGCATCGGCTCGACCGACATCGCCGGCGACGCCAGCTACCATATCCGGCCGGAGAGGCCCCTGCTGCGCGCCAAGCTCAAGAGCCGCGTGCTGGACATGAAAGACCTCGGCCCACTGATCGGCGTCGATCCCGACGAGCCTGCCAAGCCGGCGGCGGGTATGGCGCAACCGCAGCAGGCCGCCGACCGCCGCGTGCTGCCGGACGCCGAATTCCGGCTCGAACGCCTCAACGCCATCGACGCCGACGTGACCCTGGACGCGGCCGACGTGCGGGTGCGCGGCCCCTGGGCCTTCGACGACTTTTCCGCCCACCTCATCCTGCAGGACGGCGTCCTCAAGCTGGTTCCGCTGAACTTCGGCTACGCCGGCGGCGAGCTGCGCTCGGACATCACGCTCGATGCGCGCGAAAAACTGATACGCACCAACGCGGCCATCGCGGTCAAGCGCGCGCGCCTGAGCCGGCTGTTCCCCGACGTGGAACTGATGAAGAAGAGCGAAGGCACGCTGGGCGCCGACATCAAGCTCAAGACCGCCGGCAATTCGGTGCGCGCCATGCTGGGGCGGGCCGACGGAACAATGGGGGCGGCCGTGACGGGCGGCGACATCTCTCACTTGATCGTAGAGGCGATCGGCCTGGATGCCGGCCAGGCGCTGGGCTTGCTGATCAGCGGCGAGAAGGAGCAGCAGACCCGGCTGCGCTGCGCAGTCGCGACCTTCGACGTCAAGGATGGCGTGGCGACCTCTCAGGCCCTGGTGATCGATACCGACGATACGCGCATCGACGGGCACGGCACGATCGATCTGTCCAAGGAGCGGCTGAATGTGCGCCTGGAACCGCAGCCCAAGGACAAAAGCATCCTGGTCGCGCGCTCGCCCATCGACATCGTCGGCACCTTCGCCGACCCCGACTTCAAGATCGACAAGACCACGCTGTTCGCGCGGGCCGGTGCCGCGCTGGCGCTGGGTCTCATCAACCCCATCGCGGCGCTGATCCCGTTGATCGAGACCGGCCCCGGCACCGATGCCGATTGCCAGGGACTGCTGTCCAGCATGCGCGGCGCCCGCAACAATGCCGGCGGCCCGCCGCCGCCGGCCAAGGGCCGCTGAGCGGGGCTGGCGTGCTCAGCGCGCCAGCCGGATCCCAGAAAACTGCCAGCGCGCCGCCGGCCAGAAAAAGTTGCGGTAACTGGGACGGATGTGGCTGGCCGGGGTGGCACAGGAGCCGCCGCGCAGCACCATCTGGTTGATCATGAATTTGCCGTTGTATTCCCCCACCGCGCCGGCCGCGGGCGCAAAACCCGGATACGGCAGGTAGGCGCTCTGGGTCCATTCCCATACGCTGCCGAAGAATGCCGAGTGGCCGGGCTCCAGCGGCCGGGGGTGGAAATGGCCGGATTCGGCGAAATCCCCGTCTTGCACGCCGCCCGCCTGCCGCGCCGCATGTTCCCACTCCAGCTCGGACGGCAGCCGCGCGCCGGCCCAGCGCGCATAGGCTTCGGCCTCGTAATAGCTGACGTGGCAGACCGGCTCGGCGCCGTTCAGCGGGCGCAGGCCGGCGCAGGTATACGTATGCCAGCCGCCGTCCTGCCGCAGCCAGTACAGCGGCGCCTGCCAGCCTTCGCGCCGGCAGGCGTCCCAGCCGTCGGACAGCCAGAGCTCGGGCCGCTCGTAACCGCCGTCCTCGACGAAAGCGAGGTACTCCGCATTGACGACCGGGCGCTGCGCCAGTTCGAAAGCCTCGAGCCAGACGCGGTGGCGCGGCGATTCGTTGTCGAACGCGAAGCCCTCGCCGTCGTGGCCGGCCTGCGCCAGTTCCGCGGGATAGCGGCGAAACGTCAGCGCGCCGGGGTCCTCCCGCGCGCCCTCCCTCGCAGGACGCCACGCGGGCAATGCGGGGTTGTGCCAGAAATGGTGCTTGAGGTCCGTGGCGATGAGTTCCTGGTGCTGCTGTTCGTGCTGCAGGCCGAGCTCGATCAGGGCCAGCGCCTGCGGATCGGCGGCCCCCCGCTCCAGCCAGTCGAGCAGGCGCTGCAGCACCGTCTCCTGATAGCCCAGCACGCGCTCCAGCGGCGGCCGGGACAGCAGGCCGCGCTGGCCGCGGGGATGGCGCGCCCCCACGCCCACGTAGTAGGAGTTGAACAGTTCGCGGAACGACGCGTCGTAGGGCCGGAAGCCCGGCTCGCGCGGTTCGAGCACGAAGGTTTCGAAGAACCAGGTCACGTGCGCCACGTGCCATTTCACCGGACTGGCCTCGGGCATGGATTGCAGCAGGCAGTCCTCGGCCGACAGCCCGGCGAGCATGGCGAGCGTGGCCTGGCGCACGCGCTGCGCCCGCCACGCGAGCTGGGCGGCGTCCGGCAATCGATCGCGCGCGTTCATGGCTGCGCCAGGAAAACGCCGAACCAGCCGCGCGCGTCGGTCCACATGCGGCAGCGCGAGAATCCGGCCTCGGCCAGCAGTCCTTCGAACTGCGCGGGCGTGTATTTATAGGAATATTCGGTGACGATGGCTTCGCCCGCCTGGAAGGCCCGTTCGCCGCCCGGCCAGCGCACGCGCTGGGGGGCACGCGCCACCAGATGCATCTCGATGCGGCCGTGGGCAGCGTCGAAACAGGCTTCGTGGTCGAAGCATTCAGGGTGGAAATCGCTGCCCAGGACCTGGTTGCAGACCCGCAGCACATTGCGGTTGAACGCCGCCGTCACGCCCAGGTCGTCGGCATAGGCATGTTCCAGGACGCCCGGGTCCTTGCGCAAGTCCGCGCTGATCAGCAGGCAGCCCGCCGGACCGGTCTGGCCGCGGATGGCACCGAGCAGGCCGACCGCGCGTTCGGGCGGAAAGTTGCCGATGGACGACCCGGGGTAGAAGAATACCGGCGGCATCCGCGCCACGTCGCCCAGTTCGTCCGACAGGTCCAGGCCCTGCGCGAAATCCGCGGCTACCGCCACGCAATCGATGCCGGGGAACTGCCTGCCCAGGCGGTCGACCTCGGCGCGTATCCAGTCCACCGCGATGTCCACGCCCAGGTAGCGGCGCACGTCGGCGTGGGCCAGAAAGCCGCGCGACTTGGCGCAATCCCCGCAACCCAGGTCCACCCACTGCGCCCCGGCCGGCAGCGCGCCGACGATGGCGTCGCGGTGCGTCTCGAAAATCGCGCGTTCGGTACGGGTGGGGTAGTACTCGTCCAGCTCGCAGATGGCGTTGAACAGCACGCAGCCCTGAGTGTCGTAGAGGAATTTGGGATCGATCATGGCGCGCGAGCGCCGCAGGCCCGCTGCCAGTTCGGCGGCGCGGCGGTCGGATGGCCGCGCGGCTGCGTGACCGCTCTGGGCAATATCTGCTTTGGCCCGGTCTTGCAGTGGGCCCTGGCGTGGGATGGTCAATCTCGGCTCCTCGAGTAATGGGTGGAAGACTCCCCGCGACGCCGGGTACGTCCGGATGACCGGCCCGGGTCTTTTTCTCTTTCCATCTATACGCCCGCTGCTTTGCGCGCGCGCCCGCGGGATGTAACGCATGCTTTCCAGCTATTGCCGCGGCGAACCCGGCCGGCGGCGAATTTGCCGACTCTGTCCCGCCGGCGGGCGTTACACGCTGCTACCATTGCGGCCCCGCGAAAAGCGCGTCCGCCCCGCCTGCGAGCGGGTGACGCAGATTGACGCAGAGCATTGCCACGGCCGAAGCCGCCCTGATAAGGTGGCGCCATTCCCGCATGCCGGGACGTCGTGACGAGTCTATGCCCCGACCTTCTTCTGCGCCATCCCCTCTACCCCGGCCAGGCTCCGGAGACTGGCTGCAACTCGCGGCATCGCTGCTATGGCTGGGCCAGGCGGCCGCCCTGGCGACCGCCGTGCAAGGCATGGCTGACGGCGCCTCCTTTGCCCGCGGCGCTGGCTGCGCCGCCGCAGTGCTGGCGCTCGGATTGCTGCGCGCCGCGCTCGATGCCGCCGGCGCGCGCAGCAGCTTCCGGCGCGCGAGGCGGCATCTGGGCGAACTGCGCGCCCAGGCCCTGTCCGCGCTGTCCGGCAGTTCGCCGCTCGACCCCGGCCGGCCCGCCGCCGGCGAAGCAGCAAGCGTGCTGGCCGAACAGGCCGACGCCGCCCTGCCCTACCTCTCGCGCTACCCCGCGGTCCAGTTGAAGGTGTCCATCGTCCCGCTGGCCATCGTCGCCGCAGTGCTGCCGCTGTCCTGGGTCGCCGCGCTGGTCCTGCTCGTGGCCGCCCCGCTGATCCCGGTATTCATGGCGCTGGTGGGTTGGCGGGCGCAGCGCGCCAGCCAGGAGCACCTGGCCGAGATGGGCGGCATGAATGCCTTCCTGCTCGATCGGCTGCGCGGCCTGGCAACACTGCGCGCGCTCGACGCGGTCCAGGCCACCGCCCGCCGCATCGACGACGTTGCGCAAAATCTACGAACGCGTACCATGGCTGTGCTGCGCATCGCCTTTCTGTCCTCGGCGGTGCTGGAGCTATTCTCCGCTATCGGGGTCGCCATGGTCGCCGTCTACGTGGGGTTCCATCTGCTCGGGCAAGTGCCCGTCGGCACCTGGGGCACGCCGCTTTCACTCGGGCAGGGCCTGTTCATCCTGCTGCTGGCGCCGGCATTCTTCGAACCCTTGCGTGAACTGTCCGCGGTCTGGCACGACCGCGCCTCCGGGCAGGCGGCGCTGCAGGCCCTGGCGGCGCTGCGTGCGCCGGCCCTCTGCCTGCCCGGCACGCACGCCCGCCCGGCGTCCGGCGCTACGGTCCATGCCGCTGCGCCGGCCATCGCGATGCACGCCGTCGATTTCCGCTATGGTCCGGAACATGCCGAAGCCCTGCGCCGGTTCGACCTGGCCGTCGCGCCCGGCGAGCACGTCGCCATCGTCGGGCCCAGCGGCGCCGGCAAGTCCACCGTGCTGGCGCTGATCGCCGGCCTGGCGCCCGCCCAGGGCGGCCGGATATGCATAGGCGGCACCGAGCTGACCGACGACACCGCCGCGACGCTGCGCACCCGCATGGCCTGGATAGGCCAGCGCGCCCACGTTTTCGCGGGCACCCTGCGCGCCAATGTCGCGCTCGGGCGCGGCATGTCTCCGGCCGCGATCGACGCAGCGCTGCGCGCCGCCACGCTGGACCACCTCGCCGACGACCCGGCCGGCCGCTCGCTGGGCGAATCGGGCACCGGCCTGGCCGGCGGCGAGATCCTGCGCCTGGCGCTGGCGCGCGCCGCCGCCTCGCCGGACTGCGACGTCTGGCTGGCCGACGAGCCCACCGCTCATCTCGATGCCGCGACCGCGCGCGAACTCACGCGGCGCCTGCTCGCCCTGGCGGCGGGCAAGACCCTGGTCGTGGCCACCCACGATCCCGAACTGGCCGCCTGCATGGATCGGGTCGTCCCTATCGGCGCGGGCGTCGAGGCGTGCGCGCAGGAACGGTGTGTATGAAGCATTCGCGCGATACCGCCGCCCTGCTCGCCGTCCTGCGGCTGTTCCTGGCCGGCCGCACGCGGCTGCTGCTGGGCGGGGCCGCCCTCGCCTGTCTTGCCACGCTGGCCGGCATGGCGCTGCTGGGCCTGGCAGGCTGGTTCCTGACCGCTACCGCGATCGCCGGCCTGGCCGCCGGCACCGCGCTGGCCTTCGACGTGTTCACGCCCGGCGCGGGCATCCGCCTGCTGGCGCTGCTGCGCACCGGCGCCCGCTACGGCGAGCGCGTCGTCAGCCACGATGCCGCGCTGGCGGTGCTGGCGGCCGTACGGCGCCCGCTGTTCCTGGGCTGGGCCAGGCCCGAGGCCGCGCGCCGTCTCGCTGCCCGGCCGGCGCGGCTGCTGCACCGGCTGACCACGGACGTCGACGCGCTCGATGCCTTGTACCTGCGCTTGCTGGTGCCGGCCGCCACCGCCCTGCTCGCGGCGCTGGCGGCCGGCGTTGCGCTCGGCTGGCATTCATGGGCCGGCGGCCTGGCGCTGACCGGCTGGCTGGCCGCGAGCGGCGCCGGCATCGTCGCCTGGACCGCCCGCCGCAGCCGCGGCGCGGCGCGCCGGCGCGCCTACGCCGCCGAGATCCTGCGCGCTCAGGCCATCGACCTGGTCACAGGCCAGGCCGACCTGGCCATGGCCGGCCGCCTGCGGGCACAACACGACACGGTACTGCGCAGCGAAGCGCGGCTGGCCCGCGCCGACGATGCGCTCAATCGCCTGGACGTGCGCGGCGGCCTGGCGCAGGGCGCGGCGTGGACCTGTGCGCTGGCCGGGGCCCTGGCCGGCTGTGCCTGGCTGGTCCAGGCCGGCGCAATGGGCGCGCCGGTCGCCGCGATGGTGCTGCTGACCGTGTTCGCCACCGGCGAATCCCTGGCGCCGCTGCGCCGCGGCGCGCTGGAGCTCGGCCGCACCCTGATCGCGGCGCGCCGGCTCGCGCCGCACCTGGCCGAACCCGCTGCCTCCGCAGCGCGTCCCGCCCGCGGCGCAATCGCCGTGGAGCGGGTCCGGCTGCTGAACGCCACCGTCTCTTTCCATATTCCCGATGGACAGCGCGTGGCCATCATCGGCGCCAGCGGCGCAGGCAAATCCACCTTGCTCGGCCTGCTGGCCGGCGAACGCACGCCGCCCAGCGGCCGCCTCGCCGCGCCGGCCTGCTGCCTGCTGACCCAGCGCACCGAGCTGTTCCGCGACAGCGTGCGCGACAACCTGCTGCTGGCCGCGCCGGATGCGAGCGACGCGCAGCTCTGGCAGGCGCTGCACGCCGCCGGCCTGGACGATCACGTCGCCGCCCAGCCGGGCGGGCTCGACACACGGCTGGGCGAAGGCGGCCTGGGACTGTCCGGCGGCCAGGCGCGCCGCCTGGCGCTGGCCCGCCTGCTGCTGCGGCCGGTCGGCCTGTGGCTGCTGGACGAACCCACCGAAGGCCTGGACGGCGCCACCGCGCGCGACGTACTCGCCAGGCTGGACCAGCACGCCGCCGGCCGCACGCTGGTCATCGCCACCCACATCCGGCGCGAGGCCGCGCTGGCCGACCGCCTGCTCGTGCTGCGCGACGGCGCCATTCAGGCCGACCTGCGGCGCGGCACGCCCGCTTTCGAGCACCAATTGGATACCCTGAGAACGGACTGAGGAGAAGAGGCCGCCTATGGATCTGGACATCGTCTCGCTATCGCGCCTGCAATTCGCGCTGACCGCGCTGTACCACTTTTTATTCGTGCCGCTGACCCTGGGCCTGTCCGTGCTCATCGCGATCATGGAAACGGTCTACGTCATGAGCGGCCGCAAGATATGGCGCCAGATGACCAAGTTCTGGGGCACGCTGTTCGGCATCAACTTCGTGCTGGGCGTGGCCACCGGACTGGTGATGGAATTCCAGTTCGGCATGAACTGGAGCTACTACAGCCACTACGTGGGCGACATCTTCGGCGCGCCGCTGGCCCTGGAAGGCCTGATGGCATTCTTCCTGGAAGCCACCTTCGTCGGCCTGTTCTTCTTCGGCTGGAACCGGCTGTCCCGCATCGGCCACCTGGTGGCCACCTGGTGCGTGGCGCTGGGCTCGAATTTCTCGGCGCTGTGGATCCTGATCGCCAACGGCTGGATGCAGAACCCGGTCGGCTCGGCCTTCAACCCCGAGACCATGCGCATGGAAATCACCGATTTCTTCGCGGTGATCACCAACCCGGTCGCCCAGGCCAAGTTCGTCCACACCGTGTCGGCCGGCTACGTGACCGCCTCGATCTTCGTACTGGGCGTATCGGCCTGGTACGTGCTCAAAGGCCGCCACCTCGACGTGGCCAAGCGCTCGATGACCGTTGCGGCCTCGTTCGGCCTGGCCTCGGCGCTGTCGGTGGTCGTGCTGGGCGATGAAAGCGGCTATCTCTCGACCGAGCACCAGAAGATGAAGCTGGCCGCCATCGAAGGCATGTGGCACACCGAGCCGGCGCCGGCGGCCTTCACCGTCATCGGCCTGCCCGACCAGCAGGCCCGCAAGACCCACTACGCGATCCACGTCCCGGCCGTCATGGGGCTGATCGGCACCCGCTCGCTCACCACCGAGATCCCCGGCATCACCGAACTGGTCGAACGCGCCAAGGAGCGCATCGAGAGCGGCATCGTCGCCTTCGACGCGCTGCAGCGCATCCGCGCGGCCGGCAGTTCCGGCGCCATCGCGCCGGCCGACCGCGCCGCTTTCGAGGACCACGGCCGCGACCTGGGCTACGCCCTGCTGCTCAAGCGCTACCTGGACGATCCGCGCCAGGCCACCCGGGCGCAGATCGACCAGGCCGCCTGGGATACCGTGCCCATGGTGATGCCGCTGTTCTGGTCCTTCCGCATCATGGTCGGCCTGGGCTTCTTCTTCATCCTGCTGACGGCCACCTTCTTCGTCCTGTCGGCGCGGCGCCGGCTGGACGCGCACCGCTGGCTGCTCAAGGTCGCGGTCTACTCCATTCCGCTGCCCTGGGTGGCCGTCGAGATGGGCTGGTTCGTGGCCGAGTTCGGCCGCCAGCCCTGGGCCATCGAAGGCGTGCT
Organism: Pigmentiphaga humi; assembly: GCF_900606115.1. GTDB lineage: Bacteria > Pseudomonadota > Gammaproteobacteria > Burkholderiales > Burkholderiaceae_B > Pigmentiphaga > Pigmentiphaga humi. The sequence goes on from NZ_UWPJ01000016.1 coordinate 111,146, forward strand.
GCCCACCGCCGCCGCGGTGTCCAGCCTCGGCGTCGGCACCGTGCTGACGACCATCGTCGGCTTCGCGGCGCTCTACACCGTCCTGATCATCGTCGAGATGAAGCTGATGCTGCGGGCCATCCGCAAGGGCGTCGAACCCGATCCGGATCCCGAAGTCCTGCTGGTCGCACCGCACCTGTCCCAACACCTGAACGCCCAGGAGCAGCCGCAATGATTCTCCACACTCTCATCGACTACGACGTCCTGCGCGTCATCTGGTGGGCATTGCTGGGCTTCCTGCTGCTCGCCTTCGCCCTGACCGACGGCTTCGACCTGGGCAGCGGCATGCTGCTGCCTTTCGTCGCCCGCACCGACCTCGAACGGCGCGTCGTCATCAACACCGTGGGCCCCGTGTGGGAAGGCAACCAGGTCTGGCTGATCCTCGGCGGCGGCGCGATCTTCGCCGCCTGGCCGCCGCTGTACGCGGTGTCGTTCTCGGGCTTCTACCTGGCCATGTTCGCCATCCTGTTCGCGCTCATCCTGCGGCCGGTCGGCTTCAAGTACCGCAGCAAGCGCGAGGATCCGCGCTGGCGCGCGAGCTGGGACTGGGCCTTGTTCGTCGGCGGCTTCGTCCCCTCGCTGATCTTCGGGGTGGCGATGGGCAACGTACTGCTGGGCGTGCCGTTCCGCCTGAACGACGACCTGCGCATTTTCTACGACGGCAGCTTCCTCGGCCTGCTGTCGCCGTTCGCGCTGCTGTGCGGCCTGGTTTCGGTCGCGATGCTGACGATGCAGGGCGCCTGCTGGCTGGTCATGAAGACGCGCGGCCCGGTGGCCGAGCGCGCCCGCGCCTACGGCAGCGTCGCCGCGCTGGCGACGCTGGTGCTGTTCGCGCTGGGCGGCGTGGCGCTGTCGGCCTGGGTCGACGGCTACCGCATCACCAGCATTATCGACACCCTCGCCACGTCCAACCCGCTGCGCAAGACCGCCGAGCTCGCCCCCGGCGCCTGGTTCGACAACTACCACGCGCACCCATGGCTGATGGCCGCGCCCGCCGCCGGGCTGGCCGGCGCGGCGCTGGCGCTGGCGCTGCTGCGCCTGCGCAGGGAAGTCGGCGCGCTGCTGGCCAGTTCGCTGAGCATCGCCGGCATCGTCGTCGCGGTGGGCGTCAGCATCTTCCCGTTCCTGCTGCCCTCGTCCGCCGATCCGCGCGCCAGCCTGACGGTCTGGGACGCCTCTTCCAGCCACATGACGCTGTTCATCATGCTGGTCTCGGTCGTGATCTTCGTGCCCATCATCGTCCTCTACACCGCGTGGGTCTACCGGGTCCTGTGGGGCAAGGTGGACGAGAAATCGGTGGAAGACCCGCACAACCACGCCTATTGACGCCAAAACGGAGCAACGAGCATGTGGTACTTTTCCTGGATACTGGGGCTGGGCCTCGCGGCCACCTTCGCGGTCCTGAACGCCATGTGGTACGAACTGGTGCAGGACGACAACGACAAGCGCGACGCCTCGCCCCGCTGACACCGCGCCCGCGCAGGCGGGCGCCGCAAGGACGCGCTGCATGAAAACCTGGGACGAACGCTACGCCCAGCCCGGCTACAAATACGGTACCGCCCCCAACCGCTTTCTCACCGAACAGGAATCGCGGCTGGCCGCGGGCAGCCGGATACTGCTGCCGGGCGACGGCGAAGGCCGCAACAGCGTCTGGCTGGCCGGGCGCGGCCACCAGGTGCTGGCGGTGGACAATGCCCGAACCGGGCTGGACAAGGCCCTGGCGCTGGCGGCCGCCCAGGGGGCGACGATCACCACGCTGAACGCCGACCTGGCCGACTGGTGTCCACCCACCGGCACCTGCGCGGCCGTGGCGCTCATCTACGTCCATCTGCCCAGCGCATTCCGGGCGGCCGCCCATCGCCGCCTGGCCCGCGCGCTGGCGCCGCGCGGCTGGCTCATCCTCGAATGCTTCCATCCGCGCCAGATAGGCTACGGCAGCGGCGGCCCGCGCGACCCGGACATGCTCAACGATCTGGCCACGCTGCGCGGCGATTTTGCGCCGGTGCTGGAAGAGGTCGTGGGCTGGGAAGGAGAACTAACGCTGGACGAAGGCGACGGCCACCGCGGGCCGGCCTTCGTCACCCGCTACGTAGGCCGGATGCCGGCCTCGTGAAGGGCGCTGCCGCAGCGGCATATCCGCTATAGTTGTCGCAACGAGCCCGGCTGCCAGCCCGTATGCACCCGCCCACATCTTCCCCGCCCGCCACACCGGCGATCTCGCCCGATATCTTTTCGCTGTCCGACCTTGCCTCGCGCGCACCGTCCGTGCAGCAGGCCTATGCCCACGTGCGCGACGGCATCATGTCGGGCAAATTCCCCGAAGGCGCGCGCGTAACGGAGAAAGAAGTCTCGGAGGCGCTCGGGCTGTCGCGCACACCGGTGCGCGAAGGGCTGCGGCTGCTGGTGGCCGACGGGTTCCTGGTGCTGCGCCCCAATGCCGGCGCTACCGTGCGGGCCTGGTCCGACCAGGAAATCCGCGATCTCTACGCGGCCCGCATACTGATCGAGTCGGAACTGGCCGCGCTCGCGGCGACGCGGATGAGCGCGGACACGCTGGCCGAACTGCGCGAGATCGAAGATGAAATGGAATCACGCGGGCCCGACACCAGCGCCGCCAACCTGGACCGGATCAGCGCCCTGAACCGGACCTTCCACGCACGGATCTACGATTCCGCCGGCAATGCGCGGCTGCGCACCATGCGCGCCAAGGCGGTCGACATCAAGATCATCCTGCGCACCCGGCGCAGCTACGACCGCGACCGCCTGGCGCGCACGTTCCAGCATCACCGCGAACTGATCGACGCATTCACCGCGCGCGATCCGGAATGGGCGCGCGCCGCCATGCACTGCCACTTGCGGTCGGCGCAGTTCGCGCTGCTCGAACGCCAGGAACACGGCGGCTGAGGCGGACGACCGCGCCGCCCGCAGCTCGGCGCCCTGCGGTCAATGATGCGACAGCAGCCGGCCCAGCCCCTGTATCTTGTCGTGGATGCCGACCTGGCGCAGTGCGTGCCAGTACGTCGCGGCGTTGATCGCGACTACCGGCTTGTCCAGGTACAGTTCGGCCGCGGCGGCCAGCCTCACCATCGACAGATTGGTGCCCACCTGCACGATGGCCTCGACGTCGTCGCCGTCCAGTTCCCTGATCGCGTCGCGGCACATCCTGTCGGTGGTGTGCGCGATCTGGACCGGGCTCGGACGGCGCAGGCAGACATCGCGCACGACCGTGAATCCGCAGTCCTCGAAAAACCGCCGCACCTCGGCATTGGCCACCGGGAAGTACGGCGAGAGAAAGGCGATCCTGCGCACGCCGTAGGCGTTCAGGGCGGCCTCCAGCGCGAAGGAACCGCAGGTCACGCCCACGCCGACGCGCTGGCGGATGCGCTCGAGATAAGCCTGCGCGCCCTGCTTGCCGTTCCAGAAGGTCACGGCCGACATGCCCATGACCAGGTATTGCATCTCGCAGGTCTTGAGCACGTCGGCGGCGTCCATGGTGTTGCTCGAAATGGCGTCCACCATGCGCATGAAGCCCTCGTTGTCGTCCACCGCCATGTCGGGGATCACGATGCGGCTGTAGTGGTTGGTGACGCCCACCGGCCGCATGTCGTCGAAATCGGGTTGCACGATCGTATTGGTCGACGGTCCCAACACGCCGAATTTCATGCGGTAACCCAGATGATCCATGATTGCATCCTCAAGAAAGAAGGCCGTCCACGCTATTGCCCGTCGTCCAGGCCGCGATAGCGCGCGTCGAACTGTTCCACCCACTCGAATCCCATCAACTGCGAAAACGCCGCGAACGGATAGAACGGACCAGTGGGCAGTTCGCGCCGCGACAGCGCCTGATAGGCATCGCTGCCGGCCTGCGCCGCCGCCAGCAGGGCGGCGGTCGGATAGATCGCCAGCCTGGCTCCCAGTTGCTGCAGCACATCCGGCGCGATGACCGGCGTGCGTCCTCCATGGGCCATGTTGAACATCGTCGGAGTCGGCACCTGCCGGGCGATGAGGCCGATTTCCTCCACCGACTCCGGCCCCTCGACGAACACCACGTCCGCTCCGGCGCGGGCGTATCGCTCGGCGCGGCGCAAGGCTTCGTCCAGCCCGAGATCGGTACGGGCGTCGGTGCGCGCGATGATGACCGTGGCGTCGTCTTCGCGGGCGTCCAGGGCGACGCGTATGCGCGCCTCCATCTCGGCCGCGCCGACCACCTTGCGGCCGCGCATATGCCCGCAACGCTTGGGGTAGACCTGGTCCTCGAGCTGGATGGCAGACGCCCCCGCGCGCTCGTAGCTGCGCACGGTGTGCATCACATTCAGCAGTCCGCCATAGCCCGTATCGGCATCGCAGATGAGCGCTGACTCCGTGACCAATGCCATTTGCCTCACCCGGTCCGCCATGTCGGTGCCGTTGGCCAGCCCGGCGTCGGGCAGGCCGAGATAGGACGCGACCAGGCCATAGCCGGTCAGGAACAGAATGTCGAAGCCGGCCCGTTCGGCCAGTTTGGCGGACACCATGTCGAACACGCCGGGAGCGACCACCGTCGCCGGCCCGGCAAGCGCTTCGCGCAGGCGCCGGCGCCGCGCCGACGCCGGCGTCGAGGAATAGCCGTTGTTCACGCGATCGCCCCGGCGCGCTCCAGCGCATCGAACATCGAGGTCTTGCGGATGTAGGCCAGCGCGGCGTCCGGATCGGCGGCCGTCGCGCGCAGCGCATCGTGGATACGCGTGCGCGCCGCCTCGTCGCGCTCTTCGATCAGCGTCTTGTTGCGCGCAGTGTTGGCATTGATGTATTCGATCGCGATGGTGCGGCGCTGGCGCTCGTACTGGTCGAGCAGCTCCGCAGACGCGCGCCCGGCCAGGACCTCGGCCAGCTTGCCGGCGAGATTGAAGGCGTCGTGCACGCCGCCATTCATGCCCATGCCGCCCAGCGGGTTGTTGATGTGGGCGGCATCCCCCGCAAGCAGCACCCTGCCGAGGCGAAAGCGGGTGGCCACGCGCTGGTGCACCTTGTACAGGGTGCGATGGACGATTTCGTAGGGCCCGGACTGCGGCAGCAGGCCCTGCAGGCGCTGCTCGACGGCGGCATCCGACAGCACCTGCTCGTCGGATTCGTGCTCCGGGGTGGGAAACAGCACACGCCACAAGGACGGCACCTTGAGCATCACGCACCATTCGTCCGGGTCGGAGACGTAGTTCACCCAGGCCAGGTTCTCGAAATGCTCCTCGAACGGGAAGGCCGTGGAGACGACCAGGAAGCGCTCGGGATACGTATAGCCCTCGAACTCGATGCCGACGCTGCGCCGCACCGCGCTCCAGGCGCCGTCGGCGCCGATCAGATAATCGCCGCGGGCGGCCGCGGCGCCGTCGGCCGTGCGTAGCTGCACCGACACGCCGCTGCCGTCCTGCCGCACCGACTCGACCGCGCAGCCGAAGCGCACCTTGACATTCGGATAAGCGGCCAGTTTGCCGACCAGTTCCTCGTTGAGCTTCCACTGCTCGCATTGCAGCCGGAAGGGATACTTGGTCGCGCCCGCCAGGCGCGCCAGATCGAACTCGGCGATCAGGCCTTTGCGGCGGTCGCGCTGCTGGGTATGGCGCGCCTTCAGGCCCGCCTCCACCAGCGCCTCGGAAATACCGTAGCGATCGAGCATGTCGAGCGTAGGAGGATGGAAGGTCGAGGCCCGCAGATCTTCCATGACACTGGCATTGCGCTCGAACACCTCGACCTCGATACCCGCCTCGGCCAGCACCATCGCGCTGACCAGCCCGACCGGGCCGGCGCCCGCAACAAGAACCTTGGCTTCAGACATCGCAAAACTCACTTTGTACACAATGTTGGGAGAATAATGCGACAAAGCCAATCAAAAGTCCAGCAATTGCATTTCCCGACCGTGCGTTTCCCGGATGCTCACCACCCTCAATATTCCTGGATATACGGGCGTATAACTGAATCCATAGGTGTACCTGTCGAGGGCACCGGCAAACTTCCACGGCTGTCGATCAATTTAAGGATTAATACCGATTGTGTACAAAATAAAGAACGCCTAGGATGGCGCCACCGGTCTTGGCACATCTCGCCATGAATCCAAGCGGTCAACTCGACAACCATGGGAGCTCCCCACATGCGCAGAGAATTTCTCAAGGCCTGCTGCCTGGCATCTGCCCTCGCCACCCTTCTGGGCGCCGCCGCTGCCGTGCACGCGCAGGAAACCTATCCCACGCGGCCGATCCGCATCATCATCGGCGGCACCCCCGGCGGCTCGTCCGACGTCTTCGCCCGCACCATGGGCGACCACATGAGCGCCACGCTGGGCCAGCCTTTCATCATCGAATACAAGCCGGGCGCCGGCACCAACATCGGCACCGAATACGTGGTCCGCGCCAAGCCGGACGGCTACACCATCCTGATCAACGGCCTGCCCATCGTGGCCAACCCGCATCTGTTCCCCGACCTGCCCTTCAACCCGGCCAATGATCTGGTGCCTGTCACGGGCATCGCCCTGATGACCAACGTCGTCACGGTCAACTCCGCGCTGCCGATCAAGTCCATGACGGAACTGGTGGCCGCGGCCAAGCAATCCCCCGACCGCTTCGTCTACGGCTCGCCCGGCGAAGGCACGTCCACGCACATCGCCGGCGAAATGCTGTCGGCCCGCACCGGCGCGAAATTCATCCACACGCCGTACCGCGGCAACGCGCAGGCGATGACCGACCTCCTGGGAGGCACGCTGCCGCTGGGCTTCATCAACACGCCGGTGGTCGCGCCATTCCTGAAGGAAGGCCGCCTGCGGGCCCTGGCGGTCACTTCCAAGACCCGCTCGCCGCTGATGCCCGACGTGCCCACCGTGGCCGAGGCGCTGGACATGCCGGATTTCGACTTCAACGGCTGGTTCGGCTTCTTCGCGCCCAAAGGGACGCCGCCGGCCGCGATCGCGGCGCTGGAGCAAGCCGCCGCCAAGGCCCTGGCCGATCCCAAGGTGACGAATATCTTCGTAAACGCGGGCGCCACGGCGATGGCACCCGGCACGGAGAACTTCACCCGGTTCGTCGCGGCGGAACGCCGCAAGATCGATCCCCTGCTGGAAAAGCGCGGCAAATAATCTCCGGAAAAGACACGGGGCGGGCAGCCTCACGGCCTGCCCGCCCCGCTCGCCGTCGTCGCGCGCGATCACTGCATATTGGCGATCACCGACTCCCCGAAGCCCGAGCACGACACCTGGGTCGCGCCTTCCATCTGCCGCGCGAAATCGTAGGTCACGCGTTTGGACAGGATGGTCCGCTCCATGGCCGGCACGATCAGGTCGGCCGCCTCGTGCCACCCCATGTGCCGCAGCATCATCGCCGCGGACAGGATTTCCGAACCGGGATTCACGTAGTCCTTGCCCGCATACTTGGCCGAGGTCCCGTGGGTGGCCTCGAACACCGCTACCGAATCGTTCATGTTCGCGCCCGGCGCGATGCCGGTGCCGCCCACCTGGGCCGCCAGCGCGGACGACAGGTAGTCGCCGTTCAGGTTGGGCGTGGCGATCACATCGAACTCCACCGGCCGCAGCAGCATGCGCTGCGAAAAGGTATCGACCAGGCAGTCCTTGATCACGATATCGCGCCCGCTGCGCGGATTGCGGATGCGGCACGCCGGCCCGGCATCGATGGTCTCGGCCGAGAACTCGCGCCTGGCCACTTCGTAGCCCCAGTCGCGGAACGCGCCCTCGGTGTACTTCATGATGTTGCCCTTGTGCACCAGCGTGACCGAGCGGCGGTCGTGGTCGATGGCGTACTGGATGGCCTTGCGGACCAGGCGCTCGGTGCCTTCGCGCGAGATCGGCTTGATGCCGACGCCGGAGGTGGCGGGGAAGCGCAGGTGCTTGGCGCCCAGTTTCTCCTCCAGCACCGCGATCAGCTCCACCGCCTCGGGCGAACCCGCGGCATACTCGATGCCGGCGTAGGTATCTTCGGCGTTCTCGCGGAAGATCACCATATTGGTTTTTTCGGGATTCCGCAGCGGCGACGGCACGCCGCGCAGATACTGGATCGGGCGCAGGCAGACGTACAGGTCGAGCGCCTGCCGCAGCATCACGTTGAGCGACCGCACGCCCCCGCCGGGCGGCGTGCCCAGCGGCCCCTTGATCGCCACCACGAACTCGCGCAGCGCCGCCAGCGTTTCCTCGGGCAGCCAGCCCCCTTCGCCGTACAGCGAAGTGGCCTTGCGGCCCGCGTAGATCTCCATCCAGTGGATGCGCCGGGTGTCGCCGTAGGCCTTGATCACCGCGGCGTCGACCACCTTCAGCGCCACCGGCGTGATGTCGCGCCCGACGCCGTCGCCCTCGATATAGGCGACGATGGGCTCGTCCGGCACGTTCAGGGAAAAATCCGCGTTGACGGTGATGCGGCGGCCCTCGGCGGGCACCTCGATATGCTTGTAGGCAGACATGCAGCGATTCCGGCGATCGTTGGAAGGCCGGCCGCGCGGCCGGCCCGGGTGTGCGTTTCCGGCACGGGACAATGGAGGGATTATCCCGTATTCGGCGGGCCGCCGCACGCGGAGCCCCCGCGAGGGCGCGGGTACAATCGAAGCATGATGTTCAATCCCACCCGAGACCAGGTCCGCCGATTCTTCACCGACACCTGGCGCAAGCATCGCGCCGGCGAAGTCCTCACGCCGCTGGAAGCCATGGCGCTGGACTGGATGCTCGAGCACCCCGAATACCACGCCGATCTCGAAAGCCCCGAGGCGGCCCAGACCGACTACAGCGTCGAGGCAGGCCGCACCAACCCCTTCCTGCATTTGTCCATGCACCTGGCGATCGCCGAGCAATTGTCGATCGACCATCCTCCCGGCATACGCGCCGCCTACCAGAAGCTCGCCCAGCGCACCAACGCGCACGAGGCCGCCCATGAAGTCATGGAATGCCTGGGACGCGTGGTGTGGGAATCGCAGCGGCTGGGCACGCCGCTGGATACCGAAGCCTACATAGAATTGATCCGCCAGCGCGCGGGCGCTTGAATGGTTCGGCATAGACATCGCTAAGGCGCGAGCCGGAATAGCCACATGGACGTCAAGCAACTGCGGTATTTCGTCGCGATCGCCCAGCAGGGCAGCCTTTCCGCCGCTGCGCGCCATCTCCACATCGTGCAGCCGGCGCTCAGCCAAGCGTTGGCTGCGCTTGAAACCGAGCTCGATGCCAAGCTGTTCACCCGAAGCACGATGGGCGTCGTGCCGACGACAGCCGGCGCAGAACTGCTGAACCACGCCCTCGCCATACTCAAACAAGTGGACCACGCCCGCGCCGCGGTCAAGGCGACCACGGAAGAAATCAGCGGCGTAGTCCGCATAGGCATCCTCCACAGCGCCGCGCCAGTGATGTGCGCACCGCTATTCCAGGCCATGCGGGACGAAGTTCCCGGCCTGCGGCCCCAATTGGTCGTGGGATATTCCGACGATCTGGCACAACGGCTGCGCAGGTCGGAGCTGGATTTGGCGATGACCGTGCTGGCTGACGGCGAACGCGGCGCCGCCGAATCGATCCTCTACGACGAACACATCTGCCTGGTCACGCCGCGCGGCCGCGACCCCAGCGGCACCATGGTGCCGCTGGGCCGATTGCCGGAATTCCCGCTGCTGCTCTCCATCGTGCAACCGCTGCATCGATCCCTGCTCGCACTCATGGGCAAACGAAGAATCAGGCTGAACATCGTCGGCGGCGTCGAGGACGTCTCGTCCCTGTTGTCGTTATGCGAAACCGGCCAATTATCGACCTTGCTGCCCGAACACCTGGCAACCTTGCTGTCCCGCGGCTCATCGCTCGGCACCCGGCGCATCGCCCACCCCGCCTTCCTGCGCCGGGTCGCGATACGAACCAATCCCGACACCATGCAATCGCCCGCCGTGCTGGCAGCCGAGCGCGTGGTCAAGGCCACGCTCGGCAAGAACCATCCGGCGGCCCATCAGCCCGCATGATGCCCCTCTAAGAACGTTCTATTACCCTCGCCCCGCCACGGGCAGCTAGCATCCGGGCTTCTCTTTCGACAGCCTGACGACAGCATGCGCCCCAATTTCCTGATGTTCATCGTCGACCAGCTATGCGCCGACCATCTCGGCTGCTATGGAAACGCCACGGTGCGCACTCCCCATATAGACGGACTCGCGAACCGCGGATGGCTGGCCACGAACGCGTATGTCACAACCCCCATATGCATGCCCAACCGCGCCAGCCTGATGACCGGCCGCATGCCTTCGGCGCACGGCGTCCGCCACAACGGCCTTCCGCTGGGCATGGATGCCGTGACCTTCCCCGAACTGCTGCGCGCAGAAGGCTATGCCACCTCGCTGATCGGCAAGTCGCATCTGCAGACGATGACCGATCACTTGCCGCTGCCCCACCCGCTGCGGCCGCGCCAGGCCCGCGACGGCGCCAGGCGCTATCCCGGCGACTATTCCCAGGAGTGCGTGGCGAACTGGCGCGCCGAGAACTACCGCATGTCGCTGCCGTACTACGGCTTCGAACAGGCTGAGATCGCCATTGAGCATGGCGACGACATCAACGGGCACTATCGCCAATGGCTGCGCGGCGTCTGTCCTGAAGGCGAAGCGCTGCTCGGCCGGCAACACGCCCTGCCCTCCGGCTACGAACTGGCCAAGGCCGGCCAGGCCTGGCGTACCCGCATCCCTGAAGCCTTCCACCCCAGCGCCTGGATCGCCGACCGCACCAGCGAACGCCTGCGCGAGTACGCGCAACAGGAGCTGCCGTTCTTCGTCTACGCATCCTTTCCCGACCCCCATCACCCCTACACGCCGCCGGGCAAGTATTGGGACATGTACAAGCCGGACGACATGCCGCTGCCCGCCTCCTACCACTCCGCCAATCCCCCACCTCATCTCGCGTGGCTAAGAAACGAACGCGAACAAGGCCGGGCCCACAAGACGTCCATGGCCTGCTTCGCCGCCACAGAGAGGGAAGTGCGCGAGGCGATCGCGCTGAACTACGGCGCCATGAGCTTCATCGACATGAACATCGGACGGGTCCTGCGCACACTGGAGGATTGCGGGCTGGCGGAAAACACCGTCGTCATCTTCACGTCCGACCACGGCGAGTACGCCGGCGATCACCAACTGCTGTTCAAGGGCTCGCTCCACTATCGCAGCCTCGTCCGCACTCCGCTGGTCTGGGCCGCGCCAGCGGGCAGGCAGCGGCAGGAAACCGCCATGGTCTCCACGATCGATCTCGCGCCCACGATACTCGAGACCGCCGGCGTCGCCCCCTGCAACGGCATGCAGGGCCGCTCTTTCGCCGCATCCGTCGCCGGCCGGGCCTACGACGGCCATGAGGCCGTCCTGATCGAAGAAGAGGGCCAGCGCACGTATTTCGGTTTCCAGGCGCCCGTCAGGATGAAAAGCCTGATCGACGCACGCTACCGGCTCAGCCTCTATGAGGGCGTGGACTGGGGCGAACTCTACGATCGCCGGGACGATCCGCTCGAATGCAGGAACCGATGGAACGATGCCGCCTTCGCGTCGATCCGGCAGGCAATGATCGAGAAGCTGCTCAGGGTCTCGATGGCCCATGCGGACACGGCGCTGAGTCCTCTTGCGGTCGCCTAGCGCCCATCACCCATCCCACGACAGGAGACATCATGATTTCGCTCAAGACACTGGCCTGGTCCAGTGCCATCCCGCTGCTGGCCGCCGGCCTGGCCGGCGCCCACGCCGGCGACTGGCCCGAACGCCCCGTCAAGCTCGTCGTGTCCCACGCCCCCGGCTCGAGCACCGACATCGTCGCCCGATACGTCGCCAGCAGGCTGGCGCAGACATGGCGCCAGCCCATCGTGATCGAAAACAGGCCGGGAGGACAGAACATCATCGGCGCCCAGGCTGCCGCCCGCGCCGCGCCGGACGGCTACACGCTGTTCTACGGGACGACCGGCGCCATCACGAGCAATGCATACACGATCAAGAAGCTTCCCTATGACCCCGCCGCGGACTTCGTCCCCATCCGGTTCATCGCCTACAGCCCGTTCATGGTCGCCGCCAGCCCGGCCCTGCCCGCCGCCGACCTGAAAGAGGCGCTGTCCCGATCCCGGCAGCACCCCGGCAGCCTGCGCGTCGCGACCGAAGGCGCCAAGACCTTCTCCGGCATCCTCGGAAGCGCGATCGCGGCGCTGGCGCAGGCCGACTGGGTCGCCGTGCCGTATTCCAAATCCTCGGAAGCCTTGCAGGACACCATGGCGGGACGGGCGGATCTGGTCATCCTGCCCGCCGCCGTGGTGGCTCCGCATATAGAGACAGGCAGGTTGCGCGTCCTGGCGGTCAGCACCGCCTCCCGGCTGGCGAACGCGCCGTCCATCCCGGCGCTGGGGGAAACGCTGCCGGGATTCGGCATGGCGGGCTGGCACATGCTCATGGCGCCGGCCGGGACGCCCGCCGCAATCGTGAACCGCCTGAATCAGGAATTGAATGCCGTACTGGCCAAACCGGAAGTCGCGGCGCACCTGGCCTCGCTCGGCATGGCCGCCGCCCCGGAGCTTGCAAGCATCGCCGACAACCAGGCGTTTCTGAAACGGGAGCGCGACACCTGGGCAGGGGTGGTCGAGCAAATCGGCTTGCAGCCGGAATAACCGCCCCGGCGCCCGGCCGGGCCGCCAGGAAGGAAAGCGCCCCACAGAAGGGGCGCTTCGATGCCTACTTGCGGACCGCCAGGTTGCCCGGCAGGCTGGACAGGTAGGCGGAAACGTCGTCGATGTCCTTGTCGGACAATTGCACGGCGAAAGCGCCCATGATCGGGTTCTTGCGGACGTTGGCCGACGAGGCCGCGCCCGACTGCCCGCGGCGGTAGGCCTTGAGCGCATGCGCCAGGTAGTCGGCATGCTGGCCGGCCAGTTGCGGATAGCTGGGATCGATGGACGACTTGGCGTCGGCCCCGTGGCACGAGGCACAGTTGATGCGGTCGAACACGGCCTTGCCGGCGCCAATGTTGCCCGCGGCGTGGGCCTGGCCCACGGCCAGGGACAGCAGAGCGCCGGCAGCGGCGGCGAAAATGCGCTGGGTGTGGTTCATGGTCGGACGCTCACTTCAGGCTGGAGTAATAGGCGGCCAGATCGGCGATGTCCTGTTCGGACAGGCTCTTGGCGATGCCAACCATGGTGGGGTGCGTCCTGGACTCGCTGGCGTATTCCTTCAGCGCGGCCTCGATGTACTTGGCATTCTGCCCGGCGATCATCGGTACGTGGTAGACCTCGGGAAAGCTGGACTTGTAGCCGCGTATGCCGTGGCAGCCTATGCACATGGAAATCTTGTCGCGGGCGGCCTGGGCATTGCCGGTGACGGCCTCAGGGGCCGCGGACTGGGCGGCAGCCGAACCCATGATCGCACAGGCGGCCAGCGCGGGCAGGGCCCGCATCGTTATGCTCAACTTCATTAGAACGCTCTATCAGAATCAACGGAACCCGCCATCTGGCGACGGCGGGCGGCGGAACGACTGAGCGGCAACGCCCGGCCCCCACAGGCCAACGAAGCGTCTCCGGGCGAGAACCGCCTTGGCGCTGCTGGCCGGCGGCTCTCTGGTTTTTACTTCTTATCAACTGTCAATGATACATCAGGAAGCGCCGCCAGCCGCACCCTCATCGCCATTCGCACGGCGGCGCTCCCGCCGTCGGCCGGACTTTTCTATACTGGACGCTCGATCCCCTGCCGCGCCCGGCGCCGCCAGCCCATGCCCCAGAACGCTTCCTCCCCCGCCCGCCGCTTCGACGGCACCGACAGCTACGTCGCCACCGGCGATCTCACCCTGGCGGTCAATGCCGCGCTGACGCTCGAGAGGCCGCTGCTGATCAAGGGCGAGCCGGGCACCGGCAAGACCATGCTGGCAGAGGAAGTCGCCCGCGCGCTGGGCCGGCCGCTGCTGCAATGGCACATCAAGTCCACCACCAAGGCCCACCAGGGCCTGTACGAATACGACGCGGTCTCGCGCCTGCGCGATTCGCAGCTGGGCGACGAGAAAGTCCGCAACATCGAGAACTACATCGTGCGCGGCGTGCTGTGGCAGGCTTTCGCCGCGCCCGAGCCGGTGGTGCTGCTGATCGACGAGATCGACAAGGCCGACATCGAATTCCCCAACGACCTGCTGCGCGAGCTGGACCGCATGGAATTCCACGTGTACGAAACGCGCGAGACCGTGCGCGCCGTGCACCGGCCGCTGGTCATCATCACGTCCAACAACGAAAAAGACCTGCCCGACGCATTCCTGCGGCGCTGCTTCTTCCACTACATCCGCTTCCCGGACAAGGAAACCATGCAGCGCATCGTCGAGGTGCACTACCCCGGCCTGAAGAAACAGCTGCTGTCGGCCGCGCTCGACAGCTTCTTCCAGGTGCGCGAAACGCCCGGCCTGAAGAAAAAGCCCTCGACCTCCGAGCTGCTGGACTGGCTCAAGGTGCTGCTGGCCGAAGACATCCCGCCCGAAGCCCTGACCTCCGCCGACCGCGACGCCGCCATCCCGCCTCTGCACGGCGCCCTGCTCAAGAACGAGCAGGACGTCCACCTGTTCGAGCGCCTGGTCCTCATGAACCGCGGTGGCAGACGGACATGAACCGCTTGATTTCCAACGTCACGATCCAGGATGGCGCGTCCCGATCCAGGGTGCCGCGGATCCGGCTCCGCCGGTCCGCCAGCACCGCCCCCTGGGGGGCGCGCGTCAGCGCGTAGGGGGGAGCCTCCACATGCCTCTAGATTTCTTCTACCACTTGCGCAGGCACCGGCTTCCGGTGTCCATCAAGGAATACCTGACGCTGCTGGAGGCGCTGTCGCGCCAGGTCGTCGCGCCGTCGGTGGACGATTTCTACCTGCTGGCGCGGCTGACTCTCGTCAAGGACGAAAGCCACTTCGACCGCTACGACCGCGCTTTCGCCAGCTATTACAAAGGCGTCGAGGCCGCCTTCCCGCCCGGCAAGGACATCCCTGAAGAATGGCTGCTCCAGCGCTTCCAGCGCGAGCTGTCCGACGAGGACAGGGCGGCCATCGAGAAACTCGGCTGGGACAAGCTGATGGAGCTGTTCCGCCAGCGGCTGGCCGAGCAGAAGGAGCGCCACGAAGGCGGCAGCAAGTGGATAGGCACGGGCGGCACCTCGCCGTTCGGCAGCGGCGGCTACCATCCCGAAGGCATACGCATAGGCAAGGAATCCGGCGGCAACCGCACGGCGGTGAAGGCCTGGGACATGCGCAGCTTCCGCGACTACGACGACCAGGTCGAGCTGGGCACGCGCAACATCAAGGTCGCGCTGCGCCGGCTGCGCCGCTTCGCCCGCGAAGGGGCCGAGCAGGAACTGGACCTGGACGACACCATACGCAGCACCGCGCGCAACGCCGGCCACCTGGACATCCGCATGGTCCCGGAGCGGCACAACGCGGTAAAGGTGCTGATGCTGCTGGACGTGGGCGGCACCATGGACAGCCACGTGGCGCGCATCGAGGAGCTGTTCTCGGCCGCCCGCAGCGAGTTCAAGCACCTGGAGGTCTATTACTTCCACAACTGCCTGTACGACCGGGTCTGGCAGAACAACCGCCGCCGCCATGCCGAGCGCACCGACACCTGGGACCTCCTGCGCAAGTACAACGCCGACTGGCGGCTGGTCTTCGTCGGCGACGCCACCATGAGCCCCTACGAGATCCTGCAGCCGGGCGGCTCGGTCGAATACCACAATGAAGAAGCAGGCGCCGTCTGGCTGCAGCGCATGGCCGCCGCCTATCCGCACTTCGCCTGGCTCAATCCGGAACCGCAGGGACTCTGGCCCTACCGGCAGTCGATAGACATCATCCGCAAGCTGCTGCAGGACCGCATGTATCCTGTCACGCTGGACGGCCTGGAGCGCGCCATGCGGCAGCTCTCGAAATAGGCGGCACGTCATTCGCGCCGATTCCGGGAACGCTGCCGGGATCCGGCACTCCAACTCCCTTTCCGAACGATACGACGCATCCCATGCCATCATCGCTCACCGCTGTCTCCCCACTGCCCTTCACCCGCGCCCTGCTATGCCTGGCGCTCTCCGTGGCGGCGCTGTTGCCGCCCGCAGGCCAGGCGGCACCGGCCGTCCAGTCGGCGCCAGCGGCCAGCGCCAAGCAGGCGGCGCAGAAGGTCACCTCGGTCGAAGGCATCAACGAATACCTGCTGCCCAACGGCCTGCGCGTGCTGCTCGCGCCCGATCAGTCCAAGCCCACCACCACGGTCAACATGACCTATCTGGTCGGCTCGCGCCACGAGAACTACGGCGAAACCGGCATGGCCCACCTGCTCGAACATATGCTGTTCAAGGGCACGCCCACCATGCGCAACGCGCTGGCCGAGTTCTCGCGCCGCGGCCTGCAGGCCAACGGCAGCACCTGGACCGACCGCACCAACTACTTCGCCAGCTTCGCCGCCAACGCCGACAACCTGGACTGGTATCTGAAGTGGCAGGCCGACGCCATGGTCAATTCGCTGATCGCGCGCAAGGACCTGGACTCGGAAATGACGGTGGTCCGCAATGAGATGGAAAGCGGCGAGAACAATCCGTTCCGCGTGCTGATGAGCAAGATGCAGGCCGTGGCCTACCAGTGGCACAACTACGGCAAGAACACCATCGGCGCGCGCTCGGACGTCGAGAACGTCGACATCGGCCGGCTCCAGGCCTTCTACCGCACCTACTACCAGCCCGACAACGCCGTGCTGATCGTCTCGGGGCAATTCGACGAAGCCCACACGCTGGCCGCGATCTCCCAGACCTTCGGCAAGATCCCGCGCCCCAAGCGCGCGCTGCCGCGCCTTTATACCGTGGAGCCCGTCCAGGACGGCGAGCGCAGCGTGACGCTGCGCCGCAGCGGCGGTTCGCCGCTGGTGGCCGCCATGTACCACGTGCCGCCGGGCGGCGCGGCCGACTCGGCGGCGGTCGACATGCTCGCCGGCATCCTGGGCGACGCGCCCTCCGGCCGGCTCTACAAGGCGCTGGTCGAGACCCGGCTGGCCGCCTCGACCTTCGGCTTCACCTTCGACATGCACGACCCGGGCCTGGTGATGCTGGGCGCCCAGCTGCAGCCCGGCGCCGACATGGACGCCGCCCGCGCCAGGATGCTGGAGACCCTGGAGTCGGTCAAAGAGCATCCCATTACCGAGGAAGAACTCGAACGCGCCCGCACGCGCTGGCTCAAGGACTGGGACATGGCCTATAGCGATCCGCAGAAGGTCGGCGTGTCGTTGTCCGAGAGCATCGCCCAGGGCGACTGGCGCCTGTTCTTCCTGGCGCGCGACCGCATCCGCGCGCTCAAGCTGGCCGACGTGCAGCGTGTCGCGGAAAGCTACCTGCTGCGGGCGAACCGCACGCTCGGCACCTACCTGCCGACCGACGGCCCGCAGCGCGCCCCCGCCTCGCAGCCGCTGAATCTGCAGGCCGCGCTCAAGGACTACAAGGGCGATCCCGACTTCCAGCAGGCCGAGGCCTTCGACGCCACGCCGGCCAACATCGACGCCCGCACCCAGCGCAAGACCCTCGACCTGCCCAACGGCCCGGTCAAACTGGCGCTGCTGCCCAAGTCCACGCGCGGCCACCTGGTCAACGCCCAGTTGGTGGTCCAGTTCGGCGACGCCGATTCGTTGCGCGGCCAGCGCGCCGTCTCGCAGGCGGTCGGCGCCCTGCTCGACAACGGCACCGCCACCATGACACGCCAGCAGATCGATGACCGCTTCGATGCGCTGCGGGCCGACGTCGGCTTCAGCGGTGGCGGCACCGGCGTCTCGGTCGGCATCTCCACCACCCGCGACAACCTGCCCGCGGCCGTCGAACTGGCGCTGGAAGTGCTGCGTACCGCCAACTTCCCCGAAGACCAGCTGGACGAGTACAAGCGGCGCGGCCTGGCCTCGCTGCAAAGCGCGCGCCAGGAACCCACCGCGGTCGCCTCCCAGGCCCTGGCGCGCCACCGCAACGCCTATCCGCCCGAGGACCTGCGCTACACGCCCAGCTTCGACGAACAGGAAGCCGAATATCAGGCCCTGACCCGCGATGCGCTGGTGCAGTTCCACGACCGTTTCTACGGCGCCGGACGCATCCGCTTCGCCGCCGTGGGCGACTTCGACCCGGCCGGCGTCGAGCAGGCGCTGAGCAAGGGGCTGGCCGGCTGGAAGCAGGCCCCGGCCTATACCCGGGTGCCCAATCCCTACCGCGAGGTGCCGGCCAAGCGCTTCGACCTGTCCCTGCCGGACAAGGCCAACGCGTTCTACCTGGCCGCCCTGCCGGTGCAGTTGCAAGACACCGACGCCGACTACGCGGCCGCCATGCTGGCCAACTACCTGCTGGGTTCGTCGGAAACCTCGCGCCTGTGGATGCGGGTGCGCGAACGCGAGGGCCTGTCGTACAACGTGCGCAGCTCGCTGTCGGTCTCGTCCTACGAGCCGTCCAGCCAATGGTCGATGTATGCGATCTATGCGCCCAGCAATCGCGCCAGGCTCGAAACGGCGATCAAGGAAGAAACCGAGCGCGTGCTGCGCGAAGGCTTCACCGAAGAAGAGGTCAAGGACGGCATCGCCTCGCTGATGAACCTGCGCCACCTCGCCCGCGCCCAGGACGCGCGCCTGGCCGGCGCCTGGTCCGATTACCTGGACCTGGACCGCACCTTCGCGTTTGCCGCCGAATCCGACCGCAGGCTGCAGGCCCTGACGGCCGCGCAAGTCAACGCGGCGCTGCGCAAGTATTTCAAGCCGGAAGACTTCAGCACGGCCGTGGCGGGTACGTTCCAACCCTGAGGCCTATACTGGCCCTACGCGGGGGCGCCTCAGGCGGGGCGCCCCTTTTTTCTTGTCCCGCCATGCCCAGACGCCCCGCCACACCCTTCGCCCCGCCGCACAAGCAGCGCCAGGCCGCGCGCAACGCGTTGCTGTGGGTCTTCGAGCCGCTCGAGCGCGACCCCGGCTATCTGTGCAAGCGCATGTTCGGCTGCCATGCCGCCTACCTGGACGACGTGCTGTATTTGGTAGCGGCCGATAGAGAAGAGCCGTGGAGCGGCCTGCTCGTCTGCACCGCGCGCGATCAGCATGCCGCGCTGGTGCAAGCGCTGCCGGCGCTGCGGCCGCACGCGGTGCTGGGCAAGTGGCTTTACTTGCCGCAGGACGATTCCGCTTTCGAAAGCGTGGCCGCGGCCCTTGCGGACCTGGCGCTGGCACGGGATCCCCGGATGGGCGTGGCCTCTTCGCCGCGCTCGCGCGGCGGCACGCGCGGCAGTTGAGCAGCGCAGCGGGCGAGCGGCCTCAGAGCAATTCCATGCTGTCCAGCTCCTCGCGCAGGGTTTGCACGAAAGCCTGCGCCGCGGGCGACAGGCTGCGGCCCCGTTTGCTCACCAACGAGAAATCGATGGGCACCCGCGGCCCGACCAGGCGGCAGCGCGTCAGGTTGTCGTAGGGCATGCGCGCAGCCAGCGCCGATGCCCACACCGATACCCCCAGGCCGCCCGCCGTCATCCAGAAGGCTGAGGACAGGAAATTGACCTCGTGCGCCACGTCCAGCGTGACGCCCGCGCTCAACGCCGCGGCGTCCATGCGGCGCCGCACTCCGTAGCCCAGCCCCTGCCGGACCGCGATCAAAGGCTCGCGCGCCAGTTCACGCCACCGCACCTGCCGACGCCGCGCCAAAGGGTGGTCGCGCTCGCAGACGAGGCACAGGTGATCGCGCAGCAGTACCCGCGTTTCCACCTGCGGATCTTCCTGCTCGGGGGTGCCTATGCCGAAATCGACCTGCTCCGATGACACCTTGGCCAGGAACTGGTCGGGCGCGCAGTCTTCCAGTACCAATCGCACCTGCGGGTGGCGCTCGCGGAAACGGCGCACCGCGCCCGGCATCAACACGGCCCCCACGGTTGCCGTGGCAGCCACGCGCACCCGCCCGGCCCGGCACAGGCCCAGGTCGTCCATGCGCTCGCCCAGCCCGGCGACGTCCCCGAGAATTCGCTCGGCCACGCCGATGGCCTCGTGAGCGGCATGGGTGGGAATCAGCGCGCGCGCGGTGCGGTCGAACAAGCGCACGTTCAGAACCGACTCCATCTGCCTGAGCATCACGCTGATGGCCGGCTCGGTGACCGCCAGGCTCTTGGCCGCGCTGGCCAGCTTGCCGAAGCGGTAGACGGCGACGAACGCCCGCAGCTGCCGCAAGCTCAGTTGGGTTTCGATGCTCATTAAGTTTTTTTCAATCTTCGATCAGAAAGTTTCGATTGGATTTATTGCCGGCGCGCGCTTCAATGCCTGCACCGCGAGCCGGCACCGACGCCGCCTACTGTAAGCGCCGGCCGGCCGCCGCGCCATACCGCACACGAACAGGACCCCATGCAGACAGACCTCGCCTCACCGTCCGCCCAGGCCGCGCACGCCGAAGAATGGCAGACGCGCGTCGACCTCGCCGCCTGTTACCGCCTCCACGCGCGCTACGGGTGGACCGACCTGATCTACACGCACATTTCGGCGCGCGTGCCGGGCGCCGACGAGCATTTCCTGCTCAATCCCTTCGGGCTGATGTTCGACGAAGTGTGCGCTTCCAATCTGGTGAAGATCGACATCGACGGCAACATTGTCGCGCCCACGGTCCACCCCATCCACCGCGCGGGCTTCGTCATCCACAGCGCCGTGCATGCGGCCCGGCCCGACGCCCGCTGCGTCATCCATGCGCATACGCGCGCAGGCATGGCGGTATCCGCCATGAAATGCGGCCTGCTGCCGCTCACCCAGCATGCCATGTTGTTTCACGGCAGGGTGGCCTACCACGACAGCGAGGGCCTGGCCAACAACATCGATGAACGCGCGCGGCTGGTGGCCGACCTGGGCGACCGCCCCGTGATGATCCTGCGCAACCACGGCACCCTGGTCGCCGGAGCCACCATCGGCCAGGCCTTCGCCATGATGTGGCATCTCGAAATGGCCATGCAGGCCCAGGTGGATGCGCTGGCCAGCGGCCGGGAACTCACGCTGCCCTCGCCCGATCTGGCGGCGAAGATATCGGCCGCCGGCTTTCGGCCACCGGGCACGCGCCGCTCGGACGGCACCGTCAGCCCGCTGGGCAATCTCGAATGGCCCGCGCTGCTGCGCATGCTGGACCGTACCGACCCGTCCTACCGCAATTGAAACGAGCCCGGCTCAGGCCGGAACAACCAGAACGCCGCGCGGCGCGACTCGCGCGCAAGGAGACATGCATGTTCAATCGCTACCGCAACCTGCTCGCAGGCGCGGCCGCCGTGCTCGCCCTGGCAGCCGGCCCCGCCCAGGCCTATCCGGATAAACCGATACGCATCATCATTCCCTACGCGCCCGGCGGCGGCGCGGACGGACTCTCGCGTCTGCTCGCACAACGCCTGGAGAAAACCCTGGGGCAGCCCGTCCTGGTGGAATCCCGCGCGGGCGGGAACACCGTCATCGCCGCGCAGGCCGTGGCACGGGCGGAGCCGGACGGCTATACGCTGCTGATGACCGGCGGATCGACCATGTCGCTGATCCCGTTGACCAGCAAACAGGTGCCCTACGACGTGCGCGCCGACTTCGAGCCGGTCAGCATGCTGTCGAAAGGCCCCTATCTGCTATGCGTCTCGGCCGAACTCGGGGTGGGCACGCTGGACGAAGTGCTGGCGCGCGCGCGTGCCCAGCCCGGCGCGATTTCCTACGCCTCGAACGCCATCGGCGGGTCGGCGCACCTCGGCATGGAGCTGCTCGCCCAGCGCGCCCAGGTGAAGCTCAACCACGTTCCGTACAAGGGCTTCGCTCCGGCCATCGCCGATGTCGTGGCGGGCCGAACGCCCCTGGCCATGCTCGATCAGGCCACGCTCGGAGGATTCGCCAAATCAGGGCGCATCAAGGTGCTTGCCGTCACCTCGCCGGAGCGCTCCAGCATGTATCCGGACGTGCCGACCGTGGCGGAACTCGGCTTTCCCGGCTATGAGCTCGAGACCTGGTTCGCGCTCTATGCCCCCGCGCGCACACCCGCGCCCATCCTCGACAAGCTGGGCAACGAGGTGCGCGCCTGGCTGGCCATGCCGGAGGCTCGGCAGGCGCTGGCGGCGCTGGGGCAGGAAGCCGCGTCGTCAAGCGCGCAAGCCGTGCGCGCCCGCATCGAAAGCGAACAGCAATCCTACGGACCGCTGATCGCGGCTGCGCAGATCCGGACGGAATAAGGCCCAGAGACAGCATGAAGCAAACCCTCGACACCCCCGGCGACGCGTTGCGCATGCTCATCGTCAACGCCGACGGGGAATACTATGCCCAGGAGCTGGCGCGACGCGTGCCGCATGTGGCGTTCGACTGGATTCGGCCCGGCCAGCCCGTGCCGGAGCGGGCATGGACGGCGGCCGCACTGGCATGCTTTGCCAGCGCGCTGGATAGCCAGTTGCTGGCCTCTCTGCCAGGGCTGCGCTGGCTGCAGGCTCTGTCGTCAGGCATGGACGGCATTGCCGGCCATCCAGGGCTGCCCCCCGGAACCCTGCTGACGTCGGCGCACGGCATCCACGGTCCGGCGGTATCGGAAATGGCGCTGACCATGATGCTGGCGTTGGCGCGCGACCTTCCTGGAATTCTGGCGGACCAGCGCGCGCATCGCTGGCGCAGGCGCCCCCAGCCGCTTCTGCACGGCAAGACGCTGGTCGTGCTCGGGACAGGCCTGATCGCCGCCGAACTGGCGCAGAAGTGCCAGGCGCTCGGCATGCGGACGCTCGCGCTATCCGGCACGCCGAGGCCGGTGGCAGGCTTTGAGCGCGTTTACGCGCGCGAACACTTGCGCGAGGTGGCCGCACAAGCCGATTTCCTGGTGCTGCTGGCGCCGCTGACCGAGGCCACGCGCGGCCTGGTGGACGCATCGGTGCTGGCGGTCCTGCCGCCGCGGGCACATGTGATCAATCTGGCGCGCGCCGGCTTGTGCGATACCGCCGCGCTGGTCGACGCACTGCGCGGCGAACGCCTTGCCGGCGCCGCGCTGGACGTCTTCGAGCGCGAGCCCCTGCCCGCCGACGACCCGCTCTGGTCGGTGCCGCGGCTGTTGATCACGCCGCACCTGGGCGGAGAATCGGACCGGTACGCCGACCGGGTGCTGCCTCTCATCGAGCACAACGTGCGCGCCTATGCGGCGGGCGATCTCGCCGGCTTGCGCAACCGGGTCTGCTGAAGGCGGCTGGCCGAACCTCACTCCTCGGCCAGCACCGTTTCCCGCTTCCGGCGGACGCCAACGCGACGACGATCAGCAGCACGGTGGCCACCAGCAGGCCGAGCGAAATCGGCCGGGTCACGAATACCGAGAAGTCTCCCCCGCGCCACCATCAGCGTGCGCCGGAAACTGGTCTCCATCATGGGCCCCAGCACGAAGCCCGGCAGCAGCGGCACCGGCGACAGCTTGCCGAACAGATGCCCCTGATCATCGCCGACGAGCACACTGGACCTGCGCGACCCTTCGTCGTGGAAAGCGCCCGCAAGCGGGCGCCCTCTCCGGTCAGCTGAAGAATTCCTTGACCCGGTCGGTCCAGGATTTGCTTTGCGGCGAGTGTTTTTCGCCGCCTTCGTGCAGCGAGGTTTCGAAATCGCGCAGCAGTTGCTTTTGTTTGTCGCTCAGGCGCACGGGCGTTTCCAGTACGACGTGGCAGTACAGGTCGCCCGGATAGCTGGACCGCACGCCGCGTATGCCCTTGCCGCGCAGGCGGAATACTTTGCCGGTTTGCGTGCCTTCGGGAATGCCGATTTCACCGCGTCCGCCCAGGGTGGGGACTTCGAGGTCGCCCCCCAGCGCAGCAGTGGTGAACGGGATGGTCAGTTCGCAGTGGAGGTCGTCGCCGTCGCGCTGGAAGATGGCATGCTGCTTGATGTGGATTTCGACGTAGAGGTCGCCCGAGGGGCCGCCGTTGACGCCGGGCTCGCCGTTGCCGGAGGAGCGGATGCGCATGCCGTCGTCGATGCCGGCGGGAACTTTGACCTGCAGGGTTTTGTTGCGGCGGACTTTGCCGACGCCGTCGCAGGCGTTGCAGGGATCGGGGATGACTTTACCGGTGCCGTGGCAGGTCGGGCAGGTCTGCTGGACGCTGAAGAAGCCCTGCTGCATGCGCACGGCGCCGTTGCCGCCGCAGGTGTGGCAGGTTTTGGGCTCGGTGCCGGGCTTGGCGCCGCTGCCGTGGCAGGTGTCGCAGTTGTCCCAGCTGGGAACGCGGATCTCGGTGTCGAATCCGGCGGCGGCCTGTTCGAGCGTGATTTCCATGCTGTATTTGAGGTCGGCGCCCCGATACATCTGGGAGCCGCCGCGCTGGCGGCCGCCACCGAAGATTTCGCCGAAGATGTCGCCGAAGGCGTCGGCGAAGCCCCCCGCCCCACCGCCCATGCCGCCCGCGGCAGTCGCATCGACGCCGGCATGGCCGTAGCGGTCGTAGGCGTCGCGTTTTTCGGCTTCGCAGAGGATTTCGTAGGCGTACTTGACCTCTTTGAATTTCTCTTCCGCTTCCTTGGAGTCGGGGTTGCGGTCGGGGTGGTATTTCATGGCCAGTTTGCGGTAGGCCTTTTTGATTTCTTCGTCGGAGGCGTTGCGTGCTACGCCTAGGACTTCGTACAGGTCGCGTTTGGTGGACATGGTGCTTCGGTTCTTTCTTCGGCTTTGGGGCCAGGGGATAGCTTTGAGTGAATAGCGGTTTGGGTGCTATTGACGGGTTTGGGTAGGTGCCCTGCCGCAGTGGCGGGGAGCCGTGGCGGTTCCGGCTGAACGCCGGAACTTCCCGCACCATGGCGCTTCGGCGGGGCGGGCGAAAAACTCGCGCGGGGACAGTCCACTGGACTGTCCCTACTGCCGCGCTCGAACAGTTCCGCCCTTGCTTCCCCGCCGAAGCGCCATGGCTCGGCGCCCCGGAATCCCCACCACTGCGGCAGGGCACCTACCCAAACCCTGCACCGCGGCATGCAACGGCTGTTGAGGCCGTTTCATCCCACCACGGTGCAGCCAAAAGCAAAAGCGGAGCGGCCCACATTGTAGGCGCTCCGCGATGACTGCTTATTTGTCGTCGCGCTTGACTTCCTTGAAGTCGGCATCGACCACGTTGTCGTCGGCAGACTTGGCGCCGCCGGCGTCACCGCCAGGGGCCTCGCCCGCGGCCTGGGCCTGGGCTTGCATGTCGGCGTACATCTTTTCGCCGAGCTTCTGCGACGCGGTGGACAGGGCTTCGACCTTGGCGTCGATCGTGGCCTTGTCGCCGTCCTTGAGGACGTCTTCGAGTTCCTTGATCGCGGCTTCGATGGCTTCCTTCTCGGAGGCTTCGAGTTTGTCGCCGTATTCGGTCAGGGACTTGCGGGTGGCGTGCACCAGGGCGTCGCCCTGGTTGCGGGCCTGGGCCAGTTCGGCGACGCGCTTGTCTTCGTCGGCGTTGGCTTCGGCGTCGCGCACCATGCGCTCGACTTCTTCCTCGGTCAGGCCGGAGTTGGCCTTGATCGTGATCTTGTTTTCCTTGCCGGTGCCCTTGTCCTTGGCGGAGACGTGCAGGATGCCGTTGGCGTCGATGTCGAAGGTGACCTCGATCTGCGGCGTGCCGCGCGGCGAGGGCGGGATGCCTTCGAGGTTGAATTCGCCCAGGCCCTTGTTGCCTGCGGCGATTTCACGTTCGCCCTGGAATACCTTGATGGTCACGGCCGGCTGGTTGTCGTCGGCGGTGGAGAACACCTGCGAGAACTTGGTCGGGATGGTGGTGTTCTTCTTGATCATCTTGGTCATGACGCCGCCCAGGGTTTCGATGCCCAGGGACAGGGGAGTCACGTCCAGCAGCAGCACGTCCTTGCGGTCGCCCGAGAGCACGGAACCCTGGATGGCGGCGCCGGCGGCGACGGCCTCGTCGGGGTTGACGTCCTTGCGCGGCTCTTTGCCGAAGAATTCCTTGACCTTGTCCTGCACCTTGGGCATGCGCGTCATGCCGCCGACCAGGATCACGTCGTCGATGTCGGAAACCTTGACGCCGGCGTCCTTGATGGCGATGCGGCAGGGCTCGATGGTGCGGTTGATCAGGTCTTCGACCAGCGCTTCCAGCTTGGCGCGGGTGATCTTCAGGTTCAAGTGCTTGGGACCGCTGGCATCGGCCGTGATGTACGGCAGATTGACTTCGGTCTGGCTGGCCGAGGAAAGCTCGATCTTGGCCTTTTCAGCGGCTTCCTTCAGGCGTTGCAGGGCCAGGACGTCCTTGGAGAGGTCCACGCCCTGCTCTTTCTTGAACTCGCCGATGATGTAGTTGATCAGCACCTGGTCGAAGTCTTCGCCGCCCAGGAAGGTGTCGCCGTTGGTGGACAGCACCTCGAATTGCTTTTCGCCGTCGACGTCGGCGATCTCGATGATCGACACGTCGAAGGTGCCGCCGCCCAGGTCATAGACGGCGATCTTGCGGTCGCCCTTTTCGGTCTTGTCCAGGCCGAACGCCAGCGCGGCCGCGGTGGGCTCGTTGATGATGCGCTTGACGTCCAGGCCGGCGATGCGGCCGGCGTCCTTGGTGGCCTGGCGCTGGCTGTCGTTGAAGTAGGCCGGCACGGTGATCACGGCTTCGGTGACTTCTTCGCCGAGGTAGTCTTCGGCGGTCTTTTTCATCTTGCGCAGCACTTCGGCCGAGACCTGCGGAGGCGCCAGCTTCTTGTCGCGCACCTGCACCCAGGCGTCGCCGTTGTCGGCCTTGACGATGCTGTAGGGCATCAGGTCGATGTCTTTCTGCACGGCCTTTTCGTCGAATTTGCGGCCGATCAGGCGCTTGACGGCGTACAGGGTGTTCCTGGGGTTGGTGACCGCCTGGCGCTTGGCCGGCGCGCCGACCAGGATCTCGCCGTCTTCCATGTAGGCGACGATCGAGGGCGTGGTGCGCGCGCCTTCGGCGTTTTCGATGATCTTGACCTGCTGACCCTCCATGACCGCCACGCAGCTATTGGTGGTGCCCAGGTCGATACCTATGATTTTGCCCATGATTGCTATTCCTGAAAGATCAGAAAATTTATTGACTGGTGACTAGATGGGATGCGGATGCGCTATTTCAATGCCTGCGTCAGGGAATTCCATCGAGACAGGCAGACCGGCCCCCCGGCCGGCACGCACCGCCTTTTTACTTGGGGGCGGCCACCGTGACCAGCGCGGGGCGCAGCACACGGTCGGCGATCAGATAGCCTTTCTGCAGTGTCTGCAAAACGGTATTGGCGGGCTGATCGGACGGCACCGAGGCGATGGCCTGGTGATGATGCGGATTGAACTTGTCTCCCTGCGCGGGCGCGATCTCGGCCAGCTTGTGGCGCTCGAAAGCGCCGATCAGCTGCTTGAGCGTCACCTCCACGCCCTCGCGCATGGCTTCCAGGGTCTGGCTTTCCTGCGCCAGGGCGGCCTCCAGGCTGTCCTTGACCGGCACCAGGCTCTCGGCGAACGACTCGATGCCGAATTTCTGCGCTTTCACGACTTCTTCCTGGGCGCGCCGGCGGGCATTGTCCGACTCGGCCCGCGCCCTCAGCATGGCATCGTAGTTGTCCCGCGCTTCGGCCTGGGCCGCTTCCAGCTGCGCCTGCAGCGCCGCGAGCGGATCCTCGGCCCCGGCAGGCGCCGCGGCAGTTTCGTTCACGTCCGGATTGGAATCCGGAATCGGTTGATCGCCAGGCTTGTGCTCAGCCGACATGGGTGCCTCCATAAAAATCCAATTGAATCAATGACTTGCCAAGAACTTGCTTTATCCTGCGTGAAAGATGGGGGCTATACCCCATCTTTCAAGAGAGCCCCCCAAGAAGCGAGCTGGATTCAACCCAGGGCACAGCGGATCCGGCTCCGCCGGTCCGCCAGTGCCGCCCCCTCGGGGGGCGCGCGTCAGCGCGTAGGGGGGGACCCCTCAGGGGGTTTTAAACCTCTCCAGGGTGCGGCGATCGTGTTTGGTGGGCCGGCCTTTGATGGCGGCGGAGGGGTCGGTGTTCTGGCGGCGCAGTTCGATGGCTTCGAGCCTGCGCTTGAGCCCCTGGGGAGTTTCGTCGTACAGCGTGCGCGCGAACACGGCGGGGCCGCGCTGGGAGGCCAGCGCGCGAACCAGGACTTCCCAATCCTGGTCGCCCGCCCGGATCTGCAGGATGTCGCCCGGACGCACCGCGCGCGCCGGCTTGACGCGCTCGCCGCCGAGCTTGACCCGGCCGTTCTCGACGGCGTCCTGAGCCAGCGAACGGGTCTTGAAAAACCTCGCGGCCCACAGCCATTTGTCGATACGCAGGTCGTCCATGTCCGTCAATCGTCCATGCGCGTCATGCGCTCCCGGCCGCCAGGGCGGACGGCGCGCCGGCGGACCGCGTCGGCCAGCCCTGCATATGGCGCTCGGCCAGGTCGGCCAGCGCGCCTATCCAGGCGGCATCGTCGTTGAGCGCTTCGATATACCGCAATTGCCGGCCGCCGGCCCGCAGAAAGACTTCCCGGCCCTGCACCGCGATTTCTTCCAGGGTTTCGATGCAGTCGGCGGCGAAGCCCGGGCAGAACACGTCCACCTCGGCCACGCCGTCCGCGGCCAGTTCTTTCAGGCGGGGCTCGGTATACGGCTGCAGCCACTCGGCGGCACCGAACCGGCTCTGGAAAGTGACTTCCACCTGCTCCGCATCGAGCCCGAGCCGTTCGGTCAGCAGCCGGCCGGTGAGCTGGCATTGCGCGTAATAGGGGTCGCCCAGGCCGATCGACCGCTTGGGCAGGCCATGGAAGCTCAGCAGCAGTTTCCGGGGCCGGCCATGCGCCTGCCAGAAGGCCTGGATGCGCCCCGCCATCGCGGCGAGATAGCCGGGATCGTCGTGGAAGGCGCGCACGAAGCGGATTTCCGGCGCGTTGCGCAGGCGTGCCAGCGTGGCTCCCACCGCGTCGAACACCGTCGCGGTCGTGCTGGCCGAGTATTGGGGATAGAGCGGCAGCACCAGGATGCGCTCGCAGCCGGCCTCGCGCAGCTGCGCCATGGAAGTGGCGATGGCCGGATTGCCGTAGCGCATGGCCAGCGCCACCTCGACCTCGGCGCCGCGGCCGGACAGCTCGCGCGCCAGCGCCTCGGCCTGGCGCCGGCTCCACACCGCCAGCGGCGAGCCCTCCTCCATCCAGATCGCGGCATACCGCTTGGCGGCGTCGCGCGGCCGCAGTGTCAGCACCAGGCCGTACAAGATGGGCAGCCAGACCGGGCGCGGGATTTCGACCACGCGCGGATCCGACAGGAACTCCGCCAGATAGCGCCGCACGGCGCCCGGGGTCGGCGCGTCGGGCGTCCCCAGGTTTACCAACAGCAGGCCGGTGCGGGTCGGGTGCTCCGCCACTTGCGGTTCGGGCAGAAAACGCATATCAGTGCTCCACGGCGCCGCCCGCCGCTCGCTGTGCATGAAAGCACGCCATCCGCCCCAGGAAACCGCGGATCCGGCTCCGCCGGTCCGCCGGTTTCGCCCCCTGGGGGGCGCGCGTCAGCGCGTACGGGGGGGACTTCATCAATGGTGGCTCAGCGCGTTGGAGAGCAGGCGCGCGGTGATGTCGACGATGGGAATGACCCGCTCGTAGGCCATGCGCGTGGGGCCGATCACCCCCAGCGTGCCCACCACCTTGCCGTCCACGCCGTAGGGCGCGGTAATGACGCTGACGTCCTCCAGCGGCACGAACTGCGATTCGCCGCCGATATAGATCTGCACGCCCTGCGCCCGGCTCGACATGTCCAGCAGCTGCATCAGGTCGGTTTTCTTCTCGAACAGCGAAAACATGCGGCGCAGCTTGTCCATGTCGGACGTGATGTCGACCACCTCCAACAGCCTGCGCTCGCCCGAAATGACCACCGCCTCGTCCTCGGAGGCGGCCTGGGCGCTGGCATCGACGGCCTGCTCCATCAGCCGCGAGATGTCTTCGCGCAATTGGCTGAGCTCCCGCTGCAGGTTGCGCCGCACGTCGTCGAACGACATGCCGCCGAAATGCTGGTTGAAGAAATTGCCCGCCTCGGTGAGTTCCGAAGCCGCATAATTGCGCTGCACCTGCAGGATGCGGTTCTGCACGTCGCCTTCGGGCGTGACCACGATCAGCAGCACGCGCGTATCCGACAGCCGGATGAACTCGACCTGGCGGAATGTCTGGCTGCGCTTGGGCGCCATCACCACGCCGGCGAACTGGGTCAGGTTGGACAGCAGCGACGCCGCCGCCGCGATCACGCGCTGCGGCTCGGCATTGGGCAGCTGGTGCTTGATATGGCTGGCTTCGGAGACTTCGTAGGGCTGGACCGTCAGCAGCGAATCGACGAACACCCGGTACCCGCGCGGCGTCGGCACGCGCCCGGCCGAGGTGTGCGGGCTATGGATCAACCCGTGATCCTCGAGATCGGCCATGACGTTGCGTATCGTCGCCGGCGACAAATCGAAGACCTTGGACAGCGTACGCGACCCAACCGGCTGCCCGTCGGAAATATATCGCTCGATCAGAGCCTTCAGCAAAGTACGTGCACGCTCGTCCATGGGCCTCATTGTATCCATGAATAAGGCCCACCCCCTACCCGCTTCGCGGGCCCCCTCGAGGGGGCGGCACTGGCGGACCGGCGGAGCCGGATCCGCGGTGCCCTGGGTTCGAACCTGTTTCGCCTCCTTGGCCCGCGAAGCGGGTAGGGGGTGGCCTCCTTTCGCGCGCAAGCGCGTTGGGCGGATACAATGCTTTTCATGCACTTTCCCATCGTCGCCCTGGTTGGCAAATACCATGACGCCGGCATCGCCGCGCCGCTGCTCGAACTCGCGCAAATGCTGCGCGACGGGGGCCGCGAGGTTCTTTTCGAAGCAGATACCGCCGCCTATATCGGCGTATCCGACTACCCCGCCGCCTCGGTCGAGGAAATCGGCCGGCGCGCGTCGCTGGCCATCGTCATGGGCGGCGACGGCACCATGCTGGGGGTCGCGCGGCAGCTGGCGCCGTGGGATGTCCCGCTGATCGGCATCAACCGCGGCCGGCTGGGCTTCATCACCGACATCCCGCTGGAAGACGCCACCACCGCCATCGCCGGCATGCTGGCCGGCCAGTACGAGCCCGAGACCCGCACGCTGCTGACCTCCAGCGTCATCCGCGGCGATACCACCATGGTGTCGGCGCTGGCGCTCAACGACGTGGTGCTGAGCCGGGCCGGGCTGGGCGGGATGCTGGAAGTCACCGTGCAGGTCGACGGCTTGTACATGTCGAAACAGCGCGCCGACGGGCTGATCATCGCCACCCCCACGGGCTCGACGGCCTATGCGCTGTCGGCCAACGGCCCCATCCTGCATCCGTCGCTGCGCGGCCTGGTGCTGGTGCCGGTGGCGCCGCAGGCGCTGTCCAACCGCCCCATCGCCATCCCGGACGACTGTACGATCGAGATCACGCTGACCCGCTCGCCGGGCGGCCGCGACGAAAGCGCCAGCGTCCACTTCGACATGCACAGCTGGTCCTCGCTGCAGGAAGGCGACCGCATCGTGGTGAGACGCGCAGAACATACCATCCGCTTCCTGCATCCGGCTGGATACAGTTATTTTTCCACCCTGCGGCGCAAGCTGCACTGGAACCAGATTTCCGGTACCGCCATCGATTAGTCGCTTTCACCCCAACGGCTTCTTCCGCATGCTGCGCGCCCTGCATATCAACGATTTTGTCATCGTCGACCACACCGAAGTCGAGTTCGGCCCGGGTTTCACCGTATTTTCGGGAGAAACCGGCGCCGGGAAATCCATCCTGATCGATGCCCTGGCGCTGGCGCTGGGGGAACGCGCCGATGCGTCGGTCCTGCGCGAGGGCGCCGCACGGGCCGAGATCAGCGCGGTGTTCGACGTTCCCGACGCGGTGCATGGCTGGCTGGCCGAGCGCGAACTGGATACCGACAGCCTGGTGATGCGCCGCGTGATCGACGCCCAAGGCCGCAGCCGGGGCTATATCAACGGCGTGCCGGCCACGCTCACGCAATTGCGCGAACTGGGCGAACACCTGGTGGACATCCATGGCCAGCACGCCCACCAAAGCCTGCTCAAGGCCGACTCGCAGCGCGACATGCTGGACGACCACGGCGGCCACGGCGCACTGCGAAGCGCGGTGCTGGAAGCCTGGAAAAGCTGGCGCGAGCTGGCCCGCAAGCTGGAGGCGGTCGAGCGCGATGCGTCCGCGCTGCAGCAAGAGCGCGAGCGGCTGCAATGGCAATCCGACGAACTCGACCGGCTGGCCCTGGGCGCGGGCGAATGGGAGCAATTGCAGGCCGAGCACCGCCGCCTGGCGCATGCGCAATCGCTGATCGACGGCGCCAGCCAGACCGTCGCGGCGCTGGAAGACGATGACGACGCCGCCCATGCCCGGCTGTCGGCGGCGGCCCAGCGCATCGCCCAGCTCGCCGCCCATGACGAAGCCCTGGTGCCGGTGGCCGAAGCGCTGGAATCGGCGCGCATCGCCTTGCAGGAAGCGGTGTCCGACCTGAACAGCTACCTGGGCCGGCTGGAGCTCGATCCGCAGCGACTGGCCGAGGTCGAATCGCGCCTGCAGGCCGTGTTCGACACGGCGCGCAAATTCCGCCTGCAACCCGAGGAACTGGTCGAGCGCCATGCCACGCTGCATGCCCAGCTCGAAACGCTGAAGGAAGCCGAAGACGTCCAGGCCCTGCGCGCCAAGACCGAGGCGGCGCGCGCCGCCTACGGCGCCGCCGCCGATCAGTTGGGGCGGGCCCGCCGCAAGGCCGCCGGATCGCTGTCCAAGGCGGTTACCCAGGCGATGCAGACGCTGGCCATGGGAGGCGGCAAGTTCAACGTGGCGGTCGAGGCCGCGGCCCCCGGGCCGGGCGGGACCGACGCCATCGAGTTCCGGGTGGCCGGCCATGCCGGCACGACGCCGCGGCCGCTTGCCAAGGTCGCCTCGGGCGGCGAACTGGCCCGCATCTCGCTGGCGCTGTCGGTGATCGCCAGCCGCGCGGCCCGCGTGCCGACGCTGATTTTCGATGAAGTCGATACGGGAATAGGCGGCGCGGTGGCCGAGGTGGTCGGCCGGCTGCTCCGCGAGCTCGGCAGCCGCCATCAAGTCCTGTGCGTGACCCACCTGCCCCAGGTCGCCGCCTGCGGCAACACGCATCTGCGGGTCGACAAGCGCCAGCAAGGCGGCGCGACCTTGTCCAACGTCAGCCAGCTCGACCGCGGCGGCCGGGTGGACGAGATCGCGCGCATGCTGGGCGGCATCGAGATCACCGCCACCACGCGCAAGCATGCGCGGGAAATGATAGGAAACAACTGAGGGAACGGTTCCGGCGGGGACCACGGGTCCCTGCGGACCCGGCATGGCCGGTCGCACCCGGTGCGGCCAGGAATTCCGGCGCCTGCGCGCTGGCGGGGGCGCTGCGGTGCGCTACCTGGTCTTGGCGCAGTTCTGGCAGATGCCGTAGAGCGACAGGGCGTGGCCCGTCAGCACGAAGTTGTGCTCCTTGGCGATATTCTGCTGGCGCTTCTCGATCTCGGGATCGAAGAATTCCTCCACCTTGCCGCAATTGGTGCATACCAGGTGGTCGTGGTGGTCGCCCTCGTTCAGCTCGAACACGGCCTTGCCGCTGTCGAACTGGCTGCGCACCAGCAGGCCGGCCTGCTCGAATTGCGTCAGAACGCGGTATACCGTGGCCAGGCCGATCTCGACGCCCTCGCCGATCAGGGCGCGGTATACATCTTCCGCGCTCATGTGGCGCACTTCGGCCTTTCTGAAAACATCCAGGATCTTGAGCCGGGGAAAGGTCGCTTTCAGGCCTATACTTTTGAGTTCGCTTTGATCTGTCATTTGGGTCCCTTGGAAAGCGGTTCTTGGCAATGATGCGCTTCCAGACGCGGCCCGGCCGCCTGCTGGAAGGCCCGAAGGCGGCACCGAAATACCCGGGCGCACGTCGAGAGCTTTATGATAACGGTTTCGCCAATCAAGACGAGTCTGGATCTGTGCCAAACGCTCTGACTTCTATCATCCATGGCCGGGCAGGCTTCCTGCGGCGCCTGGCTCCGGCCGCTCTGCTCGGCCTGGCGGCCTGCAGCACGGTCAACAACTACGTTCCGGGCTTCATCAAGCCCTATCGGGCGGATATCCAGCAAGGCAACTGGCTGACCCAGGAGCAGATCGAGCTGCTGCGGCCCGGCATGACCCGCGAACAGGTCCGATTCGCGCTGGGCAGCCCCACGCTGACCAGCGTCTTCCATGCCGACCGCTGGGATTACCCCTATCTCTTCACGCCCGGCAACGGCCCGACCGAGGAACGGAAATTCACCGTTTACTTCGCCGGCGACCGCCTCGAGCGCTGGAGCGGCGACCCGCAGCCTTCGCGCCAGCCCTTCCAGCAGAAAGACACGCGCAAGCCGCTGAGCGCCACGCCCGCGACGGCCAACCCCGAGGGCGCGCCGACGCCGACGGTGGACGGCAACGCCGCCCCGACCGGCCTGGACCCCAGCGCCCCTCCTTCCCCCGCTCCCTGAGGAAACACTGCAAATGCGTATTGCCATCGCCGGGGCAAACGGCCGCATGGGCCGCATGCTGATCGAAGCCGTGCTGGCCGCCCCCGACCTGGAACTGGCCGTCGCGCTGGGCCGTGCCGGCAGCGCCTCCATCGGCCGCGACGCCACCGAATTCCTGGGCCGCTCCAGCCAGGTCCTGATCACCGACGACCTCGACGCGCTCGCCCAGGCCGACTGCCTGATCGACTTCACCCGCCCGCAGGCCACGCTGGCCCACCTCGAGGCCTGCCAGCGCCACGGCGTCAAGATGGTCATCGGCACCACCGGCTTCGACGAGGCCGGCAAGGCCGCGATCCAGGCCGCGGCCGGCAAGGTGGGCGTGGTGTTCGCGCCCAACATGAGCATAGGCGTGAACGTCACGCTCAAGCTGCTGGACATCGCGGCCCGCATCCTGAAGGACGACTACGACGTCGAGGTCTTCGAGATCCACCACAAGCACAAGGTCGATGCCCCATCCGGCACGGCGCTGAAGATGGGCGAAACGGTGGCCCAGGCCTGGGGCAAGCCGCTCGAGGAAGTCGCCGAGTGGGCGCGCCACGGCGATACCGGCGCGCGCGAGCATGGCACCATCGGCTTTTCGTCGGCCCGCGGCGGCGACGTGGTCGGCGATCACACCGTATTCTTCTGCGGCCCCGGCGAACGCCTCGAAATCACGCACCGCTCCAGCAGCCGCGCCACCTACGCCGAAGGCAGCGTGCGCGCCGCACGCTACCTGGCCGACAAGGCCAGCGGCCTGTACGACATGCAAGCCGTGTTAGGGCTCCCCTCTACGCGCTGACGCGCGCCTCCCAAGGGGCGCGCGTCAGCGCGTAGAGAGGGGCAACACCTTTTGGCGCATTTCTACCGCCGCGAGCAGGCGTTGCGCCATTTGCGGGAGCGGCACGACGTCGTGGACGGCGCCCAGGGCGATGGCTTCGCGGGGCATGCCGAACACGACGCTGGAGGCTTCGTCCTGGGCGAGGTTGCAGGCGCCGGATTCGCGCAGCGTGAGCATGGCGCGTGCGCCGTCCTTGCCCATGCCGGTGAGCATGACCGCCACCGCCGCCGCGCCCGCGGCCTTGGCGACCGAAAGAAACAGCACTTCCACCGAAGGACGATGGCGGTTGACCGGTTCGTCTTCGGACAGTTGCGCGTAATAGCCGGCCAGCGGCAAGGCCTTGACGACCAGGTGGGCGTGGCCGGGAGCGATGTAGACACAGCCCGCCAGCAGCCGCTCGCCGTGCTCGGCTTCTTTCACGTGCAGGCGCGCATGCTTGTCCAGGCGCTCGGCGAAGCTGCGCGTGAAGCCGGGCGGCATGTGCTGGGTGATGACGATGGGCGGCATATCGGCCGGCAGGCCTTCGAGCAGTTCGCGCAAGGCCTCGGTGCCCCCTGTCGATGCGCCGATGGCTACCAGCAGCCTGCGGTCGTAGCGGGAGGGCCGGGGCGTGCCGCCATCGGCCGCCCGGAGGACGTGATCGATCATGGAACTTCGCTTAAAGGGAACTGCGCATGTAGACGGTGCGGCCTTGCAGCGCGAATTTCTGCTGGCCCTGCGAAAAGTTCTCGGAGTGCCCCACGAACAGCAGGCTGCCCGGGGCCATCAGCCCCGCCATGCGCTCGACCACGCGCAACTGCGTGGTACGGTCGAAATAGATCAGCACGTTGCGGCAGAATACCGCATCGAGCGGCCCGCGCACCGGCCAGACCGCATCGAGCAGGTTGAGCTGGCGAAAACTCACCAGTGCGCGCAATTCCGGCCGCACGCCGTGAAGATCGTTTTTCTCTTCGCAGAAATAACGGCGTACCAGGGCCTGCGGCACCTTGGCCAGTTGGTCCTGCCGGTACAGGCCCTGCCGCGCGGTTCCCAGCACGTGGGTATCCAGGTCGGTGGCGACGATGCGCACCGGCGGGGCCAGCGTGCCGAAGGCCTCGGCCGCGGTAATCGCCAGCGTCCAGGCCTCCTCGCCTGTCGAGGCGGCCGCGCACCAGATATTCAGAGGCTGGCCGCCCGGGGCCGGCGCGCGGCGCCGCAGGTAATCGGCCAGGATCTGGAAGTGATGGCTCTCTCTATAGAAATAGGTGAGATTGGTCGTCAGCGCATTGACGAAGGACTCCCATTCGGGCGCCCCTACTCGCAAATCCTCGAGATAGGCGCTGAAGGAGGGCTTGCCGGTTGCGCGCAGGCGCCGCGCCAGCCGGCTGTAGACCATGCTGCGCTTGGCCTCCGATAGCGAAATGCCCGTGTGCTGGCGCAGCAGCGTGCGGATGCGTTCGAAGTCCTGGCTGCTGAAGGCGAATTCGGAACCGACGATCGCGTCGCCCGCCGGCGCCCGGTCTTCAGACAGGGAAGATGTTCGAAAAGTCACGATCTGCCGGCCGCTGCCCAAGCTATCATTGCAGACATTATCGGCAACTGGTCGAGATTCCTTAGCATGCCCCTTCGCGGCTCGCCCCCGGCGCACCATGCGGGCCCGCCCACCGGCGGCCTGCCCCGCTTCATGATGGCGGCGCCCGCTTCCGCCGGAGCCGGCGCCGACAGCCGCGATGCAACGCCGCTCGTCATCCTGTTCGTCGAGGATTCGCTGGCCGATTTCACGCTGATGCGCGCCGTGCTGGTCGATGCCGGGCTGAACGTCACCGCCCAATGCGTCGACAATGAAGCCGCCATGCGCCTGGCGCTGGCCGAGCGGTCGTGGGACGCCATCGTCAGCGACCACTCCCTGCCTGCCTTCAGCGGCCTGCGGGCGCTGAAAATCGCCAAGGAAGCCGGTTTTCGCGGCCCCTTCCTGATCGTCTCGGGCGCCATCGGCGAGGAAACCGCCGTCGAGGCCATGCGCGCCGGCGCCGACGACTACGTCATGAAGAACAATATGCGCCGGCTGCCGCCCGCCCTGGAACGCGGGCTGCGCACGATGCGGATGCGCACCCAGCGGCTGCGCGCGGAAAGCGCGCTGGCCACCGCGCACGACCAGCTCAACGCGATTTTCTCGGCGGCGCCGGTGGCGCTGTTCTCGATCTCGCGGGACTATACCGTGACCATGTGGAGTCCGGCGCTGGAAGACATCACCGGGCTGAACGCCGCCTATACCCTGTCCAGGCCGTTCGCGCTGCCCGAACCGGCCGACACGCATGCGCTGCTGCGCCTGATCGCGCCGGCGCTGGACGGTACGCCGCTGCGCAGCTTGCCGTTCAGCATGCAGGTCGCCGGCGTCAAGCGGGAATTGCTGGTCTCGGCCAGCCCGCTGAGCGGCACGCCGCCCGGCGGCTGCGTCGTGGCGCTGTCCGACGTGACGCACCTGGCCCATGCCCAGGCCGAGCTGAGCCGCTCGGAGAGCCAGTTGCGCGAGCTGTCGCGCCACACCGAGCGGGTGCGCGAGAACGAACGCGCCGAGTTGGCGCGCGAGATCCATGACGATCTGGGCGCGCTGGTCACCCGCATCCGCGCCGACCTGGCGCTGGCGCGGCGCCGCTCGCGCGCGACCGACACCGCCGAGCTGCTGGACGAAGCCGAACAGATGGTCGCCTCGCTGGGCGAGGCCATCTCGCGGATCGCCCGCTCCATGCGTCCGCCGGTGCTGGACTTCGGCGTCGTCGCCGCGATCGAATGGCAGGCGCTGGATTTCGCCCGGCATACGGGCATCCCGGTCCACGTCCATACCAACCAGGACGACCTGGCGCTGGACCTGGAACGCTCCATCGCCTTGTTCCGGATTTTCCAGGAAGCGCTGACCAACGTGTTCAAGCATGCCCAGGCCACCAGCGTGGAGGTCGATCTGTTCGCCGACGACAGCACGCTCAGCCTGGAGGTGCGCGACAACGGCATCGGACTGTCGGCCGACGCCCTGCGCAAAGACACCTCGTTCGGCCTGCGCGGCATGATGGAACGCGTCCACGGGCTGGGCGGCTGGATGGACATCGGCGGGTCGCCCAGGGGAGCCCAGTCCTTCGCGGGGACTACACTAATGATCTCGATACCGCTGATCCAGAAGATTTCCCCATGAACGCCGCTGTCCCGATCCCGCTCCGAGCCTGCCCCGAGGGCGCCTCATGATCCGCCTGGTGCTTGCCGACGACCATGCCATCGTGCGCTCGGGGCTGCGCCAGATCGCCCAGGCCGAAGGCATCGCGGTAGTGGGCGAAGCGGGCGATTGCGGCGAACTGCTCGACGTGTTGCGCAAGACCGAGGCCGACGTGGTGTTGATGGACATTTCCATGCCCGGCAAGAACGGCCTGGAAGGGCTCAAGCAGGTGCGCGAACGCTGGCCCCGCATCGCCGTGCTGATGCTCAGCATGTATCCGGAAGACCAATACGCCGTGCGCAGCGTCAAGGCCGGCGCGGCCGGCTACCTGCACAAGAATTCGCCGCCCGAGACCGTCGTCGCGGCCATACGCACGGTGGCGCGGGGCAAGAAATACATCACGCCCGAACTGGCTGAACAACTGGCCAGCCACCTCAGCCAGGGCGACGAGCGCCCGCCGCACGAATTGCTGTCCGACCGCGAGTACCAGACCATGGTGATGATCGCGTCGGGCCGCACGCTGACGCAGATCGCCGAGGAAATCTCGTTGTCGCCCAAGACCGTCTCGGTCTACCGCGCGCGCCTGCTCGAGAAGATGAAGCTCAAGAACAATGCCGAGCTGACCCACTACGCGCTCAAGCACAGGCTGGTGGAATGAACGATATCCGCCTGCCGCCCCATCTGCCTCCTAGAGGTAGTTGAATATCGACATCCTGGCGATCTGCGTATAGGTCTGCTGCGCCGCTTGCACCGTGTAGGTGCGTTTGGCCAGTTCGCCGGTCAGCGCCGTCTGGGTTTCGATATCCGATCCGACCACGCGCGACACTTCCTCTGCGAGCTGGTCGCCGCGGGCCTGGCCGGCGGTCGTGGCGGCATCGATCTCGTTGACGCGGCCGCCGATGGACGAGCGCGCTTCCTGCAGGCGGTCGAGCGCGGCTTTCAGGTTCAGGTTGGCCGCATACAGACCGTTGGCGCGGGCGCTCGACTCGGACTCGGAAGCCGGCAGGCTCAGGGCCGCGATGGCCTGGTCCAGCGTATCGAATACGCTCTGCGTGCCGGATGCGCCGAAACTGAAGGTATCGCCCTCGGCGGGCGCCCCGTCGAAGCCTATCGTGACTCCGGCCACCTCTACCGTCCGGCCGTCGCCCAACGCACCGGTGCCGACCTCGGCGCCGCCCCCGTCCCGCACCGTGTAGGCGCCTTCGGCGCCGAACTCTACGGTGTACGGGCCGAACGCCGAGGCGTCATTCCAGGCCTGGCGGTCGGTGACCGCGCCCGAGCTGAGGACCGCGCCGCCGATGTTGGCCGCGCCGGCGCCCACCGACAGGCCGTGCAAGCCGGTGGGAATCTCGCCGAACAGGTAATTGCCGGTGAAGCTGACGTCGATCACGCGGTTGACGCCGATCTGGCTCTGGCGCACGCCCGCATCGCCCTGGTAGGCCACGCCCGCGGCGGTCTGCACGAAGGGCTGGCTGTCCCGCCGGTAGCCGGCAAAGATGTAGTTGCCGTTCTCGTCCTGGGTGTTGGCGATGCCCAGCAATTGCTCGCGCAGGCTCTTGAGGTCGGTCACGATGGATTGCCGGTCGGCCTCGTTGAGCACGCCGCCGCCCCCCTGGATAACGCGCGTCAGGGCGGACTGCAGCGTATTGCTGGCCTGCACCAGGTAGTTCTCGGTCGATTCCAGCGTGCTCTTGGCCTCGCCCTGATTCTTGATCATCTGCTCGTTGGCCTGCAGGCTGGTGGTCAGCGCCACCTCTCGGCTGGCCGCCACCGGATCGTCGGCCGGACTGAGCAGCTTGCGCTGCGACGAGAGCTGCTGGGAAACGCGCATCAGCGCGCTCTGCTGGGTATTGAGCGCGCGAATACTGGCATCGTAGAACTGGTTGGTGCTAACTCTCATGGCGTGTCGAATCCCAATTCCGTTGGTTTCCTAGGGGCGCTGGGGGCGCGCGTCGGCGCGTAGGGGGTCATATGGACGCGAGCAGTTGGTCGAACAGCTCCGAAGCCATGCCCAGCACCTTGCCGGCGGCGGCGTAGGCCTGCTGGTAGCGCAACAGGTTGGCGCCTTCCTCGTCGAGGTTGACGCCGACCAGCGACTGTTCGGCGGCGGCGGCCTGGTCGTAGGCGCTCTGCTGGGCGGCCTGGCTGACGCCTATCGACGCGGCGCGCGTGCCCGTCCTGGACAACAGCGCGGCATAGGCGTCGGTCAGCGTGGCGCCGCCCGCGATCTTGGCGGTGCCGAGCGCGCCCAGCGCCAGCGCGTTGCGGTTGTCCCCCGCCGGATCGCCGCGACCGGCCCCGACCGTGAAGACATCGCCGGCGGCCGGCAGGCCGTTCAGGTCGAAGGCCCAGCCGTTGTAGGCGATGGTATGCGGCGATGCGCCCAGGCTGCCCGACTCCAGGACGTTGCCGTCCGCGTCGAACAGGTCGTAATCCTTGGCGGAGGTGAAGCGCACCGTGACGGAAGCCGTGTAGTCGACATTGTCCGAGGCCTCCGAACGCAGGCGCGAGGCGATCGCCGTGCCGGCGTTGTCCGCGTCCGCACCCAGACTCATGGGTGCCGCCGCGGCCAGCGCGCCGGGGTCGCCGAGCAGCACTTCCATACCCGCGGCGGCATGGCGGGCCACCTGGATGGTGAAGACGTCGCCGTCGGCCAGATCGCCGTCGGCCAGCCCTATCGCCAGTCCATCGACGGTCTGCGGCAGCTCGGTGAACGGGCCGAATTCCTCGCCGTCGTCCAGGCGCGTTACCACGTATTCGGTGCCGGAGCGGCTCAACTGGTAGTCGCTGCCGGTCAGCGAACGCGTATCCGAGATGCCCAGCGACAACACGGCGTCGCCGGTGTTCTGCCTGGAACCCACGGCCATCGGGCTGCCGAGCTTGAACAGGGCCGCCCCCTGCCCGCCCGAACTGTCCAGCCCGAACTGTTGCTGCTGGTTATAGGCCGACGCCATGGCGATGGCGATGCGCCCCAGTTCGGTCCGGGCCTGGGCCAGCTCGTTGTTGCGGAATGCGATCAGCGCGCCGAGCTGGCCGCCGTCGATGTCCTTGTCGTTCAGCGGCACGCTGTGGCTGCCCATGGTCAGCGACAGGCTCGCGCCGCTGGCCGAGTCCGGATCCTGGGTATCGAGCCGCAGCTGCGCGGCCAGGCCCTGCAGCACCAGCGGCTGGCCGTTGGACAGGTAGACGTTGACGCTATTGCCCTGATTGCTGGTCGTGATGCCGGTGAACTCGCCCAGTTTGCGGATGAGCAGGTCGCGCTGGTCGAGCAGGTCGTTGGGAGACGGGCCGCCCTGAGCCGCGCGGGCCTCGTTGATGGAGAGGTTGTAGGCCGCGATGCTCTGCACGAGCTGGTTGATCTGCCCCACCGCCGAACCGACCTGTGTGGTGATGCCCTGGTCGATGGCGGACAGGCTGTCGCTGATCGAACGGAACCGCGCGGCCGTCGATTGCGCCGCCTCCAGCGCCGCCTGGCGCGAGGCGGTCTCGTTGGGGTTCTGGCTGAAACTGCTGATGGCCGCGTACAGCGCCGTCAAGCTCTGGTTGATGCCGGTATCGACCGATCCCATGCCGTTGATCAGGCCGCTCATCTGGTCGGAATAGGTGTTCAGGTAGCTCAGGGAAGAGGCTGCCTGGCTCGCCTGGTTCGTCAGGAATTCGTTATAGGCGCGCTGCACCGTCACGACGTCCACGCCGGTGCCGAAATAGCCGCCGCCCGAGAAGTTCGACAGCGAGGTCGACAAGACCACCTGCTGGCGTGAATAGCCTGCAGTGCCCTGGTTGGAAATATTGTTCGCGGTGACGGCCAGCCCGGCCTGGGCGGCCCGCAATCCCGTCAATGCGATGTTGGCGATGTTCGTGGTCATGATCGATGCGCAAGCGGCGTGCGGAATGCGGACTGCCCGCGCACGCCTATTGGAAGACTTAACGGTCCGCGCAAGCGAAGCTTGAGCCGGCGCGCCGCGGCGGGCGCGCCGGCCGGGTCAGACGACGACCTGCATCGCCCGGCGGATGGTGCTCTGCAGCTTTTCGGCATAACGCGGGTCGGTGGCATAGCCAGCGCGCTGCAGTCCGCGCGCGAACGACTCGGCGCTGTTGGTGGACTGCAGCACCTTGGCATAGCGGGGATTGGACGCGAGCATGCGCGCGTAGTCCTCGAAAGCGTGCTCGTAGGAATCGTAGGCGCGGAACTGCGCGGTGACGCGTTCGGCCGTGCCGTTGCGGAACTCGGTCGTGCGCGTGCTCACGGTGCGGCCCTCCCAGCCGGTCGCCTTGATACCGAACAGGTTGTGGCTGGCCTGGCCGTCCGCGCCGCGGATCTCGCGGCGCCCCCAGCCCGACTCAAGAGCCGCTTGTCCCAGGATGTAGGCGGCGGGGATGCCGGTGGCGGCTTCGGCGCGCCGCGCCGCGGGCAGGAAGCGGCCGAGGAACTCGGCCCGGATTTCCTCCGGCGAAGCGGGCGCCGCGCTCGCCTGGGCCGGCGCTGCCGGGGCGGCGCGGGGCGCGCCGGCAGC
Organism: Pigmentiphaga humi; assembly: GCF_900606115.1. Classification (GTDB taxonomy): domain Bacteria; phylum Pseudomonadota; class Gammaproteobacteria; order Burkholderiales; family Burkholderiaceae_B; genus Pigmentiphaga; species Pigmentiphaga humi. The sequence continues at coordinate 154,165 of NZ_UWPJ01000016.1, forward strand.
CGCGCCATAGGGTGCGGGGGTGCCGAATTTGCCGTTCTGGATGCGCCGGGCGGCCCCTGCCTCGCCCGCCACGGCGGCCGCGGCAGGGCTGGCCGCAGCCGGCATCCCGCCTATGCTGCCGCTGGTGGCGGACTCCGGCGTTCCCGCCGCGCGTCCGCGCGCCAGTTCCAGCGTGGACAGGGACAGCGGCAGTCCGGCCCGCCGCACCGATTCCGCGGGCACGGTAACGCGCGTCAATTGTTTTTCCAGCATGTCGGCCAGGCCCAGACCGCTGCGCTCGGGCACGTTGCCGCGATTGGCCGTGTCGGCCACGCCGGCCAGCTTCGACGCCAGCTGCTGGTCGAGCATGCCGCGCCAGGTCTGCGATGCCGGACTGTTGAGCGCCTGCGCCAGCGCGCCCTCGCCCGCCATCGAGTTCTGGCGCATCTGTCCCAGCAGCGTCTGGGCGAACTGCGCCTCGAACTGGCGCGCGGCCTGGCGCACGCTGCCGGCCTGGTCGCGGCGCGCCTGCAGCTTGAGCGCATCGAGCGACCGGGCATCGACGGCCATGCCCTGCACTGCCAATGAGTTGTCCAGTTTGGCCATCAGATGATCTCCAGTTCGGCGGTCAAGGCGCCCGCGGTCTTGAGCGCCTGCAGGATGGAAATCAGGTCTTGCGGCGTCGCGCCCAGCAGGTTCAGCGCCTTGACCACGTCGGCCAGTTGGGCGCCGCCATCCAGATGCATGATGGGACCGCCGCCCTGGCGAATCTCGATATCGGCCCGTTCGGTCACCACGGTCTGGCCGTTCGCGAAGGGCGCGGGCTGGCTGACCGAAGGCGTGGACGATACCGTCACGCTCAGGTTGCCGTGCGCGACCGCCACCGGCGCCAGCCGCACGCTCTGGTTCATCACGACCGAGCCTGTGCGCGCGTTGATGACCACCCGCGCCGGCGCGCGGCTGCCCGCCACTTCGAGATCCTCGATCTGCGCCATGAAGAAGACCCGCTCGTTGGGAGACATGGGCGTGCGCAATTCGATCACGCGGCCGTCCAGCGCCGTGGCCGTCCCCGGCCCGAAGCTGCGGTTGATCGCATCGACCATGGAGCGCACCGTGGCGAAATCGGCCGTGGCCAGCTCCAGCCGCAGCGCGCCGTCGTCGGCGAAGGGCGTAGGCACCTCGCGCTCGACGGTCGCGCCCGACGGGATGCGGCCCGCGCTCAGGTGATTGATCTGGGCCCGGCTGCCGGCCGCCGAGGCGCCCGCACCGCCGACCGAGACGCTGCCCTGGGCCATCGCGTAGACCTCTCCGTCCAGCCCCTTGAGCGGGGTCAGCAGCAGCGTGCCGCCGCGCAACGACTTGGCATTGCCCATGGAGCTGACCGTGACGTCGAGCTGCTGGCCGGGCTGCGAGAACGGCGGCAGCGTGGCGGTCACCATGACGGCCGCCACGTTCTTGAGCTGCAGGCGCGTGCCGGGCGGCACGTTGATGCCCAGGTTGGACAGCATGGACATCAGGGACTGCGTCGTGAACGGCGTCTGGGTGGTCTGGTCGCCCGTGCCGTCCAGGCCCACCACCAGGCCGTAGCCCACCAGCTGGTTGTTGCGTACGCCCTGCACGTTGGCGAGGTCCTTGACCCGCGCGGCATGGGCCGGCGCGGCCAGCAGCGCCGCGCACATCACCAGCAAAGCCAGCGCCGCGAGCGAAAAAGAAGCGGTTCGAACCATGCGCCCGCCCATCAGAAAGGAGAGAAAGACATGAAGAAGCGCGCCAGCCAGCCCACCGTCTGCGCCTCGTCGATCGCTCCCTGGCCGCGGTACTCGATGCGGGCGTCGGCGACCTGCGTGGAACTGACGGAATTACCGCCGACGATGTGCGCCGGGTTGACCACGCCGGAGAAGCGCACGCGCTCTGTCTCGCGGTTGGTACCGATCTGTTTCTCTCCCGAGACGCGCAGATTGCCGTTGGCCAGCACTTCCACCACGGTCACGGTCACGGTGCCCGACAGCACGTTCGATGCGCCGGTTTCGCCGCGCGCGTTGAACTTGTTGTCGCTTTCGCCCCCGATACCCAGGCCGTGCAGGATGCTCGAGCCAGGCAGCCTGTTGATCGTCGGCGTGGAGATCGACGCCGACGCGGTCCGCTGCGCCGACGTATTGTTGCGCTGGGTCGAATTGATGTGCTCCTCCAGCCGCACCACCAGCGTATCGCCGATGTTGCGCGCGCGCACGTCTTCGAACAGGGGCCGGTATCCCGGGGCGGTGCTGAAGATGCCGCCGGTGGGCCGGCGCGCCGCGTTGTAGGCCACCGGATCCAGCGGGCGCGCCGTGGTCGGCTCGGCAATGTCCACCTGGGGCGCCGCGCACGCGGCCAGCCCGGCCAGCGCCAGCGCGCCGCCTGCCCTGATGGCGCCGCCCGCGGCGCGTCGAACTGCGGACCTGAACGCTCCCTTCATGCCGCCCGCCCTCAGAGCTGCGCGATGCGCTGGAGCATCTGGTCGGCCGTGGAAATGGCGCGCGAGTTGATCTCGTAGGCGCGCTGGGTCTGGATCATCCCGACCAGTTCCTCCACCACGTTGACGTTGGAGGCCTCGACATAGCCCTGGTTGATCAGTCCGGCACCGTTGAGTCCGGGCACGTTGACCACCGGCACGCCCGATGCGGCGGTCTCGCCGAACAGGTTCTGCCCCAGCGGCTGCAGGCCGGCCGGATTGATGAAGGTCGCCAGCTGGACCTGGCCGAGCTGGACCGGCTGGGTCTGCCCGGCCACGGTCGCCGTCACCACGCCGTCCTGGCCCACCGCGACTTCCTTCACACCCTCGGGCACGACGATGCCCGGGTCGAGGATCAGGCCGTTGTTGGTTACCAGCTGGCCCTGGCTGTCGATCTGGAAGCTGCCGTCGCGCGTATAGGCCAGCGTGCCGTCGGGCAACTGCACCTGGAAAAAACCCGCGCCGTTCACGGCCAGGTCGAAGCCGCTGCTGGTCTGCTGCAGCGCGCCCTGCGAATAATTGCGCACCGTCGCCACCGGCCGCGCGCCGGTGCCCAGCGTCAGACCGGCCGGCACCTGGTTCTGCTGCGTCGTCTGCGTTCCCGCCGGACGCACGGTCTGGTAGAGCAGATCCTCGAACACCGCGCGCGAACGCTTATAGCCATTCGTGCTGACATTGGCCAGGTTGTTCGAAATCACGTCCAGTTGCGTCTGCTGCGCATCCAGACCGGTCTTGGCAATCCAAAGCGAACGGATCATGAGGGGTCCCCCCCTACGCGCTTCGCGCGCCCCCCAGGGGGCGGCGCTGGCGGACCGGCAAAGCCGGATCCGCGGCGCCCAGGGTCAACAATGGTTATTCACTGCGATGCTCTCGAATTCGAAAGACCGCTCTTTACTTTTCACCCTACAGACAACAGCTGTGTGGCGGCTTGCTGGTTTTTGTCGGTGCTTTGCATCAATTGGATCTGCACGTCGTAGTGGCGGGCGGCGGCGATCATGCCGACCATGGTGTCCACCGCGTTGACGTTGCTGCCTTCGAGCATGCCGCCGGCGACGCGGACGTCGGCGTCGGCCGGGGCGATGCCGCCCTGGCGCAGCCGGAACAGGCCGTCGGCGCCGCGCTCGAGCGAATTGGCGGGCGGGTTGACGAGCTTCAGGTTGCCGATCTGGGCGGCCAGGACGCGGTCCACGTCGGAAACGGTCGAGATCGAACCGTCGGTGTTGACCTGCACCTTGGCGTCCAGCGGCAGCATGATGGCTTCGCCGTTGGCGTCCAGCACCTGCCTGCCCTCGGTGTCCACCAGCGTGCCCTCGGGCGAAAGCTGGAAGCTGCCGGAGCGCGTGTAGGCCTCGCTGCCGTCCGCGGTACGCACGGCGAACCAGCCGTCGCCCTGGACCGCGACGTCGAGTTCGCGGCCGGTGGCCATCATCGGCCCGCGCGACATGTCCGCGCCGGGCGTCGACTCGACCGCATAGGCGCGGGTGCGCAGGCCCGCGCCGCCCACGACCGGGGCGGTGCGCTGGGCCGCGATCTCGGCGCGGAAACCCGGCGTCAGCGCGTTCGCCAGATTGTTGGTCTGGATGTCCTGCCGCCGCATCAGCTCGCGCGCGCCGGTCGCGGCAATGTAGAGTGCCCTGTCCATGGCTGCCGGCTATCCGTCAGCGCAGGTTGACCAGGGTCTGCATGACAGAATCCTGGGTCTTGATGCTCTGCGCGTTGGCCTGGTAGACACGCTGCGCGGAGATCATGTTGACCAGTTCGCCCGTCAGGTCCACGTTGGCGTCTTCCAGCGCGCCCGAGGTGACGCTGCCGAAGTTGCTCGAACCCGGCACGCCCAGGCGCGGGTCGCCCGACATGGTGGTCTGCAGGAAGTTGTTGCTGCCCGCCGACACCAAGCCCTGCGGATTGACGAAGGACACCAGCACGATCTGGCCCTGCGCCCGCGTCTGCTGGTTCGAGTAGTTGGCCATCAGGACGCCGTGCTCGTCGATCGAAAAGCTGGTCAGGCGCCCCGAGGTATAGCCGTCTTGCGATTGCAATTCATTGCTGAAGGCCTGGCCCGTCTGCGAGGTCGCCGCGACGTTGTAGCTGATCGCCAGATCGGCCGCGCCGGTTCCCAGCGTATCGGCGTCGACGAGAATGTCGAAGACGCCGTTGTTCGATGCGTCCAGGTCGATCTTGCCCGACGAATCGAAGCTCAGCGCAAAACCGACGGGGTTGCCCTCGTCGTCGACGTCGGGATTGGTCACGTTGCCGTTGACCGAGGTGAAGACTTCCCACTCGCCCGGCGCGCGCTTGACGTAATAGGTCGACAGGGTGTGCGTATTGCCCAGCGAATCGTACACGGCGATGGATGTCGCGTGCGTGTAGGTGTTCGAATTGGACGGGTCGAACGGATGCGCCGTGGCGTCGATGGCCTCGGCGCGCGAATCCAGCACCGAACCCTGGGTCGCCTCGGTCGTGCCGCGGGCCTCGATGGAACTGACGGTGAGCTTGAGCGGCTGCGGCTGCGCGGTGTTGATCTTGCCGTTGGCATCGGCCAGGTAGCCCGTCAGTTTCATGCCGCTGGAGTTGATTACATAGCCGTTGGCGTCGAGCTGGAACTGGCCGTTGCGGGAATAGACCGCCGAGCCGTTGCTGTCCATGCGGAAGAAACCCTCGCCCGAGATGGCGACGTCGAACGGGTTGGAGGTGACCGAGATCGCGCCCTGGCTGAACAGCTGGCTGACCGACGAGACGCGGGTACCGATACCGATGCCGTTGGACGAGGTGCCCAATACGGTGGAGGCGTACACGTCCGAGAACTCGGCGCGTGCGGCCTTGAAGCCGACGGTGTTGGCGTTGGCGACGTTGTTGCCGATGACGTCGAGGTTCTTGTCGGCGGCGTTCAGGCCGCTCAATGCCTGTTGGAAACTCATTGCAGGATCCTTGCTCTAGCTGCGATATCCGGGAAGGCTGGCGGGCGGCGCCCGCATCACCAGATCTGGTAGACGTTGGACAGGTTGACGATGTTGCCCCGGGAATCGACCACGGTCGTGGCGCCGGACGACGGCCGCACCGAGGCGATCTGCGTCAGGGACAGCGTAGGCGCCACGCCGACCTGCGTGCCCTCGCCCACCTGGACCTCGAAGGTGTATTCGCCGTCGTCGAGCTGCGTGCCCTTGGCGTCCGTGCCATCCCAGGTAAAGGTATGGGTACCGGCTTCGACGTCCTTGAGCTTCTTGCGCGCGACTTCGGTGCCGTCGGCGTTCTTGACCACCAGCTCCGCGTTCTCCACCGGAATGCTCAGCACATAGCCGCCATCGGCCTTGCCCTCGGCCAGCGTCAGGGCATTGCCCGACAACAGCACCTTGCGGCCGACCAGCGAGGCCGACTCCGTGGCCTGCAGGCTGCCCATGCTGTAGCCCAGCCATTCCATCGTGCTGTTGAGCTGGCTGACGCCGGTCACCGTGCTGATCTGCGCCAGTTGCGAGGTCAGTTCGGCGTTGTCCAGCGGATTGAGCGGATCCTGGTTCCTCATCTGCGCGGTGAGCATGGCCAGGAAACGCTGGGACAGCTCCTCGGCGGACGCGGCATTCAGCGACGACGCGTTCGTGCCGCTCGAGGAATTGCCGGAAACGTTGGATACAGCCATATCAATACTCCATCGCGTATGCGCGCCGAGCGGTTAGCTACCGAGCGTCAGGGTTTTCTGCATCAACGTCTTGGCGGTGTTCATCACCTCGACGTTGGTCTGGTAAGCGCGCGAAGCGGCGATCATGTCGACCATTTCGTCGACGATCTCGACATTGGGCATGCTGAGATAGCCGTCGGCATCGGCCATCGGGTTCTTCGGGTCATAGACGCGCTTGGGCGGAGACGGATCGGTCATCACCTCGCGCACCCGCACTCCCTGGCCGCCCTCGGAGGCGCCGCCGGGCACCATGTAGGACTCGAACACCACCTTGCGGGCCCGGTAGACCTGTCCGTCCGGACCGGCGACGCTCTCTGCGTTGGCCAGATTGCTGGCGACGGCGTTGAGCCGCTGGCTGTTGGCCGTCAATGCGGTGCCGGCGATTTCGAAAGCCTTGTTCAGGGACATGCGCGGGCCTCGTTCAATTGTTCTGGATGGCGCGCTGGAGCGTCTGGATCTGGCCGTTCAGCATGCGCAGCGCCGCGTCGTAGCGCAGCGCGTTGTCGGCAAAGCGCGTGCGTTCGAGATCGGGGTCGACGGTATTGCCGTCTATCGCGGCCTGGGTGGGCGTGCGGTACTGCAGCGCCACCGGGATGCCGGCCGCCGCATCGGCACGGATGTGCCGGGCGTTCGTCGCCGCCAGCCCCAGCGGCGCGGCGGCCGCGCCCGGCTCGGGCGTGCCCGTGGCAGCGCGCAAGGCCGCGGCGAAATCGAAATCGCGCGCCTTGTAGTTGGGCGTTTCGGCGTTGGCCAGGTTGGACGCCAGGACTTCCTGGCGCTGCGCGCGCAATGTCAGGGCTTGCGCATTGAACATCAGTTCGTCGCCGATGCGGCTGATCACGTGACCTCCTCTCTGCGTGCGGCGGGCGGCCTTTTCGCAGGCATCGCCATTATTCGCGTTCGGCGCCAGCGGCAAATGCGGAGTAGGGAGGGTTTTGTACCGCTATTACGGGGAACGGCGTCAGCGCGAGAGTTGGCCGGTGCCGGTATAGGCCATGTCGGCGCCGCTCAGGCGGGCCAGGGCGGCCAGCCGGGCGGAGGCGGCGGCGGCCTGGAGGGTCGAGATTTCGGTGCCCACCTTGATCGGCTGGAGGGCCTGGGCGAGCTGTTCCCGCCAGGCCGCGCGCAGGTCGGCGGGCAGGGATTCGATGGCAGGCGCGAGTTGGGGCAAGGTGCGCTGCACTTCGAGCACGTACTGGCCCAGGGCCTGGGTGGCGGCGTCGATGGCGCCGGTATCGGTGCCGGCCACGGCCTGCGACAGCTGCCGGCCCGCTTCTGCGCAGCGATCCAGCAGCGAGGCGAAAGCGTCGAGCGAACTCACGAGCGGATCAGGCCGCGTTCGACGTCGAGCAGGCGATCGGCCACGACTTCCGCATTGACGGTGAATTCGCCATTGCGGATAGCCTGCTTGATGCGTTCGACGTTCTCGGCATCGAACGGGGCCTCGCTGGCCGAGAGCTGGCCGCTGGCCAGCGGCGAGAGCTGGACCTGGTCTTCGTTCCCGGAGGGCGCCTTGGCGGGCGCGGCCGGCCGCGCCTCGGCGCCGTGCGCGGGGCGGGGGATATTGATTGGCTCCGGGCCTTTTTGCGTGATTTTCACGATGGATGTCCGTCTGGTCGCCTTGGCGCCGATGCGGGATCGGCCCGGGCGGATAAGGCAATTATCGGCATGGCGCCAACTAACTTTAGCATTCGTGAGGCCGCTAGCTACGATATCCGCAACAAAAAGCAAGCGGAACGCACCATGAAGCCACCCCCAGGAAGCAGCGGATCTGGCTCCGCCAGTCCGCCAGCTTCGCCCCCTGGGGGGCGCGCGTAAGCGCGTAGAGGGGGGCCTACAACCTGACTTCGATTTCGCGGTCGTCGCGCAGGATGCCGGCGACGGTGCGGCCGGAGTCGAGCTGGACACGGGCCTGCTGGCCCGGGCTGGCCTGGTGAAGCATCTTGCCGGTGGCCTTGATGACGAAGCCGGCGCCGTTCAGTATCACCTGCACCGGGTCGCCCGCCCCCAGGTGCGCGCGCGATTGCAGCGAGGCCGGCGGAATCGGCTCGCCCGCCTTGACCGCCCGCACCACGGTCGCGCCTTCCATCTGCGCCGGATCCGTCGCGACGCCGCGCGGCCAAGCAGCGAGATTGACCTCCGCCAGCGACCAGTCGCCCTCGCGCAGCACCGCCCCCGCGCCGAGCGGCCGCGTCGGCACCGGAACCGGAACCAGCAGCGCCACTTCGGCGGGGACGCGGATCTGCCAGGGCTGCGCCGCGCAGCGCAATCCTATCGACGTCTTGCCGGTAGGGCGGCCGCCCGGCGGCAGGAAAACCATAGGCACGCAAGGCGCATCGGCAACCCGCGCCGCAGCCTGCTCGGCAATGTGCACCTCCACCCGCCCGCCCAGCGCCGCCGCCGACCCCGCAGCCCGCTCCTCCAGCAACAGCCGCCCCTGCTCCAGCAGTTCCCGAACCGGCACCCGCGAAGCGGACTCCGCGCCCCGCGCGGAACCCACAGCCAGAACCAAAGCCGCCGCAGCAAACACCCCAGCCCAAACCCCGCGCCTCATCACGATCCTCCAAAGCCATTCATAGCCACGCCCCCACCACCACAGCACATTGGACTAGACCCAGGATGCGGTGGATCCGGCTCCGCCGGTCCACCCGCATCGCCCCCTGGGGGGCGCGCGTAAGCGCGTAGGGGGGGACCCTCTACTTTTTCCATTCTTTGAGCCGCGTGCGCAAACGCGAGACCGCCTGCGAATGCAGCTGGCAGATGCGCGACTCGGTCACGCCGAGCACCGCGGCGATTTCCTTGAAGTTCATTTCCTGCTCGTAATACATGCCCATTACGAGTTTCTCCCGCTCGGGCAGGCGCTCGATGCCGGTCACCACGGCTTCGCGGAACCGCCTGTCCGACAGGCGCTCGTGCGGGTCCGCCGCGGGATCGGACGGCGCGTGGCGGTCCAGGTAGCCATCGGCATCCTCGCCGCGGTCCATGTCTTCATAGTAAAAAAGCTGCACGCCGCGCGCCTCGGCCAGCATCTGCTGGTATTCCCCCAGCGGCACGCCGAGCTCCTCGGCCATCTCGGCATCGGAAGGCGCCCGCCCCAGCCGGTGTTCGCTGCGGGTCATGGCGCCCTCGATCTTGCGCTGGGTCTGGCGCACGCTGCGCGGCATCCAGTCGCCGCGCCGCAGCTCGTCGAGCATGGCGCCGCGGATGCGCTGCGTCGCATAGGTCTCGAACTGCGCGCCCAGCCCTTCCTCGAAGCGTCCCAGCGCGTCCAGCAGCCCCAGCATACCGGCCTGGATGAGATCCTCGATCTGCACACTGGCGGGCAGGCGGGCCACCATGTGATGCGCCATGCGGCGCACCAGCGGCACGTACGGCTCGACGTCGAGCTCGCGCGCCAGCGTTCCGTCACGCGTATACATGCGGTCCTCGCCCAAAAAAAGCCTCCGCGCTTGCCGCTTCGCGGCAGCGCTGCCCCCCGAGGGGGCGTTTTTGCCTTGGGAGCGGCCCGGCGGCAAAAAAAACCAAGCGTGCGGCGTATCCGGCCATTTTCATACCCCCTCCGGCAGGCCCGGCGCGTCGGTGCCCGCGGCCTGCACGGCATCGCCATCGGTCGATGCTTCGCAGGCCCAATCCAGCTCTTCCGCATCGAGCGCGAATACCGGCGCATTGCGCACGCGCAGCGCGCGATGCACCAGCAGGAGCGCGTTGGCAGCATGGATGTCCTCGGGCACGCGCTGTCCGTTGGTCATGTAGTGCAGCGGCAGGCGGTGGCGGATCGCCGCATCGAGCACGCCGCCCAGGCGCACCGCCTCGTCTATCTTGGAAACGATCATGCCGGCCAGTCCTCCGGCCGAGTAGGCGCGCACGATGTCCTCGGCCTGCTCGGCGTGCGAGCCGCCCGGCACCACCAGCACCCGCTCAACGCCGCCGACCGACAAGGCATCCAGGTGGCGCGAGATCTGCGCATCGCGCTGGCTCAGCCCGGCGCTGTCGATCAGCACCAGCCGGCGGTCGGCCATGCTCGCCAGCAGCACCTCGAGATCGTTCGCCCCGCGCGCGGCATAGACTTCCACTCCCAGCATGCGGCCGAAGGTATGCAGCTGGTCCATCGCGCCGATGCGGTTCTGGTCGGTCGAGATCAGCCCCAGCGAACCGGCTCCGTACTTGACCACGCAATGCGCGGCGATCTTGGCGGTGGTGGTAGTCTTGCCCACGCCGGTCGGGCCGACGATGGCATAGCGCCCGCCGCGTTCGATCAGGCTGTCGGCGGCATCGATGCACGCCAGGTTGCGCACCAGCGCATCGGCCAGCCACTGCGCCGCCTGGTCGGGATCGTGCCCAACCGGCAGGCGGCTGGCCACGGTGCGCGCCAGCTCGGGCGTAAAGCCGCTGTCGACCATGCGGCGCCAGACATCGCGGCGCAGCGGCTGGCGCTGCATGCTGTCGCGCCAGGCCATGGCATCCATCTGGCGGCCCAGCCAGGTGCGCATCGAGCGCATCTCGCTGACGATGGGATCGGACACCTGGATGACCAGTTCGGCGCGGTCGTTCTCATCGATGCGGGCCGCGGCCGGCAGCGCCGGAGCGGGCGCCGGCACCGGCGCTGCGGCCGGGGGCGCGACGGCCGCATTCACCTGCTGGGCGACGCCGAACTTCGGCACCGCCTTGCCGTCCTCCCCGGCCGCGCCGGCGGCAGCGGCCGGAGGCGCATCCGATTGATCGCGGCCCGCGCGGACCAGATGCGGGATCTGCGCCTCCTGCACCCGCGGCCAGCGGGCCAGCGGCAACTCCGCCGGATCGGCCGGAGCCTCGATGCGGGCGGCGATGGCCGGCGCCTTGGGCGCTGCCTTGGCGGGGGCTTTCACGGGAGGCGCGACGTCGGAGGCGCGCTCCTCTTTCTGGCTGGCGAGCACGCGCGCGGCCGGAGACAGCCGCACCGGCTCGTCTTCCATGTCGTCCCACAGCGCGCCGGCGGGTTCCGCCGCCTGCGGCTCCGGCGCGGATTCGGCAGGAATCGGGCCGTCATCGGCGATCGGCATGTCCTGCGCGCGTATTCCCACCACTTCCACGCCGGAAGTCGTGCGGCGGGTGGACACGATCATGGCGTCGGCACCGAGCGCTTCACGCATCATGCGCAGGCAATCGCGCGTGGACGCGGCGACGAATTTGCGGAATTTCATGGGGCGGATACCTGCGGGCTAGCGGAAAGGAGCATGCTCAGCGCCCTCCCAGCGTCATGGCGACGCGTATCAAACGGGACTCGGGAATTTCGGAATGCGCCAATACCTTCAGGCGCGGCACGGAGCGCCGGAACAGGCGCGCCAGCGCCAGCCGCAACCGGTCGGGCACCAGCAGCGCCGCGGGTTTGCCAACGCCGTCCATCTTTTCGACCGCGCCGCCGGCTTCGCGCAGCAGGCGCTCGGCCAGCCCCGGCTCGATGGCGCCGATCTCGCCGGTCTTGGTGCTGATGTTCTGCAGGATGCGCTCGAGTTCCGGGTCCAGGGCCAGCACCTCGACATCGCCGCTGGCGCCGAAAATACTCTGGGTGATGGCCCGGCCCAGCGCCACGCGCACCGCGCCCACCAGTTCCACCGGGTCTTGAGTGTGCACGGCGTGTTCGGACAAGGTCTCGACGATGGTGCCGAAATCGCGGATGTGCACGCCTTCGTCCAGCAGCGATTGCAGCACGCGCTGCAGCACCGCCATCGGCAACAGCTTGGGCACCAGATCTTCCAGCAGCTTGGGCGTGCCGCGCGAGAAGTGGTCGCACAGCGCCTGCAGCTCGGCGCGGCCCAGGAGGTCGGCCGCATGGTTGTGCAGCAGGTGCGACAAGTGGGTGGCGATCACCGTGCCGATGTCCACGACCGTATAGCCGGCGGCCTGCGCCGCCTCGCGCGTGCCGGCCTCGATCCACATCGCCGGCAGCCCGAAAGCCGGGTCGCGGGTGGGCGTGCCGGGCACTTCGCGGGTGACCCGGCCCGGATTGATGGCCAGGAAACCGCCGGTCTGCACTTCCGTCTCGCCGATCGACACGCCCTTGAGCGTAATGCGGTAGCCGCCCGGCTTGAGTTCCAGGTTGTCGCGGATGTGCACCGCCGCCGGCAGGAAGCCGACGTCTTGCGCGAACTTCTTGCGCAGCGCTTTGATGCGCTTGAGCAGGTCGCCGTCGCCGGTCTTGTCCACCAGCGGAATCAGCCGGTAGCCGACCTCCAGGCCGACGGTATCGACCTGGGTCACGTCGTCCCAGCTCGCCTCCTGCGACTCCGCGGGCGCGGCCGGGGCGGCCGGCGCGGCGGCCCGCGCAGCCGCCTGCTGCCGCATCTTCGCCAGATACCAGGACAACGCCGCCATGCCGGCGGACAGCGTGATGAAGGCGACATTGGGCATGCCCGGCACCAGCCCCAGCATGCCGATGATGCCGGCCGACAGCGCGACCGCCTGGGGCGTGCCCAGCAGCTGCTTGCCGACCTCGGTGCCGATGTCCTCGCCCTCGCCCACGCGCGAGACGATCAGGCCCGCCGCGATCGACACCAGCAGCGCCGGCACCTGCGCCACCAGACCGTCGCCGATGGACAGCAGCACGTAGGCGCGCCCGGCCTCGGCAAAGCTCAGGTCGTGCTGGGCGACGCCGATCAGCAGCCCGCCCACGATGTTGACGAACAGGATCAGGATGCCGGCGATGGCGTCGCCGCGCACGAACTTGGACGCGCCGTCCATGGCGCCGTAGAAATCCGCCTCCTGCGAGACCTCGGCGCGGCGCTTGCGCGCGGTCGCCTCGTCCACCAGGCCGGCGTTCAGGTCGGCGTCGATCGCCATCTGCTTGCCCGGCATGGCGTCCAGCGTAAAGCGCGCCGAAACTTCGGCGATGCGGCCCGCGCCCTTGGTGATCACGACGAAGTTGATGATCACCAGCACCAGGAACACCACCACGCCCACGGCGAAGTTGCCGCCCACCAGGAACTGCCCGAACGCCTCGATCACCTTGCCGGCGGCGTCCGGCCCGCTGTGCCCGTGCATCAGCACGACGCGGGTCGAGGCCACGTTGAGCGACAGGCGCAGCAGCGTGGTCACCAGGATGACGCTGGGGAAAACGGCGAAATCCAGCGGCCGCTTGGTATAGATGGACACCATCAGCACCAGCAGCGAGATTGCGATATTGAAGGTGAACAGCAGGTCGAGCACCAGCGGCGGCAATGGCAACAACATCATTGCCAGCACCAGCAGGATGAAGACCGGCATGCCCAGTTCGCGCAGTTGCGACGTACTGAAGGCCACGCCTCCCAGCTTCAGGCTGCGGCCCGGCGTCATGCCCGGCCTCCCTTGCGCAGCGGCGAATCATCCAGCGGATCCCAGCCGGCGGGCACTTCCACCGGCTGCAGCACGGGCACCGGGCCCGCGGCATGGTCGCGCAACTGGTAGACGTAGGCCAGCACCTGGGCCACGGCCCGGTACAGCGCAACGGGGACTTCCTGGTCCACCTCGGCATGGCGGTGCAGGGCGCGCGCCAGCCTGGGGCTTTCGAGCACGGCCACGCGGTGCTCGGCGGCCAGTTCGCGGATGCGCGCCGCCACCGCGTCGGTGCCCTTGGCGACCACGCGCGGCGCTCCCATCCCGCCTTCGTCGTACTTGAGGGCCACGGCGTAGTGGGTAGGGTTGGTCACGACCACGTCGGCCGACGGCACCGCCTGCATCATGCGCGCGCGCGCTCGCTCGCGCTGCAGCTGGCGCACCTTGCCCTTGACGTGCGGGTCGCCCTCGGTTTCCTTGTTTTCCTGCTTGGCCTCTTCCAGCGTCATGCGCAGCTTCTTGTGGTGGTTCCACCACTGCAGCGGCACGTCGGCGGCGGCGATCACGAACAGCGAGCCGGCCAGGATCAGCGCATGGTGCGTCAGCATGCCGCCCAGCTCCGGCAGCGCCCGATGCTGCGACGGCAGCACCAGCGACAGCCAGCCCTGCGCCCCCTGCCAGACCAGCATGGCCGCCACGCCGCCCAGCACCGCCACCTTGAGCAGCGACTTGCCCAATTCGCCCAGGCCCGCGAGCGAAAAGATCCGGCCCAGGCCGGCAAGCGGCGACAGCCGTCCGAAATTCGGCGTCAGCGCCTTGCCGGACAGCACCAGGCCGCCCAGGCCCAGCGAGCCGAGCACGCCGGCCAGCATGCCTGCGGCCAGCACCGGCGCGATGGCCAGCAGCGCATCGCCGATCATGCTGTTGAGCGTGTTGAGAAGTACCGCTTCATCGCGCGTGAGCGCCGCGGTCGCGGCCGCCGAGACGAACGACGACTTCATCCAGCCCATGGCGCGGTCGGCCACAGCCGCCCCGGCCACGGCCAGCGCAGCCACGCAGGCAAACGTCGCCATCGCGCCGGACAGGTCGCGCGAACGTGCGACGCGTCCTTCCTCGCGCGCCTGGTCCAAGCGCCGCTGCGATGGCGCCAGGCTTTTTTCCTGGCCGCTTTCCTGGTTATCTGCCACTGTCTTCCGGGTATCGACGAAACGCCGGGCAAGCGAAGACGAGCGCATGCCGCCCTGCCAGTGCCGACCTTCGCATTATTCGCGAAGGCGGAACATGGCAAAGCCCGGAACAGAACGCGGAAACAGGGGTTACTCGCCCAGCGGGATCAGAACACGCCTTCGAGCAGCTGCTTCATTTCCAGCACCAGCACCAGCGTGCCGTCGCCCGACAGCGTGGCGCCGGCCACGCCCCTGGGATGGATGCCTTCGAGCGGCTTGATCATGACTTCGTCCTGGCCGATGAAGCCATCGACTCCCAGCACCAACTGGCGTTCGCCATGCGCCACCACCACCGCCAGCGAGGGCGGCTCGGCACGCTCGCGGCCCAGCAGCACGGCCAGGTCCACCACCGGGAGGATCTCCCCACGTATGGTCAGCGCCTGGCTGTTGCCCACGCGATGCATCTCCTCCTGGCGCAGCGGAATGATCTCGCGCACCACCGACAGCGGGATGGCGTAGGGCTGGTCGACCAGCTTGAGCATCAGCACCGGCAGGATGGCCAGCGTCAGCGGCAGCGAGATCACGATGTGCGAACCCATGCCCGGCGCGGACTGGATGTCGATCTGGCCCTTGAGCTTCTCGATGTTGGTCCTGACCACGTCCATGCCCACGCCGCGCCCGGACAGGTCGCTGACCTCGCTGCGCGTGGAGAACCCCGGCAGGAAGATCAGCTGCAGGCAATGGGCATGGTCGAGCACGGCGGCGTCTTCCGAACTGATGACGCCCTTCTCGACCGCCTTGCGGCGAATGACCTCGGGATCCATGCCGCGGCCGTCGTCGGACACTTCGACCACGATGGAATCGCCGGTCTGGCGCGCCGACAGGTGGACCGTGCCGCGCGGCGGCTTGCCGACCGAGCGCCGCTCGACCATGGTCTCGATACCGTGGTCGACCGCATTGCGCACCAGGTGCACCAGCGGATCGTTCAGTTCGTCGAGGATGGTCTTGTCCACCTCGGTCTCGCCGCCGGTGATGATGAGCTCGACGTCCTTGCCGAGCTGGCGCGCGAGATCCCGCGCCAGCCGGGAGTATTTCTGGAATACGCGGCCCACGGGCTGCATGCGCGCCATCATGACCGCCGACTGCAGATCGGACACCAGGGTGTCGAGCTGGCTGAACACGGCGGAAAGCGTCTCGGCCGCCGGATCGTCGCGGCGGCCGCCCAGCAGGGCCTCGCGCAGGCAGCTCAGGCGGTTCTTGGTCAGGCCGATTTCGCCGGACAGGTTCAGGATCTGGTCGAAGCGCGAGGTATCGACGCGTATGGTCGAATCCTTGGCCATGGCGGACGGCGCGGCGCCCGCCGCGGGAGCCAGCATCTCGGGCCGGTAGGGACGCGAGCTTTCTTGCGCGGGCGCCGGAGCGGCGGCACGCGCGGCCGTCGGCGCGGCCAGGCCCGGAGGCTCGCCGAAAGCCGCGCGGTAGTAGCCCAGCCAGTCCGGCTCATCCGGCTCCGAAACCGTTGCCGCCGGCTCGGCGGGCGCCGGGGCGGCGCCCGCCAGGCTCGCGTCGAGGGTTTCGCCCCGGGCGGCCGCCTCCAGCCCCCGCAGCAGTGCCGACGGCGCCGGCTCCGGCATCGCGCCACGCTCCATTTCGGAGAACATGCGCCGCACCTCGCCCGTGGCCGCCAGGATCACGTCCATGATCTCGGGCGTCACCCGCAGCGATCCGCCGCGCAGCAGGTCCAGCAGGTTCTCGCCACGGTGGCACAGTTCCACCAGGGCACTCGCCTCCAGGAAGCCGGCCCCGCCCTTCACGGTGTGGAAACCGCGGAAGATCTGGTTGAGCAGGCCGGCGTCGTCCGGGCGCTGCTCGAGCTCGACCAGGCCGATATCCACGTCATCGAGCAGATCGGAGGCTTCGGTCAAGAAGTCGATCAGGAGGTCCTGCATGTCGGTAAAGGCTGACACTCGCGTACTCGCTCAAAAACCCAGGCTTTCGAGCAGGTCGTCGACCTGAGCCTGGCTGGTCACCACGTCGTCGCGGCTGCCGGCGTCGATGACCGGACCGTTCATCCATTCGCTATGCGCCGCATTGCGCTTGTCCGCCGGCGTGCTTTCGATCAGCAGCTTGACCAGCTCGTCCTCGAAGTTCTGGGCCAGCAGCACCACCTTCTGGATTACCTGGCCGGTGAGGTCGTGGAAGTCCTGCGCCATCATGATGTCGGTCAGCAGCGCGTGGGCCGCGCGCGCGTCGTTCTGGCTGCTCTGCAGGTAGGCGTGGGTGTCCGCCGCGACCTGCTTGAAGTCCTCCACGCCCAGCTTGCGCGCATAGAGCGCCTGCCACTGTTCGGACAGGCGCGCGCCCTCGCGTTCGACGCCCTCGAGGATCTCCTGGCCCTTCTCCACGTTGGACAGCGCGCGGTCGGCCGCCTGGCCGGTCAGGCGCGCGATGTAGTCCAGCCGCTGCCGGGTGTCGGGCAGCGAATGCACCGCCTGCTCCACCTTCTGGTGGTAGCCCAGCTCGCGCAGCGCATCGTGAAGCTGGCGCGTGAGCATGCCGACGCGCTGGTAGAACTCGGGCGAGTGCTCCATGTCGCGGGCAGGCTCGGCCGCGGAGGCAGGCGCGTCGCCGGCCGAGCCGGGTTCGGCATCCAGGCGCGCCAGCGTCTCGGACGAGATCTGGTCGAACAGGGCTTCGAGGTCTTCGGTATCGCCGCTATGGGACATCACGCACTCCCGATCATTTTCTGCACGATCTTGGTCAGTTTCTCTTCCAGCGTCGCCTTGGTGAAGGGCTTGACGATATAGCCGTTGGCGCCGATCTGCGCCGCCAGCACGATGTCTTCCTTCTTGGCTTCGGCGGTCACCAGCAGCACCGGCAGCTTCTTGAGCTGCTCGTCGGCGCGGATCTCGCGCAGCAGCTCGAAGCCGTTCATGTTCGGCATGTTGATGTCGCTGACCACGAAATTGAACAGGCCGCTGCGCAGTTTGCTCAGCGCGGCCTGGCCGTCTTCGGCCTCGTCGGCGTTGTTGTAGCCGAGCTCTTTCAGCAGATTGCGGACGATGCGCCGCATCGTCGAAAAATCGTCGACGATAAGGAATTTCAAATCGTCAGGCTTCATTTGCTCCCTTTCTGGCCTTGATATGGGTGAGTTGGGTGGCGATCATGCTAGCCAGTTCGGAGGGGTGGAACTTCGCGACGTAGGCATCGACGCCGACCTGCTGCCCGAGCTTCTTGTTGGCAACGGACGACAGCGACGAATGCATGACGACCGGGATCCTGGCGAAGCGCGGGTCGGCCTTGATGTGGCGGGTCAGCACGTAGCCGTCCATTTCCGGCATCTCGGCATCGACCAGGATCAGGCCCAGCGTCATGTCCAGCGGCAGCTTCTCGGCGTCGGCGCGCGCGGCGATACCCTTGAGCTTCTCCCAGGCGTCGGCGCCGTTGGTGGCATGCTGATGCGGCAGCCCCATGCGGTCGAGCACCTCGGTGATCTTCTTCCTCGCCAGCGTGGAGTCGTCGGCGAAGAATACGTTGGCCTTGATGTCCGCGTCGATCTGCTGGATCTCGGCCGGGATCTTGTCTTCCCCGATGACCGAGGCCAGGATCTGCTCGACGTCGAGGATGGACACCAGCTTGCCGTCGGCCAGTTCGGTCAGCGCGGTCATGAACGAGGTGTTGCTGGACGGCATGGACTGGGGCGACTTCACCTTGTCCCAGTCGATGCGCACGATGCGATCGACGTCGGCCACCAGGAAGGCCTGCGTATGGCTGGAGAACTCGGTGATCAGCAGCTTGGTGCGCGGGGCATCGATCTGCATGTTGATGGTGGTCGCCAGGTCGATCACGGGCAGGATTGCGCCGCGCAGCGAGATGATGCCTTCCACGCCGCGCGGCACGTTGGGCGTCCGGGTGATCGGAATGGTTTCGCAGACCTCGCGCACCTTGAAGACGTTGATCCCGAAAACCTCGCTCCCGCCCAGCGAGAACAGCAGCAGCTCCATCTTGTTGGAACCGGCCAGCCGCGCCTTCTCGTCCACCATTTCCATCAACCGATTGTCGCCGGCACCCATAGCTTCCTCCATACCGGCCGGCATGACCCGGCCCAGTGATTACTGCGTTTCGAGAGCGGATAGCCGCAGCGGTTTGGCGCCCGCGGGTAGATCCGGAATGGCAGGTACATCGACAGAAACCCCGCCTTTCTTGAGAAATTCTTCGCTGCGCTTGTTCAGCACCACGATGCTGATGCGCCGGTTCTCGGCGGCGCGCTGGTCGCCGCGGTTGAGCGGCACCGAGTCGGACAGCCCCACCACGCGCAGCGCCTTGTCCTGCTGCATGCCCGCGCCCACCATCTCGCGGCGCGCCGCGTTGGCGCGGTCGGCCGAGAGTTCCCAGTTGCTGTAGCTCGCCCCGCCGCCCGCATAGGGCGTGGCGTCGGTATGCCCTGAAATCGAGATCTTGTTCTCCACGCCGTTGAGCGCGCGCGCCAGTTCGTGCAGGATCACCCGGCTGTAGTCCTTGAGCACGGTCTTGCCCGAATCGAACATGGGACGGTTCTTTTCGTCGATGATCTGGATGCGCAGGCCTTCATCGGTGAAGTCGAGCAGGATCTGATCCTTGAACTGCTGCAGCACCGGCTGGGTGAAGATCAGGCTTTCCAGATCCAGCTTGAGTTCTTCGAGCTTGCGGCGGTCGCGCGCTTCCTGCGCCTCGTCGCTGGCGCGGCGCTGCGGCGTGGTACGCACGCTCATGTGTTCGCCGCCCGTCATCACGCTGACGGGGTCGCCCGCCACGTCGCCCTTGGTCAGCACCATGCGCAGCGGCGTGCGGAAGTATTCGGAAATCCCTTCCAGCTCCGCCTTGGCCGCGGTGGACAGCAGCCACATCAACAGAAAGAAGGCCATCATCGCTGTCACAAAATCGGCATAGGCGATTTTCCACATGCCGCCCCCATGGCCGCCCGTGTGCCCCCGCTTGCGCGGGCGCCGGATGATGATGGGGGTGACGCCGTCCTTGGCTGCCATGGCCGCTGTTCCCTTGCTCGGCCGTCAGGCGGCGGACTTGCCGCGCACGGTGTCTTCGAGCTCGCTGAAGCTGGGCCGGTCGGTCGAGAACAGCACCTTGCGTCCGAACTCGACCGCCAGCGCCGGCGCGTAGCCGTTCAGGCTGGCCAGCAGCGCCACCTTGATGCATTCGAGCTGCTTGCTGCTTTCGCTGACTTTCTGCTCGAGCACGGACGCCAGCGGGCCCACCACGCCATAGGCCAGCAGAATGCCCACGAAAGTGCCCACCAGCGCGGCGCCGATCTTGGCGCCCAGCACGGCGGGCGGCTCGCCTACCGAGCCCATCACGTTCACCACGCCCATCACCGCCGCCACGATGCCGAACGCCGGCAGACCGTCGGCGATGCGCTGGATGGCCGTGGCCGGCACGCTGGCCTCATGGTGGTGGGTCTCGATCTCCTGGTCCATCAGGGCTTCCAGCTCCAGCGGGTTCAGGTTGCCGCTGACCATCAGGCGCAGGTAGTCGGTAATGAATTCGATCAGGTGCTCGTCGGCCAGCAGGCCGGGAAACTTCTGGAACAGCGGGCTGTTGTGGGGTTCCTCCACGTCGGCCTCGATGGACATCAGGCCTTCGCGGCGCACGCGGGTCAGGATCTCGTACATCAGGGCCAGCAGGTCGAGGTAGCGCTGCTTGGTGAAATGCGAGCCCTTCAGCGTGGTCGGCAGCGCCTTCAGCGTGGCGCGCACCACCTTGCCCGAATTGCCGCACACGAACGCGCCGATAGCCGCACCGCCGATGATGACCAGCTCGAAAGGCTGGAACAGCGCGCCCAGCGAGCCGCCGTGCATGGCATAGCCGCCGAGCACCGAGGCCGCAACGATGATGTAGCCGATGATGACGAGCATGCGCTCGCGCTCCTGAAAAATGACCCCCACGCTCACCCGCGGCGCGGGATCGCTGCCCCCTCAGGGGAGGCGTTTTTCACCCTGGGGCGGCCCGGCGATGAAAAACCACCCGGCCTCGCGCGGGCATGAGCATGTTTTCGGCAGCGTCGAGGAAATCTTGAGGGCGCTCGAGGACAGCGGCGAAGCGGCCGCCCGCGCCGTCAGGGATGGGCGGCCGCGTGCTCGGGGGCGCTGGCACGCCGCGTCTTGCCGGCGCGCGACGGCATGTTGCACAAGCCGCACACATATTGATGGGCCAGCTCGAAGCTGTGGGTGACGAAATCCCCGCCGCACGAGGTGCAGGTCGTCATGCCCAGCATGCCCGCATCGAAGAAGCGGGTCAGCCGCCATGCCCGGGTAATCGACAGCACTTCGGACATGCCCAGCTGCAGAATCTGTTCACGGTACAGCCGATAGGCGCGGATCAGCGCCTCGGCGGCGGTGGCGTCCTCGATACCGCACTGGTGGCGGTGGATGTTCATGAACAGCGAGGCGTGGATGTTCGGCTGCCAGGTGATGAACCAATCGGTGGAAAACGGCAGCATGCCCTTGGGGGGCGATTTCCCCTGGATCTCGCGGTAGAGGCGCAGCAAACGCTCGCGCGACAACTCGACCTCGGCCTCCAGCACCTGCAGCCGGGCATCGAGGCGGATCAGCTCGGAAGCAATTTCTATCTGGCGCGCTTCGGACAGCACGCTTTTGGCGCGAACCATGGGAACCCTGTGCAAACCTGTTACGATTGCGGCCCTCAGGCCTTGGAGCCTGCCGTGCGGCTGGCCATCAGGATGGCGGCATGCATGCGCGGCGTGGCGTCGTCCCGCTTGGGGGACGAGAGCAGGTTCCAGATCAGGGAATCGTCGAAACGGAAACGGGCGAGCAGCATGCTGGAACCCGCGATCTTGAGCAGTTGCGCGGTAGTCAGCGAGGCCAGGATGTCGGCCACTTCGCTGGACAGACCGAGACGGTAGAGCGCTTCGCTGCGGTCCACGCGCAGCATTTGCTGGGCCAGCAGCAGGTAGGTCAGGTTGGCGTCGCGGATCTCGGCTCCCAGACGGGACATGCTCGAGGACACGCCTTGGAGTGCAGGCGGAACGTCCGCCTCTGCCAGCGCGCTAACTTGACTCATTGTGATTCCTTTCAGCCACATGCCTGGTTGGCATGATCGTGCGCCGACGTAAAAAACCGGCAACATCCTATTCAATATGTAAATTATGCGACATCGGTTACCAAAAAAATAGGGGAAGCACGCTGGTTTTTTCGTCTACCTCGGTACACTCTTTTTGTAGGAATTCCCCCTACAAAACATTGTATCGAAAGTTTCATTCCTTCACATAATAAATGTCGAGCGCGATTCCCCCCGTGAAACGCGATACCGCACCGTCTTCCTCCCGCCGCCCCCTACAAGCCGCATTCGAATCCCTCCCCGCTCCGACTTGGGTGGCCGACCTCGATGGCCGCTACCTGCATGTCTCGCAGGCCTATGCCGGACTGCTGGGACGCCAGGCCACGGACTGCCCGGGCCTCACCCTGGAAGAGGTCCTGCCCCTCGCGCTGGGGCGGCTCACCATGCAGCGCCACCGCCAGTTGCTCGAAAGCCGCGGCCGCAAGCGCTTCGAACAGATCTGGACCGTGAAAGGCGAACCCCGCTGGTTCGAGGTCCACATGAGCTGTCTGTGCGACGACGCCGGCGCGCCCATGGCGGTGTGCGGCCACATCCAGGACATGACGCAGCACGTGGAGCGGCAGGAAACCGCGCGCCGCACCCAGAACGAGCTTGAACTGCGCGTCGCGCAGCGCACGCGCCAGCTCAGCGCCACCAACGAGGAACTCGAGGCGTTTTCGTACTCGGTCTCGCACGACCTGCGCGCGCCCGTGCGGCAGATCGGCGGCTTTGCCGAACTGCTGCAGCGTCAACTCGGCGGCCAGCTGGCGTCCGGCCATGCCGAATACCTTCGGCACATCCTCGACAGCACGCACCGCATGGACAGGCTGATCGGCGACCTGCTGCAGCTCGCCCGCATCAACCGGGGCGATTTGCGCAAAGTCCCCGTGGATCTGGCCGCGCTCGCCCGCGAGGTGCTGGCGGGTCTGGCCGGCCATGAGCCGCAGCGCCGAGTTGAAACGGCACTGCCCGGCTCGGCCATCGCCGACTGTGATGCCGGCCTGATGCGCATCGCGCTGGACAACCTGCTGGGCAATGCCTGGAAGTTCACCGGCCGGCAAGAGCGGGCGCACATCGAATTCGGCAGCCTCGCGCGCGACACCGCCACCATCTACTTCGTGCGCGACAACGGCGCCGGCTTCGCGCTCGAAACGGCCGGGCGGCTGTTCGGCGCCTTCCAGCGCTTCCACCGCGAAAGCGATTTTCCCGGCACCGGCGTCGGCCTGGCCACCGTGCGCCGCATCATCAGCCGCCACGGCGGCCGGATCTGGGCGGAAAGCGCGCCGGGACGCGGCGCTACTTTCTACTTCACGCTGGAAGCGTCCAACTGAGGGCCGGCAACGCGCCAACCGGAGAATAGCGGCGGTTCTTCCGCCCTATCCCTCGGATCGAAACGCGAAAACTTTAGCGGTATTTTTTTCGCAAGCGCCCTCCCGCCTGCCTAAAGTTTCGAATCCCACCCCCGTTAATTGCCTCAACGCGGCCGCGACTGCACCAGCCCACGGGCCAGTCAGGCGCCCAGCGCGCACCTCGGTGCGACGGCCCTCGAGCAATTGCGGAAGGAGTCCCGGCCGCAGATGCATATGGCGGGCCCCGAGCCCGGAACCAACGATAGATATGACTCGCCCTCACGGAGATCAGTCATGGCACAAGTCATCAATACCAACATCGCTTCGCTGAACGCGCAGCGCAACCTGAACGGCTCGCAGAGCACCATCAACACGGCCCTGCAGCGCCTGTCGACCGGCCTGCGCATCAACAGCGCGAAGGACGACGCCGCCGGCCTGGCCATCTCCGAGCGCATGAGCACGCAGATCAACGGCCTGAACCAGGCCGTGCGCAACGCCAACGACGGCATCTCGCTGGCGCAGACCGCCGAAGGCGCGCTGAGCCAGATCGGCACCAACCTGCAGCGCATCCGCGAACTGGCCGTGCAGTCGCGCAACGCCACCAACTCCAGCGACGACCGCGCCGCCCTGCAAAAGGAAGTCGCCCAGCTGACCGCCGAAATCGGCCGCGTCGCCAAGGACACCGGCTTCAACGGCACCAAGCTGCTCGACGGCTCGTTCACCCAGCAGGCTTTCCAGGTCGGCGCCGACCAGGGCCAGACGATCACGATCGACAAGATCGCGAATGCCAATGTGGATTCGCTGGGCACGTGGAAGGGACTGGCGACGAGCGCTTCGGTGGCGGGGGCTACGCCTAGCGGTGGCACGACGACTGCCCCGACAAATGGCTCGGGTACTCTCACTGACGACGCGTTGACCTCGAATGCCAGCTATGTAGAGAGCACCACAACGGCTGGCGACTACACCGCCACCTTTGCGGCTAGCAAAATCACCATCAACGGGGTCGAACTCTCCATCGGTGCAGTCAGCGGCTCTGAAGAAACAGGCACTGATGACGCGCTCGCCTCGGCCAAGGAAGCCTACATTACCGCTGTTGGCACTGCCATCAACAATGCCGGCTTCAGTGGCCTCACTGTGACTGACGATGGGGCGGGCGGACTCACGTTCGCGAACTCCAGCAAGACCGAGTTCAAGATTTCCGGCGAAAACATCGTCGGCACGCATACTGTCGGCGCCCACCAGCCTGCCAAGACCACCTACGATGCCACAGGTCACGGCGACATCCTGATCAACGGTGTAGCTATCGATTCCGTAGGTAAGACTACCAATACCGCCACCCGCCTGAACGACCTCGCCGCCGCCATCAACGACCGTACCGCCGAACACAACGTCACCGCCACGGTCGACAATGGGCGTCTGGTCCTGAGCTCCAAGACTGGCGATTTCACAATTGCCGCTGGCACCGGTAGCACTGCAGCAAACACCTTGCTATCCGCAGGCTTGACCGACGGCTTTGATAGCTCCGCCTCTGACGATACAAAATATGTCGCAGGCGAAACCAAGACCGGCTTTGCCGACCTCGACATCTCCACCGTCGACGGCGCCGACAACGCCATCCTGGCCATGGACGCCGCGCTCAAGTCGGTCAACGAAGCCCGCGCCAACCTGGGCGCCGTGCAGAACCGCTTCGGCTCCGTCGTCTCCAACCTGGAAACCACCTCGGAGAACCTGTCCGCCTCGCGCAGCCGCATCCGCGACGCCGACTTCGCTTCCGAAACCGCCTCGCTGACCCGCGCGCAGATCCTGCAGCAGGCCGGCACCGCGATGCTGGCGCAAGCCAACTCGCTGCCCAACAACGTGCTGTCGCTGCTGCGCGGCTAAGCACGCCATCGCCCCGCGCGCCGCCAAGCGGCGCGAGCAGGCACTTGCAAGAAAAAACGGCATCCGGCACAAACGGGTGCCGTTTTTTTCGCTGGACGCCGCTTGCCGCGCCAGGCTTCCGAGGAACTGCAAGCCTTGGTGGAATGATGAATCGCAATGCCTGCCCTCAACCGGCAATATCCGCTTCCAGCACCATCCGCACATAGCGCGCATAGGGAATCCCTTTTGCGGCAGCCTTGGCCTTGACTGCTTCCAATAACGCAACGGGAATATGGATGTTCAACACAGCCTCTTTTTCAACAACCTCGAAACGCATCGGCTTGAAGTCGGACAAGTCGTAGTCGGATAAATCGGCCCCCGCGACGAACGCTTCGGCAGCCTCATCGCTGCTCAAAGAAGGCATGGGTTTGGATTTGGCGCTCATAGAGATCGGTCTCCTTCCGATGCATATGCGGTATTGACCGGCCGCAATCTGCGGCAGCCAGGCTCGCCGGCTTCACGCCCTCACGGCTTCCCTGATCAGGCCCGCAATCCATTGGTTCAGGCTTCGCCCGGCAGCGGCGGCAGCCACGACTGCGGCCTCATGCACCTCCACCGGCACGCGCAGGTTGAATTTGCCGGAAAACGCCTTGCGCGGCTCTATGCCGCGGCGTGCGCATTCTTCCAGAAAAACGCGCAGGGACGCCTCGCCTTCCCTGCGCAATCCGTGGACATCTGCGGCATAGAAATCCGCACCGCCATTCAAGCCGGCAAACTCGCCGCGGAACATCCCGATATCCGGGTCGTAGTGAATGATGGCCTGGAAGCCATCGATGATCATGACGTTCTTCATGGCACGATTCCCAACTCTTCGAGCCAGCTCCGCACGCTGGCAACAGCAGCCTTGTCCATATCCGGGGAAGGATGAGGTCGGTGAAACACCCGTACCTGGCCGCCCATTGCGACAGCTACCCGCGAACCTTCTCTTTCCGCAACGTGCGCACCCAACTCGACGAACAACGCACGAACGGCGTCCCACTTCACCCCGCTTGGCACGGGACGCGAATAGACCAGTTCCAGCGTTTTCCTATGCCTGGCTCTCATTGAAGTACCGAAATATAGTACCAAATTCACACATACATGCACCACCTCCTTTCAGGTGGCTCTGGCCATGCTAGCCTTGCTCGCCCGACCCGGCTTGGCGCCGAGCCCCTATTTGTCCATCCGCGCAACCCACCATTGCCCTTGCGCGCCTCTCCGCTTAAGTTTTTCTCCTTCCACCCGATAAACTCCCTATCCGCGTCGCCTCATTCCCGGGCATGCAACTTTCCAGGCACGGAGCCTTCATGAGCATCAACGCCATCGGTACGCCGGTCGATCTGCGCGCCTCGTCAGGCAGTGCGGCGTCGCCGGCCCAGCCTCTCACGCCGGCCGGCGCCGGCAGCCGGCTCGATCCGTCGCTGCCCGCCACCGCGCAGGTGCACGAGGCGGGCGAACTGCAGGCGGCGGTGGATACGTTCAATCGTTTCATCCCGCTGGCGACGCACAACCTGACGTTCAGCATCGACGAAGACAGCGGCAAGGTCGTGGTCAAGATCCTCGATGGCGATACGCAGGACGTGATCCGCCAGATCCCTTCCGAAGAAGCCCTCGCCTTGAGCCGGTCGCTGGACCAGATCAAGGGCGTGCTGCTCAACGGCAAGGCCTGACGGCCCGCCGATCCAACCAGACACCAGGAGCGCTTCATGGCTAGCGTAGGATCCGCCCTCGGCGTGGGTTCCGGTCTCGAGCTGTCCACCCTGCTCACCAACTTGATGAACGCGGAGAAGGTGCCGCTGGTCAAGCTGCAGCAGCAGGAGTCGACGGTCCAATCCAAGATCTCGGCATTCGGACAGCTCAAAAGCTCGCTGTCGTCGCTGCTGACGGCCGTCAACGGGCTGACCGAGGCCAAATTCAACGGCATGACGGGAACGTCGTCCGACACCGGCGTGGCCACGGTAAGCGCGACCAATGCCGCCAGCAAGGCCAGCCATACGCTGGAGGTGACGTCGCTGGCGCTGGCCGAGAAGGCCGTCAGCTCGGCCCTGGACGACGATGCGCAACTGCGCTCGGGCACGCTCACTTTTACTTTCGGCAGTGTGAAGGAAGGCGCTTTCGTCGCGGGCGAGGGCGAGACCAAGACGGTCACGATAGGCGCCGGCAACAATACGCTGGCCGGGGTGCGCGATGCGATCAACCAGGCAGCCATGGGGGTGACCGCATCGCTGATCAACGACGGATCGGGATCGAGGCTGGTGCTGACGTCGTCCGATACCGGCGCGGCCCACGCCTTCAAGATCGATACCGCGGAATCGGCCGGCGGTTCGGGCGAAGCGCTTTCGTTCCTGGACTACGATCCGGCCACCTCTCCCGCCTATTCCAGCACAGGCACAAACTCGGGCATGAGCCGGCTGCAGGCGGGCGCCGACGCCCAGTTCAAGCTGGACGGACTCTCGGTTTCCAGCGCCAGCAACACCGTCACCACCGTGCTCGCGGGCGTGACCCTGACGCTGCAGAAAGCCGGCACCAGCACCGTCGCCATAGGCACGAACGCGAGTTCGGGCACCAGCGCACTGCAGGCGCTGGTCTCGGCCTACAACAGCTTCCTCTCCACCGCCAACTCGCTGGCGCTCAACACGCCGAGCGAGACCAAGGGCGAAGCCAGTTCCGGCAATGGCCCGCTGGCAGGCGACAGCCTGGTGCGCGACGTGGTCTCGCGCATCCGCGGCGAGCTGTTCTCGCCGCTGGCCGGCGCGACCGGTCCCTATACCTCGCTATCGTCGCTGGGCGTCAGCTTCCAGAACGACGGCACGCTCAAGCTGGACACCGAGCGGCTCACCAAGGCGATGGCGGAAGATCCGTCGGCCATCGCCAAGCTCTTCACCTCCGAGCCCTTCGGCGCGGGCACGCAAAGCCTCACCGAGCGCTTTGCGGCCCAACTGAGCTCCTACACCAGCAACCAAGGCGCGATCGACACCCGCGTCGACGGCCTGAACAGTTCGGCCAAGACGCTGCAAGGCCAGCAGAAGCAGCTCGAGAACCGCCTCAGCCAGATCGAGGCGCGCTACCGCCAGCAGTTCACCGCGCTCGACAGCCTGATCGCGCAGCTCAACACGACCGGCACTTTCCTCACCCAGCAGATCGAAGCGCTGCAGAACCTCAACAAGCAATGACCAGGGTTGACGCATAGGCACCATAGCGCGAATTCGGCGGTTTCACGCCGCCAATTCGCACTTTAGGTCGCGCCGCCGCCGTCGTTAAATCCATTAGGGTGTTGCGCTCTTGCAAGCCCTCACACGTTCAGCAGGAGGCACACGTGTCGGGATTCGGGAATTTTGGGGCTAGGGCCTACGTCAGCGTCGGGGTGGAGACCGGAGTGTCCACGTCCAGCCCGCACGCACTTATCCTCATGCTCTACGATGGCGCGCTGGAGTCGCTGCGCAAGGCCATCGGCTGCATCGACGCGCAAGACCCCCTGGGCAAGACCCAGGCCCTGTCGCGCGCCACCCGCATCATCGACGAAGGCTTGCGGGCCAGCCTGGACCACAAGGCCGGCGGCGATCTGGCCGGACAATTGAACGGGCTGTACGACTACATCGTGCGCCGCACGATGCAGGCCGGCATCGACAACGACGCCGCGCCGCTGCAGGAAAGCATCCGGCTGCTCGACGAGCTGCGCGAGGCCTGGGCCTCGATCGAGCCCGGCGATCAGGCGGCCGCCTGATGGCTGCCTGCTCCGACGCCATCATGGAAGCCCCCGTCCACGCCCCCTGCCCGGACTGCCCGGCCTCGCCGCTGCAGGCCCTCTACCTGCAGCTGACCGACATCAGCCGCACCATGCTCGCCGCCGCCCGACGCGGCGACTGGGACGCGCTGACCGAGCAGGAGTCCGCCTGCGCGCAGTTGGTCGGACAACTCCGCCACTGCCCCATCGAGACCTGCCCGCCGGCCGAGCGCCAGGCCTGCATGGGGCTGATCCGCGAGATCCTCGCCAACGATGCAGCCACGCGCGACATCGCCGAGCCCCGAATGAAGGAGCTCGGACAGATGCTGCGTCCCCGGCGCAACCCGTTCGGCACGCAGATGTACCGCTGACCTTGGTAGCGGACACCCGCCAGACGCAAGCCATCAGCGGCGTCGCTCCCACGCAGAGCTGGGAGCGCTATCGCGAAGATGCGCGCGAAGCCATCCTGGCCAGGCTGCTCAACGTCCCGGGCGGCGGCACGCCAGGCGGCGCCCGCGCGTCCGGCGGCTCCGCCCTGCCGAACGGGCTGGTGCGCGCCACGGTCCTGCAGGCCAACAGCGACACCGAAGCGCTGGTGGACATCGGCGGCAAGCCCTATCTGGTCAATACCCGCCAGGCATTGAGCCCGGGCGCCTCCATCGTGCTGCGCCTGCTCGACGACCGCACCTTCCTGCAAGGCCAGGAGCAGGCCCGGCGGGCCGGCGGCGCGCCCGCAGCCGCTCCCGGCGGCGTAACGGACAGCGAGGCCGCCGACACGGCCGGGCGCGGCAACGCCGTTCGCGCGCTGCGCGGCGTCGCGCCGATCGCGCTGCCGTCGCTGGCCGAACTCAAGGTCGAGACCGGCGACACCAAGGTGATGCTGAGCGGCTCGGCCCGCCTGCTGCTGGCCCTGGTGGACGAGATCGGCGGCGCGCAGCGCAGCGTCCCGCTCGCGCCGCTGCGCCTCGGCGCCGACGCCACCGCCGCCGAGGCCGCCCAGCGCCTGCAGCAGGGCGTCGCGCAGTCGGGGCTGTTCTACGAGGCCCACCTGCAGGAGTGGCGCGAAGGCCGCCGCGAGCTGGACACGCTGCGGACCGAACCCCAGGCCGCGCTATCGCCCGGGCCGCCGGCCAAAGAACACGCTCCCGCGGCCGCCGCGCCGGCCGCCCTGCCCGCCGAACCGGCCACGCCCGAGCAGAATGCCGCCAAAGGCCTGCAAGCGGCGCTCGACGCCATTCCGCCGGACGTGCGGCAGGTGGTGCAGGACCAGATCGCGGTGCTGGCCAGCGGCCGCCTGTTCCTGCAGGGTGCCTGGGCCGAGCAGCCGTTCACGCTGGAGATCGAGCCCGACGACGGCCAGGGCCGCGATGCCGAGCTGCCGCTGTCCTGGCGCATACGCATTGCCGTCCAGACGCGCCATCTCGGCACCTTGCAGGTGGACGTCACGCTGGCCGGCACCGATGCCCGCATTGCCATCCAGCCCGACACCCATGCCTTGCGGGGACAGCGCCTGCGCGATCTGCAGGCCCGGCTCACGGGCGGCGGCCTGGACCTGCAGCAGGCCTTGGATGGCCAGGGACTGCGCATGACCGACCTCCAGGTCGCCACCGCCTCGCGCTCCCCGGCCCGCGCATGAACGCCCCGCCGAACGATTTCCCGGGCGACGACAAGCTCGACGACCCGCGGCGCATCCAGGCGGTGGCGCTGCGCTACGAGAAAGAGCGCAAGACGCCTATCGTGGTCGCCAAGGGCAGCGGCATGATCGCCGAGGAAATCCTGCGCCGCGCCAAGGATGCGGGCGTGTTCGTGCACAGCTCGCGCGAGCTGATCGACCTGCTGATGAAAGTGGACCTGGACGCGCGCATCCCGCCTTCGCTGTATGCGGCGGTAGCCGAGGTACTGGCCTGGGTCTACCGGCAGGACGCAGCCGCGGGCGCGGCCGGCGAAGGCGGGCCGGCAAGAACGCCCTGAGCCTCAGACCTGCATGTTCATGACTTCGTTGTAGGCCGCGACCACGCGGTTGCGCGCCTGCGCGAGCATCTGGAACGACAGGCTGGCCTTGTTCATGGCGATCATGGTGGCTTCCAGGCCGGTCTCGGGGTCGCCCTGCTGGTAGGCGCGCTGCATGGCGGACGCCTCGGTCTGGGCCTGCTGCACGCCCTGGATGGCGTCGACCAGCACGTTGGCGAACGAAGCCGGCGCCTGCGTCCCGCCCATCAGCGCGTCCGGGCGCGACAGCATCTGCGCAGCGCGCGCCATGCCGGTGCCGCTGGCCTGGGCCTGGCCGGGAAAAGAAGCGAGCACGTCCTGGATGCGGTCCATATGGAGGGTTCCTGCCTGGAAAGAGTCCTGTCTGCCGATGCCAGGATGATAGGCATGCGGGAAGAATCCCAGAGCGGGAAGAGCCGGGGCAAAACCCGCTTATTCCTGCCTTGGCTGTGACAGTCCCCGGTAATAATACGAGTCCTAGAAAAAGGGGGAGGTCGCTCGGACGCCCCGCAGCCCAGGCATCCGGACCCGCTTCATCATTACATGGCCGACGACACGCAGAACCAGCCCGCCGCGGGCTCGCCCAGCGGCCACAAGCTCATGGCCGCGTTCGGCAGGCTGAACACGCGCCATCGGCTGGGGCTGCTGGTGGGCATTCCGGTGCTCGTCGCCGTCATCGTGGCGGTGCTGCTGTGGAACCGCGCGCCCGACTACCGGGTGCTGTTCAGCGGCCTGTCCGACCAGGACGGCGGCACCATCGTCGCCGCGCTCCAGCAGCAGAAGATTCCGTATCGCGTCGCCGACGGCGGCAGCGCCATCCTGGTGCCGCCCGACCAGGTCCACGAAGTGCGCCTGCGCCTGGCCTCGCAAGGGCTGCCCCGCGCCGGCAACGTCGGCTTCGAGCTGATGGACAACAGCCGGCTGGGCCTCACCCAGTTCCAGGAACAGGTCAACTACCAGCGCGCGCTCGAAGGCGAGCTGGCGCGCTCCATCCAGAGCCTGGGCACGGTCAGGAGCGCGCGCGTCCACCTGGCCATTCCCAAGCCCAGCATCTTCATGCGGGAACAGAACCGGCCCACCGCCTCGGTGCTGGTGCAGATGCTGCCCGGCCGCCTGCTCGAACGCGCCCAGGTGGCCGGCATCGTGCACCTGGTGTCCTCCTCCGTGCCCCAGCTCGCCCCGGGCGCGGTCAGCGTGGTGGACCAGACCGGCACGCTGCTGTCGTCCAACGACGCCGACGCCAACGGCCTGGACGCCAGCCAGCTCGAATACCTGCGCGCGATGGAGCAGCAGTACGCGCGCCGCATCGCCGAACTGATCTCGCCCATCGTCGGCGCGCAGAACCTGCGCGCCCAGGTGGCGATCGACCTCGATTTCAGCCGGCAGGAACAGACCGACGAGAGCTACCGCCCCAACGGCGGCCCCGACCAGGCGGCCGTGCGCAGCCGGCAAAGCTCCGAGGCGCGCGAGCCCGCCGCCGGCACCGACGGAGGCGTGCCCGGCTCGCTCAGCAATACGCCGCCCGGCGTGGCCACCGCGCCCGTCACGGGCAACGCGGCGACCAATCCCACGGCCGCGGCCACCGGCAATCGCGAGGCGGCGCAGAATCTGCGGCGCGCCGACACCACCAACTACGAGCTGGACAAGACGGTGCGCTACGTGCGCGAGCCGGTCGGCCGCATCAAGCGCCTGTCCGCCGCGGTGGTGGTCAACCACCGCACCAGCGTGGTCAAGGGCGAGACCGTCACCGCCCCGCTCAGCGAGGCCGAGCTCGCGCAGATCAAGGCGCTGGTCAACGACGCCGTGGGCTTCGATCCGCAGCGCCGCGATTCGGTGTCGGTCATCAGCATCCCGTTCAATGAAAGCAGCGCCGAGGCCGTGCCCGAGCCGGCCTTCTGGAAGCAGCCGGAATTCATCGACCTGGCGCGCGGCATCGGCGTCGCCCTGGTGGTGGCGCTGGCGGTGCTGTACCTGATCATCGGCGTGATCCGGCCCGCCATCAAGCAGATGACGGCGCCGCAGCCGCCGCTGGAGCCGGCTTTCCCGGCCGGTGCGCCGCTCATGGCCGCCGCCGAGGCCGAGACTGCCGGCGCACCGCCGCAGGAAGATCCGCTGGAACGTGTCCGCCAGTTCGCCCGCGGCAACCCGCAAGTCGTCGCCAACGTGATCCGGCAGTGGATCAACGACGGCCAGAACGTCTGAGCAGGCCTTTCGCGATGATCCATCCACGTGGCTAATAACGATCCGGAACAAGGCGTCATCGACGGCGCCATCCTGCTGCTGTCCCTGGGCGAGGAGGAAGCCGCGCAGGTGCTCAAGTATCTGTCGCCGCGCGAAGTGCAGAAACTCGGCACCTCGATGGCCGGCATGCAGGGGATCGTCCGCGAGGAGATGACACTGGTGCTGGAGCGCTTCGAGGCCGACATCGGCAGCCATACCGGACTGGGGGCCGATGCCGACGCCTACCTGCGCAACGTGCTGACGCGCGCGCTGGGCGCGGACAAGGCCGGCTTCCTGCTCGACCGCATCCTGCACACCGGCGACACCTCGGGCATCGAGAGCCTGAAATGGATGGACCCGGGCAGCGTGGGCGAACTGATCCGCCACGAACACCCGCAGATCATCGCCTCCATCCTGGTGCACCTGGAAGCGGACCAGGCCGCCGCGGTGCTCAACTACCTGCCGGACCGGGTGCGCGGCGACGTCCTGCTGCGCATCGCCACGCTCGACGGCATCCAGCCCGCGGCGCTGCGCGAACTCAACGACGTCCTGCTCAAGATGCTGTCCGGCAACGAACAGATCAAGCGCCGCAAGCTCGGCGGCATCAGGACCGCCGCCGAGATCCTGAACTTCGTCGGATCCTCGTCGGAACACCAGATCCTCGACGTGGTCAGGCAGACCGACGGCGACCTGGCGCAGCGCATCATCGACGAGATGTTCTCGTTCGAGAACCTGATCGACGCCGACGACCAGGGCATGCAGACGCTGCTGCGCGAGATCACGCCGGAAACGCTCATCCTGGCGCTCAAGGGCGCGAGCGCGGAACTGCGCGAGAAAGTATTCCGCTGCATGCCCTCGCGCGCGTCGCTGCAATTGCGCGACGACCTGGAGGCGCGCGGACCGGTGCGGATTTCCGAAGTCGAACTGCAGCAAAAGGAAATCCTGAAGATCGCCCGCCGCCTGATCGAGACCGGCGACATGGCGATCAACGGCATGGGCGAGGACCAGTATGTCTGAACAGCAGCCCGCGCCGCGCCGCATCGTGCCGGCCGAGGAAGGCCGCCACCTGCCGGTATGGAAGCTGGAGAGCTTCGCCGCGGGCATGCCGCAGGGGGCGCCGCGCCTGCGGCCGCAGACCGAGGAAGAAAAGCGCGCGATCCAGCAGGCCCTGGCTGCGGCGCAACAGGAGGCCGAGCGGCGCGCGCGCGAAGCGGTCACGGCCCAGGCCGCCACGCAGGCCGCCCCGGCCGCCGGGCCCGCCGAACCGCAGCCCGCCGTGGACCCGGCAGAGGTCGAACGCATCAAGACCGCGGCCTTCGACGAAGGCTATGCCGCGGGCTACGACCAGGGCAGCGCCGCCGCGCGGCGCGAAGCGGAACAGTTGCGCCAGGCGGCCCTGGCCGCGTCGGACGTGTTCGCGCGCTTCGAAACCGAACTGGCGCCGCGCCTGATCGATCTCGCGGTCGAGATCGCGCGCCAGGTGATACGGCGCGAACTGGCGCAGGAATCCCATGCCGTGCTGGCGGTCGTGCGCGACGCCTTCGACCAGTTGACCGGCGGCGAGACCGGCCGCCAGTTGCTGCTGCATCCCGCCGACGTCCAGCTGGTGCGCGCCCACCTGGGCGAAGAACTCGAGCTCGGCCAGTGGAAAATCGTCGAAGACAGCGCCATGGCCCCCGGCGGCTGCCGCATCGCCACGCAGCAGTCCGACATCGACGCCACGCTCCCGACCCGCTGGAAGCGCACCCTGGCCGCGCTGGGCCAGGACGCCCCCTGGGACGACGCCCATGCATGAGCCGTCCGCCGCGCTGACCCGCTTCGTCGCCGACTGCACCGCCCGGGTGCGGTCGGTGCAGCCGGCGGCCGTCTCGGGCCGGCTCACGCGCGTGGCCGGCCTGGTCATGGAAGCGGTCGGCCTGAAACTGCCCGTGGGCAGCACCTGCCGCATCGTCCAGGGCGGCGACCGCGAAGCCGAAGCCGAAGTCGTCGGCTTCAACGGCGAGCGCCTGTTCCTGATGCCCTCGACCGAGATCCACGGCCTGACCGCCGGTTCGCTGGTCATGCCGCTGGATACCCAGCGCCCCGCGCCGGTCTATGCGCCCGGCGCCGGAGCGGCCGAGGCGCCGGACACGCTCGAGGAGGTCACCAAGCAGCTGCCGGTGGGCGACGCGCTGCTGGGCCGGGTGGTCGATGGCGCGGGCCGCCCGCTCGACCGCCTCGGCCCCATCCCCGCCGCCCAGCGCGCGCCGCTGGCCGCACGCCCGATCAATCCGATCGAGCGCCAGCCCATCGAGCGCCCGCTGGACGTGGGCGTGCGCGCCATCAATGCCATGCTCACCGTGGGCCGGGGCCAGCGCATGGGCCTGTTCGCCGGCTCGGGCGTGGGCAAGAGCGTGCTGCTGGGCATGATGGCCCGCTACACGGAAGCGGACGTCACCGTGGTCGGGCTCATCGGCGAGCGCGGCCGCGAGGTCAAGGAATTCATCGACCACATCCTCGGTCCCGAAGGCCTGGCCCGTTCCGTGGTGGTCGCGGCGCCGGCCGACGCCGCGCCGCTGATGCGCCTGCAGGGCGCAGCCTACGCCACCGTGCTGGCCGAGCATTTCCGCGACCAGGGCAAGAACGTGCTGCTGATCATGGATTCGCTCACGCGCTATGCGATGGCCCAGCGCGAGATCGCGCTCGCCATCGGCGAGCCGCCCGCCACCAAGGGCTATCCGCCCTCGGTCTTCGCCAAGCTGCCGGCCCTGGTCGAGCGCGCCGGCAACGGCACCCATGGCGCGGGGTCGATCACCGCCTTCTATACCGTGCTGACCGAAGGCGACGACCAGCAAGACCCCATCGCCGATTCGGCGCGCGCCATCCTGGACGGCCACATCGTGCTCAACCGCGCCCTGGCCGACACCGGCCACTACCCGGCCATCGACATCGAACAATCGATCTCGCGGGCCATGCACAACATCGTCGATGCCGCCCAGCAGCGGCATGCCCGCACCGTCAAGAAACTGTTCTCGCGCTACCAGCGCTCCCGCGACCTGATCCAGGTGGGTGCCTACGTGCCCGGATCCGACCGCGAACTCGACCAGGCGATCGCCGCGCACGGCGCGATCGGCCAGTTCCTGCAGCAGGACATGCAGGCCCGCGCCCCCTTCGCCGACAGCCTGGCCCAGATGACCGCCATCGCCGAACATTTCGATGCGGCGGCCTGACCGACATGCCCGGAAACTCTCCACCATGACCTCCTCCGCGACGCTCTCCACGCTGATCGACCTGGCGCAAGGCCGCAAGAACAAGGCCGCCCAGGAATTCGCCCAGGCCGCCGCCGCGCACTCGCACGCCCGCGAACGGCTCACGCTGATCGAGAACTACCGGGCCGACTACGAAACCCGCATGCGCGACCAGGCCGGCGCGGGGCTGGACGGAACGCTGATCGGCAACTACACCCGCTTCATCCGGCAGTTGAGCGATGCCGTCGAGCAGCAGAATCAGGAGGTGGCGCGCTGCGAACAGCACTTGAACGCCACGCGCGCGGCCTTCTTCGAAGAGGAACGCAAACTCAAGTCGCTGGAGATCCTCGCCCAGCGGGAAGCCCAGCGCCAGGACGCGGCGCAGGCCAAGCTGCTGCAGAAGCAGGTGGACGAATTCGCGGCGCGCCGCAGCTTCGGACCCGCCACGGGATACGCACTGTGAGCGCCCTGCCTTCCACCCAGGCGGCCGTGCCCGCCTCTCCGGTCCTACCGGCTGCCCAGCCAGCACCTCCCGGACGGGACGATGGCGCGAACGGCTTCGACAAGGCCCTGGCCGACGCCGGCCGGGCACGCCAGCCTGCCGCGGAGCGGCGGGAGCAGGCGTCTGCCGCGGACGGGCAAGACCCGCAAGACCGCCCTGCCGGCGAAGACGGACAGGATGCGCCGGCAGGCATGGAGTGGCTCGCGCAGTGGGCCGCCTACGTACCGGCCGCCGTGCCTCCAGGAACGTCTGCCGCAGGCCTGGAGCCCGCTGCCGATGGCGAGGCCGCGGACGCGCTGCTGCCGTCCGATCCGGCGGCGAGCCAGCCTGTCGACCTGGCCTCGACCGATGCCGCCCAGGCCGGGCCGGTCCAAGGCGCGGCTCCCCAGCCCGGCCTGGCCGCCGGCATCACGCCGCCGCGCGGAGCCGGCAACGCGGCCAAGGCCGTGGCCGCGCGCTCGGACGATGTCGAGCCGGCATCCAGGCAGCCCGCCCCGGCCAGCGAACGCGCGTCTGCCGTTCCAGCCGCGCCAGCCGTGCCGGGTGCGGCGCAGGCGGCCCCCGCCGCCGAGCCCCGCCCCGCTCCCGGCGTGCTGCAGGATACGGCCACGGTCCCCGTGAACGGCATCGCGCACACGCACGCAAGCTCCCCGCGCATCGACCTGCCGAGCGCACCGGGCGCGCCCACGCCGCTGCAGCAGGGCGCGCTGCAGGAGCGCATCGACGGCGCGCTGCGCTGGATGGCGGCGGGCAATCTGCAGGCTGCGCAGTTGCGCGTCGACCCGGACGCATTGGGCCCCATCACCATTCACCTGCGGCTGGACGGCGACATTGCCAACGTCGCGTTCGGCAGCAACCACGAGGCGACCAGGCAGGCGCTGGAAAGCGCCCTGCCCGGCCTGAAGGACGCGCTCCAGGCCGGCGGTCTGAGCCTGGGCCAGGCCTCCGTGGGCAGCGAGCAACAGGGTTTCAGCCAGGCCCGGCAATTCGATGAGCCGGCCGGGCGGTCCGCCCGGGGGGCGTCCGGCGACGGCGCAGCGGCAGGACACGCCTCGGCCGCTTCCTCCGTGGAGGCCCAAATCCCGCGGCGCTCCGGCGACCGGCTGCTCGACGCCTACGCCTAAAGCCCGCCCGCGGCACCCTCCGCGCGGCATCGCGCCGTACCGGCAAATCGGCGCTTGCACGGGTAACCGCCCGATTTCCCCTGTTTTTCCACCGATCGCTGCCGTTACTTCCATCGATAATCCACACCGGGGATGGCTTGCCCATCCTTTTTCAAGTTTCCGGAGAAGTCGTTCATGGCCGAGGCCGCCATTCCCGTCAAGCGCACCAGGACCTGGCTCATCGTCCTCGGTGGGCTGGTCCTGCTGATCGTGATCGCCGGCATGGCCGCCATGCTGCTGATCCACAACAAGCAGCTCGCCAGCTTCGAGAGCTATGGCTATGCGGGCGGCCCCTCTTCCGAACAGGAACAAGTCGCCGAGCCGGCGCCCCCGCCGCTATCCAACGCGGGCAAGCACGTCTTCAGCGCGCTGGAAATGTTCACGGCCAACCTGGCCGAGCGCGACCGCGACCGCTTCGTCCAGGTCGGCGTGGTGCTCGAACTCGGCGACGCCAAAACCGCGGCCGCCTTCAATGCCGTGATTCCGCCGGTACGCAGCGAGATCCTGATGCTGCTGACCTCCAAGACCGTGGACGAGCTCGGCACGCTGCAGGGCAAGCAGCGCCTAGCCGTGCAGATCGTGGACATCGCCCGCAAATACATCGCGCCCGAGTACCAGTCCGGCATCTATGCCGCGCATTTCTCCGGCTTCGTCATCCAGTGAAGCCGGTGCCTCGACGTCGATGACGCATCCAGCCGCCCCCGCCCGGAACGCCCATGGCCGGTGAATTCCTTTCCCAGGACGAAGTCGACGCCCTGTTGCGCGGCGTCACGGGCGAACAGGACGAACGCCCGCAGGACGACGAGCCGGAGGGGGGCATACGCCCGTACAACCTCGCCAAGCAGGAGCGCATCGTCCGCGGCCGCATGCCGTCGCTGGAGATCATCCACGACCGCTTCGGCCGGCTGCTGCGGGCCGGGCTGTTCAATTTCCTGCGGCGCAACCCCGAGATCTCGGTCGGGCCGGTCAAGCTCGTCAAGTACAGCGAGTTCCTGCGCAACCTGGTGGTCCCGACCAACCTGAACATCGTGTCGCTCAAGCCGCTGCGCGGCAATGCGCTGTTCATTTTCGAGCCGCGCCTGGTGTTCGCCGTCATCGACAACCTGTTCGGCGGCGACGGCCGCTTCCATACGCGCGTGGAAGGGCGCGATTTCACGCCCACCGAGCAGCGCATCATCCAGCGCATGCTGAGCGTCGTGCTGGACGAATACGCCAAGGCCTGGGCCGCGGTCCACCCCATGCATTTCGAGTACCAGCGCGCCGAAATGCACACGCAGTTCGCCAATATCGCCACGCCGTCCGAGATCGTCGTCTGCTCGAGCTTCTCGATCGAGTTCGGCTCGTCGGGCGGCGAACTTCACATCTGTTTTCCGTACGCCTCGGTGGAGCCCATCCGCGATGCGCTGTACAGTCCGGTCCAGGGCGACCAGATGGAGCCCGACAAGCGCTGGCTGCGCATGCTCTCCAAGCAGATCCAGCTGGCCGACGTCGAAATGGTCGTCAACCTGGGCGAGACCGAACTGGTCCTGCGCGACCTGCTCAATATGAAAGAAGGCGACGTCATCCCCCTGGACATCGCGCCGATGCTGCCTGCCTATGTGGACGGCGTCCCCATTTTCGACTGCAAGGTCGGCACGAGCAACGGGCAATACGCGATCCGCATCGGCAAGGTGCTGGCCACGCTGCAATCGGAAAACAATCTAGGAGATGAGAATGCAAGCGGATCCTGAGCGCCCGTCCGAGCCCGCCGAGGACGACTGGGCCGCCGCGCTCGCCGAGCAATCGCGGGCCCAGGCCGACGCCGCCCGCCCCGCCGACGAATTGTTCGAGTCGTTCAGCGGCAGCGCCGCCGCGCCGCCCAAGATGGCCAACGACATCGAAATCATCATGGACATCCCGGTCACCCTGACCGTGGAACTGGGACGCACGCGCATCCCCATCAAGCAGATCCTCCAACTGGCGCAGGGCTCGGTGGTGGAGCTGGACGGCATGGCGGGCGAGCCCATGGACGTGCTGGTCAACGGCTGCCTGATCGCGCAAGGCGAAGTGGTCGTGGTCAATGACAAGTTCGGCATCCGGCTCACCGACATCGTCACCCCCTCCGAACGGCTGCGCCGCCTGAACCGCTGATCCGCCGCATGATGTCTTCCACTTCCTACGCCCAGACCGTGCTGGCGCTGATTGCCGTGCTGGCGCTGATCGTCGCGTGCGCCTGGGTGCTGCGGCGCGTGCAGCGGCCCCAGGGCGGCGCCTCCAATCCCTTGCGCGTGCGCGGCCAGTTGATGGTCGGAGCGCGCGAACGCATCGTGCTGGTCGAGATCGGCGACACCTGGATCGTCACCGGCGTCGCATCCGGCAACGTGCGCCAGCTCGCCGTGCTGCCCCGCCAGGAAGACGACGCGCCGGCCGACGGCCCAGCCGACGCGGCACGCCCCGATTTCCGCGCGCTGCTGGCGCGCTTCGGCAAGCCATGATGCGCCGTTCGCTCCACGCGCTGGCCGCGCTCGTGCTGCTGTTGCTGGCCGTGGCCCAGGCGCACGCCCAGCAGGCCGGCATTCCCGCGCTGACCGCGTCGCCTTCGCCCGGCGGCGGCACGACCTGGTCGCTGTCGCTGCAGACGCTGATGGTGCTGTCGGCGCTGAGCTTCCTGCCCGCGGTGCTGCTGATGATGACGGGCTTCACCCGCATCATCATCGTGCTGTCGCTGCTGCGCAGCGCGCTCGGTCTGCAGGGCTCGCCGCCCAACATGGTGCTGGTCGGCCTGGCGCTGTTCATGACCTTCTTCATCATGACGCCCACCTTCGACCGCGTCTATACCGAAGCCTACCAGCCCTTCGACCGCCAGGAACTCGATTTCCCGCAGGCCCTGGACAAGGCCCAGGCGCCGCTCAAGGAGTTCATGCTCAGGCAGACGCGCGAATCCGACCTGGCCCTGTTCATGCGCCTGGCCGAGACTCCCGCCGTCTCCGAGCCCGCCCAGCTGCCGCTGCGCGTCGTCGTGCCCGCCTTCGCCACCAGCGAACTCAAGACCGCCTTCCAGATCGGCTTCATGGTGTTCCTGCCGTTCCTGGTCATCGACCTGGTGGTCTCCAGCGTCCTGATGTCCATGGGCATGATGATGCTCTCACCCGTCCTGATCTCGCTGCCCTTCAAGCTCATGCTCTTCGTCATGGCCGACGGCTGGAACCTCCTCATCGCCAGCCTGGTGGCCAGCTTCAGATAATGCTTCCCGATTCCTTCCTTCATTGCTACCGCTCGCCACCACATCCCGGCTCGACCCCAGGATGCGGCGGATCCGGCTTTGCCGGTCCGCCCGCATCGCCCCCTGGAGGGCGCGCGAAGCGCGTAGGAGGGGGCCGATGACTCCAATGCCCTTGGCCCAAGAGGCCGTGCAAATTGCCATCTACCTGGCCGCGCCGCTGCTGCTGTCGGCGCTCGCCGTCGGGCTGGTCATCAGCGTCCTGCAGGCCGCGACGCAAATCAACGAGATGACGCTCTCGTTCGTGCCCAAGCTGGTGGCGATCTTCGCGGCGGCGCTGATCGCCGGCCCCTGGATGCTGTCGATGATGACGGATTACATCCGGCGCCTGTTCGAGAACATCCCCTTCATGCTGGGCTAGGGCCTGTTCACGCTAAAAGGAGCCCTGCCATGCTCAGCGTGACCGACGCCCAGGTGCATGCGGCAATCGCCGCCTTGCTGTGGCCGTTCGTGCGCACGCTGGCGCTCATCCAGACCGCGCCGGTGTTCGGCCACCGCGCGGTGCCGCAGCGCGTCAAGATAGGACTGGCGCTGCTGATCTCGCTGCTGGTGGCCCCCGGCATTCCGGCCCAGCCGGTCGATGCGTTTTCCGCCGCCGGCATGCTGCTGCTGTTGCAGCAGATCATCGTCGGCGCGGCCATGGGCTTCGGCCTGCGCGCCGTCTTCGCCGCCTTCGAACTGGCCGGCGACCTCGTCGGCCTGCAGATGGGGCTGGGCTTCGCCTCGTTCCTCGATCCGCAGCGCGGCGCGCCCTCGCCCTTGCTGGGCACTTTCTTCATGCTGTGCGCCATGCTCGCCTTCCTGTCCACCGACGGCCACCTGACCCTGTTGCTGGCGCTGGGCGAGAGCTTCCGCATCATTCCGATCTCGCCGCATCCGCTGGACAACCTGGATTGGATGCGGCTGGCCGACCTGGGCGCCGTCATGTTCGCCAGCGGCCTGCAGATCGCGCTGCCGGTGCTCGCGGCGATTCTGTCGATCAATATCGCGCTCGGCTTCGTTTCGCGCAGCGCCCCGCAGCTCAACATCTTCAACCTGGGCTTTGCCGTGACGCTGCTGGCCGGGCTGGCCGTGCTGTGGCTGACGCTCAGCGTGCTGTCCGGCCCCACCGA
This sequence comes from Pigmentiphaga humi, assembly GCF_900606115.1. Lineage (GTDB taxonomy): Bacteria > Pseudomonadota > Gammaproteobacteria > Burkholderiales > Burkholderiaceae_B > Pigmentiphaga > Pigmentiphaga humi. The sequence continues at coordinate 196,315 of NZ_UWPJ01000016.1, forward strand.
GCGCATCGTCGGCATCGCGGTGCCCTACTTCAAGAGCGCCGTCGTACCCTAGGCCGGGCCGGGGCGTTACCAGACCGCGCCGTCGCGGAGGTGGCGGAAGCGGCTCAGGTCCGCGCCTATGCGCGGCCCGGGGAACACGAGGCTGATCCGGGTGCCGCCGAATTCCGGCCGGCTGCGCAGGTCCCAGTGGGCTCCGTGCGCTTCGGCGATTTCCTTGACGATGGCCAGGCCCAGTCCCGATCCGCCCACCAGCGAATCCTTGGCGCGGTAGAACGCATCGAAGACCCGGGCACGGTCTTCCGCGTGGATTCCCGGGCCGTCGTCTTCCACCACCAGGCTGGGCGGCGAATCGATCACGCGCAGCACGATCTGGCCGGGACGGCCCAGGTAGCGGATGGCATTGTCGACCAAGTTGCCCAGCAGTTGTTCCAGCAGCACGACGTCGCCGTCGACCCACACCGGATCATCGGGCGCCACCAGCACGATGTCCACGTTGGCATGGCGGGCCGCAGGCACCCATTGCGCGCCGCTTTCCCGGGTCAGCTCGGTCAGGTCCAGGCGCGTAAAGGCATCGCGCGGGCGGACGTTGGCCTCGATCCGCGCCAGCACCAGCAATTGCTCGCCCAGCCGGATCATGCGGTCGGTGGCGGCCTTGATACGTTCGGCGCGCTGGCGCACGTCGTCGGGCAGCGGCCGCGCCAGCATCAGCTCCGATTCGAGCTTCAGGCCGCTGAGCGGCGTACGCAGTTGATGGGCCGCGTGGCCGATGAAGCGGCGCTGCGCGGCCACCGCCTGGCCTACGCGCGCCAGCAGCGAGTTGGTCTTGGCGATCAGCAGCGTCAATTCGCTGGGCACGTCTTCGCCGCCAATGGGCTGCAGGTCGTCGATACTGCGGCTTTCGATTTCATCGGACAATTTGCTGACCGACTCCAGCCCCGAGCGCACCGCGGCCACGATCACGAAGCCGAGCAGCACGATCAGCAGCAGCTGGCCGGCGACCAGGACCGACAGGACCTCGTCGACGAAACGGTTGCGGGTATTGAGCGTTTCTCCCATCGCCACCTCGACCGCGTAGTCCTCGAAGCTGAAATCCAGCGCGACGGCGCGTACCGGCAGTTCCTCCACCACCGCGTCGTAGATGGTCGGCACCGCCTTGCCGATGCGGTCGAGCAGGCTGGCGGGCGCATCCGCCTCTTCCTCGTCGGTTTCGTCGGGTTCGGGCATCGCGGGCGGCGGCCCCAGGTCGGCGCGTCCGGCGATCACCTGGCCATCCACGCTGATGCGGAAATAGGTGCGCTCTTCCGGATCCATGGTCAGAAAGCGCGTGGTATTCCAGGAAGGGTCGAGCTGCGGGCCCTGCGGCGTCATGACGACCTGGTGCGCCAGCGCGCGCGTCATGTCAATCAGCGCGCGGTCGTGGGAGTGATTGTTGAGCTTGCGCGTGAGCACGAACGTGACCACGCTGTCCATCGCCGCCAGCAGCAATACCGCGGGCAGCAGCCTGATCAGCAGGTGCCAGGCCAGCGAACGCCGGTGCAAGACCCGCCCCGCCTGGCCCGGCGATGCCTCACGCTGCGGCATCGGACTCGAGGAGATATCCGAAGCCGCGCACCGTCTGGATGCTGACGCCGGCTTTCTCCAGCCGCTTGCGCAGGCGGTAGATATACACCTCGACGGCGTTTTCGCTGAAATCGGCGTCCCAGGCCGACAACGAATTGACGATCTGGCGCTTGGTCACCACCCTACCGGCGCGAACCATCAGCATCTCGAGCACGGACAGTTCGCGCACCGACAGCGATACCCGTTCGCCATAGACGCGCAGCTCGCGGCCCACGGTATCGAAGCTGAGCGCGCCCACCTCCATGACCGGGCTGACCTGGCCGGCGCGGCGCCGGATCAGCGCGCGCACGCGCGCCGCCAGTTCGGGCAGCTCGAACGGCTTGGTGACGTAGTCGTCGGCTCCGGCGTCCAGGCCGGCCACCCGGTCTTCCAGCGCGTCGCGCGCCGTCAGGATCAGCACCGGCACGGCGTTCTCATTGGCGCGCAGCCGCCGCAGCACGGTCAGCCCGTCTTCGCCCGGCAGATTCAAGTCGAGCAGGACCAGGTCGTAGGTCTGGCTGGACAAGGCGGCCGAGGCGCGCTCGCCGCTGGAGACGTGATCGACGGCATAACCCTGGTCGCCCAGGAACTCGGTCAGGGCGCCACCCAGGGTGGCATCGTCTTCGACAACCAATACACGCATGCGACAAAGCGCCGGGGGAACCGGCGCTCCAATGGACGGAGATTGCTAGAGTATACGAAACCCCAACAAGCCGCCCTTTTACAGACCCGGGAAGCGGTGGATCCGGCTCTGCCGGTCCACCCGCTTCGCCCCCTGGGGCGCGCGCGTTAGCGCGCAGGGGGGGAATTACCTTCCGGCGTGCTGACGAAACCGATGCGTTTCAGGCCGGTGCGGGAGGCGTCGGCCATGATCTGCGCGAGCACTTCGTAGCGCGTGGCCTTGTCGGCGCGCAGGTGCAGTTCCGGCTGCGGTTCCTGCTTGGAGGCGCTGGCGAAACGGTCGGGCAGGTCTTCGAGCAGGACGGGCGCATCGTTCCAGAACACTTTGCCTTCGGCGTCGATAGCGAGGTCGATCTTGGCCGGATCGTTGTCGACCGGCGCAGAGGTCGCCTGCGGGACGTCGATGCGCACGGCATGCGACAGCAGCGGCGCCGTGATGATGAAGATCACCAGCAGCACCAGCATCACGTCGATGAGCGGCACCATGTTGATCTCGGACTGCGGCGCTCCGGCTCCTGCGCCGCTGTTGAAACTGCCAAAAGCCATGGAAGACTCCTTACGCCTTATTCGGCGGCCTTGCCCTTGAGCGCCCGCACGTTGCCGTCGGTCACGATCTGCTGGCCGGTGGTCAGGAACGCGAACAAGTCGTGCGCGAAAGCGTCCAGGCGGGCGAGCAGCACGCGGTTGCTGCGGGTGAAGAAGTTGTAGGCCAGCACGGCCGGGATGGCCACGGCCAGGCCCAGGCCGGTCATGATCAGCGCCTCGCCCACCGGGCCGGCGATGCGGTCGATGGTCGCGCCGCCGCCCTGGCCGATGGCCACCAGTGCGTGGTAGACGCCCCACACCGTGCCGAACAGGCCGACGAAGGGCGCGGTCGAGCCGACCGAGGCCAGCACCGTCAGGCCGTTCTCGAGCTTGGAGGTTTCCTCGTCGATCACCTTGCGCATCGTGCGCGTGACGAAATCGGCCTGCGAGCCGGCCTCTTCCAGCTTGGCCACGCCGAACTTGGCATGGTGCTGGCGAGCGTACATGGCATGGCTGGTCAAGTGCGAAAAGGGATCGTTGGCCCCGTGCGTGGTGATCTCGCGGTCGACCGCCTCGAGCGAGGTGGCGTTCCAGAAGTGCTGGAGGAAAGTCTCGCCCTGCCGGCGCGAACGCATGTTCGCAATGGCCTTGACGATGATCAGGTACCAGGTCGCCAGCGACATCAGCACCAGGATGGCGAAGAGCACCTTGCCCAGCGCGTCGGTCTGGTAGATGAAGTGCGCAAAGCCCAGGCTCGGGAGTTCATTCATGTCAGTTCCTGAGGGTGAAATCGAACGGAACGATCGCAATGGCGGCGATCGCCACGCCGTTCTCGGTATAGGGTTTGAAACGTCCGCGCCTGGCGGCCTCGAGGGCCGCATCGTCCAGGCGCGAGAAGCCGGAGGATTTTTCCAGCGATGCCTGGTCGACCCGCCCGCTGGTGTTGATCAGCAGGCGCACCAGGACCTTGCCTTGTTCGCCCAGCCGCTTGGACGTGCGGGGGTAGTCGGGCATGGGCGGATCGCCCAGGTACTCGATGCGGCCGACCAGCTTGGGCTCGGAGGACACCGGCGCCTGCGGCGAGGCGGTGCGCTCGGAAGCGTCGGGCTTGCCGCTGGCCTGCGCAGACGAGGCCGGAGCCGGCGCGGGCGCTGGCTCGGGTTCCGGAACGGGATCGGAGATCGCGGTCTCGGACGGCGGCGCGGGCTCGGGCGGGGCCGGAACCGGCTTGGGCGGTGGCTTGGGCTTCGGTTTAGGCTGGGGTTTGGGCTTGGGGGGCTCAGGCTTGGGAGGTTCGGGCTTGGGTGCGGGAGGCGTGGGAGCGGGCGGCGCGGCCGCCACCTGGACCTGAGGAGCGATTTCGACGAACCTGACCTCTACGGTCTCGACCGGCTTGACCGGCTGGGGCTCGGACTTGACGATCAGGATGGCGCCCACCACCGCCGCATGCAAGATGACCACCGCCGCGCCAGCGCAAACGCGCAGCCTGGCGGAGGCCGGCGTATTCCAATGCGAGGTGGCACTCATTCGGATGAATCGCGTTGCTGACCAATAACGACCGTCACGATATCACAAATGCGAGTGATTCGCAGTTAAGACGGTCGGCGCGCCGCATCTATCGCCGCGGCCTAAACGGTCCGGACGATCAGCGCATCGCACGGAGTGAGATAGATCAGGCGTTCGGCCACGCTGCCCAGCGCCGTGCGCAGCAGGCCCGTATGGCCGTGCGTGCCCACCACCAGCAGGTCCGCGCCGTGGGCGCGCACGTACTCGGGCACCACCGCCTCGGGCATGCCATGCTGCATGACCAGCCGCACCGATTGTGACAGCTGCGCAACATTGCCGGCGACGAAAGCGTTGGCCGCCTGCTCGGCCTGCTTGCGCGCCTGCGCCAATTCGCCCGCGTCCGGATCGGCCCGCAGCGTCGGGTAGGCGTGCAGCAGGGTGAGCTGCGCATCGGCAAAAAAAGCGCGCGCGGCATTCATCGCCTGGCGGGCGCCTTCCGAAAAATCCGAGGCGGCCACCACCTGGCCATAGGCGCGATGCGGCCGCTGCTTGACGATCAGGACGGGGAGGGTCGATTCCCGCGCCAGCTTCTCGACGGTAGAACCGAGCAGCAGGCGGCCCAGGGTTTCCTGGCGCGCCGTGCCGGTCACGATCAGGTCGCATTGCCGCACGCGCGCCGTTTCGCGGATCCGCTCGACCGGATTGCCGGACTCCAGCACGAGTTCGACGGGCACGTCGGTCTCGCCGACGATGTCGCGCAAGAGACGCTCGGCGCCGGCGGCATCGGCGTCGCGGCTGCGCTGCGCCATCAGGCGCTCGGCGAGCGCGGGCTCTTCGATCACATGCAGGACGACCAGCTTGCAGCGGCGCCGGCGCGCGATCGCAATGGCGCGGTCCAGCGCCCGGTCGCAGCGCGGACTCAGGTCGGTGGCAAGCAAGATGCTACAGGTATCGCCCATGCTGGCAGTCCCTCTCGATCCCAGGATTGTTGATTCTTAATCGCGTCTGCTTATCGTGACACGAACCGGGCTCGCCATGAACAACGCCGATACAGTCTCTTGATGCAAATCAACTAGAAAAACAAAACCCCCAACAACACGAGGCTGTTGGGGGTTTAGGGTATTGGTGCCGGCAAGAGGAGTCGAACCCCCGACCTTCGCATTACGAATGCGCTGCTCTACCAACTGAGCTATGCCGGCGTAAACCTTGCGCCTGAACTTTTTTCCGCGAACCGCGCGGCTTGCTGTTCAAGCTAGCCCGCTATTCTAGCAAAATTTCCCGGCAAGATTCAAATCTTTCCGGCAAGCTGCGGCTGCCTCACTCCGCATCCGGCTGCCTGTCGGGGTGCGCCGCCTCGAACGCGGGCAGCGACGCGCAGTAATCCGCCACGCGGACCACGGTAGGCATGGCGCTCAGGTCGGACTTGAGGCGGCGCGCGTTGTAGACCTGCGGGACCAGGCACAGGTCGGCCAGGGTGGGTGTGTCGCCGTGGCAGCACAGGCCGGTGTGGGGCGAGTCGGCCAGCGCGCGCTCGAGCGCCGCGAGCCCGCTCTGCACCCAATGGCGATACCACTCGTCGCGCCCTTCCTGTTCGATGCCCAGCGGCTTTTTCAGGTATTTCAGCACGCGCAGGTTGTTGAGGGGATGGATGTCGCAGGCGATGCCCAGGGCCAGCGCACGCACGCGGGCGCGTTCGACCGGCGTGGCAGGCAGCAGGGCCGGCTCCGGGTGGGTTTCTTCCAGGTATTCGATGATGGCCAGCGATTGCGTCAGCGCCTGGCCGCCGTCCTCCAGCACGGGCACCAGCGCGTCGGGACTGAGCTGGCGGAATTGCGGCTGCAATTGCTGTCCGCCGTCCTTGAGCAGATGGACGGCAGCATATTCATACGGCAGGCCCTTCAGGGCCAGCGCGATGCGCACACGATAGGAAGCGGAACTGCGGAAGTAGCTATGAAGACGCATGGAGACTCCTCTGGAGAGGCCCCGCCCTAGAGGCGGACATTCCTCGACAAGCCCTTGGGCAGCGGAAAGGCGACGCCCTCTTCGGCACCTGCGAGCGTGCGCACCGAGGCCGCGCCCAGCTCTTTCAGGCGGGCGATGACCTGCTGCACCAGGACGTCGGGCGCGGAAGCCCCGGCGGTGACGCCGACGCGCGAGCGGCCTTCCAGCCAGGCCGGGTCGATGTCGGAAGCGCCGTCGATCAGATAGGCGGGCACGCCCTTGCGCTCGGCCACTTCGCGCAGCCGGTTGGAATTGGAGCTGTTGACGCTGCCCACCACCAGCACGAGGTCGCACTCGGGCGCCATGACCTTGACGGCGTCCTGGCGATTCTGCGTGGCATAGCAGATGTCGCTTTTCTTGGGCTCGGCGATGCCGGGAAAGCGCGCCTTGAGCGCCGCCGCCACCTGCGCCGCATCGTCGACGGACAGCGTGGTCTGGGTGACATAGGCGAGCTTGTCCGGATCGGCGACCTGCAGCGCCGCGACGTCTTCCACCGTTTCCACCAGGTACATGCCGCCGTCGGCCTGGCCCAGCGTGCCTTCGACCTCGGGATGGCCCTTGTGGCCGATCATGACGATCTCGTTGCCCGCGGCGCGCATCTTGGACACCTCGACGTGGACCTTGGTGACGAGGGGACAGGTGGCGTCGAACACCTGCAGCCCGCGCCGCTCGGCCTCGCTGCGCACCGAGCGGGGCACGCCGTGCGCCGAGAACACCACGGTCGATCCGGCCGGCGCCTCGTCCAGTTCCTTGATGAAGATGGCGCCCTTGGTCTTCAGGTCCTGGACCACGTAGCGGTTGTGGACGATCTCGTGGCGCACGTAGATCGGCGCGCCGAAGAGCTCCAGGGCGCGCTCGACGATATCGATCGCGCGGTCCACGCCGGCGCAGAATCCGCGCGGCTGCGCCAGGACCACTTCCTTGGGCGCCTGCGCCATCACAGCACTCCGAGCAAGGCGACGTCCACCTTGAGGGCCGAGCCGGCCAGCGGGTGGTTGAAGTCGAACAGCGCGTAGTCGGCGCCCTGCTCCTTGAACACGCCCGAATACCGGCCGCCGTTGGGGGCGGCGAATTCCACCAGGTCGCCGGGCTCGAAGGTCTCGTCGCCGGCGTGTTCGCGCAGCATGGCCAGCGTGATGCGCTGGATCAGCTCGGGATTGCGGTCGCCGTAGGCCTGGGCGGGCGCCAGCATGAACGAAAAGGTCTCGCCTTCGGCGTGGCCGACCAGTTCCTGCTCCATGCCCGGCGCCCACTGGCCGGAACCGAGTTGCAGCGTGGCGGGGCGGCCGGTGAAGGTATCGACGAACACCTGCCCCTCCCCCTCGCCCGATGCGAGCGAAATGCGGTAGTGCAGCGTTACGTAGGAGTCCTCACGGACAACCTGAAGCGGGGAGGAAGAAGCGGAAGCCAAGATGTGTCACCGTGTCGATGCTGTGCGCAAACACCTGATTTTACCTGCCTCGACGCCATGCCCGCTGCCACGACTTCCTTACAGACCGCCCTGCCTCCCGACGAACGCCCGCGCGAACGCCTGCTGCGCCACGGACCGGCGGTGCTGACCGACGCCGAATTGCTCGCCGTGCTGCTGCGCACCGGCACACGCGGCTGCAACGCGATCGAACTGGGCCGGCGGCTGCTGGCGGAGTTCGGCGGCCTGCGCGGGCTGTTCGCGGCCTCGCGCGACGACCTGCGCCGCGTGCCCGGCCTGGGCGCGGCCAAGGCCAGCCAGCTGCAGGCCATCCTGGAACTGGCGCGGCGCGAGCTGGACGAAACCATGCGCCGGGGCGACGCGCTGAGCAACCCCGCCGACGTGCGGCGCTATTGCGCCACCGCGCTCTCGCACCTTCACATCGAATGCTGCCTCGCGCTCTACCTGGATGCCCGCAACCGCCTCATCGCCAGCGAAATGCTGTCGCAAGGCACGCTCAGCCAGGCCGCGGTCTACCCGCGCGAGATCGTGCGGGCCGCGCTGCGCCTCCATGCCGCGGCGGTCATCCTGGCGCATAATCACCCTTCCGGGAACGCCGACCCCAGCCAGGCCGACGAACACCTGACCCGCCACGTGCGCGGGGCGCTGTCGCTGGTGGACGTGCGGCTGCTGGATCACATCATCGTGGCGGGCGGACGGACCACCTCGCTGGCCGAACGCGGCCTGCTGTAGCCCATGGGAAAATCGCGCAAGGGCCGGCGCCCTCCCCGTCCGGGGGCCGCGGCCGCCGCGCAACGCGTCTGTCGACAAAGCCATCTTTGGCTTGAAAAACCGCCCTTTCCCGTGCTATTCTTGCGAGCTTTACGGCGTTACCCTTGGCGCATTGAAGTATTCGTGCGCAGCCAAGGCGGCATCCATGGCCGAACACGCCAGAGAAACACGCTAGAAACTCGGGGTACGTACGGCACGGCCGACCCCGGATCCGTATCCCGAATTCACGCAATAGAATAGAAGAGGTGTCGCCATGGCACGAGTATGTCAAGTTACCGGTAAAGGCCCGATCGTGGGCAACAACGTTTCCCACGCCAACAACAAGACCAAGCGCCGCTTCCTGCCGAACCTGCAATATCGCAAGTTCTGGGTCGAAAGCGAAAACCGCTGGGTCCGCCTGCGCGTCAGCACCAACGCCCTGCGCACCATCGACAAGAACGGCATCGAGTCCGTCCTGGCCGACCTGCGCGCCCGCGGCGAAGCCGTTTAATCACCGGATCCACAGGAGCACACCATGGCCAAGGGTATTCGCGAAAAGATCAAGCTCGAGTCGACCGCCGGCACCGGGCACTTCTACACCACGTCCAAGAACAAGCGCACCACCCCGGAAAAGATGCTGATCAAGAAGTTCGATCCGGTCGCGCGCAAGCACGTGGACTACAAGGAAACCAAGCTGAAGTAATTCAGCCTGGCGCGGCGCCGGTTTTCGCCTTCGCCGCCAGCCTTATTCGCACCCCGCAGCCCCGGCGCCACGCCGGGGCTGCGGGGTGTTTGTTTTCTCCGGGCAGCTCGGATCAAGCGACCACGCCGGCCGCCTGCAAGGCGTCGATCTCGGCATCGCCGTAGCCCAGGGCGGCGAGCACGGTGCGGGTATGGCCGCCCAATGCGGGCACGGCGTCCATGCGCGGCGCATAGGCGCTGCTGGCGCCCGGCGGCAGCAGCGCGGGCAGCGGCCCGACCGGGCTGTCCACCTGGGTCCACCTTTCGCGCGCCGCCAACTGCGGATGTGCCCAGACGCCCGCCATGTCGTTGACCCGCGCGTTGGCGATGCCGGCGTCTTCCAGCCGCCCGATGACCTCGTCCGCGCGCATGCCGGCGAAGGCCTCGACGATGAGCTGGCGCAATTCGGCCCGGTGCGCGGTGCGGCGCGAATTGCTCTCGAACCGTGCATCGCGGACGAGCCCCGGCTGCTCCAGCACGGCCGCGCAGAACACCTGCCACTCGCGCTCGTTCTGTAGGCCCAGCATCACGACTCCGCCATCCCCGGCCGGAAAAGGCCCGTAGGGATAAATGGTGGCATGCGCCGCCGCGGCACGCGGCGGAGGCGGCGCGCCGTCGAAGGCGTAATACATGGGATAGCCCATCCACTCGACCATGCTCTCGAGCATGGACACCTCGACGCGGCTGCCTTTTCCCGTACGATTCCGGAGCATCAACGCGGCCAGGATGTTCGAATAGGCATACATGCCCGCCGAGATGTCGGCCACCGAGGCGCCCGCCTTGCACGGTTCTTCGGGGGTGCCCGTCACGGAGACGAAGCCGCCCTCGCTCTGGATCAACAGGTCGTAGGCCTTCTTGTCCCGATAGGGTCCGCTGTCGCCGTAGCCGGAGATATCGCACACGATCAGACGCGGAAAGCGCTCGCGCAGCGCCTCGTACGACAAGCCCAGACGGGCCGCCGCGCCCGGAGCCAGGTTTTGCACCAGCACGTCGGCCTGGGCAAGCAGGCGCCCCAGCACCTCGCCCGCGCCTTCGTGCTTCAGGTCCAGCGCCAGGCTTTCCTTCGAGCGGTTGGTCCAGACGAAGTGCGAGGACAACCCGCGCACGCGTTCATCGTAGCCGCGCGCGAAATCGCCGCTGCCGGGCCGTTCGATCTTGATCACCCGCGCCCCCAGGTCGGCAAGCTGGCGCGTGCAGAACGGCGCCGCGATCGCGTGCTCGAGGCTGACGACGGTCACGCCGTCCAGAGGACGGGGCGAAGAGGAAACAGGTGCGGTCATGGCGCTATCGTCCTGGAATCGCAATCGCGGCAACGGTGGAACGCGGACATCCCGCGCGGCTCAGAAAGAGCGAGGCAGCCCCAGCAAATGCTCGGCCACGTAGGACAGAATGAGATTGGTCGAAATCGGCGCGACCTGGTAGAGCCGCGTCTCGCGGAATTTGCGCTCGACGTCGTACTCGCACGCGAAGCCGAAGCCGCCATGGGTCTGCAGGCAGACGTTGGCCGCCTCCCACGACGCCTTTGCCGCCAGGTACTTGGCCATGTTGGCGCTGGCCCCGGCGGGCTGCCCGCCGTCGTACTCGCCGCAGGCGCGCCAGCGCATCAGGTCGGCCGCTTCCACCTCGATGTGCGCCTCGGCGATGGGAAACTGCACGCCCTGGTTCTGGCCGATGGGACGGCCGAATACCTGCCGCTCGCGCGCGTAGCCGGTGGCTTTCTCGATGAACCAGCGGCCGTCGCCGATGCACTCGGCGGCGATCAGCGTGCGTTCGGCGTTCAGGCCGTCGAGGATGTAGCGAAAGCCCTTGCCTTCCTCGCCGATCAGGCTGTCGGCCGGCAGCTCCAGGTTGTCGAAGAAGAGTTCGTTGGTCTCGTGGTTGACCATATTGGCGATGGGGCGCACCTCCATGCCGTGGCCGATCGCCTCGCGCAGGTCCACCAGGAAGATCGACATGCCTTCGGTCTTCTTGACGACTTCCACCAGCGGCGTGGTGCGCGCCAGCAGGATCATCAGGTCGGAGTGCTGCACGCGCGAGATCCACACCTTCTGGCCGTTGATCACGTAGCGGTCGCCGCGCCGCACCGCCGTGGTCTTGATGCGCGTGGTATCGGTGCCCGTCGTCGGTTCGGTCACGCCCATGGACTGCAGGCGCAACTCGCCGCTGGCCAGACGCGGCAGGTAGTAGTCCTTCTGCGCGGCCGAACCGTTGCGCACCAGCGTGAAGAGGTTGTACATCTGCCCGTGGACGGTGCCCGAGTTGCCGCCGCAGCGATTGATTTCCTCCAGGATCACCGAGGCTTCGGACAAGCCCAGGCCGGAGCCGCCGTATTCGGCGGGAATCATCGCGCTCAGCCAGCCGGCCTCGGTCAGCGCATGCACGAACGCCTCGGGAAAGCCTCGGGCCTCATCGACCTTGCGCCAGTAGGCGCCGTCATAGTGCGCGCACAAGGCGCGCACGCCTTCGCGGATATCGTCATAGCCTGCTTGCTGCACGTCGGGCGTCTCCGTCGATCGGGCGTGCGTCAGCGCGCCACGTAGTCCAGTTCGGCGCGCTGGATCGCGCCATCCGCATTGGCGGCCCACAATTGTGCCCGCCCCTCGCCCGACAGGCAGCCGGCCGCCTCGAACGGCGTGGGGCAAATCACCGGGCGCACGCCGCGATAAGCCAGGCGCGCGGGCCGCAGCCCGGGGTTCGCGCGCACGAACGCCGAGACCAGCAGCGTGGCGATCAAGGGTCCGTGCACCACCAGGCCGGCATAGCCCTCTTCGCCGGTGGCATAGGGCCAGTCGTAGTGGATGCGGTGGCCGTTGAAAGTCACGGCCGAATAGCGGAACAGCAGGGTCGCATCGGGCACGGCCGTCTCCGACCAGCCGGCCTGCGGCAGCGGTTCGGCATCGGCGGTTCGCGGCGGCGCGGGCTCGCGGTAGACGATGTCCTGCTCCTCGCGCACGGCAAGCTGCCCATGCTGGACGATGTCGTGCCGGACCGTGACGAACAGCAAGCCACCCGTGCGGCCCTGCTTCTCCGAGACGGACTGGATGGTGGAACGGCGCTCGGCATCTTCCCCCACCACCAGCGGCCGGATGAAATCCACCCGGCCGCCCGCCCACATGCGCTGGCGCCCTTCGGCTGGAGGCAAAAAGCCGCCGCGCGCCGGATGACCGTCCGAACCCAGCCCAGCGGCCGGCACGGGATCCTGGAAATAGGCCCAATGCCATAGCTCGGGCAGCGCCTCGCCCGGGGCGGGCGCCGGCTGGCCCAGCGTGGCCGCGATGCGGCGTGCGAGTTGATGGCTGATCTGGTCGGCCGAGGTCTCGGTCCGGCCCTCCCATTCGCTGGGACTTATCGCGGGGCTATTCATGCTGTCGGGCCCGTGCCCATGGCCAGGCCGGCGGGCGCTTTCGTGGTTGGCAATGGGGCAAGCATGCGCCTCCGCCCGCCTTCTGTAAATTTTGATTTGCTGTAACCTTCCTTCTGCCAAACCGAACGCCTACGCGCCAAGAACCTCCCGGATCGCACCATGCACTTCGACCTGGCCGACCTGCGCCTCTTCATCCACGTGGCCGAAGCGCCCAGCCTGACCCAGGGCGCGCGCCAGGCCCATCTCTCGCTGGCCGCCGCCAGCGCCCGCATCAAGGCGCTGGAGGCACAGCTGTCGGCCCGGCTGCTGTATCGCAACAGCCGCGGCATCGAGCTGACGCTGGCCGGCCGCCGCCTGCTCGAACACGCGCGCCAGATCATGCGCCAGGTCGATCTGCTCAAGAGCGAATTCGCCGACGGCGGTTCCGGCGCGACCGGCCACATCCGCATCTACGCCAACACCACCGCGGTGACCGAATTCATGCCCGGGGTGCTGGCGCGCTACCTCGCCGCGCGCCCGGGCGTCACCGTCGACCTGCAGGAGCGGCTGACGCGCGACATCATCCGCGGCGTCATGGACGGCTCGACCGACCTGGGCGTCGTCGCCGGCCCGGTCGATGCGCCCGGCCTGCAGCGCCTGCACTTCAGCACCGACCGGCTCGCGCTCGCCGTGCCGGCCGGGCATCCGCTGGCGCGCCGCAAGCGGGTCCGGCTGGCCGACACGCTGCGCTACCCGCACATCGGCCTGCACGACGGCAGCACGCTGCTCGCCTTCCTGCGCGAACAGGTCAAAGAACAGAACCTGGTCCTGCGCATCCAGGTCTCGGGCTTCGAAGCCATGTGCCGCATGATCGAAGCCGGCGTCGGCATAGGCGTGGCGCCCGAATCGGCGGCCCTGCGCCACCGCCGCACCATGGACCTGGCCATCGTCGCGCTGGACGAGCCCTGGGCGGTGCGCGAACGCAGCCTACTGGTACGCGAACGCGACGCCCTGCCCGCCTGCGTGCGCGCGCTCATCGACGACGTGCTGGCGCTGGGCCAGCGCGCGGGCGGCGCGGCCGGCACCCCGGCGGCCGGCGCGGGAGACTAAAATCGCCAGGCCCGACCGGCACGCCCCGCACAAGAGACTCCTCCCCATGACCGCCAGCCCGCTGCCGCAAGGCAGCTACCGCCTCGTCGCCCTCATCGTCGCCAGCGCCTTCTTCATGGAGCAGCTCGACTCCACCATCATCGCCACCGCCCTGCCCGCCATGGCCGAATCCCTGGGCGCGGACCCCGTGCGCATGAACTTCGCCATGACCGCCTATGTGCTAAGCCTGGCGGTATTCATCCCGCTCAGCGGCAAAGTGGCCGACCGCTTCGGCACGCGCAACACCTTCCGCGCCGCCATCGCCCTGTTCGTGCTCAGCTCCATCCTGTGCGGCCTGGCCCAGAACCTGCCGTGGCTGATCGGCGCGCGCCTGCTGCAGGGCGCCAGTGGCGCCCTCATGGTGCCCGTCGGCCGCCTGGTGCTGCTGCGCTCCGTAGAAAAATCCCAGCTCGTCGCCGCCATGTCCTGGGTCCTCTTCCCGGCCATGGTCGGCCCGGCCATCGGCCCGCTCATCGGCGGCTTCCTGACCACCTACCTCTCCTGGCACTGGATCTTCTACATCAACGTCCCCATCGGCCTGGCCGGCATCGTCATGGTCACTCGCCACATCCCCAACGTCCCCAGCGACGGCCCGACCGCGCCGCTGGATTACATCGGTTTCGTGCTATCGGGCGCCTGCCTGGCCAGCCTCGTCGTCGGCCTGGAAAACCTCGGCCACGGCGGCGCCCGCTCCACCGCCTTCCTGCTGCTCGCCGCCGCGGCCGGCTGCGCCGCCCTCTACCGCTGGCACAGTCGCCGCCACCCCGCGCCCCTGCTCGACTTCAGCCTAATGCGCATCCCCACCTTCCACGTCGCGCTCACCGGCGGCCTGCTCTACCGCGTCGCCTACGGCGGCTTCCCCTTCCTCATGCCGCTCATGCTGCAGCTCGGCTTCGGCCTCTCCGCCGCCGAAAGCGGCGCCATCACCTTCGCCTCCGCCGTCGGCGGGCTCGTCATGAAAGCCATCTCCAGACCCTTCCTGCGCGCCTTCGGCTACCGCAATGTACTGATCTGGAACGGCCTGTTATCGGCCACCATGCTGGCGCTATGCGGCGCTTTCCGGCCTAGTTGGTCGGTCGTGGCGATCTACCTTCTACTGCTGATAGGCGGGTTCGTGCGCTCTTTGCACATGAATGCCTACGGCACCATTGTTTATGCCGACATTCCCCAGGCCCGCATGAGCGCCGCTACCGCGCTGGCTAGTATCAATCAGCAGATCAGTATGGCGTTGGGGGTGGGGTTGTCGGCGCTGGTGCTCGATTTGTCGCGGTATGCGCTGGGACATGAGCAGGTGCAGTTGAGTGATTTCAGTGTGGCGTTTGTGGCGATGGGGTTGTTGGGGGTGGTGGCGGTGGGGTTGTGTCGGAGGTTGCCGGGGGATGCCGGGGCGGAGATGAGTGGGCATCGGGGGAAACGGGTTTGAAGCGGGTTTGAACCGGCTCTGCGGACAGATGCCCTTGGGCAGCTAACCAAGCATCTCGCTAACCCGCGCCAGCTAACTTGCGCGGCCGACCGCCTTTGCGACCATTCTCGCGCGCAGCCAGAGCCTTGGCGGCGCTGGTGCGACGGCCGTTGCGCGCGGCAATCACCGTGGCAGCCAATTCCATCAACGGTTTGCTGGCCGACACGAGACCGGCGATGGAGACGTGCAAGTCACGTTCGGCCAGGCAAAGTGCGCTGCCCCCATAGCCGACTTCGATACGCTCCAACTCGGACACACTCAAGCCGGCCAATTCCTCATACCGCTCCACTGGCAGCAACACGGCTGTCTGATCCTCGAAGCTCACCGCCAGAGCCTTGAAATCCGGCAAGTAACGGACACCCTTAGCGTGCAATTGCGTAGCCCGCCGCTGATGGCCAGCAGCGATGGCGCTTGCCAGCACGCCGTCAGTCACTACCTCATCGCTGTATTCCCCGCGGTATTCCCGCGCCTTGATCGTTTTCATAGCTCGATCTCCAAAAAACCGGGCTGTCCGGCCAACTGCAATACCGTCCGGCAGCCCTGCGCCTCAAACCGGGCCGACAAGATGTCGCATGCGCCGAGCCTGCGCTCCCTCGAACTGACCGCTTCTTCTTCCGCCATATCCCATTGCAGATTATCAAGGCAGACCGTCTGGCGGCTGACCCACCAGAGTCCGCGCGCTCGGCACAAGTTCTCGGGTAGCTTTAGCACTTGGCGCAACTCTTCCAGCGTGGAAGCATTCGGCTCGTTCCGCGCCGGCGCCACATCCCACAATCGGACACCGTTGTGCCAAAAGCTGAATAGGAAACGCGCATCCCACTCGGCGGTACCAGCATGCACATGAGGCGGGCAATGTTCATTCCTGGTCAGGACGGCAATTGTCAGCCCTTTGTGCGTACATACTTTCATTTTAACCCAACAGTTAGGTTTTACGATATAGCTCGTACATCTCGATACGCAAAGAAGTGAGAACCTCTGCCCTATCGACTGCCCCCGAGCACGTAGTACCGCCGATGCTCCGCAACCGTCGTTCAACTCACGAAAGAGCATGCATTGCGTGTAGGCCGCTCGCTCAATAAGACCTTCCCACAATGCAGCCAAATGAGCGGAGAGCAGAGCAGCATGGCGCTGTGCTTGATCTATCGCGCTACGCGCTGCGGGCATGCGCAGATCTGTTGAGCGATTCAGTGTGGCTCTTGTGACGATTTGTTTGTTGGAGTGGCCGCAGCGAATCTGTGCTGAAGGTCGCCTGGGGGGATGCGAGGAGGAAATGAATGGCGCCGATGGGAAGGCAGGGATAAGGGAAGATCGCAGGCTTATAGGGTAGTTCAACCGAAATCAGCGTCTCTGGCGATAGACGGCGCAGTATTGATAAGTGTGTAGATCGACAGATAAGCAACGGCTGCTTTCGATAAACTAGGTTAGTAGAGAACTGTGGAGTTGCCGCTCATAAACTTCTGCTTCTGGCCGAAAGCGGATATGAACGAAAGTCCGTTTTGGATCCCTTGCAGCCATTCGAACTTATTCGGCCAACGTCTGCTAGTTCTTCGTCTCCAGGTAGCTCGGTCGCTGTTCATCGCCGTCCCGTCACTCGCGGAGCCAGCAAAGTACTCTATCCGACAGTCACTAGTTGTCCGCCGGAGCAATAGTTACACAAACGGCACATGCAATTGCTCAGGGTTGTCGGCGATGTAGCGCCAGACGATGAGATCAATTACTTTTGCTTGTTCGCCAGTGGTAGCTGCAAGTTCTCGACAGAGGTGATCTGCGCTGCGAAAGCCAAGACGCTCCGACAAGCGGATCAGGTGCCGGTCAGGCTTCGCGATATCAAGCCCGAGGTTTTTTGCCAGATGCCGGCTGGTGATGGGCCCAATGAACGATAGTTTTTGGAGTTGGTTAATCGGATCAGCCAATACCGCTTGTTTGAACTCGTCAAACCCGACTTCGCTGATGTACCTCGCAGCCGAGAAAATACCCTTCAACTTGAGTCGGTTTGCGAACGAAGAAGCGGCTGTCGCGCAGCAGATGTCACCCGCCGATACGATGGCCTCAGCTGACTCCCAATCGCAGAAGCAAAGCGAAACATGATCAAAGGCCCGGCGAACTGCAGACTCTCTGAAGCCCGAACACAACGTGACCCAGGCATGCTCTCGTAGCAATTCGCATTCTGTGAATCCGGCGAAGTCCACTTCGCGCTGCCAAGCCACTTCGGCGGATAGTCCGGCATGCTGAACGTAGCTACAAGCCTTGGAAAAAAAGCGCATAGCTGCAGTCAGGTCGGCTCTCATGGTTCGGCTAATCATCAGCTTTGAATCGAACCGGTTTTTGAGGAGGCTCCAATTCTTGAGAAAATGGAGCCATGAGCAAGAACAACAAGTTTTCCCCTGAAGTACGTGAACGTGCGGTAC
>NZ_UWPJ01000017.1 GCF_900606115.1 Pigmentiphaga humi
GTCATGCAGATTCCGTTCGGGCTGGCGTCGGACCGCTGGGGCCGGCGGCCGGTGGTGGTGACGGGGCTGGTGCTGTTCGTGATCGGCAGCGTGCTCTGCGCCATGACCGACGATCTGTTCTGGATCACGGTGGGGCGGGCGATCCAGGGTTCGGGGGCGATTTCGGCGGCGGTGACGGCGTGGCTGGCCGACGCGACCCGCGACGAGGTGCGCACCAAGGCCATGGCCATGGTGGGCGCCTCGATCGGGCTGACTTTCGCGTTGTCGCTGGTGCTGGCGCCGGTGCTGGTGGGCTGGGGCGGGCTGGGCGGCCTGTTCTGGAGCATTGCCGCGCTGGGCGTGGCCGCACTGGGCGTGGCCGCCTGGGTGGTGCCGACCGCGCCGCGGGTGCCGGCCACCTCCGGCGTGCCGCTGCGCAGCGCGCTGTCCCAACCCGATCTGCTGCGGCTGAACCTGGGCGTGTTCACGCTGCACCTGATCCAGGTGGCGCTGTTCGTGGTCGTGCCGGCCGCGCTGGCGCGCACCGGCGGGCTCGAGGCCGCGACCTTGTGGAAGGTCTATCTGCCGGTGGTGCTGGCGTCGTTCGTGGTCATGGTGCCGGTGATCGGCGTGACCGAGCGCTTCGCCACGCATCGCCGCACGCTGCTGGCGGCGGTGGCCGGCCTGGTGCTGGTCTGCATGGGCCTGCCCTGGGCGCAGGACAGCTACGGCTGGCTGGTGGTCGCGATGATCGCGTTCTTCTCGGTGTTCAACATCCTCGAGGCCATGCAGCCGTCGCTGGTGTCGCGCGTGGCGCCGCCCAGCCTCAAGGGGCTGGCGCTGGGTTTCTATAATACGAGCCAGGCGATCGGTCTGTTCGCCGGCGGCGCGCTGGGCGGATGGCTGTCTTCGCGCCTGGGCGGCGCCGCGGTCTTCCAGGCTGCCGCCGTGCTGGCGGTAATATGGCTGCTGGCGGCATGGGGCATGAAGCCCCTGCCGGCGCGCAGGGCCTCCAAGCAGCCGGATCCGGTGCCCGGCCAGGCTTCCTGAGCGTTTTTTTTGCCGCCGGGCCGTTCCCAAGGCAAAAACGCCCCCTCGGGGGGCAGGGTAGCCGAAGGCGAAGCGTGGGGGCTTTTTTTGCCGCCGGGCCGCTCCCAAGGCAAAAACGCCCCCTCGGGGGGCAGCGTAGCCGAAGGCGAAGCGTGGGGGCTTTTTTTGTCCCATATACGCGCCGTCCCGCATTGCGCGGGACGCGTGCGGCAACTATTTTCTCTTTCATCCAGGCCAGTGGCCGCGCCGGGTGCGGGCCGATACAATCCCCCCGCCTTGCCGCTGGCCGGCGTATCCCCGTTTATAGGAGTGTGGTAATGGCATCTGTCAACAAAGTCATCCTGGTCGGCAACCTGGGCCGCGACCCCGAAGTCCGCTATACGCCAGACGGCGCGGCGATCTGCAACGTCTCCATCGCCACCACGTCGCAATGGAAAGACAAGAGCTCGGGCGAACGCCGCGAGGAAACCGAGTGGCATCGCGTGGTGTTCTACAACCGCCTGGCCGAGATCGCCGGCGAATACCTGAAGAAAGGCCGTTCGGTCTACGTCGAGGGCCGCCTCAAGACCCGCAAGTGGCAGGACAAGGATACCGGCGCCGATAAATACGCGACCGAAATCGTCGCCGACCAGATGCAGATGCTGGGCGGCAGGGAAGGCGGTGGCGGCGGTGGCGAAGGCGGCTACGGCGGCGGCGGTGGCTACGGCGATTCCGCACCGGCCCAGCGCCAGCAGCGCCCTGCATCCGGCGGCGGCCAGCGCCCGGCGGCCTCGCAGTCGAGCGCCGCTCCGAACTTCGCCGACATGGACGACGATATTCCGTTCTGAGCGCCACGCGGCGGCCGTGCGTCTCGCGCAGCGCATACAGGGGAGGCTACGGCCTCCCTTTTCTTTGCAGTGCCGGGCCGTTCCAATTGTCGGAAGATTGTCATGCAGCGCACCCCGATCACGCGCCGACAGGCGAGCCCGAGGTCCGGCCGAACTGTACCGCCGTCTTGACGTAGAACACGTCCACGCCTTCTTGTGCAAGCCCCTGCAGCAGTTGCTCGCAGGTCTGCGTGTCCGCGGTGACCAGTACCTGCACGGGCTGGTCGCCCAGTTCGAAGAAGTGCGCGCTGTGCAGCCGTCCGTTGCTGCCGAAGCTTTCCGCGCCGCTCACCAGCGTTGCGCCCAGCGCGCCGCGCGCCTTGGCGAATTCGAGCAGCCAGTGTCCCAGGGGCCGTCCGGCGTGCTTGCGGTCCTGCTGGGTGAAGAGCGCCAGTTGGTAGCCGTCCATGATTCGTCTCCTCGAGTGTTCAGGCGTGTTTGAGGCCGAGGTAGCTGGCCATGCCCAGCATGGTCATGGCCACCGAGCCGCCCAGATGGGTGCCGATCGCGGCCAGGGCCCAGCCCAGCCGCTGTTCCTGGAGCAGTACGACCAGTTCGGCCGAGAACGTGGAAAAGGTCGTCAGTCCGCCGCAGAAACCCGTGATGATGAATAGCCGCCATTCGGGCGAGATCGACGGATGGGCCGCGAAGTAGGCGATCGCCACGCCGATGACGTATGCGCCGATGAGGTTGGCGGCCACGGTGCCGGGCGGGATCGGCGGAAACAGGGCGTTCAGTGCGAGGCCCAGGCCCCAGCGGGACAGCGCGCCCAAGGCTGCGCCCAGGCCGATGGCAATGATGGCGCCTAGCATGGCCGGCCTCCGCAACGCAGGGCGGCGGTCGGGCGCGGGCATTTGCCGCGGCGGGGCAGCGGCGGCCCGGATGGGCAGAAAGGAGCGGGAAAACGCATGGGAGTCGGCCATCGATTGGGGAACTGCGACCGGCCGGCGGAGGAGGCGCGAACACCTACAGCCCGCGGGACGGGACCTGTAGGCATCATCAGCCGCGAGCTGCGCGGCGGTTGAAGGAGGCATGCCATCTCCTGGCTTCGAGTTTAGCCCGGCGCCGCGCATCCGGCAAAGCCCGGTCCCCCGCGAGCGGGCCCGGGGCGGCAAAGGCGGGCAATGGCGAGCCACCGGCGCTTTGCCGCGGCGCAAAGCGCTAAGCTAGTGCCGTGATGGCGGCATCGCGCGATGCCGGCCGCCATCGCGCGGCCGGCGCCGTTGCGCCTGGCCCTCACATCATTTTCCCTGCCCGCAGGTTTTCCGTCATGAGTCCACAGTCCCCCGTTTCGGTCCTGACCCCTCCTTCCTGGCCCACCGAGGCCTTTCGCGATCCCGACGCCGCGGTCCAGCGGCTGGTGGACATTTATGCCCGCAACACTGCTTTTCTGTGCGCCGCCTTCCGCTCGGTCGTGGCGGCGCGTGCGGCCGATGGCCGCCGCCACCGGGCCTGCTACCCCTTCGTCCGGATCCGCGTCGATACCTACGGCAGCGTGGATACTCGGCTGTCGTACGGCCACGTGGCCGAGCCCGGCGTCTACCAGGCCACGGTCACCCAGCCGGAACTGTTCCGCGCCTACCTGACCGAGCAGGTCCGGCTGCTGCTGCGCAACCACGGCGTGGCGGTCGAGGTGGGCGAGTCGGAGGTGCCGATCGCGCTGCACTTCGCGTTTCCCGACGGCACCTATGTGGAAGGAGAGGACATCGAGGCGCTGGAGCGCCCGCTGCGCGACCTGTTCGACACGCCCGACCTGGCCATCACCGACGACGCCATCGTCAACGGCACGCACGCGGGGCGGCCCGGCGAGCCCGAGCCGCTGGCGCCGTTCACCGCGCCGCGAATCGACTATTCTCTGCACCGCCTGCAGCACTACACCGCTACCGCGCCGGTGCATTTCCAGAACTACGTGCTGTTCACCAACTACCAGTTCTACGTCGACGAATTCTGCCTGCGCGCGCGGGCGCTGGTGGCGAACGGCGAGTACGACGCCCTGGTCGAGCCGGGCAACCGCATTACCCGGGCGGGCGACACGCCGCCGGCCGAGCCGGTGACGCGCATGCCGCAGATGCCGGCCTATCACCTGGTGCGCGACGGACACGCCGGCATCACGCTGGTCAATATCGGCGTGGGGCCGTCCAATGCCAAGACGATTACCGACCACATCGCGGTGCTGCGGCCCCACGTCTGGCTGATGCTCGGCCATTGCGCCGGGCTGCGGGCCTCGCAGCGGCTGGGCGACTACGTGCTGGCGCACGGCTATGTGCGCGAGGACCACGTTCTCGACGGCGACCTGCCCACCTGGGTGCCGATTCCGCCGCTGGCCGAGGTGCAGGTGGCGCTCGAGCAGGCCGTGGAGGAGGTGGCCGGGCTGTCCGGCTGGGATCTCAAGCGCATCATGCGCACCGGCACGGTGGCGACCATAGACAATCGCAACTGGGAGCTGCGCGAGCAGCAGGAGCCGGTAAGGCGGTTCTCGCAATCGCGGGCGATCGCGCTGGACATGGAGTCGGCGACGATCGCCGCCAACGGATTCCGCTTCAGGGTGCCTTACGGCACCCTGCTGTGCGTGTCGGACAAGCCGCTGCACGGCGAGCTGAAGCTGCCCGGCATGGCCAGCGCGTTCTATCGCATGCAGGTCGCGCAGCACCTGGACATCGGCCTGCGGGCGCTGGAGATCCTCGGCAAGATGCCGCCCGAGCGCCTGCATTCCCGCAAGCTGCGCAGCTTCCTGGAAAGCGCCTTCCAATAGCCGGCGGCCGCCTCCGGCCCGTGCGCGCGCCCGGCGCGGCGGGCCGCCGGACGCGCCTGGGCTAACATTGCCAGGATCTCCGCCGTTCTTCTCCTCTTCCCATGTCCCTGCTCGAGCGCGTCTTTCCCGCCCTGTCCGAAGCCACGATGCGCCGCTACCTGATGGGGCAGGCCGTGTCGGTGCTGGGAAGCTGGACGCAGAACATCACGCTCAACCTGGTCGTCTACCACCTGTCGGGATCGGCGGCGGTGCTGGCCTTGTTGAACTTCCTGCTGTACGGGCCCCAACTGGTCGTGGCGCCGCTGGCCGGCGCGCGCATCCATGCGGGCAATGCGCGCCGCGCGACGACCGCGGTGCTGTATGCGTCGATGGCCGTGGCGTGCTGTCTGGCGGTGCTGTCGCTGCTGGACCTGCTGGTCCTGCCGCTCATTCTTGCGCTGGCCCTGTGCGCGGGATTGCTCAGCGCCGCCGAATCGCCGGCGCGCCAGATGCTGTTGCTGACGGGTCTGGAAGACGCCGCGCTGCTGCCCAACGCCATCGCGATGAATACCATGGTCTACAACGTGGGCCGGATGGTGGGGCCGAGTTTCGCCGCCATCATCTATCCGCTGGCGGGACAGGCGGCCGCGTTTTTCACCTATGCGGGCGCGCTGCTGTTCATGGCTTCGTGCGTGCGTTCGATGCCCGTGCGCGAGCTTGCGGTCGCGCGCAAGGACGAGCAGCAGCGCGGCTTGCGCGATGCGCTGGTCTACGTCCTGGACGACAAGTTCACCGCCAAATACCTGTCCATCCTAGCGTGCATGGGCCTGCTGGCGGGCAGCTACCAGACCCTGGTGCCGCTGCTGGCCGACCGGGTGTTCCACGATGCGGCCAAGTTCACCGGCGTGTTCTTCGCCTGCGCCGGCATGGGGTCGCTGACGGCGGCCGTCGTGCTGTCCTCGTCCATCGCCGGGCGCACCGCCGGGCTGCTGCGCCTGGCGCCGTGGACGGCCTGCGTGGCGCTGGCCCTGCTGTCCACCTCCTGGCACGTGGCGGTCAGCGGCGCGGCCTTTCTGCTGCTCGGGATCAGCCTGACTTTCGCTTCCACCTCCACCAACGCCACCATCCAGCAGCGCTGTCCCGACTCCGTGCGCGGCGCGCTGGTCGGGCTCTACGGCATGGCCTACAACGGCACCATGCCGTTCGGCTATCTGCTGGTCGGGTCGTTTTCCGAGGCGTTCGCCGTCACGGGCGCATTCGCCACCATGGCCTCGGTGCTGGCGGCGTGCGTGGGGCTGGTGACGCTGCTCTACTGGCGCAAGGCATGACTCCGGAGGCCGGCGCGGAGCGTTCTCAAATGCTTACGCCTGCGGCGCCGGACTTGTCCCACAATGGGGCCATGACCCTATCCGGAGACCGCCATGTCTTCTCGACAAGAATCCGCGCAACGCCCCGCCGCGCCGGCCGGGCAGTCCCATCCGCCCGTGGCGCCCGAGCTTGCCGAAGCCGCGGCTGAACCTACGGGGAACGAAGATCCCGGCAGCGAGCTGACCGAGCAATCCCGCAAGCGCACGCCGGAAGGCCCCAGCTCTCCGCCCAAGCGCGAGCGCACACTGGGCAACCATCCCGTGGATCCCAACGGCCTGCCCGCGCGCACGGGCCTGCCGCCCGGCATAGACCGCGACACGGCCACGGATCCGGGCAAGCAGACGCCCGGCGCGCCCGAGGTGGACAATCGCAGTTGAGCGTGAGCGGGATCAGGACCGTTCCTGGAGCGGCTCCCGCGCAAGTGCCCCGCTACCGGCCGCGGCGGCGAACACCGCCATCCAGTCACGCACGAAGCGTTCAATGCCGAAGCGCTGCATCGCCCGCAAGCGGGCCTCGCGGCCCCACGCTCGCGCCAGGTCCGGGTCCGCGAGCAATTCCTGCATGACGTCTGCCAGCACGTCCAGGCGCGTGTCGACGTAGCCGTTCGCGCCGTTCTCGATCACGGTCGCCATCTCCGTCGTCGCCAGCCCGACCACCGGCACGCCTGCCATCATGGCCTCGATGACGGCGAGCCCCAGGCTGGTATAGCGGATGGGGTTGAAGAAGAACCGGTAGCGGGCCATGAAAGCCGGCAGTTCGAGGTTGAGAATTTCGCCGATGCCGCCCGCCGCCTGCGCGTCCATTCCCACCAGGTCGAGCGGCACGCTGGCGCGCAATTGCGCGAAGACGTCGGCGCCGAGGCGGCGCCCGCGGCGCGCCAGGTGGTTGACCACGACGATGCCGCGCGGCGTCGTTCCCTGATAGGCCACGTTCGGCGGAAGCCGCACGCCGTGTTCCACGATGGCCGTGGGCGTGCAGCCGTTGTCCCACATCAGGGCATTGAACGCGGTGACGTGGACCAGCGTGCCTGCGGGCTCCTGGAACCAATGCACCGTATTGGTCGGATGCTGCTGCGGCGGGTCGTGTTCCAGGTAGAGCTGCGGCAGCCGGCGCTGCGTGGCGGACAGCATGTTGATGCGGTCTTCCAGGTAGGCCTGCCGGGATTGATACAGCACGCAGTCCAGGCGCAGGTCGCGCAGGCGGTCGGCGGAAATCTCGTGGATATTGTCCCCCCATGGCAGGCCGCTGCCCAGCGGCGCATACCCCGGCGCCGCGTCCGGCCGGGTGACGATGTAGAAGTCGTGCGGGACCTGGCTCAGATAGTAAAGATAGTTGCCGTGGATGTGCCAGGTGAGGATGCGCAGGCGGCGGCCGTGGGTCTCAGGCATGGAGGGGCTCCGTGGAAAGCATGTGCCCGGCGTGGCGGATGACGTCCGTGGTTTCGACTCCCAGCGCGCAGGGATGGCCGATCGGACAGCTCGGGTAGGCGCAGGGGCGGCAGGCCACGTCGCGCCACAGGACGACGTGGCGGGAGCGGTCGAGCGGCGCCCAGCGGCGCACGTCGCTGCCGCTGGCGATGACGACGCTGCGTGCGCCTACGGCGGCCGCCAGGTGCGAGACGCCGGTATCGTTGCAAACCAGCAGGCGCACTTGCTCCAGCAACGCGGCGAGCACGCCGAGCGAGGTCCGCCCCGCCAGATCGCGCACCGGCGTTTCGGCGAGCGCAGCGACCTGTCGGGTCAGCGAACGCTCTTCGTCGCTGCCGGTGAGGGCGACGTCGTATCCCGCCCGCGCCAGGGAAGCCGCGACCGCGGCATAGCGCGCGGCCGGCCAGCGGCGCGACGCCAGGCGCGCGCCGGGATGGACGAGCACGGTGCGGTCCGGCTGCAATCCTTCCGCGGCGAGGAGACTCGCCGCCGCCCGGCGGTCGTCGTCCGCCAGCGGAAACTCGAGCTCGGCATCGGTGCAGGCTATGCCCAGGAAACGCATGAGCGCGAGATAGCGCCGGATTTCCGGAAGCTCGTCGGGCCAGGGCAGCCACCAGCCGGCCGTCCGCGCATCGCGCGCGGGCGATGGACAAAAGCCCGCGATGCGGGCGGCTCCCAACTGCGAGACGATGGCATTGGTCGATGCGCCGCTGCCGTGCATCTGCAGCGCGACGTCGAAGCGCTGGCTGCGCGCCCAGGCATAGAAAGCCGGCAGCTCCTCGGGCCGTGCCGCCTGCTCCGGCATGCCGGGCGCGCCGGGAAAAGGGGCGAGCGTGTCGATGTAGCGGCCGAAGCGGCGCACGAAGTCCGCGGCGCCAGCCAGTCCGACCAAAGTAATGCGGGCGTGCGGAAAGCGCTGGCGCAGCGTGCGCAAGGCAGGCAGCGAACACAGCAGGTCGCCCAGCTGGAGCGCCCGGAACACGGCGATGCGCCGCGGTTCCGGCTGCCAGAGCGGATGCGTGCGCGCGTCCTGCATCACAGGAACCTCGCCCTGAAATGCCAGGCGCCGCGCAGCCGCCAGAAGAGCGAAAGCGGCGGAATGAGTATGGACGTCACCAGCATTTCCACCACATGCGAAGGCGCCAGCGAGGCGCCGCGCAGGCGCGCCAGGAAGAACTGCAGCGTCAGCGCGGCCCACAGGACCAGGCCGGCCCAGGTCAGCCACGGCGCGCCGGCCGCGAACCCGGCGGCCATGGCGATCACGCCGGCGACGATCGCGAAATAATTCCACGGCGGCCGGGGGCGGATGCGCTGGCGATAGAGCGAAGGGTGCTTTTTGTAGAGCAAGGCGTCGAAATAGACCTTGCGCTGCATCGGCACGCTGATCCCGGCAGGCGCGGGCCGCACCGGATGGAGCACGACGGCGTCGGGCGCGCGCACGATGCGCAGGCCGCGCGCCATCAGCATGAACTGCAGGTCGGAGTCTTCGCGCCACGCCATGGTGAAACGCTCGTCGAAGCCGCCCACGGCGGCCAGCGCGCTCTTGCGCACCAGGCAATTGGCGGTGGCGAACTCCACTCGTTCGAGGCCGGCGGTGTCCCGCTCGTGGTCGCGCGGGCGCGCGGGTACCGGCACGCGGATGCCGCCCACGGCGGCGGCTGCGCCGTCCGCCATGGCCGCCAGTCCGCGCGCGAGCCACGACGGCGTCGGGATGGTGTCGTCGTCGGTAAAGGCGATCACCGCCGCACGGGCGTTCTCCCAGCCGCGGTTGCGCGCCCCCGAGGGCCCCTGGGTGCCTTCGGCCTGCAGGTAGCGCACCGGCAGGCCCCTGGCGCGCTGCGCGCCGGCGAAGCGTTCGACGGCGTCGCGAGTGCCTTCATCGGGGCCGTCGTCCACTACCAGGATCTCGAACTCCATGGGATCCATGTCCTGGGCCGCGACGGCCGCCAGGCAGCGCATGAGCATGTCGGGCCTGCGGTAGGTCGGAATCACCACCGAGACGCGCGGCTCTTTGTCGAGCGCAGGGAGGATGTCCGCGATCCACCGGCGGCCGCTGGGCAGGGTGACCGGATTCATGCCGATTTCTCCAGCAGGAAGGAGCCGATCGCCAGCGCATCCAGCGGCGAGGTCCAGAAGCATTCGATGGCATCGCGCGGGGTGCAGACGACGGGTTCGCCGCGCGTGTTGAACGACGTGTTGACCAGTACCGGCACGCCGGTGCGCTGTTCGAACGCGGCAAGCAGATCGTAGTAGCGCGGATGCTGGTCGCGCCGGATGGTCTGTACGCGCGCCGTGCCGTCGGTGTGGCGCACCGCCGGTATGCGGTCTGCCTTGTCTTCCAGCACGTCGAAGACGAACAGCATGAACGGCGCGACGATGTCGCCGGGCCGGCGGGTGGCGAACCATTCGCGCGCGCGTTCCTGCATGACCACGGGCGCGACCGGGCGGAAGTCTTCCCTGTCCTTGATTTCGTTGAGGCGGGCCTGCATGCCGGGATCGATGGGCGAAGCCAGGATGGAGCGCGCGCCGAGCGCGCGCGGTCCGAACTCCATCCTGCCCTGGAACCAGCCGATGATCTTGTCCTGCGCCAGCAGCTCCGCCGTGGCCTGGGCGATGTCGTCGGGGCGCCGGTAGCGCAGTTTGGAGCGCTGCAGGAAAGCCTCGATTTCTGCGTCGCTGAACTCCGGCCCCAGGAACGCATGCTCCATGGACCAGCGGCGCTCGGGGTCCTGGCGCACTTGCCCGTCTATCCAGAGCGCTGCGCCGAGCGAGGTGCCCGAGTCGCCCGCCGCGGGCTGCACCCAGACCTCCTTGAAGGGGCCGTGCTCGCGCAGCCGGGCGTTCATGACGCAGTTGAGCGCCACGCCGCCGGCCATGCAGAGACGCTCGGCCCCGGTTTCGCGGTGCAGCCAGCGCGCCATGCGCTCCACCGCCTGCTCCAGCGCGAACTGCAGCGAGCGCGCCAGATCGTAGTGGAATTGATCCAGCGGCCCGCCGCGCCGCCGGGGCGGCCCGAAACGCTCGACCAGGGCGGGCGCGGACATCGTGAACCCGCCATCGTCGTCCACCCGCATGAGCGCTTCGAAGAAGTCCACGTAGCGGGGCTGGCCGAACGATGCCAGCGCCATGACCTTGTACTCGTCGGAGGAGTGGAGAAAGCCCAGGTAGCGCGTGACGTCCTCGTAAAGAAGGCCCAGCGAATGGGGCAGGTTCACTTGCTTGATGCGGCGGTACGTCCGGCCGGTGTAATGGCCATAGCTGGTCGTGGCGTTTTCCCCGCGCCCGTCCATGGTGAGCACGGCGGCTTCGTCGAACGGCGCGGCCAGGAAGGCGCTGGCCTCATGGGCCAGGTGATGCTCGACGAAATGCCAGCGCCGGCCGATGTCTTCGGCCGTCGCGCCGCTCAGGCGCTCCTGCAGGTGATGGGGCGCGCCGTCGGCCAGTTGGCGCGGGGCATTGACGATATAGGAGAGAAACAAGGGGTCCCACGGCGACGAAGTGGCGTCGGGTCGGCCGTGGCGCGACGGCTCGAGCGGCAGCTGGATGTGCGTAGGCCGCCCTTGCGCTTCGAGCAGCAGGGCGGGATCGTAGGAGTAGGCGAAATGGTCGACCTCGCGGATGTCTATGCCGGCATGCCCGAGGCAGTAGTCGATGGCATGGAAGGGCAGCTGCCACGTGGTGAAGGGCAGCGGCCGCTTGCCGTGCTTGACGTGGGTGAAGCGTTCTTCCTCGGCGGCGGCCAGCACGACGCCGTCGCGCACCAGCGTCGCGGAGCAATCGTGATAGACGGCATTGATTCCCAATGTATACACGTGAGTCTCCTTCACGTTGCTCAAGCCGCCGCGCGCCGGGCATGGCCGGGCGGAGGGCTGGACGAATCGCTGGATGAACGGCGGCGCGCGCCGGCCAGTTCGAAGGCGGCGGCCGCGACGGTCGCCGGCTCGACGCCGGCCAGACAGGCGTGGTGGCCTTCCGGGCAGATGCTGCGGTAGCAGTACTTGCACGGGACGTCCTGGTTGAGCAGGCGGTGCGCGACACCCCACGGCGCATGCTGGGGATTGGTGAGGGCGTAGAGATCGGCCACCGGCGTTCCTACCGCGGCGGCGATGTGGACGGGGCCGCTGTTGTTCGACACCAGCACCTCGGCATCGGCAAGCAGGGCGCCGAGTTCGCCCAGCGCGAGCTGGCCGGCCAGGTTCACGGCGCGGCGCCCGGCCAGGACATCGACGTGCCCGGCCAATTCGCGCTCGCCGGCATCGCCGGTCAGCACGACCCGCATCTGCTTGGACAATAGCCGCACCGCCACGGCAAAGCGCTCCGGCGGATAGCGTCGGGACGGCGCGGTTGCGCCCGGATGAACGACGACGAAGCGCTCGCCGGCGCCGATGCCGTGCCGAGCCAGGCGGTCGCGGGCACCCTGGCGATCCTCCGCGCGCAGCGCGAAGGCTAGGGATTCGTCATCGCAGGCCGCCCCCACCGAGGCCGCCAGGTCCAGCTGCCTGCGCGTCTCGTGGCGGCCGCCGTCGAGCGGCGTGTCGTCCTTGATCCAATGGGTGAGCAGCCGATACGGGTTCTCGCGCGCATGGGCCAATATCCGCGGTATGCCCGCCAGCATGCACATCAGCGCGGCGGGCAGCGCGCTCTGGCTATAGACGGTGAATATCGCCGCGGCGTCGAAGCGGGCGGCGCGCAGCGTTTCGATCATGGCCAGGTCCGGCGCCGGATCGGCGCCGCGCGTGTTTTTCATCCATGGCGCCTGGTAGGGCAAGACCTCGTCCACGCAGTCCAGGTGCGGCGCCAGCCGCGCTCCGGAGGGCGAGCACAGCAGGCTCAGGCGGCGGCCCGGAGCCGATTGCTTGAGGGCCCGCAAGGCCGGGGTCGTCATCAGCACGTCGCCCAGATTGTCGAGCCGGATGCACAGGATATTGCGCGCCTGCCCCCAGCCGCCGCCGGCGCAGGCAGCCGATCGTTCGACGGCCCGCTCCGCCGGCGGCGTGTTCACGCGACCTCCCGGACCGGCAGCGCGTTTGCGACCAGGGTGGCCGCTTGCTCGAACGTGCTGGCGACGCAGTCGGGCTGGCGGAATGGACCCTGCTTCCATTCCGTTTCATGGCCGTTGTCTAGCAGCATGGTCCGGCACCCGGCACGCTGGCCGGCCTCGACGTCGTCCAGGATGTCGCCGATGAACCAGGATTGCTCCAGATCTATAGCGTGATCGCGCGCCGCGCGCCGCAGCAGGCCGGGCCGGGGCTTGCGGCAGGTGCACGCAAGCGCATAGGCGCGCCGGACGCCCTGGGGCAGGTGCGGGCAGTAATAGAAACCGTCCAGGCGCGCGCCCGCCGCCGCGAACATATGGGCCAGTTGCCGCCGCACGCCGTCCAGCGCTGCTTCCTCGAACAGGCCGAGGGCGACGCCGGGCTGGTTCGTGACGACGATCAGCGGCGCGCCCGTGAGCGCGAGGCGCCGCAGCCCCGCATCGACCCCTAAGCCGAAGCGCATGCGCGCCGGGTTCACGTTGTAGGCGTCGTTGACCAGCAGCGTGCCGTCCTTGTCGAGGAATACCGCGGGTCTCAGGGCCATGACGTTTCCTTCATCGGGAGGACCATGATTTCGGGGATGACGGTTTCCTCGGGCTGCATGAGGACGAAGCGCACCGCCCGCGCCACGTTGGCGGGGTCCTGCAGGGTGCTGACGTCGATGTCGGCGAAGCGGTCCAGCAGGAACGGCGTGCGCATGCCGCCGGCCACGACCGCCGACACCTTGATGCCCAGCGGGCGCAACTCGGCGTGCAGCGCATGCGACAGGCCCAGCAAGCCCCACTTGGTGGCGTGGTAGACGGCCGCGTTCGGCCAGGCGCGCTTGGACGCCGTCGACGCGATGTTGACGATGTGCCCGCCCCCCCGGCTGCGCATGTGGGCGCAGGCATGTTTGGAAATCAGGAAAGGGCCGGTCAGATTGGTCCGCAGGATGCGGTCCCAATCGGCCAGCCCCAGTTCCTCGATGGGAACGGTCAGGTCGATGGCGGCGTTGTTGACCACGGCATCCAGGTGGCCGAAGCGGCTGACGGCACGGTCCAGCGCCGCGCGCACGGCGCTTTCGTTGCCGACGTCCAGGCCGACCGCGTCGGCCTGGGCGCCCAGGCGCTGCGCGGTGGCATGCGCGGCCTCCTCGTCGATATCGCCGACCAGGATGTGCGCCCCGTCGGCGGCCAGTTCCTGGCAGATCGCCGCCCCCAGGCCGCGCCCGCCGCCGGTTACGAGAATGGTCTTGCCCGCCATGTTCGACGGTGAACTCGATGTCATGCCTGCTCTCCTTTGCAGTTCACTTCGCTACCAGTGCTTCGTCGGCGACCGGGTGGCCGATCCCGCTGTGCGCCACGGCGGCGGGGCGGACCAGGCTTGCATAGCTGCGCAGCATGTCGCGCGCCACGCCGCTCCACGTGTACCGTTGCCGGGCCCGCTGCAGGCCATGGATGCCCAGTTGCCTGGCGGTGTCCGGACGCGCAGCCAGGTATGCAAGCCGTTCGGCCAGCGCCTCGGGGTCGCGAGGGGGAACGAGATAGCCGGTGTGCCCGTCTACCACGGTCGAACGTATGCCGCCGACGGCCGCGCCCACGACCGGCCGCGCGCACGCCATGGCTTCCACCGGCGTGATGCCGAACGGTTCGTACCAGGGCGTGGTGACGAACGCGTCGCAGGCGCCGTAGAACAGCGAGAGCAGGTCCCGGTCGCGGCGGCCGCAGAACTCCACCGCGTCGGTCACGCCGGCATCGGCGGCGATCGCGCGCAGCCGCGCCAATTCCGGCGTCGCCATATCGTTCGGATCGGGCGCGTCGCCGCCGACGATATAGAGCTGGGCCTCGACGCCGTAGCGGTGCCGCAACAGGGCGAGCGCGCGGATCACGTTGTCCACGCCCTTGCGCGGCACCATGCGGCCCAGTTGCAGAATGGCGAAGCGTGTCGGATGCCATCCCAGCGCCAGCCGCGCGGTCCGCTTGTCGAGCGGAACGAACTCTCGATCGTCGAAGCCGCACGGGATGACGTCGATCCTGGAAACCTCCGCGCCATAGTGGAGGATCAGGTCTTCCCGGTCCTGCGGGCATTCGGCGATCAGCCGCTGCGCCTGGCGCACCAGCTCCCGTTCGATCGCATAGCGCTCCGGAGGAAAACGGTCGGCGCTGCCCTGGTGCTGGCGGCGTACGCGATCGAGCGCGTGGAAGGTCATGACCAGCGGGATGCCGTTGGCGCGCGCCGCCGGCAGAGCCGCATGGCCCGACATGAAAAAGTTGGCATGCACGACGTCGTAAGGCCGGGCGGCATTGCGGAAGTGATATTGCAGGAACGCGCTGAACGCGTTCATGTAGGGCAGCAGTTCTTCCTTGGGAATGGCGTGCGCAGGGCCGGCCGGCACGTGCAGGACCCGCACGCCCGGAAGCCAGTGGGTGACCGGCGGCAGGTCGGGATCGTCGCGCCGCGTGAAGATGTCGACGTGCGTGCCGCGTGCCGCCATTTCGCGGGCGAGGTTGGCGACATAAATGTTCTGGCCGCCGCTATCGACGCTGCCTGGGGACGCAAGCGGCGATGCGTGCTCGCTGATGAGGGCGATGGTGCGCATGTCGGTTTCCTGACGGTGGAAAGTGGCAGGGGGTCTTCTACGCACGATGCATGCCTGAGGGGGGTCCGTCCCGTTTTCGGGGAGGCGGAGCGCGAGCTTGCACATTCGCCTGCCCCTATCAGCAAGGGTTGCTGATCCATGACATGGCCGGATAGCCAGGCGGTGTGCGAGGCCTTCTTGGCGTTGGCAGACTAGAGCGTGAGCCCACGGGCTTCGGTGTGCGCGCGTCCTTTCACGATCGCTCTCAGGCAGGCGGCGACCGTGGCGGCGAATGCCTCGTCGTACCAGGGGTGCGCGCCGCTGGCGGCCACCACGTACCCGTCCAGGCAGGCGGTGCCCCACAGCGTGGAGTCGCCCTTTTGCAGCCAATGCGGATAGACGGTCTGGACCAGATGGCTGTCCAGCCCGGTGCGCCAGCTCAGGTAGGCCTTGCCGCGCGCGAACGCGCCGTAGTCCGCGTCCCACGTTGCGGGATCGCCCACCGCGTATTCATAGAGAATGGCCGTTTCGAACTGGTCGCGCGCGGGCGAGCTGGCCGGGTCCATGATCACGATGTAGAGAAAGCCGCTTTCGCCAACGCGATCCTTGTCCTGCATGGCCGCTTCGATCAGCGGCAGGGCCATCCTGACCGCCTGGGCGGCGGCCTGGCGGTCGGCATAGAAACTGGGGGCCGATGTCGTCGGCGCCGCGGCCAGGAAGGGGTTGCTGTTCATGCGGGTTCCTTGTGGACGAGGGGAAAGGGAGTCAGGCCGGTCCTGCCGGGCCGGGCGGCGCCGTGCCGCGCGCTTGCGAGGCCACGGTCATGGCCAGCTCGGCGGGGTCCACCGGTTTGGCGAGGTGCACCTGGAAGCCGGCCAGCAGCGCGCGCATGCGGTCCATGGGCTGGGCGCGGCCGGTCAGGGCGATGGCGGGCATGAGATCGGGCAGGGAAGTGCCGCGGCGCGACTC
The DNA here is from genome assembly GCF_900606115.1 of Pigmentiphaga humi. Classification (GTDB taxonomy): domain Bacteria; phylum Pseudomonadota; class Gammaproteobacteria; order Burkholderiales; family Burkholderiaceae_B; genus Pigmentiphaga; species Pigmentiphaga humi. Next base: position 15,984 of record NZ_UWPJ01000017.1, read on the forward strand.
GATCGCGCGGATGTCCTGCAGGACCTGGTGGCCGTCTTCGTCGCCCAGCGACAGATCGCAGACGAGCACGTCGGGCCAGTCCGGCGACGGCGATCGCTCCAGGTAGTCGAGCGCCGCGCGGCCCGAGTTCATCGCGATCGTGGCCGCGCCGTAGGTCTCGAGTACCGCGCCGACCTGCTCCAGCACCTCGGCCTGGTCGTCGACGAGCATGATGCGCAACCCGGCCAGCGACACGGCGCCGCCGCGCGGCTGCGCCGGGCTGCGCACCGCGTCGGCAGGCACGGCGCGCAGCGGCAGGCTCAGCACCCGGGTCTCGCCCCGGCCCGCGGGCGCGGGCCGTGTCGCAAGCGCGCCGCCCTGGCTCTGCGCCATCGCGCGGATATGCATGGGATCGAAGACGGTAGAGCCCATGCCGGCCGGCTCTGCCGAGAGGGCGCGCGATTCCATCGCCACGACCGTCTCGTCGTCGCGGCCGTCCGTCACCGCCAACTGCACGGTTTCTCCGGCCGCGTGCAGGCGCAGTTCCATGCGTCCATGCGGGGGGCTGACGGCAATGGCGTTCATGCACAGTTCGGAAACGATTTGCTGCAGGGTGCTCGGGTCGCCCATGACGCGGTAGGACTCCGATCCCATGAAGGTGTAGAGCTCGATGGCGCGCGCTTCGAGCAGCGGCCGCAAGCCGTCGAGGACGCCGGCCACCAGCGCGACCATATTGACCGGCTGCGATCCGAGCTTGCGGCCGGCCTGCTCGAGCTCGTTCTGTTTGAGCTGCAGGTTCCACATGCGCGCGTACATGCCCTGCCTGTCCAGCAGCGCGCCGTGGGTGCCGCGCTCGACGATGCGTCCCTGGTCCAGCACGATGATCTCGTCCGCTTCCACGACGGTGGAGAGCCTGTGCGCGATGATGAGTGTGGTCCGGTCGCGCGCGAGCTTGGACAGTTCGGCCTGGATCGCGCGTTCGGCCAGGGTGTCCAGCGCCGAGGTCGCCTCGTCGAAGATGAGGATGGGCGGGTTCTTGAGCATGGCGCGCGCGATGGCGATGCGCTGCCGTTCGCCGCCGGACAGCTTGACGCCGCGCTCGCCCACCATGGTGTCGTACTGGGCCGGCAAGGCATCGATGAACTCGTGGATGCGCGCCGCGCGCGCGGCCTCGATGATCTCCGCCATCGACGCGCCAGGACGGCCGTAGCCGATGTTGTAGGCCACGGTCTCGTTGAACAGCGCGGTGTCCTGCGGCACCATGCCGATGTGGGCGCGCAGGCTCTGCCTGTCGAGCAGCCTGAGGTCCTGGCCGTCTATCGTGATGCGTCCGCTATCCGGCTCATAGAAACGGAACAGCAGGCGCGCCAGCGTGGACTTGCCCGAGCCGCTTCCGCCCACCACGGCCAGGGTCGCGCCGGATTCGATGTGCAGGTCCACGCTCCACAGGATCTGCCGGCCCGGTTCGTAGCCGAAATCCACCGATTCGAAGCGCACCTCGCCGCGCTCGAACTGCAGCGGGACGCCCGCCTCCGTGCCGTCGGCTTCGGCCGGCGTGTCCAGCAGGCTGAGCAGCCGTTCGGCATTGATGACCGCATCCTTCGATTGACGAAACACCATGCCCAGCGTATTGAGCGGCAGGCTGATCTGGATGATGTAGGCGTTGACCAGGACCAGGCTGCCCACCGTCATCGCGCCTGCCACGACGTCGCGGCCGGCGAGCAGCATGATCGCGGCCACGCCCATGGCGATGATGGCGCTCTGCCCCACGTGCAGGACGGACAGCGCCCGCTGGTTGGCGATGCCGGCCTGGCGCCAGCGCTCCAGCAGCTTGCGGAAGCGCACCAGTTCGTAGTGTTCGTTGGTATAGAACTTGACGGTCTCGTAGTTCAGCAGGGTGTCGACCAGCCGGCCGCTGCTGGCCGAGTCCGCGGCATTCATTTCGCGCTGCAGGGCGGCGCGCCGTTCGGTCAGCGCGAACGTGAACAGGCTGTATCCCGCCAGCGCCAGGACGACGATCACGGTGAATCCGATGTCGTAGCCGATGGCCAGCACGACGGCCACGGCGCCGATTTCGAACAGCGTGGGAACGACCGTGAACAGCGTGGTGCCGAGCAGGAACGAGATGCCGGCGGCGCCTCGTTCTACGTCGCGCGCGAGGGCCCCGGTCTGGCGCGTGACGTGGAAGCGCGGACCGAGCCGGTGCAGGTGGGCGAATGCACGCTCATTGAAGCCGGCCACGATCTCGTGCAGGACCGGCGCGAAGGTCACGTCGCGCAATTCGTTGAACAGCGTGCCGAGAAAACGCAGCAGGGCATAGGCCAGCAGCAGGAACACCGGCAGCACCGCCGCGCCGGGCGAGCCCAGTTCGTCCACGATGAGCTTGAGCAGCAGCGGAACCGCCACCATGACCAGCTTGGCCGCGATCAGCAGTCCCATGGCCGCGCCGACGCGCCGCCCGGCGATGCGTACCGGCGGCCATAGCGTCTGCATGAGTTGTCGGCGAATCGCGCCATGTGGCTGGGCCATGAGCGGCAGCTTCCTGGTTCCGGCGGACGTACCGCGGCAGCAATATGCATACCCGGCCGGTTCAGCGGGGCGAGGGCGGCGGCGCGGCCGAAGGCGTGTTTTCTGCCGGGGACGCAAGCCTGGGGGCCGCCAGCGCGCGTCGCATCTGCATGACGTGCGGCGGCGCCACCCGCCGTTGCGCGGCGACCCAGCGCCAGCCGGCCAGTGCGTCGCGCAGCGCGCCCGGCCTGGCCGCGGGAGGCAGGCTGCGCACTATCCGGACGGTCTCGGCGCAGGCTTCCCGTACCGGAAAGCGCAGCCACGCGGTCCAGATCTGGTTGCGGGCCAGCAGGCGGCGGCGCCCGGCCGCATCGCGCCGGGGCGAGGGGTCGTGGCGCGTGATGATTTCCGGGCAGTAGGCCATGCGCCAACCGGCCGCGGCGAAGTCCAGCGCCATCAACGCTTCTTCGGCGCCGATGAAGAATTCCGGCCGATAGCCGCCGACGCCGAGAAAGGCCTGCACGCGCATGACGCTGGCCCCCGCCAGGAAGCCGAGCAGCGCCTTGCCCGGCAGGCCGCCGGAAGGCAGGGGACTGGCGGCCATGGACTCGCAGGCCGGGTCGAGCCTGTTGCCGGGACCGACGCGAACCTGCGCGCACAGCACCGCCATGGACGGGTGCCGGTCCAGTATGTCGGCCGCCCGGTCCAGCGCGTGCGCCTGCCAGCAGGTGTCGTCGTCGCAGAAGGCGACATAGGGGGTGGCGGCGCCGTTCACCCCGAGGTTGCGGCCCGCTGCGCCGGCATTGCCGTCCGCGGTGATCACCCGCACATTCGGGCAGGCCGTCCGCAGCGCCTGGGCCGTGCCATCCGTACTGCCGTTGTCGACCACGCAGATATGCGCACGGTCGGGCAAGGCGCGCAGGCCCGCCACGGTGCGCAGGACTTCCTCGCGCCGGTTGTGGGTCAGGACCACGACGGTCACGCGGGCGTCAGCGGCGGTCATCGTTCTCTACCGTCCAGTAGCGCTCGGGCAGCCGGGTGTCGTCGTAGCCGTGCTCGCCGAAGGCGCGCAACTGGCTGGCATACGCCTGCACCGCCCGGCGCTTGGCGCAGGAGCCGGCCGGCGGCCCGGCTGCCGGGGTCAGGACGATGCCCGTGGACAGCAAGGCGGCCAGGCGCCGCTGTACCCGCCCAGGGTGGCGGCGGTACAGCGCGTCTTCGTAAAGCAGCCAGGTACGTGCCGGCTCCGTCCGGCAGAGCAGCATGCAGGCGTCGTGGGCCAGCACATGGTCCGAGTGGAAAAGCCCAAGAGGGGCGAGCACGGTCCGGCCATCGAGCCGGTCCAGCGCAGCGGCGAGAGACTGAGCCGCATCCCGGGGGGTGCAGCGGGCGCCGTACTGGGCATCGAGCAGGTCGAGCCACACGGGCCGGGCGCCGAGCCGGTCCAGGGCGCGCGCATCTTCTTCGCGCCTGGCGCGCATGGCCTCGGCGCCGCTGCCGAAGCCGCAGCGCCTGTCCCATTCGGTCGGCGGCCCCTCGTCCGGAATGCCGGCGAATACCGTCACCACCAGGCTGCCCGGCACGAGGCCGAGCAGGTCGCCGCAGCTGAACACCGCATCGTCCAGGTGCGGAGACACGGCAATCAACGGGCCTGGGGCGGCGAGGGCTTCCATGGGGGTTGGACCGGCAGGGAGGATGGACCACCTTGCCACCTCTGCCCCGCATCGGGTGTAACGGTGTGGCGCGGGGCCGGATCGATCCGCCCGCCGCCGCTTGGGCGGAAAGCGCAGGCGCCTCGGGGGATTCCCGCAGCGAAAAACGCTCAACTCCTGGCTACCCCTGCCGTAAACAGTCACACGCCGGGCCGCAAAGGAGCCGGTGCGCGATCAAAACGACCGGCACGAGCCGGCATAACGGTTTGGGGTAAACAATGAATGTATCTCTCGGCTTGGGCCAGCGTTCGCTGGCCAAGCAGGTGCTGGTACTGGCGCTCGCGGTCAGCGCCGTCGTGTCGATCGTGACAGCCGCCATCGTGGCCTGGCAGGGCCTGCGCGCCGGCCGGGAAAACGTCGAGCGCGAAATGATGGACGCGCTCGGCTCGATCAACGCCAGCCTGGTGTCCTCGTTCGAGTCTTCGCGTGCACGCGTCGAGCGCCAACTGCTGGTGTTCCAGCGCATGCTGGGCGAACTGCCCTCGCCCGACGGCACGTTCACCGAGACCGGCGCGGCCGGCGAGGTCGCCACCATACGCGCGGGCGAGACCATACTCAACGTCTCCGTCTTGCAGCGCATGCGCAGCTATACCGGCGCCGAACCCGAACTGATCGTGAACCACCAGGGCCGCTGGATCCGCGCCGCCACGCTGCTGCGCGGCAGCGACGGCACGCCGCTGACCGGCCAGCCCGTGCCGCCCGAGGACTTCGTGGTCAAGACCCTGGAGAGCCAGCAGCCCGCCACCAGCATCGTCTACCGCAACAATCGCTGGTATGCCATTCACGTACGTCCGCTCAAGGACGACAACGGCAAGCTCTTCGGCGGCCTCGCGCTGCAGGTGGACATGTCCGACGACGTGGCCGGCACGCTCGAATTCATCGAGAAGACCCGGGTGGCGGGCCATGCCGACATGTTCGCGCTGACCCCGCGCGTGAACGGCACGTCCGAGTTCCTGGTCGATCCCGTCTACAAGGGCAAGCCGGTCGAGGATGCTCCGGAGTCGGACCGTGCTTTCTACTATCAGTTGGTCGATTCCGACCATGGCTTCCTCGAAGTCACCCGTTCCAGCGACGACACGACCAAGCTGGTGGCATACCAGACCGTGCCCAACTGGGGCTGGACCCTGGCGGCGGCCGGTTCGAAGTCGGACTTCATGGCGACGCAGTACCGCCAGGTCCTGCTGATCGTGGCGCTGCTGGTGGCGGGCGGGGTCATGACCGGCCTGCTGATCTACCTGCAGATGTCCGTGGCGCTGCGTCCGGTGCGCGGCGTGGTCGAGGGCATCGCCCGCCTGGGCGACGGCGACCTGACGCGCGACGTACCCGCCGGCCCGCGCGGTTCGCGCAACGAGATCCACATCATGGCCGACCGGATCAACGCCACGCGCACCCGCATCGCCAACCTGGCCCAGCAGATGAACGCCACCGGTTCGCAGGTGGCCGCGGCCACCACGCAGACCCTGCAGGCGCTCAACCAGATCGGCAAGGGCACCGAAGTCCAGTCCGAGGCCGCCAGCGGCGTGGCCGCGGCGGTCGAGCAACTGACTGTCTCGATCTCCCAGATCGCCGACAACACCCGCGAGGCCAATGGCTTCTCGCGGACGTCCAGCACCGCGGCCGAAGAGGGCGCGGTGGTGGTGACGCAGACCGTGGCCGAGATCGAGAAGATGGCGACGCAGGTGGCCGACTCGGCCGAGGTGGTGCAGGAACTGGAGGCGTCGTCGCGCCAGATCTCGGCCGTGGTCAAGACCATCCAGGAGATCGCCGAGCAGACCAACCTGCTGGCGCTGAACGCTGCCATCGAGGCTGCGCGCGCCGGCGAGGAAGGGCGCGGCTTCTCGGTCGTGGCCGACGAGGTGCGCGGCCTGGCCGAGCGCACCAAGACCTCCACCGCGCAGATCGCCCAGGTCATCGCCGCCGTGCAGAAGCAGACGGCGCTCGCGGCCGAGGCCATGCGCCAGGTCAATGCCGACATGCAGCGTTCGGCCGAAGGCGCGCGCCAGGCCGGCGACGTGCTGGCGCGCATCCGCGACGCCGCGGGCCGGACCGCGGAGGTCATCGCCGACATCTCGAATGCCGCGATGGAGCAGAAATCGGCCTCCGAGCAGATCGCCAGCCGGGTCGAGCAGATCGCCCAGTATTCGGAAGAGTCCGCCGCCGCCGTGCAGCAGTCGGTAGCCTCGGCCGAGTCCCTGCAGAACCAGGCGCAGGTGCTGGACGAGACCATCCGGACCTTGCGGACGTAGGGACCCCCCCCCTACGCGCTGACGCGCGCCCCCCCGGGGGCGAAACCGGCGGACCGGAAGGGAAGCCCACCCCACGCGGCTACGCCGCGCCCCTCAAGGGGCAGCACTGGCGGACCGGCGGAGCCGGATCCGCTGTGCCTCGGGGCTACTTTCATGCGCCAGGGCGCAGGCGATACACTGCCTGCGCCTTTGTTTTTTTGTGAGGAGCTTTCTTCGGCATGCCCACCGTCCCGGCCAGCGCGATCGAGTTGATCGCCACCCTGCTTTTCGCCGTCGCCATCGTCCATACGTTCTCCGTGCCGGTCTTCGCCAGGCTGGCCCATCGCGGCGGCAGGCATGCGGGGCTCTGGCACCTGCTGTCCGAGGTCGAGGCCGTGTTCGGCGTCTGGGCCTTCGTGTTGCTGCTGGCCATGGCGGCGCTGGCCGGCGCGGGCGCCGCGGTCGACTACCTCGACACGCGCAATTTCACCGAACCCTTGTTCGTGTTCGCCATCATGGTGATCGCCGCGAGCAGGCCCATCCTGGACCTGGTGACGCGCGCGGTGGGCGGGCTGGCCGGCCGGCTGCCGGGCAACCGCGCCGTCGCGACCTACGGCCTGACCCTGGCGCTGGTGCCGCTGCTGGGTTCGTTCATCACCGAGCCCGCCGCCATGACGCTGGCCGCGGTCATGCTGCGCGACAGCTGTTTCCGGCATGTGGACGACACGCGTTTCAAGTACTGCACGCTGGGCGTGCTGTTCGTCAACGTGTCCATAGGCGGGGTGCTGACCTCGTATGCCGCCCCGCCGGTGCTGATGGTCGCCGCCACGTTCGGCTGGGATACCGCATACATGCTGGCCCATTTCGGCTGGCGCGCGGCCTGCGCCGTAGTGCTCAATGCCTGCGTGCTGACCTTCTGCTTCCGCCGCCTGATCGCCGCGCAGGATGCGCCGCCGCGCGCCGATGCCGCGCCGGCGCCACGCATTCCGGCCGTCGTGGCCGCGGTGCACGTCGCCTTCCTGGCGGCCGTCGTGCTCTATTCGCACCACCCGGCGGTGTTCGTCGGCCTGTTCCTGCTGTTCATCGGCTATACCGAGGCCTACAAGTCCTTCCAGAGCCCGCTGCTGATCAAGGAGGGGCTGATGGTGGGCTTCTTCCTGGCCGGCCTGGTGGTGCTCGGCGGCCTGCAGAAATGGTGGCTGCAGGGCCTGCTGGCCGGCCTGTCGCCGCTGGCGCTCTACTGGGGCGCCGCCGTGCTGACCGCCGTGACCGACAATGCCGCGCTGACCTACCTGGGGTCGCTGGTGGACGGCACCTCGGAGGCCTGGCGCGTCATGCTGGTGGCCGGCGCCGTGACCGGCGGCGGCCTGACCGTGATCGCCAATGCGCCGAATCCCGCCGGGTTCGCAGTGCTCAAGGGGGCGTTCCCGGGCAGCACTATTACGCCCCTGGCGCTGCTGCTGGGCGCCTTGCCGCCCACGCTGGTGGCGGTGGTGTTCTTCCTGCTGCCGGTCTAGGGCCTGTTCACGCCAAAAGAAGCCTTGCTCGGGCCGGGCCGGCCCGATTTGGGAACAACCGCGCCGATTACCCAAAAAGTCGCTAAAATTCAAGGCTTTGATTAATTTTCCAGAAGTCCGGCCAGCGCCGCTCGTTGCGGCGCCCGGACGTTCGGGCCGGACAGGCCCGAGGAGTCTTGGCAATGCCTATCTACGCCTACAAATGCAGTGCCTGTGGGTTTGAAAAAGACGCGCTGCAGAAGATGTCGGATGCGCCGTTGACCGACTGCCCGCAGTGCGGCCAGTCGGCCTTTTCCAAGCAGCTGACGGCCGCCGGCTTCCAGCTCAAGGGTTCGGGCTGGTACGTGACCGATTTCCGCAACGGCAATAAGTCCGGCAGCGGCGGCGCGGCCGCTTCGCCTTCGCCGGCTTCGGCGTCCAGCGCTTCGGACAGCGCGCCGGTTTCGTCCGGCACGCCGGACAGCGCTTCGTCGTCCGGCGGCGGGTCGTCGCCTTCGCCCGCGCCGTCTGCTTCGGGGCCGGCCGCTTCTGCCTGACTTTTGCCGCCGGGCCGCCCCAGGGCAAAAATCGTCCCTTCTGGGGCAGCGCAGCCGAAGGCATGGCTCGAGGGTAGTTTTTTTGATGGCGCCGCGCGCCGATATCGCCGAACTGGGTATGACTGTGAATGCGGCCTTGAAAGACATCGTGTCGATGGGAGTGATGGCGCCGGGTACTCCGGCGCGGGGCAATTGACGCCCGGCCATGGGCCGGCGCGCGAGCGAGCGCCCCTGCATCGACACACACCAATTTAGACGGAGAATTCATGCGTACCTGCTATACCGGCCAGGTCTCTACCGAGTACCTGGGACAAACCGTGACACTGTTCGGCTGGGTGCACCGGCGCCGCGACCACGGCGGCGTCATCTTCATCGACCTGCGCGACCGCGAGGGCCTGGCCCAGGTCGTCTGCGACCCCGATCGCGCCGACACCTTCCAGACCGCCGAACGCCTGCGCAACGAGTTCTGCGTGCGCGTGACCGGCCTGGTGCGCAAGCGCCCCGAGGGCACCACCAACCCCGCGCTGAAGTCGGGCGAGATCGAAGTGCTGGCGCACGACATCGAGATCCTGAACGCCTCGGTCACGCCGCCGTTCCAGCTCGACGACGAGAACCTCTCGGAAACCACGCGCCTGACGCACCGCGTGCTGGACCTGCGCCGCCCGCAGATGCAGCAGAACATGATGCTGCGCTACCGTGTCTCCATCGAAGTGCGCAAATACCTGGACAGCCTGGGCTTCATCGACATCGAGACGCCCATGCTCACCAAGAGCACGCCCGAAGGCGCGCGCGACTACCTGGTGCCTTCGCGCGTCAATGCCAGCCACTTCTTCGCGCTGCCGCAGTCGCCGCAACTGTTCAAGCAGTTGCTGATGGTGGCCGGGTTCGACCGCTACTACCAGATCGTCAAGTGCTTCCGCGACGAAGACCTGCGCGCCGACCGCCAGCCCGAGTTCACGCAGATCGACTGCGAGACCTCGTTCCTGAACGAGCAGCAGATCCGCGACATTTTCGAGAACATGATCCGTCACGTGTTCAAGGAAGTGAAGGGCGTCGAATTGGCCGATCCGTTCCCGGTCATGCCGTGGAGCGAGGCCATGGGCCGCTTCGGTTCGGACAAGCCCGACCTGCGCGTCAAGCTCGAGTTCACCGACCTGACCGACGTCATGAAGAACGTCGACTTCAAGGTGTTCGCCAGCGCCGCCAACAGCGAAGGCGGCCGTGTGGTCGCACTGCGCGTGCCGGGCGGGGCCGAGCTCAGCCGCAGCGAGATCGACGCCTATACGCAGTTCGTCGGCATCTACGGCGCGCGCGGCCTGGCGTGGATCAAGGTCAACGAGATCGCCAAGGGCCGCGACGGCCTGCAGTCGCCCATCGTCAAGAACATCCACGACGCCGCGCTGGCCGAGCTGCTCAAGCTCAGCGGCGCGCAAAACGGCGACATCCTGTTCTTCGGCGCCGACAAGGCGCGCATCGTCAACGATTCGATCGGCGCGCTGCGCGTGAAGATCGGCCACAGCGAATTCGGCCGCAAGCAGGGCCTGGTCGAAGGCGACTGGAGGCCGCTGTGGGTGGTCGACTTCCCGATGTTCGAGTACGACGAGGAAGAGCAGCGCTACACTGCCGCGCACCATCCGTTCACCTCGCCCAAGGACGGCCACGAGGACTTGCTCGAGACCAATCCCGGCGCGTGCCTGGCCAAGGCCTACGACATGGTGCTCAACGGCTGGGAAATCGGCGGCGGCTCGGTGCGTATCCACCGCGAGGAAGTGCAGAGCAAGGTGTTCCGCGCCCTCAAGATCGACGCCGAAGAGGCCCAGGTCAAGTTCGGCTTCCTGCTCGACGCGCTGCAGTACGGCGCGCCTCCGCACGGCGGCATCGCCTTTGGCCTGGACCGCATCGTCACCATGATGACCGGCGCCGAATCCATCCGCGACGTCATCGCCTTCCCCAAGACCCAGCGCGCGCAATGCCTGCTGACCGGCGCCCCGTCCATGGTCGACGAGAAGCAGCTGCGCGAACTGCACATCCGCCTGCGCGCCGCCGAAGTCAAGACGGCGCAATAAGCTTCCGCCAGGGCACCGCGGATCCGGCTTCGCCGGTCCGCCAGTGCCGCCTCCTCGAGGCACCCGCATAGCGGGTGGGGGGAGGGGGCCCGCGTCAGCGGGTAGGGGGTGAGTCCACCAATTCGGCTATCGCCGCCTCGACGGCGGCGATGTCGGCCGGGTCCGAACCCGGCGATCCGGCGCGGTGGCCCCATATCGAATCCAGGATGCGCAGTTCGGCGCGCGGCATGCCCGCGACCGCCTGGGCGCTGTCTTCGGGCGGGAAATACTGGTCGGTGCGGCTGGGCATGACGATGGCCGGGCAGGCGATGGCGGCCAGTGCCCGTTGCCAGTCGCCGCCGAATTGCGGATCGGCTCCGATGTCGGCGGTCTGCCAGGTCCGCATCATCGCCAGCAGGTCGTTCGCGTCGCTATGGATGAAATTGTCGGCCCAGCGGCGTTCGAGATACGCGTCGAGGGTGTCGGCCTCGCGCAGGTGCAGTCCCGACCGGTAATACTCGGGCGACATCGCCCAGGCGGCATAAGCCCTGCCGACCGCGCGCAGCCCGGCCAGCGGCGAGCTGTCGTAGTTCCCGCCGTTCCAGCGGCAGTCCGCCTGCAGCGCGGCCTTGATGCTGTCGATGAAGGCGTAGTTATGCGGCGTGGTCCTGGCCGACCCGCACAGCGCGAACATCCTGCCGACCTGGGACGGAAAACTTGCCGCCCATTGGAACGCGGTCTGGGCGCCCATGGAGCGGCCCACCACCAGTTGCAGGAGGTCGATGCCGAAACGTTCGGCCAGCAGGCGCCGCTGCAGGCGAACGTTGTCGAGGATGTGGACCGCCGGAAAGCGCGGGCCGTCGAAGGGGGCGGCGGTATTGCTGGGCGAGCTCGACAGGCCGTTGCCGAGCAGGTCGACGCACACGATGAAGTGGCGCGACGGGTCGAGCGCCTTGCCGGGTCCGATCAGCCAGGCATTCTTGTGGTGGGTGGAGCTGAACCAGGTCGGGAACAGGATGGCGTTGTCGCGCCGGGCGTTCAGCGTGCCGCAAGTCGCGAAGGCGAGGCGGGCGCGCGGCAGGGTGGCGCCGCTCAACAGTTCGACGCGCTCGAAATCGTGATGACCGTCCGCCATCATCGCGAGGCTCCGTGATCGAGGCGCTGATCCGCGGCCACGATCTCGCCGTCGGTCACGATGGGTTCACCGTCCAGCGATACGGAGCAGCGCGACATCGGAATGTCCACGTGGCAGGCCGAATGGTTGTTCCCGCCGGCCTCGGCGTTGGGGCCGGTGGAGAACAGGAAGTTGCCGTAGAAGGAGCGGGCGTCCATGCCCAGGGATTGCTGCTTGTCGCGCGCGCCGAGCGCGGTCCAGGCCGCCTTGGGCTGCAGGCCCCAGCCCACGTGCGCGACCGCGTAGGCGTCGGGATCGCGGTAGGACTCCAGGTACCGGCGCAGGTAGGCGGCCTCGAAGCCGCCGTCTATGCGCGTGATGTAGCCGTCGCGCACGTCGAGGACGATGGGCGCGCTTTCGACGTAGCGCTTGATCGGGAACAGCATGTCGCCGACGTCGATGACCACGCGCCCCTGGGCCGAGCGCTCGGCCGGCCAGGTCGAGATGAAGCCGCTGGGCCAATGGTCCCAATGGCCGGGTTCGTCGGCATAGCCGTATTCGGGCAGCGTGCCGAACTGGCCCAGCGGCAGGACGAGGTCGGTGCCGGCCGCGGACGTGACGTGCATCGTGCGCGCCGCCCGCAGCCGCGCATCCGCGGCCATCACCCGGCGCTTGTCGTCTTCGGTCGGCATCAGGCGCGCCAGGATCTCGGGCGGCTCCACCACCATCAGGATCCGGGTGCCGGCGGCGAGGATGTCGAGTTGTTCCGGCGAGTGCAGCAGGCCCATCAAGTCGATGACCAGGTCGGCCTGTTTGAGCAGCCCGACCGCGAGCGGATTGCCTGAAAGCGGCGTCGCGCCCAGGTGGGCGGTACGGTCGCTGCCGGGCTGGTGAGGCGCGAGCGGCGGCAGCTCGACGCGGAAGGCCCGGGTGCCGAACGACAGCGCGGCGCGCAGCGCGGCATCGACGTTCTGCGGATGGCTGGTCTCGCTGGTCAGGACGATGACGCCCTCGCTGCTTTGCAGCCTGCACAGTTCCAGCACGCCTCGCCACATCGCCAGGCGGTGATCGTCGCTGACGGCCATGATGTCGTCCTCCGGTCAGGCGGCGCCTGGGCGCCAGGGGATGAAAGCGTCGAAGCCCGCCAGCGCGGCGTCGAGCGTGATCACGTCCGCATATTTCTTGTCCAGGTCGAACAGGCTGGCATCGTGGGCGCTGGCCGAGCGGTCGCCGACGCAGTCCGACACCACCATCGGGCGCAGCCCGTGGCACATCGCGTCCAGGGTGCTGGCGCGCACGCAGCCGCTGGTGGTGCAGCCGGCGATGTAGAGCGTATCGACGCCTTTGGCAATGAGAATGCCGGCCAGGTCGGTGCCGAAGAAGGCCGACGGCAGGCGCTTGCGGATCACGGTCTCGCCGCTCGCAGGCTGCAGTTCGGGCACGAAATGGCTTTGCGGATTGTCTTCGGTCAGCGTTTTCAGGCGCGGGACTTTCAGGCAATGGACGTTGTCGTCGCTGCCGTCGCCGGCGTAGACGATGCGCGTGTGCGCGACGGGCCAGCCGCGCCGGCGCGCCTCGGCCAGCAGCGTGGTGGTGCGTGCGATGGCGGCGCTGATGTTGCCGCCGCCGAACGCGGCAGGGTCGTTGAAACCGATCGTGAAGTCGATCACGAGCAGTGCCGGGCGCCGGCCGGGCCCCATGCGCTGGCCGAAGTGCTGTCGCGCGAAGATATCCTCTGCCGCCGAACTCATGCGCTTGCCTCGTCGTCCAGCGGTACCGTGGCGGCGTCGTATTCGAAGATCCAGTCGTAGCGGGCCTGGACCTTGCTGGTTCCCCATTCGCGGTCGATGAAAGCCGGCCCTTCGACCGGATCGGCCAGCGCCCGGTTGTGGAAGCGGTTGATGTTCTCGGTCGAGCCGGCCACGATGCGGTAGGCGCGTTCGTGCCGCGCACGCTCGTAGCGCTGCAGCGCCGCCGCTACGTCGTCGTCGCGTTCCAGGCAGCGGGCGAGCACCACGCCGTCCTCCATCGCGACGTTGGCGCCCTGGGCCAGCAGCGGGAACATCGCGTGGCAGGCATCGCCCAGCAGCGTGACTCGGCCTTCTGTCCAGGCATCGAGCGGCGGGCGGCGCACGATGCCCCATTTGAACGGCGCGTCGATCGCCCGGATCAGGGCTTGCACGTCATCGTGCCAACCCTTGAAGTCGGCCGCGCATTCCTCGGTCGTGCCTTGCACGTTCCACGATTCGGCTACCCAGCCGGTGCGTTCCAGGTAGCCGACGAAGTTCATCAGTTCCCCGCGGCGCAGCGGATAGTGGATCACGTGGCCGCCCGGGCCGACCCAGTTGGTGCCGACCGGACGCCGCAGATGCTGCGGCACCCGCTCCATCGGGATCACGGCGCGCCAGGCCATCATGTCGGCGAAGGTGGCGCGGTCGGAGCCGAAAAGCCGGGTGCGGGTCATCGAATGGATGCCGTCGGCGCCGATCAGCGCGCTGCCGCGCGCGGTCGCGCCCGATTCGAGCTGGAGCGTGACGCCGTCCCGGTCCTGCTCGAAGCCGGCGCAGCGGGCGCCCAGGCGGATCGCGTCGGGTTTCAGCGCGCGCACCCCGTCGACCAGCGCGTTGTGCAGATCGACGCGGTATGCCGTGAAGTACGAGAAGCCGAAGCGCCGGACGGCCTCGGCACCCAGGTCGAACAGCTTCCAGGTCTGGCCCGTGTTCCAGAGCCGGATCTCTTTCCCTTCGGTTTCGCAAGAGCTTGCGCGCACTGCGTCGAGTACCCCGAGGTCGGCCAACACTCGCGAGCCGTTGGGGCTGATCTGCACGCCGGCGCCGACTTCGCGCAACTGGTCGGCCTGTTCGTATACCTCGACGTCGAGGCCCCTGCGCAGCAGGGCCAGGGCGGCGGCGAGGCCGCCGATCCCGGCTCCGGCGATCAGGACGGGCGGTTTGCTGGGGTTGGAAGAATGCATGCTGGCTCCATATTGCTGTGCAGGCGGCGGGCGCGCCGCGCTATTCGTTCTTGATGCCGGTCCGCTGGACTACGGCCGTCCACTTTTTCAGTTCGGACGAGATGCTTTGCGCGAATTCCTCCGAGGTGGTGCCCAGGACCTCGAAACCCGCTGCTTCGAGCTGGCCGCGAACGGTCGGGTCGGCCAGCGTCGCGCTCAACTCGCGTGTCAGCTTGGCGACGATGTCGGGCGGCGTGCCCGCCGGCGCGACCAGCCCGAACCAGCTATAGGCGTCGAAGGGCTTGTGGAGCATCTCGGCGATGGTGGGCACCTCGGGCAGCATCGGGCTGCGGTTCTGGCCGGTGATCCCATAGGGGACGAGTGCGCCGCTGCGAATGTGGGGCCGCAACGTGGAGACCGCGTCGAACAGCAGGTCGATCTGCTTGCCGAGCAGGTCGTTCAGCGCCGGCGCGACGCCGCTGTAGCCGATATGCAGCAGATCGACGCCGAACGTCGATTCGAACAGCTCGCCGGTCAGGTGGGTCGACGATCCCGTCCCGGCCGAGCCGTACGTCAGCTTGCCGGGCTGCGACTTGACCAGCGCGATGAGGTCGGGCAGCGTCTTGGCGGGCAGGTCGCCGCGGCCCACGAGCACGTGGGGACTGCGCACCGCCTGGCTGATCGGGGTGAACGACTTGATCGGATCGTAGGCGAGCTTGGGGTAGAGCGCCGGGCCCATCGCCAGGCTACTGGTGCCGGCCCATAGCAGCGTATAGCCATCGGGCGCGGCCCGCACCACGGCCATCGGGCCAACGGTGCCGCCGCCGCCCGCGCGGTTTTCGACCACCATCTGCTGGCCCAGCCGCGGCCCCAGAGCCTGGGCGATCGCCCGCGCGCTGGCGTCGGTCGGACCGCCCGGTGCGAAGGGCACTACCAGCGTGATGGGCTTGGCAGGGTAGGTCTGCGCCGCGCCCGGGCCCGGCAGCAGGGCCGCGAGCACCAGCGCGCCCAGCGCGAATGTCCAGCGCCGCGCGGTGGCGCTGCCGGAAGAGACTGGCGAGGCAGGGGCAACACCGATCATGGTTTTCTCCAGTGGGACCGTCGGGGAAACGGATACTGCTCGGTGTTGATTCTTGCGTGGGCGGGCCGGATCGGACAAGCTACGGAACGGATTGAATTCACAAAGAACTCCTATGAACATCTCGACCAAGCAACTGCGAGCGTTCATCTATGCCGCGCAGCTGGGCAGCTTTACGCGCGCAGCCGAGCGCCTGCATATGACGCAGGCGGGCTTGAGCGCGATCATCCGGGAACTGGAAGTGCAGATGGACAGCAGGCTGTTCCACCGCACCACGCGCCTGATTTCGCTGACCGAGGCCGGCCAGCGGCTGCTGCCCGTGGCGGAGCGCGCGGTATCCGATCTGCAGCGGGTCATGGCCGAAGTCAACGAACTCGAAGCGGTGGCGCGCGGCACCCTGCGCGTGGGCGCGACGCCGCTGGTGGCCAATGACTTGCTGCCGGCAGCCTATGTGGAATTCCGCCGCGCCCACCCCGACGTCAAGCTCGAAATCTTCGGGGTGTCGCCCGAGATCATCGAAGAATCCGTGAGCGCCGGCGAACTCGATTTCGGCCTGGGCGTGTTCCCTCGGCCGATTGCCGACCTGGAGCGCTCGCGGCTGTTCAGCGCGCGCCTGTTCTGCGTCGGTCCGGACAACCGGCGCGTGGCGGCCTCGCGCGCCGGCAACCCGCTGCGCCGCATCGGCGCCATGACGTGGGACGACCTGCGTGGCAAGCCGCTCATCAGCCTGCCGTCCGAGAATGCGATGCAGCAACTGATAGACCGGCATCTGCCGCGCGAAGAACCACCGGTGCTGCGCGCGTCCCGCCTGCCGCCCGCTCAGGGGCGGCCTGCTCCGCATGGGGCGGTCAGGCTGAAAGAAGGCACGGGCATTGCCGAGCGGGCGATCGTCAACCACATCGAAACGCAGATCGCCATGGTCGAGCTGGGGCTGGGCTGGGCCATCGTGCCCGCGTTCGCGCTGCCCGCGTGCCGCCACTATCGCGTGTCCCTGTACGAACTCGAGCCGGCCGTCGACATCGACTTCTTCCGCATCGTCAGGAAAGGACACAAGACGCACAAGCTCCGGGACGAGTTCTGCAAGGTGCTGGTGGCGAATATGACCCCCCCTACGCGCTGACGCGCGCCCCCAGGGGCGAAACCGGCGGACCGGCGGAGCCGGATCCGCGGTTTCCTGGATCGAGAGGCGTACCTTTTAGGTACGGGTGTTTACAATCGGGGACTATGGTTTTGGCGCGCGGCCGGGCTTCGGCGGCAGACGCGCTTTCCTTCTGGAGGCTTGAGCATGGCCGGCATTCCCCTGTTCCACCTGGCTTTCCCCGTCGACGACCTGGCCCAGGCGCGCGCCTTCTATGGCGATTTGCTGGGCTGTCCGGAGGGGCGCAGTTCCGATGCGTGGGTGGATTTCAATTTCCACGGGCACCAGATCGTGGCGCATCTGTCGCCGGGCGAAGCCGGCACCCGGCATACCAGCGCGGTAGACGGCGACGACGTGCCGGTGCGCCATTTCGGCGCCATCCTGCCCATGGACGAGTGGGAAGCGCTGGCGGAAAAATTGCGCGCGGCCGGGACCCGGTTCGTGATCGAACCGCACGTGCGCTTCAAGGGCGAAGTGGGCGAACAGGCTACTATGTTCTTTTTGGACCCGTCGGGCAACGCGCTCGAGTTCAAGGCTTTCGGCGACCTGAGTCAGGTCTTCGCCAAGTAGGCATCATCATCGCGCGCCGCCCGCCTCCTGTTTTCCTAGGAAGCGCTGCATGTTGTTATCGTCTCGAGTATTGCTGGGCTGCGCCGCACCGATGGGCGCGGCGGGTGTCATCCTGGCCGCGATGGCCACGCATCTGACCGGCGGTGGCGTTCTTTCCACCGCCGCCCTGTTCCTGCTGCTGCACGCAACGGCGGTGGTCGGCCTGGCTGCCGTCGTGCCGCACGTCCAGCGCGGCCGGGCTGCGCTGGTGGGCGCGGCGGGCCTGATCATTGCCGGCACCCTGCTGTTCTCGGTCGACCTGGCGCTGCGCCAACTGGCCGGCGTCAAGCTGCTGTGGGGCACCGCGCCGTTCGGCGGCGGCGCCATGATCGTCGGCTGGCTGGGGGTGGTGATTCCCGCCTTGCTGCCGCAGCGTTGAGCGCAAGCGCTGCGGCTGCCTTCGCGTCGCGCGGGCGGCTGCGCGGCCCCGGCCCGATTACTTGGCGGCGAGCTTGTCCAGCCAGGCCACGTAGCGGGCCACGAATCCCTGGACGAACTTCGCGGTGGTTTCGTTGGTGATGCGGCCGTCGGCATCGACCAGGCCTTCGCCGTACTGGACGAAAATGCTCGGCTGAGGAAGCACCGGCACGTCGAGCGCCGACAGCACCATGCGCAGGTGTTCCTGCGCCAGCGCCGTGCCCACCTGGCTGGGCGAGGCGCCCATGATGCCGGCCGGCTTGCCGGGCCATGAACTCTTGCCCCACGGGCGCGACCCCCAATCCAGGGCGTTCTTGAGCACGCCGGAATACGAGCGGTTGTATTCGGGCGTGAAGAACAGCAGGCCCTGGACCGATTCCACCTGCTGCTTGAATTTCACCGCGGCCTCGGGCAGCGCGCTGTCGAGATCCTGGTTGTAGAGAGGGAGTTCGCCGATGGGGATGTCCACGGCCTGCAGCGGCTGCGGCAGCAGCGCGGCGACGGCCTTGGCCAACTGGCGGTTGAAAGAATCCTTGCGAAGACTGCCGACGATGATGCCGATCCTGGTCGTGCTCATGGAGATTCCAATCGAAGGGGTGGAGTGCCCGAACCTGCCGCCTGTGCGCGGGCTTGCCGGCCGGCGGCGCCGGAGCGGGAGTTGCCGTTTCATGATAGCGCAGCGGCCATGGGCCCCGCGCGGGCACTTGTATCCGCCTGCTGCGGCAGTTTCGTGAGCCGGAAGGCGCGCCGCGCCAGGGAGCACTAAAATGGCCGCTTACCCATTCCTCGCAGTGCACGATGTCCATCGTCCGGATCGTCAGCTACAACATCCATAAAGGCATGTCCGCCATGGGAGCGCGCGAATCCCTGCACGAGTTGCGGCTGGGGCTGCACGGCTTGCGGGTGGACCTGGCTTTCCTGCAGGAGGTGCAGGGGCGCAACGACCGCGCCGGGACCTTGCACGAACAGCACCAGATGCTGGCGGCGGCGCTCAAGCTGGAGGCCGCCTACGGGCGCAACGCGGTGCATCGCCATACCGACCACGGCAATGCGCTGCTGTCGCGCTTTCCCATCGTGGAACACCAGAACCAGGATATCTCCGACCATCGCCTGGAGCAGCGCGGGCTGCTGCATGCGCAGGTGGCCGTGGGCGACCACGCCGTGCATTGTTTCGTGGTCCACCTGGGGCTGTTCGCGGGCAGCCGCTCGCGCCAGCTCGATGCGCTGGTATCGCGCATCGAAGAGCTCGTGCCGGCCCAGGATCCCATTCTGATCGCCGGCGATTTCAACGACTGGACCAATGTGCTGTCGGGGGTGCTAGGCGACCGGCTGGGCCTGCACGAGGTGTTCGCCAGCGCGCCCCGGGGCAACAACGTCGAGCTGCCGCGCCTGCGCGACTCGGTGCGCATGCTCGGCCGGGTGCTGCGCGGCGGCGAGATGTGTCCCTGGCGGCCGGGCATCGGGCCGATCGCGCCGCCCAAGCTCGGGCAGGGCAACGAGCTGATGGCGCCGCGGCCGCCCCGTACTTTCCCGGCCGTGTTTCCGTGGCTGCGCCTGGATCGCATCTACCAGCGGGGCTTTTCGGTGCGCCAGGCGAGCGTGCTCTATGGCCGGCCCTGGACGCGCCTGTCCGACCACGCGCCTTTGCTTGCGGAACTGGAACTGCCCTGAGCCCGCCCGCCGCAACGGCGCGGCGGACGGCTCAGGAGGCGGTTCCGCGCTTGGGCCGCGCGGCGCTGACGGCCGAGGAAGCGGCCAGGAAGACGGCGCCCAGCACCAGGCCGGTCGTGGCGCCATGCGTGGGCACGGCGGTAAAGGCCAGCGCCACCAATGCCGCGCCCAGCGCCATGCCGAACTGCCGCGCCGTCGCCTGCAGCCCGCCCGCGCCGCCGCTGCGGTGGCGCGGGGCGGCGGTCAGCATGACGCGGTTGTTGGGCGTCTGGAACGTGCCGAAGCCCATGCCGCAGACCACCATGCAGGCCATCACCCAGCCATTGGAGATGTCGGCGGGCAGCAGCGCGACGATCAGCAGGCCGACCGCCACCAGCCCGGCGCCGGCCGAGCACAGGACGGCAGGCAGGATGGACTCGGACAGGCGGCCGGCGATCGGCGCGGTAATGGCGACGGCCAGCGGCCAGGGCATCATCAGCATGCCGACTTCCAGCTGGCTGCGCCCCAGCACTTGCGTGAAATAGAACGGCAGCGAAATGTAGGCGATGGTCTGGCCCGAGAACGCGCAGATCGATGCGCCGACCGAAAAGGCGAACGGCCGGATGCGCAGCAGATCGAGCGGCAGCAGCGGCGTGGCCTGCATCAGTTCGCGGCGGACCAGCAGCAGGCCGCAGACGCCGGACCCTGCCAGCAGCATCAGCGCCGAGCCGAAGTCGCTCAGCAGCCGGTCCACGCCGATCACCAGCAAGCCGAAGGTCAGGCCGCTCAGCGCGGCGCTGAGCCAGTCGAAGCGGCGCTCGGCGAGCGGCGCGTGGGGCAGGATCCGACCGCCGATGGACAGCACGAACACGCCGATGGGCACGCTGATGGCGAACAGCCACGGCCACGGGGCAATGGCCAGGATCGCCGATCCCAGCATGGGGCCGGCGGCGGACGACGTCGCCACCACCAGGGCGTTGTAGCCGATGGCCCGGCCGAATTCCTTCTGCGAATAGATGAACCGCAGCAGCGCCGGCGTGACGCTCATGACCGCGGCGGCGCCCAGCCCCTGGAACACGCGGAACCAGATCAATGCGTTGAAGTTGCCGGACAGGGCGCAGCCGGCCGCCGCGGCGGTGAATACCGCCATCCCGGCGGTGAAGACGCGGCGGTAGCCGACGATCTCGCCCAGCGACGAGAACGGCAGCAGCGCCACGACGATGGCGAGCTGGTAGGTATTGACGATCCAGACCGACTGGGCCGGCGAGATGCCCAGGTCGCGGGCGATGGACGGCAGGGCGACGTTGGTGATCGTCGCTTCCAGTACGGTCATCGCCATCGCCATCATGGTGGCGGCGAGCGCCCAGTATTTGCGGGGAGCGGGGAGTCCGTTCAGGGAGGACATGTGCTGTTCTTGTTATGACCGTGACGTTGCGGCGCTCGCATTGGCGGCACGGTTCAGCGTACGGGGAAGTTGAAGTAGCTGTCGGGGTACGGCTCGCTTTCCAAGGTGTAGTGCCACCACTCCTCGGGCAGATTGCGAAAACCGTGTCTGGCCAGCAGTGCCTTCAGGAACTGGCGATTGTGCCGGACGGCTTCGGGTAAATCAGGATTGTCGGTGTGTGACTTTACATCAAAAAGATCGAAGGGAGTTCCCATGTCGACCTCGCCGCCGGGCAGCAGCGGGCCGTGCGTGGGCAGGCCGTCGGCATGGGCGGGATCGACCGCGGCGAGGGTCAGGTCCACCGTGCTGCCCCGGCTGTGGCCGGAGCGCTCCGCGATATAGCCCAACTCCAGCAGCCGGCTCTTGTCCACGTCCGGGAAGTACTCGGCCTTGCCGGCCTGGCTTTTCGGGTCGCCGACCCAGGCGACGAAATCGTTGACGGCCGCCTGCGGGCGGTAGCAGTCGAAGATCTTCAGCGTCAGCCCCTGGGGCCGCAGCTCTTCCTGCGCGGCGCGCAGCCGCTCGGCGGCCGGCGCGGTGACGATGCAGGTCGGCGCATCGTAGCCGGCTACCGGGCGGCCCAGGAAGTTGGCCCGGCCGTGATAGCGGATGTCCAGTTGCACGGTCTGCACGACGTCGGTGAGATGGACGAAGCCGACGGGGGCGGGCGGTCCGGCTTCCTGGGCCGGGGCGGCCGGAGGGGCCAGCAGCGCGGCGGCGGCCAGGCAGGCACCGGTGGCGCGGGCCAGCGGGCGCGCCTCGGGCGGCGCGGCGGGGCCGGACGGACGGTTCTTCATGCGGGCTCCTGCAACGGGACAGGCCGTATTATGCGGCGGCCGGCGGCGCGAATGCCAGTTGCGCTATACTGCGCCGCGTCATTGGGGAGTAGCCGCCTCGCGCCGCCCGCGCGGGGGTCTGCGTCAACATACTTGCCTTGCGGCATGGCGCAGACGGTCCTGGACTTGGCAAGACCTTTGACCGCGCAGCACCCGGTGGGCCGGGGGCGCCGCGCGGTCATTCGGTCAACCGTCCGGCCCCGGAACCGTATCCATCATGGAAGCCTTCCTCGTCTCGACCGGCATCGTCGCCCTGGCCGAGATCGGCGACAAAACCCAACTTCTCGCCCTGTTCCTGGCCGCCCGCTGGCGCCGGCCCTGGCCCATCATCGCCGGCATCTTCGTGGCTACCCTGGTCAACCACGGCCTTGCCGGCGCCGTGGGCGCCTGGCTGACCCAGGTCCTGGGGCCCGACGCGCTGCGCTGGATCCTGGGCATTTCCTTCATTGCCATGGCCGCCTGGATGCTGGTGCCCGACAAGCTTGAAGAAGCGCAGGCCGGAAAATGGCGGCTGGGCGTGTTCGGCACGACCGTGCTGGCTTTCTTCCTGGCCGAGATGGGCGACAAGACCCAGATCGCCACGGTCGCCCTGGTGGCGCGCTTCCACGATTACCTGGCGGTGGTGGCCGGTACGACGCTGGGCATGATGATTGCCAATGCGCCCGCGGTCATGCTGGGCGACAGGATGGCGCACAGGCTGCCGGTGCGGCTGGTGCACGCCGTCGCCGCGCTGATCTTCGCCTGTCTGGGCGTAGCGACGCTGCTGGGACTGTTCGGCCCGTAAAGGCCTAGTAGACTATCCGTATCGCTGAAGACTGAAGGACCGGCCGCGCCGGCCCGCTTACCGCCAGGAAGATCATGTCGAATTTCGTCATTCGTAAAGTCGCAGTGCTGGGCGCAGGGGTCATGGGGGCGCAGATCGCCGCGCATTGCGTCAATGCCCGCGTGCCGGTGGTGCTGTTCGACCTGCCGGCCAAGGAAGGCCCCAAGAACGGGATCGCCATCAAGGCCATCGAGAACCTGCGCAAGCTCAGCCCCGCGCCGCTGGGCGCGCCGGAACTGGCCGCGCTGATCGAGCCGGCCAATTACGAGGAAGACCTGGCCAGGCTCGGGGAGTGCGACCTGGTGATCGAGGCCATCGCCGAGCGCATGGACTGGAAGCACGACCTGTACGCCAAGGTCGCGCCGGCCATCGGTCCGCAGGCGATCTTCGCCACCAATACCTCGGGCCTGTCCATCACGGAGCTGTCCAAGGGGTTCGCGGCCGGTTTGCTGCCGCGCTTTTGCGGCGTGCATTTCTTCAATCCGCCGCGCTACATGCATTTGGTGGAGCTGATCCCCACCGCCGCGACCGACCCGGCCATCCTCGACCGCCTGGAAGCCTTCCTGACCACCGTGCTGGGCAAGGGCGTGGTGCGCGCCAAGGACACGCCCAACTTCATCGGCAATCGCGTGGGCGTGTTCGGCCTGCTGGCGGCGATGATCGAGGCCGGGAAGTTCGGCCTGACCTACGACGTGGTCGACGACCTGACCGGCGCCAAGCTGGGCCGCGCCAAGTCGGGCACCTTCCGCACCGGCGACGTGGTCGGGCTCGATACGCTGGCGCACGTGATCAAGACCATGGAAGACTATCTGCCCGACGATCCGTTCGCCGCGCACTACGGCATGCCGCCGGTGCTGGCCGGGCTGATCGGGCAGGGGGCGCTGGGGCAGAAGAGCGGCGCGGGCTTCTTCCGCCGCCAGGGCAAGGCCATCCTGAGGCTGGATCCTACCACCGGCGACTACGTGCCGGCCGACGGCAAGGCCGACGACGCGGTCGCCAAGATCCTGAAGAACAAGGATGCCGGCCAGCGCCTGCGGGCGCTGCGCGACAGCGGGCATCCGCAGGCGCAATTCGTCTGGGCGCTGCTGCGCGACACCTTCCAGTACATCGCCGTGCACCTGGCCGACATCGCGGATACCGCGCGCGACGTGGATTTCGCGATGCGCTGGGGCTTCGGTCACGGCATCGGCCCCTTCGAGCTGTGGCAGCACGCCGGCTGGCTGGAGGTGGCGCAATGGGTGCAGGAAGACATCGACGCCGGCAAGACGCTGTCGGATGCGCCGCTGCCCGCCTGGGTCACCAGCGGGCCGGTGGCCGAGCGCGGCGGCGTTCATGCGCCGGAAGGTTCGTGGAATCCCGCGGCCGGCCGTTTCGAGCCCCGTTCCAGCCTGCCGGTCTACGGCCGCCAGGTGTTCCGCGCGCCGCTGGCGGGCGAGGGCATCGTGCCGCTGGCCGCCGGCAAGACCGTATTCGAAGACGAGGCCATCCGCCTCTGGACGCTGGAGCGCGCCGACCTGGACGACGTGCTGATCGCTTCGTTCAAGACCAAGATGCACACCATCAGCCCGGCCGTGACGCTGGGGCTGCTGCGCGCCGTGGACCTTGCCGAGCAGGATTACCGGGGCCTGGTGATCTGGAACGACGGCGAGCCTTTCTCCGCAGGCGCCGACCTGCAGGCCATCGTGCCGCTGTTCCTGAGCGGCGGCGTGCAGGCCGTCGCGCCCGAGGAAGAGCGCCTGCAGCAGCTGATGCTCAGGCTGCGCTACGCCCAGGTGCCGAGCGTGGCCGCGATTTCCGGGATGGCGCTGGGGGGAGGCTGCGAGCTGTCGGTCTATTGCACCCGCCGCGTGGCGCATTTCGAATCCTATCTCGGCCTGGTCGAGGTCGGCGTCGGGCTGATCCCCGGCGGCGGCGGCCTGACCTACCTGGCGCGCCGGGCCGCGCAAGAGCATGCCGCCGCGCCCGATACGGCGCTGCTGCAGTTCCTCAAGAAGTATGCGCTGCAGGCAGCCACCGCGCAGGTGTCCAAGTCCGCGATCGAGGCGCGCCGCATGGGCTATCTGCGGGAAGACGATCCCATTGTCTTCAATGTGCACGAAGTGCTGTATACGGCCATCCGCGAAGCCCGGGCGCTCGCCGACCGCGGCTGGCGCGCGCCGTGGAAAGAAACCTTCGCCGTCGCCGGCAGCGAAGGCATCGCCACGCTGACCTCGCAACTGGTCAACATGCGCGACGGCGGCTTCATCTCCGAGTACGACTTCCACCTGGGCAGGAAGGTTGCCGAGATCCTGTGCGGCGGAAACATCGAGGCGGGCTCCCGGGTCGACGAGCAATGGATCATGGCGCTGGAGCGCCGGGTGTTCATGGAATTGCTGGCCGAGCCGAAGACGCAGGAGCGCTTGACGGGCATGATGCAGACGGGCAAGCCTATAAGGAATTGACCCCCGGGGGAATGCCCCCCCTACGCGCTTACGCGCGCCCCCCAGGGGGCGAAGCTGGCGGACCGGCGGAGCCGGATCCGCGGCTTCCTGGGTCTGAACCCGAGGCGCTTTGCGAGAAGTGTCGGGCGGGTGTAGCCGAATTTGGAACAGGAGAGGTGGTGATGTCGCGACAAATCCAGGATGCCTATGTGGTGGCGGCGGTGCGGACGCCGGTGGGCAAGGCGCCGCGCGGCGCGTTGAGGACGGTGCGGCCGGACGATTTGCTGGTGCACGCGATCCGCGCGGCGCTGGCGCAGGTGCCCGGGCTGGATCCGGCGCTGATCCAGGATGTCGTCGCGGGTTGCGCGATGCCGGAGGGCGCGCAGGGGCTGAACGTGGCGCGCATCGCGGCGCTGCTGGCGGGGCTGCCGCAGAGCGTGGGCGGGGTGACGGTCAACCGCTTCTGCGCTTCCGGGCTGACGGCGATCTCGATGGCGGCGGACCGCATCCGGGTCGGCGAGGCGGACGTGATGATCGCGGCCGGCACCGAATCCATGAGCATGGTGCCGATGATGGGCTTCACCCCCTCGGTCAATCCGCGCGTGTTCGAGGGCGACGAGAACCTCGGCATCGCCTACGGCATGGGGCTGACGGCCGAGAAAGTCGCCGCGCAGTGGCACGTCTCGCGCGAGGACCAGGACGCCTTCGCGCTGGCCTCGCACCAGAAGGCGCTGGCGGCTCAGCAGTCGGGCGAGTTCGCGGACGAGATCGCCCCCATCGAGGTCGTGGCGCACGTGCCCGACCTCGACGCGCAGGCCATCGTCACGCGCCGGCGCACGCTGGCGCTCGACGAGGGGCCGCGCGCCGACACCTCCGCCGATGCGCT
Organism: Pigmentiphaga humi; assembly: GCF_900606115.1. Classification (GTDB taxonomy): domain Bacteria; phylum Pseudomonadota; class Gammaproteobacteria; order Burkholderiales; family Burkholderiaceae_B; genus Pigmentiphaga; species Pigmentiphaga humi. The sequence continues at coordinate 41,874 of NZ_UWPJ01000017.1, forward strand.
GGCCAGGCTCAAGCCGGCGTTCGCGGCCAAGGGCAGCGTGACCGCGGGCAACAGCTCGCAGACCTCGGACGGCGCGGGGGCCCTGATCCTGGTTTCCGAGAAAATCCTCAAGGCCTGCAACCTGGTGCCGCTGGCGCGCTTCGTCACCTTCGCGGTGCGCGGCGTGCCGCCGGAGATCATGGGCATCGGCCCGAAGGAAGCCGTGCCGGCCGCGCTGGCGCAGGCGGGGCTGTCGCAGGACGATCTCGGCTGGATCGAGTTGAACGAGGCGTTCGCCGCGCAGTCGCTGGCGGTGATCCGCGACCTCGGCCTCGACCCGGCCAAGGTCAATCCGCTGGGCGGCGCGATCGCGCTGGGGCACCCGCTCGGCGCCACCGGCGCGATACGCGCGGCCACGCTCGTGCACGGCCTGCGGCGCCGCAAGCTCAAGTACGGGATGGTGACGATGTGCGTGGGCACCGGCATGGGCGCGGCGGGAATCTTCGAGAACCTGTAGCCTCCCGGGGGGCGCAAGGAGCTTCCATGAAAAAACTGAGCTTCCAGGAAATCGAACAGGCCTTGGCGCAATTGCCGGCCTGGGAACTGGACAGCGCGCGGGGCGCGATTTCCCGGCGCTATACGTTCGCGGATTTTTCCCAGGCGTTCGCCTTCATGACGCGCATCGCCCTCTACGCGGAAAAACACGACCACCATCCGGAATGGTCCAACGTCTACAACAAGGTGGACGTGACCTTGACCACCCACGACGCCGGCGGCCTGACGCAGCGCGACGTGGATTTCGCCCGCCATGCCGACGGCGTCGCGCAGGCCGGGGGCGGAGAGCGGGGATGAAACCCCGCGCGTCCGCGCCCAAGCACGGCCTGGCCGCGGGCGAAGCGGGCCGGCCTGAGCGCGCGGACTGGACGGTGGACCAGGGCTGGAAACGCTATACCGCCGAGGAGCACGCGGTCTGGAAATTCCTGTTCGAGCGCCAGTCCCGGCTGGTGCCGGGGCGGGCCTGCCGCGAGTTCGAGGCAGGCATGCGCGACCTGCCCATAGGCGCGGACAGGATCCCGGATTTCCGCCGCCTGAGCGACGTGCTGGCGCGGCGCACCGGGTGGCAGGTGGTAGCGGTGCCGGGACTGGTCCCCGACGAGGTGTTCTTCGAGCACCTGGCCAACCGCCGCTTTCCGGCCGGCCGGTTCATCCGCCGAGCCGACCAGCTCGACTATCTCGAAGAGCCGGACGTGTTCCACGACGTCTTCGGCCACGTTCCCATGCTGATGAACCCCACGCTTGCCGACTTCGTCCAAGCCTACGGCGAAGGGGGGCTGCGCGCGCAGCGGCTGGGCGTGCTGCCCAATCTGGCGCGGGTCTACTGGTACACGGTGGAGTTCGGCCTGGTCCGGCAGGACGCGGGCCTGCGCATCTACGGCTCGGGCATCATCTCGTCGTATGCCGAAAGCCTGTTCGCGCTGGACGATCCCTCGCCCAACCGCATCCGCTTCGACCTGGCGCGCGTCATGCGTACGCGCTATCGGATCGACGACTTCCAGGAGAGCTATTTCGTCCTGGACGATCTGGAAGACCTGCTCGAACTGGCCAGCGTGGACTTTGCGCCGCTCTATGAAAGCGTGCGCGGCCTGGCCGAATGGGAGCCCGGCATCGTCCTGCCCGAAGACGGCGTGTTGAGCCGCGGCACGGGCAGCCATCACGCCGCGCGGCGTTAGCCGCACGGCTCGGCCCCGTCAGGCGGGTTCCATCCCGTTTTCGCGCTTGATGTCGGCCGTGTCGGCGCCGGCCATGAAGGCCAGCAGCGCGCGCACCGCCTCGGGGTTGGACGAGGTCGCGGGCACGCCGGCGGAGAACGTGGTCATCAGCTGGATGGCCGGCGGCAGCGGCCCGACGATCTCGATGCCGGGCAAGCCCATCAGCTCGCTCAACTGCTGGAAGCCCAGCTCCACTTCGCCGCGCGCCATCAGCGTGCCCACGGGCGTGCCGGGCTTGGCCTGCACAGTGCGGCCCTCGATCTGGCCGGCGATGCTCCAGCGTTCGAACAGCTTGGTCAGGTAGATGCCGCTGGGCCCGGTGGAGTAGCCGATGCTGCCGGCGGCAAGGACTGCCGCTTTGACCGCTTCTTCCGAGCTAATGTCGGGATGCGGCGCGCCGCTCCGCACGGCCACGTAGACGCCCGATTGCACGAGGTCCACGCGGCTGCCGGCGATGACGCGGCCGGCTTCGGTCAATTGATCGATGACGTTGGCGGCGAGCACGACCGCATCGAAAGACTCGCCGGCTTGCACGCGTTTGGCGGCGTCCACGCCGCCCACCGTCTCGAACACGATCTCGAGCGGATGCGATTGCTGGTAGCGGGCGGCCAGGTCGGCAAGCACTTGCTTGGTCGCCATCGACGAAATGAAGTGGAGCGGGGATGCCATTGCGTGGACTCCTGGGTAGCGGGTGGGGCGCCGCGCGGGCGCTTGGCGGCGATTAAAGCATAGGGCGGGCCTGGGGCGGGCCCCGGTTTTACATTTGCCGCGCGCGCTTTTAGCATGAAGGGGTGCCGACCCCCGTTCCGCCTCCCGATCCCCGTCTGACCCGCCTGCGCCGCATGAAGCTCGGCGCGCTGGGGCTGCTGGCCGCGTCGCTGGCAGGCTTCGCGCTCAGCCATGCAATGGGCGGGCAGGGCGCATGGGGATGGCTGCGCGCCTTCTGCGAGGCGGCCACCGTGGGAGCCCTGGCGGATTGGTTCGCCGTGGTGGCGCTGTTCCGCCATCCGCTCGGGCTGCCGATTCCCCATACCGCCATCATCCCGTCCAACAAGCAGCGCCTGGCCGACAATCTCGCGGTGTTCGTGCGCGACCATTTCCTCGATCCCGAGGCCTTGCTCGCCAAGCTCAAGGTGTTCGACCCGGCAGCCCGGCTCGGCGCCTGGCTGTCCGAGCCGGCCCAGGCCAAGGCCGCCGCGGCCATGGCGCGCGCATGGGCGCGCCAGGCGCTCGACCTGCTGGACGAGCAGGCGGTGCGGGACGCGATCCAGCGCTTCGTGGTGGCGCGGCTGCGCAGCTGGGACGCGGCCGCGACCGCCGTCGACGTGCTGGGCCTCCTGACCCGCGACGGCCGCCACCAGCAATTGCTGGACGAAGCCTTGCGGCGCCTGGGCGACTACCTTTCGCATGAAGGCGTGAAAGCGCGCGTGTCCGATCTGATGGTCAAGTACGCGCGCAAGGAGTGGCCCAGGATCGTCGGCACGGTCAACCTGGTGAAGCCGGTGGACAGCATTGCCGACAACCTGGCCGACCGGCTCGCGCGCGCCTTGCTGGAAGAGCTGCAGGAGGTGTTGTCGCAGCCGGATCATCCGCTGCGGCAGGATTACGAGGCCTGGCTGCGCGCCTATGTGGATCGCCTGCGGGACGATCCGGCGCTGCGCGAGCAGGTCGACGCGCTCAAGTCCCGCCTGATCGACCATCCCACCATGCAGGCCTACGTGCAAGGCCTGTGGAGCGAGATCCACGGCGCCTTGCGGCGCAACCTGGACGGCGAGGACACGCCGCTGGCGCGCCACCTGGAACAGGGCCTGCTGGCCATGGGCAGGCAGGTCGCGGCCAACCCCGCGCTGCGCGACGCGATCAACGAGCACGTCATGACCGGCGCGCAGAGCCTGGCGCAGCGGCTGCGCCACGGCGTGACCGAGCACATCGCCACGACGGTCAAGGGCTGGGACGAGCGCCACCTGGTGCAGGAGCTCGAACTGAGCGTGGGCCGCGACCTCCAGTACATCCGCTACAACGGCACGCTGGTGGGCGGGCTGATCGGCATCGCGCTGCATGCGCTGGTCCTGCTGATGGCCTGAGCGGGCCGGCCTCCGGGGCTTGCCGACTCCGGCAGCGCTTCCGCCTCGGGCAGATTCAGATGCGGAACTGATGGATCTAGAATTTTTTCTCGTTTGCCTGGCGGCCGCCTGGGCGAGTGAAATGCTCGCCATGCCGCCGTGCCTGCCCGCCTTTCCGCGGATGTGGCGCGGCCCCCTCGATCCGTCAGGAGGAATGTCCATGGAACATACGCGTCAGCCCGCCCTCGGCGTCCGGCGTCCCGCATCGCTACGAGCCGGCCGCCGGGCCTGGCTGTCCGCCGGGGCCGCCGCACTGGGACTGGCCTGTGCCGCGCCGGCATGGTCGCAAGCGCCTTATCCCGCCCGCCCGGTGCGCATCGTCGTGCCCTATGCGCCGGGCGGCGGCGTGGATGTCGTGGCGCGCGGATTGGCCGATGGACTCGGGCAGAAGTGGGGCAAACCGGTCATCGTCGAGAACAAGGTCGGCGCGGCGTCCATCATCGGCGCCGACGCGGTCGCCAAGGCGGCGCCCGACGGCCATACGCTGCTGGTGACGAGCGAATCGACCATCACCAGCAATCCCTATCTGTACGACAAGCTGCCCTACGATGCCTTGCGCGATCTGGCGCCGGTCTCGCAACTGGTCAGCCTGCCGCAGATGGTGCTGGTGCATCCTTCGGTCAAGGCCGGTTCGATCGACGAACTGGTTGCCCTGGCCAAGGCGCGGCCGGATTCGCTCAATTACGCGTCGATGGGGGGCGGCAGCCTGCCGCATCTGTTTTTCGAAGGGCTCAAGACCCGGGCGGGCGTGCAGATGACGCAGGTGCCCTACAAAGGCATCATGCCGGCCGTGACGGCGCTGCTGGCCGGCGAAGTCCAGCTGGCCATGGTGGGAACCGCGATCGCCGAGCCGCACATCCGCGCCGGCAAGATGAAGCCCATCGCGGTGGCGCGCGGCAAGCGCCTGGAATCCGAGCCGAACGTGCCGACCCTGCGCGAAGCCGGCTATGCCGATATCGATCCGCGCGAATCGTGGTTCGGTCTGTTCGTCACCGGCGGCACGCCCGACGCGGTCGTGCAAAAGCTCTATGCCGACGTGGCGCAGGTCACGGCCGATCCCGAGTTCCGCCAGCGTTTCGTTACCGCCAAGGGCTTCGATCCGGTGTTCTCCAGTCCACGCGAGTTCGCCGCCGCCATCCAGGACGAGATGCGCCAGAAAGAACGCCTGATCCGCCTGACCGGCGCCAAGGCGGACTAGGAGCGTTTCATGCAGCAACGCATCGGGCCGCAGGGGCGGCCCCATTCCTTGCCGGACGGCGGAGAGTTCATCCTGCGCGGCGGCTACGTCATGACCATGAGCGACGCACTCGGCGACATGCCGGGCGCGGACGTCCACGTGCGCGGAGGCGCGATCGCTGCCGTTGGCGCCGGCCTGGCGGCGCGTGCCGGCGGCGTGCCGGTCGTCGATGCGGCGGACATGATCGTGATGCCGGGTTTCGTCGATACCCACTGGCATTTGTGGAACTGTTCGCTGCGCGCGCTGGTGCGCGGCGACGATCCCGAGCGGGGCTATTTCCCGGTGACGCTGGGCGTGGGGCCGCGCTTCGCGCCCGAGGATTCGTATTGCTCGGTGCGCCTGGGGCTGGCCGAAGGGCTGCAAAGCGGCATCACCACGGTGCAGAACTGGTCGCACAACACGCGCAGCCCCGCGCATGCCGATGCCGAAATCGCCGCAATGCGCGCGATGGGGGTGCGCGGCCGCTATGCCTATGGCTGGGGCCAGGACCTGCCGCTGGAGCGGCCCATGGACCTGCGCGACTTGGCGCGCGTGCAGGCGCAGCTGGCTGCCGAGGACGGCCTGCTGTCGGCCGGCGCCGCGCTGCGCACGCCGATCGCCAATCCGCGCGGCATCGTGCCCATCGACGTCGCCAGGCAGGAGTTCGAAGGCGTGCGCGCGCTGGGCCTGCCCATCACCATGCACGCGCGGCCGGGCATCGTCTCGGTGCTCGACCAGCACGGGCTGCTGGGGCCCGACCTGCAACTGGTCCACCCCCAGGGCGTGTCGCCCGCCGAGCGGCGCCGGCTGGCGGAATGCGGCACCTCTTTTTCGTGTTCGCCCACCATCGAAGTGCTGTACGCGCAGGCCGCGCGCGGCGAGATCCAGTTCCACGAGCTGGAGGAGGCAGGCGTCGCGCAGAGCCTGTCGGTGGACAGTTCCTCGGCCTCGGCCAATGCCGATTTCTTCACATGCATGCGTACCTTGCTGTGGTCGCACAAACAGCGCTTCGGCGCCAAAGTGCCGCTGAGCGCGCGCCGCCTGCTCCGGCTGGCGACGCTGGACGGCGCGCGCGACCTGGGCCTGGACGGGCTGGTGGGTTCGCTCGATCCCGGCAAGCGGGCCGACATCATCCTGGTGCGCATGGAAGATCTCAACATGGCGCCGGTCACCGATCCGGCCTTCTCGCTGGTCTATTCGGCGCAGCCCGCCAATGTCGATACGGTCATCGTCGATGGCCGCATCCTGTTGCGGGGAGGGGAGTTCACCGCCTGCGATCCGGGCGAGATCATGCGCGAGGCGCGCGTTTCCATCGAGCGCCTGGCCGCGCAAGCGGCCTGACGGCTGGCGCCCGGCGCGGCGCCCGCCATGCCGGGTCCCTTCGCCTCATTCCTGCAATTGCCGGCAGCGCGCCGCCAGGTGCTCGCGGAAGGCCTCGGCGGCCGGCGACATCGAGCGCCCGGTCTGGGTGACGAGTTCGATCTTCCGGTGCACGACCGGGTCGTGCAGCATGCGGAAGCGCGCCCGCCGGGGCCGCAGCGCCAGCTTGGCGTAGGACGGCACGACCGCGATGCCCAGGCCTGCCTCGACCAGCCCCAGCGCCGACCAGATGTAGCGCACCTCGAAGCGCGGCTTGGCGGCGATGCCCGACTGGTGCAGCACCCGGTCGATCTGCGGCAAAGAGCCGCTGGACTGCGGCACCACGATCATGGGCTGGTCGGCCAGGTCGGCCCATGCGATGTCCCGGCGGCGGCGCGCCAGCGGCCAGCCTTGCGGAATCATGGCGCCCAGCGCGTGCCGCATCAGCGGCGTGCGCTGCAAGTCGGCCTCGATGCCGGTGAAGACGCCCACGCCGAAATCGGCCTCGCCGTCCTGGACTTGCCGGATGATTTCATCGATCGGACAGTCGGCCAGGCGAACGCTGATGGCCGGGTGCGCCTGCTGGAAACTGGCGATGACCTCGGGCAGCAGCGTGGCCGCCATGACCGGCGTAGTGGCCACGGTCAGGCGCCCGCGCCGCTTCTCCAGCCTGTCCTGCACATGATTGACCGCGAGTTCGACGTCGCCCAGGATGCGCTCCGCGCTCTGCAGAAACTCCTGCCCCGCCTCGGTCATCGCCAGCTTGCGGGTAGACCGGTCGAGCAGCTGCAGCCCCAACTGGCCTTCGAGTTCGCGCACCAGCAGGCTGGTGGCCGACTGCGTCAAATGCAGCCGCTTCGAAGCCGCGGTAAACCCGCCGCAATGCACGACTTCGACATAAGCTCGCAACTGCCGCAGCGTCACGTTCATTGGGGGCAGGCTCGACGGAAACGATGCCGGCAGTATACGGTCCACCCCCGCCCGCCGCCCGCACTCTCTGACGCCTTCCCACGAAGCAGGTCGGGGTCCGACCCAGGGCGCCGCGGATCCGGCTCCGCCGGTCCGCCAGCGCCGCCCCTGGGGGCGCGCGTAAGCGCGTAGGGGGGGCCTTCTACAGGGGGCCTTCTACGTCGCTTGCGCAGCCGAAGGCGCCTCCGCCTTCTCGACCTTGGCCAGCGCCGCGATCAGCTTCTCGTTGAAGGCCGGCAGGTCGTCGGGCTTGCGGCTGGTGATCAGGTTGCCGTCCAGCACCACCTCCTCGTCCACCCACGTGCCGCCGGCATTGCGGATGTCGTCTTGCAGCGAGGGATAGCTGGTCAACTGCCGCCCGTCCACCAGCCCGGCCGACACCAGCAGCCAGGGCGCGTGGCAGATCGCGGCCACGGGCTTGCCCTGCTGGTGGATCGCCTGGACGAAGCGCTGCGCGCCCGCTTCCGTCCTGATCTGGTCGCCGTTGAACACGCCGCCCGGGAGCACCACGCCGGCGAATGTGTCGGGATCGGCATCGTCCCAGCTGCCGTCGGCCTGGAAACGGTCGCCCTGGCGGTCATGCTGCATCGCCTGCAACGGTCCGGCCTGGGCCGAGAGGATTCGGACCCGGGCGCCCGCCTGCTCCAGGGCGGCCTTGGGGCTGGTCAGCTCGACCTGCTCGAAATTGTCGGTGGTCAAGATGGCGACGACGAGATCCTTCAGGGGCGCTATCATGGTCGGTCTCCTCGGAAAGGGGTAAGGGGCGCCCCCAGGCAGCAAGTGCCGTGCCCGGCGGCCCCGGCGAGGCTGCAATATCGGGGATGTATCATGGGCGCCCATGTCCAAGCTCCCCGTACCCGGCCCTGGCCTCCTCGAAAGCACGGCCAGCGCCGATGCTCCCGGCCATCCGTCTCCCGTCGAAGACCCGCGCCAATTGATGATGGCGCTGGCCGGCATATGCGCCGTCGTCATGCTGGTGGCGCTGGACTCCACCATCGTCGGCACCATACTGCCGCGCGTGGTCGGCGAACTGGGCGGCATGCCGCTCTATGCGTGGGTGGGCACGGGCTATCTGCTGGCCTCGGCCATCCTCATTCCCATCTTCGGCCGCCTGGGCGACCTGTACGGGCGCAAATACTTCATCCTGGTGTCGCTCGGACTGGTGGCCCTGGGGTCGGTGCTGTGCGGCGTCTGCCAGTCCATGCCGCAGTTGATCGCCGCCCGCACCCTGCAGGGCGTGGGCGGCGGCATCATGGTGGCGACCGCCTTCGCCGCGCCGGCCGACCTGTTTCCCGATGCGCTGCGCCGGGTGCGCTGGCAGGCGCTGATCTCGACCTGCTTCGCGGTGACCAGCGGCGTGGGCCCCATGCTGGGCGGCATCGTGACCGAGGCGTTCGGCTGGCGGGCGGCTTTCATGGTCAGCCCGGTCATGGCGGTGATCGCCTTCGTCATCCTGTGGCGCTATTTCCCGCTGCTCAAGCCGCTGCACGAACGGCCGCCGCGCATCGACTGGCTGGGCGGCATCCTGCTGGCGCTCGCGGTGGGCACGCCGATGGCGGCGCTGGAACTGGGCTTCTCCTCGAATGGCTCGGCGGCCATGGGGCTCTTGTTCATCGCCGTCGCCGCCGCGGCCGTCGGTCTGCTGGTGCGGGTCGAGCGCAAGGTGGAGCAGCCCATGTTCCCGCTGCGGGTGCTCGAATCCCGGCAGTCGCAATTGCTGAACGTGGTGGCCGTCATGACCGGCGCGGTCATGTTCGTCCTGATCTACTACGGCCCCCTGCTGCTGCAGGCCGAGGTCGGCCTGAGTCCGACGCAGGCGGGCATGATCCTGGCGCCGCTGGTGGCCTGCATCCCCGTCGGCAGCGTCATCAACGGCCGGCTGTTCCCGCGCCAGAGCGAGCCGCAGCGGCTGATGGTGGCCGGCGCGCTGGTGCTGGCGGTGGGATGCGCGGGCGTGATGTTCCTGCAGCGCGGCTCGTCCATGGCCTTCGCGGTGGCGACCTTCGGCATGTGCGGCGTCGGCCTGGGCTTTCTCATTCCCAACCTGACCTTGTTCATCCAGATGATCGCCGATCGGCGCGACGTAGGCGTGGCCTCGGCGCTGATCCAGACCACCCGCACCCTGGGCAGCGCCCTGGGCACGGCGCTGGTCGGCCTCGTCATCGCCCGCACCTCGGTCAGCGCCGGCATCGAGACGGCCATGGCCGCGTCCATCCTGGCCTGTTTCGCCATGATCGCGCTTTCCCTGCGCATCAAAATGAAGAACGTGCGCCGCTGACCCGCTCTTTAGTGCATGAACGTGTGGTACGCGATCAGCGCCGCGATCACGATGGGCGGAGCCAGCCACGACAGCCTGTGCACCCAGACGCCGTGCAGCGCCAGGGCCGGTGCGCGGGCGGGCAGGGGCCGGGCGCTGCGGGGCGGCCGCGGCGCGGGGCGCTCCAGCGCGCGGCACGCACAGACCGAGAACAGCGCGAAGAAGTTGTCCATCATCTTGCGCGCTATTTTCTCGGCCTGCTCGGGCCGCAATTGGCTGAGACGGCCTTCCAGGTCGGCGTGCGCCGTGTAGGAGACGCGCGTGGCGTCGCCCTCGGGCGTGAGCCGGATCGTGGCGCTGCCCCTGGCCGAGCCCGCGGCGCCGCCCGAGCCCTCGAAGCGCAGGCGGTACGAATGGGGGGCATCGATATCGGCCATTTCCAGGCGGCCTTCGAAGCGGGCGGACAGGGGGCCGACCTGGGCCCGCAGCTTGACTAGGTATTCGTGGTCGGACAGGCGCTCGACTCGTTCGCAGCCGTTGATGCAGACCTTGAGGGTGTCGGGAGCGACGAGTTTTTCCCAGGTATGTTCCTGGGACGCCGGAATCAGGCGGGAGCCGGATAGTTCCATGGCATGTCTCCTAGAAGGGACCCCCCCCCTACGCGCTTACGCGCGCCCAGCATGGTGAGCCCCCAGCCGCTACGCGGCAGCCCCGAGGGGGCCTGGGCCCGCCTTGGGGCGGCCCGGCGCCGGGCCCAGGGGGCGGCGCTGGCGGACCGGCGGAGCCGGATCCGCGACGCCCTGAGTCGGGTGGCGTATTTTTTATGCGCTTACCGTACGGTCAATGTGCCACCAATCGCTGCGGGTGTCCAGACCCGGCGCGCTGGTCAGGCGCGCATGTCGGGCAGCGGGCGCGGGCGGCGCTGGTGGTCGGTGGCGACGTAGACCAGCATGGCCTCGGTTACCTTGACGACCTCGGAATTGAGCCGGATGCGCTCGGCGTAGACCTCCACCTCGACCGTGATCGAGGTGTGGCCGGTCTTGACGATCTGGGCGTAGAAGCTGAGCAGGTCGCCCACCAGGACCGGCTCCTTGAAGACGAACGAGGTCACCGCCACCGTGGCGACGCGTCCGTTGGCCCGGCCCTGCGCGGGCACCGAGCCGGCCAGGTCGACCTGCGCCATGATCCAGCCGCCGAAAACGTCGCCGGAGGGGTTGGCGTCCTTGGGCATGGGGATGACGCGCAGCACGGGCATCTGCCCCTCGGGCAGGCGGCCGGCGGCGGTGGGGGAGTCGGACGGCGGGGTATCGGACACTGCGGGCTCCAGTAAAAATGGCGCGGCCGCGCTAGGCGCGGCCCAGGAGGAAAGTGTAGCCCCTGCCGCCGCGCATGCGGGGCCCGCCGCGGCATGGACCGCAGGCGCGGCGGCGCTACAATTTGCGCCGGTCCCCCACGGTAGCAAGCATGGAAGCCAAGTGGCTCGAAGACTTCATCGCGCTCGCCGAGACGCGCTCGTTTTCGCGCGCCGCCGAGCTGCGCCACATCACCCAGCCGGCGTTCTCCCGCCGCATCCAGGCGCTGGAAGCCTGGGTCGGCACCGACCTGGTGGACCGCGCGGTCTATCCGACCCGCCTGACCGCCGCCGGCGAAACCTTCCGCGCCGAAGCCATCGCCATGCTGGCCAAGCTGGACGAGACCCGCGCCATGCTGCGGGGCATGCGCCCGGCCTCGCAGGCCGTCATCGATTTCGCCGCGCCGCATACGCTGTCGCTGACCTTTTTCCCGCGCTGGCTGGGCAGGATCCGCGCCCAGGCCGGCCTGCCGGCCTTCACCGCCCGGCTCAACGCGTTGAACGTGCACGACGCGGCCATGAGCCTGGTCCAGGGCGGCTGCGACCTGGCCATGGTCTACTACCATCCGCGCCTGCCCGTGCAACTGGACCCGCGCCACTACGCCATGCTGGTGCTGGGCACCGAGGCCGTCTATCCCTATGCGCGGGCCCATCCCGACGGCTCGCCGCAATACGTGCTGGGGCAGGGCGGCGCGAGCGTGCCCTATCTGGCCTATGCGCCCAATGCCTATCTCGGCCGCATCGTCGACCTGATCCTGTCGGCGGCCCGGCCGCGGCCCCTGCTCGACGAGCGCTATGAGACCGACATGGCCGAGGGCCTGAAGTCCATGGCGCTGGAAGGGCATGGCGTGGCCTTCCTGCCCGAGAGCGCCGTGGGCCGCGAACTCGAGGCGCGCCGCCTGGCCTGCGCGGGGGCCGCCTACACCGAGACCATGGAGATCCGCCTGTACCGTGAACGGCCCGGGGCGGGGGCGCCGGCCAAGCCGGCGGTGGACGCGCTGTGGGAGTTCCTGTCGCGCGGGGGCTGAGCCTCGGGCGCAAGGCTGGCATGCCCGCGAATTCCTGGCAATGCGAAAAAAACATTGCCCAATGCGAAGACGGCATCGACGTCCGCCTGGGCGAGCCTATAGTGTTCAACACCGGCGCCGCATGGTGCGGCCCCGGCGAATGGACACAGACATGAGCAGCATTGCCACCTCCGACCGGCTCCGTATCGAACACGACCTGCTGGGCGAGCGCGAGATTCCCGCCGATGCCTATTGGGGCATCCACAGCCTGCGCGCGCGCGAGAATTTCCCGATTTCCGGCTCCGCCATCGGCGGCCAGCCCGGCCTGGTCAAGGCGCTGGCCTGCGTGAAGATGGCCGCGGCGCGCGCCAACCGCGACCTCGGCGTCCTGCCGGCCGACAAGGCCGGGGTGATCGTGCAGGCGTGCCAGGAAATCATCGACGGCGCATTGCACGAGCAGTTCATCGTCGACGTGATCCAGGGCGGCGCAGGCACCTCGACCAACATGAATGCCAACGAGGTGATCGCCAACCGCGCGCTCGAATTGCTGGGCGAAGCGAAGGGGCGCTACGAGCTCCTGCATCCGATCCAGGACGTCAACGCTTCGCAGAGCACGAACGACGTCTATCCCACCGCGTTGCGCATCGCCATGTGCTTTTCGCTGGAGCGCCTGCTGGTCGCGATGGCCGAGCTGCGCAGCGCCTTCGAAGCCAAGGCGCTGGAGTTCGGCGACATCCTGAAAATGGGCCGCACGCAACTGCAGGACGCCGTACCCATGACGATGGGCCAGGAGTTCCTGACCTACGCGGTCATGCTGGGCGAGGACGAGGCGCGGCTGGGCGAGGCGCGCATGCTGATGGTCGAGGTCAACCTCGGCGCGACGGCGATCGGCACCGGCATCAACACCGACCCGGACTACAGCCCGCTGGCCGTGCAGTACCTGGCCGAGATCACCGGCCTGCCGCTGGTGCGCGCCGCCAACATGATCGAGGCGACCCAGGATACCGGCGCCTTCGTGCAGTTGTCGGGCGTGCTCAAACGCGTGGCCTGCAAGCTGTCCAAGACCTGCAACGACCTGCGCCTGCTGTCGTCGGGCCCGCAGTCCGGCCTGAACGAGATCAACCTGCCCGAACGCGCGGCCGGCAGCTCCATCATGCCGGGCAAGGTCAATCCCATCATTCCGGAAGTCGTGAACCAGGTCGCGTACGAAGTGATCGGCAACGACATGACCATCACCATGGCCTCGGAAGCCGGCCAGCTGCAGCTCAACGCCTTCGAGCCCATCATCGCGTGGAGCCTGGTCAAGAGCATCTCGCACCTGGAGGCGGCATGCGCGACCCTGACGCACAACTGCGTGAAGGGCATCACCGCCAACCGCGAACGGCTGGCCCAGGCCGTCCAGCGCTCGGCCGGCCTGGCCACGGCCCTGAACCCCGTCCTGGGCTACGAAGCCGCCACCCGCATCGCGCGCGAAGCCATGCGCACCGGCCGGCCCGTCGCCGAACTCGTCCTCGAAGCCGGCCTGCTCGACGCCGAGACCCTGGCTCAAGTGCTCAAGCCCGAAGTCCTGACCAAGCCGTATCGGTATAGGGCATAGCGCCCCCTACGCGCTTCGCGCGCCCTCCCTTCGACCCAAGATGCCCTTTCCAGATCCAGGAGGCGGTGGATCCGGCTTTGCCGGTCCACGCGCCTCGCCCCCTTGAGGGGGCCCGCGTTAGCGGGTAGGGGGTGGGCTTCCTCTCAAGGGGTATACTCCGCGAGACATCTAGGGAAAGGAGATTCCATGAAGAAGTTCGTGCTGTTCTCCGCCGCTTTGGCCTTGGCTGCGGCCTCGACCGTCTCGGCGCAAGATCTCTCCGGCCGGCTCAAGAAGATCAAGGACAGCGGCACGCTGACCCTGGGCTACCGCGACTCTTCCATCCCCTTCTCGTATCTCGACGACAGCCAGAAATCCATCGGCTATTCGATGGACATCTGTCACAAGATCGCCGATGCGGTCAAGTCCCATCTCAAGCTTTCCAAGATGCAGGTCGCGCTCTCGCCGGTGACCTCGGCGACGCGCATTCCGCTGGTCGCCAACGGCACGGTGGATCTGGAATGCGGCTCCACCACCAACAACACGGAACGCCAGCAGCAGGTCTCGTTTGCGCCCACCACCTTCGTGACGGCCACGCGCTTCGTCGCCAAGAAGAGCGCGAAGCTCAATGACCTGGCCGACTTCAAGGGCAAGACGGTGGTCTCGACCGCGGGCACCAGCAACCTCAAGTGGCTGACCGAAGAGAACGGCCGGCAGAAGCTGGGCTTGAACATCATCCCGGCCAAGGACCACGCCGATGCCTTCCTGATGGTGGACAGCGGGCGCGCCGCGGCCTTCTTCATGGACGACATCCTGCTGTACGGCCTGGTGGCGAACTCCAAGCAGCCCGACCAGTGGATGGTCAGCAGCAAGGCCTATACCGTCGAGCCCTACGGCATCATCGAACCCAAGAACGACCCCGCTTTCAAGAAAGTGGTGGACGACGCGGTGATCGCGTTGATGAAGTCGGGTGAGCTCGCCAAGATCTACGACAAGTGGTTCAACCAGCCCATCCCGCCGCGCAACGTGAACCTCAAGGTGCCGATGAGCGATTCGCTGAAGAAGGCGATCGCCAATCCGACCGACTCGGGCGATCCAGAGAGGTATTGACCCCCTGTTGTTGACCCCCCCTACGCGCTTACGCGCGCCCCCCAGGGGGCGGCACTGGCGGACCGGCGGAGCCGGATCCGCGGTGCCCTGGGTCTGACTTCAATGCGGCTCCTGGGATTTGCCGCCAGCGGCTCGCCATAGTCTCGGCTTCGCGAATGGATTATCACTGGAACTGGAAGATCTTCTGGGAGTTGTCCCCGGATGGACAGGGGACCTACCTGGATACGCTGCTCTCCGGGCTGCAATGGACGGTGGCGACTTCGCTGGCGGCGTGGGTGCTGGCGCTGGTCCTCGGCTCGCTGGTCGGGGTGGCGCGCACGACCCAGCTCAAGTGGGCGTCGCGCCTGGGCGCGGCCTATGTGGAACTGTTCCGCAACGTGCCGCTGCTGGTGCAGTTGTTCCTCTGGTATTTCGTGATGCCGGAACTGCTGCCCACGGCGCTGGGCGATGCCATCAAGCAGATCGCGCCGCCCTGGGGCGCCTACTGGCCGGCCGTCCTGTGCCTGGGGTTCTTCACCTCGGCCCGGGTGGCCGAGCAGGTCCGGGCCGGCATCGAATCGCTGCCGCGCGGGCAGCGGCTCGCGGCCACCGCGCTGGGGCTGCGCGAGCCGCAGGTCTATCGCTACGTGCTGCTGCCCATCGCCTACCGGGTGGTGCTGCCGCCGCTGACTTCCGAGTTCATGAACATCATCAAGAACTCGTCCGTGGCGATGACCATCGGCCTGCTGGAACTGACCGGCCGGGCGCGCTCGATGCAGGAGTTCAGCTTCCAGGTGTTCGAGGCCTTCGCCGCGGCGACGGTGCTGTACCTGCTGCTCAGCCTGGTGGTGGTGGGCGTCATGCGCTGGGTCGAACGCCGGGCGGCGGTGCCCGGTTTCATCGGCTCCGCGCGCGGCGGCCGCTGACGGGGGCGCGCATGTTCAACGATTTCGACTTCGACGTCATCTGGCGCACGCTGCCCTACCTGTTCAAGGAGGGCATGAGCTTCACGCTGACGCTCACCGCCATGGCCACGGTGGGCGCCGTCTTCTTCGGCACGCTGCTGGCCATGATGCGGCTGTCGCGCTTTCGCTGGCTGTCGATGGCGGCCGGCACCTACGTGAACCTGATGCGTTCGCTGCCGCTGCTGCTGGTGATCTTCTGGTTCTATTTCCTGGTGCCCTACATCGGCGCCTGGATCATCGGCTCCAGCACGCCCATCCAGGTGGGCGCGTTCTGGTCGTCGGTCATCACCTTTACGATGTTCGAAGCGGCGTTCTTCTGCGAGATCATGCGCGCCGGCATCCAGTCCATCCCGCGCGGGCAGGCCGACGCGGCCTACGCGCTGGGGCTGAGCTACTGGCAGGCCATGGGCAGCGTGATCCTGCCCCAGGCCTTCCGCAACATGATTCCGGTGCTGCTCACGCAGACCATCGTGCTGTTCCAGGACACGTCCCTGGTCTACGTGCTGTCCATCACCGATTTCCTCGGCGCGGCTTCCAAGGTGGCGCAGCGCGACGGGCGCCTGGTCGAGATGTACGTGTTCGCGGCCGTGGTGTATTTCGTGATCTGCTTTGCGGCGTCGCGGCTGGTCAAGGTGCTGCAGCGGCGGGTCGCGATCGTGCGTTGAACCGGCCGGATCCAGGCGTTTCTTTACGGAGTCTCGGATGATCGAGATCAAGCAGGTCAGCAAGTGGTATGGATCGTTCCAGGTCCTGGTCGATTGCAATACGTCCGTGGCCGCCGGCGAGGTCGTGGTGGTGTGCGGGCCGTCGGGTTCGGGGAAATCCACCCTGATCAAGACCGTCAATGGGCTCGAGCCGTTCCAGCGGGGAGAAATCGTCGTGGACGGCATTTCGGTGGGCGATCCCAAGACCGACCTGCCCAGGCTGCGCGCGCGCGTGGGCATGGTGTTCCAGCATTTCGAGCTGTTCCCGCATCTGTCCGTGCTCGACAACCTGACGCTGGCGCAGGTCAAGGTGCTCGGCCGGAGCAAGGAAGAGGCCGCGCAGCGCGCGCTCCAGCTGCTGGAACGCGTGGGCATGAAAGCGCACCAGGCCAAGTCGCCGGGGCAGTTGTCGGGCGGCCAGCAGCAGCGCGTGGCGATCGCCCGCGCGCTGTCCATGGACCCGGTGGCGATGCTGTTCGACGAACCGACTTCCGCGCTGGATCCCGAGATGGTCCAGGAAGTGCTGGACGTCATGGTGGATCTCGCGCGCGAGGGCATGACCATGATGGTGGTGACGCACGAAATGGGTTTTGCGCGCAAGGTGGCCGACCGCGTGGTGTTCATGGACGAAGGACGCATCGTCGAAGACACCGGCATGGAGGCGTTCTTCGATCCGGCCGGCCAGCGCTCGGAGCGCGCGCGGCATTTCCTGTCCAAGATCCTGCCGCATTGAAGCAGAAGCGAGCCGGCCCTTCTACCTACCAGCTCGGGCCGCCCTGCCGGCCCTGCTGCAAATGGGCGAAGCGCTGCGCCAGGTAGTCCACGAAGGCAGTGGTCTTGGCGGACAGGTTCTGGCGCTCCGGATACAGCGCGAAGATGTCCGCCGACGGCGTTTCCCATTCCTCCAATACCGCGACCAGCCGGCCCGAGCGCAGGTAGGCGCTGACCTCCCACTCCGAGCGCATGATGATGCCGTGGCCTTCCAGCGCCCACAGCAGCGCGCTTTCGCCGTCGTTGGCGCTGAGCGGGCCGCGTACCTTGACCGTCTCGCTGCGGCTGCCGGCGCGCAGCTGCCAGGTTCCGTAGGCGCCCTCGTTCTCGCGGATGACGATGCAGGGATGCCGAGCGAGCTCGCGCGGCGTGCGCGGCGGCGCGCAGCGCTTGAGATAAAGCGGCGAGGCGCATAGCAGACGGCGGTTGGCGGCGATCTTGCGCGCGGTCAGGCGGGCATCGGGCAGGTCGCCGATGCGGATGCAGACATCGAAGGATTCGTCGAGCAGCCGGGCCGGGCGGTCGGTAAGCTGCAACTGCGCCTGCACCGCCGGATAGCGCTTGATGAAGTCCGACAGGGCCGGCGCGATGTGGTGGCGGCCGAAGCCCAGCGTGGCATTGATGCGCAGCAGCCCGCGCGGCTCTTCGCGGCCGCGCCCCACGGTGTGTTCGAGTTCCTCGACCTGCGCCATGATGCGCGTGCCTTCGCGCAGGTAGAGTTCGCCCTCGTGGGTCAGCGCCATGCGGCGCGTGGTGCGGTTGAGCAGGCGCACGCCCAGCCGCTGCTCCAGCCGCAGCAGGCGCTTGCTGACCGCCGGCGTGGTGAGCCCCATTTCGCGCGCGGCGGCCGAGAGGCTGCCCTGGCGCACCAGCAGCCCGAAGAAAGCCAGGTCGGAAATCGTGTCCATTATTGAATCCAGTTCAATAATGGTTTTTATCCTGTTGAATTATGAAGGGCAAGCCCGCGATAAACTGTTTCCCGTCTACTTCGCCCGCCGGCGCAATGGCGCGGTTTCCGCCGGGCACCTCAACAGGAAGGCTCTCATGGCTCATCGTATTGCAGTGATTCCCGGCGACGGCATCGGCACGGAGGTCGTCCCCGAGGGCTTGCGCGTGCTGGAGGCGGCCGCCGACCGCTTCGGCATCGCCCTGTCCTTCGACCAGTTCGATTTCGCTTCCTGCGCCTACTACGCGCAGCATGGCGCCATGCTGCCGGACGACTGGAAAGCGCAGATCGGCGGGCACGACGCGATCTTCTTCGGCGCGGTGGGCTGGCCCGCCACCGTGCCCGACCACATTTCGCTGTGGGGTTCGCTGCTGAAGTTCCGCCGCGAGTTCGACCAGTACGTGAACCTGCGGCCGGTGCGCCTGATGCCCGGCGTGCCCTCGCCGCTGGCCGGCCGCAAGCCGGGCGACATCGATTTCTACGTGGTGCGCGAGAACACCGAGGGCGAGTACTCCAGCGTGGGCGGCCGCATGTTCGAAGGCACCGACCGCGAAGTCGTGCTGCAGGAGACCGTGATGACGCGCACCGGCGTGGACCGCGTGCTCAAATTCGCCTTCGAGCTGGCCGCCTCGCGACCCAGGAAGCACCTGACCTCGGCCACCAAGTCCAACGGCATCGCCATCAGCATGCCGTACTGGGACGAGCGGGTCGAAGCGATGGCCGGCCGCTATCCGGGCGTGAAGGTCGACAAGTTCCACATCGACATCCTGACCGCGAATTTCGTGCTGCATCCGGATTGGTTCGACGTCGTGGTGGCCTCCAACCTGTTCGGCGACATTCTTTCCGACCTCGGCCCGGCCTGCACCGGCACCATCGGGATCGCGCCGTCCGCCAACCTCAACCCGGACCGCGCCTTCCCCTCGCTGTTCGAGCCCGTGCACGGCTCGGCGCCCGACATCGCCGGCAAGGGCATCGCCAACCCCATCGCGCAGATCTGGTCGGGCGCGCTGATGCTGGAGTTCCTGGGCTACAAGCCGGCGCACGACGCCATTCTTTCCGCGATCGAAACCGTGCTGTCCGACGGACCGCGCACCCGCGACATGGGCGGCCAGGCCGTCACCTCGGACGTGGGCAAGGCGGTCGCCGAACTGGTCGCGCGCGCCTGAAGATGGAATCCGCCATGGCCGCCACTCCGCTGTTCGCGCTGCCTGTCGCGCGCCATCGCGTGAACGGCGTCGAGATCGCCGCGCGCATGGCCGGGTCGGGGCCGGCGCTGCTGCTCCTGCACGGGCATCCGCAGACCCACGCCATGTGGCACAAGCTGTGGCCGGCGCTGACGCGGCATTTCAGCTGCGTGGCGATGGACTTGCGCGGCTACGGCGACAGCGGCATACCGGCCGACGAGCCCGCCGGCCATGCGGCGTTTTCCAAGCGCGAACTGGCGCGCGACGCGGTGGCGCTGATGCGGGAGCTGGGGCACGAGCGCTTCCACGTGCTGGCGCACGACCGCGGCGCGCGCGTGGCGCATCGGCTGGCGCTGGATCATCCGCAACGGATCGAGCGCATGATGCTGCTCGACATCGCGCCCACGCTCGACATGTACGAAGGCACCACGCGCGGATTCGCGCAGGCCTATTACCACTGGTTCCTGCTGACCCAGCCCGCGCCGCTCCCGGAGCGCCTGATAGGCGCCGATCCGGCCTTCTACGTGCGCTCGATCATGGGCGGCCGCCACGCCGGCCTGGCGCCGTTCACCGCCGAGGCCCTGGCCGAGTATGAGCGCTGCGCCCGCCATGCGCACTGGCCGCACGCGATCTGCGAAGACTATCGCGCCGCGGCCGCCATCGACCTGGAACACGACCGCGCCGACCGCGCCCGGGGCCTGCGCATTGCCTGCCCGCTGCGCGTGCTGTGGGGCGGCAAGGGCGTGGTGGGGCGGTATTTCGACGTGCTCGGGCTGTGGCGGCCGCAGGCCGAACAGGTGGACGGCCGGCCGCTGGACTGCGGCCACTACATCGCCGAAGAGGCGCCCGAGGTGTTGTGGGAGGAAGTGCGGAGGTTCTGGGGGATCGCGGGCTAAGGCCGCCGTGCCGCGGAATCGTTTGCGGATATCATTGTTGCCTTCCGCAACCTCGAGGACCGGCACCTGACGATGCCTGCCAAATCCCTTCCGGAAGAACCCATTGCCGAGGAGTCGGGCAGCGGCCCGACGCTGGCGAGCAGTGTCGGCGAACAACTCAAACGCGACGTGCTCGAGTGCCGGCTGGAGCCTGGCATGCGCCTGCGCCTGCTGGAATTGAAGTCGCGCTACGGCGTGGGCATGAGCCCGCTGCGCGAGGCGCTGATGAAGTTGGCGGCCGAAGGGCTGGTGGTGCTCGAGGACCGCAGGGGCTTCCGGGTGGCGCCCGTCTCGCGCGCCAAGCTGCTCGACATTACTTTCATGCGGCGCGAGCTGGAAACCAAGGCCATTTCGCTGAGCATCGCCCACGGCGACCAGGCCTGGCTCGGCGAGGTCGCGCAGGCCTGTGAGCGCTTGTGCGCGCTCGCGCAGCGCGATGCCGAAGGCATGGCGAACGAAGACTGGGAAAGCGCCCACCGCGCATATCACGCGGTGCTGGGAGCGGCTTGCCAGTCGGAATGGCTGGTCTACTTCCGGGCGCTGCTGTACGACCAGTGGGACCGCTATCGCCGCCTCTGGAACCGCGTGGCCGACACCGGGCCGCAACGCGATATCCAGGACGAACACCGCCAGTTGGCGATGGCGGTGATGGATCGTGATGCCGACCTTGCCGTGTCCCTGATCCAGCGCCACATCTCCGCCTCGGCCAAGCAGTTGTTGAACGCGCCGGCCATGTGGTTCGAAAACGATTGAATTTCGAAAAAATATTAATCAGATTTTAATTTATCTCATAATAAGAGAATTATTTAGGAAAATTACCGGGTAAATCGCCGAATTTGTCTCTGGAAAAATTATTTTTTCGAAAAAATTGACGAGGTCAGTTTTTTCCGCCACAGTTCGTACGTCGCCGATCGAGACGGCGTACATGGCAAGGAGACAACATCGTGCATCTACGCAAATCAGCGGGCTGGGCCCTGGGCGCCGTCCTGCTGGGCGGAATGGGCAGCGCTGCCGCGGCCTATCCCGACAAGCCCATCAAAATGGTCATTGCCTTCGCGCCCGGAGGCACGTCCGATACCCTGGGGCGCCTGGTGGCCACGCACCTGAGCAAGGCGCTCGGGCAGCCGGTCGTGGCCGAAAACCGGCCTGGCGCCACCGGCACCATCGGCACCAACGCGGTCGCCAAGGCCGCACCCGACGGCTACACGCTGCTGATGGCGTCGTCCAGCAGCCACTACAGCGCCTACCTGTACCCGTCGGTCCCCTACGATCTGAAGAACGACTTCGCGCCCGTGGCCGGCATGGCGGTGCTGCCGCTGTACATCGTCGCGCGCCCGGATTTCCCGGCCAGCAACATCGCCGAGCTGGTCGCCCTGGCCAAAAAGAAGAACGGTGGCGTGACCTACGCATCGCCCGGCAGCGGCGGCGCCGCGCACCTGGCTACCGAACTGTTCATGAAGGAAGCCGGCATCCAGATGCTGCACGTGCCTTACAAGGGTGTGGCAGCGGCGATTGCCGACATCATGGGCGGCCGTGTCGATCTGATCTTCGACAGCGTCTCGACCTCGCAGCAGTACGTGGCGACGGGCAAGCTCAAGGCGCTGGGCATCAGCAGCGCGCAGCGCGCCAAGGTGGTTCCCACCGTACCGACGGTGGCCGAGTCGGGATTCCCCGGTTTCGAGGCGACCTACTGGATGGGGCTGTGGGCGCCGGCCGGCACGCCGCCCGCCATGGTCGAACGTATCAACGGCGCAGTGCAGGACTTCCTCAAGAGCGACGAAATGCGGCAGCGCATCGCCGAAATCGGCGGCGAACTGCTTCCCGGCACGCCCAAGGACTTCGGCAGCTACGTCGAGCGCGACAGCCGGAGGTGGGTGGGCATCATCAAGGAACTGGGCCTGAAAGCGGATTGAATGCCTGGGACATCGAGGAGTGATGGCGTGAAAAGACAGTTGGCGACTTATGTACATCCGCGCACGGGCGACGACCGCGTGGGCCTCATGTGGGGCGACCGCATCGTGGACGTGTCGGCCGCTTATGCGGGGCTGCTGGCCCGGGCCGGCGAGCGCGACGCGGTGGGTTTGGCCGGCAAAGAACTGCCGCCGGCGATGCTGGCGCTGCTGCAGCGGGGCGACGACGCCTGGCGCGCGCTGGACCGCGTGGTCGAATTGCTGGGCGAGCCGGCCTCCGGCGCGCCTGCACCGGCCGGTCCGGACGCCGAGCCCATCGTGTTCGATGCCGCAACGGTGAAATTGCGTGCCCCGGTGCCGCGCCCCGGCAAGATCATCCACACGGCCGGCAACTTCCGCGAGCATGCCCGCGAAGGCAGCCAGGGCGGCTGGGAATTCCAGATCCCGCCATGGATCTCGTTTCTCAAGTGCACCTCGTCCATCATCGGGCCGGACGACGACATCGTCTATCCTGAACTGACCGAAAAGCTCGATCACGAGATCGAACTGGCCATCGTCATCGGCAAGGGCGGCCGCTACATTCCGCCCGAGCGCGCTTGGGAGCACATCGCCGGCTTCACCGTGTTCAACGACATTTCCGCGCGCGACCTGCAGGCGCGCGAGATGAAGAGCGGCCTGCTCAACCTGGGCAAGAACCTGGACACCTTCGCGCCGTTCGGTCCGTGCATGACGCTGCGCGACGACATCGGCGACGTGCACGATCTGAAGATCGAATTGCGCGTCAACGGCGATCCGCGCCAGGTTTCGTCCACCAACCGCCTGTCGGTCAAGATCCCCGAGATCGTGTCGCACTGGTCGGTGATGCGTCTGGAGCCGGGCGACATCATCTCCACCGGCACGGTCTCGGGCGTGGCGGCCTTCCGGCCCGATCCCACGGATTTCTGGCTCAAACCCGGCGACCTGGTCGAGTGCGAGATCGAGAACATCGGCACGATGCGCAACCGCCTCGTGGCCGACGAACTCACGCCCGAACAGCGGTCCTGGCTCGATGCGCGGCGATCGCTGTTCGCCAGCGACCAGACGGACGAGTTCCGCAAGTGATGCCCGCCTATCCTGCTCAGCCGCGCGCCGCGGTGATCGGCGGCGGCACCATGGGGGCGGACGTGGCCGCCGTGTTCGCCAGGGCGCAGTGTCCGGTGGCCATCGTCGAACCCGCCGAGGCCCGCCGCGAATCCCTGCCGGCCTATCTGCGCGCGGCGCTGGGCGATTTCGCGCATCTGGCCGAACTGGTGACGCTGGTTTCCGAGCTCGACATGGTCGATTGGCGTGGCATCGACCTGGTCGTCGAGTGCGCGCCCGAGCGCCTGGACGTCAAGCAGGCGCTGTTCGCCCGCCTGGAGGAACTGGCGCCGGCGGATGCCGTGCTCGCCAGCAACAGTTCGAGCTTTCCGATCGGCCGGATCGCCGCCGGCTTGAGGACGGCGCAGCGCATGTACGGGCTGCATTTCTTCATGCCGGCTCACTTGGTGCCGCTGGTCGAAGTCGTCATGGGCCCGGCTTCGCTGCCCGGCGGCGCGCAACAGCTTGCCGAGTTCATGCGGCGCTGCGGCCGCGTGCCGGTGCTGGTCCGCAAGGACTTGCCCGGGTTCCTGGCGAACCGCCTGCAGCATGCTCTGTCGCGCGAGGCCTTCAATCTGATCGACGAAGGCGTGGCCTCGCCCGAGGATGTGGATGCCGCGGTGCGCTTCGGCTTCGGTTTCCGTTTCCTGGCAGCCGGTCCGGTCATGCAGCGCGATCACGGCGGGCTGGACATACACAGCGCGGCGGGGGCGACGATCTATCCCAGCCTGTCCAATACCGACCGGCCGGCCGAGGCGCTGCGCAGCCGCGTCGACGCGGGACGCACGGGCATGAAGAGCGGTGCGGGATTCTACGATTGGACGCCCGCAAGCATGCAAGCCGAACGCGCCAGGTACGACGCGATCCTGCATGGCGCGCTGCGCCTGCTGGAGGACGAACTGCCGCCGGTGCAGCCCGGGCCGCCGCAGTGGCGGAGCGCGTAGGAGAGGGGCGGATAAGAGGGGCTTGGCGAGACGCGGGCCCAGGGGGCGGGCTGGTATAGTGCCCCGTCGCGGACGCGCGTCCGCCCTCCCGTGTCTCATGTGCTTCCTCGAGGATGTCCCCATGACGGATCTCTCCGCTTTTCCCATCACTCGCAAATGGCCCGCCCGGCACCCCGAACGCATCCAGCTTTATTCGCTGCCTACGCCCAATGGCGTGAAGGTGTCGATCATGCTGGAGGAAACCGGGCTGCCCTACGAGCCGCACCGCGTGGCCTTCGACAAGCAGGACCAGGTATCGCCCGAGTTCCTGTCGTTGAATCCGAACAACAAGATCCCCGCCATCATCGATCCGCAAGGGCCGGGCGGCCAGCCGCTGGCCTTGTTCGAGTCGGGGGCGATCCTGGTGTACTTGGCGGACAAGACGGGGCGCTTCGTGCCGCAGGATCCGGCGGGCCGCTACCATGCCCTGCAATGGGTCATGTTCCAGATGGGGGGCATCGGCCCCATGTTCGGGCAACTCGGCTTCTTCCACAAGTTCGCCGGCAAGGACTACGAGGACAAGCGCCCGCGCGATCGCTACGCGGCCGAGTCGCGGCGCCTTCTGGGCGTGCTGGACAGGCAGCTCGAGGGCAAGGCCTGGATCATGGGCGATGACTACGGGATTGCCGACATTGCCACGTTCCCGTGGGTGCGCACGCTGGTCGATTTCTATGGCGCGGGCGAACTGGTGGGCATGGCCGATTTCGCCAATGTGACGCGCGTGCTGGCTGCCTTCCTGGCGCGGCCCGCGGTGCAGAAAGGGTTGGCGATTCCCGCCGCGCCGCAGTCCTGATAGTTGCAACAAGGTGCTACCTGCCGCCGCGCGCGAGCGCGCTGCGACGGGTTCGGCGCGAAGGAATAGGGATTTCATCCAGCTAGGCAAGAGCGGGTCCGCCCCATATGGTGCCGGAAGAGTCTGTCTATCCGTCACTTGTCTTTTCTTGCGTATGCACCAACTTCTGCTTGAGTCCTTCCAGGCCGCGGTCGCGGCGGCCGATCCCCTGCACATCGTGGCCCGCCACCTGCCCGCGCCACCCAAGGGCCGCACGGTCGTGGTAGGAGCGGGCAAGGCCGCCGCCAGCATGGCGCGCGCGGTCGAGGCCGCCTGGCCGCCCGGTACGCCGCTGAGCGGCCTGGTCGTGACCCGCTACGGCCATGCCGTGCCGCTGAGCCGCATCACGTGCGTGGAGGCCGGGCATCCGGTGCCGGACGAATCGGGCGAACGCGCCGCGCGCGACATCCTGAACCTGGCCGCCGAGCTCGGGTCCGACGACCTGCTCATCGTCCTGGTGTCGGGCGGCGGTTCCAGCCTGCTGTCGCTGCCGGTGCCCGAGGTGCCGATGGCGGCGCTGCGCGAAGTCACGCAGGCGCTGCTGCGCAGCGGCGCGCCCATCGAATCCATGAACGTGGTGCGCAAGCACCTGTCGCGGTTGCAGGGCGGCCGCCTGGCCGCGGCCACCCGCGCGCGGGTGCTGGGGCTGGTGGTATCGGATGTGGCGGGCGACGACCCTTCGGCGATCGCCTCGGGTCCGACGGTGCCCGATCCGAGCACCTATGCCGATGCGCTCGCCATCCTCGACCGCCACGAAGTCCAGGCGCCGCAATCCGTGCGCGCCTATCTCGAGGCCGGCCTGGCCGGCCGCCATCCCGAGACGCCCAAGGCCGGCGACGCCGTGTTCGAACGCGTCCACACGCACGTCATCGCCACCGCGCAGCAAAGCCTGCAGGCCGGCGCGCGCGTGCTGCGGCGGGCCGGCATCCAGGCCGTGGTGCTGGGCGATACCGTCACCGGCGAGGCGCGCGAAGTGGCCAAGGCCTATGCCGCGCTGGCGCGCCAGGTGCGCCGCTACGGCGAGCCGTTCGATGCGCCGGTAGCGCTGGTGTCGGGCGGCGAATGCACGGTCACGGTCCGGGGGGGCGGCCGCGGCGGCCGCTGCACCGAGTTTCTGCTGTCGCTGGCCGCGGAACTGGGGAACGAGTCCGGCATCTCGGCGCTGGCCTGCGATACCGACGGCATCGACGGCAGCCAGGACAATGCCGGCGCATGGTGGGATTCGGACCGGCTGCGCCATGCGGCGTCGCGGGGCGTGACGCCGCAGCGCTGGCTGGACGCCAACGATGCCTGGGGCTACTTTCACGAACTGGAAACGCTGATCCTCACCGGGCCGACGCTGACCAACGTCAACGACTACCGGGTCATTCTGGTCGAGGCCGAGCGAACCACTCGTTGACCAGCCGCACCCAGAAGCTCGCGCCCAGCGGCAGCAGATCGTCGTTGAAATCGTAGCTACCGTTGTGAAGCGTGCACGGGCCCAGGCCATGCCCGGCCTCGCGGTGGCTGCCGTCGCCGTTGCCGATGAATACGTAGCAGCCGGGCTTTTCCTGCAGCATGAAGGCGAAGTCCTCGGCGCCCATGGTGGGCTCGGCAGCCGCATCGACCCGGTCGGCGCCGACCAGCCCGTGAAGCACGCCGGCGACGAAGCGGGTTTCCCCGGGATGGTTGACCAGCGGCGGATACTTGCGCAGGAACGTGACTTCGACCTCCGCGCCGAAGGCTTGCGCCGTGCCCTCGGCGATTTCGCGCATGCGCCGCTCGATCAGGTCCAGGACCTCGATCGTGAACGTGCGCACCGTGCCGATCATGATGGCGTCGTCGGGAACGATGTTGGTCGCCGAGCCCGCGTGGATCTGCGTGATGCTGAGCACGGCGGTGTCGATGGGCTTCTTGTTGCGCGTGACGATGGTTTGCAGCGATTGCGCGATCTGCACCGCCACCATGACTGGGTCGACGCCCAGGTGGGGCAGGGCGGCATGCGCGCCCCTGCCGTGCACTTCGATCCGGAAGTCGTTGCTGGACGCCATCATGGGGCCGGGCGTCAGCGCGAAGCTGCCCACGGGGATGCCGGGCCAGTTGTGCATGCCGAACACGGCCTGCATGGGGAAGCGCGTGAACAGCCCGTCCTCGATCATGGCGCGCCCGCCGCCGTCGCCTTCTTCCGCCGGCTGGAAGATCAGGTAGACGGTGCCGGAGAAATCGCGGTGCTCCGAGAGATAATGGGCGGCCCCGAGCAGCATCGCGCAGTGGCCGTCGTGGCCGCAGGCGTGCATCTTGCCGGGGTGGACGCTGGCGTGGGGGAAGGTGTTGAGCTCCTGCAGGGGCAGCGCGTCCATGTCGGCGCGCAGGCCGATGGCCGGGCCGTCGCCGCCCTTGCCCTTCAGGATGCCGACCACGCCGGTGCGGCCCAGCCCGCGTTCGACCGGAATGTTCCACAATTCCAGCAATTGGGCGACGGTGTCGGCCGTGCGGTGTTCCTCGAAGCACAGCTCGGGATGCGCATGGAGGTCGCGCCGGATGGCCTGCAGCGAAGCCTGGAAAGCGACGATGGGTTCAAGCAGATTCATGAGACCTCCTGATTTTCTCAAGCACCCCCGCCGGCATGGAGGAGGGGGAAGCCCATTATCCCTAATGAAAGCATGGATCGGGCGCATTCTCTGGAAACCGCGGATCCGGCTCCGCCAAGCCGGCCGTTTCGCCCCCCTGGGAGCGCTATTGCTCCTGGCGGGCTGCGCCAACCTCGAGTATTACGCACAATCGGTGGCCGGCCATTCGGCGCTGCTTCAGGCCGCCCGTCCGCTGGACCAGGTGCTGGCCGATCCGTCCAGCACCGATGATCTGCGCACGCGGCTGCGTTACGCCCGCTCCGCGCGGCGCTATGCCAGCGAAGTGCTCGGGCTGCCCGACAACGGCAGCTATACCGAGTATGCCGACGTCGAGCGGCCCTACGTCGTCTGGAACGTGTTCGCCACGCCGGAGCTGTCGCTGCGGCTCAAGCCGTCGTGCTTCCTGGTGGTGGGCTGCATCGACTACCGGGGCTATTACCGCGAGGAAGCGGCGCGGGCGCAGGCCCGGGACCTGCGCGAACAGGGATGGGACGTGCACGTGGGCGGCGTGCCGGCGTATTCCACGCTGGGCTGGTACCGCGACCCGCTGGTCAATACCTTCATCCGCCTGCCGCCGGGCGAGGTGGCGCGGCTGGTGTTCCATGAGCTGACCCACCAGGCGGTCTACGCGAAGAACGACACGGCGTTCAATGAGTCGCTGGCCACCGCGGTCGAGCAACTGGGCGTGGAGCGCTGGCTGCGCGAACCGGAGAATGCCGCGCTGCGGCCGGCCTACGAAATCTACGCGCAGCGGCGCGCGGACTTCCTGGCGCTGCTGCGCGATACCCGCCGCCAATTGCTGGAGGCCTACGGCGAGGCCGGCACGCGCGCCAAGCCGGCGCCCGCCACCCCGCTGCCCGAGGAGCTGGACCCGGCGGAGATCGCGCGGCTGCGCGAGCGCAAGGCCGCGATCATCGCCGGGCTGCGGCAGCGCTACGAGGCGCTCAAGCGCGACCAGTGGGGCGGCTACGGCGGCTATGACGGCTGGTTCGCGCAACCCTTGAACAACGCCCATTTCGCCGCCATCGGCACCTATCAGCAGTGGGTGCCGGCGCTGTTGGCCCTGGCGCGGCAGTGCGGCAGCTGCCGCGACGGCAGCCTGGGGCCGTTTCTGGCGCAGGCGCGCGAGCTGGCCCGGCTGCCGCACGCCGAACGCCAGCGCCGGCTGCGCGAATTGGACCAACGCGCGCAGGGCCCTCGGCTATGATCGACCCCGTAGGCCCGTCAGGCGCCATCCGCGGCAGCACGCCCCGTTCGCCGGACGGCGCGCCGCGGCACCCCGATAACGACATCAGGAGACCTCGCATGGAACGACCCTGGCTGGACCACTATCCGCCGGGCATGCCCGCGCAGATCGATGCGGCACGCTACCGCTCGCTGGTCCATCTGCTGGAAGACGCCTTCGAGCGCCATGCGCAGCGTCCCGCGTTCACCTGCATGGGGCGGACCATGGACTACGCCCGGCTCGATCTGCTGTCGCGCCGGTTCGGCGCGTGGCTGCAGTCGCTGGGGCTGCGGCGCGGCGCCCGGGTGGCGCTGATGATGCCCAACATCCTGCCGTATCCGGTGGCCATCGCCGGCGCGCTGCGGGCCGGCTTCGCCGTGGTCAACGTCAACCCGCTCTATACCGCGACCGAACTCGAGCACCAGCTCAAGGACAGCGGCGCCGAAGCCATCGTCATCCTGGAGAACTTCGCCCATACGCTGCAACGCGTGCTGCCGGGCACCACCATCCGCCACGTCGCGCTGGTGTCCATGGGCGACCTGCTCGGAGCGCTGAAAGGGACGGTGGTCAATGTGGTGGTCCGGCACGTGAAGAAGCTCGTCCCGCCCTACCGGTTGCCGGGCGCGGTCACATTCGGCGGCGCGCTCGCCGCGGGCGCCCGGCTGCGGCTGGACCTGCCCGCGATCGGGCCCGACGACGTCGCCTTCCTGCAATACACCGGCGGCACCACCGGCGTGGCCAAGGGGGCGGTGCTGCTGCACCGGAACATCGTGGCCAACGTCCTGCAGTGCGAGGCGTGGCTGCTGACCGGCACGGCGCAGGGCGGCGCCGGGAGCCAGCAGGAGATCTTCGTCTGCGCGCTGCCGCTCTATCACATCTTCGGCCTGACGGTCTGCTGCATGCTCGGCATCCATTCGGGCGGGCTCAACGTCATGGTGCCCAATCCGCGCGACATCCAGGCCTTGATCAAGGCCCTGGCCCCCTATCGCTTCACGCTGTTTCCCGCGGTCAATACCTTGTTCAACGCGCTGCTCAATCATCCGTCCTTCGGGTCGCTGGATTTTTCCGCACTGCGGGTGAGCGTGGGGGGCGGCATGGCGGTGCAGAAAGCGGTGGCCGACCGCTGGATCGCCGCGACCGGCTCGCCGCTGTGCGAAGGGTACGGGCTGTCCGAGACCTCGCCGGTGGCGTTGTGCACGCCCGTGGACATCAAGGAATACACCGGCACGATAGGCATGCCGCTGCCTTCCACCGATGCGCAGATCCAGGACGACGACGGCCGGCCGGTTCCGTGCGGCGAGCGCGGCGAGATCGCGCTGCGCGGGCCGCAGGTCATGGCGGGCTACTGGAACATGCCTGAAGAAACCGCCCGCGCGATGAGCGCGGACGGTTTCTTCAAGACCGGCGACATCGGCATCATGGACGAGCGCGGCTATGTCCGCATCGTCGACCGCAAGAAAGACATGATCCTGGTCTCCGGGTTCAACGTCTATCCCAACGAGGTCGAGGCGGTGGTGTCGCAGATGCCCGGCGTGCGGGAATGCGCCGCCATCGGCGTGCCCGACGAACATTCCGGCGAAGTGGTCAAGGTGATCATCGTCCGCAGCGATCCCACGCTGACCGAGGAAGCCGTCAAGGACTTCTGCCACGATCGCCTGGCAGGCTACAAAAGGCCGCGCCACGTGGAATTCCGCGACGAACTGCCCAAAAGCAACGTCGGCAAGATCCTCCGCCGCGAGCTGCGATGAGCGTCTCCCTACGCGCCGACGCGCGCCCAGCGATCACCAGAATGTTCTCTCGTCGTCTTCCGCATCGTCCGCAAGGCCTGCTGCGGCGCGCGTTGCTGCCGTTGGGGCTGTGCGCCGCGCTGGCGCTGTCCATGCAGGCGGCGCAGGCCGGCGTGGCGTTTCGGCTGGACCGCTTGCAGGCCGGTCCGGGCGAAACGGTGCGCATCGAGGCCACGTTCTTCAACGATGGCAACGCGACGGCGATCTGGAACCCGCCGCAGGAACTGATCCTGCAATGGCGCGACGGGCAGGGACAGGCGATCCGCACGCCGGCTCGCCTGGTGGGCGCCTCGGCCGCGCTGAGCGTGCCGGTGGGGCGCTTCTCCCAGATGGCCTGGTCCGCCGTGGTACCTGCCGGCGTCGACGGGCTGCAGGCGATTTCCATCGAAGGCGAGCCGGTTCTGCTGGCGCTGGATACCTCCATCCGGGAAAAGGGCGTCGTCGTCGGCTCGCCGGCCATCGGTCCCATCGTCGATCCTGCCGCACCGCCCGGGACCCCGGCGACGCCCGCCGCGGGGGTGCTGGCCAGCATCGCCGGCACGAATGCCGCGCCCGCGCTGCGCAGCACTGCGACGGAAGGCCCGGCGCCGGCCGCGGTCGCCGCGGCGCAGAGCCACGAGGGCACGGTGCTGGACTACTTCCGCAGCGCCGTGTCGCCGTACGAACCGGTGTATTTCAGCGTCGGCGGCCGCCCCAGTCTCAATGCGCGCTTCCAGATCAGCCTGAAGTTCCGCTTGTTCCAGCCCAATGACGAGCGCGACACGGGCTTTCTGAACAATCTTTATCTGGGCTACAGCCAGACCTCGTGGTGGGACCTCGGCGAAGAGTCCGCGCCTTTCCGCGACAGCAGCTACCGGCCGGCGTTCTTCTGGCTGTCCGAGCGCGTCTGGGAGTCCAAAGACCAGCGCTCGTCGATCGGCCTGGAGAGCGGCTTCGAACACGAGTCCAACGGCCGCGACGGCGGCCAGTCGCGCGCCCTCAACACCTTGTATGCGCGGCCCATGCTGCGCTATCGCCTGGAGGACGGCAGCACCTTGAGTTTCGGGCCCAAGGTCAAGTACTTCATCTCGCGCAATGGCAATTCCGATATTTCCGACTACCGCGGCCACGTCGATTACCAGCTCCGCTGGGCCAGGGAGAACGGGCTGATGCTGTCGGCGCTGCTGCGCAAGGGCCACGAGAAAGGGTCCGTGCTGCTGGATGCCGCCTATCCGCTGAGCAAGCTGGGGCTGGGCAAGATCAACGGCTTCCTGCACGTGCAGTATTTCAACGGCTACGGCGAAACGCTGCTCGACTACAACGTGCGCGCGAAGTCGCAGGTGCGGATCGGGCTGATGGTGGTGCGCTGAACCGGTCTAGGCCAGGTTCTTTTCGATCATTGCGTGCAGGGCTCGGGCCACACCGGCCGAGCCGGCGACGATGTCGCCCTCGATCGGCCAGTCGGACCGTCCGAAAGGGTCCATGGCGATGCCGCCCGCTTCGCGCACCAGCAGTGTGCCGGCGGCGACGTCCCAGGGCTTGAGCCGCAGTTCCCAGTAGCCGTCGAAGCGGCCGCAGGCCACCCAGGCCAGGTCCAGCGCCGCCGCGCCATTGCGCCGCACGCCGCGCGTGGCGTGCATGGCGTCGCGCAGCATGGGCAGGTAATTGTCGGTGAACGACATGTCGCTGTACGGGAAGCCCGTGGCCAGCAGCGAGTCGGCCAGGGTGTCGTTGCGCGAACAATGGATGCGGTGGCTGTTGAGCCAGGCGCCCACGCCGCGCACCGCGGTGAACATCTCTTCGCGGCAGGGGTCGTAGACCACCGCCACCAGCGGCCCGGGGCCGTCCTGGCCGCTTTCGTCGGCCGCGCCGCAGCTCTCTTGCGCCACCAGCGCGATGGACACGGCGTAGTGGGGAATCGAATGGACGAAGTTGGTGGTGCCGTCCAGCGGGTCGATGTACCAGCTCGCCGGGCCGGAGGGGGAGCCGCCGGTCTCTTCGGCCACGATGCCGAATTGCGGCGTGCGTGCCCGCAGCTCGTCGATGATCGCGGCCTCGGCCTGGCGGTCGGCCTGCGAGACCAGGTCGTTGCGCGCCTTCAGGTCGACGACCAGTTCCGAACGTTTGTGGGCATAGGCCTGCAGGATCGCGGCGCCGGCATGGGCGGCGGTGACGGCGGCTTCCAGCGCCTTGAAGATATCCAGCGGCGCTGACTTGGCGGGAGAGGGGGCGGCGGGGGTGCTCATGGAGGAAGTGTACGACCTTCGTGCCGCGGCCGTAAGGGCCGGGCGGTATGATTGCGCCCGTGTTCACGCCCCTGATTCCTTCCGTGCCGGCCTTCGAGTCCGGCATTCCCTACAGCCCGCGCTATGGCGACGTCTATCACGCCGCCCAGGGCGCGGTCGAGCAGGCGCGCCACGTGTTCCTGGCAGGCAACGGCCTGCCGCAGCGCTGGCGCGGCCGCGAGCGCTTCACCGTGTGCGAGACCGGCTTCGGGCTGGGCCTGAATTTCCTGGCGCTGTGGCGCGCCTGGCGCGAGGATCCCCTGCGCAGCCGCCGCCTGCACGTGGTTTCCGTGGAAGCGCATCCTTTCGCGCGCGAGCACCTCGCCCAGTTGCTGCCGGGGCGCCTGCCCGAGGCCTGGCGCGAGATGGCGGACCGGCTGCTCGAAAAGTGGCCGCCGCTCCTGCCCGGCCTGCATCGGCTGGACCTGGACGGCGGCGCGGTGACCCTGACGCTGGCTTTCGGCCTGGCCGCGCAGGTCGTGCCGCAATTGAGCCTGGGCGCGGATGCTTTCTTCCTGGATGGCTTCGATCCCGCCTGCAACCCCGATATGTGGTCGGAAGGCCTGGTCAAGGGGCTGGCGCGGCTGGCCGCCCCGGACGCGACGGCCGCCACCTGGACCAGCGCGGGCGCGGTGCGGCGGGCTCTGCAGAGCGCGGGTTTCATCGTGGACAAGCAGCCGGGCTTCGGCGGCAAGCGCCATATGACGGTTGCCCGCTTCGCGCCGCGTTTCGAGCGCCGGCACGCGCCCGCCCCGGCGCCGGTCTTTGGCGAACGCCATGCCGTGGTAGTGGGCGCCGGCGTGGCCGGGGCCGGCGTGGCCCATGCGCTGGCATTGCGCGGCTGGCGCGTGACGGTGCTGGATCCCGCGGCCGGCGAGCCGGCGCCGCGCGGCCACCTGGCGGCGGCGCTGACGCCGCTGCTGGCGCGCGACGACAATCCGCGCGCGCGCCTGGCCCGGGCCGGCGCGCTGCGAGCCGCCGAACGGTGGACGCCCTGGCTGGACGGCAGCGTGGTGGCGCGCTGCGGGACGCTGCAGCTGGCCAAGTCCGACGCCAAGGCTGCCGAGATGCACGCCGTGCTGGAAGAGTTGGGTTTTCCCGGCGAATGGGTGAGGCCGGTCACGCGCGAGCAGGCCGGCGCGCTGGCGGGCTGGCAGGCGGCGCGGGGCGGTGTGTTTTTCCCCGGCGGCCTGCGGGTGCGGCCCCATCTGCTGTGCGCGGCCCTGCTCGGAGTGTCCGGCATCGTGATGCGCGCCGGCCGCGCGGCCCGTCTCGATGCCGTGCCGGCCGATGCGCCGGGCGGGCGGCAGTGGCGGGTGCTGGACGAGGCGGGAGAGGTCCTGGCCCAGGCCGAGGTCGTGGTGGCCGCGAACGCCGCTGGCGCCGCACGCCTGCTGCGCGACAGCGGCCTCGGCGGCGAGGCGCCGCAGTTTTTCGGGCAGAAGCGCATCGCCGGGCAGATTTCGCTGGTGCCGGAAACGGCCGGCCGGGACGCCGGGCTGCCGCGCTGCGTGGTGGCCGGGGACGGCTATGTGCTGCCGCCCGTCGAGGGCCGGCGGGTGGCGGGCAGCACCTACGTGCACGGTGCCGCGCAGGCCGCCGCCACGGCCGAGGGCCATGCGCTGAACCTGGAACGGGCGGCCCGGCTATTGCCCGGCCTGGCCGACGGGACCGATCCGGCCGCGCTGGAGGGCTGGGCCGGCTGGCGGGCGGTGCTGCCGGGCCGCTTGCCTGTCATGGCCGAATTGCCCGACGCGAAGGGGGTGTGGGTGGCGTCAGGCTACGCCTCGCGCGGCCTGACCTGGTCGGCGCTGGCGGGCGATTTGATCGCCGCCTCGCTCGAAGGCGAACCCCTGATGCTGGAACGAGATTTGCTGCGCCAAGTTACATGGCGCTGACGGAAGCCCCCCCGATACGCCCGAAAGATTGCAGAAACGTGGGAAAATAGAAAGATTAGCAGCAAAAACAATGCGCCGGAGGAGCGGTTCGTCCCGCCGTTGCCCCCCGATCTCCCGGTTTTTCCCGGGCATCGACCGCTCGCGCGGTTTATTTGGCTCTCCGATTCCGTCAAAATAGAAGCTTTGGCAAAAAGCGTCGCTTCCCGCCGCCAGGTTTGAGGCGCCGCGGGCGCCTGAACCCAGCCTGGTCCCGCCTGCGCGAGAAGGGCAGATTAAGGTCGGAAGGCGGCGCTTGGCAAGGCCGCGTTGTTGCTTGTCGTATTGCCTAATTGTCGAAAAGCGATCGAGGGAAACCTGTGCCACTTCAATTCGACTCCTCCCGCTACCAGCGTCTGGAATCCCTGTCTATCAACACGTCCAATTCGGTCAGCGTCCATTTCACGACGGACCAGGGCCAGGCATTGCTGGTCGAGGCCAGCGCGCCGGGCGTGTTTCGGCTGAGCATCGGTACGCCTGCCGCCACCGGCAAGCCGGCATCCGGCTCGGCCGCGAGGGCGGCGGCGCTGCACGACCTGCTGGCGCGACCCGAAGCCATCGGGGATGCCGTGGTCGAACAGGTCGAGCTGGAGGGGCAGCCCGGGTTTCGCATCGTCCAGGGCGAACACGCGCTCGAAATCGCCACGCAGCCGCTGCGCCTGGCCCTGTACCGCAAGGGGCAGAAGATTCTGGCCTCGTCGGCCGACGCCGACCTGTACGCGCTCGGCACCGAAGATGCGGCCGCGCCCGCCTCGTGGACGCTCGCGTTCGACCTGGAGCCGGCCGAGGCCGTCTACGGCCTGGGCGAAAGCACCATCATGCTGGATCGCCGCGCCGAGCGCGTCGAGTCCGACGAGCCCGGTTCGCGCGCGCTGCCGCTGGCCTGGAGCCCGCGCGGCTGGGGGGTGTACGTGAACACCGTCGAACCGGTGGTGCACGACGTCTGCCTGGAAGAGTTCGCGCCCGACAGCTACGTGCTGACCATTGCCGACGCCCAGCTCGATCTGTTCCTGTTCGTGGGCGAACCCGGCGAGATCCTGAACCAGTACACGCAATTGACCGGCCGCGCCGGCCAGCCCTCGCTATGGAGCATGGGCACCTGGCTGCATCAGGCGGCCGGCACGGATGCCGCGCAGCTCGCCGGGGTGGCCCGCCAGATGCGCGAGCGCGGCGTGCCTTTCGATGCCGTGTCGCTGCAGCCGCCCGCGGCCTGGGAGGCCCGCGCCAAGCTCAATCTGGAATGGGACGCCAGCCGCTTCCCCGATCCGCGCCAGGTGCTGGGCGAGTTCAAGGCGCTGGACCTGAAGGTCTGCACGCCGGGCTTTCCCGGCGTACAGACCCAGAATCCCATGTTCGCCGAACTGGAAGACAAAGGCTGGCTGCTGGTCGACGAAGACAGCGGCGCCGCGCACGTGTTCGATGGCGTGCCCGCTACCGCCGGCGCGCCGTTCGGCCTGCTCGACCTGACCCACCGCGACGTCTGGTCGTTCTGGCGCGACAAGGTCCGCCAGATCATGGACGAAGGCGTCGATGCCGTCTCCTGCGACGTGCAGCTGGACATCCCCGACCAGGTCGGCGCCCGCAACGGCGATACCGGCGCGCGACTGCGCACGATTTATCCCATGCTGGCCAAGCGCTGCCTGTTCGAGGCCGCCGCCTGGAACAGGACGCCGCCCGAAGGCGCGGTCTGGACCCGCGATCTTTTTCCCACCGCCCAGCGCCAGCCCATGCAGGCGTCCGTGCCGGTGCCCAACACCTGGGAGGGGCTGGCCGAGTCGCTGCGCGCCGCACTGACCAACGGGGCCAGCGGCCTGCCCGCCCATGCCCACGACATCGGCTCGCCCGACCACCCGCTCGACGGCATGACGCCCGAGCTCTACCTGCGCTGGCTGGCGGCCGGCGTGTTCAGCTCGCACCTGCGCCTGCATGCCGTGCCCGGCCTGCTGCCCTGGGACTTCGGCGAGGAAGCCTTGCAGCATGCGCAGACGCTGATGCAGTGGCGCTATCGCCTGATTCCCTACGTGCTGGGCGTGATCGAGGATGCGGCCCGCACCGGCCTGCCGGTGCAGCGCTCCATGGCGCTGTCCTTCCCGGACGACGCCGAGGCGCATGCCCACGAGCTGCAATATCTGCTCGGGCCGGCGCTGCTGGTCGCACCCGCGGTGCAGCCCGGCAACCAGATCCGTGTCTATTTTCCCAAGGGCGAGGCCTGGTGGGATCTGAACACCGGCTGGCGCTACGAAGGCGGCACGACCTGGACCTTCGAGTGCGGCCTGGACCGCCTGCCGATATTCGGCCGCGAGGGCCACATGCTGTGCCTGGGGCCCGCCGCCCAGCACACCGGCGAATTCAACTCCGCCCGCCTGCTGGACGAAGTCTGGCTGTTCGGCATGCCGGTGCACAACCCCAGCGTGATGCGCAACAAGATCCGCGTCATGCAGATGCAGGGCTCGAGCTATGCCAAGGGCCTGGAAGGCCTGAAGATCCTGCCTTCCGAAGGATTGGAGGTGAAGCGCCGCGGGGCCGAGGTACGGATCTCGCGCGCCCGCTGAAGCTTCTTCAGTCGTCGCAGGGGCTGTCCAGCGTGCCGCGGGCCAGCCCCTCGACCACCACCGATTCGGCCGGCGGCTGGCCGTCGCGGGCGATGCGCCCGTTTATCCACATCAGCACCGGGGTGCCCGGCGCCACGCGCAGCCGCGCGTAGGCGTCGGCCAATGCCTGCCCCTGGGCGGTGCGGGCCACGGGATAGCGCTTGCCCGTGCTGCAGATTGCGAAGGTCGAATCGCCGCCCTGGGCGATCACCTTGCCGCGCATCGTGAACGTGTCGAGAATGAAGTCCGTCTCGAACTGCTGGGTCAGCGAATAGTTCAGCGTCGATTGGATGGGTTCGCCGTTCTGGTCCAGCATGCGCAGCGTGTTGCCGGACACGAACTCGTAAAGACCGCCTTCGTTGCGGTCGCCCGTCAGCCGGATTCGCCCGGGCGCGTCCACCAGCCGCTGCCACTTGCCGGTGCTGATGAAGCTCAGTTCCTTGTTGTCGCGCGTGCCGAAATAGACGCGCCGCATGCGCCAGGTCCAGTCGGGCAGCAGCGTCAGCGTGATGCGCTGGCCGGCGCAATCGGCGCAGGGGATCACGCCGCGGAAGGTCGTCGGCTGGCCGATGGGCGCGCCGCGGTCCACGCCGGCGGCGGCCGATGCCGGAGCCTGCTGCGTGACGTCCGGCGGCGGGGGCGCCTCGGCGCTGGCGGCGGGCGGCGTGCCCGAGCGGGTCTGGTCGGGCAGAGCAACCGCGCAGGCGCCCAGGCTGGCGACGACGACGAGCGCGGCGGCCAGGGAAGCTGCGCGGGAAAGCGGGAAGGGCTGGGACGGAGTATGCATGGCAGTTCCTGGAGGGCTCACCCCCTACCCGCTTACGCGGGCCCCCTCTAGGGGGCGGCGCTGGCGGACCGGCGGAGCCGGATCCCCGGCGCCCTGGGGGGCACGGTTGCTTTATGCGACGGGAGGTAGTGCTGGGGAAGTTTGGATTTACCGGAAGTCTACCTTGTTGTGTGGAGGATGCCGCCACGAAAGAGTGGTTGTATCGAAGTTGGCCGGCCCTGAGCGGGCTGCGCGCGGCCCTGGGCTGGGGCGTTTGTGTCCGGCTGCACGCATGGCGGGCGCGCGGGAAGGTTAAGCTTGCGGGAGGCCGCGCGGCGGCGATTTTCGATTCTCCTTATGTCATTCGTGCAGATACTCGCCGCCACGCCGTGGCTGGCCTACGCTTCGGCCATCGTGCTGGGGCTGGTGGTGGGCAGTTTCCTCAACGTCGTGATCGTCAGACTGCCCGTCATGATGGAACGCGCCTGGCAGGCCCAGTGCGCGGAGCTGTGCGGCCAACCTGCGTCGGCCGATGCGCCCTTGAATCTCGCCCGCCCGGCCTCGCATTGCCCGGCCTGCCGGCATCCGATCGCATGGCGTCACAATGTGCCGCTGTTCGGCTGGATCGCGCTGCGCGGCCGCTGCGCGCACTGCGGCGTGCGCATCGCCTGGCATTACCCGGCCGTGGAGCTGGCTACGGCGGCGCTGTTCGCCGCTTGCGTGGCAGTGCTCGGCGTGGGATGGCCGGCGCTGGCGGCCATGGCGTTCTGCGCGGCCTGCGTGGCGCTGGCCGTCATCGACCTGCAGACTTCGCTGCTGCCGGACGACCTGACCTTGCCGCTGCTGTGGGCGGGCCTGTTCGTCAACCTGTGGGGGGTGTTCGCTCCGCTTGCCGCGGCGGTCGTCGGCGCGATCGCGGGCTATGGCGTGCTGTGGGCGGTGTATTGGGCGTTCCGGCTCGCCACCGGCAAGGAAGGCATGGGCTACGGCGATTTCAAGCTGCTGGCGGCCATCGGCGCCTGGCTGGGGTGGCAGAGTCTGCCGCTGGTCATGGTGGCGGCATCGCTGGCGGGGCTGCTTGCCGCCGGCGCGCTGCTGCTCACCGGCAGGATGCGGCGCGGCGAAACCATGCCTTTCGGTCCCTGCCTGGC
This sequence comes from Pigmentiphaga humi, assembly GCF_900606115.1. Taxonomy (GTDB): domain Bacteria; phylum Pseudomonadota; class Gammaproteobacteria; order Burkholderiales; family Burkholderiaceae_B; genus Pigmentiphaga; species Pigmentiphaga humi. The sequence continues at coordinate 81,245 of NZ_UWPJ01000017.1, forward strand.
GGCGGCCGGGATCATGGGGCTGCTGGGCGCGGACTTCTGGACTAAGCTGGCGCCATGGTGAACATCGAATACACGCCCGGCCGGCCCTTGCGGATCGGCCTGACCGGCGGCATAGGCTCGGGCAAGAGCGCCGTGGCCGACCTGCTGGCGGCCCAGGGCGCGGCCGTGATCGACAGCGACGCCATCGCCCACGCGCTGACCGCGCCGGGCGGGCTGGCCATCGAGCCGCTGCGCCAGGCCTTCGGGCCGGAGATGATAGGGCCCGACGGCGCGATGGACCGTGCGCGCATGCGCGAACTCGTGTTCGCCGACCAGGCCGCCAAGGCGCGGCTCGAGGCTTTGATCCATCCGCTCATCGGCCAGGAGGTCGAACGCGAGGCGAACCGGCGCGCCGGCTGCTACCAGGTGTTCGTCGTGCCCCTGCTGGTGGAGTCCGGCCGGTGGGCGGACCGGGTGGACAGGGTCTGCGTCGTCGATTGCGACGAGGCCACCCAGGCGGCGCGGGTGCAGCGGCGCAGCGGCCTGACTGCCGACATGGTCGCCCGCATCATGCGCGCCCAGGCCACGCGCGCCCAGCGCCTGGCCGTGGCGGACGACGTCATCCTCAATGACGGCGAAACCTCCTTGCAGCAACTCACGAGCCGGACGCTGTTCCGGCACGGGGAATGGCTGGCGCTCATCCGGGACGCCGAGAGCGAGCCGACCGGCCAAGGCGGCGTCTGAGCACGCCGTCGCTTCGTCCGGTCGGGTCCGCGTCACATCTCGAAACCGTATCGCGCGCCGACCTGCTGCAAAGTAGGGTCTGTTCGGGCCCGGGCGGCATATCTCTCCTGGGCCCTATCTGAAATTGGAGGGGTTCCGACAATACGCCCGCGCAAGGGCCGGTTCGGAAATGGGAAATGGCCCCCACGCTTGCCGCTGCGCGGCGCGCTGCCCCCCGACGGGGCGTTTTTCATTTTGGGGCGGCCAGGCAATGAAAATGCCGCGGCCAGTCGCCCAGCCCTGGCGGTGCAGGTATAGTTGAGCAAACCCCGATTCCGGACGGTCATACGTGGTTCTTTACGAATACCCATTCAATGAGCGCGTCCGCACGCTGCTGCGTCTGGAAAGCCTCTTCGACAATCTGTTTTTCTTCGTACAGCAGCCCGATCCCCGGAGCCATCATGTCGCGCTGACCACGCTGTTCGAAATCCTCGACGTATCGGCGCGCGCCGACCTCAAATCCGACCTCCTGCAAGACCTCGAGCGTTATCGCCAATCGCTGGGCGCGCTGCGCGAGCACCCCGGCGTGGACCGCAAGGCGCTCGACACCATGCTGGGCAGCATCGAACAGGCGTCGTCTTCGCTGGCGGCCCAGGGCAAGACCGGCCAGCCCCTGCGCCAGAACGAATGGCTCACCACCATACGGAGCCGGCTGGCGATTCCCGGCGGCGCATGCGAATTCGACGTGCCGTCTTTCCATGCCTGGAAACACAAGCCGGCGGAGTTGCGGGTGCAAGACCTGATCCAGTGGGTGGGCCCCTTCCTGCCTGTCCGCGACGGCCTGGCCATCGTGCTCAAGATGCTGCGCGAGTCGGGGAGGCAGATGCCGATAGTGGCCGAGGGCGGCGCGTACCAGCAGATGCTGGGCGGCAAGGCCTACCAGTTGCTGCGTATACGCGTCGATGAAAGAGAAGGCGTGTTCCCCGAGATCAGTGCCAACAAATACATGGTTTCGGTGCGGTTCTCGGTGCAGGGCGCGGACCTGAAGTCGCAGCCGGTCACGGCCGAGGTGCCCTTCGAACTGACGCTGTGCAACAGCATTTAGCGCGGCGGGCGGCGGCCCTTCCGCGCGCAGCGCCGCCGTTCACCGGCCGTTCATAGGGATTCGGCGCTGCGCATCACCGGCTCGGCATGCGCGCGGATGCGGCGGGCCGTCTCGAAGGGATCTCCTCCCTGCAGTTCAGGCAGGTACAGCTCCACGGACAATGGTCCGGAGTAGCCTTTGTCCAGCAGTTTTTTCAGCGTCGACTGCAGCGGCGCGATGCCTTCGCCAGGCACGGCGCGGCTGTTGCCGTCCAGCAGCTCGCGCGGCAGGTCGGGCACGTCCTGGAAGTGGACGTGCCCGATCTCGCCGTTCTTCAGCATGTCGAGATCTTCGGTTTTGCTGAGCCCGGTAAAGAAATGGTAGAAATCAAAAACGGGCTTGAGATGCGAATGGTCCGCCTCGCGGATGAGCTTCAGGAGCGTGGGCAGCGTCGAAATATAAGTAGAGCTGCGGCTGAATTCGATCATGGCGGTCATGCCGTATTTCTGCGCGATGTCGGCGGCTTCGCGCATGCATGCCGGACCAGCCTTGTAGTCATCCAATGTCATTTTCGACTTGGTGTTGGCTGAGCCGTAAATGCGCTTCAAGCCGAGTTCCGCAAACTGCTGGCATCGCCTTTCCCAGACCTCCAGGGCGGCTTTCCTGCCCGGATGCGGATTCCATATTTCGGTGAGCCCCGGCGTGCAACTCACCGCGGTGAGATTCAAATCTCCCAAAAGCCGGCCTGCTGCCTGAAGGGTATTGTTTTTCAAAAAATCATCGAGCGATTTGGCCGTCAATTCCACATATTCGATGCCGGCGCGCGACCATCCCTCCATGGAAGCCTGGAATCCCGCTTTTGCCGAGGTGGTCTGGTGCATGCATAGGCCCAGTCGGGACCGCGCAACGGCTCCTGTCTCGGCCGGCGAGGTCTTCGCGCCCGCCGCGCCGGGCAGCGTGGGAAGGAGCGATGCCAGCAGCATCGTTCTGCGAGTGATCATGTGAGTCCCCTACGCAAGTCGGAAAAATGAAAATGCCGCTTGAGGCTTATCGAGTCTGGATGCCTGGCTTTTCAGCTGGGTAGGAGCATAGATACGGGATCCCCGCTCCGCGTGCCGGTAACTTAATGTTGCACGATCTGCACGGGGGGCCGTGCGCCGGCTGGTCCGGCGCGAGCAGGGCGTCCATCCGGAATCGCAGCCGTCTGCGGCGGCCGCGCTCTTCGCGCTGGTGTCGTGCAACAGTTTGCGAGGCCGGAGCCGCTACAATCCCGCCATGGTCAAGAAAGTGAAATGCCCCACCTGTTCCCGGCTTGCGCCGTGGAGCCCCGACAATGCCTGGCGGCCCTTTTGCTCGGAGCGCTGCCGCCAGATCGATCTGGGCGCCTGGGCCGCGGACAAGTTCGCGATTCCCGGGGCGCCGCTGGAGGCAGACGAGTTGACCGGAGACGGGGCTGTACGGTTTTCCGCTCCCCATACGCTGAATTGACTTGACGGCGGGCCCCGGCCGGATATTTCCATCGGCGCGTATCCCCGTCCGCCGAACAACATGGCTTTTTCGGCTGTTTTCATCGCGCCGACAACGGCTTCTGCCAGGTGCAGCTGGCTAAAATTGCGCCGTGCCCGGGGGCGGACACGACATATTTCTCGGGGAATCAATGAATACGGATAATCGGCTGTTCATGCGCCAGGATGGCCTGGTCGCGACGGATATGGATGGCGAAACGGTCATGATGAGCGTCGAGCGGGGCGAGTATTTCGGATTGAGCGGCATAGGCGGCCAGATCTGGGCATGGCTGGAACAGCCCAGGACGCTGGACCAATTGGTCGAATCGGTCTGCGAAACGTTCGAGATCGAACCCGCGACCGGCCGGGCGGATCTGCAGCGATTCCTGCAGTCTCTGCAGGACAACGGCTTGATCAAGGTGGTGCCGGCGTCCGCGCATGTCTGAGCGCGCGCCGTTTGCGTCTACGGGCGCCATGCACTATCGCGCCCACCAATTGCTCTTGCGGAGCGAGATCGCCCTGCACGAATTGCTGCCGGCCACAGGCGGCGTGGATGGCCAGACCCCCGATGTAACGATCCGGCTGGGCCGGGTCGGTACGGACGGGTGGGCCGACGAGCACCGATGCGGTCCGCGGCTGTGGACGAGTCCGGGGCGGCTGCGCCTGCAGGTGCCCGGCGTGGCGACTTTCCTGGTCGAACACGGCCGGACGATCGTGGTCGAGCCCGACCAGGGGGCGGACGATGGCAGTATCCGCCTGTTCCTGCTGGGGTCGGCCATGGGCGCGCTGCTGCATCAGCGGGGCCTGCTGGTGTTGCACGGCAATGCCATTCAAATCGGCGACCGCTGCATGGTCTGCGTGGGGCAGTCTGGCATGGGCAAATCCACGCTTGCTGCCGGGTTCATGCGCAGGGGCCATTCCATCCTGGCGGACGACGTTACACCGGTAACGCGCGACGGCCTGGCCTTGCCGGGGATGCCGCGCGTCAAGCTGTGGCAGGATGTGGCCGACAGGCTGGGCATCGCCACCACCGGTTTGCGGCGCATCCGGCCGAACGTCGAGAAGTTCAACTATCCCCTGGGCGGGCAGTTCTCCGCGCAGCCGCTGCCCCTGCGCTGGGTCTACCTGCTGGAGCGTGGCGACGGCGAGGCCGTGCACGTCGAGCCGCTGCGCGGGGTGGGGCGCTTCACCGTGCTGCGCGAACATACTTACCGGCTGCGCTACGTGGAAGGCATGAAGCAGGGCCCCGGACACCTCCGGGCTTGCAGCGAATTGGCCGGCCGTATTCGCCTCGCCCGCGTCCGGCGGCCCACCGAGGGCTTTCGCCTGGATGCCCTGATCGACGCCCTGCTTGCCGACATGGCCGCGCATCCATGATGCCCGCATCGACGGCTCCAGCTATTACGGTACGAACGAATTTGCCTGCCATGACCGAACCCAGTTCCCTGCCCGATGTGTCCTGCGAGACCGAGTCCGCGTTCGGAATGTCCGTGCCCTGGCGCGTCCCCGCCTTCAGCGCCGGCGCCGGCGTACTGGCCGAGCACGTGCCGCTCGCCGACCCGGCCTTCCGTTTCGAGCCGGCAATATGCCGCGCGCTGCTGGCCGGGTTCGCGCACAACCGGCGCGTCTATCTCTATGGTCCGCATGGCAGCGGCAAGTCGTCGCACATCGAACAGATCGCGGCGCGGCTGAACTGGCCATGCGTGCGCATCAACCTCGACGGCCACGTCACGCGGGCCGATCTCGTCGGCCGCGACATGGTGCTGCTGCGCGAGGGCCGGCAGGTCACGGAGTTCGTGCCGGGCATGCTGGTCTGGGCCCTGCAGCACCCGGTGGCGCTGGTGCTGGACGAATACGATGCAGGGCGGCCGGACGTCATGTTCGTCATCCAGCGCCTGCTCGAATCCAACGGCCGCCTGACCTTGCTCGACCAGAATCGCGTCATCACGCCCCATCCCGGATTCCGGCTCTTCGCGACGGCGAATACCGCCGGCCAGGGCGACGCCTCCGGGCTCTACGTGGGCACCCAGCCGCTGAACCAGAGCCAGATGGACCGCTGGGACATCGTCGCGGAGCTGGGCTACCTGCCTGCGGAGCAGGAAACGGCCATCCTGCTGGCCCAGCTTCCCGAACTCGGCGAACAGCGGGCGCAGCGCATGGTCAGCCTGGCCGGGCTGTGCCGCGAGGCCTTCCGGCAGTCCGACCTGTCCACGCTCCTGTCCTTGCGCGGCCTGCTCAGCTGGGGCCAGAACTGGCGCCTGCTGGGCGATGACGGCGAGGCCTTCCGCTGGGCGTTCTGGAATCGTTGCGACGAGACCGAGCGTCCGCTGGTCGCCGAACTGTATCAACGCTGCTTTGCCGAAGAGCTCGGCGGGCCATTGCCGGAGCACGGCGGTGCGTGAGGAGGCCGCCCCGGCCGCGGAGGCGGCCTGGAGCGAGGCGTGGCTGCGCGCCTATGCCGGCGCAGCATGCCCGGAGCCGGTAGGGATTCCGGTCGCGGCGAACGTGTCCCCTGGGGCCCGGCACCGCGCGCGCGCCGATTCGGCCGCCGCGTGGAGGCGCTGGCACGAGCCGGCGGCGCGGCAAGATCTGCCCGCCGAACAACTGCCCTGGTATGCGGTGCTGGAGCGGGCCCGCGTGGAAACCCTGGCCAGCCGGCACCTGCCCGGCATGGCATCCAACCTGGCGTCCGCGCCGGAACTCGGTCCCGGCATGGCGGAGCTCGCATGGCTGTACGCGGCGGCCCGGCATGCATTGGGCGGCGGCAACGAGGCGCGCCTGCTGGAATTGCTCGGCGGGCTTGCGCCGGATGAGCCCGCGCGCAAACGCCGGTGGCCGTGGCGGGTGGACAAGGCGCGGCTGCCTGCCAGGCCCGGCGATGCCGCCATCGCGGCGGTGCTGCGCCAAGCGCACGGCAGCCTGGAGGACGGCGCGCGCTTTGCCAGCCTGGTCGAGCCGCTGACGCGGGCGCTTGCCGCGAGTTTCCCGCAGGCCGGCCAGGAAGAAAGCCTGCCGGGCGAGCCGCGCCAGGGCGAATCCGCCGCGCCGCGGCCGGACGCGGAAGGCGCCGAACTGCCCGCGCCGCCGGAGGCCGCGGCTGCCGGCGCCGGGGCGGCGCAGAGCCTGGCCAGGTCGTATCCGGATTACCGGATCTACCATGCAGGATGGGACGAGCAGGGGCCCGCGTCCGCATGGCTCGAGCCCCGCGACGCGGCGGGCCTGGCGCGCCTGCAGACTGTGGACCGTGCCGGTGTGCGGCGCCTGGCGCAACGCCTGCAGCGGCTGCTGCAGGCGGCCCGGCAGCGCCATTGGGACACCGAGCAGGAAGCCGGGAGGCTCGATAGCCGCCGGCTGAGCCGGCTGGCCGTACCCAATGGCGGGCAGCGCGTGTTTCGTGTCGAATCGGCCGCGCGCGTGCCCGAGGCTTGCGTGACCTTGCTGGTGGATCAGTCGGGATCGATGCGCGGCCAGCGGCTGCTGATGGCCGCGCTGGCAATCGACATGGCGGTGCAGACCCTGGAGGCTTGCGGGCTGGCGTGCGAGGTCCTGGGCTATACGACCTGCTTCGGCCCGGACAATCCGGTCGAGCGCCGGTGGCGCGAGCACGGCGCGGCGGCGCATCCGGGGCGTCTGAATGCCGTCCGGCACATCGTCTACAAATCGGCCGCGCAGTCGTGGCGGCGCGCCCGCACGGGCCTGGGCCTGCTCTTGCGGGAAGGCTTCGGCCACGAGAACGTCGATGGCGAGGCCCTGCACTGGGCCGCGTCCAGGCTGGCGGCACGGCCCGAGCAGCGCAAGGTGCTGCTGGTGCTGTCGGACGGCGCGCCCTATGATGCGGCCACCGTGGCCGTCCAGGGGCGCGGCCTGCTGGAAGATCACCTGCGGGCGGTGATCGCGCGCATCGAAGACAGCCCGCTGCAACTGGCGGCCATCGGCATGGGCCACGACGTGGGCCGCTACTATCGGCGATCGGCCAGCGTCCATGAGCCGGAGCGGGTCGCCCAGGTGCTGTTCGAGCGCCTGGCCCAGCTCCTGGTCCCGGCCGAGGCCGGCCATTCCCCCTCTTTGGGTAGACACCTATGACAGCGATCGCCGGCGTCGTGCGCCTGGACCAGACTCCCGTGGACCGTTCCGCCCTCGAGCGCGTGCAGGCCGTCCTCGCCCCCTACGGGCGCGATGCCCAGCATCGCTGGCAACAGGGCGAGGCCGGCTTCGTGCGCACGCTGCTGCGGACCACGCCCGAAGACAGCATGGACCGCCAGCCGCTGCACGACGCGGAAAGCCAGACCGTTCTGCTGTTCGACGGCAGGCTGGACAATCGCGAGGAGCTGGCGCGCGGCCTGGGCCTGGATGCGGCGTCGCTGGCCCGGATGGCCGACAGCGCGCTGGCGCTTGGCGCGTGCCTGCGCTGGGATACCGATGCGCCCAAGCGCATGCTCGGCGATTTCGCCATCGCCTGCTGGCAGCCTGCGCGGCGGCGCCTGTGGCTGGCGCGCGATCCGCTCGGCATCCGGCCGCTGTACTGGCATCGCCATGCCGGGGCATTCGTGTTCGCATCGATGCCCAAAGGCCTGTTCGCGTGGCCATGGGTGCCCCGCGCCCTGGACGAGGCGGCCTTGCACGATTACCTGTGCCTGTTGCCGCAAGATGGCGCGAACACCCTTTTCCGGGACATCCAGTGTGTCGAGCCGGGCCAGGTGCTGGTGCTCGACGCGGGAAAAGTCACGACGCAGCGCTACCACGATTTCGATGCCCGGCGCGAACTGCGCCTGTCCAGCGACGGCGAATACCTGGAAGCGTTCCGGGAACAGCTCGACCGGGCGGTGGCGTGCCGGCTGCGAACGACGGGCAGGGTCGCCTCGCATCTGAGTTCGGGGTTCGACAGCTCGACGATCGCGGCAATCGCGGCGCGGCAACTGGCCGGACAGGGAAAAGGGCTGCTCGCCTATACGGCGGTGCCGCGCGAAGGCTACGCGCATCCGGTGCGGCGCGGACGCCATGGCGACGAGAGCGACGGCGCCCGCGCATTGGCGGCCCGCTTCGCCAATATCGAACACGTGCTGATCCGCAGCGGCGGCACTTCCCCGGTGAAGGGCCTGGAGGCCGCCATCGAACGCCTGGACAGCGCCGTCCGCAATCCCTGCAACCAGGTGTGGATCCATGCCATCGAAGCCGATGCGGCAGCGCGCGGGGCGAAGGTGCTCCTGACAGGGCAGCTGGGCAACGTCAGCATCTCGTATACCGGCGAGCAGCGGCTGCCCGCGCTGCTGGCGCAGGGGCGCTGGCTGACGTGGTGGCGGGAGATGAACGCGCTCAGGCGCCGCGCCGGCCACCGCGCGCTGGGGTTGACCGCGCTCTCGTTCGGGCCTTATGTGCCGGCGGCCCTCTGGCACGCCCTGCGCGCGTGGCGCGGCAAAGCCGACTATGGGTCGCCCACCGACTACTCCGCGATCCACCCCGGCTTCATGGCGCGGATGGGAACCCGCAAGCGTGCCGGCGATCTGGGCTGGGACCTCGACTATCGTCCATGGGCCAGTGGCCGGAACATGCGCATCGCCATGCTGGAGCGGGTCGACCTGGGCAATCATTTCGCAGCGACCCAGGCCATGGGGCTGGACATGCGCGATCCGACCGCCGACGTCCGCCTGATCGAGTTCGGCCTGGCCGTGCCCGACAGCCAGTACCTGAACGCGGGGCGCAAACGGTGGCTGCTGACCCGCCTGATGGCGGACGTGCTGCCCCCGGAAATTCTGAATGCACGCAGCAAGGGGCTGCAGGCCGCAGACTGGCACGAGGGCGCTGCGGCGGACCTGCAGGGCCTGCGCGATGCCTGGCAGCAGATGGCCGGACATCCGGGCATCGCCGGCTACCTGGATCTGGAGGCGATGGGCCGGGCCCTGGAAAACTGGCCCGAAGGCGGATGGCACGAGGGCGCCGTCACCAACGAGTACCGGTTGAAACTGATGCGGGGGATGTCCGTGGGGACGTTCATCCGCTACGTCGACGACCGCAACTGAGGAGGCCGACCGAATCATGGCCAAGAACGGCATTGCCGTGTGGATGCGCAAGCTGGCTACGCTGCGCAGGCTGCCATTCTTCGTACTGTGCTGGCTGGTGCCGGCGTGGTGCCTGCTGGGCATCGGCCGGGCGCTGGTGCTCGCCGTGTCGTTCCGCAGGCTCGCGCCGTGGCTGGGACGGCAGCAGCAGGCGCCCGCTCCCTGGGTGCCGCTGCTGTCGCGCGAACAGGAGCGGCGCGCGCGCCTCGTCGGCCGGGTCGTACGGATCGCCGCCCGCTATACGCCCTGGGAATCGAATTGTTTTCCGCAGGCCATCGCCGGCCGCGTGCTACTCGGCATCTACCGGGTGCCGTACGTGCTGTGCTTCGGCCTGACCAAAAAGGCGGGTTCGGCAACCCCGCTGGCCCATGCCTGGGTGGCCGCCGGGCCGGTGCCGGTGACCGGCGGCCTGTCGTTCGGCCGCTATGCCGTGGTCGGCGTGTTCGTGTCGCCTGGCTTGGAAGCGCGATGAGCGCGCCCGCCCGGCCGCCCGAAGGGCGCGCGTCCTCCCGCGGGGAGGATGTCGCGCAGCGACAGGAGGGTACACCAGTGAGCGCGCCCGCCCGGCCGCCCGAAGGGCGCGCGCCGTCCCCCGCCCAGTTCTGGATGCTGCTGAGACTGGCGCCGCGCGGCCAGCTCCTGGCATTGCTCGGGCTGATGCTGCTGTGCGGCCTGACCGAAGGCATCGGACTGGTGCTGCTGGTGCCGGTGCTCGACGGCCTGGGCGGCGCGGCCGGGCCGCGCGCGGCGGGCGGAGTGGGCGGCTGGTTCCAGGCGATCTCCCAGCACGGAAGCCTGGCGTTCTGGCTGGCGGTCTTCCTGCTGCTGGTGGTGTTGCGCAGCGCGGCTCAGTTCGGCCGCGACCGTCTCGGGCAGCACGTTCAGCACCATCTCGTGGACGCCCTGCGCGCGCGCTGTTTCGCCGCATTGCTGGCGGCGGAGTGGCGGTGGCTGACGGGCCGGCGCAGCAGCGAGCACGCCAGTCTTCTTTTGACCGACGTGTCCCGCGTCGGGGTGGGGCTGCACTACGGCCTGCAACTGCTGGCCGGCCTGGCCGCGATGGCGGCCAACCTGGCCGCCGCCAGCCTGCTGTCCTTGCCGCTGACCGGCATCGCCCTGGCGAGCGGCGCACTCGTGTTCGTCGCGTTGCGGGGCCAGCGCCGCCACGCTTTGTCGCTGGGGCAGGGGCTCATGGGGGCGAACCGCGCCATGCATGGCCAGGTCCAGGAGAACCTGGCCGGCATGCGGCTGGCCAAGACCCTCGGCATCGAGGCGGGCTTCCTGCGGCAGTTCGAGGACAGTGCGGCCGCCCTGCGCAGGCAGGTGCTGCGTTTCGGCATCAGCAACGGCCTGTCCCAGGCCTGTTTCCAGGTTTCCGGCGCGATCCTGCTGGTCGGCTACCTTGCCATCGGGCTGTGGTGGGGAACGCCGGTCCCGGTTCTGCTGACGCTGGTCCTGGTGTTCAGCCGCCTGATCCCCCAGTTCATGGCCGCGCATCAACAACTGCACCACTGGCTGCATGCCATGCCGGTCTGGCAGCAGACCCAGGTCTTGCTGGAGGAGTGCCGCCTGCATGCCGAGCCGGCCGCGCAGGCTTCGCGGCCGTTCGCGGCCGAACGCGTCATCGAGGTCCGGGGCGTGCGGGTCCTGCATGGCGAGCGGGAGCGTCCCGCGCTGGACGGGGTCAGCCTGGCGCTCCCGGTGCGCAGCACGACAGCGGTGATGGGCGCCTCGGGCGCCGGCAAGAGCACGCTGGCCGACGTGTTGGCGGGCCTGGTCGCGCCCGACCAGGGGCAACTGCTGGTCGATGGGCAGGAAATCTCCGGCGCCGCCCGGCACGCCTGGCGCGCGCAGGTGGCCTACGTCCCGCAGGATGCCTTTCTTTTCCACGACACTATTCGCGCCAACCTGCTGTGCGCGGCGCCCCAGGCCAGCGAGGACGACCTCGCCCGGGCGCTGGAGCGCGCCGCGGCAGGCTTCGTCGCCCAATTGCCGCAGGGCCTCGATACCGTGGTCGGCGACGGCGGCGTGCGCCTGTCCGGAGGCGAGCGCCAACGCATCGCGCTGGCGCGCGCGCTGTTGCGCCGCCCCAGCCTGCTCATCCTGGACGAGGCGACCAGCGCGCTCGACATGGAGAATGAGCGGCGCATACGCCATGCGATCGAACAATTGCATGGCGACCTGACGGTCCTCATCATCGGCCATCGCATCGCCACGCTCGAACACGCCGACCAGGTGGCGGTGCTCGAGCATGGCCGGGTGAAAGCATGCGGAACCTGGCGGGAGATCGCGCCCGCCTCGACCACAGGAATTACATCATGACTGCCTTCACGTCGCGGCAGGTCCTGCAGGACCTGCTGCTGGACATGCTTTCCGAGACCAGGGCGGTGGGCCAGGACAGGATCGACGCCTTGTCGCAGGCCGACTGGGACGCCGTGCTGTCGATGGCCAGAGAGCACCGGATCGTGCCGCTGCTGGATTGGCAATTGCGCCGCGTCCATGGCCATTTGCACCTGCCGGAGGCGTTCGGCCGGGAACTGGTCCGCCTGCGCCAGAGCTGGACGATGCGCCTGCTGGCCTTGCAGCGCGAGCTCGTCCTCGTGCACCGGCTGCTGGCGCAGGCAGGCATTCCGCACATGGCGCTGAAAGGCGCGTGTCTGGCCTGGCACGCCTACCCGCATCCGGCGTTGAGGACCATGCGCGACCTGGATATCCTCGTGCCGATGGACCGGGCGGTGCAGGCCTACAGGGCGCTGCTAGACGGCGGGCTGACGCGGATCGATGTCCTGCCCGGCCATCCCGAGGCCGCGCTCGACGAGGAGGCGCGCAAGAAGCACCTTCCCGGACTGCGCACCGCATCGGGAACGGCGCTGATCGAGCTGCACGTGCGCCTGTTCCATCCGGAAACCGGACCGGATGCGCGAGCCGACCTCTCCGAGAGTCCCGATTTCTGGCAGCGCGTCCGCACCTGGTCCATCGGGTCGGACCAGATCCCGATGGAAGGCGCGACCGATCTGCTGCTGCATCTGATCGTGCACACCGTGTACGAACACGAATTCAACAACGGCCCGCTGTTGCTCAGCGATATCGCGTTCCTGCTGCGCACCGCCGCCATCGACTGGCCGCTGTTCTGGCGGCTGGCGGCGCAGCGGCGCCATACGCGGGGCTGTGCGCTGGCCCTCCAGCTGACTCAGCGCTACTGGAACGTGGGCGGCATCGATTGGCGGGGGGCGGGTTCCGTGCAGGTATCCGGGCAGCAGCTCGACCTCGCCGCCCTGCTCATGCTGCGCAGCTATCACGACCGCAGCGAGGTCGCCTTCCAGGCCGGCGTGGCGGGCCGCTACTCGGCGCTGGGCAAGTTGCGCTTCGTGCTGGGGCGGGTGTTCCTGCCGCGGGCCAGGCTCGCCGCGCGCTATCCGGCGCACGCTTCGAGCTGGCGCATCTACCTGTGGTACTTCGCGTACTGGCGCCTGTTGATGAAGGAGTGGCTGCCCCGGTTATGGCAGGCCAGGCGGGAGTCCAGCCTGCGCGGCGAGGTGAACCGGCTGGTGGCGTTCAGGACCTGGCTGCAAGAGTGAGCGGCGGCCGGGCCGCGGCCGGGATGGCGCGCAGGAGTTCGTCCACGGCTTGCGGCGCGGCGATGCTGTCGCAGCGCAAGTGGATTTCGGGGGCGGCAGGGGGCTCGTAAGGGCTGTCTATGCCGGTGAACTGCGGGAGTTCGCCGCGGCGCGCCCGCGCGTACAGGCCTTTAACGTCGCGCTGTTCGCACACGGCCAGCGGGGTGTCGACGTAGACTTCGACGAACTCGCCCGGCGCGAACAGCGCCCGCGCCTTGGCGCGGTCGTCGCGGAACGGGGAAATCAGGCTGGCAATGACGACCAGCCCGGCATCGACCATGAGCCTGGCGACTTCAGCGACGCGGCGGATGTTCTCCGCCCGGTCCTGGGCGGAAAAGCCCAGATCGCGGTTCAGGCCCAGGCGCAGGCGGTCGCCGTCCAGCACGCACACGCCTTGCCCGGCCGCGCGCAGGCGTTGTTCCAGCAGGTCGGCAAGCGTGGATTTGCCGGCGCCCGACAGGCCCGTCATCCAGACGCAATGCGCGCGGTATGCCGATGGCAGAGGCCGGTCGTCGTCCCGGGGGTCATGCGGGCGTGGTTCGGGTCGGGCGTGGGCGTCTGTCATCGTGTCGAAGAGGGGGGGGGGGGCGGCCGCCGCGCCGGCCGGCGTTTGCCTGCGTCCGGGTGCGCCCCTAGAATCCAATGTCTCTACTATAACTTTCCCTCCGGCTCCATTTTGCGATTCACCGCCTTTGATCTTCTTATCCGGAGCGACCTGGAGCTTCCGGAACTCCTGCCTTGCACCGGCCGCGCATCGGAAACCCCCGACGTCGTGCTGCGCGTGGATGCGGCCGACGCGCCAGGCGGTCGGCGGACTGGACCGTTCACCCGGATCGGCGGCGACTGGTTCAGCCTGGAGGTTCCCGGCATCGCCCGCTACCTGGTCGAGCGCGGCGCGCAGGTGTCGATCGACCCGTCGCCCGGCGCCGATGCCGCCGCCGTCCGGCTCTTCCTGCTGGGGCCGGTCATCAGCGCGCTGCTTGCCCAGCGCGGCCTGACCGTCCTGCGCGGCGCGGCCGTGCGGGTCGGCGAGCAATGCATGGTCTGCGCCGGCGCCTCGGGGGGCGGCAAGTCCACGGTCGCCGCGGCGCTCATGCTGCGCGGGCACCAGGTCCTGGCCGACGACGTGGTCGCGGTGGACGGCCAGGGGCGGGTCCTGCCGGGTCTGGCACGGCTCAAGCTGTGGGCCGATGCCGCCCGGGCGCTGGGAATCGACACCGCGGCGCTTTCGCCCGTGCGGCCCGGCATGGAGCGGTTCAGTCTGCCGCTGGGCGCCAGCCTGGCAGAGCGGGCCTTGCCCGTGCGTTCGGTCTACGCGCTGGCCGGCATCGAAGGCGCCACGGCGCTGCGGGTCCAGGCAGTGCGCGGCATGCAGCGTTTCGGCATGCTGAAGGCGCTCGCCTACCAGCCGGGCCTGATGGAGTATTTCGTGCGCGAGGACCGGGCGCTGCTGCACACGGGCGGGCTGGGAGCGCGGGTCGGCATCGCATCGGTGGAGCGCCCGGCGCGAGGCATGGACGTAAACGTCCTCGCCGAGTATCTGCTCGATGACATGGAGAGCCAGGCATGAGCGGCATCTACTGGCTGGCGTCCTATCCGAAGTCCGGCAATACCTGGATGCGCGCTTTCCTGGCCAATCTGCAGCAGGACGGCGAGCGGCCCGTCAGCATCAACGACATAGGCGTAGGCGACATCGCCAGCCGCCGCAGCACCTTGGATGCGGTGCTGGGGTTCGATACGGCGGATCTGACGCTGGAGGAAATCGAGCGCTTGCGCCCCGATGTCTACGACTGGTGCGATGGCGAGACGGGCGTCCGCTACTGCAAGATCCACGATGCCTATACCCGCGGGCCGGACGGACGGCCGCTGGTGGGAACCGGGTCGACGCGCGGCGCCGTCTATATCGTGCGCAACCCGCTCGACGTCGTATCGTCCGCAGCGCAGCATTGGAACCTGGGGCGGGACGCGACCATCGCCCGCATGGCCGATCCGGACGCGGCATTGGCCAGGCATGCGGCGGCCCGCGGCGGGCTGCAGGTGTTCCAGCGCATGCTGAGCTGGTCCGGCCACGTGCTCAGCTGGGTGGACGCGCCCGGCCTGGCGTGCCTGCCTGTGCGCTATGAAGACATGCTGGCGCAGCCGCTGGAGACGTTCACCCGGGTCGCCGGTTTTCTCGGCATGCCGGCCGATGCCGGGCGGGTGGCCAAGGCCGTCCGCTTCAGTTCGTTCGAGGTGCTGGCGGGGCAGGAAGCGGAGTCGGGTTTCCGCGAGCGTCCCGCCCACGCCGAACGTTTCTTCCGCGAGGGACGCAGCGGCGGCTGGCGGGACAGGCTGGACCCGGGCCAGGTCGCGCGCATTCTGGCGGACCACGGGGCGGTGATGCGGCGTTTCGGATACCTGGACGAGGCAGGCGAACCCGTCTGAGGAGCGCCTGCGCAGCGGGCGCCCCGTGAGGCTTTACTCGTGGAAGCCGCGTATCCCTGCGATGCCGTGGGCGCCGTGGGTGATGGCCTGGGCCCGGGTGCGTTCGGACTGCCCGCCGAGCGCGAGCACCGGCAGTCCGGCCTGGTCCGCGAGTGCGGCGAAGGCGCTCCAGCCCAGCCCGGGTTGGCCGGGGTGCGAGGCGGTGGGCAGGACCGGTCCCAGCACCGCGAAGTCGGCGTCGAGCGATCGGGCCTGTTCGAGTTCGCGCGCCGTATGGGCCGAGGCGCCCAGCAGGGCCCCGCGGGGCAGGGCCGGACGGGCGCCGCCGAGGTCTGCCGCGCGCAGATGGAGGCCGTCCGCATCGGCGCGCCACGTTTGCGGATGGACGCTGTTGAGCAGGACTTTGGCGCCTGCGGCGTGCGCCCGTGCGACGACCTGGCCGAGCACCTCGCGCAGCGCGCCGTCGGCGGCGCCGCCGGGCCAGGCGGGTTCACGAAACTGCACCAGCTTTACCCCGCGCGCCAGCGCCGCGTCCAGGCGCCGCAGAAAGGGCTCGATCCCGGTGGGCGCGCCTATGTCGGAGATGACGTAGGTGTCGGGCACATGCAGCCAGCGCAAGGGCGGCAGGGTGGCGGGCAGGAGCGGGCCGATGCGGGGCTCCAGGGCGAGTCCGAGCGCGTCTTCGGCGGCCTGCGCGCGCGCCTGGGCGATCTCCAGGTCGGTCGGCTGTTCGCCGCGGGCGAGGCGGGCCTCCAGCGCGGCGATGCGCCCGGCCAGCTCGTGTTCCGCCGCTTCGATCTCGGGTCTGTTGGCGGCGCGGATTCCCGCCCACTGGAGGGCTTGGGATTCGAGCCCGCGCGGCTGCCCTTCCCAGCGGGTGACGCGGCAGAAGTAGAGGCGGACGGTGGCGTGGCTGTAGGCGTGGACGTGGGTGATCCAGCGCGAGGATTCGAGCACGGCGATGCCGAGTTCTTCGTGGAGTTCGCGGGCCAGGGCCTGCAGAACGGATTCGCCGGGTTCGAGCTTGCCGCCGGGGAGCTCCCACCAGCCGGCGTAGGGTTTGCCGGCGGGGCGCTGGCCCAGCAGGAGGCGCCCGTCGGGCTGGAGCATGACGCCTACGGCTACGTCTACGATCTTGGTGGGAGCTGCGGTCATGCGGGGTCCTTGCCTGGGGGCGCGGCTCTCTTGAAGCCGCATTCTGTATCGGTTGCCGGTACGTCTCCGGTCCGGCTGCCGGCGTGCAGGGCCGGCACGGTCCGGGCCAGCTATTCGATGCCGGCCATATCGTCCAGGGCGCCGCCGCGCCAATCCGCCAGCGGTCCTTGCCGGGGCGCCTGGGCATCCGCCTCGGCGCGTGCGCGCGAGGCCTCCCGGCCGGCCCAATCCTTCGCGAATTGCCAGGCGACGCGGCCCGAGCGCGAGCCCCGTTCCAGGGTCCATTGCAGGGCCTGGGTCTGCGAACGGGCGATGGAGTCTTCGCTGCAGCCGAGGTCGCGCAGCCAGTGGGCGACGATGTCGAGGTAGTCGTCCTGCTTGAAGGGATAGAACGAGAGCCAGATGCCGAAGCGTTCGGACAGCGAGATCTTTTCCTCGATGGTTTCGCCGGGATGGATCTCGCCGTCGCTCTGGTGCTTGGCGTCGAGATTCTCGTGCATGTACTCGGGCATCAGGTGGCGGCGGTTGGAAGTCGCGTAAATGAGCACATTGTTGGTGGACGCCGCGATGGAGCCGTCGAGGACGGACTTGAGCGCCTTGTAGCCGGGCTCGCCCTCTTCGAACGAAAGGTCGTCGCAGAAAACGATGAAGCGTTCCGGCCGGTCGGCGACGGTTTCGACGATTTCCTGGAGGTCGCCGAGATCGGATTTGTCGACCTCGATCAGGCGCAGGCCGCGGCTGCCGTAGGTGGCCAGCATGGCCTTGACCAGCGAGCTTTTGCCGGTGCCGCGCGCCCCGGTCATGAGGACGTTGTTGGCCGGCTTGCCTTCGAGGAACTGGATGGTGTTGCGGTCGATGACGGCCTTCTGGCGGTCGATGTGCTGGAGGTCTTCGAGATCGATGGTGGCGATGTGACGGACGGGCTCGAGCCAGCCGCGCGTGCTGCGCTTGCGCCAGCGGAAAGCGTGGGCGTTCCAGTCGATGGGAGGCGGAGCGGGCGGAAGCCAGGCCTCGAGCTGGGCGAGGACGCCTTCGGCGCGTTTCAGGAAGGAGGCCAGATCGACTGGGTTGAAGGGAGCGTTCGACACAGCTGGGTTCCTATCGTCGGAGATGGGGGATGTTGCCAGGCGCCCTAATTTGTACGCCAAACTTCGAAAAAACTTCAGTGGGATCGAGAATCGATGATTTCTTGGCAAAAAAATGTGGAATTATCGAAAACGGGTTACTTTTCTTGATCCTCAGCGAGGTTTGGGCGGGCGATTCCGAAGGCCTCGCAAACAACCTGTTCGATCCGGTCGAGTACTGCGGCAGGCAGGTGAACATATTGCTTGCGCCGATGCAGGGATAGGCGCCCTTGTTGCGATTGGGCCATGCGTATGAGCGCGGATAAATCTTTTCTGGGCAGATCCAGTTCCGCATCCAGACGTTCGAAGGCCTGATCGTAGCCGCTCAACCACGCCAGTTCGCGGGGAATTTCTTCGTCTACGGCGAGCTGGATCATGCGGTGAAGGAATGCGACTTCGTTGCTGGCGTCGAAGAATCGATAGGTGCCGCTGCCTGGATGAGCCGTCACATAGGGGTCCGGATCGCCGCGGACATAGTTCCAGAGCCGCGTGACAGGCTGGGAAAAGCCAGTCAGCACGCCGAGATATTCCGGAATGTGTCGCTGGATGACTGCCGAGACCGGCACCACGGTGCCGGCAGGCAGCAGTCCCGAATGGGTCAGCACATGGTGGATGAGGAATCGGTGCAGCCGTCCGTTTCCGTCCAGGAAGGGATGGAGGTAGACAAAGCCGAATGCCGAGATCGCCGCCTTGACGAGCACGTCGGTGCAGCGGCCGCTGTCGTTGGTGAAGTCCTCCCAGCCCCGCATCGAGCGGGCCAGATCCGCCTGCGGCACGGGGAAGAACGTGATGCGGCCTGTCGCGTCTTCCAGCCAGTTCTGCTTGGTCCGATAGGAGGCCTCCTGGCTGTAGACGTTGCGCACCGCGGCGTTCTGGAGACTGACGAGCCATTCCTCGCTCACTTGTGCCATCTCGCCGGCCCGCCGCAGCAATTGCACGAACCGTTCTTGCTTGTCCGAACTTGGAGATTCGTGTTCGATGGCGAAGCTGCTGCGCGTTTCCGACAAATAGAGGTAACTCAGGGCGCGTTCGTAGAGTGCCGGATCGGCGACCGAGGCCAGCGTCGTTCGGGCGCGCTCACAGAGTTCGGGCAGGGATGGACCTGCCGGCATGGCCTCGCGCCGGACGATGGGCGAGAAGTCGGCTGTACCCAATGCGTTGTTCCGCACGCGGAACTTGCGGTCGTTGATGGGATGTTCTGCCGTGACGTAGCCTCCCGGGGAATAGAGGTCGACGTAGCCGGCTTTCGGTACGGTCTCGATAGGTAGAGAGGCTTCGGTCAGCCATTCCCACAAGTGGCAGGCCCGACGGATCGGCTCGCCGTTGGGCGCCTGTTGCAAGCGGTTCGCAAGGATTCCCGGCTCCCGCCATGTCGCAAACAGTGCGTCGATCACTTCCAGATTGACGCCTTCGTGCCGCAAGGCGAACTCCAGGTGACCGATCACGCTGTCTTCCAGCGCGACGCCGCGTGGAAAAAGAACGCGGTCCACGGAATCGATGCGCCGGTTCACCGACCCGCTGACATGGGCGGTCCGGGCCAGGGGACGAACTGGCAGGGCTAGCCGGTCAATGAGCTGTGCGTAACCTGCCGTCGTCATGTCCACTCGAGATTCGTTAAGCGGAATCGAAATTTTATAATTATTTTTTGGAAATTATCGATTCAATCGAAGTTTATTGTTTTGTGAGACGTTTTTCTCGAAATGGATGGGGACGTCCCCATCCATCTCTTCATCACGACCGATAATCCGCGTTGATGCTCACGTACTCGTGCGAGAAATCGCAGGTGTAGACCGTTTCGCGCACGTCCCCGCGTCCCAGCGAGATCCGCACCGCGATTTCGGGCTGCTTCATCACGCGCTGGCCGTCTTCTTCCTGGTAGTCGGGGTTGCGGCCGCCGTCCCTGGCGACCCACACGTCGTCCAGCCACAGGTTTACCCGGCCGACGTCGAGGTCGTCGATGCCGGCATAGCCGATGGCGGCGAGGATGCGGCCGAGGTTGGGGTCGGAGGCGTAGAAGGCGGTCTTGACCAGCGGCGAGTGGGCCACGGAGTAGGCCACCTTGAGCGCTTCTTCCTGGGTGCCGGCGTTCTCGACGGTGATGGCGATGAACTTGGTGGCGCCTTCGGCGTCGCGCACGATCAGCTGCGCCAGCTGGGTGGCGGCGGCCTTGAGGGTGGCGAGCAGTTCGGGGTAGAGCGGATCGGACTCGGATTCGATGCGCAGGGCGGCGCGGCCGGTGGCGGCGATGATGAACGAGTCGTTGGTGGAGGTGTCGCCGTCCACGGTGATGCGGTTGAACGAGACGTCGGCGACCGGGCCGGCCATGCGCCTGAGCAGGCCCTGGTCGATGGTGGCGTCGGTGGCCATGAAGCCGAGCATGGTGGCCATGTTGGGCCGGATCATGCCGGCGCCTTTGCTGACGCCGGTGATGGTGATTTCGTGGCCGCCGATGACCGCCTTGCACGAGACGATCTTGGGCAGGGTGTCGGTGGTCATGATGCCGTGCGCGGCTTCGATCCAGTTGTCCGCGCCCAGCGCCTGGACCGCGGCGGGCAGGCCGGCCTCGATGCGTTCGACCGGCAGCGGTTCGAGGATGACGCCGGTCGAGAAGGGCAGGACTTGCCTGGGGTCGAGTTGCAGCAGCCCGGCGGCGGCCGCGCAGGTGGCGCGGGCGGCGGCCAGGCCGGGTTCGCCGGTGCCGGCATTGGCGTTGCCGGTGTTGATCACCATGGCGCGGATGGGCAGCGATTGCGCCAGGTGTTCTTCGCAGACCTGCACGGGCGCGGCGCGGAAGCGGTTGCGCGTGAAGACGCCGGCCACGTGGGTGCCTTCGGCCAGGCGGAAGACGGTCAGGTCGCGCCGGCCGGCCTTGCGGATGCCGGCCTCGGTGACGCCGATATCGATGCCGTTGACCGGAAAGACCTGCTCGGGAGCGGGTATGTGCAGATTGACAGCCATGGTGTCCTCGCGGATCGGAAAGAGCGTGGCGCGGAACGGTCCGCGCCGCCGGGTCAGGGGTTGAGTTCGGCGAAGGCTTCGCCGGCCACGGCCACCGTGCGGGCGATGATGTCGTCGTCGTGGGCGATGGAGACGAAGCCCGCTTCGAAGGCCGAGGGCGCGAAGTTCACGCCGCGCGCCAGCGCGGCATGGAAGAATTTGTTGAAGGCGGCGGTGTCGCCGGCCGAGACTTCGGCCAGCGAGGCCGGGACGGCGTCGCGGAAGTAGAGGCCGAACATGCCGCCCACGTGGTCGGCGCTGAAGGCTACGCCGGCGCTGGCCGCGGCCGCGCGCAGGCCCGCGACCAGCTTGCCGGTCTGGGCTTCGAGCCGTTCGTAGAAGCCGGGCTGGCCGATCAGGCGCAGCGTGGTCAGGCCGGCGGCCACGGCCACCGGGTTGCCGGACAGCGTGCCGGCCTGGTAGACGCCGCCCAGCGGCGCGATGTGGGCCATGATGTCGCGCCGCCCGCCGAAGGCGCCGATGGGCATGCCGCCGCCGATGACCTTGGCCAGCGTGGTCAGGTCGGGCACGATGCCGGTGCGGCCCTGCACGCCTTGCGGGCCGACGCGAAAGCCCGTCATCACTTCGTCGAAGATCAGCACGGCGCCGAAGCGCGTGCATTGGTCGCGCAGCGCCTGCAGGAAGCCGGGCACGGGCTGCACCAGGTTCATGTTGCCGGCTACGGGCTCGACGATCACGCAGGCGATCTCGTCGCCGTATTTCTCGAAGGCGGCTTCGACGCCGGCGACGTCGTTGTAGTCCAGCACCAGGGTGTGGGCGGTGAATTCGGGCGGCACGCCGGCCGAGGTCGGGTTGCCGAAGGTCAGCAGGCCCGAGCCGGCCTTGACCAGCAGACTGTCGGCGTGGCCGTGGTAGCAGCCTTCGAACTTGATGATCTTGGCGCGGCCGGTGTAGCCCCGCGCCAGGCGGATCGCGCTCATGGTGGCTTCGGTGCCGGAGCTGACCAGCCGCACCTGTTCGATGGACGGCAGGCGGTGCACCAGCAGTTCGGCCAGTTCGATCTCGGCCTCGGTGGGCGCGCCGAAGGACAGGCCGTTGACCGCGGCCTCCTGTACGGCCTTCACCACCTCGGGATGGGCGTGGCCGAGGATGGCCGGGCCCCACGAGCCCACATAGTCGATGTACTGCTTCTGGTCGGCGTCCCAGACGTAGGCGCCGTTGGCGCGTTCGATGAAGGGGGGCGTGCCGCCCACCGAGCGGAAGGCGCGCACCGGCGAATTGACGCCGCCGGGAATGGTGCGGCAGGCGCGTTCGAAGAGTTCTACGTTGCGGATCATGCTCATGCCTTGCGATTTGCGTTGTCGTGGGAAGCGCCGGCCCATGCCTGGCTGAAGGCGCGGGCCGTGGCTTCGATGTCGGCGGCGCCGAACAGCGCGGTGATCACCGCCAGCGCGTCGGCCCCGGCCTGGGCGGCCAGCGGCGCGTTCTGCGGCGTGATGCCGCCGATCGCCACCACCGGCGGCCGGACGCCGGTGCCGGGCAGGCGCAGCCGCCGGGCCTCGGCCAGGCAGGACAGCGGCGCGTGCACCGCGGCCGGCTTGGTGGGCGAGTCGAACACCGCGCCGAAGGCGACGTGGTCGGCGCCCGCCGCCAGCGCCGCGCGGGCCCGTTCAGGTTCGTTATAGCAGGAGGCGCCGATCAGCAGCCCGGCGCCGCCCGCCTGGCGCGCGTGGGCGATGTCGCCGTCGTCGCGCCCGAGATGGACGCCGTCGGCGCCGACGTCCAGCGCCAGCCGCCAGTCGTCGTTGACGATCAGCACGAGGCCCAGCCGCGCACACGCCTCGCGCAGCGCGCGCGCCTGCTCCAGCCGCTTCGCAGGCGCAGCCTCCTTGCGGCGCAGCTGCAGCACGCGCATCCCCCCCCGCGCCGCCGCCTCCACGGCCTCCAGCAACCGCCCGGTATCGTCCCATTCCGGCGTAATGCCATACAGCCCGGCTACCGCACCCTCTTCCCTATCCATCCCAATCCTCCAGTTCCGCCGCTCACTTCTCTCAGCTTCGCCCACGAAGCGCATTGGGTTCAACCCAGGGTGCCGCGGATCCGGCTCCGCCGGTCCGCCAGCACCGCCCCCCTGGGCCCGGCGCCGGGCCGCCCCAAGGCGGGCCCAGGCCCCCTCGGGGGGCTGCCGCGTAGCGGCTGGGGGCCCACCATGCTGGGCGCGCGTCAGCGCGTAGGGGGGGTTACTCTCTCTTTGCCCAGAAAAAGCGGTCGGGCAGCATCCGGCCCATGCCCGGGCGGAACCCCGAAGCCAGCGCCTGCCAAGTGTATTCCTGGGCTTCGGGGGCGGCGTCGCGCACCTCCATGCCGCTGGCCAGCAGCGCCGCCAGCGCGGCCGACAGCGTCGCGCCCGCGCCGCGGAACTTGCCGGGCAGGCGCGGCCAGCGGTATTCGGTGGACGGCTCGTCCGTCTCGCCGCCCTGGTAGAGCGTATTGACCACGATTTCGCCCGGCTGGTGCAGGCCGGTCGCCAGCACCCAGGCGGTGCCGCGCCGCAGCAGCGAGCGGGCTCCGGTATCGTCGTCGTCTTCCAGGTCGAGCAGGCCGTCGGCCGCCAATTGCTCCAGCAGCAGTCCGTCGGCCACCACCAGGGTGGCCTGCGGCACCAGCAATTCGATGACCGCGGCCATGATTTCCTCGGCCGAATCCTCGGTTTCGGCATCGTTGGAGCCGGGCGGGTCGGCGCCCAGGTGCAGCACCACCGGCACGGCGGAGTAGTCGGCCAGGATCTCGGCCACGGCGGCCACCGCCTCGGCCGAGAACAGCCCGCCCACCTTGAAGGCGCGCACAGGCATGTCTTCGAGCAGGCTGCGGGCCTGGTCGTCTATCCATTCGGGGGCGATGGCGTCGTTGTCCTCCAGGCCGGCGGAATCCTGCACCGTATAGCCGGTCAGCACCGTCAGGGCGTGGCAGCCCATGCTGGCACAGGTCAGCAGGTCGGCCTGCACGCCGCCGCCGGCGCTGGGATCGGAAGGGGCAAAGCTCAGAACGAGGGGAGGCGTGGGGGCGGCAGTCAACGAGACGTCTCGAAAAGCGGAGCCGCGCGGCCAGGAGAGCGCGCGGCCCATTGTGATTCGGTAAGATGCGAGATTCTAATGGATGCCCGGTAGTTCCCGGTTCGCGGGGCGGGCGCAGCAAGCGACGATAAAAATCATGCGTACCTGGATGTGTCTGATTTGCGGCTGGATTTACGACGAAGCCGCCGGCCTGCCCGAGGAGGGGATCGCTCCCGGCACGAAATGGGAGGATGTCCCGCCCAATTGGGTCTGTCCCGAATGCGGCGCCCGCAAGGAAGACTTCGAAATGGTGGAAATCTAAATCTGAGCCTTGCGCCGATCCTCCGCCCGGCTGCGCGCAGCCGGGCGGGCCCCCACACCGGCCGCCTGGCGGCGTTTACAATCCGGGTATGAGCGAACGCGCCCACATCGATCTTACCAACCAGTTCCTGATCGCCATGCCCAGCATGGCGGATCCGAATTTTGCCGGCGCCGTCGTCTATGTGTGCGAGCACACGGAGAAAGGCGCGCTGGGCCTGGTCATCAACCGGCCGACCGACCTGACGCTGGCCACGCTGTTCGAACGCATCGAGCTTTCCCTGGCCGATGCCGACCGGGCCGAGGCGCCCGTGTTCTACGGCGGGCCGGTGCAGACCGACCGCGGCTTCGTGCTGCACGACCCGGCGGGCGAGTACACCTCGTCCATCCAGGTGGGCGGCCTCGCCCTGACCACCTCGCGCGACGTGCTGCAGGCCGTCTCCGAAGGCCAGGGACCGGGCAAGATGCTGGTGACCCTGGGCTATGCCGGCTGGGGAGCGGGCCAACTGGAAGGGGAACTCGCCGGCAACGCCTGGCTGAGCGTGTCCGCCTCGCCCGACATCATTTTCAACGTTCCGCCCGCCGAGCGTTTCGACGCCGCGCTGGGGTTGCTGGGCATCGCCCCGATCATGCTCGCGGGCGAAGCCGGGCATGCTTGAGGCCGAGGTGAGCCCCCCCCCTACGCGCTTACGCGCGCCCCCCCGGGGGGGCGGCACTGGCGGACTGGCGGAGCCAGATCCGCTGTGCCCATGGGGTAACCCAACGTGCTTCGTGGGTGGGGTTGGCGGGGCCGGAGCCGCTGCTTGCCGGGTAGCTGAGGTTCTTGCGGGTCGCTTGGCGATCCGAGGAGCCGCTGTTTGACGCCGGCATCGCAAGAGACCCTCCTGGCTTTCGACTACGGTACGCAGTTCATTGGCGTGGCCGTGGGGAATAGCTTGTCCGGGCATGCGCGGCCGCTGGAGGTGTTTGCCAATCCTACGCGCGAGGCGCGGTTTGCGCGGGTGGAGCAGTTGCTGCGGGAGTGGCAGCCGGATCGGCTGGTGGTGGGGCTGGCGCTGGATGCCGACGGGGGCGAGCAGCCCATGACGGCGCAATGCCGCAAGTTCGCCAATCAGCTCCATGGCCGCTACGGCTTGCCGGTGGAGCTGGTGGACGAGCGCGGCACCAGCCTGGCGGCCCAGGCGCAGATGGGGCGCGCGGGGCGCGGCCTGCGCGTGGACGCGGTGGCCGCGGCCATCATCCTGCAAAGCTATTTCGACGCCGGTCCGCCGCCGTCCTAGGCGGCCGCACGGCCTTTTTCATTCGGGAATGCCATGAATCCAACCCTCTCACTCCTGGACGCCGAGGCGCTCTATACACGGCTGCGCGACGCCGTGCGCGAGCTGCTGGCCACGCTGCCGGCGGACCTCACCCACCTGGTCGGCATTCATTCCGGCGGCGCCTGGATCGCCGAGCGCCTGCAGCGCGACCTGGGCCTCCCCCATGCGCCCGGCATGCTCGACATCAGTTTCTACCGCGACGACTACGAGCGCATCGGCCTGCATTCCCAGGTCAAGCCCACCTCGATCGAGTTCGACGTGGCCGACAAGCACCTGGTCGTGATCGACGACGTGCTCTATACCGGCCGCACCATACGCGGCGCGATGAACGAGCTGTTCGATTACGGCCGGCCGGCCTCGATCAAGCTGGCCGTGCTGGTGGACCGGGGCAGGCGGCAACTGCCCGTGGCGGCCGATATCGCCGCCGCCACCGTCGACCTGCCGGCCGACCAGAGCCTGGTGCTGTCGCGCAACGGCGACCGCTTCCAGTTCGATTTCGAAAACCTGCCGGCATAGGAGCCGCACCATGCGCAATCCGCAGCTCAACAGCAACGGCGAGCTTACCCACCTGTTGACCGTGGAGGGACTGCCGCGCGCAATCCTGACCCACATCCTCGATACCGCGGAATCCTTCGTGCCGCTGGCCGACCGCGACATCAAGAAAGTGCCGCTGCTGCGCGGCAAGAGCGTGTTCAACCTGTTCTTCGAGAACTCCACGCGCACTCGCACCACCTTCGAGATCGCGGCCAAGCGGCTGTCGGCCGACGTCTACAACCTCAACATCAACGCATCGTCCGCCAGCAAGGGCGAGTCGCTGCTGGACACCATCAACAACCTGTCGGCCATGCAGGCCGACCTGTTCGTGGTGCGGCACGCCTCCAGCGGCGCGCCGCACCTGATCGCCCAGCACGCCGCCCCGCACGTGCACGTGGTCAACGCCGGCGACGGCCGCCATGCCCACCCCACCCAGGGCCTGCTGGACATGTACACCATCCGTCACTACAAGAAGGACTTCACCAAGCTCCGGGTGGCCATCGTCGGCGACATCCTGCACTCGCGGGTGGCGCGCTCCGACATCCATGCGCTGACCACGCTGGGCGTGCCCGAAGTGCGCGCCATCGGCCCGCTGACGCTGCTGCCCTCGGGCCTGGAGCAGATGGGCGTGCGCGTGTTCACCGACATGAACGAAGGCCTGAAGGACGTGGACGTGGTCATCATGCTGCGCCTGCAGAACGAGCGCATGCGCGGCGCGCTGCTGCCCTCGGCGCAGGAGTATTTCAAGCATTACGGCCTGACGCAGGAGAAACTCGCGCTGGCCAAGCCCGACGCCATCGTCATGCACCCCGGTCCGATGAACCGCGGCGTGGAAATCGATTCGTCCGTGGCCGACGGCAAACAGGCCGTGATCCTGAACCAGGTTACGTTCGGCATCGCGGTCCGCATGGCCGTCATGAGCATCGTCGCAGGAGCCTGACCCCCATGAAAATCCATATCCAGGGCGGCCGCCTGATCGACCCGGCCAACGGCATCGACGCCGTTCAAGACGTATACATCGCCGCCGGCCGCGTGGTCGGCATCGGCCAGGCGCCAGCCGGCTTCGTGCCCAGCCGCGTGATCGACGCCCAGGGCCTGGCCGTGTTGCCTGGCCTGGTCGACCTCTCGGCGCGCCTGCGCGAACCCGGTTTCGAGCACCGCGCCACCCTCGAGTCGGAACTGCAGGCCGCGCTGGCCGGCGGCGTGACCAGCCTGGTGCTGCCGCCCGACACCGATCCGGTGCTGGACGAACCCGGCCTGGTCGAGATGCTCAAGCATCGCGCGCGCCAGCTCAACCAATCGCACGTCTATCCGCTGGGCGCGGTGACGGTCGGGCTCAAGGGCGAGATCATCACCGAGATGGCCGAATTGACCGAAGCCGGCTGCGTGGCTTTCGCGCAGGCCGACATGCCCATTACCGATACCGGCGTGCTGCTGCGTGCGATGCAGTACGCGCGCACCTTCGACTACACCTTGTGGCTGCGCCCGCAAGACCCCTGGCTCGGCCGCGAAGGCGTGGCGGCCAGCGGCGCGATGGCCTCGCGCCTGGGCCTGTCCGGCGTGCCCGAGCAGGCCGAGACCATCGCCCTGCATACGCTGTTCGAACTGCAGCGCGCCTCGGGCGTGCGCCTGCATCTGTGCCGCATCTCCAGCGCCGCCGGCCTGGAACTGGTGCGCCGCGCGCGCGCCGAAGGCCTGCCGGTCACCTGCGACGTCGGCGCGCACTACGTGCACCTGACCGACGTGGACATCGGCTACTTCGATTCGCACTGCCGCCTGACGCCGCCGCTGCGCGGCCAGCGCGACCGCGACGCGATCCGCGCGGCACTGGCCGACGGCACCATCGACGCGATCTGCTCCGACCATACCCCGGTGGACGACGACTACAAGCTGCTGCCCTTCGACGAAGCCGAGCCCGGCGCCACCGGCCTGGAGCTGCTGCTGTCGCTGGCGCTCAAATGGGCGCAGGATACCGGCCAGCCCGTCGCCAAGGCGGTGGCGCGCGTAACCATCGAGCCGGCAAAGGTGCTGGGCAACAAGGTGCTGGCCTCTTGCGGCCAACTGGGCGTGGGTTCGCTCGCCGACCTGTGCCTGGTCGACCTCGATGCGCATTGGCTGGTCAGCCAGGAAAGCCTGCTGAGCCAGGGCAAGCACACGCCCTTCCTGGGCATGGAACTGCCGGGCAAAGTGCGCGCCACCATCGTGGCCGGCCACGTCGCCTACGAGGCGGCTGCCTGAGATGATCCCCCCCTACGCGCTCACGCGCGCCCCCCTGGGGGCGAAGCTGGCGGACCGGCGGAGCCGGATCCGCTGCTTCCTGCGGAACCCCGGCGCTTGCTGACATGGTGGCCTGCTTGCATTTCGCTGCGCATTTGCTGCGGTTCACGCTGCGTTTCCTGCTCGTCGCCCTGTGGGTGATATTCGGGCTCCTCGTGCTGGCCACCGTGTTCCGGCGGCTCGAGGTGGCGCGGCGCGACCGGGTCAACAATTGGTGGTCCCGCTGGCTGCTGCGCTGGTGCGGCGTCCGGGTCTACGTCAGCGGCCGCCCGCCGGTCGACGGCCCGGCCCTGCTGATCGCCAATCACGTATCGTGGCTGGACATCTACGCGCTCAGCAGCGTGCGCTGCACCATCTTCGTCGGCAAGCGCGAACTGCGCGACTGGCCCGTGCTGGGCTGGCTGATCGCGGGCGTGGGCACGGTATTCATCGAACGCGGCAACCGGCGCGCCGTGCACCACGTTGCCCAGGCCATGGGCGAACGCTTCGGCCGCGGCCAGTTGATCGGGCTCTTTCCCGAGGGCACGACGTCCGACGGCCTGGACGTGCTGCCTTTCCACGCCGGCCTGTTCGAGCCCGCCCGCCGCGCCGGCGTGCCGGTCCTGCCGGTGGCGCTGCGCTACCTGCACCACGGGAAACGCAGCACGCTGCCCGCCTATGTGGGGGACGAAAGCCTGCTGGGCAATGCCTGGCGTGTGCTGGGCACGACCGGCGTCGCCGTGCAGGTGGTCTATCTGCCGTCCGTCGTGCCTGCGGAGGAAGACGCCGATCATCGGCATGCGATGGCCACGCGGGTGCGCGAGGCGATCCGGGCGGAAGTGCTCGCTTGAAGTTCGCCCGCGAGTTCATCCCGCCGTTCTTGCTAGAATGGGAATGATTCTCTTTTACGGGAATCTCGCCTCGAGCCCGGACTCGTTGCCAATCGAAACGATCCATGGTCGCCCATTACTACAGAGAGCTGCTCAACTACCTCGCCCGTGCCCTGAACGACCGCGACGCGGCGGCCGATCTGACGCAGGAGAGCTACGCGCGCGTGATCGGGATGCAGCGTTCCGGGACGTCGATAGGGGACATGCGCGCGGTGCTTTTCCGCACCGCGCGCAACCTGGTCATCGATCGCCACCGCCGTTCCCGCACCCGCGCGCCCGCGCATGCCGGCGATGCGCCGGACGCGGTGGACGAAGCGATGGCGCCGCGCGCGCTCGAGCCCGAAGCCGCGGCCTCTTCCGCCCAGGCGGTCGAGGCCATGGTGGCCGCCATCGCCGCCTTGCCCTTGCGATGCCGGGAAGCGTTCATTCTTCACAAGTTCGATGGCCTGTCCCAGGCCGAAGTCGCGCAGGCCATGGGTATTTCGGTCAAAATGGTCGAACGGCACATCAAGTCCGGCATGCTGGCCTGCAGGCGCTGCCGTGAGCGCCTCGACGCCCCGCCGGGCCATGACCGGCAGTGAGGGGTAGGGGCAGCCGTCTCCCACGCGTCTTTATCTGAATGCGGAATCCTTCGTTCTCCCGTGCCTGATCATCACTCATTATCTCTCGACGAAGCGGCCCTCGACTGGTTCGTGCGCACGCGCGACGGCCTGGACCGCGCGGAGCGGCAGCGCCTCGACGCCTGGCTGGCCGCCGACCCCAGGCATGGCCAGGCGTTCGCGCGCTGGGAGCGCGACTGGCGAGGCCTCGACGCGCTGCCGGCGGCCGATGTCGCGCGGCTGCGCGCCCAGCTCGCCGCCGATCGCCGTGCCGCTGTGCCGCCGCGGCGATGGCTGCTGCGGTCCGGTCTCGCGCTGGGCGTGGCCGCGCTGTCCGCGGGCGGCTACCTGGCCTGGGACCGGCGGTACGGCCGGCCGCTGTTCACCCAGGCCTATGCCACTGTGCGCGGCCAGCAGACCGCGCTGCGCCTGCCCGATGGCAGCGAGGTGACGCTCGACGTGGCGACCCGGCTCGAGGTCGCCCTGTACCGGCGGCGCCGGGAGATCCGCCTGGAGCAGGGGCAGGCGGTGTTCGACGTCAGCCGCGATCCTTCGCGGCCATTTGTCGTCATGGCCGGCCGCACGCGGGTGGCTGTGCTCGGCACCCGCTTCTCGGTCCGCCATACGCCCGGCTTTCCC
Source organism: Pigmentiphaga humi (assembly GCF_900606115.1). Lineage (GTDB taxonomy): Bacteria > Pseudomonadota > Gammaproteobacteria > Burkholderiales > Burkholderiaceae_B > Pigmentiphaga > Pigmentiphaga humi. Next base: position 111,478 of record NZ_UWPJ01000017.1, read on the forward strand.
GGTGCCGACACCGTCCGCGTGACGGTGGACCACGGGCGCGTCCGCGTGTCGGGCGGCGTATCCGGAGACGCCGCCGTGGAGCTGACCGACGGCCAGCAGGTGAGCGGCGACGGCGGCGGCCTGGGTGCGGTCGCCGACGTCGGCAACGGCGGCTTCGCGCCCTGGCGCGACGGCCGGGTGGCGTTCGACGCCACGCCGCTCGCCGCCGTGCTGGCGGAGTTCGAGCGCTATGCGGACACCGGGATGATCGTGCGCGATCCGCGCGTCGCCGCGCTGCGCGTGACCGGGACGTTCGACCCCTATCGGCTGGACAATTTCATCCGCATCCTGCCGCGCGTGCTGCCTGTGCAATTGCGCCGGGGCGACGGCGCGACCGAAATCGTCGCCGCGCAAAAATAATCCGGCCAAGGGGTTGGGGTGGGGCGCCCTCGCGCGTCTACACGAGAAGGATCGCACTCACCCTTCCCGGAGCTACCCGTATGCAGTGTCCCCGTTTTCGCGCCGCGCCGTCCCTCCTGGCGCTGGCGTTGGCTGTCGGCATTCCCGCCCATGCGGCGGATGTCGCCGGCCCGGCATCCATCAACATCGCCAGCCAGCCCCTGGGACAGGCGCTCAACCAACTGGCGCGGCAGACCCGGCTGGAGCTGATGGTCCAGCCCGAACTGGTGGCGGGCCGCACCGCCCCGTCCGTGGCGGGGACGTTCACCGCGCAACAGGCGCTCGAGCGCCTGCTCGCGGGCAGCGGCCTGGTGGGCGAGATCGACGGCAATATCGTGACGATCACGCGCGGCGCCGCTGCAGACACGACGATGCTGGCGCCGGTCACGGTCGTCGGCCAGGCCGAGGCGGAGACTGCCACGAGCCCGGTGGACGGCTACGTGGCGCGCCGCAGCCTGGTGGGCACCAAGACCGATACGCCGATCATCGAGACGCCGCAGTCCATTTCCGTCGTGACGCGCGACGCGCTGGACGCCCAGGGCACGCTCAACGTCGGCACCGCATTGCGCTACACGGCGGGAGTCGGGCCGGCCGCCTATTCGAACGGCGACGGCAATGCCTACGACGCGATCACGTTGCGCGGCTTCGTCGTCAGCAATGCCGGCTTGCTGCGCGACGGGATGCGGCTGAACTACAACATTCTCGACGCGCCTAACGAAGCGTACGGGCTGGACCGGGTCGAGATATTGAAAGGGCCGGCGTCGGTGGTGTTCGGCCAGTCCGGCCCCAGCGGGGTCGTCAATCTGGTGTCGAAGCGGCCGCAGCCCGAAGCCCGGCACGAGATCGAGGCGCAGCTGGGTTCCTACGACAGGCGCCAGCTCGCGACCGACCATACCGGCGCCTTGAACGATGACGGCACGCTTTACTACCGCCTGACGGGGCTGGTGCGCGAAAGCGACAGCTATGTGGATTTCAACCGGGACGACCGGGCGTACATCGCGCCGGCGCTGACCTGGCAACCCTCCGCGCAGACCCGCTTCACGCTGCTGACCCACTACCAGCGCAGCAAGTCGGCCTACTACGGCGGCCTGCCCTACTCGGGCACGATACGCGCGAATCCGCTGGGCAGCCCGTCCGTGCACGCCAACCTGGGCGAACCGGACTTCAACTACTGGGACACCACGAGCAAGTCCGCCGGCTACCTGGCCGAGCACACCTTCGACAACGGCTGGCAATTGCGTCAGAGCCTGCGCTATTCCGAGTCGTCCCTGCGCTATGGCTATGTGTTCCCCGTGGCCGTGGCCGCCGACAATCGCACCGTCTCCCGCCAGGCCGTCCGGCGCAGCGACGAATCGACCACCTGGGTGGCCGACACCAATCTGCAGCGCAAATGGCAGGCCTTCGGAGGCGAGCATACGACGCTGCTGGGCGTCGACTACGGCCGCAGCCATTTTTCGACCTGGAATTATCGCGGCGCGGTGTCGCCGATCGATATGTTCGATCCGGTCTACGGCGGCCTGAACGGCCAGGCGCCCGCGCTGGCCCTGCGCAATCACGATGACGTCCGCGCCCAGCAGGTCGGCGTGTACGCGCAGCAGCAGAGCCGGTTCATGGACCGCTGGGTGGTGACGGTCGGCGGCCGGCAGGACTGGGCCAGGTCCACCACCACCAGCCATGTCGCCGGCACTGTCGCCAAGAAGAACGATCACGCGTTCAGCGGCCGCCTCGGCCTCACCTACCTGGCGCCCGGCGGCATCGCCCCCTACGTTTCCTACGCCGAATCCTTCGAACCCCTTACCGGAACCTACTACGACGGGACGCCCTTCAAGCCCACCGAAGGCCGGCAGTACGAGGCGGGCATCAAGTACCAGCCCGAGGGCTCGCGCACGCTGGTTACCCTGGCCGTCTACGACCTCGTCCAGCGCAACGTCTCCACGCGCGATCCGGATCAGGTGAACCATCCCGGCGGCCTGGTGCAGACCGGCGAGATCCGCTCCAAGGGCATCGAGCTGGAGGCTGCCGGAGAGATCGCGCGCAATCTGCGCCTGCGCGCGGCCCTGACCCTGAACGACGCCAAGGTCACGCAGAGCAACAACCCCGTGGAGATCGGCCGCAGGCCGGCCGATACGCCGCGGCGCATGGCTTCGCTCTGGCTGGATTACCGGCTTGCCGACACGGCCTTGAGCGGACTGGTGATCGGCGGCGGCGCGCGCTACGTGGGCAGCTCTTTCGACGCCGCCAATTCCGCGCAAGTCCCCGGCAGAACCCTCTACGACTTGATGCTGGGCTACGAACTGGCCCGCTGGAAATTCACGTTCAACGTCATCAACGTGTTCGACAAGCGCTATCTGACCTCTTGCTACGCTTCGACCGCATGCCTGTACGGGCCGCCGCGCACCGCCATGCTGACCGCCCGGTATGCCTGGTGAAGTGCGAAAGCGCGGGTCGGCCTGGTCGCTGCGGAGCGGACTGGTCCTCGCGCACAGGTGGATGGGACTGGCGCTGGCCGGATTCCTGGTGGTGCTGGGCGTGTCGGGAAGCGTGCTTGCCTTCGAGGATGAACTCGAGGCGTGGTTGAACCCCGACCTGTTCGTCGTCGCCGCGCCGCCCGGCGGCGTTCCCCTGGATCCGCTGTTGCTGCGGGAGCGAATGACGGCGGCCTTGCCCGGCGCGTGCTCGGACCTGCTGCCCTTGCGCGCGGAGCCCGGGCGTTCCGTGCGCATGCGGGTCCGGCCGTGCGCCCAGGCCGGTCCGGGGCAGCCGGCGGCGCTCGGCTACGACGAAGTATTCTTCGACCCCTACACCGGCGAACTGCTCGGCGTCCGGCTTTGGGGCGCGTCGCTATGGGATCCGCGTACCGCCGTGAGTTTCGTCTACCGGCTGCACAGCCTGCTGGCGGCTCCGCCCTGGTGGGGACGCCTGGCGCTGGGCATTGTTGCGCTGGCGTGGACGCTGGACTGTTTCGTGGGCTTGGCCCTGACGCTGCCGCGCGGCGCGGCGGCCGACCGCCGTGCCGGAGCCGCCAGGAACTGGTGGCAGCGCTGGGCGGTGGCCTGGCGCATCAAGGCCGGAGCCAGCGCCACGCGCCTGACCCTGGACCTGCATCGCGCGGGCGGCCTGTGGCTGTGGGCGCTGCTGCTCGTGTTCGCCTGGTCCAGCGTGATGTTCACGCTGCGCGACCAGGTGTACTACCCGGTCATGACGCGCCTGCTGACGTTCAACGAACCGCTGCGCGGGCCGCTCCCGCCGTCGCCGCCGCCGGTGACGCTGGGCTGGCGCGAAGCGCTGGAAGCCGGCCGGCAAGCCGCGCGCGAACTGGCGCGGCGCAACGGCTGGCAGACCGCGGAGGAAGTGTTCCTGGTCAGGCTCGCGGCGCGCGGCGTCTATGGCTACTGGCTGCACACCGACCTCGACGTCCGGGACGGCGACGGGGCAACCGGCATCATCATCGACGGGCAGTCCGGCCAGGTCCGCGGGCTGGTGCTGCCGCGCGACCCCGGCGCGGCGGGCAATGCCTTCAACCAATGGATGTATGGCCTGCACATGGCGCAGGTGTTCGGCTTGCCGTACCGGCTGCTGGTGGCCGCGCTCGGCATCGCCGTAGCCGTGCTGAGCGTGACCGGGGTATTCATCTGGCGCAAGAAGCGCCATGCTCGGCAGGTGGGCGCCGCAAGGCGAGGCCTGCATTAGCGTGCGGGTCTATTCGCGTGCCAGCAGCTCGGCGGAGATGTCGCTCACGGATTTCGCGCCGGTCAAGGTCATGGCCACGCGGATTTCCTTTTCTACTAGGTCGAGCAGCTGGGCCACGCCTTGCTCGCCGGCGGTAGCCAGCGCGTAGATATAGGCGCGTCCCAGCATCGCCGCATCGGCGCCGAGCGCGAGCATGCGCACCACGTCCAGGCCGCTGCGCACGCCGGAGTCGGCCAGGATCTTGATGTCGCCCTTGACCGCATCCGCGATCGCGGGGAGCGCTCGGGCGGACGACATGACGCCGTCGAGCTGGCGCCCGCCGTGATTGGAAACGACGATGCCGTCCGCGCCGAAGCGAACCGCATCGCGCGCATCCTCCGGATCGAGAATCCCTTTGATCACCATGGGGCCCCGCCAGAATTCGCGTATCCATTCGAGATCCTTCCAGGAAATCGATGGATCGAAATTGGCGCCCAGCCAGCCGATGTAGTCTTCCAGTCCGGTCGGCTTGCCCAAGTAGGCGGAGACATTGCCCAGGTCGTGCGGGCGGCCGCGCAGGCCCACGTCCCATGCCCATCCCGGATGGTTCACGGCTTGCCAGTAGCGCCGCAGCGCGCTGCGCGGGCCGCTCATTCCCGAATGGGCATCGCGATAGCGCGCCCCGGGCACCGGCATGTCGACGGTGAACACCAGCGTGGAGCAGCCGGCCGCGGCGGCGCGTTCGAGCGCATTGCGCATGAAGCCGCGGTCCTTGAGCACGTAGAGCTGGAACCACATCGGACGGCGCAAGGCGGGAGCGACCTCTTCGATCGGGCAGACCGAAACGGTGGACATCGTGAACGGTATGCCTTTGCGGTCGGCCGCGCGCGCTGCGCCGACTTCCCCGCGGCGCGCATACATGCCGGTCAGGCCGACGGGCGCCAGCGCCACCGGCAGCGACAGGGTCTCTCCGAACAGCCGGGTCTCCAGGCTCAAGTCCGTCATGTTGCGCAGAACGAGCTGCCGCAGGGTGACGTCGGCCAGGTCTTCGACATTGCGGCGCAGCGTGCTTTCCGCGTTGGCGCCGCCGTCAATGTAGTGGAAGAGAAAGGGCGGAAGACGGCGCTGCGCGGCTGCGCGAAAATCGCCCGCGGAAGAAATGATCATGAGAGATGCCCCGGAAAATCAGGTTTGGCGCCTTCGTCGCGCGGTCTCTTTATCCGGCCGATGAACGGCCGGTGGTCGCAGATCTTACGCGAATCGCCGGCTTCCAGTCGCGCACGTGGCGGGTGAAGCGCTGCAGAACCGGATCGTCATCGTCCTTGCGCCAGACGAAGTGGGCAAGCGATTGGCTGGCCGTTTCCTGGATGGCCAGATAGCGGACGTCGCCGAGCCTGGACATGGCGAACGCCTGCGGCACCACCGCCACGCCGGACTTCTGGGCGACCAGCATGACGGCGCTGACCCAGTGCGTGACTTCGTGCCTGATCTGCGGAGAAAAACCGGCCGCCGTGGTCAGCGCGATGACGGCGTCGAAGTAGCTGGGCGATATGTGCCGCGGGAAAATGATCCACGGCTCGCCCGCGAGCTGCCGAAGACTGATGCGCCGGCGCGACGCAAGGGGATGGGAGGCGTGCAGGCAGCAAACGAAGGGCTCGCGCTGCAGCGTGATGAAGTCGAGTTCGGGCGGCACCACCATGGCGTGCAGAAAGCCTCCCGAGAGCTGGCGGTGCGCGATGGCGTCGGCTTGGGCGGCCGAGGCCATCTCGCACAAAGAGACTTCCACGCCCGGCAGGACCGATTCGAACTCGCGCACCATCTGCGGTGCGCCGCGCAAGAGCATGCCGCCGGTGTAGCCCACGCGAAGCTGGCCCAGGACGCCGCTCCCGGTGCGGCGCGCCACGGTGCAGGCCAGGTCGAATTGCGCGAGCGTGCGCACGGCCTGGGGGTAGAGCGCGCGGCCCGCCGCGGTGAGCGCCACCGTCTTGGTATTGCGTTCGAACAGCAGCGTATCGAGCTCTGCCTCCATGTGCTTGATGGCGCTGCTGAGCGGCGGCTGCGAAATGGACAGCCGCGCGGCGGCTCTGTGGAAGTGCAGCTCTTCGGCCAGCACGACGAAGTACTTCAGTTGCCGCATTTCCATGGCTGTCGCTCCCGGCGTTTTCGATGATACGTATCGTGTATCAATTGAGCCGAATTTTCAATTGGACTAAATCAATCCCCGGAACCAACATGTCGCCATGGCAGGCCGAGTCGATCGGTCCGGAACAAAGATAAAGCGAGGCAGACTCCATGGCATCGACATCATCCGGCCGCATGGCCGTGGTCACCGGCGCGGCGCGCGGCATAGGCGCGGCGATCGCGGTGGCCCTGGCGCGCCGCGGCATAGGCAGCGTGCTGGCGGTGCGCGATCCGGCAAAGGCGGAGCCGGCCAGGCGGGACGCCGCGGCGCTGGGCGTTCCGTGCACAGCGGTGCGGTGCGACGTGACCGACGATGCGGATGTGTCGGCGCTGGTCGGCCACGTGCTCGAGAAGCATGGCCGCTTCGACGTCCTGGTCAACAACGCCGGGCAGATCGCGCCCATCGCGCGCATCGCCGACGGCGATCCGCATGACTGGCTGCGCAACCTCGATACCAATCTGGCCGGACCCTATCGGCTGCTGCGCGCGGCGCTGCCCGCGCTGGCCCGGGCGCAGGGCGCCGTCGTCAACATCAGCACGGGCGCGGCGCTCACGCCGCGCGAAGGCTGGTCGGCATACTGCAGCGCCAAGGCGGGCCTGTCCATGCTGACGCGCTGTGTCGCCCATGAATACGGCGCCGCGGGGGTCGCGGCCTACAGTCTCCAGCCCGGCGTGGTGGATACGGATATGCAGGGCCTCATCCGCCAGTCGGGCATGAACGAGATCAGCCGCATCCCGCGCGCGGAGCTCGCGCCGCCGGAGCGTTCGGCCTGTGTCGTCGCGTGGCTGGCCGATGAGCGGCCCGAGGACCTGCGCGGGCAGGAGCTGTCCGTGGGCGATGAGGCCTTGATGGCGCGCGCCGGCGCGGCGCAAGGAATCTGACCATGGCCCAGCGTCCCGTGATCATTTCCTGTGCCGTGACCGGCTCCATCCATACGCCGAGCATGTCGCCGTACCTGCCCGTTACGCCCGATGAAATCGCCGAGGCGGCGCTGGGCGCGGCCGAGTCCGGCGCCGCCATCGTCCACCTGCATGCGCGCGATCCGGGCGACGGGCGTCCGGACCAGACGCCGGAAGCGTTCATGCGTTTTCTGCCCCGCATCAAGGCTGCCTCGGACGTGGTCGTCAATATCACGACCGGCGGCGCTCCCACCATGCCGGTGGAGGAACGCCTGCAGCCCGCCTTGCGGCTCAAGCCCGAGATCGCGTCCTTGAACCTCGGCTCGATGAATTTCGGTCTGTACGAGATGCTCGAGCGCTACCGCGACTTCCGCTTCGAATGGGAGCGTCCGTATCTGGAGCAAAGCGACGACCGGGTGTTCCGCAATACGTTCAAGGACATCGCCCACATCCTGGAGTCCTGTAGCGGCAACGGCACGCGCTTCGAACTGGAATGCTACGACATCGGCCATCTCTACACGGCGGCCCACTTCCGCGACCGCGGCCTGCTCGAAGGGCCGCTGTTCATACAGTCGGTGTTCGGCATCCGCGGCGGCATCGGCGCGCATGCCGAAGACATCCTGCATATGAAGCGCACCGCCGACCGCCTGTTCGGCGACGATTATCTGTGGTCGGTGCTCGGCTGCGGCCGCAACCAGATGTTTACCGGCGTGCAGTCGGCCGTGATGGGCGGCAATGTGCGCGTCGGCCTGGAGGACAGCCTGTGGAGCGGCCCCGGCACGCTGGCCAAGAGCAATGCCGAGCAGGTGGCCAAGATGCGCCGCATCCTCGAAGAACTCGGGCTTGCCGTCGCGACGCCGGCGCAGGCGCGTGAAATGCTCAAACTCAAGGGAGCCGCGGCCGTCGGCTTCTGAGCCGCGGGCTGCATCCCGATTCCGCCATGAATGGAGGTCGAATGGATACGCCCAACGCCGCGCCGAGCCGCGCGGATCAACTTGCCTTGTTGACGCAGGCCGGTCCCGGTACCGAGATGGGGCGCTTGCTGCGAATGTTCTGGCATCCCGTCGCGCTCTCGCGCGACCTCCAGCCAGGCGAGGCCATTCCGGTCAAGGCCCTGGGCGAGGAACTCACGCTGTACCGCGGCGAGAGCGGTACGCCCTATCTGGTCGGCGGGCGTTGCCGGCATCGCCAGACCTTGCTCCACACCGGCTGGATACAGGGCGAGAAGATCCGCTGCATCTACCACGGCTGGCAATTCGACGGCAGCGGCCAGTGCGTGCAGCGCCCGGCCGAGAAAGAGGCGCGCGTGCCGCCCAACTGCCGCATACCGGGCTACCCGGTGCACGAATACTGCGGCATGGTGTTCGCCTATCTGGGCGAGGGCGAGCCGCCCGGGTTCGAGCTGCCGCGCAAGGACGTGTTCGAAGCGCCGGGCGTGCTCATCGCCGTCACCAAGGAAACGTGGAAGATCAATTGGTTCCAGCAGATCGAGAATTCGCTCGACGCGGTCCACGTCAGCTTCGTGCACCAGGCCTTGCGGGTCGGGCCGTTCGGCGACGCCGTCACGACCATGATGCCCGACCTGTCGTACACGGAGAACGAGGCCGGCATCGAGCAGGTCGCCGTGCGCGCCGACGACAATATCCGCAAGAGCGACTGGACCTTTCCCAACAACAACCACGTCGTCGTGCCAGGCTTGCAGAAGGGCGATCCCTGGATAGACTTCGGCATCTGGATGGTGCCGCAGGACGACGAGCACAGCACGCGCTTCACGATCTACGCCATGGCGCCGGGCGACGAGCCGGCCAACGAGCGGTTTCGCGCCTACTTCCGCAAGTTCGGCGGCTATAACGCGGACGAGCACTACGACGAGCTCTTCCACCAGCGCAAAGGGCCTTCCGAAGAGGACTTCCTGGCGGGGCTGATATCGGCGCAGGACTACATCGCGCAGCGGGGTCAGGGCGTGGTGGCGGACCGCCGCCAGGAGATGCTGGGCAAGTCGGACTTGGGCGTGGTGACGCTGCGCCGGGTCTTCTGGCGCGAGCTCGACGCCCTGCGCAACGGCCGGCCGACCAAGCACTGGCGCAAGCGCGCCGAACCGCTCACGCTGCCGACGCAGCCGGGGCGGTCCCGCCAGGGCACGCCCGCGCCCGTCGAGGAGCCGGCATCCTAGCCCCTCGCCGTAGCAACCGCAGCACAACAACATCCAAGGAGACTTCCATGAATCGCAGAGGGACCTGTATTGTGCTCGCGGCAGCGATGGCGCTGCCGAGCCTGGTGGCGGCCAAGGCCGATCCCGCCGTCTATCCGTCCAAGCCCATACGCCTGATCGTGCCGTATGCGGTCGGCGGCGGAACCGACGTCCTTGCGCGAATGGCCGGCAAGGAAATATCCGATGCGCTCGGGCAGCCGGTCATCGTCGAGAACCGGCCCAGCGCGCAAGGGATCGCGGCGATGGAACACCTGGCGCAGGCTCCGGCCGACGGCTATACGCTGCTCATGGCGCCGTCCGGGCCGCTGGTCATGAATCCCGTCATGCGCAAGTCTCTGCCGTACTCGCCGCAGAAAGACTTCACGCCGATATCGATCGTGGGGCGCCTGCCGCTGTTGATCACCGTCAACGCGTCGATGCCGGTGCATACGGTGGCGGAGCTGGTCGGCTATGCCAAGGCGAATCCCGAGAAAGTCAGCTATGCCTCGAGCGCCGCGCTGTTCCAGCTCGCCACCGAGTTGTTCAAGCAGCGGACCGGCACCAAATTCCTGGCTATTCCGTACAAGAGCAGCGGCGAGTCGATCACCGCGCTGATGGGCGGGCAGGTGACCATGGCGATTGCCGACCTGCCGCCGCTGACTTCCTTGATCAAGTCCGGCAAGCTGCGCGCGCTGGCCTATACCAACGAAACCCGCAGCGAGACCTTTCCGGATGTGCCGACGGTGGCCGAGGCCGGCTTGCCGGGTACCGAGGTTGCCACGCTGGTCGGCGTCATCGGTCCGGCCGGGATGCCGCCGGACGTCGTGCAGAAACTTCAGGACGTGCTGATGAAGATGGTCGCCAGGCCCGAGGTGCGCAAGCGCTTCGTGGAAATCGGCGTCGAGCCCGTGGGCAGCACCGCGCAGGAGTACGCGAACTCGATCGGCCGCGACCTGGAGCGCTGGGCCGCGGTGGCGGAAACGGCGGGAATACAACCCGAATGAGGACGCGCATGTCTATCTCACCACGCGGCGGACTGGCGCCATGAACCCGTTCCTCGCTCGTCTGCGCGGCGCCGGACCCGCGCCGCTCGGCATCTTCCTGATGTCGGGCAGTCCCATCGTGGCCGAAGCCATAGGCTGTAACGGCTTCGAGTGGGCCATCGTCGATGCCGAGCATTCGCCGATCGACGTCGCAGACGTGGCCCACATGCTGATGGCGATCGGCAATACCGCCATGCTGCCGGTGGTGCGCGCGCCGTGGAACGAGCCCGTCGTCATCAAGCGCTTGCTGGATGCGGGCGCGGATACGCTGCTGGTGCCTTTCGTGCAGAGCGCGGACGAGGCCGGGCGGGCGGTGGCGGCGGTCCGTTATCCGCCGCAGGGCTCGCGCGGCATGGCGGGTCTGAGCCGCGCATCCCGTTTCGGCGCCATGCCGGATCATTTCCGGCAGGCGAACGGCCGCATCGGCTTGATCGTGCAGATCGAAACCCCGCAGGCGCTGGCCTGCATCGAAGAGATCGCCGCGGTCGATGGCGTCGACGCCGTCTTCATCGGCCCGACCGACCTGGCGGGCAGCATGGGCCATTATGGCGATAGCGCCCATCCCGAGGTCAAGGCGTCGCTGGCGTCCGCCATCGAACGCTGCAAGCGCGTCGGCAAGCCGGTGGGCACGCTGGCCGCGACGCTCGAGTCGGCCGCGCTCCTCGCGCGGCAGGGCGCGGATTTCGTCGTGCTTGCCTCCGACCTGGGCTTGTTGCTTGCCCAGGTCAGAGCGGCGCAGTCGGCTTGGCGGGCGGAATTCGGAGGCGGTCGCGAAGGCCGGCCCCCGGCGGCGCAGTATTGAGGAACCCCGGGGCCGTGCCCGATCAACCGGCCAGCGAGGCGTGGTCGTAGCCGGCGACGCGCTTGTAGCCGTCGGAGATCGCCATCAGCTCCTCGTGGCTGATCACGTCCTCGATAAGCTGGAACGGCTGGTCGTTGGTGCGCTCGTAGACTTCCTTGAGGATGGCGTCGGGCGGCATGACCCGGTTGGTCAGCACGATGTTCGTGGTGGCGGGGCGCCGTACCGCTTCGTACCGTTGCAGCGCCTGCTCGACGTCGCGCTCCGCGGCCATCGCCTCGGCCATCGCATGGGCATCGAGGATGGCCTGGCCCGCGCCGTTCGAGCCGCGCGGCACCATGGGGTGCGCGGCATCGCCCAGCAGGGTGACGCGTCCCTGGGTCCACCATGGCAGCGGATCCTGGTCGACCATGGGGAATTCCAGCAGGGAATCGGCGGCGCGGATCATCGCCGGGACGTCCAGCCAGTCGAAATGCCAGTCGTCGAAGACGTCGATGAAATCCTCCAGGCGGCCTTTCCGGTTCCAGTCGCGGCGTTCGTACTTGGGAGTCGTGACTTCCGCCACCCAGTTGATCAATTGCAGTCCGTTCTCGTCCAGAGCCTTGCGGATCGGATAGATCACCATCTTGCCCGGAGTGAGCCAGCCGCCGCGCACATAGGTCGCACCGTCGAAATAAGGCTTCCAGCGGGTGACGCCGCGCCACATGTTCACGCCGGAGTACACCGGTTCGCCCTCGTCGGGATGCAGTTGCTTGCGCACGACCGAGTGCAGTCCGTCGCAGGCGATCAGGGCATCGGCGGTATGCGGCTCCAGCGGCGCGCCGGACGGATCGGCGAAGTGGGCGGTGACGCTGCCCGCGCCCTGGGTGAAGCCGGTGCAGCGGTGGCCGGTAACGATGCGGTCCGCGCCCAGCCGCTCCTGGCATGCGCGCAACAGGATCATCTGCAGGTCGCCGCGGTGGACCTGGAACTGAGGCCACTCGTAGCCGGCGTGCCGGCCGGTCTTCTCACTGTGGACGTATTGCCCGAAGCGGTTGAAGAACGAGGTGGTGGTCGTGGTGACGGCAACGTCTGCGAGCGCATCGTTCAGGCCCAGCCCGCCCAGGACCTTGGTGCAGTGGGGCAGCAGGCTCACTCCTACGCCCACCGCCTGGATCTGCGGCGCGGCTTCGAACACGCGCGACGCGATGCCCACCCGGTGCAAGGAGAGCGCCAGCGTCAAGCCGCCGATTCCGCCTCCTATGATCATGACTTCCATCTACAAGCTCCTCGTGTTTCGAGTCGTGGACTCGCTATCGGTTACTGGTCGGCTTTCAGCCTGGCCTGCCGTATCACGGCCGCCCAGCGCTGCAGGTCGTCGCGGGTCAGGCGCGCCAAGTCGTCCGGCGTGCCGCCGCTGGGCTGCAGGCCCTGCATGGACAGGCTCTTGATGACGTCCGGCATGCGCAGGGTCCGGTTGACCTCGGCGTTGATTTTGTCGATCACGGGCTTGGGCGTGCGCGCGGGCAGGTACAGGCCGTACCACATGTCCACGTCCACGTCGGCGATGCCCGAGGCTTCGGCCAGCGAAGGAATGTCGGGGGTCACGTCGGTGCGCCGCGTGCCGCCGGCGGCCAGCATCTGCATCTTGCCGGCGCGGGCCAGTTGCAGCGCCTGATGCACGGGAACGAAGGCCAGATCGACCTGGCCGGACATCACGTCGTTGACCAGGCCGCCCGAGCCCTTGTAGGGCACGTGGACCATGTCGATGTTCGCGCGCTGCTTGACCAGCTCCATGGCCAGATGGTGGGGTGTGCCGGTTCCGGGGGAGCCGTAGTTCAGTTTTTTCTCGCTCTGGCGCGCCATTGCGAACAGTTCCTGCACGGTCTTGGCCGGCAGGTCGGGGCGGGTGACCAGGGCCAGGCTGCCTACGGCGATAGGCATGACAGGCGAGAAATCCTTGACCGGATCGAAACCCACGTTCTGCATCAGGCTGGGCGTCATGGTGATCGTGTTTGCCGTCATCAGATACGTATAGCCGTCGGGGGCGGCGCGCGCGGCCAGGTCCGTGCCGATGTTGCCGCTGGCGCCCGGCCGGTTTTCGACAACGGCGGCGTTCTGCCAGGCCTCCGACAATTTCTGGCCGATGGTGCGGCCCAGCACGTCGATGCCGCCGCCGGCCGAGAACGGCACGATGATGCGGATGGCGCGGGAAGGATAGGACTCGTCGGCGTGGGCCGCCGTGGCCGCGGCGAGCGAGAACAACGCACAGAACAGGCGGGATGCGGAACGCGGGACAATCGGCATGACTACCTCCAGGCGAACGGTGGTGAATCGTGGAGTCGTCATTCAATACGAGCTTTAACACCGAGGGAAATATGAATACAGTATGAATTAAGCAGATAAGCGTATAGATAGAGCGCCATGAATTTCTCTCACCGCCAGCTCAAGGCGTTCCTGGTCGTCGCAAGGCTCAGGAATTTTTCTCGCGCCGCCGAGCAGCTGCACATCGCCCAATCGGGCCTGAGCCTGATGATCCGCGAACTGGAAGGACAGCTCGGATTCCGTCTGTTCGACCGAACCACGCGCCAAGTCACTCTCACCCGCTTCGGCAGCGCTTTCCTGCCGGTCGCCGAGCAGAACGTGAGCAGCGTCGAAGACATCGTCGAGCAGCTGGGCAGATCGGCCCAGCACGCCGCCACGGCCTTGTCGGTCGGCGCACCGCCGCTGACCTGCTCCTACCTGCTGCCGCCGGTCATCGCCGCATTCGCCCAGCAATATCCGGGCGTGCGCCTGCACCTGGTCGATACGGAGCTGTCCGAGGTGTCCAGCATGGTGCGGGGCGGCCAACTCGACATAGGCCTGGGCATGTTCATCAAGCCGGCGGCCGGCGTAATCAGGAAGCCGCTGTTCAATTTTTCCCTGGTCGCGGCGAGCGCCGCGCCGCGCTTCCAGATGGCCCGCGCGCCGCGGGCATGGAACGCGTTCGAATCGGCGCGCTTCATCAAACTGCCGTTCGACAATCCGCTGCAGCAATTGATCGACAAGCATCTGGCGCAAGTCGGCCATAGCGCGCCGCCCGCCTTCGTCGTCAATTTCATCGAGACCCAGATCGGCCTGGCCGAGGCCGGCCGCGGCATTGCCATCCTGCCGTCCACGGCCATCCCGGCGTGCAAGGGACGCGGCATCCGCCTGGAACAGCTCGCCGCGCCTGTCATCGAACTCGATTTTTACGAACTGCGGGACCGCGCGCGCGAACTGGCGCCGTGCGCCGACGATTTCTGCAACATGATGAGGAAGCTGCTGCCCAGGATGGTGTCGCCGGTGCGCCGGGGCTGAGGGCCGGAAATCCCTATTTCCCCTCCCGCAGCTTCGCGACGTCGCCGGCCGCCACCTCGCCCGGCCGGCCGCCCCAGGCGGCGCGCAGGTAATTGGTCAACTGGGCGACCTCGTCGTCGCTCAAGCGGCGGGCGAAACCGGGCATCTCGCCGATTTCGGTGCCGTCCGGCAACCGCTGCCCCGGCAGGCCGTCCAGGATGGACAGCAGCAGGTTGCGCGGGCTTTCCAGCCGCACCGTGCTGTTGTCGGCCAGCGGCGGCATGCCTGGCGCATGGCCGTTGCCGTCGATGCCGTGGCAGGCCGCGCAGGTGTTCAGGTAGACGCGGCGCCCGGCAGACGGCGGGCCGTCTTCGGGCCGCGCCTGGGGCGCCGGCACGGGCGGGGGCGGATGGTCGCCCAGCATGAAGGCGGACATGGCGGCCAGGTCGTCGTCGCCCAGGTACTGCGTGCTGTGCAGGATGACCGGATACATCTCGTCGGCGGCGATGCCTTGCGGGGCCAGGCCGGTGCGCAGGAAGCGCTGCAGGTCCGCCGGGTTCCAGCCGCGTTCGGCCAGGGCCCGGGGCGTGAGCGAAGGCGCCTCGAAGCGGCCCAGCGCGTAGCCTTGCAGCCATTCGTCGCGCTTGACCTGGCCCAGCGCGCCGCGCGGCGTATGGCATTCGCCGCAATGGCCCAGCACGTTGCTCAGATAGCGGCCGCGCACCCATTGCTGCGATTCGCCCTGCGACGCCGCGGGCAGCGGATCCTTGTCGAAGAACAGCAGGTTCCAGCCGGACATCAGGATGCGCAGGTTCAGCGGGAAGGGGATGTCGGGCTTTTTGTTGGCTTGGGCGCTGGGCCGCACGTTCATCAGGTAGGCATAAATGAGGTCGGCGTCGGCGCGCGCGATGTCGTGGTAGGCCGTGTACGGCATGGCCGGGTACAGGTTGCGGCCGTGCGGAGCCTTGCCCCGCGTCAGCGCCCCGTAGAACTCGTCGGCGGTCCAGCGGCCGATGCCATGGTCGGGGTCGGGCGTGATGTTGGTGCCGTACACCGTGCCGAACGGCGTTTCCAACGGAAAGCCGCCCGCGTAGGCGGCGCCCTGGGCGGTCTGGTGGCAGGCGGCGCAATCGGCGGCGCGCGCCAGGTAGCGTCCCAGGCGCAGCTGCTCGGCGGTGGCCTGGACCTGCTGGGGCGCGCGGTCGGGCGGATCGTCGCGGTTGCCCAGAATGGCCGCCGCCACCGCGGCGGCCACCAGCAGCAGGATGACCAGCGCGACGACGGCGCCACGCGAGCGGAAGTGCTTGCTTCTCACGCTAGTCCTCCTTGGCGACCAGGCCGGGCGTGGCCAGGATGACGGCCTTGGCGGCCTCGAAGTAGCGCACGTAGCCGGTGCAGCGGCAGATGTGGCGGCCCAGGTGTTCGGTGATCGTCTCTTCCAGGTCTCTGGCGCGCACGGGCTGCTTTTTCAGCTTTTCCATCAGTGCGGTCGCTCCGATCACGAAGCCGGGCGTACAGTAGCCGCATTGGAAACTGTAGTGATCCAGGTAGGCCTGCTGGATGGGCGTGATGGCAATGATGCGCTGTTGGCCGTCGCGCTGGGCCAGGCCTTCCACGGTGCGCACCCGCTTGCCGTTGAAATAGTGGGCGCCCGTGATACAGGTGCGGATTTCCTCGGGGCCGTCCGGCCCGTCGAGCAGCACCGTACAGGCGTGGCACACGCCTATGCCGCAGCCGAAGCGCGATCCGGTCAGGCCCAGGTATTCATGCAGGAAATCGACCATCATCAGCGTGTCCGGCACGTCCACGGGACCCACTTGCCTGTCGTTGACGGTGAGCGTCAGGGGAGAAGTCGCGATGGTCATGTCTCCAGCACCTTGCGTATTTTTTCGGGCGTCACGGGCAGATCGGCGAAGCGGTGGCCGATGGCGTGCGCAATGCCGTTCACGATGGCCGCCACGATGGGAATCATGACGACCTCGGCTATGCCCTTGGCCGGATCGGTCTCCGAGATGGGCGGCAGGATCTCGCCGCTCTGGGTCCATACGGCCACGTCGCGGGCGCGCGGCAGGTGGTAGCGGTCGAAGTTCCAGGTGCCGTTGCCGGGGCCGTCTTCGTACAGCGGCAGGTATTCGTGCAGCGCGTGGCCGATGCCCATGGCGACGCCGCCCTGCAACTGGCCCGACACCAGCTCCTCCACCACCGGTTTGCCGCACTCGAGGACCGAATGATGCGACAGCAGTCGCACGTCGCCGCTGGTCAGGTTGACGGCCAGTTCGGCCAGCGCGGCGTTGGCGCTGTAGTAGGTCACGCCGGCATTGTTGCGCTGGGCCGGCGGATAGAAAACGTTGGCCCGTTCGATGACCTCGTAGGGCGCGGCGCCGCGGCTGCCGTCGCCGTAGCGCACCGCCAGGCCGTCCAGCGGCCGCCGCACCGTGGCGCCGCCCACGGTGAAATCGGCCTCGGCCCACTGCCAGCGGTTGAAGGTATGGCCCACGGCGGCCGTCACCAGTCCGGACGCGTAGGCCTGTTCGGCGAGGCGCTCCAGCGGCAGCGGCTCGAGCCCGTTGGCGGTCAGTCCGCGTTCGGTCCAGCGGGCGTCTTCGCGGCGCACCACCAGCGGCGCGGCCTGGCCGCCGCCTTCGCCGCGGCTCCAGATCGCCATGGCGGCGGGCCAGAGGCCGTGTTCGAACACCACGCGCGCGGTTTCGAGGGTGGCGTGGCCGAAGAAGTAGACGGAGTTGCTGGCGCTGGAGGGCGAGGCATGGACGGGCGTCCAGAGCGGATCGGCGGCCAGCTTGTCCTGTTCTTCCTGCTTGACCGTATAGGTATCGACGTTGCCGACCATGGGCAGGTCGGCCCAGTCGGTGACGGCCGTGTGGCACTCGTCGGCCGGCCGGCCGAACCATTCGGCGCACATCACCGCCTGCGAGGTGCTCATGCCCGTGCCGATCTCGACGCCGGTATGGTGCAGCACGACGCGGCCCTCGCGGGTAAGCGCCACGCGCACGAAGGCCGCTTCGCCGCCGGTGCCGAAGTCTTTCTGCACACAGGCGAAGCCCACGCCGTAGCGTTCGTTGGGATGGGCCGCCTCGTAGTCGCGCTTGCGCTGCTCGCGGTCCGTCCACAAGGGGTGGCGCCGCGCGCGCTCCAGGACTTCGTTCACCCGCAGCGCGCCGCCCGCGATGGCGCCCTGGGTATTCTTCATGCCGGAAAGCAGGGCGTTGCGGGCGCGGAACTCGATGGGATCGAGGCCCAGCCGCTCGGCCATCTCGTCGATCATCATCTCCGTGGCGGCCATGCTCTGCAGCGTGCCGTAGCCGCGCGCCGAGCCGGCGTCGACGGCGCGGCTGGCCTCGGCCACCGCAATCAGATCGTTCTTGGGAAAGTAGTAGACCGACTGCGCGGCCGTGGCGCCCACCATGACCACCGAGGGGGAAAAATTCGCGCGCCCGCCGCCGTCGCCCTTCAGCATGCCCTGGAACGATTGCAGTTTGCCGGTCTTGCGGTCCACCGCCATGGTGTATTGCATGTCGAAGGCATGCCGCTTGAGCGAACTCTGGAAATGCTCGAAGCGGTCGGTGGCGAAACGCACCGGCCGGCCGTCGCCGTACAGCGCCGCGACCAGGCCGTAGAAGGGCACGTTGCAATGGTCCTTGGATCCGTAGCCCACCGTATAACAGGGATGGACGAACAACCGGTCGAGCGGGAAGCCGCTGTCGGCCACCATCTTGGCGGCGGCTTCGGCCACCTCCTGCGGCGACTGCGTCGCCAGCACCATGTGCAGGGAGCGGGTGGCCGGGTCGTACCAGCAGTTCGCGTTGTCCGGCTCCAGTGCCGCGGTGTCGATGGACTGCGTGGTGTAGCGGCGCTTCATGACCAGCCAGTCGGCCGGCGGCGACTCCAGTTCCTCTCCGATCTGCGCGGCGGCGCGCATGCCCCGCGCGTCCAGGCTGTCCTCGGGGCTGGTGGACGGCCACACCAGGGTCTTCTTCTCGGTGGGAAAGATCGGGCTGTCCTTCAGGCTGGAATAGACGTCCGGCTCGTCGGAAGTGGCCCCGCCTATGCGTACATAGCGGAACGCGCCCCATGGCTCGCGCTCCAGCGGACCGGTCTGCGCGCCGTAGCGGATCGCGTCGCCGCCCGTATGCAGGCGTCCCCGTGCCAGGCTGTAGCGCGGGAAGTCGTGGAAGATCAGGATGGCGACAGCATGGCCCAGGTAGGCGGGCGTCTTGCCCACGGGCAGCAGCATGTCTTCGCCGTAGAAATCGGGAAAGGCGAGCCTGTCGCGCGCCAGGTCGTCCGCGGTGACCACTTTGTCCGGCCGCAGGTCGTCGCCCAGCGCGGTCAGGTCGAAGCCTTCATAAACACGGTCCGCCCGTGCGGCGCGCAGGATCAGCGCGTGGGACTGCTGCCGGGGCCAGTGGGGCATGTCGGCGGCGCGTATGTCGCGCGCGAAGACCTTTTCGCCCAGCACCTTGGCGTGGCCGTCGATCCGCAAGCGCGTGCGCCCGGTCGCGGGGTCCCACTGCGGGCTGCGGAGAATGCTTTCCTCGAACAGGGCGCCGAAAGCCGGGCTGTACAGCGGCGCGATCCAGACCGTGACGCCTGCCACCGCCGCCGCTTTCAGAAAGCCGCGGCGCGACAGCCCCGCGGCGGACGCCTGCGCGCCATGCCTGGCGTATCCAGCATCGTGCTTCACGTTCGCTCCTCGCTCGGAAACCCCGGCAGTCATGCTCGCACCAAAATGGAGAGCGATCTGCATTCAGATGGTGACAATCGAGACAGTCGGTGTCGCGGTACAGGGCACGCGCCGTTCGGTCTCGAGCATGGCAAGCGCTCTGGCAGGCTCGGCATGGGGCCCCGCTTGCCGAGGCGCACGCGGCCGCCTTAATGCACACGAGTGATATGCATATAACCATCTTTCCGAAATTGGACTCTATTCGACTCAAAAACGGGATAATGAGTTGCACCCATGTGGCTATGCCACAGCAGGGTGAATGCCTACCATCGCACCATTGGTCGAGCGCCGTTCCGGCGTCAAGGAGGCATGGATGGAGGCAGCAGCATCGCTCGTGAACTGGCCCAGCGAGGGCATTACGCGGGTGCCGTTCCAGGTTTTTTCGGATGACGAGGTCTACGAGCGCGAACAGCAGCGCATCTTCCGCGGACCGGTCTGGCAGTATCTCTGTATCGAGCCCGAGATCGCCAACCCGGGCGACATCGTCACGGCCTGGATGGGCGAGACGCCCATCATCGTCACGCGCGACGCGGAAGGGCAGATCCATGCAATGGTCAACCGCTGCGCCCACAAGGGCGCGCTGGTCGCACTGCGCGGCAAGGACAACGCCAAGCACCTGACCTGTGTCTACCACGCCTGGTCGTACCGGCTCGACGGCCGGCTGCGCTCCATCGCGTTCCAGAAAGGGGTCAACGGCAAGGGCGGCATGCCCGAAGATTTCGACGTGTCGGCGCACCGGCTGCAGCCGGTGCGCGTGGCGAGCTTCTGTGGCCTGGTATTCGGCACGCTGTCCGACGAAACGCCGCCGCTGGAGGAATACCTGGGCCCGCGCATGAGCGCCTTCATCCAGCGCAACTTCGGCCGGCCGCTCAAGATCCTGGGCCGGCACAGCCAGATCATCCACAACAACTGGAAGCTGTATGCCGAGAACGTGCGCGATTCCTACCACGCCACGCTGCTGCACACTTTCTATACCACCTTCAAGGTCAATCGCCTGGACATGGACGGCGGCATCGTCCTGTCCGACAAGAAGTGGCACCACATCAGCTACTCCAAGCGCGCCACCTTCAACCTCGACCGCGAGTACCTGACGGCCGAAGTGCACTCGGCCAAGTACGGCGCCAAGCACGGCGACTCCGCGCTCGAAGGGCCGCAACTGCTCGATGCCTGGGACGAGTTCGACGACGGCATCACCCACAGCATCCAGACGGTGTTTCCCAACCTGGTGTTCCAGTTCACGCTGAACTCGCTGGCCATCCGCTTCTTCGCGCCCAAGGGCGTGGACAAGACCGAGCTGAAATGGATCTTCCTGGGCTACGAACGCGACACCCCGGAGCAGACCGAGATGCGCGTGCGCCAGTCCAACCTGACCGGCGCGGCCGGGCTGGTGGCGCTGGAGGACGGCTGCATCAACGAGTTCGTGCAGCGCGGCACGGTGGGCGCGCCCGAGCGCGCGGCCTTCATCGAGATGGGCGGACGCGTGGCCGAGTCCAACGAATCGTCGCGCGCCACCGAAGCGTCGGTGCGCGGATTCTGGCACGGCTATCGCGAGATCATGGGATTCTGAGGGGACAGCATGCAGGTACTGGAACGCAGGGAGGCGCGCGCGGGCGACGCCGCCGACGCCGGGCACGACATCCGCCAACTGCTGGCGGACTACGCCCACGCGCTGGACGACGACAGGCTGGAGGCCTGGCCGGATTTCTTCACCGAGGACGGCTGTTATCGGCTGACCACGCGCGAGAACGTCGCCGCCGGCCTGCCGGTGGGCATCATTTTGTGCCACGGGCGGGGCATGCTGCGCGACCGCATCGCCGCGCTGCGCACGGCCAACATCTACGAGCCGCACTGGTACACCCATGTGCTGGGGCCGGCCAGTATCGACGCAGAGGAAGGCGGCTGGCGCGTGCGCTCCAATTTCAGCGTCTACCGCACTTTCGAGAGCGGCGAATCGATGCTGTACGGCGCTGGGCGCTATCTCGACCGGGTGAGCCGCACGGCGTCCGGCATGCGGCTGCGCGAGCGCACCGTCGTGCTCGATTCGCGCTGCATCGACGTCCTCACCGTGATTCCCGTCTAGCTGAGGCGACAACCGGCGGACGGGCGCGCTACGAGCCCGTCCGCGACGACAAGAGCGGCGTCATTGCCGACCGAGGAGACCATCCATGATCCAAGCCAAGATCGCATCCTGGAGCGCCGCGGCGCTTGCCTGCGCCTGTGCGCCCGTCGTCCATGCGGCCGATGCCGCTGCCTGGCCCACGCACGCGGTGCGCCTGATCGTGCCGTACGCGCCCGGCGGCATTGCCGACCAGATGGCGCGCATCATCGCCGAAGGTCTGCAGGAAGCCCTCAAGCAGCCCTTCCTGGTCGAGAACAAGGCGGGCGCCAGCGGCAGTCTGGGCACCTCCTACGTGGCCAAGAGCAAGCCCGACGGCTATACGCTGCTGGTGGGGCTGGCCGCGCCGCAGACCTTGAACCAGTTCATCTACAAGCTGGACTACCACGGCCTGAACGACTTTGCGCCGATCGCGCTGCTCAACACCAACCCGCTGGTGCTGGCCGTCAACCCCAGCCTGCCGTTCAAGACGACCGGCGACGTGATCGACTATGCCCGCAAGAACCCGGGCAAGCTGAATTTCGGCGGCGCGGGCGGCCTGACCCAGTTCGCCGGCGAGGTCTTCAAGTACGAGACCAAGACCGAGATGACCCACGTGCCTTACCGCGGCGGCGCGCCTGCCGTGGCGGCCGCGGTGGCGGGCGACGTGCAGATGACCTTCGCCAATTATTCCGATGCGCAGCCGTGGATCGAGTCGGGCCGCCTGCGCGCGATCTCCATCACCAGCGCCAAGCGCTATCCGCAGTCGCCCTCGGTGCCGACCATCGCCGAGTCCGGCGTGCCCGGCTATTCCATGGAAGGATGGACCGGCCTGCTGGCGCCGGCCGGCACGCCGCCCGAGGTGATCCAGAAAGTGTCCGCCGTGGTGCGCAAGACGCTCAACACGCCGGAGATGACGCGCAAGCTGGAAGCCATGGGCAGCCCGCCGGGCAACCTGTCGCCCGAGGAATTCACCAAGTTCGTCGGCGAAGAGATCAAGCGCTGGCAGGAATTCGTGGCCGAGTCCGGCATCAAGATCGAATGAACGGGCCCGCCATGGACGACTCCGCATTGATCCGGCCGCAGGCCCTGCAACGCGCCATGGCCGCCGGCGGGGTCGTCGTCATCGACTGCACCAGCCCGCTGCCTCCCGAGAAGCGCGACGCCCGGCGCGAGTTCGAGGACGCGCACATCCCCGGGGCGCGTTTCCTGGACCTGGCCGAAGCCAGCGATCCGCACGCGGCGCTGCCCAATACGCTGCCCACGCGGGCGCATTTCGAACAGGTGATGCGGCGGCTGGGCGTGCGCGCGGGCGACTGCATCGTCGTCTACGACACCTACGGCGTGCGCAACGCGCCGCGCCTGTGGTGGATGCTCAAAGGCTTCGGCCATGCGCGCGTGGCGGTACTGGACGGCGGCTTGCCGGCCTGGCGCGCGGCGGGCCTGGCGCTGGCGAGCGGCCCCGCCGCGCCGGCCGGCCCGGGCGACTGGCAGGCCGTATCCGATGCCGCGGCGCTGGCCGGCCAGCCGGAAGCCGCCGAGGCCGCCGCCGATCCCCATGGTCAATTGCTGGACGCGCGCAGCGCCGAGCGCTACCAGGGCCTGGCGCCCGAGCCGCGCCCGGGCCTGCGCGCCGGGCATATCCCCGGCAGCCTGAACCTGCCCTACGAGCGTCTGCTCGACCCCCGGACCCAGTCCTACCTGCCGGCGCCGGAACTGGCCGAAGCCCTGCGCGCGCACGGCGTGGAACTGGGCCAGGACAAGCGCTTCGTCTGCTCGTGCGGATCCGGCGTTTCCGCTTGCGTGATCGCCCTGGCGCTGCACATGCTGGGCGAACGCCAGGTAAAGGTCTACGATGGCTCCTGGTCGGAGTGGGGCGCGAATTCCGCGCTGCCGATCGAGACCGGAGAGACAAGGAAACAATGAACACGAACCTGGATCAACTGCTGCAAGAAAATACGAAGTCCCGCCTGGACCCCGCCACGGGCCTGGGTTTCACCGAAAGCGGCCCGGCCGGCGCGCCGGCTGTCGTGCTGGTCCACTCCATCCTCACCGACAGCCGCATCTGGGCAGGCGCGCGCGCGCAGCTCGAGCGCACCCACCGCGTGATCGCGATCGACCTGCCCGGCCACGGCGGCGTGCCGGCCGCGCAAGCAGAAGTGTCCCTGTCCAGCCTGGCCGATGCCATCGTCCAGCTCGCGGCCAGCCTGGGCGCGGACCGCTTCGACTTCATCGGCGTCTCGCTCGGCGCGATGATCGGCTACGACCTCGCCGCGCGCCATCCCGGCCGCCTGCACAGCCTCCTCGCCTGCGACGCGCCGCCTCGCTCGCCGGACAACTACCCCGCGATGTGGGAAGACCGCATCGCCCGGGCCCAGCGCGACGGCACCGCCACGCTCGTGGACGAAACACTGGCGCGCTGGTTCACGCCGCACACCATGGAGCAGCGGCCAGGCTGGCTGGACGCGCTCGCCGGCCAGATCGCCGCCACCGACGCGGCAGGCTTCGCGCAATGCGCGCGCGCCATCAGCCGCTTCGACTACGTGGAGGCGCTGTCGTGCTGCCCGGTGCGCACGACAATGCTGGCGGGCAGCGCCGATGCGGCCATCGTGCCCGCCATGCGCGACCTGGCACCGGCGATGCCGGCCGCGGCATGGGTGGAGATCCCGCAGGCCGGCCACCTGCCGCACCTCGAAAACGCGCAGGCGTTCGAAGCGGCGCTCGCGCGCCACTTTCACTCGTCCTGAGCCTTGCGTATGGCCTGGGCCAGGTAGCGCAGCAAAACCGTGGTGGCGCGCGGCACGCGCGTGCGCGAGACGATATAGGCGTACAGCGGCAGACGCGGTTGCCACTCCGGCACGATCTGCACCAACTGGCCCGTCTGCACGTAGTCGCGCGCCAGGATCTCCGGGATCAGGCCGATGCCGGTCCCGCCCGCGACCATCTCGCGCAGCAGGCGGATGCTGTTCACGCGCGCCCGCACCCGCCCCAGCACCGACCGGCCGGCCCCCAGCGGCGAAGCGGTCGTCAGACCCTGGTGCGATTGCAGCTCCGTCACCACCCAGTCCAGCGCAGGCAGCGCGGCCGCGTCCAGCGGCCGCGGCTGCGACCCCGCATAGGCCGGGCTGCTGTAGAGCCCGTAGCGAATGCCGCCCAGCTTGCGCACGGTCAGGCGCGAAGGCTTGGGCTCGCCGAACGCGATCAGGATATCGACGCCCTCGCCGATCAGGTCGATCGGCCGCGTCGTCGTATCCACGACCAGTTGCAGATCGCTATTCTCGACGGCGAACTCCGACAGCGCCTGCCCCATCCAGGCCGCGCCGAACTCGATAGGCATGGCCACGTGCAGCGTGCCCGACAGACTGGTGGCGCTGCGGGCGATCTTGCGCGCGATACTATCGCGCGCCTGGGCGATATCGGCGCAATCGCGCAGCAGATCCAGCCCCAGCGCGGTAGGCGACACCTTGCGCGTATTGCGCTTGAGCAACATCGCGCCGCAGCGCTTCTCCAGCGCGATCAGGCGCCGGCTCAGCGTGGCCCGCGGCACGCCGAGCCGGCTCGCGGCGGCAGTCAGCGAGCCGCTCTCGACGACGGCCTGGAACAGCATCAGGTCGTCCAGGTTCAGGGATACTTGCAACCGCTCACTCGTCCAGGAAAGACACCACCTTGGCCACCTGCTCGCGCGAGGTGCGGAAACCATTGGCGGGATGTGACGGATCCGCATAGCCGAACGAAATCCCGCACACCAGGATCCGGTCGGCGCCGAATCCCAGGCGCTCGCGAAAGTAATCCGCATATTGCGCCAGCGCCGCCTGGGCGATGTTGGCCACACCGCAGGCCTGTGCGGCCAGCATGAAATTGTTCACATAGGCGCCGCAATCGATCGCCCCATACGGACCCAGCGCCTCCGCCGACGTAACGAGCGCCACGTGCGGTGCATCGAAAAAACGGAAATTCAGCGCCCCCTGCCGCGCCGACGCGGCGCGGTCCCCGCGCTGCACGCCCACGCTCTCATACAACTGGAAGCCGCACTCCCGCCGGCGCTCGCGATAAACGCCCGGATACTCGCGCGGAAACGGTATGTCGGAAGCGACCTCGTCGGGATGCGCCGCCGCGTGCGCCGACAAATCCGCGCGCAGGCGCTCGATCGCCTGGCCCGACACGATGCTCACCTGCCAGGGCTGGGTATTGCACCAGGAGGGCGTGCGCTGCGCGAGCGCGAGGATCTGCAGGATGGTTTCGCGCGGGATGGGGGAGGGGAGGTAGCCGCGGCAGCTCCAGCGGTCGGTCAGCAAGCGGGAGAATGCGCCGGCAAGATCCGGTCGAGCGGGCTGGGTCATGGACGTTTTTCCGCCGGTGCACGTCCATAGCGGTCTTCGAACCGCACAATATCATCTTCGCCCAGATAGCTTCCCACCTGGACTTCGATCAGCTCCAGCGGAATCTTTCCAGGATTCTCCAGCGCGTGCACCGCGCCCAGCGGCAGATAAACCGACTCGTTCTCGGTCAACAGCCGCTCCTCGCCATCCAGCGTCACCTTGGCCGTGCCCGACACCACGATCCAGTGCTCGGCCCGGTGGTGATGCATTTGCACCGAAAGCTTGGCGCCCGGCGTCACGGTAATGTGCTTGACCTGATAGCGCTTGCCGTTGTCCACCGAATCGTAATGCCCCCAGGGCCGGTACACCTGCCGATGCTGCTGATGCTCGGTGCGGCCGGCGGCCTTGATGCGGCCCACGATCTGCTTGACTTCCTGTGCCCGGGCACGCGGCGCCACCAGCACGGCGTCCTTGGTCTGCACCACCACCGTATCGTGCAGTCCCACTACCGCGACCAGCGCATTCTCCGCGATCACCAGATTGTTCGTGCTGTCCGCGGCGATCACGTCGCCCTGCAACGCGTTGCCATCGGCATCGTGCGGCAATACCTCCCACAACGAACCGAACGCACCCACATCGCTCCAGCCGGCGTCCAGCGGTACCACCGCGGCGGCGTCCGTTTTCTCCATCACAGCGTAATCGATGGACTCTTCCGGGCAGGCCTTGAACGCCTCGGTGTCCACCCGGATGAAGTCCAGGTCCGGGCTGGGCGCGGCCATCGCGGCGCGGCAGGCGGCCAGGATGTCGGGGCGGAATCTGCCCAGTTCTTCCAGGTAGCGGCTGGCGCGGAACATGAACATGCCGCTGTTCCACAGATATTCGCCGCTGGCCAGGTACTGCTCCGCCACCGCGCGCTCGGGCTTCTCCACGAACGCAGCGACGCTACTGGCTCCGCCCTCGATCGCCGTGCCGCGGCGGATATAGCCATACCCGGTCTCCGGCTTGTCCGGAACGATGCCGAAGGTCAACAAGCGGCCTTGTTCCGCCAACGGCAGTGCGTGGCGCACCGCCGCCTGAAACGCCGCCTCGTCGCGAATCACATGATCCGCCGCTAGTACCAGCAGCACCGGATCGCCCTCGCGCAGGGCATGCAGCGCGGCCAGCGTCACCGCCGGCGCGGTATTGCGCGCTACCGGTTCGAGCAGGATGTTGCGGTTCAGCGCGCCAAGCTGGCGCAATTGCTCGGCCACCAGGAAACGGTGGCTGTCGTTGCAGATCACCAGCGGTTTGCCGGCTGGAAGATCACCCAGGCGTTCCAGCGTTGCCTGGAGCATGGACCGCTCACCGCCGTCCAGGGCCAGGAACTGCTTGGGGAAGTGTTCGCGGGACAACGGCCACAGCCGGGTTCCGGAGCCGCCCGCCATCAGGACGGGAACGAAGGGGTGGGTCATTGCAGGGTCCGTGGTGGGAGTCGCGATTCCGCTTCCAGATGATACCGGGGGAGCGCAAGAGCGGCCATGATGTGGAGGATGCCAGGACCATCACCAACTTGAGCGGCCCGTCATGGATTGTTCGTAAGCCGTTAAAAAGTAGAATTTTTCTAAAATTTTATCCGTAATATAGATAAAATTTAAATTCTTTAGAGATTTTCTCGCCCCCAACAATGGCTACCGCGCTCGGCTACAACGCTCTGATCGCCCGTTTCAATCTAACGGTGCCGCCGCTTCGCCAGACCTTTTGGCTGGGTGAGCGAACGACGGAGACCCGCACGCAGGCTATTGACGGCACGGAACGCATCGAACTGGCTCGCGGTCGGGCGTCTGCCGAGCAATCGACGGTGGAGCAGCTCACCTTTGCCCTCAAGCGCGAACACCTGAATCTGGCTGTGCTCGGTGCGTTGTTCGAGCATCGCCAAGTTCTCACGGACATCCAGGCATGGCTGGCCGCGCGGCCGACATCGGCCTACGCCCGCCAAGCCGGATATCTTGCTCATTGGCTGGCCGGAGCGGATTTCGACTACCGGGCGCCGCCGGGAACCCCGCGCGTGCGCTTGCTGAATGCCGATAACTACGTGGTGGGACCGGAAACGTCCAGCCCGCAGTTCGCGGTGGTCAACAACCTGCTTGGGGGCCGCGAGTTCAGCCCGCTGGTGCGCAAGACCGAAACGCTGCGGGGGCTGTTGGCCGAAGATTTGGGTGCCAAAGTGGCCAGGGCGATGGATGCCATTGAACCGGAGATGCTCAGCCGGGCAGTGGACTATTTATACCTTTCCGAAACTCGCTCAACCTATGGCATCGAGGACGAGATTCCGGACGGTCATCGTGCCGCCAAGTTCCGGCACTTGCTTGAAGCGGCGGGCGAACCGGGCGAGTTGAGCGAAGAGAGGCTATGCGATTGGCAGAATCTCATCGTGACGCCCGTGAGTGCCGAGTTCAGCTATAGAACGTCTCAGAACTGGCTGTCCCGCCCGGGGCGCCTGCGCAATATCGCCGACTTTATTCCCCCACCGGTCGAACTAGTGAGGCCCATGATGGAGGCCGTCAGTCGGGTTGCGGCGTATGCCGCCGAGGGCGTGATGGACCCTGTGGTGGCAGCCAGTTGTGCTGCCTTTGGTCTGGTTTTCGTGCACCCGTTCTTTGATGGTAACGGCCGCCTGCACCGGTTCCTTCTTCACCACCTCCTGCGCCAATCCGGGTTCACGCCGGCTGGCGTGGTGTTGCCCCTTTCGGCTCGCATGTTGAAGCAGCTGGACCGCTACTCCGCGTTGTTGAAGGCCTACTCGAAGCCTCGCACCGAGCTGGTGAATTATCAGTTGGACGGCGACAGCGCCACCATTCGGGTGATGTCACCTCAGCCTCTGTGGCTCTACGCCTACTTCGACGCTACCGAGATTTGCGAGTTCGTGCTCCAGTGCTGCAAGCTCTGTGTCGAGGAAGACCTGGCCTCCGAAGTGGAATATCTGCGCAGCCATGACCAGACTGTACGTGAGCTCGAAACCTGGCTGGACATGCGTCAATCGAAGCTGAATTCGCTCATCGACATCATCGTGCAAGGACACGGCTCGCTGTCCAAGCGCAAGCGCGGCTTCGTCGAAGAACTCAGCGATGAACAGGTGATGCGTATCGAGGGAGTCGTCGCTCGTCATTTCGCGGAATATATCGACAAGCGGGTGTAGAGTTTTTCTCTATAAAGCTGGCGCAAATAGAGTTTTTTGTGGTTCTGTAGATTCTCTGGCCCGCAGAAGACAGGTACGTAGAGAAATTCGAGGCGCTAATCCGGCGCCTGGAACTGCCGGCACGCCACCTGCACCAGCTTGTGATCGTTCAGCCGCGCCGCCGTCAGCCGGCCGCCCCAGACGCAGCCCGTATCCAGTCCCAGCAGGCCGGGCCGCTGCAGCAGGCCCAGCGTGGACCAGTGCCCGAACACTACCGTGACCGACTCGGTCGCCCGGCCTGGCACGTCGAACCATGGCATGAACCCGGGCGGCGCGTGCTTGGCGGCGTCCTTGACCGCGAACTCCATCGTGCCATCGGCCGCGCAAAAGCGCATGCGCGTCAACGCGTTCACGATCACCCGCAGCCGGTCCACGCCCTGCAGCCCGTCCACCCAGGTGGCGGGCGCATTGCCGTACATCTGCGCTAGGAACGTCGGCCAGTCCGGGCCTCTCAGCGTCGCCTCGACCTCGCCTGCCAAGGCCAGCGTTTGCGCCGCCGTCCAGCTCGGCAGCACGCCGGCATGCACCATCAAATGGCCGTGCTGGAAATGCGCCAGCGGCCGGTGCCGCAGCCACGTAAGGATATCGGCCGCATCCGGCGCGTCCAGTATCTCCTGGATCGTGTCCGACTTGCCCGGCTTGCGCAGCCCGGCGGCCACCGCCAACAAATGCAAATCGTGATTGCCCAGCACCGCGACCGCGCGGTCGCCCATCGCCATTACGCGGCGGAGCGTCGCCAGCGACGCCGGGCCGCGGTTCACCAGATCGCCGGCAAACCAGAAGCGGGCATCCGCATCATGGGCGATATCGGGCTGCCCCAACAGCGCCTCCAGCGGTGCGCAGCAACCTTGCACATCCCCGATCACCCACGTACTCACGGTGCGCCCTCCTGTCGCCGCGCGACATCCTCCCCAGGGAAGGACACGCGCCCTACGGGCAGCCGCGCGGGCGCGCTCATCGCCGCGCCATCCGCGCCCGCCAGCTGTTGCCGTACTCCATGCTCAGCACCGCCAGCAGCGCGATACCCAACGCCAGCGCGTTCGGCGCCACCGCCGTCACCCACGCAGGCCAGCGATTCAGCATCCCCACGTTCAAGGACAGCTGGTTCAACATGAAAAACGCCACGCCCAGCAAAATGCCCACGAACATCTTCAAGCCCACGCCGCCGCGGCGCGTCTGCATGAAGCCCACCGGCGCGGCGATCGTAATCATCGCCAGCAGCGTGAACGGATAGATCAGCTTGCGCCATATCGCCACGATCTGCCGGTCCGACACCAGATGGTTCTTGTTGAGGTAGCCCACGTAGTCGAACAAGTCGCTGAACGACATCCGCTCCGGCGTCAGCACCCGCGCCAGCAGCAGTTCCGGCGTCAGTGTCGTCGCCACCGCCCGGCGCGCCTCCTTGCTCACCACCACCGGCGCCTGCTGTGGGCGCGTACCGGCATCCAACGAAGATTCCAGATCCGGTGCAATCGACGTCACCGTCACATCTTCCAGTTGCAGCTCGCCTGTGCCGAAATTCCCGCGCGAGCCCACCACCACCGACGCCAGCCGTTTCTCGGGCGTGAACTCGTACAGTGTCACATCCACAGCACCACCGCCGGCCTGCAGGCCGCCCACATTGATGATCCGCTCCCCGGTTTGCGTATCTTCCTTGAACCAGTAGCCGCTGCGCAGCATCCCCGACGAACGCCCCCCGGCGCTCCCCGTGATCGTCAGCTTCGTCTCGTTCAGCTTGATCTCCGCCGCAGGCGTCAGCCATTCGGCAAGCACCAGCGCCAGCACCATCACCGGCACCGACACCAGCCACAGCATGCCCAGCAGCCGCATGCCGCTCACCCCGGAGACGCGCAGGATCACCAGTTCGTGCCGCTGCGCCAGGCCAGCCAAAGCGAGAATTGCGCCTATCAGCAAGCCGATGGGAAGAATGTCGTAGACCCGGGTGGGTAGGGCCAGCACCTCGAGAAAGATCAGATGGTAGAGCTTGAACCCGCCCCGTCCGACCTGGTCCAGGTCATCGACTACGGCGAAGAACGAAAAAAGGCCTACCAGCGCAAGGAGGACGACGGCGGAGTGGCGGTAGATTTCAGTGGCCAGGTAGCGGCGGGCGGTTTTCACGGGAGGACTTGGGGAAGGGCAAGCCCCTAGTGTAAAGGAAGGGCATCCGAGGCCAGGCCTTCTGATGCCGCAGGCTGCGAGTTTGCCCGCGACATCAATGGCCCGGGCGGCCCAGGTACCAGTCGATGGTTTTCTCTATCCCGCTATCGAAACTTTCCTGGGGTTGCCAGTCCAATTCATCACGCATCTTGGTTGCATCGATTGCATAGCGCCAATCATGGCCAGGACGATCAGTTACGAAGCTGATCAGCCGGCGATGCGGTGCGCTATCGGGGCGGCGCGTATCGAGCAACGCGCAGATCCGCTCGACGATGTCTATGTTGCGCCACTCATTGCATCCGCCGATGTTGTAGGTCTCGCCCAGGCGGCCGTCGCGTATCACGCGCTCGATGCCCCGGCAGTGGTCTTCGACATAGAGCCAGTCGCGAATGTTGCGGCCGTCGCCATAGACGGGAATGGACTGCCCATTTAGGCCACTGTGGATCACGGTGGGAATGAACTTTTCGCCGTGTTGATACGGTCCGTAGTTGTTCGAGCAGTTGGTCGTGACGACCGGCAATCCGTAGGTATGAAAGTAGGCGCGTACCAAATGATCAGAGGCGGCCTTGCTGGCCGAGTATGGCGAATTGGGCGCGTAGGGGGTGGTTTCGGTAAAGGCGGGGTCTTCAGGCTTGAGCGTGCCATAGACCTCGTCCGTGGAAATATGGTGGAAGCGACGCGATGCTTGAGCCGATTCGCGGCTTAAGCCCTGTTCACCCAGCCATAACTGGCGGGCGGCTTCCAACAGCGTATAGGTACCTTCGATATTGGTTCGGACGAACGCCCCAGGGCCACTGATGGAACGGTCAACATGGCTTTCGGCCGCGAAATGCACGATGGTGTCCACTTCATGCTCGCGGAGCAGCCGGTCTAACAGTTCCCGGTCGCAGATATCTCCCTGGACGAAGCAGTGGCGCTCGAGGGCAGGAAGATTCCGCAGGTTTTCCAGGCTGCCCGCATAGGTCAGCAAGTCGAGATTGACAATCTTGATGCTGGCGGTCGATGCCAGCAGATGACGAACGAAGTTCGCGCCGATAAAACCCGCGCCGCCCGTTACCAATATGTTCTTGGGGGTGTAGCTCATGAGTTCTTCCAGGTATTCAATACGTCGCGCAGCGCGCTGCGCCATTCAGGGGGAGAGAGTCCCAGCAGCGTACGGCCGCGCGTCATGTCCAATGCCGAGTTCGCCGGCCGCTGGGCAGGGGTTGGGTACTCAGTGGATGGAATCGCCGCGACGTCGGGTATGTGATTGGTAAGGCCGAGACCGGATGCTTCTTCGAATATGGCCTGCGCGAAAGCATGCCAGGACACCACGGGCGAGCCTGCGTAGTGATAAGTGCCCCAGGCCAGAGAGCCGGTGCGCAGGTAGGTGCCCGCGAGCTCCAGAAGCGTGTCGGCGATCGCGGATGCAGGGGTTGGGCCGCCGAACTGGTCGGCGACCACGCGCAATGTCTGTCTTTCCCGGCCCAGCCGGATCATGGTGCGCACGAAATTATTGCCATGCGCGCCGAAAACCCACGATACCCGGAGGATCAGGTGCTGAGCATGGGCAGCACGCAATACCTGTTCGCCTGCGAGCTTGCTCTTTCCATAAACGCCGGTCGGGTTGGGCGCGTCGTCTTCCGTGTATGCGCCGGCCTTGCCGCCATCGAACACATAGTCCGTGGACAAGTGGAACAGCGGAATACCGGCAGAGGCACATGCACGCCCCAGCCCTTCCACCGCATCGCGGTTGCTCGCAAAAGCGGCCGCCGAGTCGCTTTCAGCCTTATCCACGGCGGTATACGCCGCGGCGTTCACCAGGGCCGTGGCTTGGTGATGCGCCAGTGCATCCGCCACAGCCTTGGCATCGGTAATGTCCAACTGCGTGCGATCAAGCCCCGCGACCGCCAGCCCAGGCCTATTCCGCATCACTAGTTCCCGGCCGACCTGGCCTCCTGCGCCTGTCACAAGAATGGTCATGGCCGACTATCGTACGGTGGAAGTGTTTCAGCGGCTTTATCGCACAGGCGCGGCATGGCGATGTCCTTGGCCGACAGCTGGAACGGCACGCCCACATCTGGCCACTGGATCCCGATGTCGAGGTCGTTCCAAAGCACACCGGAGTCCGAAGGCGCGTCGTAATACGACGTGCATTTGTAGACGAACTCGGCTTGCTCCGACAGCACGCAGAAGCCGTGGGCAAAGCCCGGAGGTATCCAGAGCTGTCGGTGGTGGACGTCGTCGAGTTCGACTCCGACCCATTGTCCAAAATTGGGCGAGCCTTGGCGTATGTCCACGGCCACGTCGTAGACCCTGCCGCGGGCGGCGCGAACCAGCTTGCCCTGCGGGTTGGTCAGCTGATAGTGCAGCCCCCGCAGCACGCCACGGCGCGAACGGGATTGATTGTCCTGCACGAAGGCCTGGTCAATACCGGCCTCCTGCAGCCATGTCTGGCGGAACGTCTCGACGAAAAAACCACGCTCGTCGCCGAATACCTTGGGTTCGAAAACCAATACGCCTGGCAGGCGCGTTGCAACGATTTTCAAAAACGCACCTCTTGCTTGAGGAGGTTCAGCAGGTACTTGCCGTAGTTGTTCTTGGCGAGCGCGGCGCCTTGTTCCTCGAGCTGTGCATCGCTTATCCAGCCCAGCCGCCAGGAGATTTCCTCGGGGCATGCGATCTGCAGGCCCTGGCGGGCCTGCATGACCTGGATGAAGTTGGCGGCATCCAGCAGGGATTCGTGAGTGCCTGTATCGAGCCAGGCATAGCCTCGGCCCAGGACTTCCACTTGTAGATCACCCCTGCGCAGATAGGCGTTGTTCAGGTCGGTGATCTCCAATTCGCCGCGGGCCGAAGGGCGAACCTCGCGAGCCAGGTGCACCACATCATTGTCGTAGAAGTAAAGACCGGTCACGGCATAGCTTGACTTGGGCTGGCGGGGCTTTTCTTCCAGGCCGATTGCTTTGCCCGAGGCGTCGAAGTCAACGACTCCATAGCGTTCCGGGTCGCTGACGAAATAACCAAAAACCGTCGCGCCTTGCGGCCGTTCGTCGGCGCGGCGCATCAGTTCTGGGAGGCCGTGTCCGTGGAATATATTGTCTCCTAGGACCAGCGTGGCATTATCCCGGCCAATGAAATCCGCCCCGATCAGGAATGCCTGCGCCAATCCGTCGGGGCTGGGCTGCTCGGCATAATTGATGTTTACCCCCCACTTGCTGCCATCGCCCAGAAGGTACTGAAACGACTGGGCATCGCGTGGAGTCGTGATGATCAATATGTCCCTGATCCCGGCCAGCATCAACGTCGATAGCGGATAGTAGATCATCGGCTTGTCATATACGGGCATCAGTTGCTTGCTGACGCAGTGCGTGACGGGGTGCAGACGTGTGCCCGAGCCTCCCGCTAGTATGAGGCCTTTTCTTTTTGAAAGAGTATTGGCAGCCATTGCGTCTCAGTTCACCTTGAAACCGTGATATTTGTGCCCCAGTGCCAGCGTTGCTTCGAACAGGCCGGCCTTGTTGCCGCAGTCGTAACGTTTTCCGTCATAACGATGCGCAAAAACCTTGCGTTGCGCTTTCATGAGGGAAGCTATTCCATCTGTGAGTTGGATTTCGCCGCCCGCGCCTTTGCCGACATTGCGAAGATGATCGAAGATTTCCCCTTCCAGTACGTAGCGGCCGACTACCGCCAGAGTTGAGGGCGCGGACGCGGGCTCAGGCTTCTCGACCATATCGAACACCTGGGCTGTCTGGTCTGTTTTGTCATGCGTATCGACAATGCCATATTTCGATGTTTCCTCACGGGCTACATCCTGAACTCCGAGCACGCTGCCGCCTTGAGCCACGGCGGTATCGATGAGTTGCTTCGTAACGGGAGTTTGTGCATCGATGAGGTCATCTGCCAGCAGGACGGCGAACGGTGCGCGTCCTACTACAGGTTCGGCGCAGAGCACCGCATGGCCAAGGCCCAGTGGCGCGGGCTGCCTTATATATATGCAGTTGACTGATGGCGGGATGATGTTGCGTACCGTCTTGAGCAGCTCGACCTTGTGCTTGGCCACCAGCTCCGCCTCGAGTTCCGGGATGGTGTCGAAGTGATCCTCGATCGCACGCTTGTTGCGGCCAGTGATGAAAATGAGGGTGGTGATCCCGGCGGCGACGGCCTCTTCCACGGCGTATTGAATCAGCGGCTTGTCGATGACTGGCAGCATCTCCTTGGGCATGGCCTTGGTCGCCGGGAGGAAGCGTGTGCCTAGTCCGGCCACAGGGAAAACCGCGATGCGTACAGGGTTCATACGGATTCTCTAAATAGAGGTGCGTGTGAGAGGGGGCTACGCAACATCTTACCGATGTTGGAGAAAGTCCGCTCTTCTGAGCGGTATAAGGGAGGTCTGGTTACCGCTAAAATATTTTGTTACAAATGGGCGCTGGCCTGGGTCATGCGTCTGCAACGTATTTGTATCGCATTTGAGTCGCCTACCGCGTTGAAGGCTGGCCGGTCGTTGGCTGAAGACACGCATTTGTTATATGTGTAAGGGGATGCGATGGCTCAGAAGCTTTCATGGTATGGTTCGGGGCGACTCGCTCAGGTAGGCGGAGGGGCCTTCTTGGCCATCGTCTTGGCAGTTGTCTTTCCCATGTTCGCACCCTGCAGGTGCCTCTCACTCATGTCGAACAAGCTTCTGAGCCGTTGTCTTGCCGCTGGTGTGCTCGCCGCGGCGATGCTGGGTATCTTGGTGCCAGCCAACGCGGTTGCCCAGGCGGCGGCAATGGTGGAGGCCGGAAACTCCGGCCTCCGGGACGATATCCAGTGGCTCGTGGATCGAGGTGTCATCGGCTACGTGTCCACTTCTACCTGGCCCATCCCCGTTTCGGTGCTGGAGGCAGCGCTGGAGACTCGCAAGAAAACAGGGCTGAACCGTGCCGATGCTCATGCCATCTTGGCGATACATCGTTATCTCGAAGATCAGAAGTCCACGCGATACGGGATCACGGCGCAGGTCAATTCGGGTTCCCTCCCTCAACTGGGGTTTGGCAGCCAAAGTCATGCTGCTGCAACGGGGGGCGCCTACTTCCAGGGCGGCAATGACTCCGTAGCCGGAAAACTGCAAGTCAGCGGACTGCTGGATCCCATGACCAGCAAGCAATCTAAGGTCAGCCTGGACGGGAGCTATGTCTCCGGGCGTTTTCTCGGTCAGGCGGTATATGTCGGGCAACTGGCCCATTACTGGGGGCCTGGTGTCGACGGAAGCATCAACTGGGGAAATGCGGCCACTTCCATTCCTGGCATAGGATTACAGCGGGCGAAGCAAACAGCTCCGGAAAGCCCGTGGCTGGCCTGGATTGGCCCATGGGGTTACAACATCTTCGCTGGCCAGATGTTGCACGATACCTCGGTGCCGGATGCCAGGGTATTCAACATGCGGGTGTTTGCCAGGCCGTTCAAGGGGCTGGAGCTCGGCGCCTCGCGCTTCATTGAGTGGGGCGGGGAAGGTCGTGACAATGGCTGGAGCGCGTTCTGGAATGCCGTCACAGGACAGTCGAACGAGTACGCCGCAGGTCGTGACCCCAGTAACGAGTTGTCTGGTGTCGACGTACGCTACACCCTGAATGTCTGGGACAATCCACTGACCCTTTATGGCCAGTTGGCCGGGGAGGACGAGTCAGGCAGGTTGCCATCGCACCACTTGGCCCAGGTCGGTGTGCAGTTCAAGCATCTGGTCGGATCGACGCGTGTGCAATGGCACGCAGAAGCGGCCGATACCATGGCTCGACGGGTGTTCGGGCTAGGCCAGGGGATGCCGGGTACGGCCTACAACCACACGACATACAAAAATGGCTTGTATCATGATGGGATGCCTATCGGACATCCTATCGGGGGCTCAGGGCGGATGTTGTCGGCGGGGGTGACCGTGGTGCCTGACGACTTTCAGTTTTTTTCCCGATATAGCTTCAGGGTCATGCAGGCCGAAGTCAACGAGGCAAATCAAGCCACCAATCAGCTTTTTCCCCATTCTGCACGCTGGTATGGAGCAGAGTTTGCGTACAGTTGGGTGATGCGGCCGGCGACCTTTAGTGCCGGGGTAATGATGCTGCGCCGAACTGCTGGTAATTTTGATAACGCCTATGGCGTTCTCTTCTCAATGAATGTGCCGCTGGGGTCTGCCAGATGACATGGTCGCTGCGGCACTGATATTTTCGTGATTTTGCTGATACGAATAAATGCATAATGATTCGAGCCGAGCTCCTCTGTTGCTGGTCATGTGTACCGGTAACGTCTGTCGGAGCCCCATGGCCGAAGCCCTCTTTGTCCATCACTTGAGTCACAGTGGACTGGAGGCTTCGGTTATTTCCCGAGGACTTGCGGCGCCTGTGGGCCGACCCCCGCATCCTCATGCGATAGAAGTGGCAAATGCTCATGGCGTGCCGCTGCCCCCGGAAAAGCGTGCAGGCGCCGTAACCAGCGCAGAAATTGCGCTGGCTGCTGCCATTTTCATAATGGACTCAGAGCACAGGCGAGAAGTCCAGCGGCGCTATCCTGTTGCCTCGGGCAAGACTTTCCTGCTTGGACAGTGGCAAAGCCTGGAAATCGCAGACCCCATCAATGAGCCGCTGCCAGCCTTCGAACTGGCTTGGCAACAATGCAATGATGGCGCCAAAGCCTGGGTGGAGCGTCTGAGCGCCGCCGGCTTGGTGTGCGCCAAGGCGACCGCTTAAAACAAGACTGTCTTTAGTTTCAATATCAGGTGATTTATTCCCTGTCGCAGCCAGGAGCTGTTTTGCCATGTTGAATTCGTTAAAACTGAGTCGTGCTGCCAACGTCGGTTCCGCTGTCGTTCTTGCCGCCTGCCTGGGAGGGTGCAGTCTTGCTCCTGGCCCCTATCTGGGAGTCTCGGCTCCTACCCTCGATGAAACGGATCGGCCTTATGTTTACGATGAGGCGGACGCAAGCCTGATCGAGGATCGTGCGGATATTTTTGCCATTACTCCTTCTGTGGTTGCCATGCAGGTACAGGAGCGCGAGAAGGAAGAAAGCGCAAATGAGGCACGGCGTCGCGCTGCAACGGTAAAGCCCATCGACGCGTATCAATATCTGGTAGGCCCTAGGGACGTATTGAGAATTACGGTCTGGAATCATCCGGAACTCAATAATCCGGCTGGTACGTCAATGGACCTTGCCGGCCGCATCGTTGATGCCGATGGCACCTTTTTCTATCCCTATGCCGGTCAGATAAAGGCCGCAGGGCGTACGGTGCAGGCGATTCGCGCGGAATTGACGAAAAAACTGTCAAAAGTCTTGGTCGAGCCGCAAGTCGATGTTTCAGTAGCTGATTATCGTAGCCAGAGAGCCTTCGTGTTGGGTCAAGTGGCCAAGCCTGGTGTCGTGCCTATAACGGATGTGCAACTCACGATCACGGATATCATCTCGCAAGCCGGAGGGCTGCAGGAATCCGCCGATTTGCGTAGAGCCACATTGCAGCGTGGGCAAGAACAGCGCCCTGTTGATTTATTTGCATTGTTCTACAGCGGCGATGTATCCCAGAACTTCCCCTTGCAAACCAACGATGTGCTGACCATACCAGAAAATCGGTACAACAAGATTTTTGTCATGGGCGACGTGCTCAAGCAGCAATCGTTGATTATGCCTCGAGGACGGATGAGTCTCGCGGAAGCGCTTTCCGATGCAGGAGGCTTCGACCTGCTGTCAGCCAAGGCGGGGAATTTGTATGTTATCCGTGAAGGTGCGAATCAACGATCGCAAATATGGCATCTCAATGCATCCAGTCCAGATGCGATGGTGCTCGCCGATCGCTTTGATTTGAAAGCACGCGACGTCGTATACGTTGATCCGGCTGCAGTTGCCAGGTTCGGTCGCGTCGTAAAGAATATCATCCCGTCCGCGTCTTTGCTGCGCGCGTCAGCCCAAAACTGATTTCGTCTCTACTATGATTGCTGCTACTCCCTCTTCCGCTGATCGCCAAGATGATGGGGCAGAAATCCGTCTGTCGGATCTGCTCGATACCCTGTTGCAACATGCCTGGCTTGTCTGCAGCTTCTTTTTTGCCGCGCTGGCAATTGGTGTGGCATATGCAATCATGGCAACTCCGATTTACTACGCGGATGCGTTGATCCAGATAGAACAAAAGAAAGCAGGTATGCTTGGAGGCGTGCAGGATATCGCGGATGCCCTCGGTGTAAGCAGCAGCCCTGTTAGTGGCGAGCTGGAAATCATCACCTCCAGGGAAGTGATTCTCAAAGCTGTACAGCAGTTGAATGCTGATATCCGAGTGCAACCGAAGCGTTTTCCATTGATAGGTGGATGGCTTGCGAGAACCTATCGCGGGTCGGAGCCCGCTCGGGCGTGGCTAGGTATGGGGTCGTACGCCTGGGGTGGCGAAACGTTACAAGTTACGGAGTTTTCTATTCCAGAGCAGTTCTATGGCGTCCCCTACACGTTGATCGCGACAGAGGCTGGCTATAGCTTGCACGGTGCTGATGGCAATGTTCTTGGGGAAGGCGTACCTGGCGCTGCGTTGAATTTTTCTGTTAATGGTCATCCGGCGCGGCTTTCCGTTGCAAAATTGGTTGCCCGTCCAGGTACGGAGTTTGCGGTTACTCGAGATTCTCCGATCACGGCATACCGGAATATTCTCGCAAGACTGACTGTGGACGAAGAGGGTAAAAAGAGCAGCGTTATCCGTGTTGGTTTCAGTCATCCAAACTTGGCTTTTGCACAAAGTCTGGTTAATGCTATTGCCAAGGCCTATCTTGTGCAAAACGTCGATCGCCGTAGCGCAGAGGCTGATCAGCGACTGAAGTTCCTGGAAGAGCAGCTTCCGGCAATCAAGCGTGATGTCGAGCGCGCCGAAGATGCTTTGAATAGTTTCCGCACTCGCACCAATACCGTCAGCGTTGAAAAATCGGCTGATGTCCTGCTCAGTCAAGCGGTCGAGATGGAAAGAAACCGTTTGCAGCTTCAACTGAAGCGGGATGAACTGCGGCAACTGTATCGGGCGGAGCATCCGGAACTTAAGGTTATAGAAACTCAGATCGCTGCGCTAAGCGAGAAAGAGCGGGGGATAAATGAACAGGTCAATAAGTTGCCGCAGGCTCAGCGCGATCTTTTACGGCTGCAGCGGAATGCTGAGGTCAGCAATCAGCTATACATTGCTGTCCTGAATAACGTGCAGCAACTGAAAGTCGCCAAGGCGGGAACGATAGGGAACGTCCGAATTATCGATTATGCGCTTCGTGATACCGCTCCAGTAGAGCCCAAAAAGAAGGCGGTGGTTGCGGCTGCTATTCTCATTGGATTGGCCTTGGGGGCGGGTGCCGCATTTGTTGCCCGGGCCTTGCGGCCGACGATCCGGGACGTTGGAGAAATAGAGCGAGCGACCGGCTTGGTTTCGTACGCGAGTGTGCCAGAAAGCTCGGTTCAGCCTAAGCTGGATTCAGCCAAGCGAGGGCAAGGCAAGATTCCGTCGGTGGTGCAGGGACGAAACCAACTGCTTGCCGTTCTGGCTCCAGATGACATCGCTGTTGAAAGCCTGCGTTCATTGAGGACTGGCCTTACGTTCGCAACTCTAGGTGCAACGAATAAAAATATCGTCATCACAGGGGCAACTGCGGGGCTAGGCAAGAGTTTTGTTTCGGCGAACTTGAGTGCGTTGCTTGCTTCAGGTGACAAACGGATTCTACTTGTTGAAACTGATCTTCGGCGTCCGAGATTGGCTGCTTACTTTGGTGAGAAATCCAGGGGTGGACTTTCCGATGTGCTGGCGGGCACTGTTCCGCTGGAGCAGGCGTTGGTGCGAGATGCAGGGGCAGTGACTGGCTTGGATGTGCTTTTCGCTGGACAAATTCCGCCAAATCCCGGCGAGTTGCTGCTTAGCGATTCGTTTGGCGCCTTGCTCGATCAGATCCAGGAAGAATATGACCACATTCTGCTGGATTCAGCTCCGGTGCTCCCGGTAGGCGATACCT
The DNA here is from genome assembly GCF_900606115.1 of Pigmentiphaga humi. GTDB lineage: Bacteria > Pseudomonadota > Gammaproteobacteria > Burkholderiales > Burkholderiaceae_B > Pigmentiphaga > Pigmentiphaga humi. The sequence goes on from NZ_UWPJ01000017.1 coordinate 152,487, forward strand.
TGGCAGTGGGGCGGCGCGCTTCCACGGTATTCCTGGTGGTCAGGGCGGAGCAGAGCACGAAGGGCGAAGTCAAAGATGCCATTCGGAAGTTGGAAGCGTCCGGCATCTCGGTGAAGGGCCTTATTTTCAACGGCGTTAAGAAACGCCGAGTAGGGTATGGTTCGTCATATCGCTATTACTATAGCTACGGCAAGTAATCGTGATTCGCTGAGCGATTAATCAATGCTTCCTTATTGGGTATTGTTTTTTTGTGTGGCATGGATGGCCATTACGCACATGCGTCCCGTCGCGCGTGGTTCGCAGCGAGCATTTCCAATGGAGGGGGCGTGGCTTGTTGCAATAGCGCTGTTGACATTGATGATAGGCTGGCGCCACGAAGTGGGCGGGGACTGGGTCAGCTATCTGTGGCATATCGATGCCATGGAGGGGAAGAGCTTTGGCTCCCCAGGAGCGAATGGCCGAGGGGATCCCGCCTATACTCTGCTTAACTGGCTGGGTGCAAACTGGGTAGGCGGCGTTTATTTCGTCAATTTGGTTTGTGCGGCGATTTTCTCGGTTGGGCTTGCTGTGTTTTGTCGCAGCCAACCTCGACCATGGTTGGCGCTTGCGGTGGCTGTTCCCTATTTGGTAGTTGTTGTAGCGATGGGGTATACCAGGCAAGGGGTCGCCATTGGGTTAGCCATGTTGGGAATGGCGGCCCTACAGCAGCGGGGTGTCGTTGCTTTCCTGTTCTGGATCGCAGTCGCTGGTCTCTTTCATAAAAGTGCGATTGTGTTAGTGCCTTTGGTATTATTCTCCGGCCAAAAAAATCGGCTTATGGTGATGCTGGGCGTGGTGCTGGTGTGTCTGGTGTTGTATGTGTTGCTGCTACAAGAATCTATTGATAACCTGAAATACGGATATGTTGATAAGGAGTATGATTCCTCTGGCGCCGCAATACGCGTCGCTATGAATTGCATTCCAGCAATATTGTTTTTGTTGTTTAGAAAGCGGTTTCGCTTAGACGCTAGAGCGCAAACATTTTGGACATGGATGTCTGTCAGCGGGGTGATGTTTGTTCCGTTGCTTATGGTGTCTTCGTCCTCGACAGCAGTCGATCGTGTCGCTCTCTATTGGATTCCGCTGCAACTATTTGTCTTGTCTCGTTTGCCAGATGTTTTCGGTCGATTCGCAGCAAAAAACCAACTGGTAGTTTTTTCCTTGCTGGGATATAGCGCATCTATATTGGCTGTATGGTTGTTTTTTGCTAGCCATGCATTTGCCTGGTTGCCTTACCAGTTTTATCCATGGGTCTTTCTTTGGCAGTGAAGCTAGCAGGCTTAGGTTGGCTCTAAGGCGGGTCACAGCTTTCAGCGGACTGGGGTAAATTCCTGATACACGGCCAAGGTCTGTTTGATGATGATTTTTTCGTCAAACTCGTCTAGTGCGGTTTGTCGTGCTGCTGTGCCTATTGCGTGCCTAAGCGCGACATCGTCGTGTAGTTCGGCAATGGCTTGGGCAAGAGCTTGTCCGTTTTTTGCCGGGACCAAAAGGCCGTTTTTGCGATGCTGCACTACTTCTCGGCATCCAGGAACATCCGTTGTGATAAGCGCCAGTCCGCAAGCACCTGCTTCGATGAGTCCTTTCGGCAAACCTTCCCTGTAGCTAGGCAGAGCGACCACATCAACAGAATGAAATAACTCGGGCATATCATCCACATGTCCCAACCATTGGAGCAAACCGTCCTTCTCCCATTGTCGAACGGTTGTTTCAGGTACAGCGGCGGGGTTGCCCGGGTCAGGAGTGCCTGCAATGAGAAATTCGATTTCTCTCCCACTCTGAAGCAATTCTTTTGCGGCCTCTATAAATTCCGCAAGCCCCTTGTCCCATAATAACCGCGCGGGGAGCAGCACACGCATCGTACGAACACTCCTCGCTGGTTTGCTGAGAGGCGGGGAAAATTTCTGGCAATCGACGCCCGACCCCGGTATCAGGCGAATGTTGGCCGGCTTTGCCAATTTTGCCTGTTCAAACAGGTGCACATCGTCTGGATTTTGAAGAATGAGGCGAGTGCGTTTGCCGCCGAGAGCCACAAACATCAATATGCGGACGATGGGACGTAACGTGCGGGCTTTGAAATTTTCGCTGGTAAATACATATCCCATGCCGGCGACTGCATTGACTCGCGCTTGAGAGCGTGAGAAACGGCTGGCAAGCGACCCATATACGGCACATTTGATTGTGAAGTTATGGATCAAGTCGATTTTTTCGCAGGAAAGTAATCTTCGTAGCCATAGGATCAGTCGTAGCTCACGAACCGGATTAAGGCTGCGTCGATTCATTGGCGCAGGTATCCACCGGAAGCCAAGTTCGCGGAGCTTTTCTCCATAGGGGCCTTCTGGCGACACTAAGATTACATTGTGTCCTTCTTCCCGAAGGGCAATTGCTAGAGAACGACGAAAATTATAAAGATACCAGTCGGTATTTGCGAATAATAGGATTTTCAAAATTATTCCGTTGATCGCGAAAGTGATATCAATGGTGTGAAAATTCTCTTGGATAAAAGCCGAGATAGTTATACCAACTTTGCCAATGATTGGACGAGTCTGGGGCCGGTAACCTGAATGCAGTATTCATTCTCAACTATTTGTCTACCTTCGGCCCCCATTTCTTTGCGCAATTCTGGGTTTTCGAGCAAGGTGGAAAGAGCGCGGTTCCAGTCCTCATCGGTTGCTGCTAGAAAACCGTTCCTGCCTTGCTCGACGATCTTGCCATTTACCCCGACTGGAGATGCAATGACGGGAATTCCGCAGGCCATGTATTGAATCAACTTATAGCCGCATTTGCCACGCTCGAATGGCCCATCGACCAGTGGCATGATTCCCACATCCAGGCTGCTAATTGAAGCAACTTCGGTGCTCTCTGACCATGGAATGGAATGCATCGGTAAATCGAATGCTTTGGTATCAATACCAATGGCAGAGAATCGGCCCTTGCCTTGTGCTTCCAGCTCGGAAAATAAAGGGGCCAGCGGACGCAAAAAATGGGCAGTTGAACGTTGGCCTATCCATCCGACATGAGGGAGTGTGACTGTCGTTCCCGCTTTGCTTTTTGGAACGGGATAGCGTTCGAGATCGATAGCGGTGGGTATGACCACCACGTTGTGTGCACCGGCTTGCCGAGCATAGGTGTTCAGGTACTCGTTGCCAGCTATAACCAGTGAAGCGTTGCGAATAAGATCAGTATGCTTTTGGCCAAGAATGCGCCGCACCAAACCTTTTGAGTGCTGGTCGTAGTAATGGAATACTGCATCATCATAATCTAGGACGTATGGCGTGCCATTTTTGAGAAGCGAGAGTTCTACCCAGGCAGGTATCCAGGGTAAGCATTCCTTCTCTATCCAAATCAGATCGAACTTGCGGCTGCGCATAATAGCCATAATTCGATGATAATAACTTTTCCAAATATGGCTCAAGCTTCGGTGGCCACTTTGAAGATTGTTGACATAGTCATCTGAAAATAGTGGAATACTCGTTACGTCCCAGCCTGTTCGTTCGAAGAGAGGGAAATACTGATGCGAGCGAAGTCTGCTGCTGGCTCCTAGGCGAGTGTATCGAGAAAGCGCTAGCAATCTCATTCCAAACCTCTCAGAGTATGATGGTCTATTTTCAACGAACTAGGCTTCATGCTGGCGCCAACTCTGCAGCATCAATATCATCCAAAGGCGAGGTGTCCAATCCCGATTTCCGGAAAGGTGCTCGGCCCAGGCTTTGCGGATAGGCGCGGGATTTAGCAATTCGTCATTTGCCAACGCCGCTGGTGTGAGAAGATCTTCTGCCCACGATCTTAGGGGGCCGCGTAGCCAAGTTCCGACCGGAATGCCGAATCCTGCTTTCGGACGTTCGATGAGTTCACGAGGAACGTGTTTATATAGAATGTTGCGCAATGGCAGTTTGCCGATGTTGCCCTGAATCTTCATTCTCATGGGGATCCGGGCGGAAAGCGCAACTACGCGAGGGTCAAGAAAGGGGACTCTTGTTTCCAGGCTCACTCCCATCGCGGCACGGTCAACTTTACACAATATGTCATCTGGCAGATAGCTGCGAATGTCCTGTGCCATCATGCGAGCAAGCGGATGCATACCGCCGGGGAGCGGATCAGACAGCATGGAGGGCGGTTCACCTGCGAAGTGAGGAATTAATGCTTTTGGTTGTTCCCACTCGGAGACCAAACTCTTGTACAGGTCATCGATGGTTCTGACGTGCATAAACCGGGAAGCAAGTTTATGCACCTTGTCGCCAGGGCGAGAAATGGATATAACGCCTGCTTTCCCCATTAATTCAGCCGAGTGGTTCCAAGCGTCAACAGAAGGGAAAGAAAGAGCCCTCCCCAGAGCTTGTCGCAGGGGGAACGGAATCCAATCAAAACGGCGCCATACCTTCCTATGCCAAAAATACCTGTTGTAGCCGCCGAATAGTTCGTCGCCTCCGTCACCCGAAAGTGCAACTGTGACCCGGGTACGGGCAGCGCGACAGACCAGATGAGTCGGAATTTGTGATGAGTCACCAAATGGCTCATCGTAGAACTCAGGCAAGGAAGGAATTACTTCGCGTGCCTCGGCATCAGTAACCAGTATCTCTGTGTGTTCAGTTCCTAGATGGCGCGCGACCGCTGCAGCATAAGGAGCTTCATTGAATCGAGAGTCATCAAATCCGATAGTAAACGTCTTGATGGGTTGAGAGGCCCGCTTTTGCATTAAGGCCACTATCAGCGAACTGTCTATGCCGCCTGAAAGAAACGCGCCTAATGGAACGTCTGAAATCATCTGTTGCACGATGGCATTTTCGAGTGTTTCGCTTAGTTCAAAGGCAGCATCATCTTCATTCAGGATAGGCGCCTGCAGGCCGGACTCTATCGTGTGATTCAAGGACCAATATTGCCGAATTCGTAGTGGACCCAGATGTTCGCCTGGCCTCAAGGGCCGGTCGGGACGAGAAAAAGACAGTGAATCTACTTCAAGAATGCTGCCAGGCTCGAGCTTATAAATGTTGGGATGTATGCTTCGCGGACTAGGAATGTAGCCAAACCTCATATACTGGGCCAACGCTTCGCGGCAAACCTGTCTCGGAAAATCCGGGTGCTTTCTTAGTGCTTTCAATTCTGAAGCAAAGACCAAAGCTCGTCCTGCAAACCCCCAATAGAGAGGCTTTTCGCCCATCCGGTCTCGGGCGAGAATGAGATTTTTTCTCTGAGTATCCCAAACCGCAATTGCAAACATACCGTGGGCGCGCTGCAAAGTCTCGTCTATGCCCCAATGCGCTATGCAAGCCAGTAATGTTTCTGTATCGGAGTGCCCACGCCATTTCGGCTCGGCAGCCGATTTCTCTATTATTGACCGGAGTTCCAGGTGATTGTAAATTTCCCCGTTGAACGCAATGACGAAACGACCATCCTGTGAAATCATGGGCTGAGCCCCGGCTTCGGACAGCTCGATAATCGCGAGCCGCCGATGCCCCAGCGCAATGCCATCATTCAACCAATGCCCCTCTGCATCTGGGCCACGGCGGTGCAGCGATGCAGTCATCGCGCGAATGCGTTCCCCAGATGCGTCGTTGGAAAGCGGCGTAGGGTCGAGAAAACCTGCCAATCCACACATGAATTATTGTTCCTTGGTTTCTACGTATTGCTAGGAGGAACGGATCCTCGGTTGCCAAGAATTACCGTGTAAAGAGCACGATATGAGTCCGTACCAGCCTTTAAGGAAAATATATCTTCTGCGGCATTACGGCAGCGAGTCGCCAGATCTGGTTCGGACAGTAATAATTGGAGTTCATCCCATGCATTCGCCATTTCCTCTGGCTTGCGGATGACCACGCCAACTCTGTAGTCCTTTATAATTTTTGCGACATCGCCGACCCCGTCGTTCGCGACCACGGGAATGCCGCAGCCTAGAATCTCGCCCATGCGCGTAGGGCTGCTCCCTAGCTTACTGAGTCCCTGCGTAAAAAACATTACGGAGGCTATCTGTCTTCTCAGTATGTTCTGCACCTGGTCAGGGAAGGATGATTCTATAGTGACGCGTTTTTGTAACTCAGGCCCGAGCGCTGCTCTTACTTTTTCTGGATCATCCAGTGTAGTCAGTTCGAACGAGAGTTCAGGATCCTTGTTGCTGGCCAGATTAAAGAAAGAAGCCAGCCAATCGATGCGAAACCAACCGCTGAGCACTGTACCCAGGCAGCCGAATGTGCGATTTTCTGGCGTCTCATCTGCGGGAGTAAACCGATCAAGATCTGCGCAGGTGGGTATGACAGAGAACCGTTGTCCTCGCGTCTTCGGATATATTTCCTTAAGGTGCTCAACCGCAGAGTGTGTTAGTGATACAACTGCTGCAGCTTTCTCCAAACAAGCTCGCTCTGCGCGCTTTATGAACCAATGCATAATGGAATTACGCTTCAACCTGCCTGCAGCAATCAACTCTTCCGGCCATAAGGCCCGCATGTCAAATATAAATGGTACGCCTAAGGTTTTTTTTACGAAAAGAGCTACAGCTGCGGGTATGTAAGACCTGGCGTGTATCAGTTTTATTTTTTTTTGTTTTACCGAACCAGCGACGAGTCGCGCCATCCGGATCATGTCGATCGTAGGTGCAATAATACGAGGGCGAAATCGGAAACGCTGGGGAAGCCAATGAATTCCGTATGACTCACATTCCCGTCTGGCCGCCTCCATGCGACTGGTGTCGGCCCAATCGCGATCCTTTTCGTAAGTGATCAAGGTCACTTGATAGTCACGTGAAAGACCACGCAGATAAGCCATGACCTGGCTTTGCCCCAGGGGTTCGAGCAATCCGGTGCGGGTAAGATAAAGCGTAGGAATGAGAGAGTTTGTTAGCGCCATTGATAGTTAGCCGTCAGGAAAGATGAGGCTGGCCCATTTGATCTGGCCGATTTTTGTATGTAACGATTGGTAATGATGGATGCCTGTGTGCCAAACTGCTTGGTGTGGATTATAAAGGAGTGAGAGAAGGATCGCACCTTGGCAAGGCTACCGCCGGTAACAAAAATGGAGTAAAGTCACAAAAAATAGCTTGTTATATTCCAGCTTTAATTTTTCTGTCATGGTTCCAGGGCCTCAGATTTTTGAGCCTGCTTTGCTGATTTGTCGAGCTCGTGTGGCATTTACCACCCCCTTTGTTTGAAAACTTAAGCGCCGGTCCTCTGGGAGTGCGAGTTGCGTTATAGATTGGAAATTGATGGCCTTCGTGCCATAGCCGTCTTACCAGTGATTTTTTTTCATGCGGGTGTTACCGGGTTCGGTGGCGGCTTCGTGGGGGTGGACGTTTTTTTTGTAATCAGCGGGTATCTGATAACAGGAATTATTATCGAAGACTTGTGCAAGGAGAGATTTTCTCTTGTGCACTTCTATGAGAGAAGATCTCGCCGTATTCTGCCTGCATTGTTCGTAGTCTTGTTTGTGTGCCTGCCTTTTGCATGGCTTTGGTTGCCGCCGGACAATTTAAGGAACTTTGCCCGTAGTGTAGTTGCGGTGGCGGTATTTGCATCAAATATATTTTTTTGGCGCAGTAGTGGAACCTACTTTTCCACCAGCTCTGAATTGCTGCCGCTCCTTCATACCTGGAGTCTCGCCGTTGAAGAGCAGTACTATCTATTTTTCCCGGTCTTTATGTTTTTGCTTCGGAAGAAGGAAAAGAAAAATCTGTTGCTGATCATCGGTCTTATCGCTTTTGCCAGCTTTTGCTTGGCTTTATATGCCGTTCGAAAAGACTCTTCATTTGCGTTTTATATGCTGCCGTCGCGTTCCTGGGAACTTCTGTTAGGTGCGCTTTTGGCGATTGCCCTTCCAGTTTTTAAAACCGCTAGGGGTGGTTTAGGGTGGAGGTTAAAACTGGAGCAGTTCGGTAGTTTATTGGGCTTGGTTCTCATTTTTGGTTCGGTAGCTTTTCTTAGCGGAGAATCTCCATTTCCGGGCGTGTCGGCATTGATTCCGACAATTGGGGCTGTTCTGGTGATAGCTTGCGCTCACCAAGAGACAATGGCTGGTAAGTTTTTATCGTTCAAACCTATCGTCGGGATTGGGTTGATCAGTTATAGCGCATATCTATGGCACCAGCCTATTCTTGTTTTTTCCAGATTTCGATTTGGTGTAGAGCGTACAGCCGAACTGGCGTTTTTTTTGGTTTCGTTATCATTGGTCCTTGCCTATGTAAGCTGGCGATTTGTTGAACAACCCTTCCGTAAAAAAGAGCGAATTGGTCGAAGAGCTGTTTTCACCGTTGGAGCCGTAGGCTTGGTCGCTGCCTTTGGAGTGGGAATGGCGGGGTATGTACTGAAAGGATTTCCGGAAAGACTACCCGCTTGGGCCGTTGATGAAAGATTGGACATGCCTACGAAAGATAATGGCTGGTGCTTCAACGATGCATTTTCATCGCACTTTTCCGTTGATGCGGCCGGAGTCGAGTGCTGGCTGGGAATGGCAGGATCGGAGAAAAAGGCTCTTTTGTTTGGTGACTCCTACGCCGCTCAATATGATCCTCTTTGGGATGAAGTGGGTCAGACTTTGAGGTTCCAGGTGCATTCCGTTACTACTAACTGGTGTTATCCGAGTTTGCAGGATGGGTACACTGCATCGAAAATGCAGCGCTCCTACCAGCAGTGTATGTATGACAGAACGTTTTTTTCCCAGAATGTCCAAAATTATGACTTCGTGGTGTTGGGAGGGGATTGGCAAGCTGTTTCACGAGAAGGGCACATGGAAGAGGTTCGCAATGCAATCGCATATGCTGCATCGAAAGCGAAGCTTGTTGTTATCATGCCCTCTCCAAAGAGATTTGATGAAAATATAATGTTCTTATATAAAAAGAGTGCTCTTCAAGGTGTATCTTTCAATATTGAAAATATATCCACCAACTCTGACCGCCTCGTTGAAGAAGCTAATGCTTTGGTTGAGAATGAAGCGAAGAAGTACAGCAATGTTATTTTCTTGAAACGAGATACGCTGTTTTCGGCAGGCGCGACCTCCAATCTTACCCGCGCCGGCGTACCGTATAGTTATGACGGAAGACACATAAACGTGTTTGGGGCGAAGCAGGCCGCGCGGGAGTTTATGTCGACAGGAGAAGGGTCAACTTTTCAAGCTGCGCTTGATGCGTCTAAGTGAATTTCCGGGAACTCACCCCTAACTCGGGTGGACTGCTTCGACAGAAGAAGTCGAGAATTTTGTTATCGGCTTTGTCTGTCAAATGAAGCGCTGTCGCGGTGTTTATGCTTAGGCTAAGCCGAAGAGTTGCATCAATTTACGGCCGACTTGGGAGAAATCTCGTTGCCTGGCGAATTCGATGCGTTCGGCCTTAAGAGGGAAGTCGGTTGATTCCGCCAAAGCTTTTTCAACCCCGATAATCATTTCTTCCGCAGTCCTGTATGTGTAGAGCAAGTGCTGGTACTCCGAAACACCGGGGACGTCGGCAGCAACTACCGGCTTTCCTTGCGCAAAGTAGTTTAGCGTCTTGAATGGTTCGTTGTCGACGGTTAACGCATAGGGCATTATGCAGACGTCAAAGCTCGAGATGTAGCCGGGAAGTTCCTGGTAGGGTTTGGCACCCAGAAATTTTACGTTCGGAAGCGAGGCAATTTGCTGAATGCGTTCTGACGCTCCAACAGAAAGAGCGTTTCGATTGACGGGGCCGATAAAAACAAATTCCCAGTCCGGTTTTTGCGTTGCAACAGTTCGGATGACATCAAAATTGACATAGGTGTCGTGAATTGACCCTGTGTAGCCGATGACGTTTTTTTTGTTTTTGGACTCTATCGGCTGCTGCGGAGAAACCTTGGCGGCATTGATAAAGTCCACGCCGTGAGGCACTACCTCAATGTCTTGCCTCCCAAAGGAATTGATCAGTCTGTCCTTGTGGCGTTGACTTGTTGTAAGTACAGCGTCTGCTGTGCGTATCAGTGATGATTCGGGCCACCAAGGATCGTTCTTGTGACTGGATATGATGTCGATCGCATAGTAGAGCACTCGTTCTACTGAGCCCAGTTCTCGAATGAGTGGCTCGCTGCGATAATCGAAAGTGAGAACATATGTCGGGCCGCCACCGAGTTTGCGGCGGAGGCGGGATGTTTGAGCTTTCATGAGACCGCGCGATAGGGCGCGGTACCAACCCGGACCGCTGTAATAGCCAGGGGGGCTTGTCATTGTAACAACATTGACTTTGCTCTCCATCCGGAAGCGGGGGCCATTGAAGAAATCTTTTAGTTTTGCTCCCCTGCCGCGCAAAAATGCTCCGCGATATGGTTCTACAAAGTAGACATTCCCGTGTTCGGCGAGGGCCGCAGCAATCCAGTGCTTGCTGACCCACATATCAGTCCAACCCTGGATTGAGTAAATAAGAAAATTAGGTAGTCTCTTGTCCGATCGGATAGATTCGTTTTTATTAAATACCTGGCTATTGGTGTCGAGCGCGGTCATTTAAAAATTTTTCCTTTTCTGCTAAAGAGCCAGGTCGCGAGCGGCAGGCGTCTGGTATGTGCCTAGAATGCGGTGGTCGAAAGGTGCAGCCTGCGTTTCACGGCAACTGCAGTTAGAACGGCTGCCAGGGCTGTTGAAAGAGTTGTGGCGGCGGCCGCCCCTTCTACCCCATATAGCGGGATTAGAATTACGCAACTGAGCACTTTTACTACTAAACTACTGATGTTTGCCCAGAGGAGGATTTTTTCTTCTCCCCCCATGGCTAGCATGACTTCAGAAGCGCCTACGTATGCGGTGATAAGTTTTCCAATCAGGATAATGGCGAGCGGAGTTGCGGCGAGGGCGAATTGTTGGCCGAAGACAAGGCCTAGCAGCGGTTTGCCAAATGGAATCAGTATAAGGGTTGCCAGGGCAACTAAGCCAAATCCCAGGCGCGATGCTTCTTTGACGATTTTTTGAAGTGCGTCATGCTGGCCGGTCGCATGAAGGCCCGCGGCGTGTGCTTGCAGGACCACTTGTCCAACAGTCATCCCAAACATGGCTATTTGGGCTATGGAAACTGCTATGCGATATCGGCCGATTTCGGCATCTTGTACGGATATGGCCAGTAATATTAGGTCGGTATTTGTGCTGATCAGTTGGATAGCCACGACGAGTGTCAGTGGAATTAGCGCGGATTGCCAGTTTTTCTTATTGAGCGCTATTCTGAATTTATGGAGATTCGGACTGTAATGCCGGATTGCAGTAAGACCAATTATGATTGTTAGTGCAGCTACCACAGTGTGCATTTGCATGGTATTTACTGCATCGATCGGTCGTCCGAGAAGAATCCAGAGTAGTACGGCTAGCGAAAGTAGCACGGGACGTACGACTTGATTAGGTAAGACACCCCAGAGAATTTTCCTCAAGCCGGTAAGTACACCACTCGATACCGTCGCGATGGCCAAAAGGATGATGAGAGGAGCTGCGGCAAGAAACGCTGATCGGCGAGCCTCGGCTAACGAGGGATAGATGTAGAGCCAAGCCAGGAAGCCACCTGCAACGAGGATGCCGGTGCATAGCATGATTCCCGCTGCCCATACCCGAATGCCGCGCATCAACGAAAATTCTTCAGTAGCGAGAGCTCGCCCGGTTTCGCGAATGACCAGATTGGGAAGGCCAAGATGCACCGCTAGCGCCAACATGGATACGACGGATAGCGCCAATGCATAGAGGCCATATTGGTCAGGCCCAAGGGCTCGAGCAAGGACTACCGAGGATAAAAGGCTGCAGGCGACCGCCATCAGCCGGCCACCACCTCCGCCTCCGAATCGGGACAGAAGTCTTCGTCCGATGGTGTGTGCTTTCGAATATCCTGTCACGTGAATATTTTGGTCAAGTTGGCCATTTATTTAGAAAAGATGCTGGGGCCCCAGCATCGTAATGCTGCCTTATACCTTTCGGGCATTTGCCGCTTCAATGTCGATGGAAGCTCCTTATGGCATCAAATTTCTCGCCCGATGCTTACATACGTCCATCCAAGGGTCTTCAACCGGTCTGGCTGGAACAAGTTTCGCCCGTCTATGATGAGCTTTGAGGGCATGCGGGTAGCAATTTCGTCAAAGTCAGGCGCTCGAAATTGTTGCCATTCCGTGCATATGACCAGAGCGTCGGCATAGTTCAGGGCACTGTACTTGTCTTCAGCCAGATGAAAGTCTTGGCGCATACCGTAGATGCGTCGGGCTTCGTTCATGGCTACCGGATCGAATGCTTGAACTTTTGCGCCTGCTTCCCATAGAGCTTCGATCAGTACTCTGCTGGGAGCCTCACGCATGTCGTCAGTGTTTGGTTTGAATGCCAGGCCCCACACGGCAATGGTTTTTCCGGCGAGGGAGTCAGGCGCATCTCCGAAGTGCTTGGCAAGCTTCGAAAAAAGAATGGTTTTTTGGCGGTTATTGACTGCTTCTACTGCCTTCAGCAATTGTGCGTCATAGCCAATTTGAGCCGCCGTCCGCTCCAGAGCTTGAACATCCTTAGGAAAGCAACTGCCGCCATAACCGCAACCCGGATAGTTGAAATGGAACCCGATGCGGGGATCCGAACTGATTCCCTTGCGAACTTCCTCGATGTCCGCGCCTAACCGCTCTGCTAGGTTCGCGAGCTCGTTCATGAAGCTAATTTTGGTTGCTAACATAGCGTTTGCAGCATATTTGGTAAGTTCTGCGCTGCGCACGTCCATGAATTGTGTTCGTTCGTGGTTACGATTGAATGGCTCGTACAGTTCTTTCATCAGCGCTTGTGCCCGGGGCGAGCCGGTGCCCACGATGATTCGGTCTGGTTTAAGAAAATCGGCGATTGCCGCTCCTTCTTTGAGAAATTCCGGGTTGGAAACGATGTCAAAATAAATTTTCGCGTTACGGTTTTCCAGAATTTGTTCAACCGCCTTCTGAACTTTATCCGCGGTGCCGACGGGAACGGTGGATTTGTTAATGATTACTTTGTATCGATCCATGTGGCGAGCTATGGATTCGGCAACCGCAATAACGTATTTGAGGTCTGCCGAGCCATCTTCATCCGGAGGAGTTCCTACTGCAATGAACTGTATGTCGGCGTGCTGTACCGCATGTTCAACATCTGAACTGAAGCTAAGGCGACCCTCTTCTACGTTTCGAGCGACCAGCGTGTCAAGCCCCGGCTCCCAGATCGGGAGTTCACCTTGATTGAGACGGTCGATTTTTTGAGCGTCAACATCCATGCACAAGACATTGTGCCCGACGTCCGCAAGGCAAGCCCCAGAGACAAGTCCTACGTAGCCCGTGCCAAATATGGAAATTTTCATAATATGTTGTAATACTGCCGATACCATTCAACAAAACGACGAACACCTTCTTTTACCGGGGTGTTCGGCTTGAATCCCACCCATTTGTCGAGCTCGGATGTATCCGCGGCTGTAGCGGGTACATCGCCAGGCTGCATTGGAAGATAGTTCTTCTTCGCCTCTATCCCTATCGCCTCCTCTAGCGCATGGACATAGTCCATTAGAGGCGTTGGTTGCATGTTACCTATATTAAAGACACGATATGGGGCGTTACTGATTGCAGGATCGGGATGGCTCGGGTCGAACTCGGGAGCTCGTTCTGCAGGTTTGTCGATGACCCGAATGACTCCTTCGACAATGTCGTCGATGTAAGTAAAGTCGCGTGTCATCAGACCGTTGTTGAATATGTCGATCGGACGGCCTTCCAGTATTGCCCGGGTAAAAATAAAGAGCGCCATATCCGGTCGCCCCCACGGTCCATAGACCGTGAAAAAGCGTAATCCGCTTGTTGGTATCTGGAAAAGATGGCTGTATGTGTGGGCCATCAGTTCATTGGCTTTCTTCGTCGCCGCATACAGACTCACGGGATGGTCTATGTTCTGGTGTTCAGAAAACGGAAGAGCCGTATTCCCCCCGTATACGCTCGAGCTGCTCGCATATGCCAAATGCTCAACGTTCTGCGCGCGGCATCCCTCAAGAATGTTGAGGAAACCTTGAAGATTTGCGTCGATGTAGGCGTAGGGGTTTTGAAGTGAATAGCGCACTCCCGCCTGAGCCGCCAAATGGATGACCCGTTCAGGCTTTTCTTTCGAAAACGCCCCAGACATGCCCTCTCTGTCCTCTACATTCAACTTGAGAAAAGAGAATCCAGGGTGAGGGAGAAGGCGGGATAAGCGACTTTCTTTTAATGCGACTTCATAATAGTCGTTTAGATTGTCAACACCGATTACTTCATCTCCGCGATCAAGTAATCGCAGCGCCGTATGCATGCCGATGAATCCGGCTGCCCCTGTTAAAAGAATTTTCATTTTCCAGAGCCGAGGGAAAGTTGGAGCGAATCCGAGCCTTGCTTGGGGTTCGCCAAGCGTGGCTTCTACCTGAAGGGGGATGAAATCGCATCTAGGGCATTACGCAGCTGATGGCTTGGCGGTGATACTCAGGAATTTAATGTACCAAGGCATTGCGGCATGAATACCGGATATGATGTCGTGGGTAGGGGCGTAGTGGAGCAAGTGGGCCGCTTTGCCGATATCGGCCTGCGAATGGCGCACGTCTCCAGCGCGGAAGTCTCGATAAATTGGTTTGGCTGTGTAACCAATACCATTGGCGCCGAGGGCTTCCCGTAGAGCCCCAAAAAGCTGGTTTAACGAAGTGCGCCCACCTACTGCGACGTTGTAAACTTGGTTGGTTGCTTCCGCGGTTGCCGTGGCAGCCAGCAGGTTGGCTTGTACGGCATTTGAAATAAAGCAGAAATCGCGGCTGGTCTCGCCATCTCCATTGATATGAAGCGCATCTCCTTTGATCATTGCCGCGGTCCATTTGGGTATAACCGCGGCATAGGCGCCGTCCGGATCCTGACGCGGTCCGAATACGTTGAAATACCGCAGCCCGACAGCCTTGAACCCATAGCAGCGCGCGAACACGTCCGCATAAAGTTCGTTCACGTACTTCGTGACCGCATAGGGTGAGAGAGGCTTGCCTATGGTGTCCTCCACCTTGGGCAGGCCGGGATGGTCGCCATAGGTCGAACTGCTGGCCGCATACGTGAAGCTTTTCACTTCGGCATCGCGCGCTGCGACCAGCATGTTCAAGAAGCCGTCGATATTGGTCGCGTTCGTGGCAATGGGATCGGCCAGACTGCGAGGCACCGAGCCCAACGCAGCCTGGTGCAGAATGTATTCGACGCCTGTGCATGCTTGGCGGCAATCGTCGAGATTGCGGATGTCGCCGCGGATGAAGCGGAAGCGGGCCCATTGTTCGACGCTTACCAGCGTCTGGACTTCATCCAGGTTGCGCTGGTGTCCTGTCGCAAAATTGTCCAGCCCTATCACCTGCTGGTCCAGCTTGAGCAGGGTTTCCAGCAAATTGCTGCCTATAAAGCCCGCCACGCCAGTAATGAGCCACGTGGCGGGTTGAGCGCGCAGGGTACTTTGAAGTTCGGTATAAGTCGTCATGGAGCAGCTTCTTTACAGGCGCAGATCGGCAGTATGCCGAGGCAGCACGTATTTCAGGTCGTACAAGACGTGTTCAGGCTTGCCCAGGGCGCGGATGTCGGCATCGCCCATGGCCTTGAACTGGTCGTGGGCTACGGCCAGGATGACGGCGTCGTAACTGCCCGGTTCGGGTTGCGCCACGGGGCTGATGCCGTACTCGTGGCGGGCTTCGTCGGCGCTGACCCAGGGGTCGTAGACATCGGCGGTGATGTTGTAGTCGCACAGTTCCTTGACGATGTCGACGATGCGGGTGTTGCGCAGGTCGGGGCAGTTTTCCTTGAAGGTCAGGCCCATGACGAGGACGCGAGCGCCTTCGACCTGGATGCGGCGCTTGAGCATGGCCTTGACAAGTTGCGAGACCACATAAGCGCCCATGCCGTCGTTCAGGCGACGGCCGGCCAGGATGATTTCGGGGTGGTAGCCGATGCTTTGTGCTTTGTGCGTCAGGTAATAAGGGTCCACGCCTATGCAGTGGCCGCCGACCAGGCCCGGGCGGAAGGGCAGGAAGTTCCACTTGGTGCCGGCGGCCTGTAGCACGGCCTCGGTGTCGATGCCCATGCGGTTGAAGATGATGGCGAGCTCGTTGATGAGAGCGATGTTCAGGTCGCGCTGAGTGTTCTCGATGACCTTAGCAGCTTCGGCCACGCGTATGCTCTCGGCCTTGTGAGTGCCGGCGGTGATGATCTGGCGGTAGAGCTGGTCCACCAGTTCCGCGACCTCGGGTGTCGAGCCGGAGGTGACCTTGCGGATCGAGGCAACGCGATGCTCCTTGTCGCCGGGGTTGATCCGCTCAGGGCTATAGCCGGCGAAGAAATCCACATTGAATTTCAATCCGGAATGGCGCTCTAGCACGGGAACGCAGTCTTCTTCGGTGGCGCCGGGGTAGACCGTCGATTCGTAGATGACGATGTCGCCGCGCTTGAGGATCTTGCCCAGCGTTTCCGAGGCCTTGACGAGAGGAGTCAGGTCCGGCCGCTTGTGCTCGTCGATCGGAGTCGGAACGGTGACGATGAATACGTTGCACGCGCGCAGGTCTTCGGGGTCCGCGCTATAGCGCAGCCCGGAGGCTTCGCGCAATTCCTCATCGCTGACTTCGCGCGTGGCGTCATGCCCGGCGCGCAGGGCGTCGATGCGCCTAGTATTGATGTCGAAGCCCAGGACAGATCGTTGTTTGCCGAATTCCACGGCCAGCGGCAGGCCGACGTAGCCCAGTCCTACGACGGCGAGTTGGATGTCTGATGAGGTCATGCTTTCTTGTTGGCGGTGGTTAATGGGGGATGAGGGGCGAGAACTGGAGACCGGTTCAGTTTGCCGATGTCTTGTTCCAATTCCTGGATTTCTGTTCGAAGCGCATCGTATTCGGCACGCTTGCGCTGGAGAAATTTATGCGTCAGCCGGATTTTGTCGGACATGCCGGTGGGGGTGAGCAAATACGCGTAGCTCAGCTTGTTGCCGTTGCGCCGGAAATTTTCCATTTTGACCAAGCCCTTGCGCACCAGCGCCTTCAGGCAATAATTGGTGCGGCCAAGGCTGATGCCCAGCGCATCGGCCAGTTCACGTTGCGATATTTCGGGCCGGGCTTCCAGCAATTTATAGATGCGGTGTTGGATTTCGTCCTCGCTGGTCAGGTTGCAGTATGCGTTCATGTCATGAACGATGCGGCCGCTGGATCGGCTCACCAGGTTGAGGTCGGTGGAGAAGGTCTTCATGGGAAACGGAGTTATCCGGCGTCGCTTTCCATGGAAATGGGGCCGGCGGCCTCTGCCGCGCGTGCGATACCCTCCTCCTCTTTGCTGCGGCCGAGCGGCCGCAGCAGGGCCAATGCACGCCCGCGCTTGGAAGTGACCCAATGCCACAGCACCAGCAGCCCGGCGAATGCCACGAGCAAGGGCGTGTCGTTGAAACCGGCCCGCAGCGACTGGGCGGCGGCCAGGCCGGTGAGCAGGCTGAACAGGCATACGGTCACGATGGTCCGCATCGGGCTGACGCCCGCATCGCGCATCAGGTGATGGATATGGTTGTGGTCGGCCTTGAAGGGCGATGTGCCGCGGCGAATGCGGTGCGTCATGACCACCAGGCAGTCGATCAGCGGGATCGGGACCAGCCACAGGGCCAGCGTGGGGGAGACGGGATGGCCCGGCGTCTGGGTGAGTCGGAATGCGACCCAGGCCACCGTGAAGCCGAGGAAGGCGCTGCCGCCGTTGCCCATGAAGACCTTGGCGCGTTTGCGCCAAGGGAAACGCATGTTGAAGTACAGGAAGGCCAGGAGGGCGCCGCACAGGGGAGCGATGTCTGCGGCCAGCGGCGTATTCCCCGAATACAGGGCCGCCGCGCCGAGCATCAGCAGCGCGGTCAGGCAGAGCGAACCCGCAAAACCGTCCATGCCGTCGATCATGTTGAGCGCGTTGATGAGCCCGACCGTGGCGAAAACGGTGAAGGGAATGGACCAGTCTCCCAGGGAGACCGTACCCAGCCCCAGCAGCGGACCGAGGTGCTCGGCGCGGACGTCGCCCCAGGTTGCGGTGATGAGGGCTGCGATTGCCTGCGCGCAGATGCGCAGCCACCAGGGCAGATCGTATTTGTCGTCGAGCTGGCCGATTGCCAGCAGCAACGCGCCGCCTGTCGCGTAGGCCAGGATTTCCTGGCTGAACTCGCCTGTACCCAATTGGTAAAGAGCTTCTGCCGCGAAGATGCCGATACCCATGGCCAGGCCGCCGATGACCGGCGTGGGTTGTTGGTGGTCTTTGCGGCCGGCGGGGAAATCCAGCAACTGGAAACGGCGTGCGACCGGCAGCAGCAGCAGTACCGCAAAGAAAGCCAGAATGGCTGCGGTGCCGCCTTTCTGCCAGATTTCAGGGACGATCATGTTGCTCATCGGCGGTGTGGCTCAAGCTTGCGGAACTGGGCACAGGCTGTTGGCCGCCGAGCCCAAAGAGGGGTAATTATCGCAGCATCCGAACAGGATGCCATCCTTGGTTTGGGGGATTGATGAAAGGGCAGAACATCCGTCCAAAAAATGTTTCGTTAAAAAAACGGTAAGAAACTCATGCATGAGAGGGAGACAGGCTATTGGCAAGCCGGTCGACGCATTTCGCGGCCAGCAATTCTTCTTCGGCCTCGACCATCAGGCGTAGCTTGGGCTCCGTTCCCGAGGGCCGGATCAATACACGCCCGCGGCCTTTCAGCGTGGCCGTGACGTCCCGGTACGCTTGCGCCAGTCCGGCATGGGATTCCCATTCCAGGTTCGGTTGAAGCCTGACGTTCACCAGTTTCTGCGGCAACAGCTGCAATTCGGAGGTTAGTGCGGGCAGGTTTTTGTGGGCGCGCTTCATGGCTGCGACGACCTGCAGCCCTGCAATGATGCCGTCGCCGGTGCTGTGGCGGTCCAGGCAGAGAATATGGCCGGAGCTTTCGCCGCCGAACAGCCAGCCCTTTTCCTGCAGCGCCGCCATGACGTGTTTGTCGCCGACGGCGGTGCGGACGAAGTCGACGCCGAGCTCGGCCATGCGCCGCTCGAAGGCGTAGTTGGTCATGACGGTGCCGGCCACGCCGGCCACCGGACCGCGGGACATGCGGTCGCGCACGATCACGTAGAGCAGTTCGTCGCCATTGTAGATGCGGCCGCCGGCGTCCACGACCTGGATGCGGTCGGCGTCGCCGTCCAGGGCGATGCCGAGGTCGGCCTGGTGTTTCCTGACTTCGGCTGCCAAGGCCTCGGGATGGGTGGCGCCGACTTTTTCGTTGATGTTGAAGCCGTTGGGCTCGCAGCCAATGCCGACGACATTTGCGCCCAGTTCGCGGAAGACGTCGGGGGCGATGTGGTAGGCCGCGCCGTGGGCGGCATCGACGACGATCTTGAGGCCGCCCAGCGTCATGTCATGAGGGAAGCTGGCTTTGCAGAATTCGATGTAGCGGCCTGCGGCGTCGTCCAGGCGCTTGACGCGGCCCAGGCCCTCGGAGGGCATGCAAGCCATGGGCTGTTCGATGGCGGCTTCGATGGCCTGTTCGAGCGCCTCGGGCAGTTTGGTGCCCTGGGCTGAAAAGAACTTGATGCCGTTGTCGCCGTAGGGATTGTGGGAGGCGCTGATGACGATGCCGGCCGACATGCGCAGCGCGCGCGTGAGGTAGGCGACGGCCGGGGTGGGGATAGGGCCGGCCAGTACCACGTCGACGCCGGCCGACGAGAGCCCCGCTTCCAGGGCGGATTCGAGCATATAGCCCGAAATGCGGGTGTCTTTGCCGATCAGGACGGTGGGCCGGGTTCCTGCGGGTGCGCCTTGGAGCAGGACGCGGCCGGCGGCATGGCCGAGTTTCAGCGCGAGGGCGGGATTGATGAGTTCTCCTCCCACCTTGCCGCGTATGCCGTCGGTGCCAAAATATTTTGCTTTTGCTGCCGCCATGATTCTTCCCTGTTTTTCGTGCGTCCTGCTTGGTGGTTCGTCCGGCGCCGAAGACAACAAACCCCCAGCGTATTCCTGGTTCGGAAATGCGCTGGAAGCGGTATGAGGGGCGTAAAAGCCGGCGCGGCTGTTATCTCGGGAGGGCCGCCGCTGACGGAGCAAACTGCAGGCAGACAGGATAGAGGGCGGACTATTACGTTCTATGTCCGGATTGTAACAAAATGCGGAGATTGTCCAAAATAAAGGCACAACGTGTCCTTTCCTGACCGGTTTTCCCAGGAGAGGTGTTGTTACGCATAGTTACGCCGTTTTGTTAATGTTTTCGTGCTAACGGTTTCGGGCAGGTTTTACCCGTTAAACCGCGTTCTATGTGTGGTAGGACTGGGAGACTTTGGTGCCCCGCAGCACCATCCATTTAGGTGTCCGGAATCGCACGATGGCGGTATACAGCCACAGGTAGGCGGCAATAAAGAGCGCGAGGAATGCCGCCAGCAGGCTCCCGTACTGCCAGCCCAGCGTTGCCGGCACGATGGAAAGCAGGCTCAAGCCCCACAGATACGGCGAGGTGGCGGCGTTGCGACGCGTCTGCAGGACGGTGTCGTGGCCGGGGGCCATCCAGCGTATGACGCGCTTGTAGATGAGCATGTGCAGGTGCATGCCGTCCGGGATGCTGGGGGAGATCCCGCGAACCAGCTTCTTGCGGTAGATCGAGAAGGCGGTCTCGAATATGGGGTAGATGAACAGCAGAGCCGGGTACCAGGCCGAGACCTGGGGATTGCGGGCCACCAGCAGGATGCCCAGCTGGGCCAGCATGAAACCGACGAAGTAGGCGCCGCCATCGCCGAGGAATACGAGGCCGCGCGGGTAGTTCCAGACCAGGAAGCCGAGCAGGGCGCCGCACAGGATGAGGGCGCCGGCCAGCACGAATGGGTCGTTCACTTGCAATGCGACATAGGCCAGCGAGCCCGACATGGCCAGGCTGGTGACGCCGGCCAGGCCATTGAAGCCATCGATGATATTGACGGCGTTGACCAGGGCCGCGGTGCACAGGACGGCGGCCAGCGCGCCGACCAGCGGCAGGGCGAGATAGGCGTCGAGGCCGGCGATGCCTACTCTGGTGATACAGGCCTGGAGCAGCGCGGCGGCCAGGCCGGCACTGGCGAAGGCGCTGGCCAGGCGGATGGCGGGCCGGACCTGCTTGGTGAGATCTTCGGCCAGCCCCGCCACGAAAACCATCGCGGAACAGAACAGCAATATGGCCAGAAGGCTGGCCAGGAAGGGGTCCCAATATGCGAGCGCCGCAGTGGCGGTGCTACAGGCTACGACCAGGCCGATACCGCCTATGCGTGGAACCGGACGGGCATGGAAGCGCTGGGCGCCGTCCATATCCAGGTCGATGGCGGCCCGGCTATAGCGGCCTGCCTGCATGACGAGCGCGGTAGCCAAAAGGGAAATGACGAAGCTGCAAGCAAAGTTGAACATGGTCCCTACGGCTGGCTGCGAGTGCCGACGCCTCGTTTTTTATTATTTAAAAATGGAGACGGCCTGGTTTGGAGGTCCGTTTGTCACGTAATTCTTATAGACGACTTCCGCCCGCTGGCGTGTATGCATCCGTTTCTGCGGCGCTACGCGGGTTGTCGGACGTAACGTAGGTTACGTGTAATGAAAAAAAGCATAAGCGCGGGATTGTATCCTCTATAGTTCGTGTAATTGTTGCGTTTATATCAGGAGCCTTTCGTGGGGACTTCCCATTCTTCGCCTGCGGATATTGCCGCGTCCGCCTTCAAGGCCTACGACATTCGGGGCGTCGTCCCCACGCCCCTGAGCCCGGACTTCGCGCGCCGCCTGGGCGCGGCCTTGGCCATCGAAGCTCGGCGCCAGGGTGTCCAGGAGGTCGTGATCGGCCGCGATGGCCGGCTGAGCGGGCCCGGGCTGTCGGAGGCGCTGCAGGCGGGCCTGATGGCCGGCGGCGTGAACGTGCTGGATATCGGCATGGTGCCGACCCCGCTGGTCTATTACGCGGCCCACGTGGGCGGCACCGGCTCGGGCGTGGCGATTACGGGCAGCCATAATCCGCCCGAGTACAACGGCTTCAAGATGATGATGGCCGGTACGACGCTGTATGGCGATGCGATCACTGCGCTGCGCGATCCCATGCTCAAGGACGAAGGGGGCGATGCGGCGGTGCGCGGCACGCGCAGGGAATGGGATCCGGTGCCGGATTACCTGGCGCGCATTACCGGCGACGTGAAGCTGGCCCGCAAGATGAAGATTGCCGTGGACGCGGGCAATGGCGTGGCCGGGCCGGTGGCGGTGCGGCTGTTCAAGGCCCTGGGCTGCGAGGTGGTCGAGCTGTTTACCGATGTGGACGGCACTTTCCCCAACCACCATCCGGATCCGGCCGATCCGCACAATCTGGAAGACTTGAAGCGCAGCCTGGCCGAGACCGATTGCGAGCTGGGCCTGGCGTTCGACGGCGACGGCGACCGGCTGGGCGTGGTGACGAAGTCGGGCCAGATCATCTGGCCGGATCGCCAGTTGATCCTGTATGCGCGCGACGTGCTGTCGCGCAATCCGGGCGCGGAGATCATCTACGACGTGAAGTGCAGCCGCTATGTGGCGCAAGAGGTGCGCGCGGCGGGCGGCAAGCCGGTGATGTGGAAGACCGGGCATTCGCTGGTCAAGGCCAAGCTCAAGGAGTCGGGCGCGCCCCTGGCGGGCGAGATGAGCGGGCATACCTTCTTCAAGGAGCGCTGGTACGGGTTCGACGACGGCCTGTATACGGGCGCGCGCCTGCTGGAGATCGTGTCGCGCTCGGAAGATCCTTCCGCGGTGCTCGAGGCGCTGCCGCAGGCGACCTCGACGCCGGAGCTGAAGATGGAAACGTCCGAGGGCGAACAGTTCGAAGTCGTCAAGCGCCTGCAGGAGCAGGGGCAGTTCACCGGTGCGCGCGACGTGATCACGATCGATGGCGTGCGGGTCGAGTATGCCGATGGCTTCGGCCTGGCTCGGGCGTCGAATACGACGCCGGTGGTGGTGTTGCGCTTCGAAGCCGACGACGCTGCCGCGCTGGCGCGTATCCAGCAGGATTTTCGTACCCAGTTGCTGCGGGTCGCTCCGGGCGCCAAGCTGCCGTTTTGAGGGCAAGGGACAGGATGGCGATGACCGAGCGCGAATCCGGTGGGGCCCGGGTAGAGATGCCGTTGGCGGAGCTGCCTGCGTGGCAGGCGTTTGCCGAGGCTGCCGGGCAGGCGGACCGGCGCGGCGGCACGCTGCGCGTGCTGCAGGCGGCGGGCCTGTCGCTCGACCTCAGCACGCAGGCGCAGTCGCCGGCGCTGCGCGCCGCCGGACTGGCGCTGCTGGTCGCGCGGGATTTCGACGATTGGCGCAGCCGCCTGTTGCAGGGCAGCGCGGTCAACGGCACGGAGCAGCGCGCTGCCTGGCATACCGCGCTGCGGGCGGAAGAGCCACCCGGGATGGCGGCAGCCAAGGTGCGCGACGAGCAGGACAGGCTGCGGGCCTTCGTGCGGCACCTGGACGCCGAAGGGCGCTTCGACAGCGTGGTGCATATCGGCATAGGCGGCAGCGACTGGGGCCCCAAGCTGGTGGTGGCGGCGCTGGGCTATGCCGGAACGCGCCGCGAGATGCGTTTCGTGGCCAATATCGACGGACACGCGATCGAGGCGGGCCTGTTGGGCCTGGATCCGCATCGTACGCTGGTGGTGGTGTCGTCCAAGTCGTTCACGACGGTCGAGACCATGAGCAATGCGCAGCGCGCGCTGCAATGGCTGCGCGAGGCCGGCATTGCCGAGCCGTGGGCCCAGGTGGTCGCTGTGACCGCCAATCCGGAGGCGGCCCGAGGCATGGGCGTGGCGCCGGAACGGATCTTCCGGTTCTGGGAATGGGCCGGTGGACGCTATTCGGTGTGGTCGTCGATCGGCCTGCCGATCGCGCTCGCGCTAGGCGCCGAAGCGCTAGACGGGCTGCGCCAGGGGGCGGCGGCGATGGACGAGCATTTCGCCACGGCGCCGCCGGAAAACAATATGCCGGTGCAAATGGCGCTGACCGGGCTGGTCAACCGCAATGTGTACGGCTATGCATCGCTGAATATCGCGCCCTACGATGCCCGGCTGATGCATTTGGTGCCTTATCTGCAGCAGCTCGAGATGGAATCGCTGGGCAAGTCGGTGGATCGGGCGGGCCGCCCGGTTTCGCTGCCGACGGGCCCGGTGGTGTGGGGCATGCCCGGTACCGACGGCCAGCATACGTTTTTCCAGTGGCTGCACCAGGGGCCGGAGGGCGCGCCGGTGGACTTCATCATCTGCCGCGATGCCGATCATCCTTTTCCGGAGCATCACCGCCTGCTGGTGGCCAATTGCCTGGCCCAGCGCGAGGCCTTGCTCAAGGGCAAGAGCGCTCAGACGCTGCAGGCCGAGTTGGCGGCCAAGGAACCGGATGCCGCGCGCGCGGCCTGGCTGGCCCGCCACAAGGCGCATCCCGGCGGCCGGCCTTCCAGCCTCATCGTCCTGCCGCGCCTGAACGCCCATGCGCTCGGCGCGCTGCTGGCCTTGTACGAGCACAAGGTGTTCGTGCAGGGCGTGTTGTGGGGAATCAACCCCTTCGACCAATGGGGCGTGGAGTACGGCAAGATCCTGGCCACGGGCATTGCCGCCGAACTGACGAGTGGGCGGTTGGCCGAGGGGCATGACGCATCGACGGCCTACTGGGTGGCGCAGTGGGAGAACGGCGGGGTGTAGCCTGGCCGCAGCATCGCTATCGCGAATTGAAACTGGTTGTTACAATAAGCGGTCGCGATTCTAAGCAGATTGCCGCTGCGCCAGCCCATGTCCATCCCGTCTTCCGTTGTTCTGCCCGGCCCGGTCTTGCTGGTGGGGGAAGGGCATGGCGATATCGGGGCTTTGCTGGCATGGGCATTCGTGGAGCAGGGTGTCCAGGTCATCGCCTATTGCTCCAGATACCACTTGCTGGCGTACGTGACCGGCGCCAGGCATTTGCGCCCGTCTCTCTCGCTGTCGCCCCAGGAGGATTTGCGGCGCATCCTGGCGGCCGAGCGGCCTTCCATCGTCATTCCCTGCGGCGACGTAGCGGCCCGGATGCTGCACGCGTTGTGGCGAGCGGCGCCTGAAACCCGGGAGCTGCTGGAGCGCTCGCTCGGGGATCCCGCGTATTTCGACATCGTTTCCAGCCGTTCGGCCTTTTTCCAGTGGGTTGGCCAATGGGAAGATCTCTTGCAGCCGGAGGGCCGGGTGCTGGACGGCGAAAGAGAATCGGCCTGTCCTCCCGCCGCCTGCTTTCCGGTGGTGCTCAAGGCAGAGGGTTCGTCCGCCGGCTCGGGGGTGCGGGTGGCCAACTCCGACGATGAGTTGCGGCATGCGTACCGGCAGTTGACGGCGCCGAGGGACGAGGCGGCGCGGCCGTCCTCGTTCCGCATGCCGTATCGACGGCTGCGCGCATGGCTGTTCGATCTGTCCTGCGATCGAGAGGCGGCCCATCGTCGCAGCATCGTCATGCAGCAGTATCACCCCGGAGCCGATGCGACGTGTTCAATCTTCTGCATCAAGGGAGAGGTCGTTGCGCACCTTTCGCTGAAGGTGCTGGCCACGCATCGGGAGAGAGGGCCTTCCGTGGTGGTCGAGCGGATCGCGCACGCCGGCATGCTGGATGCCGTGACCAAGCTCGCCAGCCGGATGGGGCTGTCGGGATTCCATGGCTTCGATTTCATTCTCGATCAGCAGGAGAGAGCGTGGCTGCTGGAGATCAATCCGCGCCTGACCGGCACCGCCCACATGGCGTGCGGCGCGGGCCACGATCTGGTCCAGGCCTGCCTGCAAGCCATCGTCCCTGCCGCGATGCGGCCGCAGATCGTCGAGCGTCCGGCGCTGCCCGGTACGCGGTGGGGGCATTTCCACCAGCGCTATGCCGGGCTTGCCATGTCGCACGTCGGTGCCTTCCACCTCGACGTGCCGTGGGGCGACGCCCGGTTGATGCGGGCGGTACGGCGACGGTTGGCAGGGAAGGATTGGCCCGCCGTGCTGCGCCGGCTTCGGGGGCTGGCGGCCAGGTTCCGGCGGATGCCGCGCGCCGGCAGCCCGCAGGGCATCGCGGGTTAAAATCCGCCCTTTCCACCGCCAGGCCCGACCGCCTTCCGTCCGTGCCACGCATTCTTCTGGTCAAGACTTCTTCCATGGGCGACATCGTCCATGCGCTGCCTGCCGTTTCCGACATCGTCCGCCATGTTCCCGGTGCCCGGATCGATTGGATCGCCGAGGAGTCGTTCGCGGCGATTCCTGCCTTGCACCCGCAATTGAACGAAGTGATTCCCATCGCCTTGCGCCGTTGGCGCAAGGCCTGGTGGTCGGCGCCGGTCAAGGCCGAGCGCCTGGCGCTGCGCCGGCGGCTGCAGGCCGAGCGCTACGACGCGGTGATCGACATGCAGGGCTTGTGGAAGTCGGCGCTGGTGGCGCGCTGGGCGCATGGCCCCCTGCACGGCTGCGACCTGCGCTCGGCGCGAGATCCTTTCGCTTCGTTTTTCTATCGATATCGGCACCGGGTGGTGTTCGAGCAGTCCGCAGTGGTGCGGATGCGCGAGTTGGCGGCCTTGTCGCTGGGGTACGCGCTGGAGGGCCCGCCGGATTTCGGCATCCGGGCCGAGCCGCCGGCCGGCCTGCCGATGCGCTATGTGGCGATCATGCCGTCCGCCAGCCGGGCGACCAAGCTCTGGCCGGAGGCGTCCTGGCGAATCGTGCTGGAGCGGCTGTCGGTGGCGGGCTATGCGCCGCTGGTGTTCGCCGGCTCGGAGGAGGAGCAGGCACGCGCGCAGCGGCTGATCTCCGGTATCGATATGGCGCAGGCGCTGCCGCGCATGGGACTGGCCGACGCAGCCGGGGTGCTGGCGGGCGCGTCCCTGGTGGTGGGGCTCGACAGTGGCCTGACGCACCTGGCGGGCGCGCTGGGGCGGCCCACGGTAGGCATTTATGCCGACTACGATCCGGCGCTGGCGCCTGTGACCGGCGCGGCATTCACGGCCAGCCTGGGCGGCAAGGGCACGCCGCCGTCGTGCGAACAGGTGCTCGCGGCGATCGGCCAGGCCTTGCCGGCAGCGGAGCCGGGGCGCGGGCCGGGCGCCGCCGAGGCATGGCGTCCATGAAAGGCGCGCTGCTGCAAGGCGTGTATACGCTGGCGTGGCGGCTGGCGACGCCGTTCCTGCTCTGGCGCATCTGGCGGCGCGCCCGGCGCGAACCGGGGTACGGGGTGTTTCCCGCCGAGCGCTTCGGTTTCTACGGCGCTGCCAAGGCGGAGCAGCATGCCGCGCCGGTATGGGTGCATGCCGTCAGCCTGGGCGAGACCCGCGCGGCGCAGCCGCTGGTGCTCGCCCTGCTGGATCGGGGCCTGCCCGTGCTGCTGACCCACATGACGGCCACCGGCCGTGCCGAAGGGGCCCGCCTGTTCGAGCGGGACATCGCTCAGGGCCGTTTGCGCCAAGCCTGGCTGCCCTACGACATGCCCGGGGCGGTGCGCCGTTTCTACCGCCATTTCCTGCCGCGCTGCGGCCTGCTGGTCGAGACCGAGGTATGGCCGAACCTGGTGGCGGCGGGGCGCCGCCATGGCGTGCCCTTGGCGCTGGTCAGCGCGCGGCTGTCGGCCGCATCGGCGCGCAAGACCCGGCGTGTAGCCAGCCTGGCGCGCCGCACCTACGGCGGTCTCGATGCCGTCCTGGCGCAGACCCAGGCCGATGCGGACCGCCTGCGCGAAATCGGCGCGCGCGATCCCAGGGTCGTGGGCAATCTGAAATTCGACCTGCGCTTGCCGCAGGAGCTGATCCAGGCCGGCCTTGACTGGCGCCGGCGTCTCGGCCGGCCGGTGGTCGCCTGGGCCAGCACGCGCGAGGGCGAGGAGGCCGCCATCCTGGCCGCCGTGCGCGCCATGCCCGCCAGTGCCGGCGGGATCCGGCCGCTGGCCGTGGTGATTCCGCGCCATCCGCAGCGTTTCGACGAGGTGGCGGCCATGGCCGAGGCCGCGGGCCTGGCCGTGGAGCGGCGCTCGCGCCTGGCCGGCATGCCGTTCCCGGCCGCCGCCCCCGGTACCGTGGTGCTGCTTGGCGACAGCCTGGGCGAGATGCCCTTCTACTATGCTGCGGCCGACGTCGCCATCGTCGCCGGCAGCTTCGCGCCGCTGGGCGGCCAGAATCTCATCGAGGCCACCGCCTGCGGTGTGCCTGTCATCGTGGGGCCCCATACCTTCAATTTTTCGCAGGCATCCGAAGACGCCATCGCTGCCCGGGCCGCGTTGCGGGCAGCCGATGTCGACGAGGCCTGGCTCCAGGCGCTAGCGCTGCTCGACGACGCCGCACGGCGGCAGGCCATGCGCGAGGCGGCGCTGCAGTTCAGCGGTGCGTATACGGGAGCAACGGCGAGGGTGCTGGCGGCGGTGGGACGGTGGCTGGGGTGAGCAGGGGCGGCGAGTTGCGCCCGGATGCCGGAGGCGGTACTTTCCGGGGCTCCTGCTTTCCTCCCGGACCGCCTGCGTGCGCAGCGCGCGGCCCCGCAAGCCCGCCCGAGATCCATCATCATCACCGGACTGTTCCGTAACAGCCTATGGCAACCATCATTTCAAATTCCCGCATCACGCTCAATCCGGATGTCGTTTTCACCGATCTCGGCACTGAGGGCGTCATCATGAATTCGGTCACCGGAGAGGCGTTTCGCCTCAATTCCACCGGTGTCCTGCTGTGGCGGGCCTGTCCGGCCGATGCCGCGACGCTCGCGCAGATCCTCGTCCAGGCATGGAAGATTTCGGCGGAGCATGCCGGCGCCGATGTCGCGGCATGGGCCCAGTCGCTCGCCGGCCACGCGCTGATCACTATTCGGAATTCGGACGAACCGCCGGCGAACGATGCAGCCTGAACGCCGCAAGATGCAGTGCGACGAGAGCGTCCCCGCGCAGGTGGCGGAATGGGTGGCGGAGCGGCTGCCGTCCCTGGCGCCGTTGTGGCAGGACGGCCCGCTTTCTTTGAGGCGGCTGGACGACGAGGCCGGACGCAGGCAGGAGGCTTGCGCTCCGTCCGCTTGGCGTTCCCTCACGTTCCTGCCCGGCCAGTCCGCCGACGTGCAACTGTTGGACGGACAGACCTTGCTGGCGCGCTCGTCCTCGGGAGGCTGCCGGCTCGAGGTTGGAGCCGGCCTGCGCCTGGACTACTGGGGGGATTTCCCCCGCATTGCCTTGCACCTGGCCGTGATCGAGGCGATTCGCGCGCGCGGGGTGCTGATGCTGCATGCGAGCGGCTACATCGCGCCCGCCGGCGGCGGCGTTACTGCCGTGCTCGGCCGCAGCGGCAGCGGCAAATCCACGCATCTGCTGAAACAGCTCGCCGGCGGCGCCATGGCCGTGGCCGAGGATACCCTGTGGGTGGATATGCGCTCCGGCGAGTGCACCAGCGTAGACCGGCACGTTCGGCTGCTGCCCGACAACGTCCATGCGGATACCCGGCCCAGCAGCGGACGGGAGCCGTCGCCGGAAGGCATCAAGCACCTCTGGAACATCCGCTGGCACCGCGACATGGCCAGCTCGCCGCTGCGCCTGGGCGCCATCCACTATTTGCGGAATTTCCAGCCCTACCCGCTGGCATCGCTGCCGGCGGTCGCGCAGGCGCAGTATCTTTGGGAGGCCGTGGGCCAGCCTTTGCTTCCGGCGGCGCGCCGAAGCCATGAGCAATGGGTGGCGTCCGTTATCCTTGGG
Source organism: Pigmentiphaga humi (assembly GCF_900606115.1). GTDB lineage: Bacteria > Pseudomonadota > Gammaproteobacteria > Burkholderiales > Burkholderiaceae_B > Pigmentiphaga > Pigmentiphaga humi. The sequence goes on from NZ_UWPJ01000017.1 coordinate 182,117, forward strand.
CGGCGTGTATCAGGGGATGCACTATAGTGGTGGCGCAAAGCGGCGTCCGTGAAATAAAATGAAGTTCGACCGACTTTACGCCGAGTATCCGCGATGATTGCGAACCCTGGCCAGAACAGCGAGGCCTTGCCTCAAGAACCTTCCTACGAAGCCCCCGCCGTCGAAGCGCTGGGCTGTTGGGAAACCGTCACGGGTAGTCCCGGCATCCCCGGCTGATCCGTACTTCGACCGCCCAGGCCGAGTGCATGCCTTGATCCCCATCGCTCCACCGGAAAATTCCCGGCTGGAGCACAAGACGGCGTCGATGCAACGTATCCGCATCGCCATTACCGAGCGGAACTTCACCGATCTGCAAGCGGAAGACGCCTGGGCCTGGAGACTGACCGGATGGCTGTTCGGCGTCCTGCCAGACGGACATTCGCTGCGCCGCCTGCTGGGGCTGGAATACACTCGGCACAAAATGCAGAAGGCCGTCCTCGAGACGGCATTCGCAGAACTGCGGCAGTGCTGGAACGCGTCGGATATGCGCTACTACGCATTCAAGGGCGGCGTATTCCAGCACGCGTATCCCGATCGCCTGATGCGTTCGCATGGCGATATCGATCTGTACGTTCCTCCTGAATCTCTGCCCGAGGCGGTTTCGAGGCTGCCCGCGGGGTGGGCGTTCGTTCCGGCTCCTCCCGACAGCAAAAGCCACAACGCTGGCACGCTGTTGAACGGCCAGGGCCGGAAGATTGCCGACATCCACCGCAGCCTGATGCCGCTGGGCAGCATGAACGCCAGGCGGAGCAAGGCGCTGCATGCCGCACTGGAAGCCCATTCCATGGAATTGGCCGTGGACGGCGCTCCGTCCATCCCGGCTTTCGACTGGACCGGCCAGGTGCTCGCGGGTCTGGTCATCAACCGCGGCTGGTGCGGGGATCATTGGCGCCTGAAGGCGTCGGACTATCTCGATCTGCAGGTACTGCTGGAGTCGGGCCGGGTGACGATGGACGGCCTGCGCCGCCGGGCGGCAGTCCTGGGGCTGCGGCATTCCCTCGAAGCCTTCCTGTCCATCTGCGATCCGGCGCGGCAGCGCCTCGTTCTCGAGCACACGGTGCGCTCGCGTCTGCTTGCGCGCCTGCTGCTGGATCGGGCGGCGATGCGTGACGGCTACTTCCCCCGTTATTACCTGGGCAAGGCGGTCGGGCTGCTGCGCGATCTCGTCCTGTTCGCCCCGATCCTGTTGGATGTCCTGGGCAGCCTGCGCCGGCATTCCAATCCGCACGACGTGGTCCGAGGCTTGAAACGCCGGCGCGGCATGCACTGGGACGAACTCCGCTATCTCAGCGCCGCGCGCTGGTCGACCGCGCTAGTGCGCAAGGCCAGGATCACGCAGGCCGGCGCCTGCGTGATCCGCTCGCTGGCCGTGCTGGCGGCATTGAGGAACGACGGCCGTCGCGCCACGTGGGTGCAGGGTTTTCGTAAGACTCCCACCGATGGAGGCCTGCCTGGCCACGCCTGGGTGGAAGTCGAGGGCAGGATTCTGGACGGCCATGACGATCCGAATGTGCATGCCCATTTCACGGTGAGTCTGCGGATCGAGGCCGATCCAGAGCCGGGTTCGGCCGATTCCCGGTGATGCCGCGCCGCAATAGCGCGATCCGTCCAGCCGAACAGATGATTCAAGCGACGCGATCGCAATATCGACCGGAAATCGATGGTCTGCGCGCCGTGGCCATCATCGCGGTGGTTCTCTACCATGCGGGATGGCGCGGCTTCGGCGGCGGCTATGTCGGCGTAGACATTTTCTTCGTCATTTCCGGCTACGTCATTACCAGAAGCATCGCCCGGCAGCGCGACGCGGGGACATTCTCCCTCGCGCAATTCTGGATTCGGCGGGCCAGGCGCATTTTGCCCGCCTTGCTTGCGGTGATCGTGTTCACCGTGATCGCATCGTCGTTCATCTTGATGCCCACCGACTTCAAGAATTTCGGGCGTTCCCTGCTGGCGCTTTCCCTATTCGCATCGAATCTGTATTTCTGGCTGAAGAGCGGGTACTTCAACGAAGAAGCGGAGACGATGCCGCTGCTTCACAGCTGGTCATTGTCGGTGGAAGAGCAGTTCTACATTCTCTATCCGCCTCTGCTCCTGCTCCTGTGGCGCGCGTCGAAGCGCTGGCAGGCGCCGGTATTGCTCGGCGCGATCGCGCTGTCGCTGGGCTTGAGCGCATCCTTCATCATCGTCGATCCCGACGCTGTCTTCTTCCTGTTGCCGACACGCGCCTGGGAGCTGTTGCTGGGTGTGCTGCTGGCGGTCCGGGAGACCGACGCACGAGCCGGGGTGAAGTGGCCATTCTGGGCAAGGGAAGCGCTGGCGGCGGCCGGCATGCTGGCCGTTCTGATCGCCATCGTCGGATTCGGCCGGAACACCGTGTTCTCGGCTTGGTCGTCCGTCCTGGCCTGTGCCGGAGCCGCCGCCGTCATTTTCTGCGGAAGCCTTGGGCGGACCTGGGTTGATCGAGCATTGGCGGCAAGGGCGGTGGTCTGCGTCGGATTGATTTCCTATTCCCTGTATTTATGGCACTGGCCATTGCTCGTCTTTGCCCGATATGTCTCGGCTTCGCCATTGGGCACGCTTGCCGTCGCGGCGCTATTGGCAATTTCCGTCGTGGTATCCGTGGGATCCTACCGATACATCGAACGGCCATTTCGGGGGCCGGCAGTCGGGCAGCGGCCCGCGCTCATCATGTTTGGAGCAGGCATCCTGGCGGCGATCGGCGCTGGCGTCGTCATCGATCTGGGACACGGCTATCCGCATCGGATGCCGGAGGATGTCCTGCAAGCGTACACAGAGGCCTATCGCGTACCTCCGCAGAGGCTGACCCCGCACCGTGTGTCTCCACATCTGGCCGTCGGGGCGATGCATGGCGACAGGCCTCCGGACATCGTGCTCTGGGGCGACAGCCACGCAGGCGTCGTGGCGCCGGTATTGGCGGAGCTTGCGAACCGCCACGGCCAGAATCTCTGGGTATACCGATGCATTCCCGTAATGGGCGTATACAACGTAGCGCGCGACGAGTCGCTCGCCGATTCACAATGCGACCGGTCGAATCGGGAAATGATCGACTATCTGATCCGGAACAAGATAAAGAAGGTAGTGTTCGCCTCCTTCTGGACAGAGTTCACCGAAGGCAGGGAACAGCAGCTGCAGGGGGCCGGGCAGCGGGACGCGTACTATGCAGACGAAGAAACGGTGTCCAGGAGCGCGGCCGATGCGCGCAATGTCTTCAGGCGCAATTTCGTCAAGACGGTGGCAACGCTGCGCGAGCACGGGATTGCCGTGTTCATCGTGGGCCAGGTGCCGATATATCGGTATTGGGTGCCCAACCAGATGGCGAAGCTGATGCGTTTCGGCGGCGATCCCGACGCGATCCGCCGCCCGCTTGCAGAGCACAGGGAAAGGACGGCATTCGTCGACACGGTATTTGCCGAGCTTGCATCGCCTGCCGTCCATATACTGGATCCGGTACCGTACCTGTGCAATTCAGGTGCTGGCTATTGCTATGGCACGCAGAGCGGCGTGGCGCTTTATCGGGATTTCAACCATCTTTCCTACGCAGGCGCCGTCCGCTTGATGCCGTTGCTGGAAAGCATCGTCGAGGGCTCCGCCCCGGACTGAAGGCCGCCGTCCCGCTCAACCGCCCGAGCCGCGCCAGGCTGGTGCGATGAAGTTCGCTGCAATAGAATGGTTTTCCCATCAACTATCGAGTGTCGAGCTTTCTTCAGAAAACCTTTTTGGAGTGCCAACCATGCTTTCCAGCGACAACCAGACCGATCAGGTCGCTCCCATGGAGCCGTATGAAGCGCCGGCCGTCGAAGCGCTCGGCTGCTGGGAAACCATTACGGGCAGCATCATTCCGCCCTGATCGAACGCCATGCCTGGGCACTGCCTTGACGATCAGGCCGCGCAACGCCTTCTGATCCGCTCGGCGGCATCTTCCAGGCATTCGATCATCAGTTCGGCGCCGGGGGTCAGCCCCCGGTTGCGGTTCCACAGCACGCCTCTCGGCCGCATGAGGTGCGGGAAGCTGAGCGGCAGGACGGCCAGCGGTTCGGACGACTCGGCTGCCGAGGCTCCAGCCATGACGGCGATGGCGTCGGTCATTTGCAGATAAGTGCACGCCAGGTGCGTGGACAGGGTCTCGACGTAGTTGTTGGGCATGGTCACGCCGTGTTCTTCGAGCGTGCGCTCGAGCGGGGCGCGCAGGATGGTGCCGCTGGGCGGCAGGACCCACGGATAGGGCTGGAGGTCCGACCATTTGAGTTTCTTGCGGCCGGCCAGCGGATGGCTGCGGCGGGTCATGAGCTGGACGGGATCGTCCAGCAGCTGTTTTTCTTCGAAGCCGTCGGCCGCGGTGCGCAGCGGCAGGCGGCCGACCACGATGTCCACCCGTCCTTGCCACAGCTCGGGCAGCAGGGTGTGCGCAGTGCCTTCGGTGACCTGGACGTTGGTGCGCGGCGAGCGTTCCTTGAGGATGGTGATGGCCTGCGGCAGCAGCATGGAGGTGGCGGCGGGGAAGGTGCCGATGTGGACCTTGCCTTCGGCGCCGGAGTTGAGCGCCTTGAGTTCGTCGCGGGCCTGATGCAGCTCGGTGAGCAGGGTGCGCGCGTGACGCACCAGGCATTCGCCGTAGGGAGTGGGCTTGAGGCCTTGCGCGGTGCGGGTGAACAGCTCCAGCCCCAGGCCTTTTTCGAGTTCGGCCAGCGCCTTGGAAACCGCGGGAACGGTGACGTGCGAGGTTTCGGCTACCTGCTTGAGGTTGCCGTAGTCGTACAGGGCGGTGATCAGGCGCAGATGGCGAGCCTTCAAGTTGACCTGCAAGTACCAGTCGATCTGCGTCATGCTGCCCCCCAGAATCCAAGCATGCCTATGCCGGGGGGTGATTGTACTCAACCGGGCCGCGCGGGGCATGACGGGCCCGCGCGGCCCGGACCGGCGCACGGCTCAGTTGAGCGCGCCGGTCACGTCGTCGAACAGTTCGTCCACCGAGAATTTGCGGGGGATGATCTTTTGTTCGTAGGACCACTGGATCGCCATTTCCAGGCCCTTTCGGTTGGCTTCCATGCCCATGGGGGGGAGGGTGGCCAGCGCGGATTCGGGCGCGTATTGGCGGCTTTCCTTGATCATGCGGTAGATCTCGCGCACGGCTTCGGGATGCTTGCGCGTGACGTCCTGGTGCACGGTGAAGATGTGGTTGATGGGCACCACGCCTTCGCGTTCATACCAGGCCTTGGCGGCGGCGTGCGGGTCGGGAATCAGCCTCTCCACGCGCGGGTCCTTGGGCATGTCGTTGCCCAGGATCGCGGCGGCCAGTTCGCCCTTGAGCATCATGTCGGGAATCGACGAGCCCTTGGGCAGCATGTGGCAGTTGGCCGGATCGCTGTACTCGGCCAGGTGCGATTCGTCGACGGTGTACCACTCGACCTTGTCGAGATCCACGCCGTATTCGTGCTGCAGGATGCCGCGCACCCACAGGCCGGTGGTCTGCGCATAGGTGCGCACGCCGACCTTCTTGCCCTCGATGTCCTTGGGATCGAGATGGCCGAATTCCTTGTTGAAACCGATGCAGTGATGCTGGAAGCGCCCGACCACGGGCGCGGGCAGGATCACCAGCGGCTTGCCGTAGGCCTTGGCCTGCAGATAGGTGACGATGGCCAGCTCGCCCGCATCGAAGGCGTTGTTGCGGATCATCGGCTTGAAGCCGTCGTGCGCGGTCTTGGGGCCGCAGAAGTCGAGCTTGACGACGTCCGACGCCACCCGGCCGTCCTTCATCGCCGCCACGACAGGCGAATCGGCCAGATTGGTCTTCAGCGTGACTTGTTCCGTTTGAGCGGTACTCATTGCATTCCTCTCAGTCTTTCAAGGTGGGATACAGTTTTTGGGCCGTACCCGCCATGATCCAGTGCTGGTCCTGCTCCGGCAGGAAGGCGATGGCGCGCTTGAGCGCCGCGACGATGTCGGCGAGGCTGTCCTCGGCGGCAGGGAAGTTCGAGCCCCAGGCGATGCGGTCGGCGCCGAATTCCTGGACCACCTTGCCCAGGAAGGTCTCCGGCGTGGCCTTGCCGTTCCAGATCTCTTCGGTGTTGCGGCTGCTGAACTTCAGGTAGACGTTCTTGTAGCGGGCCAGGTCGAACAGGAACTGCGCTTCGGCATACGGCGGGCCGCCGGCGATGGGCGGCTTCATCATGTGGTCGATGATGGCGATGGTCTGGGGATGCGCCTGGAGCAGCTTCTCCAGAGCGGGGATGCCGGCCTTGGTCATCTGCACGCACACGGGGATGCCCATGTCGCCGGCCTGGCCCCACGACCGCGCCAGTTTGGGGTCTTCCAGCCAGGGCGCCTGGCCGGGCATGGTGCTGCCGGTGGTGAAAATGCGCAGGCCGGACATGTTGCGGCCGGCCCAGTACTTCATTTTCTGCTCAGCGTCGTCGGCCAGCATGTCGATGGAATAGACCCCCGCGAAACGGTCGGTCTTGCCTTCGATGGCGTCTGCCAGATAGGAGTTGTCGAACCCGTACGTCGTCGAAGAATGCACGATCGCGGCCTTGTCGATGCCGGCCGCCTTCATCGCGGCGTCGTACTCCTCGAACGTAACCGGCCGCTCCGCCGACCACCCCGACCGCTTGCCGCCCAGCGGGTCGAGCGGATAGCGCTGCGTATCCGGCGAAATGATGTGCGGATGAATATCGATGAGACGAGTTGCCATAACTTTTAATCCTTTACTTGGTATTGCGTTGATCCTTCAGACCGCGGTCCGGCCCCGCCGGCCTACCCCACCCAACTCCTTGCATCGAAGCGTGTCGGGTTTAACCCAGGGCACAGCGGATCCGGCTCCGCCGGTCCGCCAGTGCCGCCCCCCTGGGGGGGCGCGCGAAGCGCGTAGGGGGGGGTCACACCTCTATAAACATGTCTTCCAGCTTGTGCTGCTTCTTCAGCAAGCCCTGCTGGTGGCAGTAGTCCATCATCGCCTGCAGCGATTTGCGGTTGGTTTCGAAACCGTAGGGCAGCGGGTCGTTGCCGACGATGCGCGACATGGCGCGATAGTGCGCATCCTTGTCGGAGACGGATTCGCCGGCTTCGAGCTGGCGCAGATAGATGTTCTTGGCTTCGAGGAAGGCGTCGTACAGCGACTTGGCGATCCAGGGATGCTTGGCCAGCGTTTCGTCCTTGACGACGATGAGCGCGTGCAGCGGATAGATGCCCGTTTTTTTGTACCACTCGGCTTCCAGCTCGGCGGCATTGGGGAACATCTCGACGTATTCGGTCGGGTTGATGCGGCCGCCGGACTGCCAGCCGTCGGTGGGCGCGCCGGCGCGGCCGATGCCGGCGTTGTCGGTAAAGGCGGCGGACAGATAGCCGCTGGCCATCAGATCCACCAGCGACTTGCCGTCCTGCGCATGTTCCACGTTGGGCGGCAGCTGCAGCGAAGTGACGTGTTCCTCGTCGTCGACCACCCAGGTGATCTTGGAGTTGTCCACGCCGTACTCATTGGTCATGATGCCGCGCGTCCAGATGCCGGTGGTGACCGAGTAGGCGCGTACACCGGCGCGCTTGCCTTCGAGGTCGCGCGGTTCGCGGATGCCGGCGTCGGTGCGGTAGACCAGGCCGGCATGGTGGAAGCGGCGGAAGGTGGAGATGGGCAGCGCCTTGAAGGGGCTGCCGGCTTCGCGCGCGATCATGTAGGTGGCGGGGGCCATTTCGCAGACGTCGAATTCGACGTCGCGCACCATGCGGCGGAAGGCCGCGATGATGGGTTTGACCTCGACGAAGTCGGGCTGGACGCCGGCGATGGGTACCTGGCCGTTCTTGAGCGCGGCGGTGTGCCCGTAGGTGGCGATGGCGATCTTGAGCGGAAGAGATTGTGCTTGAGTCATGGCGATCTGCGGTCAGTGTGTCTGGGGAGTCGTGGCGGACGTTTTCATTGGTCCAGCTTGTCCAGGTCTTCGGCGCTTTTGACGTAGACCAGGCCGGCGGCCTGCAGGGCCGGACGCATGTTGGCGATATCGAGCGAGAGTTCGCCGGCGAGGTAGCGCTGGCGCGACTTGCTTTCCTTCTCGGTGCGCTGGCGCGCCAGTTCCAGCGTGCCGGCGATCTCGCCGCGCGGCACCACGACCACGCCGTCGTCGTCGGCCACGATGGCGTCGCCCGGGTTGACGTTGATGCCCGCGCAGACCACCGGCAGGTTGACGTTGCCCAGCGTGGCCTTGACCGTGCCGCGCGCCGAGATGGCGCGCGACCAGACCGGGAAGCGCATCTCGGTCAGCGCGCGCACGTCGCGGCAGCCGGCGTCGATGACCACGCCCTTGATGCCGCGGGTCTGGAGCGAGGTGGAGATCAGGTCGCCGATCATGCCGTCGGTGTTCTCGCACATCACGCCGACCACCAGGATGTCGCCGGGCCGGCATTGCTCGATGGCCACGTGCAGCATCCAGTTGTCGCCGGGCGCCACCAGCGCGGTCACGGCCGATCCGGCGATGCTTTCGCCCGGATAGATGGGGCGCATGTAAGGGGCCATCAGGCCCGCGCGGCCCATGGCTTCGTGGACGGTGGCCACGCCATGCTCGGCCAGCTCCTCGATGAGGTCCTGCGGACCGCGCGGAATGTTCTGTACTACGACGTTCTTCATGATGGGCTCGTTCAGTTGATGGGGACGTTCGCTTTCTCGATCACCGCCTTCCACTTGGCGATGTCGGCCTTCATCAGGGCGCGCGATTCGTCGGCGCTGAGCGCGTAGGGCTCGGAGTTCATTTCACGCAGTTTCTGCCCGACTTCCGGCGAGTTGACGGCTTCCACGAAGGCCTTGTTCAGCTTTTCGATGATGGGCCGCGGCGTGCCTTGGCGGATGGAGACGCCGTTCCACGAGGCCACGACGTAGCCGTCCAGGCCGCTCTCGGCCGTGGTCGGCACGTCGGGCAGGTTGGCGTTGCGGCCGTCGGCGGCGATGGCCAGCGCGCGGATGGCTCCGCTCTTGATCGACGACAGCATGGGCGGCACGAAATCGAAGCCCACATCGATGTCGCCCGAGCGCACGCCGGTCAGCAGCGCCGCGCTGGTCTTGTAGGGAATGGTCTCGGCCTTGATGTCGGCGACCGACTTGAACAGTTCGGCGCCCAGGTGCTGGCTGGATCCGACGTTGGTGGTGCCCAGGCTCAGCTTGCCGGGGTTGGCCTTGGCGTAGGCGATCAGTTCCTTGAGGTTGTGGAAGCGCGAATCGGGCTTGACCGTCAGGATGAGGTTGAACTTGGACATGACGGCGACCTGGGTGAAGTCGTCGACGATGTTGTAGGGCAGGTCCTTGACCAGCGTCTGCGTGATGGCGGTGCCGTTGCCGCCCTGCACCAGCGTATAGCCGTCCGCGGCGGCCTGCAGGCCGGCCTGGAAGGATTGCACGCCGCCGGCGCTGGGCTTGTTGTCGATGACGATCTGCTGGCCCAGGATCTCGCTGACTTTCTGGGTGACGATGCGCGCCGTCAGGTCGCCGACGCCACCGGGGCCGTAGGGCAGGTACATGCGGATGGGGCGTTGGGGATAGTTTTGCTGCGCCGCGGCAGGAAGCGAGCAGGTCGCGGTCAGGGCTGCCGCGAGCAGGACATGGGGGATGCGCCCGATGCGCAGTGGGGGGAAGGTCACGGCTGTCTCCTTGGGCCGGCACTCGAGAGTGATGCCGGTGTCGTGGGTGCTGGTGAATAGCGCATGGTGCATGCAGAGCCGGCTCCGGGTCTATTGAGTAAAAATGCCTGAGGCTTGAGCGGACGGTTAAGACGCCGGGGGGCGCGGACGCCACCCTTGAGCATTTGCTCAAGTGAGCGGCAGCAATACTCAATGGATCAAAGCGGCGGTGGCCCGCAGAATGCGGCTTGCCGGGCACTGCCTGGACGACTGCATAAAAACGGAGACACCGCATGCCCCTGACCCCCTTCATTTACCGTTGCTGCGCGGTACTCGCAGCAGGGATCGTTTGCGCCACGGCCCAGGCGCAGTCCTTCACCCGGCCGCTGACCATCGTGGTGGGCTTCGGTCCGGGCGGCGCCGGCGACCTGGTCACGCGCCGCGTCGCACAGGCCCTGTCGGCCCAGGTGGGCCAGCCCGTGGTCGTGGAGAACAAGCCCGGCGCAGGCAACGCCGCGGGCGCCATGCAGGTGCTGCAGTCCCGTCCGGACGGCTACACCATGCTGCTGACGGGCAACGGCACCGCCATCAGCTCGGCGCTTTTCAAGAGCCTGCCCTACAACCTCACGAAGGATTTCCGCCACGTATCGTCGATCGCCGGCTTCGACCTGGTGCTGATCACGAACGGCAATTCTTCGCTCAGCACCGTGGCCGACGTGATCGCCTACGCCAAGGCCAACCCCGGCAAGATGAACATCGGCACGTCGCGCATAGGCAGCACGCAGCATCTGGCGGCCGAGCTGTTCAAGTCCATGGCGGGCATCGACGCCGTCAGCATTCCCTACAAGACCACGGGCGACATGATTGCCGCGGTGCGGTCCAACGACGTGCAGGTGGCGTTCGAGATTCTCTCGCCCATCCTCGGCCAGCTGGATTCGAACACCATCAAGGCGATCGGCGTGACGGCGGACAAGCGCTTCCCCGGCCTGCCCGGCGTGCCGACCATTGCCGAGAGCGGCGTGCCCGGTTTCGAGGCGTCGTCCTGGGCCGGCATCAGCGTGCCCGCCGCCACGCCGGCGGACGTCGTCGAGCGCCTGTCCAAGGCGATCCAGGCCGCCGTCGCCGCGCCCGACGTGCAGGCGGCGCTGCAGGCCATGGGCTACGTTGCCGCCGGGAGTTCTCCGCAGGCCATGACCGCGCGCATAGAGGCCGACATGGCCAAATGGAAGAGCGTGATCGAGCGGGCGAAGATACCGCAGCAATGACCGGCCCCCCGGCGCCGTGCATGCCGCGCGGCGCTCAATGACGAGAGCAAGCACCTCAATGAAGCGCAGAGTCGTAGATATCCATCCGCACATCATCAGTCCCGACACCCGTCTCTATCCGCGCGCGCCGCTGTTCGGCAAGCCGTCGGTGTGGTCCCAGGAGCGTCCGGCCACGCTGGAGCAATTGATCGCAGAAATGGATGCGGCGGGCGTGGCCAAGGCGGCCATCGTGCATGCGTCGACCTGCTACGGTTTCGACAACGGCTATGTGGCCGACGCGGTGGCGCAGTATCCGCAGCGGTTCACCGGCGTGTTCTCGGTGGACGTCCATGCGGCGGATGCGCCCGAGCGCATCCGCCACTGGGCGGGGCGCAATCTGACCGGCCTGCGCCTGTTTACCGCCGGCAGCACGATCGAAGGCCAGGCCCCCGGCCTGGGAGACCCCGCCACCTATCCCGCCTGGGACTGTGCCGCCGAACTGGGCATCCCGGTATGCGTGCAGATGCGGCTGGCGGGCATCCCGCAGCTGCGCGAGCTGCTGGCCCGTTATCCGGAACTGCCCATCATCCTCGACCACTTCCTGGGGGTGCCGCTGGAAGAAGGGCCGCCTTACGACGCAGCCGGCGAGTTGTTCACGCTGGCCGACCATGCCAACGTGCACCTCAAGCTCACGCCGGTCATCATCGGCCGGGCGTGCCAGGGCAGGGCCGATCCGGAGTCGTTCTTCCGGCGCGCGTTCGACGCGTTCGGCGTGCAGCGCATTGCCTGGGGCTCCAATTTCCCGGCCAGCCCGGGCAGCCTGCGCGACATCCTGCAAGATTCCCGGGAGGCCCTGGCCTGGGCCTCCGCCGACGACCTCGACTGGGTCTTCCACAAGACAGCCGAGCAACTGTATCCCGCGCTGCGCGATTAGCGCGTTCCCGCTTCAGTAGACAGGAGTTTCCATGATCATCGATTGCCACGGTCACTTTACGACCGCCCCCGAGGAGTTGAACGAGTATCGCCGCCTGCAGGTGCAGTCGTGCGAGTGCGGCAAGTGCGAAATCTTTCCGCGTCCCGTGATCTCCGACGACCAGTTGCGCGAAAGCGTCGAAACCAAGCAGCTGAGCATGCAGCGCGAGCGCGGCACCGACCTGACGATTTTCTCGCCCAAGGCGGTCGGCATGGGCCACCACATAGGCGACTTCCAGACCAGCAGCGAATGGGCCACGGTCTGCAACGACCTGATCCACCGCCTGACCGTGCTGTACCCGAAGAACTTCGCCGGCGTGTGCCAGTTGCCGCAGAGCCCGGGCGTGGAGCCGGCCAAGTGCATTCCGGAGCTCGAGCGCTGCGTGAACGAACTGGGCTTCGTCGGCTGCAACCTGAACCCGGATCCCACCGGCGGCAACTGGCAGGATCCGCCGCTGCACGATAAGTGGTGGTACCCGCTCTACGAGAAAATGGTGGAATTGGACGTGCCTGCCATGATCCACGTCAGCGGCTCGTGCAACCCGCATTTCCACGCGACCGGCGCGCACTACATCAACGGCGACACCACCGCCTTCATGCAGTTCCTGACGTCCGACCTGTTCAAGGACTTCCCCACGCTGAAGTTCATCATCCCGCACGGCGGCGGCGCCGTGCCCTACCACTGGGGCCGCTACCGCGGCCTGGCGCAGGACATGGGCAAGCCGCCGCTCAAGGAATTGCTGCTGAACAACGTGTTCTTCGACACCTGCGTCTATCACCAGCCCGGCATCGACCTGCTGCTCAAGGTCATCCCGCCCGAGAACATCCTGTTCGCGTCGGAAACCATCGGCGCCGTGCGAGGCATAGACCCCGAAACGGGCTTCCACTACGACGACACCAAGCGCTACATCGAAGGCTCCTCGCTGAGCGCCGCCGACAAGGCGAAGATCTACACCGACAACGCCCGCCGGGTCTATTCCCGCCTGAAGGTCTAGGGACAGGGCGGGCCGGACGCCGCCTCAGGCGGCCGGCCCGCCCGCTGCGAACGGGCCGGCCAGGCGCGTTCCGATCTTGCGTAGTGGGCAGCCCCGGGATTCAACCAAGGAGACTCCATGCAATATCCTCTGTGCCGTTCTTCGCCCCGCGGCTCGCGGCGGCTGTTTGAACCGATGCTCGCGGTCGCCGCCTGCACGCTGGCCTCCGCGTTGCTGGCCGCGCCGGCGCAAGCGCAGCCGCAGAATTTTCCGAGCCGGACGGTGCGCATCGTCGTGCCGTTCCCGCCGGGCGGCAGCGCGGACATCGCCGCGCGTCTCATCGCGCAGCGCCTCACGGAAACGCTCGGCCAGTCGGCGGTGGTCGAAAACCGCTCCGGCGCGAGCGGCACCATCGGCGTCGGCGAGGTGGTGCGCTCGGCGCCGGACGGCCACACGCTGTTGATGACGACCGGCGATTTCATCACCGTGCCGGCCCGGCTGTTCCCGACGATGCCTTTCGAGCCGCGTAAGGCGCTGCTGCCCATCATGCGCGTGGTCAGCGTGCCGCTGGTGCTGCTCGGCCACAAGGGGGCGCCGTTCGCCGACATCAAGCAGATGGTCGCCGCCGCCAAGGCTGCTCCCGGCAAGTACACGTATTCGTCGCCTGGCTCGGGCACGGTCAACCAGATCGTCATGGAAGGGCTCGCGCTCGATGCGGGCATCAAGCTGCTGCAAGTGCCCTATCGCGGCGGCGCCCCAGCGGTGACGGCGGTGACCGCGGGCGAGGTGCAAATGAGCATTACCGGCCCGGCCACGGCAACCACCGCGATCCAGTCCGGCACGGTCCGTGCCCTCAGCCTGATGACCAAGGAGCGGCCGCCCTTCATCAAGGACATTCCGACCATTGCCGAGCAGGGCTATCCGAACATTGACGGCAGCCTTTTCGTCGGCCTCTACGCGACAGCGAAGACGCCGCCGGCTCTGGCCGAGCGGATCGGCCAGGAGGTTCGCAAGATTCTCGATGAGCCGGCCGTCCGCGAGCGGCTCAACGCCGTCGGCCTCGACGTGGCCCCGCTGATGGGCGAGGCGTTCCGGGACTACATCAAAGCGACCGGCGAGCACTACGAGCAGGTCGTCAAGGCGGCCAACATCGAGCCGAACCGCTGAGCGGGGCTTCCCGCCGGCGTCAATCCAGGAGAATTCGATGCATCCCTACGCCATGCCGCAGTTCATCAAGGACCGGATCCTCCGCCGCCGGGGCCGGATATGGGCGCACGAGGCCATCGATGCCGGCAAGACCGCGCTGCTGGTCGTCGACATGCAGAACTATTTCGTCGCCGAGGGGTTTGCCTCCGAGGTGCCGGGAGCGCGCAGCATCGTGCCGAACATCAACCGCATGGCGCAGGCGCTGCGCTCCGCCGGCGGCACCGTGGTCTACATCCAGACCACTGCTGCCGGCGTACTGCAGACCTGGGCCAACTATCACACCTACATGATGCTGCCCGCCAATCGGGACCGCCGCCTGACCCAGCTCGACGAGCGCCACGACGGATTCAAGCTCTACGCGGGGCTCGAACCGCAGCCGGGCGATCTGCACGTGAAGAAGACCAAATTCAGCGCTTTCATCGATGGTTCGTCCGACATCGACGAACAACTGAGAAGCCGCGGCATCGAGAGCCTGCTGATAGCCGGTACGCTTACCAACGTGTGCTGCGAGTCCAGCGCGCGCGACGCGATGATGCGCGATTATCGCGTCGTCATGCTGGCCGACGGCAATGCGGCGCTGACCGACGAGGAGCATGCCGCGGCGCTCAACAACGTGGCAGTCTATTTCGGCGACGTCATGACCACCGACGAGGCGCTCGGATGCCTCGTCGCGGCGAAGAAGTAGCGGGGTCGGGCGGGTAGCCAGCCCCGCAGTTTTACGCGCCGGAGATTACGCCCCGACCAGCCGTTTGATGACATCCAGCGGCAGAACGAGCCGTAACAAGCGAGGTGGGATTACCTCAGCAGCCTATTGATCTGGCTGACGTCGTCTTCGCCCAGGATGCCGGTGGCGGCTTTCAGGCGCAGGCCGGACATGAGGGCGTCGTAGCGGGCCTTGGCGAGGTCGCGTTCGGTGGAGTAGAGCTGCTGCTGGGCATTGAGCACGTCGATGTTGATGCGCACGCCGACTTCGTAGCCGGTCTTGTTGGCTTCGAGCGCGCTGCGGCTGGAGACCTGTGCGGCTTCGAGCGCGCGTACCTGGGCCAGGCCGGCATGGACGCCCTGAAAGGCGACGCGGGTGTTTTGCACGGCGGCGCGGCGCGCGGCCTCCAGGTCGTTGCGGGCTTTTTCCGAAAGGGCGACCGCTTCGGTGACCCGCGAGGTAGTGCCCATGCCCGAGAAAATGGGCACCGAGACCTGTACGCCCACCGAGCGGGTGGTGTAGAAATCGTTGACGATGGTCTGGCCCACCAGGCCGCGCGTGCGCGCCACGTTGGCGGCGAGGTCTACCGTGGGGTAGTGGCCGGCCTTGGCGATTTCGATGTTGCGCATGGCGATCTCGCGCGTCAGGCTGGCCTGCGCGACCGTCAGGCTGTTGGCCTCGGCCTGCTCGGACCATGCGCCGACGTTGGCGGGCTGCGGCGCCGGCACGTTGACGCTTGGCGGCAGCTTGGCGAGGTCGCCGCCCGGGGCGCTGGTGATCTGCTGGAGCGCGCTGATGCGCACTGCCAGGTCGGACTCCGCCTGGATTTCCTGGGCCTGGGCCAGATCGTAGCGCGCCTGGGCCTCATGGGTGTCGGTGATGGTGGCGGTGCCGATCTCGAAATTGCGCCTGGCCGATTCGAGCTGTTCGCGGATCGCCTCTTTCTGGGCACCGATGAAGGTCAGGTTGTCCTGGGCCGCGAGGATGTCGAAATAGGCCTGCGCCACCCGCAGGATCAAGTCCTGGCGGCCTTGCGCCAGTTGTGCTTCGCCCACGGCGAGCTGCAGCTTGGCCTGCTCGTAGCTCTGCCAGCTGGACCAGCGGAACAGCGGCTGGACCAGTTGCAGCGTGTAGGTCTCGGCCGTGTATTGCACGCCGGGCAGGCGGGTGGTGGATGCTTCCGCGCGGTTGCCGGTCAGGCTGACGGCCGGCAGCAGGGTCGCGCGCGCCTGGGGCAGTTTCTCGAGGTTGGCGGTATAGGCCGAGCGCACCGAGGCGAAGGTGGCATCGTTGGCGATAGCGGCCTGGTAGGCCTGCTCGAGGTCGAGAGCGTGGGCCCCCGGGACGATCGCACACGCGCTCAGCAGCGCGCAAAGCGTCGGGGCATGCTGCCAGGCGCGCATCGTTACGAAGGCTCCGATCAGAATTTGAATTTGGATACGGTAATGCCCCGCAGGGGCTTGACCACGGTCTCGAGCAGAGACTCGGTCTCGAAACTGGCAGCGGTGGTGCGGGTGATGCGCAGCAACGTCATGACCGGAGCCTGGCCCACGATGATGACGAGCCTGCCACCCACGCGCAACTGGTACTTCAGGCTGTCCGGCACTTCGGGCACCGAGCCCGTGACCAGGATGGCGTCGTACTCGGTGGTGCCCCAGCCCTTGCTGCCGTCGCCGACCTGGACCGTGGCGTTGCCGATGCCGGCGCGCTTCAGGTTGGCCTGTGCGAACGCGGCCAGCTTGGGCAGGATCTCGACCGAGGCGACGGTCTGGGCCTGGCCGGCGAGCAGCGCCGTCTGATAGCCCGAACCGGTGCCGATTTCGAGAACGCTGTCGGTCGGCTTGAGCGCCAGTTCCTGTTGCAGGCGGGCCTCGAGCTTGGGCGCGAGCATGCATTCGCCGCTGTCGTAGTCTTCAATGCGCAGCGGGATCTCGGTGTCGATGAAGGCCAGCGCCCGCAGCGAGGCCGGCACGAATTCTTCCCGCTTGACCTTGAACAGCAGTTCCAGCACCTGAGGGTCGAGGACGTCCCAGGGGCGGATCTGCTGTTCCACCATATTGAATCGGGCGTGTTCGACGTCTGGAAGAGTGGCTGCGTTCATGGCGGACAAGAATGAATAATGGCAAAAGGCGTAAGCAAACGCGTCATTCTACCCCGCTGCCGCGACTGTGGACGAACGGGCCGATCGCAGCCTGGCGCGCCTGCGGCGGATAGCTGCGCGGCGATGCCCGCTCAAGCTGGAGCGTAGCCAGTATCATAGGGCCTGAGTTGCTCTTACACGCCGCCATGAATGCGCCGTCGATCCCACCCAAGGTTGTTGCATCACCACGGTCCTCCACCTTGTTGCGGGAAGAGCGTGTCCGTTTCCTGACGGTCCTGGCCGGCGGCGTCATCATCCTGGTGCTGGCGGCTGCGGTCGCCCTCGTCATCAGCCTGGAGCGCCGCGCCCAGGAAAGCAAGTCGCGCGAACTGGTCAACCTGGCGATGGTCTTGAGCGAAGAGGCCGAGCGCGCGTTGCAGGGGCTCGAGTCCGCACAGCGCGATGTGGCCGACCGTATCCAGGACCGCGGCGGAACGAGCGCCGACGCCTTTGCGTCGATCGCTTCGAGCCGCGAGATCTTCCAGCTGCTGCAGGCCAAGACGGACAGCCTGGCCTACCTCGACGCGCTTGCCGTGGTGGACGCCAACGGCGATCTGCTCGGTTTCTCGCGTACCAGCAACCCGCCCTGGATCAACGTGGCGGACCGCGAGTATTACCGCGCGCTGGTGGCCGATCCCGCGGCCGAGTTCCATCTGAGCCTGCCTACGCGCAACTTCATCACCGACGAATGGACGCTCAATCTCGTCCAGAAGGTCCGCGGACCGGCCGGGCGCATGCTCGGGCTGGTGATAGGCAGCATCCAGCTGAGTTATTTCGAGAGCCTCTACGGGCAGGTCAAGGCCGGCGACCAGACGGCGATCGACCTGTACCGCACCGATGGCAGCCTGCTGGCCCGCCATCCGGCCGTTCCGGGCACCATAGGCCGGCGCTTTTTCTCGCTGCAGCACGATGGCGAGGGACTGCCGGTGCTGCGCGACGGGCAGGCCGTGGAGGTGCGCCATCAATTGGACGGCGTGATGCGGTTGACCGCCCTGGCGGTGGAGACGTCCTACCCGCTGATGGTCGCCGTGAGCGTGCCGGTCGGCACCGTCGCGGCCGGTTGGCATGGCGATGCGCTGGCCATCGGCGTCGGGACTTTCCTGCTGGTGCTCATCATCGCCGTCTGCCTGGGGCTGGGGCGCCGGCAGATCCGCGCCCAGTACGAATCGGCCCGCGCGGCTTACGCCTTGTCCCGCCACGACCAACTGACCGGGCTGCCCAACCGACTGATGTTCACCGAGGAGATCGGCCCGCGCCTGGACGCCGGCGGCGAACAGCCCGCAGCCTTGCTGCTGCTGGACCTCGATTCCTTCAAATACGTGAACGAAGGCCTGGGGCACGCGGTGGGCGACGAGGTGCTGCGGATGGTGGCCGAGCGCCTTTGCAGGATTGTGGGAGGCGGGCAACTGGTCGCCCGATTCGGCGGCGACGAGTTCGCCGTGCTGCAGCAGCCGGCCAGCCGCGAGTCGGTGACGGCGGTCGCGGACGCCATCGTCAGCGGCATCTCCCAGCCCTGGTACTTTCACCACTACCGCATCGTCATGGGCTGCAGCGTGGGCATCACGCTGTATCCGTCGCAGGGCAGGGCCGCCGAGCAATTGCTGAACAATGCCGAGATGGCGCTGTTCCGCGCCAAGAGCGAAGGGCGGGGGCGCTGGCGCCTGTTCGAGACGGAGATGCGACAGGAGCAGGCCATGCGGCGCACGGCCGAAAAAGCCCTGCGCGAAGCGCTGTCCGAAGACGGGTTCGAGGTCTATTACCAGCCGCTGGTCAATACCCAGTCGGCGCGCCTGGAAGGGTTCGAGGCGCTGTTGCGCTGGCGCAATCCCGAGCCCGGCCAACTGGCCGCGCCGCAGGTGATCGCCGTCGCCGAAGAAACCGGCCTGATCGTGCCGTTGGGAAAATGGGTGCTGGAAAGCGCCTGCGCCCAGGCCGCCAAATGGCCCGGAGAGCTGCGGGTGGCGGTCAACGTGTCGGCCTGGCAGTTCCGCAGCGGCGAACTGGTCAGGCAGGTGCGCGATGCGCTCTCCGCGGCCGGCCTGGCGCCGCATCGGCTGGAACTGGAGATCACCGAGACCGTACTGCTGCAGAGCACGGCGGACGTGCAGGCGACGCTGGAAGAACTGGCGGGTATGGGGGTGAGCATTTCGCTCGACGACTTCGGCACCGGGTATTCGTCGCTGCTCTACCTGCGCCGCTTTCCCGCGGACCGCATCAAGATCGACATGGCCTTCGTGTCCGACATCTGCACCAACGCGGAATCCGCGCGCATCGTGCAGGCCATCGTCAACCTCGGGCACAGCCTAGGAATGCGGACCACGGGCGAGGGCGTGGAATCGCAGGCCCAGTGGGACGAACTGCAGCGCGCCGGCTGCACCGAGATCCAGGGCTTCTTCGTCGGGCGGCCCAGCCCCGCGGGCGAAAGCTGGGGCTTCATCGAGAAATACGGGCTGGCCGATCCGGCGCCGTGAACCCCGCCAGCCGCGCGGACCGGCGGCGCGCGATGCGCCCGGGTCAGAACGGCTTGGCGATGACGCTGGTGTGGCACACCTCGGGCGGCGCGGCGAAGTAGTCGCCGACCAGCGCGCGCCATGCCTTGAAATCTTCCGAGCCGCGGAAGTGGACGGTGTGGTCTTCCAGGGTTTCCCAGTGCACCACCAGCAGGTAGGCGTTGGCGTCTTCCAGCGTCTGGTGCAGTTCCATGCCATGGCAGCCCTTGGCCCGCTGGAACAGCGGGGCTGCCTCCTGGACGCCGGCTTCGAAGCGTTCCTGGGTGCCGGGCTTGATGGCGATGCGCGCAAGTTCGTAGATCATGGTGGTCCTGGTCCGGGGCGACGTGCTCGAAGGAGCGGGGTAGCCATGTTACCTGCGCGCGGCGCACGCGGCCAAGCGGGCCGGGTATCGGGGCGGACTATACTGGCGGCCCGGCGCACCGCGCCGCTCGTCCGCCGAAAGTGCCCCGAGGATCGCCATGTCTGACGTTCGTTCCATTCCCAAGGCCCTGACCATCGCGGGCGTCGACCCCTCGGGCGGCGCCGGCGTGCTGGCCGACGTCAAAGCCATGAGCGCGCTGGGCGCCTACGCCTGCGGCGTCATCGCGGCGCTGACCGCGCAGAACACCCAGGGCGTCACGGGCGTGCTGCCCATCGACCCGGCCTTCGTCGCGCAGCAGATAGACACCTTGTTCGCCGACGTGCCCGCCGATGGCGTCAAGATCGGCATGCTGGGCAGCCGTCCGGTCACCGAGACGGTCGCGGACCGGCTGGCGCACTGGAAACCGCCCCACGTCGTGCTGGATCCGGTCATGGTGGCCAAGAGCGGCGATTCGCTGCTGGCGCGCGATGCGGTCGGCGCGCTGCGCGAGGCCTTGTTGCCGCAGATCACGATGCTCACGCCCAACCTGCCCGAAGCCGGGGTACTGCTCGAGCAGCGCCCGGTCGAAACCGTCAAGGAAATGCGCCGCGTCGCCGAACGGCTGCGCGAACAGCTGCCCCACCAGGGCCGGCGCTGGGTCTTCCTGAAAGGCGGGCATCTGCCCGGCGACGTGGCCATCGACCTGCTGCACGACGGCGACAAAATGATCGAACTCGCCGCGCCGCGCATCGAAACCAAGAACACCCACGGCACCGGCTGCACCCTGTCGGCTGCCCTGGCCGCCTTGCTGCCGCAATGCGCCGACGTACCCGAAGCCGCGCGCCGCGCCAAAGCCTACCTGACCGAAGCCATCCGCCATGCCGACCGGCTGGGGGTCGGGTCGGGGCACGGGCCGGTGCACCATTTCCACGGCTGGTGGTAGCGCGGCTCCGGCGAACTGGCGAACCGGCTTTCCGGCCCAGCCGGCATCAGGACTGGATCAACCCCGTCGTCGGCGAGCTCGGCGACGCGCTGTACAGCTTCCTGGGCATGCGCCCCGCCCGATAGGCCTCGCGGCCCGCTTCCACGCCTTTCTTCATCGCGCTCGCCATCAACACCGGATCCTGCGCAGCCGCGATAGCCGTATTCATCAGCACCCCGTCGCAACCCAGCTCCATCGCAATGGCCGCGTCCGAAGCCGTGCCCACACCCGCATCGACGATGATGGGCACCCGGGCCTGATCGATGATCAGGCGCAGGTTCCACGGGTTCAGGATGCCCATGCCCGAGCCGATCAGCGACGCCAGCGGCATCACCGCCACGCAGCCGATGTCCTCCAGCATGCGCGCCTGGATCGGATCGTCGGTGCAATACACCATCACCTTGAACCCGTCCTTGACCAGCGTCTCCGCGGCCTTGAGCGTTTCGGGCATGTTCGGAAACAGCGTGTGCGAATCGCCCAGCACTTCCAACTTCACCAGATC
Organism: Pigmentiphaga humi; assembly: GCF_900606115.1. GTDB lineage: Bacteria > Pseudomonadota > Gammaproteobacteria > Burkholderiales > Burkholderiaceae_B > Pigmentiphaga > Pigmentiphaga humi. The sequence continues at coordinate 203,344 of NZ_UWPJ01000017.1, forward strand.
GTGCCCATCCAGCAGCTCACGCGCCAGGCGCAGCGTGCGCACGGCATCCTCGCCCGTATAGCAGCCGGCGGTGTTGGGCAGCAGCGTGTATTCGCTGGGGGGAAGATAGTCGAGCAGGCTGGGTTCGCCGGCGTTCTGGCCGATGTTGGTGCGGCGGATGGCGACGGTGACGATATCGGCCCCGCTCGCGTCGATGGCCGCCTTGGTCTGTTCGAAATCCTTGTACTTGCCCGTGCCCACCAGCAGGCGGGAAGAATATGTCTTGCCGGCAAGCGTGAATGTGTCTGTCATTGCTTAATGTCCTGAAATCTCTATCGATGATGCTGGAGCCCTAAGGCCGTGGCATCGTGCTGCTTCAACCGGCTTGGCCCGGCAGGCGGCATGGCGGCATTGGGCCGGCCGTGATTCGGGCGGGATTCGGGGAAGCAAGGGCGGAACTGTTTGAGCGCGGCATTAGGGACAGTCCGGGGGACTGTCCCCGCGCGAGTTTTTCGCCCGCCCCGAATCCCGCCCGAATCACGGGAAGTCCCGGCAAAGCCGGGACCCGGCCCAATGCCGCCATGCCGCCTGCCGGGCCAAGCCGGTTGCGCGGGCCAACAACGCTCTCAATGCAGTGTACCCAAAGCCTCCCCAGCCCCTTACGACCGGTGATAAATCTCCGCCCCCTTCTTCACGAACTCCACCGCCTTCTCCCGCATCCCCTTGTCCAACGCCTCAACCTCGCTCACCCCGATCTGCTCCGCATACTCCCGCACATCCTGCGTAATCTTCATACTGCAGAAATGCGGCCCGCACATCGAGCAGAAATGCGCCACCTTCATCGAATCCTTCGGCAGCGTCTCGTCATGGAACTCCTTCGCCGTATCCGGATCCAGCCCCAGATTGAACTGATCCTCCCAGCGAAACTCGAACCGCGCCTTCGAAAGCGCATTGTCCCGGATCTGCGCGCCCGGATGCCCCTTCGCCAGATCCGCCGCGTGCGCCGCGATCTTGTACGTAATGATCCCGTCCTTCACATCCTTCTTGTTCGGCAGCCCCAGATGCTCCTTCGGCGTCACATAACAGAGCATCGCCGTCCCGTACCAGCCGATCTGCGCCGCGCCGATCCCTGACGTAATGTGGTCGTAGCCCGGAGCGATATCGGTAGTCAGCGGCCCGAGCGTATAGAACGGCGCCTCGTGGCAATGCTCCAGCTGGAGATCCATGTTCTCCTTGATCATATGCATGGGCACATGGCCCGGCCCCTCGATCATCACCTGCACATCGTGCTTCCAGGCCACCTGCGTCAACTCGCCCAGCGTGCGCAGCTCCGACAACTGCGCATCGTCGTTGGCATCGTAGATCGAGCCCGGACGCAGCCCGTCGCCCAGCGAGAAGCTGACGTCGTAGGCCTTCATGATTTCGCAGATCTCCTTGAAGCGCTCGTACAGGAAACTCTCCTTGTGATGCGCCAGACACCACTTGGCCATGATCGAACCGCCGCGCGACACGATGCCCGTCATCCGCTTGGCCGTCATCGGCACGAACGGCAGCCGGACGCCGGCGTGGATCGTGAAATAGTCCACCCCTTGCTCGGCCTGCTCGATCAGCGTGTCGCGGAAAATCTCCCAGGTCAGCTCCTCGGCCTTGCCGTCCACCTTCTCCAGCGCCTGGTAGATGGGTACGGTGCCGATCGGTACGGGCGAATTGCGGATGATCCATTCGCGCGTTTCGTGGATGTGCTTGCCGGTGGACAGATCCATGACCGTGTCGCCGCCCCAGCGGATCGACCAAGTCATCTTCTCCACTTCCTCGGCGATGGACGAACTCACGGCCGAGTTGCCGATGTTGGCATTGATCTTGACCAGGAAGTTTCGGCCGATGGCCATCGGCTCGATTTCCGGGTGATTGATGTTGGCCGGGATGATGGCGCGGCCGCGGGCGATTTCGTCGCGCACGAACTCGGGCGTGATGCGTGCCGGGATGGCGGCGCCGAAAGACTGGCCCGGGTGCTGGCGGCCCAGCAGCTCGGCCAGGCGCTGGCCCTGCGGGCCGCTGGTGCGCAGCGACTCGATGTACTGCTCGCGGCGCAGGTTCTCGCGGATGGCCACGTATTCCATCTCGGGCGTGACGATGCCGCGGCGCGCGTAGTGCATCTGCGTCACGTTGGCGCCGGCCTTGGCGCGGCGCGGGGTGCGGTGCAGATCGAAACGCAGTTCGGCCAGCTTAGGGTCGGCCAGGCGTTCCCTGCCGTAGGCGCTGGTGGGGCCGTCCAGCTGTTCGGTGTCGCCGCGCTCGGCGATCCAGTTCTCGCGCAGCGGGGCGAGGCCCGAGCGGATATCGATCTTCACCGTCGGGTCGGTGTAGGGGCCGCTGGTGTCGTAGACCGTGATGGGCGGGTTTTTCTCGCCGCCGAACATGGTCGGCGTGTCGGCCTGCTCGATTTCGCGGAAAGGCACCCGGATGTCGGGGCGCGAGCCTTGTTCGTAGATCTTGCGGGACTTCGGCAGCGGCTGGATGGCGGCCTGGTCGACCTGCGCCGTGGCGGCGAGGAACTTGGGATTGGCGTTCATGGAAGCTCCAAGAAAGGTTTTCCGGAGCCGAACGAAGGAAGGGATTTTCCGGATGCGCCGCGGCCGGGCCCCTGGCGGGGACGAGGCAGAAGACTGGGCCTTGGAGCGGGAACGCGGGTTCCGCCGGAAAACGCTCCCTGCATCGGCATTATCCGTACAGGTGCTGAGGGTGTTATCTCAACCCGTCGCCGGGCCGCCTTTCGATGGGCGGACCGGACGCCGAGTACCCCTGCGTCACGGGCATAAGTATAGGCTTGCGGCGGCCAAAGTCCAGCGCGAGCCATGCTGCAGTGCGAGGCGGGCGAGCCGCGCCGGTCTCCTTATGATGCGTTTCATCATCCATTCGGATGATGCGCAAGAGACCGCGTGTTTACGACAATGGCCGCCTCGTATGCACCTATTCATTGGGGGATGGTAAATGTCGAAGACGTCGAGTGCTGTCGCTGTGTTGATGACCGCCGGTACGCTGGCCGCCTGCGGCGGCGGCAGCGGCGGGGATAGCGGCGGCGGCGGTGGCGGTTCCACCTCGCTGACGAACAAGCAGATGCAGTGGTACGGCCATGAAACGGCGTTCACGGGCATGGGCGTGTCGCAGGCCATCGAGGGCATCATCGTCCCGGCCATCATGCTGGCCAAGCCGGATGCCGCGAGCGTGGAATGCGATGAAGGCGGCTCGGCCACGGGCATCTGGACGGATGCCGACGACAGCGGCGCGCTCTCGGCTGGCGACACCGTAGCGCTCACCGCGACGGAATGCACGTTCTCCGAAGACGGCATTCCTTTCTCCGGCAAGGCGACCGTCGTGTTCGACGCGGTGAGCGGAGAGGTTTACGACGACAGCGCCGACTGGGCGCTGAAGGCGACCGCCACGCTGGGGGCCGGCGCCATGTTCGACGATACGCTGGCCAGCGGCTCGCTGAAGATGGACATCGCGCACGCCAGCAATGGGACGGCTGCCGACGAGAGCGACGACGTCAATACGGTCAAGGTCGAGACCCCCGAGCTCAAGCTGACGAACAGCTATGGAGGCAAGACCTACCCGGTGACGATCACCAACTATGCCTCGGCATTCGCGTACCGGGCTGCCACCGATACCGAAGAATTCTCCGCGCTGCAGTTCACGGCCAAGGGGGCCGACCCGGTGCTCGGCGCTGCGTTCTCGTACGACGCCAAGCTGGCGAAATCGCCGCTGTCCTATTCCTGGCCGAAGAGCGGTTTCGTGAGCGGCACGCTCGAAACCAAGATCTCTACCGAGACGATCACGACCACCTTCTCCAGCACGTCGGGCAATCCCGGGACGGTCACGTTCTCGTCCAGCCTGGGCGGCGGCACCAGCCTGACCTACGCGCAGTTCGACGACCTGGAGCCCTGACCCGGGCGAGCCGGGTCTCGCTGCCCGCTGGGGGACAGCGGCCCCGCCAAGCGGGTAGCGCGGGGCCGTTTTTCAGAAAGCCTGCCTGAGCAGGCCGAGGCGGTCCAGCAGGCGCAGCAGATCGGATTGCCGCCGCGTATGCGTCTTGTCGAACACGGAGCGCAGCTGGGTGCGCAACGTGTGCAGCGAGAGCTGCATGGACTCGGCCACGGCGGGCAGCGCGTCGTCGTGTCGGAGCAGATGCTGCACCAGGCGGATTTCAGCCGGCGTCAGACGGAACAGGGTGCGCAGCAGCGTGCCGGGCGGAACCGGCTGCCACCGGTCGCCCTGGACCGCCACCATCGCCAGATCGTCGGCGCCGGAGCCCTCGAACAGCGGCGCGAACGGCAGGACGACCATCCGGTCGCCGTTGGCCAGCGTCAGCGCATCCGCGCGGGCGCGATCGCCGTCCAGGCCGCACGCGCCGCGCAGCATCCTGGCCACCGGCGGCGATACATGGGCCGGTCCTGCCGCGAATGGGCAGGCAGGATTGTCGAGCCACCGGCTGGCGGCGGTGTTGGCCTGTACGATCCGGCCGCGGACATCGCAGACGAACAGCGGGAAGGCCAGGCTGTCCAGCATGCCGCGCGAGACGTCGGCGTGGTGCCGTTTGTGCTGCAGCTGCATGCGCAGCGTCTGCGCCTGGCACAGGTGGGGCAGCATGGCATGCATGAGACGCAGATCATGCTGTTCCAGGGGGCCGTGCCCGAGTTCGCGCTGTACCGAGAAGGCAAACAGGCGTCCGTCATGCTCGCCCATGGGAATGAGGGTGTAGCTGCCCAGGCCGTTGGGGTGCATGAAATCGCTGTAGAACGGCATGCGCCGCAGGTTGGGCTCTCCGTGGTAGGCGTAGTCGACGTAGATCTTGCCGGCCGCGAGCAAAGGCACGGCCGCGCGCCCGGGGTCGATTTCCTGCACCTGCGCGAATTGGGCGTTCAGGTCGGCGGGAAATGCGAGGGCCTCGTCGAACGTCACGATACGCGTGGCGAGATGCATGTTCGCTACGCCACTGCTGACCGCTCCGAGCGTATGGCTGAGCCGGACCAGCGCGTCGTCCCACCGGGAAACATCGAGTATGCCGCTGTAGAGCTGCTCCACGAGCTGGAGCACGTGTTCGTTGTCATCCATCGTCCGCACTGCGACGCCGCCCCTCCCTGGGTATCGTGGGAAGACCGCTTCTCCGCGCTGCCGGCGCCTGGGCGCGAAGATAGGGTCAAACCCCGCTTTTCCCCATCATACCGGACTGCCGAGGGTGCCCAGCCGCATTGCGCTCAGGACTGGGTGCTGATGGAAATCGTCGGGAACCTGGACGAGAAGTCCTTGTTCTTGTCCGCGATGGCGATGGCCACCTGGCGCGCCACGTTCTTGTAGAGGCCCGCGACTTCGCCTTCCGGATCGGCGACGACCGTGGGCCTGCCGCTGTCGGCCTGCAGCCGGATGTTGATGTCCAGCGGCAGCGCGCCCAGGTACTCCACCTGGTATTCGGCCGCCATCTTCTTGCCGCCGTCGGCGCCGAAGATGTGCTCGACGTGTCCGCAGTTGCTGCAGACGTGCACGGCCATGTTCTCGACCACGCCGAGGATGGGCACGCCGACCTTCTCGAACATCCGCACGCCCTTGCGCGCATCCAGCAGCGCGATGTCCTGCGGCGTGGTGACGATCACCGCGCCGGTGATGGGCACGCGCTGGCTCAGGCTGAGCTGGATGTCGCCGGTGCCGGGCGGCATGTCGACGATGAGGTAGTCCAGGTTCTTCCAGTTGGTCTGGCGCAGCAGCTGGTCCAGCGCCTGCACGGCCATGGGGCCGCGCCAGATCATGGCTTCGTCGCGCGCGACCAGGAAACCGATGGAAATGACCTGCACCCCGTAGTTTTCCAGGGGCTCCATCGACTTGCCGTCGAGGCTGGCGGGCTTGCCTTCTATGCCCATCATCTGCGGCTGGCTGGGGCCGTAGATGTCGGCATCGAGCAGGCCCACGCGCGCGCCTTCGGCCGCCAGCGCCAGCGCCAGGTTGGCGGCGGTGGTGCTCTTGCCCACGCCGCCCTTGCCGGAGGCGACGGCGACGATGTTCTTGACGCCGGGCAGCAGCTGCACGCCGCGCTGCACGGCATGGGCGACGATGTCGCTGCGCACGTTGACGCTGACGTTGCCCACGCCCGGCACCGTGCGGGCCGCGGCGATCAGCGCGCTGCGCAGCGCCGGGACCTGGCTCTGGGCGGGGTAGCCGAGCACCACGTCGAAGGAGACGTCGGCGCCGTGGATTTCCAGGTTCTTGATCGCGCGCGTGGAGCCGAAGTCCTTGCCGGTGTTGGGATCGACGACCGCTTGCAGGGCCTGGAGGAGGGAGTCGGAAGTGGCCATGGGGCTCGGGAATGCTGAATGGTGTGGTGGCATGGCGGCGCGAGGCGCGCCGCCTGTCTCGATAAGGGATATTAGACCACCTCGGCGCCAGGCGCGGGAATGGCGGATGGCGGGGAGGCCTCGTCTATACTCGACCGCATGATCGACAAAGAATCCACGACCGGCTTGGTCCTGGCCGGCGGCCAGGGCCGCCGCATGGGAGGCGTGGACAAAGGCTGGCGGGATTTGCGCGGCGAGCCGCTGGTCGGCCTTGCGCTGCGCCGGCTGGCGCCCCAGGTGGGCCGGGTCGCGATCAGCGCCAACCGCAACCTGGCCGCGTATGCGGCCCTGGGCGTGCCGGTCTGGCAGGATTCCGTGCCGGGGTATGCCGGGCCGCTGGCGGGCATGCTGACCGGGCTGGAGCAATGCGCCACGCCTTATCTCGCCGCCGTGCCCTGCGATACGCCGGGGTTTCCGGAGGATCTCGTACAACGGCTGGCGCAGGGGCTGGAAGCGGCGGATGCCGAGATCGCCGTGGCCGCCACGTCCGGGCCCGGAGGCTTGCGGACCCAGCCGGTGTTCTGCCTGATGGCCGCCACGCTCAAAGACAGCCTGGCGCGTTTCCTGGCCGGCGGCGGGCGCAGGGTCGATGCCTGGACCAGGCTGCACCGGCGCGCGGAGGTCTTGTTCGAGGACGCTGCCGTCTTCGCGGGCGCCAACACCGAGGCCGAACTGCAGCGCTTGTGAACGATAGATATGACTGAACCCAGCCCGCCCTCGCTCGAAGCGATCTCGTCCTGTGTTGCCGGCTACGACCCGCACGACCTGCCGGTCGCGCAGGCGCGCGAGTTCATCCGGCAAATGGTGCCGCACGTGGCTGGCGTGGAGATGCTGGCTTTGCGCTCGGCGCTGGGACGGGTCCTGGCGCGCGACGTCGTGTCGGCCATCGACGTGCCGCCGCAGGACAACGCCGCGATGGACGGCTATGCCTTGCGCGGCCAGGACCTCGCGGAGCAGGGCGAGACCGTGCTGCGCGTGGTCGGCAGCGGCTTGGCGGGACAGGCGTTCGCCGGACGCGCCGCCCCGGGCGAGTGCGTGCGCATCATGACGGGCGCGGTCATCCCCGAAGGCCTGGATACGGTCGTGCCCCAGGAGCTCGTACGCCGCGAGGGCGATCGCATTGCGATAGCCGCCGGCGTGGCCAGGGTGGGCGACAATCGCCGCCGGGCCGGCGAGGATCTCGCCCGGAGCGAGACGGCGCTGGCCGCCGGGCGCTTGCTGCGGCCGGCCGACCTGGGGCTGCTGGCCTCGCTGGGGATGCCGGAGGTGCCGGTGCTGCGCCGGCTGCGCGTGGCCTTTTTCTCCACGGGCAATGAATTGCGCTCGGTCGGCGAGGCGCTCGGGCCGGGCTGCGTGTACGACAGCAACCGCTATACGCTGTGGGGCATGCTGCATCGCCTGGGCGTCGAGGTGCTGGATCTGGGCGTGGTGGCGGACGATCCCGCCGCGCTGGAGAGCGCTTTCCTGGATGCGGCGGCCAATGCCGACGTGGTCATTACGTCGGGCGGCGTCAGCGTCGGCGAGGCCGACCACACGAAAGCCGTGATGTCGCGGCTGGGCGAAGTGCTGTTCTGGCGCATCGCCATCCGGCCGGGCCGGCCGATGGCGATCGGCCGTATCCGCTCCGGCGCGCGCCAGGCCGTCCTGTTCGGGCTGCCGGGCAATCCGGTGGCCGTCATGGTGACCTTCTACGCGCTGGTGCGCGATGCGCTGCTGGCGATGAGCGGCGCCCGGCCCGAAGCTCTGCCGCTGGCGCGCGCGTTCTGTACCGCGCCCATCCGCAAGCGGCCGGGACGCACCGAATACCAGCGCGGAGTCGTCGCGCAGGCCGATGACGGGCGCCTGCAGGTGAGCACCACGGGCGCGCAGGGGTCGGGCATCCTGCGCAGCATGAGCCAGGCCAACGCGCTGATCGTGCTGGGGCATGACCAGGGGGACGTCGCGGCCGGCGAGGTCGTCAGCGTGCTGCTTTTCGAGGGTCTGACATGACGCGCGTCATCGGCTTTGCCGGCTGGAGCGGCGCGGGCAAGACGACGGTGCTGGCGGCATTGATCCCTGTGCTGAAGGACCGGGGCTACCGGATCTCGACGCTCAAGCACGCCCATCATCATTTCGACGTGGACAAGCCCGGCAAGGATTCCTACCGGCATAGGGAGGCGGGGGCCTCCGAGGTCCTGGTGGCGTCCGGCCGCCGCTGGGCGCTGATGCACGAATTGCGGGACGAAGCCGAGCCGCGGCTGGATGAATTGCTGCGCCTGTTCTCGCCGGTGGATTTCATCCTGGTCGAGGGCTTCAAGCGCGATCCGCACGTAAAGATCGAAATCTACCGCGAATCCAACCGCAAGCCCTGGCTGTATCCGGAGGATCCCGGTATCGAAGCGCTGGTCAGCGATGCAGCGCCGCCGGGCGGGGCGGCGCTGCCGGTCGTGGCGCCGCATGACCTGGGGGCTATTGCCGCGCTGGTGGAGCGGCTGGCCTGGCCGCTGGAACGGACCCTCGCCGCGCTGGCGCGGTAGGGCGCCGCCAGGCGCAGCGGCTGTGTGGCCGTGCGGCCTGACGCGTTGCAGGCCGACCGAGTGCCGGATCAGCGCAGCCGCTTGACCAGCGACGAGGTGTCCCAGCGGTTGCCGCCCATTTGCTGCACGTCGGCGTAGAACTGGTCCACCAGCGCGGTGACGGGCACGCGCGCGCCGTTGCTGCGGCTCTCGTCCAGCACGAGGTTCAGGTCCTTGCGCATCCAGTCGACCGCGAAACCGAAGTCGAACTGGCCGTCCACCATGGTGGCGCCGCGGTTCTCCATTTGCCAGCTCTGCGCCGCGCCCTTGGAGACGACGCCCAGCACCAGCTTCATGTCCAGGCCGGCTTTCTGTCCGAAGGCAATGCCTTCGGACAGGCCCTGGACCAGACCGGCGATGCAGATCTGGTTGACCATCTTGGCGAGCTGGCCCGAGCCGGACGTGCCGATCAGCGTAACCGCTTGCGCATAGGCCATGGCGACCGGCCGCATGCGCTCGAAGGCATCGGCCTCGCCGCCGCACATGACGGTCAGCACGCCGTTGACCGCGCCTCCCTGGCCGCCTGAGACCGGCGCATCGATGAAGGCGATGCCCTGTTCTTGCGCGACGGCGTGCAGCTCGCGGGCGACCTTGGCCGATGCCGTGGTGTGGTCGACCAGCAGCGTGCCCGGCTTCATGCCCGCCAGCGCGCCATCGGGACCGAGCACCACACTGCGCAAGTCGTCGTCGTTGCCGACACAGATGAAAACCACGTCCGCGCCGTGCGCGGCTTCGCGCGGCGTGGGGGCGCCGGTGCCGCCGAATTCCTGCACCCAGTCCCGGGCCTTGGCAGGCGTGCGATTGTAGACGCACACCGTATGACCGGCCTGGGCCAGATGGCCGGCCATGGGGAAGCCCATGACGCCCAGTCCGATGAAAGTGACGTTGAGCGGCGCGGCGGCCTCGTAGGTCTTGGTTCCGATCGATGGCATGTGTTGGTCTCCTGCCGAGAGTGTACCGTGGGCCTTGGCAAAAAAAAGGCGTCCCGTGGGACGCCTTGCGCTATCGAAGCGCCGTGCGCGAGGCACGGCGGTTTCGTCATCAGTCTTCGACGAAGGTTTCTTCGCGCTTCTTGCGGATCGCGGGCGAGGCCACGATCAGGATCAGCAGCAGGGCGAAGGCCAGCAGGGTCGCCGACAGCGGACGGGTCACGAAGGTCGTGAAGTCGCCGCGGGACAGCAGCAGAGCACGGCGGAAGTTTTCTTCCATCATCGGGCCCAGCACCAGGCCCAGCAGCAGCGGGGCGCCTTCGCACTTCAGCTTGGACCAGATGTAGCCGACCACACCGAAGGCCGCCGTCATCCAGATGTCGAACACGTTGTAGTTCAGCGTGTACACACCGATCGAGCAGATCAGCAGGATGGCCGGGAACAGGATGGGATAGGGAACCTTCAGCAGCTTGACCCAGATGCCGATCAGCGGCAGGTTCAGGATCACCAGCATCAGGTTGCCGATCCACATCGAGGCGATCAGGCCCCAGAACAGGTCCGGGTTCGAGGTCATGACCTGGGGGCCCGGCTGGATGTTGTGGATGGTCATGGCGCCGACCATCAGGGCCATGATCGCGTTGCCCGGGATACCGAGGGTCAGCAGCGGGATGAAGGAGGTCTGCGAGCCGGCGTTGTTGGCCGATTCCGGACCCGCCACGCCGCGGATGTTGCCCTTGCCGAAGCTGGAGGGATCCTTGGCGAGCTTCTTCTCGACGGTGTAGGACGCGAACGAGGACATCACCGCGCCGCCGCCGGGCAGGATGCCCAGGGCCGAACCGATGGCCGTACCGCGGATGACGGCGGGAGCCGCTTCCTTGATGTCGCTCCAGGTCGGGTACAGGTGGCCGATCTTGTCCAGGAAGACTTCGCGGTCTTCCTTCATCTCGACGTTGTTGATGATCTCGGAGAAGCCGAACACGCCCATGGCCACGGCGGCGAAGTCGATGCCGTCGGTCAGCTCGGGGATGCCGAACGAGAAACGCGCCACGCCGGAGTTCACGTCGGTGCCGACCATGCCGATCAGCAGACCCAGCAAGATCATGCAGATCGCCTTGGTCAGCGAGCCGGAGGCCAGCACCACGGCGCCGATCAGGCCCAGGCACATCAGCGAGAAGTATTCGGCGGGACCGAACTGGAACGCGACTTCGGCCAGCGGCGGCGCGAAGGCGGCGATCAGCAGCGTGCCCACGCAACCGGCGAAGAACGAACCGAGCGCGGCGATTGCCAGCGCCTGTCCGGCTCTGCCGTTTCGCGCCATCTGGTAGCCGTCCAGGCAGGTCACCACCGCCGAGGTTTCGCCGGGCAGGTTGACCAGGATGGCGGTGGTGGAACCGCCGTACTGCGCGCCGTAGTAGATGCCGGCCAGCATGATCAGGCCGGCCACGGGCGGCAGCGCGTACGTGATGGGCAGCAGCATCGCGATGGTCGGGACGGGGCCCAGGCCGGGAAGCACGCCGACCAAGGTCCCGATCAGGCAGCCCAGGAAGGCGTAAATGATGTTCTGGAACGTCAGTGCCGTCCCAAAACCGAGTGCCAAGTGCTCAATGACTTCCATGAATGGCTTTCCTTAGTTCATGCCGAGAAACGAAGGCCACAGCGGGAAGATCAGACCCAGGCCCACAATGAAGATGAAGTGAATGGCCACCACCAGGCAGATCCCGTTCAGGATGGCGACCTTCCACTTGAACTCGTGGCTGGCCATGCTGGAGAGCACGACGAGCAGGAAGGCGGAAACGTAAAGGCCCAGGTAGCGCAGCAGAATGCCGAACAGGACCACGTTGCCGATGATGACCCCCAAGGTCTTGTAGTTGAACTTGGCGACTTCGGTGCGTTCGGCCTTGGGCGACAGGCCGGCAATGGCGACGACCGCGCCGAGGACGGCCAGGATCACGCCAAGCCAGAACGGAAAGTACCCCGGCCCCATCTTGGCCGCGGTTCCCATCTGGTATTCCACGGCGAACGTGGCAAAAAACAGGCCGAGGATGACGAACATCACCCCGGCCCAGAAGTTTTGTTGAGACTGTATGCGCATTGGAAGTGGGCTCCTATCTGACTTCACTTGCAAGGCGGGCATGTTAGCTCACGGCGCGCCCGCATGAATAAGGAAATTGCTCGTTACGAGTCGGGGTTTTCCCGAAAAACGATGGATTGGCACAACTTTGTGCCGATTTGAGCCATGGGATGTTCAGACTCCTGTCAGTGTTGACAGATGATTTGGCCGCCTTTCGTATGCCAGACTGTTTCGCACGGCGCTGCGTATGAGCGCCGCCACGGTCCGCAAGACAGATTTCGACAGAAAGACAAGGAAAGCGATGCAGTGGGAGCACGAGGGGCAGGACTGGATGAGGGCATTGACGCCGCGCGAACGCGAAGTGATGGATCTGCTGATGGAGGGGCGCGCCAACAAGGTGATCGCCGACAGGCTGGGGATCTCGATCCGCACCGTAGAGGTCCATCGCGCGCGGGTGCTGTCCAAGCTCGGGGTAAGGAATGCGGTGGAGCTGGTCTGGATGGTGCACTACCAGCGCCTGTCGAGTGCGCCGGCCTATGGGCTGCGCGTGGCCGAACCCGACGCCGGACAGCCGGAGGCGCCGCGTTAGCGGCACGTCCGCCTGCGCGCATCATTGCTTGAGTTTGTGTGCGAAGCTCTTGCGCATCTTGGCCACTTTGGGTGCGACCACGAAGGCGCAGTAGCCCTGGCCGGGATTGCGAAGGAAGTAGTCGCGGTGGTAGTCCTCGGCGGGCCAGACCGTCGCGGGCGGCAGCAGCTGGGTGACGATGGGGGCGCCGAATACGCCGCGGGCGTCGAGGTCGGCGATCACTTCGCGCGCCGCCGCTTCCTGTTCCGGGTTCTGCCAGAAGACGGTCGACCGGTATTGCGGCCCGACGTCGTTGCCCTGCCGGTCCATCGTGGTCGGATCGTGCGAGGCGAAGAAGATCTCGAGCAATTCGCGGTAGCTGGTCACGGCCGGGTCGTAGGTGACGGTGACGACCTCGACGTGGCCGGTGCCGCCATCGCAAACCTGGTGATAGGTGGGGTTGTCGACATGTCCGCCGGCATAGCCCGAGTCGGCGCGGATCACGCCCTCGATCTGCTGGAATACGGCTTCAATGCACCAGAAACAACCGCCGCCGAATACGGCTTGCTCGATCTGTGCGCTCATGATGGCCTCGTGTGGCGAAGTGGAGGAAGCCGGCCGCCCGGGCCGGACCGATACTGGGTCAGAGATGCAATCCGCGCCAGGGTTCCAGGCCGATTGCGTTGCTCTATATAGTATGTCGCAGCCGTATAGGCGGTATGCGGAGAACGTATACCGAATGCGTCAAGGCTTGAGCGTCAGGATCCACTGGGCGAGCTGCCGGGCTTCGGCCTCGCTGACGTTGGTCTGCGCCGGCATGGGGATCGCTCCCCACTTCTTGAAGCTGCCCCGGAGTATGGACCGGGTCAGCTTGTCGACGGCCTCGGGGTCGTTGGCGTAGCGCTGCGCAACGTTCTGGTAGGAAGGGCCGACGCGCTTGGCGTCGACGCGATGACAGCCCAGGCAGTTCTTGCTGTGGATCAGGTCGGGGCCCGTGGTCTGGGCGCCCGCGGCCATGTGCAGGACAAGCAGCGCAAGCAGCGCGCCCAGGCGAATGGGACGAACGGACATCTGTACTCCGGATGAAGGCGCGCGCATGTGCACGCCGCGTTCCAAGAAAGCCGTAGTGTAGCCAGTCGGGGTGGCGCGGACGCGGTTCCCGGCCCGGCTGCGTCGATCTGTCACAGGCAGGGGCGTATCCTCCGGGGCGGCGCGCGAGGGCGTTATCATCGCGGCATGCTCAACATCCGCGGCCGGGATGGCACGTGCCCGGCCCTTTCATGGAAGCGTATTCCGATGCTGGTTCATCCGCAGTTTTCCCCTATCGCACTGGAGCTCGGTCCTTTGGCGATACGCTGGTACGGCCTCATGTACCTGGTCGCTTTCGTGCTGGCCTGGACGCTGGGCCGCTGGCGCATTCGCCACGGCAAGACGGCGTTGACGGCGCGCGACCTGGATGACCTGCTGTTCTACTGCGTGCTCGGTGTGGTGCTGGGCGGCCGTCTGGGTTACGTGCTGTTCTACAAGCCGGCCTACTACCTGGTGCATCCGCTCGAGATCCTCGAGGTGTGGCACGGCGGCATGTCTTTCCATGGCGGGCTGATCGGGGTACTGCTGGTCATGGCGCTGTTCGCGCGCAAGCGCGGCCTGCGCTTCTTGCAGGTGGGGGATTTCGTGGCGACGCTGGTGCCGCTCGGCCTGGCGGCGGGCCGGCTCGGCAATTTCATCAACGGCGAATTGTGGGGCCGTCCCGGCACGGTGCCTTGGGCGATGGTGTTTCCGCAGGCGGGCGACGGCCTGGCGCGCCACCCTTCGCAGTTGTACGAGGTCGGGCTCGAAGGGCTGCTGCTGTTCGCCATCGTATGGCTGTTCGCCAGCAAGCCGCGGCCGGTGGGGCAGGTCAGCGCGGTGTTCCTGATGGGCTACGGCCTGTTCCGCTTCCTGGTCGAATACACGCGCGAGCCCGACAGTTTTCTCGGCGTGCTGGCCGCCGGGCTGAGCATGGGGCAGTGGCTGTCCCTGCCCATGATCATCGCTGGCGCGGCGATGTTCGTCTGGGCGCGGCGCGGCGGCGATACCCTCGCGCCGCGCCGTTCCTGAAGCATCGCCTATTGCAGGTAGACCGTGCCGCGCACCGACACGGTTACGTTGGACTTGCCGCCTTCCAGCGGCAGGTCGGCCGTCTTGGCTTCGGCCGAAGCGGCCATGGCATAGGCGCGCGGCATGGGCGTAACGGTGCCCGCGCCGCTCAAGTCCAGCTGCTTGACGGCGTAGCCGGTGAAGCCGAAAGCCTTGGCGGCCTGCGTCGCACGCGTATTGAAGGCCTGGGCGGCTTCGTTGAGCAGGCGCTGCTCCTCGGCTTCGCGCGCCTCGCGCGAGAGCGAGAAAGCCACGTTGGAGACGGCCATCTGGCGGCTCAGTTCGCCGGCCAGCTTGCTGGCGGCCGCGAAGTCGCGCGATTCCAGGATCAACTCCGCCCGGCCGCGCCAGCCGGTAATGCGGCCGTTGCGGTCGGTGTTCGCCCAGACGTTGTAGTTGCCGCTGCGTGCGGTGACGGCCTGGTCGCGCCTGGCCTGCGCCAGCGTGGATTCGAGTACCTGATTGAGCTGCTGCGACAGCTTGGCCTGGTCGGCGCCCTCGATTTCGTTGGACAGCGTGATGGTGACCTTGTCCTGCGCCACTTCCGAAGTCGCCGCGGCGGACAGCGAGAGCGTGGGCCGCGTATTGGCCGCGTCGGGGGCGGCCTGGAGGGCGGTCTGCGCGGCGGCCAGGGCCGGCAACGCCGCGGCCGCGGCCAGTGCTGCGCTGCAGCCGATCCGGCGCAGCAGGGAAACGGGGTGGCGAAATTCCATCATTGGCTATCCTTGTTATTGATTCTGTTCAAGCCCCCAGCGTTGTCACGGCCTTGTACAGCATGTAGGCCGCGAGCAGCATCAGCAGGCAGGCGAAAATGCGCTTGAGCGAGCGCACCGGCAGCTTGTGCGCGGTGTGCGCGCCGAACGGCGCGGTCAGCACGCTCGAGACGATCAGTGCGAGCAGTCCGGGCCAATAGACATACCCGAGCATGCCGGGTTGCGTGATCGCCTGCTGCATGCCTGACCAGATGTAACCCGCGGTGTTGGCCAGCGCAATGGGAAAGCCCAGCGCCGCCGAGGTCGCGACTGCGTTGCGCAGCGGCACGTTGCACCAGGTCATGAAAGGGACGGACACAAATCCGCCGCCCGCTCCCACCAGTCCCGACAGGAAGCCGATGCCCGCGCCCACCGCGGACGTGCCCGCGGCGCCGGGCATCTGGCGCGTAGGCGTGGGCTTCTTGTCCAGCAGCATCTGGATGGCCGAATAGCCGACGAAGAGCGCGAACACCAGCGCCAGCCAGCCGGTCTTGAGCACCGAGAAGATCGCGCCGCCCGCCAACAGGCCGCCGATCACCAGGCCCGGCGCGAACCTGGCCACGATGTCCCAGCGCACGGCGCCGCGTTTGTGATGCGCGCGCACGCTGGAGATCGAGGTGAACAGGATGGAGGCCATGGACGTGGCGATCGCCGCATGGACGATCAGCTCGGTGGGCAGTCCCTGCCAGCTGAACAGCATGGTCAGGAACGGCACCATGATCATGCCGCCGCCGATACCGAGCAGCCCGGCCGCAAAGCCTGTGCAGGCGCCCAGCACCAGCAGGGCGAGGATGAATAAGGGATCCATGGGTAAACGTCGTCTCCGTAGGCAAGAATTGGCGAGCGACCTCAGACTGGATCGCTGTCGTTATACGAACCAACGGGCAAGAATACCAGGAGACCCAATGCACATGCCCGAACGCGGGCGCGCATTCGCAGCAGTGCGTTCAAGCAGTAGAGGGAAGGAGTAGAAGCGCGGACCAAAGGCAATCCGCAACACACCAAGTTCCACGAGGCCGTGGTGAGAGAACCCAGAGCACCGCGGATCCGGCTTTGCCGGTCCGCCAGTGCTGCCCCCTTGAGGGGGCCCGCGTAAGCGGGTAGGGGGTGTGCCTCCCTTCGCGCGTGAGCGCGTACGGGGGGGCTAAATGGGGTTCCCCGCCTGTGTCGCTAGGCCGGCATCTTGAACCGGGGTTCAAGGTGGTCGCGGTCAGCCTCGCTTCGGGTTCGTCTGACGGAGAGACGATCACGCCCGCGGGCAATTTCCACAACCTCATGCCATAAGCATGGGTCCAAGAAATATAAGGCCAAACACGAACACGGCAGGGAAAACTGATCATACTCGTTTGCGCGGACGGGAAAAGCTCCGCACAAACATCAAAACAGCATCGAACTCAAAACAATTTTTCTTGGCTGCCCAAGGCGGCATCGACCATGCGATGCATGTCTTCGATTTTACGCTTGTAGTCGCCGACTGCAAGCCGCGCGTCGGGCGATTTGGCCTGCAGCAGCTCGCCGGCCAATTGTAGCGCAGCCATGACCGCGATGCGCTCGTTGCCGGCGATCTTGCCGCTGGCCCGGATGCGTTGCATGGCACGATCGACCATGTTGGCCGCATTCAGCAGGGCTTCCTTTTCAGCAGGCTCGCAGGCCAGCGGATATTCCTTGCCCAGTATCGTGACGTCAAGGCGTTCCATATAGACTCCGGGCGCCCGGCTCGGCGCCATCTGCTGCGGTGGAAGAATCGTCCTCGGCGGCTTCGGCCTCGCCTTCGGCTTCTTCGGCCGGCTCGGCGGGCAGCCGGGCCAGCACCTGATCGACCCGGGTCTGGGCAGAGGCCAGCGTCTCTCGCAGCATGTGGATGTGCGCGTCGCGCTGCGCAAGGCTCTTGCCCAAGGCCGCGTTTTCATCGCGCAGGCTTTGCGTGAGCGCCGTGAGCTGGCTGATGCGGCTGGCGAGAAGGTCGAGATCTTCGATCATGGGCGTATCGTAAACCATCCAGAGCCGGGGATTGTAGCGAACACCCGGTGGACGGGAACCCCGCCGCGGCGCCCTGTATCAATTGCTTGCAAGGGTTGTGAGACTTGGTCGGCGCCGCGCGGGCATCACAGCTCCAGGTTGTCGATCAGCCGGGTGGCGCCGAGCTTGGCGGCGGCCAATGCGACCAGCGGTTCGCCCCGGTCCACTTCCTCTTGCGTGGGCGCGAGCAGGTCGCGCTGGCGGCGCACGGCGATGTAGTCGACGTTCCAGCCGCGTCCTGACAAGGTGTCGGCGGCGTTGCGCGCCAGCGCGGCCACGTCGCGGCGGCCGCCGCGCAATTCGGCCTGGATGCGCTGCAGGGTGGCGTAGAGCACCGGGGCTTCGGCGCGTTCGTCCGCGCTCAGGTAGCCGTTGCGCGAGGACAGCGCCAGGCCGTCCTGGGCGCGCACGGTTTCCTGCGGCACGATTTCCACCGGCAGCTGGAACTGGCGGCACATGGCGCGCACGATCATCAACTGCTGGTAATCCTTCTTGCCGAACACGGCCACGCGCGGCTGGACACAGGACAGCAGCTTGAGCACGACGGTGGATACGCCGGCGAAGAAGCCCGGCCGGAACTCGCCTTCGAGGATGCCGCCGAGGTCGTCGGGCGGCTGGACCCGGAAGTTCTGCGGCTCGGGATACATCTCGCGTTCGTCGGGAGCGAACAGAGCGTAGACGTTGCGGTCGCGCTCGAGCTTCTCGATGTCGGCCGGCAGCGTGCGCGGGTAGCGGTCGAAGTCTTCGTTGGGGCCGAACTGCAGGCGGTTCACGAAGATGCTGGCGACGACCGGGTCGCCATGCTGTCGGGCGGTCTTCATCAGCGCCAGGTGGCCCTCGTGCAGGTTGCCCATGGTCGGGACGAAGGAAACCCGCAGTTGGCCGCGCAGTTGATCGCGCAATTCTTCGATGGTGTGGACGACCTTCATGGTATTGGCTGGGTAGGAAAAGGGTGGCGGGCCGGCCGGCGCGGCGGGCGCGGGGCCTCAGTGGGGTTGTACGGAAGTGAAGGCCAGGCGGACGTAGATCGGCGCGTAGGGCTCGGCCTGCGTGATTTCCAGCAGCGATTCGCGCGCAAGTTCCAGCATCGCGATGAAGTGGACCACGATGACGGGCACGCCCGCGCCGTCGTGCACGCGCTCCATGAACAGCTCGGTGAACTCCATGTAGCGCACGCTCTGCAGCCGGCGCAGGATCTGGCTCATGTGGTCGCGCACCGACAGTGCTTCGCGCGAGATGTGATGGTGCGCGTTGAGCTTGGCGCGCTTGACGATGTCGGCCCAGGCGTCGCGCAACTCGTCCGCGTCGACGTCGGGCAGGCGGCGCTGCGTGGTCTGTTCCAGCAGCACCTGGGTGCGCACGAAGTCGCGGCCCAGCTGCGGCAGGCGGTCGAGCCGCTGCGCGGCCAGCTTCATCTGTTCGTACTCGAGCAGCCGGCGCACGAGCTCGGCGCGGGGATCCTCGACGTCTTCCGCGGTGTCGGCCTTGCGCACCGGCAGCAGCATGCGCGACTTGATTTCGATCAGCATCGCGGCCATGAGCAGGTACTCGGCGGCCAGTTCTAGGTTGTGCTTGCGTATCTGGTCCACGTAGGACAGGTACTGGCGCGTGACCTCCGCCATCGGGATGTCGAGCACGTTGAAGTTCTGCTTGCGGATCAGGTAGAGCAGCAGGTCGAGCGGCCCTTCGAAGGTTTCGAGGAAGACCTCGAGCGCATCGGGAGGAATGTAGAGATCCTGCGGCAGGGCGAACAGCGGTTCGCCGTAGAGCCGAGCAATGGCCACGCCGTCGACGACGTCCGGGGTGCTGTCGACCGCGGGGTCAGCCAATGCGGCCAGCCCTTTGTCCGGGGAGGATCCCATGCCGGGGCGTGTCAGTCGTCGGTCTGATAGACATACGGCTTTTGCGGCACGGCCGCGGCCTTGAAGCCATCGACGACTTCCAGGTCGATGTTCTTGTCCCACAGACGGGCGCGCCCCTGCTTTTGCCGGGCTTCCAGGTTGGGGCGCTGCTGCTTGAGGTCTTGCAGGAATTGGGTGATGTCGGATTCGTAACTCTTGGCCATGACTAACCTTTGTTCTGGCATGCCGCGCCGCCGAGGGCGCGTACCGGCGCCGTCGGCGGCGCTTCGCACCCGGGAGTTTACTGCACCGCGGGCCGGCGAGGCCGGCGCGAGGGCCGCTCGAAGCGATAGGATTCCCGAGATGTTGAATTTCGCTTATTTTATAGAATATGGAGAAAAAAATTCTCTTTTATGGGGAATCGGCGGCGATATTTGCAGTAATTTTGCCAGGACGACTTGATAAAGTATTCACCATTGCACAACACCTCGAGATCTTCGCCATGAGCAACTGGTCGTTTACTTCGCACCCCGAGTCCGTCGGCGAGACGTATTTCGAACACCTGGCCGCCTCGTGGGGCTTCGCCTTCAAGATGCTGGCCGGCGCGCTGGCCGGCCTGGTGCACGGCCTGTTCCCTTTCCTGTGCGTGAGCACCGGGTCTTCCATCGTGCGCAAGCTGAACGACCGCATGGTGCTGAACCGCGTCAAGCACGGCCGCATGCCAGGGCAGCCGTCCGAGGCTGGCGGGCGCTGAGCGGCGCCGCTTTTCCGCCGTTTTCGTCTGTCTCTTCCTGATGCCCGCCTGCGATGCAGGCGGGTATTCGCGCTGGGTCAGCGCACCCGCATGCCAGGCTGGGCGCCGGAGACCGGCTCGAGCACGTAGATGCCCGGGTTGGCTTTTTCGTCGCCATGGCTGGCGGCCAGCACCATGCCTTCGGAAACGCCGAATTTCATCTTGCGCGGCGCCAGGTTGGCGACCATGACCGTAAGCTTGCCGATCAGGTCTTCGGGCTTGTAGGCCGACTTGATGCCCGAGAACACGTTGCGCATGCGGCCTTCGCCGACGTCCAGCGTCAGGCGCAGCAGCTTGTCCGAGCCGGCGACGTGTTCGCAATCGACGATCCTGGCGATGCGCAGGTCGATCTTGGCGAAGTCGTCGATCGTGATGGTGGGCGCGATGGCCTCGCCGCCGGGCTCGACCGCAGCGGGCGCGGGCGGCGCGGGGGGCTCGAACAGCGCGTCGAGCAGCTTGGGATCGACGCGCTGGGCCAGGTGCTGGTAGGGCGCGATGCGCTGCGGCGGCACCGCCACGTCGCGCCATTCGAAGTCGCGGTCCAGGCCGAACAGTTCGCGCGCCACGCGGCTGGCGAGCGCCGGCAGCACCGGCGCCAGCATCACCGACAGCGCTTTGAAGCCGACCATGGTGCGCGAGCAGATCTCGTGCAACTGCTGCTTCTTGGCGGCGTCGTCCTGCTGCTTGGCCAGCACCCACGGCTGGGCCGTGTCGAAGGCCTGGTTGATGCGGTCGGCCGTGGCCATGATCTCGCGGATGGCCTTGCCGTACTCGCGCGCTTCGAAGGCATTGCGCACCTGCGTGGCCGCCGCGTTGAGCTCGGCGTCGAGTTCGACCGGCACGCCGCCTTCGAAGCAGAGCTGGCCGTCGAAATGCTTGATCAGGAAGTTCGAAGCGCGGCTGGCGATGTTGACGTACTTGCCGACGAGGTCGCTGTTGACGCGCGCGACGAAATCCTCGGGGTTGAAGTCTATGTCTTCGACATGGGCGTTGAGCTTGGCGGCGATGTAGTAGCGCAGCCATTCGGGATTCATGCCGAGTTCGAGATAGCGCAGCGGCGAGATGCCGGTGCCGCGGCTTTTGGACATCTTTTCGCCGCTGACGGTGATGAAGCCGTGCACATGCAGGCCGTCGGGCGTCTTGCGCTGCGCGAAGTGCAGCATGGTCGGCCAGAACAGCGCGTGGAAATAGATGATGTCCTTGCCGATGAAGTGGTACTGCTCGGTGTCGGATTGCGGGTCGAGCAGGGCGTCGAAATCCAGGCCGGCCTTGGCGCAATAGGCCTTGAGCGAGGCCAGGTAGCCGACCGGCGCGTCGAGCCAGACGTAGAAATACTTGCCGGGCGCGTCGGGGATCTCGATGCCGAAGTAGGGGGCGTCGCGCGAGATGTCCCAGTCGGCGAGCTTGCCTTCTTCGCCCAGCCATTCGCGGGTCTTGGCGTAGACCTCGGGCTGCAGGCGCGGCGAGCCGTTGCCGTTGACGCTGCCGGTCCATTGCTGGAGGAATTCGACGCAGCGCGGGTCCGACAGCTTGAAGAAGAAGTGGTCCGAGCTTTTCAGGACCGGCGTGGCGCCGGTCAGGGTCGAATAGGGATTGCGCAGGTCGGTGGGCGCGTAGACCGCGCCGCACACTTCGCAGGAATCGCCGTACTGGTCTTTGGCGCCGCACTTGGGGCATTCGCCCTTGATGTAGCGGTCGGCCAGGAACATGCCTTTGACCGGGTCGTAGAACTGTTCGATGGTGCGGGTTTCGATCAGGCCGGCATCGCGCAGGCGCAGGTAGATCTGGCGCGACAGTTCGGTGTTTTCGTCGCTGTCGGTGGAGTGCCAGTGATCGAACCGGACATGGAAGCCCTGGAGGTACTTGGGGCGTTCGGCGGCGATGCGCTGGACCAGTTCGCGCGGGGTGATGCCTTCGGATTCCGCCTTGAGCATGATGGGCGCGCCGTGGGCGTCGTCGGCACAGACGAAGTGCACCGTGTGGCCCTGCATGCGCATGCTGCGGACCCAGATATCGGCCTGGATGTATTCCATGATGTGGCCGATGTGGAAAGAGCCGTTGGCATAGGGCAGAGCGGTGGTGACGAATAAGGTGCGCGACATGAGCGGAGAAAGAGGGCGAAAAAAGGTTGGACCGGATCGATTTTAGCCGGTGGCGGGCATTTACACCTTGTACGCGGCCGGCCCGCGCTTATTTGTCATACTGAGGCGAACAAGGAGAAGCGCCATGCCCTTCAGCACCGTCTATTCGAGCGACGCCCCTTCCCGCGAGGAAGTC
Source organism: Pigmentiphaga humi (assembly GCF_900606115.1). Taxonomy (GTDB): domain Bacteria; phylum Pseudomonadota; class Gammaproteobacteria; order Burkholderiales; family Burkholderiaceae_B; genus Pigmentiphaga; species Pigmentiphaga humi. Next base: position 225,650 of record NZ_UWPJ01000017.1, read on the forward strand.
GACGCCTGGCAGGAGCCCGCCGTACTGGAGTTCGGCACGAACTGGTGCGGCTACTGCCAGGCGGCGCAGCCCGCCATCGCGCAGGCATTCGCTGGCCACGAGAGCGTGCGGCACGTCAAAGTGGAAGACGGCAAGGGCCGCCCGCTGGGACGGTCGTTCGCGGTGAAACTGTGGCCGACGCTGATCTTCCTGGACCAAGGCCGCGAAGTCGCCCGCCTGGTGCGCCCGGCCGATCCCGGCGCGATCACGGACGCGCTGACGCTGGTCGACCGCCCCCATCTCTAGTGCAGCTCCCGTCTCCGCACCCACAAAAAAGCGCGTGGAGTTTGACCCAGGATGCGGTGGATCCGGCTCCGCCGGTCCACCCGCATCGCCCCCCGGGGGGCGCGCGTAAGCGCGTAGGGGGGGGCCTACTACTGCCGAGCTGCGCGTCCCGCTTCGCGCAGCATGCCGTACAGGACGTTGGCGGCGGGCGCCAGCGCGCGGCCGTGCTTTGTGATCAGGCCGAGGGTGCGGCTGACCCGCGGCTGGGCCAGGGGAATGCCGACCAGGGTGGCGTGGGAAGTGAGCGGCAGGGCGAGCTGGGGCACGGCGGCGACGCCCAGGCCGGCTTCGACCATGCCCAGCAGGGTCAGGATGTGGCTGACCTCGATGGCGTTCTGCGAACGCCGGCCGCTCTTGGCGAGCGCGGCTTCGATCAGCAGGCGGTTGCCGCTGCCCTTGTCCACGGTCATCAGGCGTTCGCCCGAGAGTTCGTCCCAGGTGATGGATTTCCGGTGCGCCAGCGGATGGTCCTTGCGCATGGCCAGCACGAAGTTTTCCTTGAAGATGGGTTTGAAATCGACTTCGTTTTCCTGGGTGCCGATGAAGTTGACGCCGAAGTCGGCCCGGCCGGAGGTGATCGCGTTGAGGGCGGTATTGGCGCCTTCGTCGATGACGCGCACGCGTATCCGCGGATGCTTGGCGGTGAATTCGCGCAGCACCGACGGCAGGAAGTAGTAGGCGACCGAGGGCACGCAGGCGACGGTGACCAGGCCGCTGAGCTGCGCGGCGAGGTCGCTGACGCCGAGCATGGCGCCTTCCAGTTCGTCGAGCGCGGCCCGGGAGCGTTCGAGGAAGACGCGGCCGACGTTGGTCAGCGCGACGTGCCGCGTGGTCCGGTCGAGCAGGCGCGCGCCCAGGATGGTCTCGAGTTTCTCGATGCGGCGGCTGAGCGCAGGCTGCGACAGGTGCAGGTCTTCGGCGGCGGCGCGGAAGCTCGAGCGTTCGGCCACGGCGACGAAAGCCTGCAATTCCTGGAGGTCGAAATTGATGCGTGCCATGCATGAAATTATATAAAAATTGCACTTTACTGGCACCATGCAGGCGCTCATGATGCTGTTATGCAAAAAACCATTCCTTGTGTCCTGATGCGGGGCGGCACGTCCCGTGGTCCTTATTTCCGTTCGGAATGGCTGCCGTCTGACATCGCCAAGCGCGACCGCGTGCTGCTGGCCGCCATGGGTTCGCCGCATGAGCTGCAGATCGACGGCCTGGGCGGCGCCAACAGCCTGACCAGCAAGGTCGCGATCGTCTCGCGCTCGCAACAGCCTGGCTGCGACGTGGATTATCTGTTCGCCCAGGTCTCGGTAGACCGGGCCCTGGTGGATACGCGTCCCAATTGCGGCAACATGCTGTCGGGCGTCGGCCCGTTCGCCATCGACCAAGGGATCGTCACGGGCCAGCCCGGCCAGACGAAGGTGCGTATTTACAACGTCAACACCCGCTCGACCATCGACGCGCTGGTGCAGACGCCGGACGGACATACAGAATACGAGGGTGATGCGAGCATCGACGGCGTGCCGGGTACCGGCGCGCCGATCCGCCTCGATTTCCTCGATGCCTGGGGCGCCGTCACGGGCAAAGTGTTCCCGACCGGCAGCATGCGCGACATCATCGACGGCGTGGAAGTGACCTGCATCGATGCCGCCATGCCGCTGATGGTCGTGCGCGCTGCCTCGCTGGGCAAACTCGGCAACGAGACGCCCGCCGAACTGGATGCCGATGCGGCTTTCATGGAACGCCTGGAGTCGCTGCGCCGCGAGGCCGGGCGGCTGATGGGGCTGGGCGACGTGTCCGACAGCGTGATTCCCAAGCCGGTGCTGGTCAGCGCCGGTGCGCATGCCGGCATGGTGGTGTCGCGGTATTTCACCCCGCTCAAGTGCCACCGCTCGCATGCGGTAACCGGCGCGATCGGCGTGGCGACTGCGTTCGTGACGCCGGGCACGGTGGCTTATGACCTCGGGGCGCCGCGTCCCGCGGGCATGCATCGCATCGAGGTGGCCCATCCGTCGGGCCGCATCGACGTCGATGTGGATTTGCGCGGCACGGCGAATTCGCTGGAAGTATGCGGCGCGGGCCTGATCCGCACCGCGAGGAAGATCATGGAAGGGCAGCTCTATTTGCCTGCCCATCTTTTTTAAGATTAGTTTAGGACTGCGTTGATCCGAGTGGCGGCAAGCATGCCGTCCGCCCGGACAGCGCGATCAGCCAGGCAGTCTGTTGCCGCCTGGCAACGATACGGAGACCCGTTTATGCAAGCCTCGATCCGAGTGCCGGCGTTTGCCGCCGGCGTGACTGCCCTCGCCCTGACCTTCGGCGCCACCGCCGTGCAGGCCGCGTGGCCCGAGCGTCCCATCACCATCGTCGTCCCGACCGCTCCGGGCGGCGGCAACGATGCATTCGCGCGCGTCATCGCGCAAAAGATGGGCGAAGGTCTCAAGCAGACCGTCATCGTGGTCAACAAGGCCGGCGCCCAAGGCGCCATCGCCAGCGAATACGTGGCCCGCGCCCCGGGCGACGGCTACACCATCCTGTTCGGCTACATCGCCACGCACGGCATCAATCCGGCGCTGCAAAAGCTGCGCTACGACCCGGTCAAGGATTTCAAGCCCATCGGCATGCTGGCCAGCTCGCCCACGCTGCTGGTGGTGTCGTCCAAGCTGGGCGTCAACTCGGTCAAGGAACTGATCGAAAAGGCGAAGAAGAATCCCGAGGCCGTCAGCTACGCGTCGGCCGGCCAGGGCACCGCGCCCCACGTCACCGCCGAGCTGTTCAAGATGGTCACCGGCGCGCCGATGCTGCACGTGCCGTACAAGGGTTCCGCCCCGGCCATGACCGACACGCTGGCCGGCACGACGCAAGTCATGTTCCCCAGCTTGTTCAGCGCCTACCCGCACCTGCCGGGCGGCAAGATCAAGGCCCTGGCAGTGGCCGGCGACAAGCGTTCGGAAGTGCTCAAGGACGTGCCGACGCTGGAAGAGCTGGGCGTCAAGGGCGTGAGCGTGCCCCAGTGGTACGCGCTGTTCGCCCCGGCCAGCACCGACCAGGCCATCGTCGATCGCCTGAACAAGGAGCTGAACGTCGCGCTGCATGACCCCGAGGTCATCACCAAGTTCAAGGAAAACGGCGCCGATCCGCAGACCAGCACGCCGCAGGAACTGGGCGAGTTCGTCAAGTCGGAAGTCGCTCGCTGGAGGAAGGTCGTCGAGGCGGCGAAGATCACTGCTGAGTAACCTCGTACGCGCTGACGCGCGCCCAGGATGGTGAGCTCCAGCCGCTACGCGGCAGCCCCCCGAGGGGGTTTGGGCCCGCCTTGGGGCGGCGCGGCGGAGCCGGATCCACCGCATCCTGGGTCTGGGGCTCCTGCAATGGGTACAAGAAGGCGCTGTCCGGCAACGGATGGCGCTTTTTTTCGTCCGCCTGCGTCGAATGTCTGCCTGTGTCGGGCGGACAAGCGTGGTCGGCATGTGCTTTGCGCCTATCGCCATGGGAATTGCATTCGCCAATAGCGCTTATTTGCCGTATTGCATTGCCTAGCTATATCTCGGTCTCTATCGTGCCGGACACACAAGCCGGCTTTCGAACAAAGGAGACTAGAAGAATGGGTTCCCATGCTCACCCCGCGTCCCGCGCGGCACATCTGGCCCTGGCCGCCCTTCTGACGGGGATCGCGCTGTCGATGCCTGCATCGGCCGAATCGCCGGACGGCTACCCGTCCCGTCCCATTACCATCGTTGTTCCCTATCCGGCGGGAGGGGGAGCGGACACCATTGCGCGGCTGCTCGCGCAGAACCTGTCCCGGCATCTGAACGACCGGCCCATCGTCGTGGACAACCGCACTGGCGCAGTGGGCAATATCGGCTCGAGCTACGTCGCCCGTGCGCCCGCTGACGGCTACACGCTGCTGCTGAACAACAACACCATTACCATCAATGCGGCGCTCGACTATACGCGCGGCTACGATGTGACCAAGGATTTGCAGCCGGTTTCGTTGTTGGCGTCCTCGCCTGTCGCCATCGGCGTCACTGCCAGCGTACCCGCCGGCAACCTGGCCGAATTGGTCGATTATGTCCGCTCGAATCCCGACAAGGCCAACTATGCGTCATGCGGCAATGGCTCGCCGCAGCACCTCGTCGGCGCCGGGTTCAACCAGTATGCGCATACGGCTGTTCTTCATGTTCCGTACAACGGCTGCGCCCCGGCGGTGAGTGCCGGCCTGGGCAACCAGGTGCCGATCATATTCAGCACCATACCGAATCTGACCCCCTACGCTTCCGGCAACAAGCTGCGGATGCTGGCCGTCAGCTCGGCCAAGCGGCTTTCGTTCATGCCACAGGTGCCCGCGATGGCTGAAACGCCGCTGTTCAAGGACATGGACCTTACCGTCTGGTTCGGCCTGTTCGCGCCGGCCAAGACGCCCGAGGCCATCAGGCGCCGCATCGAGACGGCCGTCGCCGCGGTGCTCGCGGATCCCGGATTCAAGCGCGAGTTGAACGACCGGTATTACGAGGTGGACGCGCGCGGCGCCGAGGCCTTTCGGCAGCAGATCGGCCAGGATCTGACCGTCTACTCCCAATTGGGCAAGCGCGCCAACATCCGGCTGGAATAGCCGCCGGCGCGAAGGGAACCCCACCAATGACCATCCTGACATTCGATGAAAAGGAAGAGACGGCGACGATGCAAAGAGATGCGCTCGCAGGCATGAAGGTACTCGAGCTGGGTTCGCTGATCGCGGGGCCTTACGCCGGCTCGCTGCTCGCCCAGTTCGGCGCGGAGGTCATCAAGATCGAACCCCCGGGCAGCGGCGATCCGCTCAGGAACTGGCGCCGCCTGCACGAGGGTACCTCGCTGTGGTGGTACGTGCAGAGCCGCAACAAGAAGTCGCTGGCCCTGGACCTCAAGAGCGAGGAGGGGCAGGAGATCGTGCGCTGCCTTGCCGCGGAAGCCGACGTGCTGATCGAGAACTTCCGGCCCGGCACGCTGGAGAAATGGAATCTCGGCTGGGAAGAGCTGTCGCGCGTGAACCCGGGCCTCGTCATGGCGCGCATTTCGGGCTACGGGCAGGACGGCCCGGCCAGCAGCCGGCCAGGCTTCGCCGCCATCGCCGAATGCATGGGCGGCCTGCGCCACGTCACGGGCTACGCCGATCGCGCGCCCGTCAGGGTGGGGGTCAGTTTGGGCGATACCCTGGCTTCGCTCTATGCCACCATCGGCATCATGATGGCGCTGCGTCATCGGGACCAGGCGGGCGGTACGGGCCAGGTGGTGGACGTCGCGCTCTATGAGGCGGTGTTCGCGGTGATGGAAAGCCTGGTGCCGGAGTGCGACCTGTTCGACCAGGTACGCCAGCGTACCGGCTCCGCGCTGCCCGGCATCGCGCCGTCGAACACCTACCTGTGCTGCGATGGCAGCTATGTCGTCATTGCGGGCAATGGCGATGCCATCTTCCGGCGGCTGATGCGCGCCATGGAGCGCGGCGACCTGGCCGCTTCCCCCGAGTTCCAGGACAACGCCGGCCGGGTGCGGCATGCCGACATGCTGGACCAGGTCATCGCCGGCTGGACGGGCCAGCGTCCGCTGGAAGAGGTGCTGCGCGTCCTGGAGCAGGCCGAGGTGCCGGTGGGGCGCATTTACACTGCGCGGGACATCCTGAACGACGAACACTATCGCCACCGCGGCATGCTCATGCCGGCATCGCTTCCGGACGGGACCGAAGTCACCTTCCCGGGCATCGTGCCCAAGCTCAGCGCCACGCCGGGACGCGTCAAGTGGCTGGGCCCGCGCCTGGGCGAACACAATGCCGAGATACTGGCCGAGCTGGGTCTCACGGCGGGGCAGCTGGACAAGCTGCGCAGCGCCGGAATCGTTTGAGCGAGAGGATACCGCCACCATGCATAATGCGCTGCAAGCTGCCGCAGGCCGCCTGTTCATCCACGACGTCGCGCCGCGCGACGGTTTCCAGAACGAGTCCGGCTTCATCCCGACCGAGCGCAAGATCGAGCTCATCGACGCCTTGAGCGCCACGGGCCTGGCCAAGATCGAGGTGACCTCGTTTACTTCGCCCAAGGCCATTCCCAGCCTGGCCGATGCCGAGGCGGTCATGAAGGGCATCGCCCGGGCGCCGGGCGTGCGCTACACCGCCCTCGTGCCGAACGAGCGGGGATGCGAGCGGGCGCTGGCCTGCGGGGTGGACGAGATCAATCTGGTCATGTCGGTCAGCCTTTCGCACAGTCTCGCGAATCTGCGCCGCACGCCGGAAACGTCGATCCGGGATTTCGCGCGGATCGTACGGCAGGCGGAATCACGGGCCTCCATCGCCTGCTCGCTCTCGACCGCTTTTGGCTGCCCCTTCGAGGGCGAGGTGGCGCCCGGTCCGGTCATGACCGCGATCGAGCAGCTGGTCGACATCGGCATCGATGCGATCGTCCTGTGCGACACCACTGGCATGGCCCATCCGCGGCAGGTCTACGAAGTTTTCACGCGCGTCGGGACGCGCTGGCCGGCGCTGGCCCTGACCGCGCACTTCCACGATACGCGGGGCATGGGCCTGGCCAATGTGCTGGCGGCCCTGCAGGCGGGCGTGGTCCGTTTCGACGCGTCGCTCGGCGGTCTGGGCGGGTGCCCTTACGCGCCCGGGGCCGACGGGAACGTCTGCACCGAGGACCTGGTCCATATGCTGGCCCTGATGGGCTACGACACCGGCGTCGATCTGTCCGGGCTGGTGCGGGCGGCCTCCCTGCTCGCGCAGATGATCGATCATCCCCTGTCCAGCCGCCTGCTGCGGGCCGGCCCTTCGAGCCGGCGCTATCCCCTGCCCGAAGCGGCGCGGCACCCGGGCTAGATCCGGGCGGCGTCGAGCGTCTCGGGCGCGAACATGTCTTCGATCCCGAGCCGCTCGGCCGACAGGCCCTGCTCGTGGAAGTAGCGCAGGAACGTCTCCAGCACCAGGCGGTTGGGTTCGACGCCGTACGGCCAGAAGTCCGCGCCCATCCGTGCCTTCGTGTCGCGCAGGTCGGAACCGAGCCAGGGCATCATGACCTTCAGCGTGGCGAACTCGTGCAGCGCGTCGCAGGCGATTTGCTTGGCTTCCTCGAGCGCGGCCAGCAGCGAACGCGCGGCCCACCGGTTCTGCCGGTAGACGTCCGACCGCATCGCCACCGTGTGCATGATGGGGAAGATGCGGCTTCGGTCGTAGTAAAGGCGCTCTTCGCGGCCGTAGTCCTCGAACAGGCGGCGGATGGGGCCGTGCTCGCCGGCATAGGTCGAAGGCGTGCGCGCGGTGTAGAGCGCGTCGATCTCTCCATCCAGCAGCATCTGCGCCAGCGTCTTTTCCTGGTGGATCGGCACGACGGATATGTTGTCCGGCAGGTTCAGCGGGATTTTCTCCTGCCGTCCCGCCTGTTCCTGGCCGCCGGTGAAGTACGTCACGCTGTCCACGGGCAGTTCGTAGTAGTCGGAGAGCATTCCCCGTATCCATACCGTCGCCGTCATCTGATATTCGGGGCATCCGACTTTTTTCCCCCGAAGATCGGACGGTTTTCTGATCCCGGATCGTTCATTGACGTAGACGCACGAATGGCGGAAGGTTCTCGACACGAAGGCGGGAATGGCGACGAACGCCGGCTCTCCAGCCTGCCGGGACAAGGTATACGAAGACAGGGACATCTCCGCAGCCTCGAACTCCCGGTGCTTCAGCATGCGGAAGAAGATGTCTTCCGGCGGCAGCGCGATGAGGTTCAGATCGATTCCGGGAACATCTATCCTGCCTTCTTTCAGCGCCTGCACCCTGTCGTAATCGCCGCAGGCGAAATTCATTCGTAGTCTGTTCATGTGCATCCGATCTGTCGGTCGAGCCGCTGGCGCCGCCGCGCCGCTGAAAGGCCGCGCGGCGACGCCGGCAGGGAAGATTCAATTGGCCTGGATCCCGGAGAGCTTCACCGCGTCCGCGTATTTCTCGATGTTGCTTTTCAGTTGGGCCGCGCAGGCTTCGGGTGTGCTCCAGCTCGCGATGGACCCCAGCCCTTGCAGGCGCTCGCGCACGTGCGCGCTCCCCAGAACGGTTTCGAGCGCCCGGGACAACCTGGCCACGGCGTCGCGCGGAATGTTGGCCGGACCGATCAACCCCAGCTCGGAAGAAAACTCGTACCCGGGAAGCTTCGCCGAGACCGGGACGACGTCGGGGGCGAGCGGCAGGCGCTGATTCGACGTGCTCGCCACTAAGGCCAGCTTGCCGGTCTTGACGTAGGGATAGACGGCGGGCAGCGCGGCGACGCCGATGTCGACCTCGCCCGCGGCCAGCGCCGGCACGGACTGGCCGGCGCCCTTGTACGGCACATGGGTCAGCTGAATTCCCTCCCGCGCGCTGAAAACCTCCATGGCGAGATGATGCAGGCTGCCTATGCCGGACGAGCTGTACTTGATTTCCCCCGGCGACGCTTTCGCCTTGGCGACGATGGCCGGCAAGGTCTCCAGCCCCGGCGCTTTTTCCGGATTGGCGACGATGAACATGGGCGTGACGGCCACCGTTCCGACCGGGGAGAAATCCTTGGATATGTCGAACCCAGGATCCTTGAACAGCAGCGGCGCCGTCGCGAGTTGGGGAAGCTCGGCCAGGAGCAGCGTATATCCGTCGGACGGGGCTCGAGCGACCTGACGCGCGGACAGCGTGCCGCCCGCGCCGGGGCGGTTGTCGACGATGACGGACTGCCCCAGCTCTTTGGACAGGCCTTCGCCGATCAAGCGGGCGATCACGTCGGGCGTGCCGCCCGGCGCCATCCCGACGACTATCTTGATCGGACGATCCGGATAGGCGGCATGGGCGGCCGCCGGGCCGGCGGCCAGCGCCACCGCGAGCAAGGCCGCTGCGGCCTTGCGAATTGCGGGCGGGACATGTCCCCCCAGTCGATGTTCGGCGATGCCATCTGCGGACATCGATTTCGCCATTGAAAACCTGATGGTCTTCAGCACATGTGTCTCCTGTCGAAATTTCGGCCAATCCTAGACTGGATGCCTTTCTATGGTCGATGCTGCACGGCTTATACGCGCTATTGAAGAAATCAATGCTTCGCTCGTCCAGATCCGTCCAATCGATCCGCATGAGCGGCGCGCGGCCGCGCAGTCCTTAACTCAACTGTTCCCGCCAGATATCCAGACTTTGCTGGGCCGGCCGATCCGACAGGCTGAACAGCACCGCGTCGCTGTCCGCCTGCAAGGAATAGGGCATCCAGGAAGGGCAGACGAAGACGTCCTTGGGACGGAAGCGGAATTCTTTTCCGCCTATCCGGCACGCGCCGCTGCCTTCGCGCACCGCATAGACGGTCGCGTCGGTGGACCGGTAAGGTTGGCCGCTGAAACCGGCGGGCAGGTATTGCAGGAACGTGCCCATGGTGGGCATGGGCCAGTCGCCGGTAACGGGGTTCACGTACTGCAGCTTGTGCCCCCAGCAGGCATGCGGCGCCCGCGCGCCGGCAAGCTTGGCCAGCGCCTCCCGGCTGCGGTCGTAGGGGTACCACCACAGGGGCGAGGTGCGCCGGGCCGGGCGGTACTCCACCGGCTTTAGGCCCATGCCGAACTCCGCGAGGTTCTCGGTGCCGTCGCCGGGCTCCAGCGCCATGACCGCATCGGCGTCCTGCCTGAACTGCGCGTCGAACAGTTCGACGATGGGCACGTCCAGGCCGTCGAGCCACACTACCGGTTCGTCCGACGGATTGCCGTGGTCGTGGAACGACCATGACGGCGTGATGATGAAGTCGCCTTCGGACATGGCGATGCGCCGGCCATCCACGGCGGTGTATGCGCCGCGTCCGTGCAGGATGAATCGCATCGCCGCCTGCGAATGGCGGTGCGGCGGCGCCGTCTCGCCGGGCAGGATCAATTGCAGGCCGGCGTACAGGCTGTGCGTGATGCGGGACCGGCCGCGCAGGCCTGGGTTCTCCAGCACCAGCACGCGCCGTTCGGCTTCTTCCGCGCTGATCAGCTCGCCCGCCTGCTTCAGGAAGGGCCACATGGTTTCCCACGTCCACTGCGCCGGCACGCAGGGCGTGGACGGCGTCTCGGTAACCAGCGCATGCATCACCTCCCACAGCGGCGTGCAGCTGCGGGCGTCGATCCGCTCATAGAAGGCGCGGCGCGCTTCAGTGCCGCCGGCCGTCATTGCGGGATTTCCTTGGGGTCGTACATCCAGGCCATGCTTTCCACCGTTTGCCCGGCCGAGCGCGAGGCGAGGAAGGCGTTGCGCAGGTCGCGGGTGGCGCCGGCGGCGTGATAGGCGTGTCCATACAGCCGCGCGGTGAGCTGCGTCCTGGACGTGCGCAGGTAGCGGGCCTGCTGGTACGCAAGGAATGCGCCGGGAATGTCGTCCGGCGTGGCGGCAAGCTTGCCCGCCAGGCATACCGCGTCTTCCATGGCCATGCAGGCGCCCTGGGCCAGGTATTGCAGCATGGGGTGGGCGGCATCGCCCAGCAAGGTCACGCGGCCCTTGCTCCAGTTGGCCACCGGTTCGCGGTCGCACAGCACCCACATGCGCCACGATTCGATTTTCGCCAGCATGTTCTGCACGTGCGGATGCGCGTTTTCGAAGCGCAGATGCAGTTCCTCGGGGTCGCCGTAGGTGTCCCAGCCGTCCTCGTAGCGGTCGCTGTGGAAGACCGCCACCAGGTTGAACAGCTTGCCGCCGCGCAGGGGATAGTGGACCAGGTGATACTTCGGTCCCATCCATACGATCATCGCGTTCAGGCGATTCTCGAGCGGCACGTCTTCCGTCGCCAGCACGGCGCGGTACGCGATATGGCCCGATACCCGCGGCTTGCCGTCGCCGACGATGTCGCCGCGGATGGTGGACCACAGGCCATCGGCGCCGATCAACGCCGCGCCTTCTATCGTCTCGCCCGTTTCGGTGGCGATGCGCACCGCGCTGCCGGTATCTTCGAACCCGGTGATCTTGGTGCCGGCTTGCAGCCGCACCTTGTCGGAACGCCGGCAGGCTTCCAGCAGCACGGTGTGCAGGTCGGCCCGGTGGATCAGTCCGTACGGCCGGCCGAAGCGCTGCGGGAACAGTTCGCCCACGGGCAGTTTCACCAGGCGCTCGCCGGACAAGGCGTCCATGGCGATGATGTCGTCGGGGAAGGCCGCCAGTTCGCGTACCGCCTCGGTCACGCCCAGCGCATCGAAGGTATAGAAAGCGTTCGGTCCGAGCTGGATGCCGGCGCCGATTTCCTTGAATTCGTCGGCCTGTTCGAAGACGTGGACGTCACGCCCCTGGCGCGACAGTGCCAATGCCGCCGCCATGCCGCCGATGCCGCCGCCCACCACCAGAACGGGCTGTTTCCTGTCGCTCATGCGCGCTCTCCTTCTGCCGACCTGACGTTCACGCGCATGCCTCCCAGGCGCTCCACCCGTACGTCGATGACGTCGCCGGGCACGACCGGGCCCACTCCTTCAGGCGTCCCCGTGTAGAGCAGGTCGCCGGGGTACAGGGTGTAGAACGACGACGCCATCTCGATCAGGGCGGAAATGTCCAGCACGAGATCGCGCGTGTTGGCGTCCTGCCGTGGCTCGCCGTTCACCGTCAGGCGAAAGCCCAGGCTGGCGGGGTCGGGCACCTCGTCGGCGGTGGTCAGCCATGGGCCCAGCACCGAGTAGGTATCGATGGACTTGCGCATGCTGCGCTCTTCCGGGCCGCGCGTGGTCATGTCGAGGCCGACGCAATAGCCGGCGATGTAGTCCGCCGCGCGCGCCGCGGGAATGTCCCGGCCCTCGCGGCCGATGACCACCACTACCTCGGCTTCGTGGTCGTTGCGGCGGTCCAGGTGCTTGAGCGCCACGCCTGCCGACGGGCCCACCAGCGAACTGGTGGCCTTCAGGAACAGGCCCACGCGCTGGATCTCCCCGACCTGGTTGCGATGATGGATTTCGGCATCTTCGCGCGCTTCGGCCAGATGCTTGAGGTAGTTGACCGGCGCCGCCACGATCTTGCCGGGATTCGCGACGGGACTGAGCAGCGCGACGTCGGCAAGCGGGACTGCCTGCGCAGTGGGCAGGATCTCGCGGATGCGGGCCTGAACCGTGGGCAGGTTGGCGATCAGCGGGTCCAGGCGTGGCAAGGGGTACGAGTAAGTCGGCAGCGCGTCCAGCGCTCGCGTCACGTCACGGACCATCTCGCCCTCGACCACACCCAGACGATCCGCATCGAAGCGGCAAAGCAACATTGAAATCTCCTGGTTCACCCAATCATGCCGCGGACTTTAGGAGTGGCGCCATATTGCGTCAATTCACGGTCTTCTATAGAGTGCATAAAAAAATGCAATCTGGAGACAATGAGCAAGCTCGACCTCAAAGACCTCGCGCTGCTGGACCACCTGGCCAAGACCGGCGCCGTTTCCGCAACGGCCGAGGCGCTCGGCCTCAGCCAGCCGTCGGTCAGCATTCGCCTGGGCAAACTGCGCGAACATTTCAACGACCCGCTGTTCGTGCGCACCTCGCTGGGGATGGAGCCCACGCCGCGCGCCGCGGCGCTGGCGCCGGCCATCCAGGCTGCCTTGGCGCTGTTCAATGGCACGGAGGGCGTGGAACCCGATTTCGACCCGACGAGTTCGAACCGGATATTCCGCATCTGCATGACCAACACCGGGCAGATGGTGGTCCTGGCCCGGCTGCTGAACCGGCTGGCCGAAGTCGCTCCCCACGTGCGCATCGAAGTCAAGGACCTGGATCCGGACACGCCCCGGCGGCTGGAGTCCGGCGAGGCCGACCTGGCCATGGGCTTCACGCTGAGCATGCAAGCGGGTTTTCACCAGCAGAAGCTGTTCACCGAGCATTACGTATGCCTGGCCCGCGCGGGCCATCCGCGCATTCGCCGCAAGCTCACGCGCACCCAGTTCCTGGAGGAATCGCACGTGTCGGTCATTACCACCGGCACTGCGCACTGGATGCTGGACAAGGCCATCGAAGACGCCGGCATCAGCCGCAAGATCGCCCTGTGGGTGCCCTCGTTCCTGGGGCTGGAAGAAGTCATCGCCAAGACGGACCTGGTGGCGCTCGCCCCCATCCACCTGGCCAAGCTCATCTCCGCCCACGGCGCCGTCCAGTATTTCGACGTGCCGATCGAACTGCCTTCCTACCTGGTGCGCCAATACTGGCACGACCGTTATCACAAGGATGCCGGCTGCCGCTGGCTGCGGGCCACCGCGGCCGATATTTTCCGCGATTGACCCTGGCGGGCCGGCCGGCAATTTCGGCTTTGCCAATACGGTCGATAGCCGGGGGTTTATGGACATGCGCCCGGTCCGCTCCTAAAGTCGCACGCTGACAAGAAGGAGACTCCATGGCCAACGCCCATCGCATCGACGTCCACACCCACATGATCCCCGACTTCTACCGGCAGGCCGCCATCGACGCCGGCGCCGTGCCGGCGCAGGGCCGCTACCCCAACTGGTCGCCCGAACTGGCCTTGAAGATGATGGAGGCCAACGACATCGCCACGCTGATCACCTCGGTGGCCTATCCGGGTTTCCTGTTCGGCTCCCTGGACGAGGCGGCCCGGCTGGCGCGGCGCTGCAACGAGTTCGCGGTCGAGATCGGCGAGAAGTGGCCGGGCCGCTTCGGCGGCTTTGCCAGCCTGCCCATCCAGGATCCCTTCGATCTGGACCGGGGCCGCGAAGAAATCGCCTACGCCCTGGACACCCTGAAGATGGACGGCGTGATGCTCTTCGCCAGCTATGGCGAGAAGTTTCTCGGCGATGCCGTCTTCGATCCGCTCATGGAAGAACTGAATCGGCGCAGCGCCGTCGTTTTCATCCATCCCACCTATCACCCCAGCAGCAAGAAGATCGATCTGCCTTTCCCGGGGTTTCTGGTCGAGTACTTGTTCGACACGACCCGTGCCGCGGTCAACATGCTTTATGCCGATACGCTGGGACGCTATCCGAACATCAAGTTCATTCTCGCCCATGCCGGCGGCACGCTGCCGTACATCTCATGGCGCGTGGCCGTCTCGCCCACTATCGATCGCCGCCTGCCCCAGTGGTCCATCGAAGAGGTGTACGCCAAGCTGCGCCTGTTCTGGTACGACACCGCCCTGTCACCCACCGCGAGCACGATGGGCTCGCTGCAGGAAGTCGCGGCGCCTGACCGCATTCTGTTCGCCACGGACTGGCCGATGGCCGGAGAGACCGGCACCGTCGAATCCGTACGCAACCTGGCCGCGCTGGACATCGGCCAGGAACGCCACGCAGCCATCAATCGCGGCAACGCCCTGAAGCTCTTCCCCAAGTACGCGCGCTGATCCGCCGTTCACCGGAGACCATCATGAACAAACCCCGACTGCTGCTTGCGGCAGCCTGCGCCGTGCTGCTGCACGCCGGCCCCGCCCGGGCCGCGTATCCCGAACGTCCGGTCCGCATCATCGTGCCCGTGGCGCCTGGCGGCACGCTGGATACCGTGGCGCGCCTCGCGGCCGAATATATGCGAGTCCATCTGGGCGGGACCTTTCTGGTCGAGAACAAGCCGGGCGGCAATACCGAGATCGGCGCCGCCTTCGCCGCCGCCGCCGCGCCCGACGGCTATACCCTGTTCGTCAATTCCGACTCGCTGGTTACCTCGGCGGTGGTCAGCAAGACCGGCAAGATCGATCCGGTGAAGAGCTTCGCCCCCGTGTCCCTGCTGATATCGTCGCCGGGGGTGCTGGTGGTGCGGCCGGGCCTCGGCGTCAAGTCGGTCAAGGAGTTCATCGAGGCCGCCCATGCCAAGCCCCTGAGCGTGGCCTCCACCGGCACCGGTACGGCGAGCCAGTTCACCGGCATGCTGTTCCGCCAGCGCATGTCGCTGGAATGGACCGACGTGCCCTATAGCGGTTCGGGTCCCGCGGTCAACGACATGCTCGGTGGCCACGTGGACGCCATCTGGGCCATGGCCGCGCCGCTGCTGCCCCACATCCGCAGCGGCAGGATGACTGCGCTGGCGGTTACTTCCAGGCAGCGCTCGGACCAGCTGCCCGGCATCCCGACAGTGGACGAGAGTACGGCGCCCGGCTTCGTGGTGGAGAACTGGACCGGCCTGTTCGCGCCGGCCGGCACGCCGCCCGCCGTCATCGATACGCTTTCCGATGCCATGGCGAAGATGATGAAGGATCCGAAGCAGGCAAAGCTGATCACCGAAATGGGCTTCGAACCGATAGGCAGCAAGCCGGCGGTGCTGGCGGACGAGATCCGGCAAAGCTTGCCGAAATGGCAGGAGGTGGCGGCGCGCAGCGGACTGGTGAAACCGGCGCCATAAGCCGACCGCGCCGCTCAGCGGCGGCGCGGAAAATCGGGGCCGGCAGCGTCAGGGGATGTCGCGCACTTCCACATCGATGATGTCGTTGCGGCGGATCCGGCTGTTGTAGCCGCCGCGCGCGGCCTGGCTGCGGCTGCGGCCGGCCTCGGCAGGGGCTGCCGGCTCGCCGAAGCCCCAGCGGCCCTGCGAGCGTTTCCAGTAGGTCTGCGCGGCGAAGGGCTTGCCCCGCAGTCTGGCTACGACATAGACGATAGCGAGGGCCACGGCCGTCGAGACGACCAGGACGGCTGCCATGATCATCCCGAGCAGGGCGATGCCGGCGACGAGAACGGTGCGCAGCAATTTGGCGATGGTGTCAGTCATGAGAGGGCGTGGTGCCGGGTGGCTCCGGCGGCTGCGGTAAAAGCGGTTGGGCGGTGGCTGCGGGGAAAAAGTTCCCGGCAGCCGAGGCGCGGACGGATGCCCGAGAAGGCGCATTGTGCGGCAATGTCCTGGACAATGCGGGCGTTCGTACGGGTTTTCAAGAGGGTTCTTGGGGTAATTCGGGATCCGCGATGCGCTGGGCGATGACCTTGTCGATGCGTTTGCCATCCATATCGACGACTTCGAAGTTCCAGCCCGCCCAGTCCACTTTCTCGCCGGTGAGCGGGATGCGGCCCAGCAGCAGCATGAGCATGCCCGACAGGGTGTGATAAGTGCCGGAGTCGCCTTCGGGCAGATGTTGCAGGCCCAGCATGTCTTCCACTTCGTGGACGTCGAGCAGGCCGTCGAGCAGCCAGGAGCCGTCTTCGCGCTGCACGGCCGAGGACTCTTCCGGCGCGGCCGAGGTGTGGAATGCGCCGACGATGGCCTCCAGAACGTCGCGCAGCGTGACCAGCCCCTGGACGTCGCCGTATTCGTCCACGACCAGCGCCGTCTGGGTATGGGAGTCGCGGAAATTCTGTACCAGTTCGGTGCCGGTGAGCGTCTCGGGTACGTAGAGCACGGGTGTGAGGCGGGCGGTCAGGTCGAGCGGTTCGCCCGCCATCAGTTGCGCCAGCAGGTCTTTGGCGCGCACGAAACCGATCACGTCGGAGAGGTCGTTGCGCACGACCGGAAAACGCGAGTAGTGGGAGCTTTCGATCTTGCCCTGCGAGGCTTCCAGCGGGGAATTGACGTCGAGGTAGACGATGTCCGAGCGCGGCACCATCAGCGACGAGAGGCGGCGCTCGTCCAGCCGGAACACGTTGCGCACCATTTGCTGCTCGGCATGTTCGAAGATGCCGGCGGTGGCGCCTTGCGCCATCAGGACCTGGATCTCTTCCTCGGTGACGAGATGGTCGTTGTTCTCCTTGGCGCCCATCAGCCTGAGCACGTTGTCGGTGGCCAGCGACAACAGCTTGACGAAGGGCGTGGCGACCCACGAGAGCACCCCCATCGGCCGGGCGATGAGCCCGGCAATGGTGTCGGCATGCATCTGTCCCAGGCGCTTGGGCACCAGTTCGCCAATGATGATGGACAGGAAGGTGATGACGATGACCACCAGGGTCAGCGCGATGGCGCTGGCAGCCTGCGCCAGAGAGGGCACGTGCTGGCGGATGGTCTCGGCCAGCGGCTGCGCGAGCGCGCCTTCGCCGACGATACCCGTCAGTATGCCGATCGAGGTGATGCCGATCTGTACGGTGGAGAGGAAGCGCGTCGGGTGTTCGGCCAGTTCCAGGGCCGCGCGGGCCTTGGGGTCGCCATCGTCGGCGCGCTGCTGCAGACGGGACTTGCGGGCGGTGACCACGGCAATTTCGCTCATGGCGAAGATGCCGTTGGCGATGAACAAAATCAGAAGTAAGCCAATTTCCATTTTTTCAGGCGGACCTGGTCAAGCGTGCGTGTTCCGTCATTTTGTTGGAAAACCCCCTGTACGCCTGCGAAACCGGCCTTATCTGGCCGAATTTCCCCCGCCCTGTATTGAGATGAGACCGTAGCATAGCCGACGGCGGCCATAATCCAAATCGGCAATGCTACTTACCTCCTGTTTCGCTCTGGTCGACGGGCCGCGGCGCCAGGCGCAGCTAGGGCGCCGGGCGATCCGCTATGCTTGAAGGTGCGGCACCCTCTGCCCGCTTGCGCGGGCCCCCCCGAGGGGGCGGCGCTGGCGGACCGGCGGGGCCGGATCCGCGGCGCCTGGATCAATGGGCTGCGCGGGGAGCAACTGGTGGGTAACCGAACCAATACGGCGTAAGTGTCATGAGTTTGTCTGTCGAACGGGTCCAAGCAGTGTCGAGGGTGCCATTTTTTCCCGGTTGATGCGCCTGTCCAGGCCGCGCTCGTTCTTCTCCCGGCTGCCGCTGGCATCGGTGCTGCTTTGCGCGCTGCTGGCGCGCGAGGCGCTGGCAGCCAAGCCCGAGGTCACCATCGATCCGGGCGGCCTGCCCGCCAGCGCGCTGGAGGCGGTCACGCGCGCCGTGGACAGCATGGCCGAGATGGCCGACGACCAGGATGGCGGCGAAGGCATGCGCCTGCGCCGCCGTGCGCGCGAGGCGACGCAGGATGCGCTGGCCACCGAAGGCTACTTCTCCGCACAGGTGGAGCTGGAGGCCGGCACCGACGTCGCCGGGCCGACCTGGGACATCTCCATCACGCCCGGCGAACGCACGACCATCGAAACCGTGGACATCACGTTCATGGGCGCCATCGCCGATGCCGGCTACGCGGAGCGCGCGGAAGCCCTGCGCCAGGGCTGGGAACTGCAGGCCGGCAGCCCCTTTCGCAACAGCGAATGGGAAACGGCCAAGCGCAATCTGCTGGATGCGGCCTCCGAGCGGGATTTCCCGGTGGCGCGGCTGGTGGAGACGGCGGCCGACATCAATGCCGACCGGGCCAGGGCGGCCCTGCACGTCCGCCTGGACAGCGGTCCGGCCGTGCGCCTGTCCGGCGTCGAAGTGCATGGCCTCAAGCGCGTGCCCCCCGGCGTGGTCGAGCGCTACGTGCGGGTGACGCCGGGCGAGCCCTACGACCGCAGCCGCATGGTCGGCTGGCAGCAGACGCTGTCGGGGTCGCCGTTCTTCTCCGGCGCCAAGCTCGACGTCGACCGCCGCGGGCTGACGCCCGACGCCGACGAGGATCCGGCGCTGCTGCCCGAAGGGCTGGACAAGGAACAGACCCGTACCGAGCAGGCCTATCGCGGGCCGCAGTTCCTGGAGTTGCCGGTGCTGGCCGAAGTGGTGGAGTCGCGGCCGCGCCGCATGAGCGTGGCGCTGGGCATCGACGACGAGGCCGGACCGCGCATCGAAACGGTCTATCGGCAGAACGTGGTGCTGGGCCATCCCTTCGAACTCGAGGCCGGCCTGCGCCTGGACCGGCTGCGCAAGCTGGGCTATGCGGATATCCACCTGGCGCCCAATGAAAACGGCTTTCGCGACAGCTTCGGCGTGCTGGCCCAGGATTCCGATATCCAGGGCCTGCACGTACGCAGGCTGGCGGTCGGCGCGATCCGCGCCAAGACCTATCCGTCCAGTATCGCCAGCCGGGTCGAATACGAGACCCGCTACGGCGCGCGGCTGGCCCACGAGCTGACCGACATCGACGGCTACAACTCCTATACCACCAGCACCGCAACGGCGACGGCCGAGCTCATCCGGCGCGACGTCAACGACAAGTACGACCCCCGCGAAGGTTCGCTGATCGCGCTGGGAGGAGGGGTGGGCGCGGCGCTGGACGGCGGCAACCATTTCAACCGCCTGAGCCTGCGCGGGCAATACTGGTGGTCGCCGTCCAAGCGCGACGTCGTGACCGTGCGCGGGGAAGTCGGCCGCCTGTGGGCCCAGGACATCAACCGGGTACCGGACGATTTCTCGTTCCGCACCGGCGGCGCGCGCACGGTGCGCGGCTACCGCTACCTCGGCCTGGGGCGCGAGGTCGGCAACGCCGTGCTGGGCGATTCCGTGCTGTTCGTGGCCAGCGTGGAAGGCACGCATTATTTCGACGACCGCTTCGGCGCGGCGGTGTTCGTGGATACCGGCAACGTCGCCTCGCGTTTTTCCGATATGAAACTGGCCACCGGCGTGGGCGCCGGCCTGCGGGTGAAGACGCCGGCCGGGCCGCTCAGCGTGGACCTGGCCTACGCCTTGCGCGATAAGAACATCCGCCTGCACTTTTCGCTGGGAGTCGCATTTTGAGTCCGCCTGCCGCCCAACGTCCGCCCGTGCCTCCGCGACGCCGCCGCCGTTGGCCGTGGGTATTGGCGGGCGGCCTGGCGCTGGCCGCAGCGGCATTGGTGGGCGCGGCGGCCTGGGTCGCGACGACTGCCCCGGGCGCGGCCTGGGCGCTGCGCACCGGGGTGGCGCTGGCGGGCGGTACGGCGCAGGTCGACGGACTGCGCGGATCCGTGGCCGGCGGGCTGGAGATCGAGCGCCTGGAGGTCCGCCTGCCCGCGGTCGACGCGGATGTGGAGGGCCTGCGCCTGGCGGTGGCATGGCGCGCCTTGCGCGGCATGCGCCTGCACGTGAGGGAACTGGCGGCGCAGCGGGTGCGGCTGGGCTTGCGTCCTTCCGATGAACCGGACACCCCGCTCGCCTCATTGCGCCTGCCGCTGGCGGTGGACGTGGACAAGCTGGCCGTGGGCGAGCTGGTCATCGACAACGACGGCGAGCGCCTGCCGGTGACCCTGGCCGGACTGGACATGCGCGCCGGGTCGTCCGGCGCCGAGCACCGGATCCTGCTCGCCAACCTGCAGGTCCAGGCGCCGCAGGCGGTGGCGACCCTGCGCGGCGAGGCCCGCCTCGGAGCGGACGCGCCGTTTTCCGTACAGGCGTCCATGCACGCCGTGGGCCGCCAGCAATCGCATGGCTTCGACCTGAATGCGACCGCCACGGGTTCGCTCGAGCAACTGGATTTCTCGCTGCGCGGCGACGGCGCCGGCGTGGGGGTGGATGCGAGGGGCCAGGCGGCGCTGTTGGCCGGATTTCCGCTGCGCGGCCTGAACCTGCATTTGAAGGGCATCGATCCGTCCGCCTGGGTGGCGGGCGCGCCCGAGGCGAACCTGGGCCTGGACGCCGAACTGGCCATCCGCCCGGATTCGGACCCGCTCATCCTCGAAGGGCCCATCACCTTGCGCAACGCCGCCGCGCGGCCGCTCGACAAGAACGGCGTGCCGGTGTCCGCGGTCGCCGCGCAATTGAGCGTGCCGGTCGAGACCTTCGAGCGGCTCGACCTGGGGGCGCTGACCATCGACCTGCTGGGCGGCGGCAAGCTGCAGGGGCAGGTCGCGTGGCGCCGCGCCGATGCGCCGGACGATGCCGTGGGCAACCTGGACGGCAGGCTCGAGGTGCGCAACCTCGATGCCTCGAAGCTGCATGGCGCGGCGCTGCCCACGCGCATGGGCGGCACCGTGGCTTTCAAGGCGGATGCGGCGGTCCAGTCCGTCCAGGCGAGCCTGGCCGATCGCTCGCGCGAGCTGCCGCTCGCGCTCAAGCTGGCCGCGCGCGTGCAGGAGCAGGTGGTGCACCTCACCCAACTCGAATTGGCGGCGGGCGAGGCGCGCGCGCAGGGCCAAGGGCAATTGCAGCTGGACGATCCGGGCCGCTTCGCCGCGGAACTGAAGCTGGACCGGTTCGACCCGGCGCGATGGGTGCGCAGCTCGGTCATGCCGCCTGCCCGGGTTTCCGCCCGGGTGGAATTGAAAGGCGCGCTCAAGCCGCAGCCCCAGGGGAGCGCGGTGCTGAAGATCGACGAGGGCAGCCGGTGGAACGGCGAGCCGCTCGACGGCCGCCTGGACCTGGCGTTCGCCGGCGCCCGGATCGGGCATATCGATGCGGCGCTGGGCGCGGGCAGCAACCGGCTGAGCGCCAAGGGCGCCTTCGGCCATGCGGGCGACCGGCTCGTTTTCGACGTGCAGGCGCCGCAACTGGCGAAGCTGTCTGGGTTGCTGGGCGGGCGCCTCGCAGCGCGCGGCACGCTGGGTGACACGCTCGATGCGCCCATGCTGGACATGACGCTGGATGCGGGCGAACTGGCGCTGCCGGGCGGCGTCCGGGTCGCCCGCGGGCAAGGCCGGGTCGACCTGGGGGCGGCCAAGCCCGCCGCGACGGCCCGTTCCCGCCAGGCCGGCGGTTTCGCCGCGGCGCCGGCGGACATCGACCTGCGCCTGGAAGGCGTAAGCGTTTCCGACGCGCCGCAGGCCACCATGCGCCAGGGCACGCTGCGCCTGCAAGGCACCATGGCCAGCCACGAAGGTTCGGTAGAGGCCGAGTTCGTTCCCGCCGACCAGTCCGCCCCGGCGACGCTGGCGGTGCGTTTCGATGGCGGCTGGAGCGAGGGCGGCGGCAAGGCGCGCGATGCGCTGGCCGGCTGGCGCGGCACGATATCGGCGTTCGACCTGGCGCGGCCGCCGGTGGGCCTGTCGCTGCAGGCGCCGCTGGCGCTGAGCTACCTGCCCGGTGCCGCGGCGCCCCAGTGGCAATGGGAGGCCGGTGCGGCGCAGGTGGCCCTGAGTCTGCCCGGCGGGCAGCGCGGCATGCTGATCCACGACGGTTCGCGCGGCGGCGACGGCCGCTGGGAATCGCGCGGCCGGGTCGAGGGGCTGGCCTGGGCGCCGGATCTCACCATGGACGCGCTGGCGGGAAAAACGGTGCCGGCCGACCGCGTAGTCGTGCTGGATGCGGACTGGAATGTGCGCTTTGCCGGCGCGCTGCAGGGCGACGTGGCGATCCGGCGCCGCGGCGGCGACCTGTGGGTCCCGGGCGAGCCGCCGTTCCCGCTCGGCCTGCGTACGCTGGATCTAAACGTGCGCGCCGTGCCCGACGGCAATGACGGCCGCAGCCGCGTGACGCTGCAAGGGATGGTCGAGGGCGAGCGCCTGGGCAGTGTCCGCGTCGACGGCCAGGCGGGCGTGGTGGCGCGCGGCGGCTCGGTGGCGCTGGATCGGGACCGGCCCGCTCAGGCGCAGGCGCAGGTCGATATCTGCGACTTGAGCTGGGTGAGCCTGTTCACTGGCGACGCGGTAGAGCTCGGCGGCCGCGTGGCCGGGACGGTGCAGGTGGTGCAGCAGGGGGGGCAATGGCGCGCCAGCGGCGGCCTGCAGGGCGACGGAATACGGGCGGTGCGCCTGGACGACGGCATCCGGCTGCTCGACGGCACGCTCAAGGCCAGCCTGCGCGACGACCGCATCGTGCTCGATTCGCTGTCCTTCCCCAGCGTGATCCGCGTCACGCCGCGCGATTCGCGGGTGCGCGCCTGGATCCGCGACGAAAGCCAGGGCGGCAAGCTGGAGATCACGGCCGAATGGCGGCTTGCCGACGCGTCCGGCCAGGCGCGCCTGAAGGCCGACCGCTTCCCCGCCGTGCAGCGCGCCGACCGCTTCATCGCCGGTTCGGGCGAACTCACGATGGACATCGCGCCGGCCCGCATGCGCGTGGCCGGACTGTTCGACGTGGATACGGGCTGGGTCGACCTCGGCACCCAGGCGCCCGCCACGCTGTCCGACGACGTCTATGTGCGTCGCAGCGGCGAAGAGCGGCCCAAGAAAACGCTGGATGTGGCGATCGACGTCGGCGTGAAGCTGGGCAACCGCTTCTACCTGACCGGCTTCGGCCTGGATACCGGCGTCTCCGGCGAGCTGAAGGTCGCCGGCACGGGCGGCGCGCTGAGTTCGAGCGGCACCGTGCGTACGCGCGGCGGCCGCTTCGATGCCTATGGCCAGACCTTGACCGTGCGGCGCGGCGTGATCACCTTCCAGGGCCCGCTCGACGATCCCCTGCTGGACATCGTCGCCGTGCGCGTCGGCCCGCGCGTGGAGGCGGGCGTGCAGATCAGCGGCACGGCGCGCCGGCCGCGCATCGCGCTGACGTCTTCCCCGGAGGTGAGCGATGTCGAGAAACTGTCATGGCTGCTGCTGGGGCGCGGCCCGGACGAGGGCGGCGGCAGCGCCGACGCCACGCTGCTGCTCAGCGCCGCGACCTCGCTGCTCGGACCCAAGGGCAGCGAGCCGATCTCGCGCCAGCTCGGCCTGGACGAGATCGGGGTGCGGTCCGGCAACGTCGGAAGTTCGCGCGGCCTCTTGCCCGACCGAACGGTGGCGGGGGACAGCACTTCGTCCTACAACGCCATCTCCAACAGCCAGTTCCTGGTCGTCGGCAAACGCTTGAGCGACCGTATCTACGCCAGTTTCGAACAGGCGCTGTCGGGCCGGGACGGCGTGGTCAAGCTGAGCTACCAGCTCAGCCGGCGCCTCTCCGTGGTCGCCAAGGGCGGCACCCTGAACGGGCTGGACCTGCTGTACTACGTGCTGTTCGACGACTGAGCCGGGCGCGCGGCTGCGCGCTCGATCCTGCCGATGTTCCCGGATTCAGTCCCGGGCCGGCAGCACGCGGCCGCGCACGCTGCCGAGCTCGATGCGGAGTTCTCCACGGCGCGCCTCGCCGCGGATCACGACTTCGTCGCCGTCCTCCAGGAAGGTCCGGCTCGATCCGTCGGGCAGCGCCAGCGGCTGCGAGCCGTTGCGGGTCATCTCCAGCAGGCTGCCCATGGCGTCGCCGGCCGGACCGCTGATCGTGCCCGAACCCATCAGGTCGCCCGCGCGGACGTTGCAGCCGCTGCTGGTGTGGTGGGCGAGCTGCTGCGGCATGGTCCAGTACAGGTGCCGGAAGTTGCTCCGCGCGATCGGCGCGCGCGCGCCGCCGGCCGTGGCCAGTTCCACCGTCAGTTCGATATCGTAGGCGTGGCGGTCCTGCTCGCGCAGGTAGGGCAGCGGGGCGGGGTCCTGGACCGGGGCGTCCACACGGAAAGGCTCGAGCGCGTCGAGCGTGACCACCCAGGGCGAGATCGAGGTGGCGAAGGCCTTGCCCTGGAACGGCCCCAGCGGGACGTATTCCCAGCGCTGGATGTCGCGCGCGCTCCAGTCGTTCATCAGGACCATGCCGAAAATATGCTCGGCGGCCTGATCCGGCCCGATGCGCGTGCCGAGCTCCGACCCGCGGCCGATGAAGAACGCGGTTTCCAGTTCGAAGTCGAGCTGCCGGCAAGCGCCCCATGCGGGCGCGCCGCCGGCGACCGGCAACTGGCCCATGGGGCGGTGGAAATCGTGCCCGGATAGCACCACCGAGCTGGCCCGGCCGTTGTAGCCGATGGGCATGTGCTTCCAGTTCGGCGACAAGGCGTTGGCCGGGTCGCGGAACAGCTTGCCGACATTGGTGGCGTGCTCTTCGGACGAATAGAAATCGGTGTAGGACGCGATCTCGAAGGGCAGGTGCAGCGTGCTTTGTTCCATCGGAACGAACGCGCGGACGCGCAGGTCCGCGTCGTCGCGCAGGCGCGGGTCCTGACCGGATAGCAGCGCCGCCAGCCGGGCGCGCACCGCGGCCCAGGTCGGCCGGCCGGTGGCGGCGTAGGCGTTCAGGCTGCCCTGGCCGAACAGCCTGGCCTCGTCCGCAACGGGCAGCAGCCCGGCGCGTTCCAGCGCGTGCAGATCGACGATCCAGCCGCCCAGGGCCACGCCGGCGCGCATGCCCTGGCCGGGCGTGGAGAAAATGCCGTAGGGCAGGTTCTGGATGGGAAAGCCGCTGTCGGGAGCGACCTCGACGAAGGCGCGCAGCGATGGATCGATGATCTCGAACATGGACGGTTCTCAGTTGCCGGTTTTCAACAGGCCCAGGGACTGGATCAGCGCACGGTTGGTGTCGTGGTCGCCGGCCAGCCGGGCCGCGAAGGTCGCGCTGTTCAGGTAGCTTACCTGCTGGTACAGCTGGCTCGCCGCGGTCTGGAATTCGGTTTTTTCCGTGGCGGTGCGGCAGGCCTGCTCCAGTTTGTCACGCGTCGCCTGCGCCACGCCGCGGTTGACGTAGAGGCCGTTGCGGGCGATGACCGCGTGCTTGATGCCGAACTCGGTGATGGCCGGCACGTCGGGCAGGCCCGGCAGACGCTTGTCGCCGTACACCGCCAGGATGCGCAAATCCTTGCCGACCACAGACGAGACGCCCAGCGCGCCGAAATCGACGTGTCCGCCCAGCAGTTGCGGAATGACCTGCGCATCGCCGCGGAACGCGATCTCGTTGAAGGACACGTTCGAGGACTTGGCCAGGTTGGCCGTGGCCAGGTGCGGCACCGATCCCGGTCCGGCGTGGCCGTAGGACAGCTTGCCGGGCTGGGCGCGGGCCTGGTCGAGCAGCTCCTTGAGCGACTGGATGGGCGATTCCTTGCGCACGGCGATGACGAACGGATTCTCGAAGATCTGGCAGATCGGCGTGATGCTGTCCGGCTGGTAGGGCACGCGGCCCATCAGGTAGGGCGCCTGGGTCAGCGGCGAGGACGGCGAGAACAGCACGATATGGCCGTCAGGCCGCGCATTGGCCACCGCCGCCACGCCTATCGTGCCGCCCGCGCCGTCGCGGTTGTTGACCACGACCTGGGTCGAGAGGATGTCGGCCAGTTCGCGGCTGAAGGCGCGGGCCATGACGTCCACGCTGCCGCCCGCCGAATACGGAACGATGATTTCGATGGAATGGACCGGATAGGTTTGCGCCGCGGCGGTGCCGCAGAAGGCGGCGAACAGGGCGGCGAACAGCCGGTTGGTCGTGCGCATGAAGGTCTCCTTATGCTTGTTTGATATCAGGGGTGGGCCGCGATGGCCGGATCGAACTTGCCGTCGACCAGTACGAAGAGGACGCGTGCGGGAGCGTCGGTGCGGTTGGTCCAGGCGTGGTTGGTGCCGCGCTGGATCAGCACCTCGCCCGCCTTGAGCGCGACTTCGGATTCGTCCAGCAGCATGGTGATCTCGCCCTCCAGGACGATCGCATAGTCGATGGTCTCGGTGCGATGCATGAACGGGTGGCGCTTGGGCGCGTCGCCGTGTCCGGTCAGGGCATGGTCGCCGCCGAACATGGCGAAGGCCTGCCTGGCCGCGTCGGCATCGACGTCGCGCAGCTCCTGGCCGGCCGGCGGGAACTCGATGATGCGCACTACCGTGCCCTGCGCGGGCGGGGTGAGCGTGACCGGCCCCAGCGTCGGGTCGGGGCCGTTGCCGATGGGCGCGGGCGCGGCCGGCGTCAGCCAGAGCTGGGTCAGGTAATAGCCGGGCCGGCTGGGGTCGTGGCGAACATTGGGCGCGTGGCCGTCTTCCAGGACGACGGCGCGGCCTTGCGCGTCGTGGCCCGTCACGACGCGGCGGATCTTTCCTTGCATGACTCTCCTTTGTTGGCGCGGACATGGAGCGCGCCGATCGGCGCAATGATAGGAATCCGGCAAAATTAAGTCAATCGATTGATTTAATCATTTGACTGAATCGTTGTGCCGAATTTGCAGTTAAGATGCCGACTGTTCCATTGCCGCGCCCTATCCATGTCCACCGCTGCCGACCCCGCACCCGCGGACGAAGCCTCCACCCGCGACCGCATCGTCGACGTTGCCGAACGCCTGTTCGCCGAACACGGCTACAACGGCGTCTCGCTGCGCACCATCACGGCCACCGCCGGGGCCAACATGGCGGCGGTGCACTATTACTTCCGCACCAAGGAAGGCCTGCTGCGCGCCATCTTCGAGGCGCGCGCCGGCCGCATGAGCGCCGAGCGGCGCGCCTTGCTGCAGGCCTGCGCGGCCGCCGCCGGCGCCGGCCGCCCGCCGGTGCGTGCCGTGCTGGAGGCCTTCATCGGCCCCGGCATGCGCATCGGCCAGACCGAGCAGGGAGCGACCTTCAACCGACTGTCGGCCATCTGCTCGGTCGAACCGGACCCCACCGTCAAGAACATCGTCTTCGGCGTGCACGACGAAGTCGCTCGCCTGTTCGTGGACCTGCTGGCCCGCGCCTGCCCGCGGCTGTCGCGCGACGAGCTGTACCTGCGCCTGCAGTGCGTGTTCGGCTGCATGATGTACATCCGCGCCGACAATGGCCGCGTCGCCCGGCTGATGCCGGACATCGTCCCGCAGGCCGCCTCGGCAGCGGGCGTCGAGGCGACGCTGTCGCGCATGCTGGACTTCCTGGTGGCGGGGCTGGAGGCGCCCTCCGGCAAATAGCGTCTGCGGGCTGCCGCCGCCGGGGCCTCAAAGCGCCTGGCCGATTTCCAGCAGCAGCGCGCGCAGCCACTGCTGGGATGGACTCGCGTTCGTGCGTTCATGCCAGAGCTGCGATACGACAAATTCGCCGAGCGGCAGCGGATGCGGCGCCATGCGCAGCGGATAGAGTCCGCAGAAAGACGTGGCGACGCGGCGGGTGATCGTTGCGATCAGGTCGGTACATACCAGCGTGGGCGGGATGGACAGCATGTGGGGCACCTGCGCGGCCACATCGCGCGATACGCCGTGCTGCTGCATGGCGTCCTGCAGCACGCGCTCGCGCGCGCCGTTCTGGCGCGGCATGGCGACGTGCCGGTGGGAGGCGAAATGTTGCGCATCGATGCTGCGTCCGTCCAAGGGGTGGCCGATGCGATGCAGGCAGACGTAGTCGTCCCTGAACAGTTCCTGGCGGTAGACCGGATACATGGCGGTGGGCACGGGCGAGAGCACCAGGTCCACTCTGCCCAGCAAGAGCAGTTCTTCGGGCATCAGCGGCTCGATCGGATGAATGGCCACCGACACGGAGGGCGCGACGGATGCCAGCCGTTGCATGAGGGGCGGAAGCAGCATGAAGCTGACGTAGTCCGTGGCGGCGATGTTGAAATGCAGCCGCGCCGAGTGCGGCGCGAACGGCGCCGAAGGGGAGGCCAGCGCGTGCAGCGCGAGGATGGCCTGGCGAACCGACGTGGCCATTTCCATGGCCTTGTGGGTGGGAACGACACCTCTTCCATTGCGCAGGAACAGCGGGTCGCGAAAAATCTCGCGCAGCTGCGCCAGCCCCTTGCTGACGGCGGACTGGCTGATATCGATGCGGTCCGCGGCGCGCGTGACGTTGCCTTCGGACAGCACCGCATCGAAGATCATCAGGAGATGCAGGTCGACGTGTTTGACATCCATGTATGGGCGCTCGTTGATGGCATGTTTGCGACATTGCGCGGCCGGGCAGGGCCTTCATAATCAAATATTCCACTTGGGAATCGATATAGACAATCCCTGTGGCTTGCGCCGCGCAGGCCAGACTGCAGCTATCGCGGCACGCGTTTTCTACCTCTTCCGGTGCGCGTTTTCCCTTTGAACGTGCCGTTTTGCATCGAATCGGTGCTTCTGCGCGCATGACGGCCGCGCAGTGGTGCGCGTCTCCCCGCTGTTCGGTCGCCGGTCCCTGGATTGACAGTCCGTGTGTTTGATCAGCATGCTGAGTATGTGCCGTCGGTGACGAATCGATGGGCCGAATATTCGCAGAACACGGAGGGTATGACCAGGATGAAAACCAGGATCAACGGCGAGTGGGTGGTGGGATTCAAGGACGGGCGGCACGCGCTGTACCGCGATGCATGCGTGGTCTACGAAGGCGATCGCATCGTGCATGCGGGGGACGGCTACGAAGGAGAGGCGGACCGCGTCATCGAGGCGCCGGGCTGTCTGCTGATGCCCGGGTTCATCGACACGCACGTGCATTCCGGCCATCGCGCCTTGCACAAGCTGCTGACCGACATCGGCCGCCCCGATCTGTTCGGCCAGCCCTACATGGAAGTCACGATTGCGCGCGCCGGCACGCGCATACAGGGCTATCCCAACTATCTGACCCGGGAGCAGGCGCAAGTGGACGCCGGCGTCGCCCTGCATGCCGCGTTCACGGTGAGCGAGCTGCTGCGCAACGGCGTGACGACGTTCGTCGAACTGGGCGGACACGTCATCGTCCAGGAAGCGCTGTGGAAACAGTGCGAGGCGCTCGGGATCCGCGGTTATCTCGGGCCGGGGTACGACAGCGGGCGCTGGGCTTCCGACGAGGACGGCAACCTGACGCGCGCCCCCTACCCGGACGGCGGATTGCATCTGTTCAACGATGCCGTGGCATTCATCGAGCGCGTCGAGGCCGACGCCAGCGACCTGGTGCACGGGATACTGGTGCCGCGCGAGGTGGAAAATTGCAGCGTGGACATCCTGCGCAGGACGGTCGCCGCCGCGCGCGACCTGGGGGTGCCGATGGCGACCCATGCGGGCTACAACGTGATCGAGTTCTACGAGACCGTGCGCGAATACCGCAAGACGCCGATCGAACTGCTGGACAGTGTCGAGATGCTGACACCGGCGCTCAACATCGGCCATGCGAACTTCATCTCCGATAGTCCCAGGCTGAACTATTCGGGCGGCAGCGACCTGCGGCGCATGGGCGACGGCAAGGTCTCCGTTTCCCACTGCCCGGTCAACATCGTGCGGCGCGCCCGTGTGCTGGATTCATGGAAGTCGTACCGCGAGGCGGGCGTGAACATGACGATAGGCAGCGATACGTATCCGCGCGACATGATCATGAACATGCGCACGGCGTCCTATCACGGCAAGGTCATGAGCCACGATCTGACCGCGGCCACGGCCGAAGAGGTTTTCGAGGCCGCCACGCTGGGCGGGGCGCGATCGCTGGGCCGGGACGATCTCGGCAGGCTCGCTCCGGGCGCCAAGGCGGACATCGTCGCGATCAACCTGGCCCGCAAGGACGTGCTGCGCTACGGTCCGATCTGGGATCCGATCCGCAGCCTGGTCGAATGCGGCGTGGGCGACGACGTCGATATGGTCATCACCAGCGGCGAGGTCCGCATGCGCGAAGGCCGGATTCCGGATGTCGACCTGGGCGCGCTGCGGGGCGAGGCCCAGGCCTTCGCCGAACGGGTGTGGGGCCAGGTCCAGGACTGGGATCCGCTGCGGCGCACGGCGCGCATGATGTGCCCCCCTTCTTTCTGCCCGGATTGCGAATGAGCGGGATCCGCTCATTCGCCGCCCCGGTGTTCGATCGTTTCGAGGATATGTCCATGAAATCTTCCACGCTTTCCCTGGCTGTTCCGCGCCTTGCGCGCGGCCTGGCTTCGACGCTGTGCGCGGGCCTGGCCTGCCTGGCGTCCACCGCTCATGCGCAGAAGGCCGTCGAGGCCTATCCGGACCGGCCGGTACGGATCGTCGTTCCCTATGGCGCGGGCGGAGCCGCCGACCTGCTCGCGCGCGTGCTGGCCGAGAAACTGGCGGTGGAGTGGGGGCAGCCGGTCGTGGTCGAGAACAAGCCGGGCGGTGTCGGCACGATAGGCATTTCGTCGGTGGTGAAGGCCGCGCCGGATGGCTACACCCTGGTATCCGTGCCGGTTTCCGACCTGGCGGTCAATCCGCATCTCTATCGCAAGCGGCCATTCGACATCGCCAAGGACCTGGCGCCGGTCAGCCAGGTGGGCGCGGTGCCCAACGTCCTGGTCGTGTCGAACGGCCTGGGCGTCCATGACGCCCGGGGGCTGATCGCCCACGCCAAGGCCGGCCGGCTGAGCTATTCCTCGCCCGGGATCGGCAGCCAGGCGCATCTGGCTGCCGAGATCTTCGCCGAACGCGCCGGCGTGAGCCTGCTGCACGTGCCCTACAACAGCATGTCCGCGGCGCTGGCCGACGTGGCCGGCGGCCAGGTGGACATGATGATCGCGCAACTGCCTACCGCGCTGCCCTTCATTCGCGGCGGGCGGGTGAAGGCTCTGGGCATCGTGGCCGAACAGCGCTCGCCCCTGGCGCCCGATATGCCGACCCTCAAGGAAACGACGGGCCTGTCGTTCGGCGACGCGGTTTCGTGGTCGGGGCTGATGGCTCCGGCGGCGACGCCGCTGGCATTGCGGGAAAAGATCGCCCGCGCGGTCACCAAGGTGATGCGCTCGCCCGAAGCGCGCGAAACCCTGGCCGGACAGGGAACGGTCGGCCTGGGCGGAACACCGGCGGAACTCGCGGCGGCGATCGCCGAGGATTCCCGGCGGTACGGCGGCGTGATCAAGGCGCTCGACATCAAGCTGGACTGAACGCCGAACCGGGGACGGGGGGAGCGGCGGGCCCGCCGGCCGCCTTCCTCCCGGGCAGCGCGGCCGGACGCGAAAGCGATTCCGACTACAGCTACAATCCACGCTTTGTGACCAACAGCGTTCCCCGACGAGACCCCCGGCCATGAGTATCAAGAGCGACCGCTGGATCCGCCGCGCGGCGGCCGATGGCATGATCGACCCGTTCGAGCCCGGCCAGGTGCGGTCGGTCGACGGCAAGCGCATCGTCAGCTACGGCACCAGCAGCTATGGCTACGACGTCCGCTGCGCCGACGAATTCAAGATCTTCACCAACATCAACTCGACCATCGTCGACCCCAAGGCGTTCGATGAGAAATCCTTCGTCGATTTCAAGGGCGAAGTCTGCATCATCCCGCCCAACTCGTTCGCCCTGGCGCGCACGGTCGAGTATTTCCGCATTCCGCGCAGCGTGCTGACGATCTGCCTGGGCAAAAGCACGTACGCGCGCTGCGGCATCATCGTCAACGTCACGCCGCTCGAACCCGAATGGGAAGGCCACGTGACGCTGGAGTTTTCCAACACCACGCCCCTGCCCGCCAAGATCTACGCCGGCGAAGGCTGCGCGCAGATGCTGTTCCTGGAAAGCGACGAAGTCTGCGAGACCTCGTACAAGGACCGCGGCGGCAAGTATCAGGGACAACAAGGCGTAACGCTGCCCCGGACGTAGAGGTCCCCCCTACGCGCTGACGCGTGCCCAGCATGGTGAGCGCCCAGCCGCTACGCGGCAGCCCCCCGAGGGGGCCTGGGCCCGCCTTGGGGCGGCCCGGCGCCGGGCCCAGGGGGCGATGCGGGTGGGCCGGCGGAGCCGGATCCACCGCATCCTGGGTCTGGCACCTTCATCTTGGGGTGTTGCGCTGGTGCTTCGCTGGCTGACAGTGCTTTTGTGGCAGTGCCTGACATCAAATTGTTTTACGCTAGTTGTGTATTCTTGCGTTCGGCTGCTGCCCGCGTATTTCGTGCGACGTTGCCGGCCGTTTTTCAACCGTTTGCAATCCCTGCCGCTGCGAGTTGCCCATCCAGGGGGCCGCGGATCTGGCTCCGCCAGTCCGCCAGCACCGCCCCCTGGGGGGCGCGCGAAGCGCGTAGGGGGGGGCCTCAACCTCAATGAAATTCCGCTTCCCCATCGTCATCATCGACGAAGACTTCCGTTCCGAGAATGCTTCCGGGCTGGGCGTCCGCGCCCTGGCCGCGGCCATCGAGGCCGAGGGCATGGAGGTGCTGGGCGTGACCAGCTACGGCGATCTGTCGTCGTTCGCGCAGCAGCAGAGCCGCGCCAGCGCGTTCATTCTGTCGATCGACGATGAGGAGTTCGGCGACGGCATGCCGGACGACGTCGCGCAGGCGGTGAGCAAGCTGCGCGCCTTCATCGGCGAACTGCGCTTCCGCAACGCCGAGATTCCCATCTACCTGTACGGCGAGACGCGCACGTCGCGGCACATCCCCAACGACATCCTGCGCGAACTGCACGGCTTCATCCACATGTTCGAGGACACGCCGGAGTTCGTGGCGCGCCACATCATCCGCGAGGCCAAGAGCTATCTGGAGTCGCTGCCGCCGCCGTTCTTCCGCGAGCTGGTCAAGTACGCGCAGGACGGCTCGTACTCGTGGCACTGTCCGGGCCACTCGGGCGGCGTGGCGTTCCTGAAGAGCCCGGTGGGCCAGATGTTCCACCAGTTCTTCGGCGAGAACATGCTGCGCGCCGACGTCTGCAACGCGGTGGACGAGCTGGGCCAGCTGCTGGACCATACCGGGCCGGTGGCGGCGTCCGAGCGCAATGCCGCCCGCATCTTCAACGCCGACCACTGTTTCTTCGTGACCAACGGCACGTCCACGTCGAACAAGATCGTCTGGCACGCCAACGTGGCGCCCGGCGACGTGGTCGTGGTGGACCGCAACTGCCACAAGTCCATCCTGCACGCCATCATCATGACGGGCGCGGTGCCGGTGTTCCTGCGGCCCACGCGCAACCACCTGGGCATCATCGGGCCGATTCCGCTCGAAGAATTCATGCCCGAGAACATCCAGAAGAAAATCGACGCGAATCCGTTCGCGCGCGACAACGCCGGCCGCAAGCCGCGCATCCTGACGATCACCCAGAGCACCTACGACGGCGTGGTCTACAACGTCGAGCAGATCAAGGAACTGCTGGGCAGCACCATCGATACGCTGCACTTCGACGAAGCCTGGCTGCCGCACGCGGCATTCCACCACTTCTACAAGGACATGCACGCCATCGGCAAGGACCGCCCGCGCAGCACCGAAGCGCTGGTCTATGCCACGCACTCGACCCACAAGCTGCTGGCCGGCATCTCCCAGGCCTCGCAGATCATCGTGCAGGAGTCCGAGAACCGCAAGCTCGACCGCCACATCTTCAACGAGGCCTACCTGATGCACACCTCGACCTCGCCGCAGTACGCGATCATCGCGTCGTGCGATGTCGCCGCGGCGATGATGGAGCCGCCGGGCGGCACCGCATTGGTCGAGGAAAGCATCCTGGAAGCGCTGGACTTCCGCCGCGCGATGCGCAAGGTCGAGGCCGAGTTCGGCACCAAGGACTGGTGGTTCAAGGTCTGGGGGCCGGACAAGCTGGCGGCCGACGGCATCGGCGAGCGCGACGACTGGCTGCTCGAAGGCGACGACGAGTGGCACGGCTTCGGCGACCTGGCGCCGGGCTTCAACATGCTCGACCCGATCAAGGCCACCATCGTTACCCCGGGGCTGGACGTGTCGGGCACCTTCGGCCAGACCGGCATCCCGGCGTCCATCGTCACCAAGTTCCTGGCCGAGCACGGCGTGATCGTCGAGAAGACCGGCCTGTATTCGTTCTTCATCATGTTCACCATCGGCATCACCAAGGGCCGCTGGAACACGCTGCTGACCGCGCTGCAGCAGTTCAAGGACGACTACGACAAGAACCAGCCCATGTGGCGCATCCTGCCCGAGTTCTGCCACGACTATCCGCAGTACGAGCAGGTGGGGCTGCGCGACCTGTGCACGCGCATCCATGACATGTACCGGGCGCACGACGTGGCGCGGCTGACCACCGAGATGTACCTGAGCGACATGGTGCCGGCGATGAAGCCCTCGGACGCCTTCGCCAAGATGGCGCACCGCGAGATCGAGCGCGTCGGCATCGACGATCTCGAAGGCCGCATCACCAGCGTGCTGCTGACGCCGTATCCGCCGGGCATCCCGCTGCTGATCCCGGGCGAGCGCTTCAACCAGACCATCGTCAAATACCTGCAGTTCGCGCGCAAGTTCAATGCCCAGTTCCCGGGCTTCGGCACCGACATCCACGGCCTGGTGGAAGAGGTGCTGCCCAACGGCGACCGGCGCCACTACGTGGACTGCGTGAAGGACGTCTGATGCCTGGTGGCGGGGCAGCGGTTTTCGATCTCGCCGTTATCGGCGCCGGCGCGGCCGGCATGATGTGCGCGGCGGTGGCCGGCCAGCGCGGCCGGCGCGTGGTCCTGATCGACCACGCCCGCCGGCTGGCGGAGAAAATCCGGATCTCGGGCGGGGGGCGCTGCAATTTCACCAACCGCGACGCGGGCCCGGCCAATTTCATTTCCGTCAACCCCCATTTCTGCCGGTCG
The DNA here is from genome assembly GCF_900606115.1 of Pigmentiphaga humi. Classification (GTDB taxonomy): domain Bacteria; phylum Pseudomonadota; class Gammaproteobacteria; order Burkholderiales; family Burkholderiaceae_B; genus Pigmentiphaga; species Pigmentiphaga humi. Next base: position 260,712 of record NZ_UWPJ01000017.1, read on the forward strand.
GCGCTGTCGCGCTATACGCCGGCGGATTTTCTGGCGCTGCTGGCGCGCCATCGCGTGTCCTGGCACGAGAAACACCGTGGCCAGTTGTTCTGCGACGAATCCAGCGAAGACGTCATCCGCGTGCTGCGCGCCGAGTGCGATGCGGGTGGCGTGGAATGGCGCATGCCCTGCAGCGTCGAGGCCGTCGAACGGGAAGCGGCCGGCGGCTTCGCGCTGCGCACGTCGTCGGGCGTGCTGCGCGCCACGCGCGTCGTGATCGCCACCGGCGGCCTGCCAGTGGCGCAGATCGGCGCCAGCGACTTCGGCCTGAAGATCGCCCGGCAATTCGGCCTCAAGGTGGTCGAGCCGCGGCCGGCGCTGGTGCCGCTGACCTTCGACGCGGCGGCGTGGAAGCCGTTCGTGCCGCTGGCAGGCATCGCGCTGGAGGTCGATATCGCCACCGGCGAAGGCCGGCGCGCCGCCGCATTCCGCGAAGACCTGCTGTTCACCCACCGCGGCCTGTCCGGCCCCGCGGTGCTGCAGATCTCCAGCTACTGGCAGCCCGGCGCGCCCATCGTGATCGACCTGGCGCCCGGCATGGACCTCGCGGCCCAGTTGCTGGCGGCCAAGTCCGGCGGCCGCCAGCAACTGGGCAACGTGCTGGCCGGCATGGTGCCGCGCCGCCTGGCCGAGCAGTGGCTCGCGGCGACGCATCCCGGCCAGCAGGCCCAGCGTATCGCCGACCTGCCCGACCATACCCTGCGGCAGCTCGCGCAGGGCATGCAGTGCTGGACTCTCGTGCCTTCGGGCACGGAAGGATACAAGAAGGCCGAAGTGATGCGCGGCGGCGTGGACACCCGCGGACTGGACCAGCAGACCATGGAAGCCAGGAACGTGCCGGGGCTGCACTTCATCGGCGAAGTGGTGGACGTGACCGGCTGGTTGGGCGGCTACAACTTCCAGTGGGCCTGGGCTTCCGGCGCGGCCTGCGGCAAGGCGGTCTGAGCGTCTCGCGTGCCGCCGGCGTCCAGCGCGCAATGCCGGTCCCCATCCGAAAGCCGATTCAGCTACCATTCAGGTACTCCGTGAAGCGGGTAGGGGAAGGGTCCATTTCTGCACCAGAAAGGGGATGTCCATGATGCTTGCGCCGTTACGCAGTTCGCCGCAGTTCCATCCGTCGCACCGCTTTGCCTGCCTGCGCCGCGCGCGGGCAGGGGCGGCGGCGGTGTCCTTGGCCTTGTCTTGCTCTTTCGCCGCGGCGGCCGCGGCGCAGGAGGCGGCTTCCGGGTCGCAGGCCTATGTGCCGCAGGTCGGCCAGCAGGGCAAGGACGTGGTCTGGGTGCCCACGCCCCAGGCGCTGGTCGACAAGATGCTCGAAATGGCCCAGGCCACGCCCGCCGACAACCTGCTGGACCTGGGATCGGGCGATGGCCGCACGGTCATCACCGCGGCCGGCCGCGGCATACGCGCCCACGGCATCGAATACAACCCCGAGATGGCCGACCTGGCGCGGCGCAACGCCGCGGCGGCCGGCGTGGCCGATCGCGCCACCTTCGCGACCGCCGATCTGTTCGAGAGCAATCTGTCCGGCTACAGCGTCATCACGATGTTCCTGCTGCCCGCCATCAATGACCGCCTGCGTCCGCGCCTGCTGGAACTCAAGCCCGGCACGCGCATCGTGTCCAACTCCTTTCCCATGGGGGAATGGGCGCCCGACCAGCAGGCGACCGTAGGCGGCGATTGCCAGACCTGGTGCACGGCGCTGCTGTGGATCGTGCCGGCCCAGATCGGCGGCAATTGGAAGCTGGGCGGCCAGGAGCTGAAACTGGAACAGACCTTCCAGCAGGTGTCCGGCACGCTGGGTGGCGAGCCGTTGCGGGACGTGGTCCTGCGCGGCGACGAGATTTCGTTCAGGGCCGGCACGGCGGTCTATCGCGGCAAGGTCGATGGCAATACCATGGAGGGCGAGCGTTCGAAGGGCGCGCCGGCGTGGCGCGCGACGCGCGCGTGACCGTTCGGGCGGCGTGCCGCCGGGCGGAAGGAAGAGGAACCCGATGAGCAGCACGCAAGCGTCCAAGCAGACCCCGCTTCATGCCGAGCACCTGGCGCTGGGCGCCAGGATGATCGACTTCGGCGGCTGGTCCATGCCGGTGTCCTACGGTTCGCAAATCGAAGAGCATCACGCGGTGCGGCGCGGCGCGGGCATGTTCGACGTCTCGCACATGCTCAGTATCGACGTGGCCGGCCCGCAGGCGCGCGATTACCTGCGCTACGTGCTCGCCAACGACGTCGCCCGCCTGGCCGAGCCGGGCAAGGCGCTGTACTCGTGCATGCTCAATCCTCAGGGCGGGGTGGTGGACGACCTGCTCGTCTATCTGCTGACGCCCGAGCACTACCGGCTGGTGGTCAACGCCGGCTGCGCCGACAAGGATCTCGCCTGGCTGGCGCGCGTGGCGCAGGCCGGCGCCCATGACGTGGCGATCGAGCCGCGCCGCGACCTGGCCATGATCGCCGTGCAGGGGCCGGCCGCCCGCCAGCGCCTCGGGCAGGCCCGCAGCCGGCTGGGCGCGCTGGTCCAGGCGCTGCCGCCGTTCGCGGCCGAGGCGCACGGCGGCTGGCTGGTCGCGCGCACCGGCTATACCGGCGAGGACGGCGTCGAGATCATCTTGCCGGCCGCCGAGGCGCCCGCGCTGTGGCGCGATCTGCTGGCTGCCGATGTGGCTCCATGTGGGCTCGGGGCGCGCGATACCCTGCGGATGGAAGCGGGCCTGAACCTGTACGGCCAGGACATGGACGAACTGACGCAGCCTGCCGAGGCCGGCCTGGCCTGGACCGTGGCCGATATCGACCCGCAGCGCGATTTCGTCGGCCGGGCCGCGTTGTCGCTGGGGCTGAAATGGCAGTTGCTGGGCCTGAAGCTGCTCGACCGCGGCGTGATGCGCGCGCACATGCCGGTCCATACCGAATACGGGCCGGGCATGGTCACCAGCGGCACCATGTCGCCCACGGTGGGCACATCCATCGCTTTCGCGCGCGTGCCGGAGGGCGCGTCTGCCGGCGATGCGGCCGAGGTCGAGATCCGCGGCCGGCGTCTGCCGGCACGGCTGTGCACGCTGCCCTTCGTGCGGCGCGGCCGGGTCCTGGACGATGCGCAGCCCTGACGGCGCGCGCGGCGCCGCCAAGGTTCACTACAATCCCATCCATCACCCGTTTTCCAGGACCGTATCCATGAATCTGCCTCCCGAACTCAAGTACGCCAAGACCCACGAATGGATACGCGCCGACGGCGACCTGCTGGTGGTGGGGATCACCGACAATGCGCAGGACCAACTGGGAGACCTGGTGTACGTCGGCGACGTCAAGGTGGGCGCCCGCCTGGCCGCCGGCGAAACGGCGGGCGTGGTGGAGTCGGTCAAGGCCGCATCCGACATCTACGCGCCGGTGGCCGGCGAGGTCGTCGCCTTCAACGATGATCTCTCCGCCAGCCCCGAAATGCTGAACCAGGCTCCCTACGAAGCCTGGATCTTCAAGATTCGGCCCGACAGCATGGCCGACACCGCCGCCCTGCTCGACGCCGCCGGCTACCAGGCGTCCGTCGAGGCCGAGTGACCGCCGACCTGCCGTTCTCGTCCCGCCACATCGGGCCGTCCGATGACGAAGTGGCGGGGATGCTGGCCCAGGTCGGCGCCGCCAGCCTGGAGGACCTGGTCCGCAAGGTGGTGCCGCCCGCCATCCTCTCGGCCGAGCCGCTGGACTTGCCGCCGGGCCGGCCGGAGGCCGGCGTGCTGGCCTGGATGCGCGAGCTGGCGCAAGGCAACCGCGTGCTGCGCAGCTACATCGGCCAAGGTTATTACGGCACGCATACGCCGCCGGTCATCCAGCGCAACATCCTCGAGAACCCGGCCTGGTACACCGCCTACACCCCCTACCAGCCGGAGATCTCGCAAGGCCGGCTCCAGGCCCTGCTGGTATTCCAGACCATGGTGTGCAGCCTGACCGGGCTGGATATCGCCAACGCCTCGCTGCTGGACGAGGCGACGGCGGCAGCCGAGGCCATGACCCTGGCGCGGCGCAGTTCCAGCGCCGCCAGCAATGTTTTCTTCGTTTCCGAGGGCTGCCACCCGCAGACCCTGGAAGTGGTGCGCACCCGCGCCGCCGCGCTGGGTATCGAAGTGGTCGCGGGCGACGAAACCGATCACGTGCCGGCGTGTTTCGGCGTCCTGCTGCAATACCCGTGCAGCACCGGCGAGGTGCGGCGCTATGGCGCGATTGCCGAGCAGGTCAGGGCGGCGGGCGGCGTGGTCGCCTGCGCCACCGATCTGCTGGCCCTGGCCGTGTTGCGGCCGCCGGGGGAATGGGGCGCCGATATCGCCATCGGATCGGCGCAGCGCTTCGGCGTGCCGATGGGCTTCGGCGGTCCGCACGCGGCCTTCATGGCCTGCCGCGACGGCCTGCAGCGCAATCTGCCGGGGCGGCTGGTGGGCGTGTCGCGCGATGCCGCCGGCAAGCCCGCGCTGCGCCTGGCGCTGCAGACGCGCGAGCAGCACATCCGCCGCGAGAAAGCGACCTCGAACATTTGCACTTCGCAGGTGCTGCTGGCCGTGATGGCTGCCATGTACGCCGTCTGGCACGGTCCGCAAGGCATCGCGCGCATCGCCCGCCGCGTCCATGCGCAGGCCTGCCGGCTCAGGCAGGGGCTTGCCGGGCTGGGCGTGGAGGCCGTCCATGAGGTCTTTTTCGATACGCTGCTGCTGCGCACCGGCGCGCATACCGACGCCGTCCTGAACGCCGCGCGAGAGGCGGGGATCAATCTGCGCCGGCTGGACCCGCGGCACGTGGCGCTTTCGCTCGACGAGACCGTTACGCGCGACGATCTGCATGCGCTCCTGCGGGTGTTCGCCCAAGGCTGCGGCGCGGCGTGCGAAGGGGAAATGCCGGACGATGCGCAGGCCGACGACGCGTGCGCGATTCCCCAGGACCTGGCGCGCCGCAGCCCCATCCTCGCGCACCCGGTGTTCCGCTCGGTTCATTCGGAGACCGACATGCTGCGCTGGCTGCGCCGGCTGTCCGACCAGGACCTCGCGCTGGACCGCACCATGATCCCGCTGGGCTCGTGCACCATGAAGCTCAACGCCACGGCCGAGATGATGCCCATCACGTGGCCGCGCTTCGCCGCGTTGCATCCTTTCGCGCCGGCCGCGCAGAGCGCCGGCTACCGTGAACTGGAAGCTTGGCTGGCGCGGGCGTTGTGCGAGATCACCGGCTACGAAGCCATCAGCTTCCAGCCGAATTCGGGCGCGCAGGGCGAGTACGCCGGCCTGATGGCGATACGCGCCTACCATGCGGCGCGCGGCGAGCCCGGACGCGACCTGTGCCTGATTCCCGCCTCGGCCCACGGCACCAATCCCGCCTCGGCGCAGTTGGCGGGCATGCGCGTGGCCGTCGTGGCCTGCGACCGCGACGGCAACATCGACGTGCAGGACCTGCGCGCCCGCGTCGCGGCGGCCGGGCCGGCGCTGGCCGCGCTGATGGTGACTTATCCTTCCACCCACGGCGTGTTCGAGGATGCGATAAGCGAGATTTGCGACATCGTTCATCAGGGCGGCGGCCAGGTCTATCTCGACGGCGCTAATATGAACGCGCTGGTGGGCCTGGTGCGCCCGGGGCGCATCGGCGCCGACGTCTCGCACCTGAATCTGCACAAGACTTTCTGTATTCCCCATGGCGGCGGCGGACCCGGCGCGGGGCCGGTCGCGGTCAAGGCGCACCTGGCGCCCTACCTGCCCGGCGCGGTGGGCGAGGACGGGCGCCTGCCGCCCGGGGCGCGCTGCGGCCCGGTGTCGGCCGCGCCGCTGGGCTCGGCGGGCATCCTGCCCATTCCGGCGGCCTATATCGCGCTGATGGGCGGAGAAGGGCTGCGGCGCGCGACCCAGGTGGCCATCCTCAACGCCAATTACGTGGCGCGCCGCTTGTCTGCCCACTACCCGGTGCTCTACGCGGGCCGGGGCGGCTACGTGGCGCACGAATGCATCCTCGACCTGCGGCCCATCAAGCAGCGCTGCGGGATCGATGCCGAAGACGTCGCCAAGCGCCTGATCGACTATGGCTTCCATGCGCCCACCATGAGCTTTCCGGTGCCGGGCACGCTCATGGTGGAGCCGACCGAGTCCGAAGGCCGCGCCGAGCTGGACCGCTTCATCGAGGCGATGATCGCGATCAGGGCGGAGATCGCCGAGATCGAGTCCGGCGCGCAGGACGCCTCCGACAACCTGCTCAGGAATGCGCCGCATACGGCCGGCATGCTGCTGGCCGAGGCGTGGCGCCATGGCTATGCGCGCGAGCGCGCCGCCTATCCGCTGCCCTGGCTGCGCGAACACAAATATTGGCCGCCGGTGGCGCGGGTGGACAACCTGTACGGCGACCGCAACCTGGTGTGTGCCTGCCCGTTGGAGGACGGCGCGGCGGCGCCCGGGAAATGAGACCCAATCGCAGGGCTGGCCGTCTGCGGTAAAATGCCGCCCATGCGTGGTCGTTACTGGTATGTGTTTTTCGCGTTGTTGTGCCTGCCCCTGCAATGGGTGTGGGCAGAGTCGGTTTCGTGCCGGCAGGACACGCACGCCATCAGCCATTACCCGCATGCCCTGATCGTCGCCCATCGGGCGATGGCCCTGCCCGATGCGTCCGCTCACGGCGCGGCCCACGGCGATTCCGCCATGACCGCGATGCAGCTCTCCTTTCCGGGAGTCTTGCAGCAGCCCCTCGACCTTCCCGGCTGGGAGTTCGACCTGGACGAGGAGTTCGACATCGTCGAGCAGATCTCCGCGCCCGATCTGGACGACGTCGCCGTCGATAGCCTGTCCTGCAGCCCGCTGCGTCCGGATGCGGGCTACGCGGTAACCGTTCCCGATCCTCACGAATTCGACCTGCCGCCTTGCGGCCAGGTGGCGCTGCCGGACCTGGACGACGCCCTGCCGCTCGCGCCGCTGCACTCCCCGCTGTCCGCGCCGGTCTTTCGCGCCTACCGGCCGCCGACACCGCGCGCCTGAGCCCCTCGCTCCGTGCGGCCCTTGGCGCCGCATGCGTCTTGGCGACGGCAGGATGCCGTCGCGCGTATTCGTTTTTTCGAGAATCATGAAACCCTACGCACTCGTTCTGTCAGTGTGTCTGGCGAGCCTGTGCGGCTCCGCGGCGGCTGCCGCGGAGCCCTACACGCTCGACCAGCTGTTGTCCCTCGCCTTGCAGGGCAACAAAGGCGTGGAGGCGGCCGCGGCCGGCGTGGACGCCGCCCGGGCCGGCATCACGACCGCCGGCGCCTACCCCAATCCCGAAGTGGAGTTCACCACCGGACGCGTATCGGCCCGCCAGCCCGGCGCGGCGGCCGGCACCGGCCAGACGCTGGCAGTGACCCAGCGCATCGACCTGCCCAGCCAGCGCAGCCTGCGCCATGAACTGGCGACCGGCACCCTGCGCATCACGACGGCGGGCCAGGATGCCTATATCGCCAACCTCGTCGCGCAGGTCAAGCGCGGCTTTTTCGAGACCCTGCGCCGCGAGGCCGAGTTCGCCGCGGCCCAGGAAGACCTCGCCCTGACCCAGCAGCTCTACGACCGGGCCCAGGTCCGGGTCGACGTGGGCGATGCGCCCAAGTACGAGGCCATCCGCGTCGGCGCCGAGCTGCTCAATGCCCAGAAGAACAGCCAGAGCGCCTTGCTGCGCGTCAACCAGGCCAAGTCCTTCCTGCGCCAGCAGGTCGGGGATATCCTGCCGCCGAGCTTCGCGGTGCGGGGACGCATGGGCCTGACCGGCACGCTCGAGCCGCTGGAGATGCTGCGCGGCGTGATGCTGGAGAGCAACCCTGAACTGACGCAGTACCGCGCCGAACTGCGGCGCGCGCAGTCGGCGGTCGATTACGAGCGTTCGCTGCGCCTGCCCACGGTCGCGCTCAAGGCGACCTCCAGCCGTGATCCCGACGTGCGTGATACCCAGATCGGCGTAGTGGTCAGCGTGCCGATATGGGACCGGCGCCAGGGGCCGGTGGCCGAGGCCCAGGCCACGGTCATCCGTATGCGCAGCCTGATGCAGGCGCGCGAGTTCGAACTGACCCAACAGCTGGACTCGGCCTACCAGGAGTTCCAGATCGCCGCGTCGCAGGCGGACGCGCTGGAGTCGGGCATCGTGCGCCAGGCCGAGGCCGCGCTGCGCGTGGCCGAGGCCGCCTACCGCTACGGCGAGCGGGGCATCATCGACTACCTGGATGCCCAGCGGGTGCTTCGCACCGCGCGCAACGACCTCATCGCCGCCCAATTCGATCTGCAGACGGCCGCCATAGAAATCGAGCGGCTGCTCGCCAACTCTTCCGCAGGTGCCCCGCTATGATTCCGCGTCTTTCTTCCACCGCGGCGCTGCTCGCGCTGTGTTTCGCCCTGGCGGCATGCGGCGAAAAGCCCGAGCCCGCGCCCGTCGTCGAGCAATCGGACCCGAGCCTGGTCGTGGCCGACGAGGCCATGATGGCCCGCGTCAAGGTCGCGCCCGTCGCGCTCGAGCCGTTCAGCGACGTATTGCGCGTGGCCGGCCGCATCGATTTCGACCGGCGGCGCATGGCGCGCATCGGCGCGCCCGTCACGGGCCGCGTGACCGACATCGAGACCACGCTGGGCGCGACCGTCGGGCCGGGCACCGTGCTGGCGCGCCTGCACAGCACCGAGCTGGGCAGCGCACAACTGGCCTATCTCAAGGCCAAGGCGCAGTCCGAGCTGCAACAGAACGCGCAAGAGCGCGCACGCCTTTTGTTCGCCGCCGACGTGATCGGCAAGGCCGAGCTGCAGCGGCGCGAGAACGAATACGCTGTGGCCGCCGCCGAGCTGCGCGCCGCGTACGACCAGCTGCGCGTGCTGGGCATGTCGCAAAAGGCGGTCTCGCACATGGACAAGACCGGCGAGATCAGTTCGTTCTCGCCCGTGGTCTCCACGCTGCACGGCTCGGTCGTGGAGTTCAAGATCGCGCCCGGGCAGGTCGTGCAACCGGCCGACGCCCTGTTCACCGTGGCCGACCTCTCGCGCGTCTGGGCCGTTGCCGAAGTGCCCGAGCAGCAGGCCGACCTGGTCGCGGCGGGGCAGACGGTCGATATCGAAGTACCCGCGCTGGGCAACCGCAAGATCGCCGGCGAGCTGATCTACGTCGGCCAGGTGGTCGACCCGGGCACGCGCACGGTATCGGTGCGCACCTCCATCGACAACGCCGACGGCAGGCTCAAGCCGGCCATGCTGGCCACCATGCTGATCGCCAGCCGGCCCACCGAGAAGCTGGTGATCCCGGCCTCGGCCGTGGTGCGGTCCGACAACCAGGACATCGTCTACGTCGAGGCCGAACCCGGCCGTTTCCGTGCCACGCAGGTGCAGATGGGCGCGTCCTCGCAGGACGACAGGCGCGTGGTCGTCTCGGGCCTGAAGGCCGGCGAGCGCATCGTCGTGTCGGGCGCCTTCCACCTCAATAGCCAGCGTACTGGCATCGACCCGGAGTAAGCGCCATGCTAGAGAAGATAGTCCGCGCTGCCCTGCAGCAGCGGCTGATCGTCGTCGTGCTCGCGGTCGTGGCGCTGGTGGTGGGGCTGGATGCGATGCGCAAGCTGTCGGTCGATGCCTTTCCCGACGTGACCAACGTCCAGGTGCAGATCGCCACCGATGCCACTGGCCGCTCGCCCGAGGAGGTCGAGCGCTTCGTCACCGTGCCCATCGAGATCGCGATGACCGGCCTGCCGGGCCTGGAGGAAATGCGCTCGCTCAACAAGCCCGGCCTGTCGTTGATCACCTTGGTGTTCACCGATGCGACCGACGTGTACTTCGCCCGCCAACTGGTGATGGAGCGCCTGATCGAGATCGGCTCGCGCATGCCCGGCGGCGTGACGCCTGTGCTGGGTCCTGTCTCCACCGGCCTGGGCGAGGTCTACCAGTACACCCTGGACCGGCTCGACGACGGCGACCGCGAACTGACCCAGCAGGAGCTGACCGAGCGCCGCATCGTCCAGGACTGGGTGGTGCGGCCGTTGCTGCGTTCCATTCCGCAAGTGGCCGAGATCAACTCCCAGGGTGGCTACGTCAAGCAGTACCAGGTGCTGGTCAATCCCGACCGCATGAGCCATTACGGCATCTCGCTACAGCAGGTCTACCAGGGGTTGGCGCGCAACAACGCCAATTCCGGCGGCGGGGTGCTGCCGCATTACGCCGAGCAGTATCTGATTCGCGGCGTGGGCCTGATCGAAAGCCTGGACGACATCGCCAACATTGTCCTGGCCGAGTCCGGCGGCACGCCGGTCTACGTGCGCGACGTGGCCGAAGTCGCCATGGGCCACGAAGTGCGCTACGGCGCGGTGGTCAAGAACGGCGTGACCGAGTCGGTCGGCGGCATCGTCATGATGATGCGCGGCGGCAATGCCAAGGAAGTGGTGGCCCGGATCAAGCAGCGCGTGGCCGAGATCAATGGCCAGGGCATGCTGCCGGGCGGCCTGCAGATCGTGCCCTACTACGACCGCAGCGAACTGGTCGATGCCGCGCTCTGGACCGTGGCCAAGGTCCTGCTCGAGGGTGTGGCGCTGGTGGTGGTGGTCCTGTTCCTGTTCCTCGGCGACGTGCGCTCGTCGGTGATCGTGGTGGCCACGCTGGTGCTGACCCCGCTGTTGACCTTCCTGGCGATGAACCGGCTGGGCATCTCGGCCAACCTGATGTCGCTGGGCGGCCTGGCCGTGGCCATAGGCCTGATGGTGGACGGCTCGGTGGTGGTGGTGGAGAACGCCTTCGCTCATCTCGGGCACGCGCGGGAAACGGGAGCGAGCAAGATACGCATCATCCTGAAAGCGGTGGCCGAGGTCGCCACGCCGGTGGTCTCGGGCATAGGCATCATCATCCTGGTGTTCCTGCCGCTGATGACGCTGCAGGGCATGGAAGGCAAGATGTTCGCGCCGCTGGCCTACACCATCGCGATCGCGCTGGCCATTTCGCTGGTGCTGTCGATGACGCTGTCGCCGGTGCTGTCGTCCTACCTGCTCAAGGGCGGCGCGGAACACGACACGCGCCTGATCGGCTTCATGAAGCGCCACTACCTGCGCATGCTGCACTGGGCGCTGGGCAACGCCAAGAAGACGGTATTGCTGGCGGTGACCGCGTTCGCGCTGTCGCTGGCGCTGCTGCCGCTGCTGGGCACCGCCTTCATTCCGGAGATGAAAGAAGGCTCCATCGTGCCCGGCATCAACCGCGTGCCCAACATTTCGCTGGACGAGTCCATCGCGCTGGAAAAGCAGGCCATGAAAATCATCATGGGCGTGCCCGGCGTGAAGTCGGCGATCTCCGGCGTCGGACGCGGCGAAAGCCCGGCCGATCCGCAGGCGCAGAACGAATCCACCCCCATCGTCAGCCTCAAGCCGCGCGAGGAATGGCCGGACGGCTGGACCCAGGACGACATCGCCGAAGAGATCCAGAAGCGGCTGCGCGTGATTCCCAGCGCGCAGGTGGTCATGGCCCAGCCGATTTCCGACCGGGTCGACGAGATGGTGACCGGCGTGCGCTCGGACGTAGCCGTCAAGGTCTTCGGCGAGGACCTGGACCGGCTGCTGCACAAGGCCCAGGAGATCGCGCGCGTGGCCGAGACGGTGCAGGGCTCGCGCGACGTGCGCGTGGACCGCGTCAGCGGCCAGCAGTACCTGACCATCAACATCGACAGGCAGGCGATCGCGCGCTACGGCCTGAACGTCTCGGACGTGCACGACGTGATCGAGGTCGCCATCGCCGGCAAGGAGGCGACCGACATCTACGAGGGCGAGCGGCGATTCTCGGCGGCCGTGCGCCTGCCCGAATCGTTTCGCGGCAACGTGCCGGCGATCCGCCAGATCCTGCTGACCACGCCGGAAGGCGTGCGCGTGCCGCTGGAAAGCCTGGCGCGCATCGACGTGCTCGACGGGCCGGCGCAGATCAGCCGCGAAGGCGGCAAGCGGCGGGTCGTGGTGGCCATCAACGTGCAGAACCGCGACCTGGGCGGCTTCGTCGCCGAACTGCAGCAGGTGGTGCAGGACAAGGTCAAGCTGCCCACCGGCTACTACCTGGAGTGGGGCGGCCAGTTCCAGAACATGGAGCGCGCGCTCGGCCACCTGTCCATCATCGTCCCGGCCACCGTGGCGGCGATCTTCTTCGTGCTGTTCCTGCTGTTCAACTCGGTGCGCTACGCGACGCTGATCATCACCGTGCTGCCGTTCGCCTCCATAGGCGGGATCATCGGCCTGTTCGTGACCGGCGAATACCTGTCGGTGCCCGCCTCGGTCGGCTTTATCGCGCTATGGGGCATCGCCGTGCTCAACGGCGTGGTGATGGTGTCCTACATCCGCAATCTGCGGCTGGAGGGCAAGGCGCTCGACGCCGCGGTGGTGGAGGGCGCGACCATGCGGTTCCGGCCCGTCATGATGACGGCCACCGTCGCCATGCTCGGCCTGGTGCCGTTCCTGTTTGCCACCGGCCCGGGGTCCGAGGTGCAGCGGCCGCTGGCCGTGGTGGTGATCGGCGGACTGATCACTTGCACTTTGCTGACGCTGCTGGTGCTGCCCACGCTGTACCGCTGGTTCGACGAGAAAACACCCGAAGCCTAGGAGGGAATGTCATGAAGGAAATCAAGGCGGTGATCCGGCCCAATCGGCTGGACGAGGTTCGGGAGGCGATGATGCGCGCGCCGGGGTTCCCCGGCATGACGATCGCCAAGGTGGAGGGCTGCAGCGCGCCCAAGCGCAATCCGCCGCACAACCTCAAGGAGCAGTTGCTCGATTTTTCGCCCAAGGTCCGGATCGAGATCGTGGCGGCGGACGAGCATGCCGACCAGTTGTTCGAAGCGCTCAAGCAGGCCGCGGTGACCGGCCACGTGGGCGACGGCCTGGTCTGGATGACGGAGGTGGGGCGCTGCGACTATCTGTGGCATGCGCCGTCCGAGGGGTGAGCTCGCCGGCCGGGCGGCGTCCGGCCGGCTTCCCGGCGTCGCTTGCGCGGCGGGCGCTCAGCCGGCCTTCACGTAGATGACGAAGTCGTAGGCCAGGCCGTCTTCCGCGGGCTGCGGCTCGCGCGCGGCCTCGCGCCATTGCGCGGCGGGCAGGGGTGGGAAATACGCGTCGCCTTTCACCTCGGCGTGGACTTCGGTGGCGATGATGCGGTCGGCCCGCGCCATCGAGGCGGCGTAGATCTGCGCGCCGCCGATGACGAACACTTCCTGCGCCGGCCCCGCCGCGGCCAGCGCCTCGTCCAGCGTGTGGACCACGGTCGCGCCCGGCGCGGTATAGCCGGCATCGCGCGTGATCACGATGTTTTCGCGGCCCGGCAGCGGCCGCCCCAGCGATTCCCAGGTCTTGCGGCCCATGACGATGGGATGGCCGAGCGTGGTGCGCTTGAAATGCGCCAGGTCGCCGCGCAGCCGCCACGGCAGGGCGTTGTCGCGTCCGATGACGCGGTTGCTGGCGTAGGCGACGACGAGGGTGACGAGAGGCATGGGCGTAGTGTACCCGCTGTCCTCCAGGGGGGCGCCTTTGCCTTGGGGCGGCCCGGCGGCAAAAAAGGGTTCATTCCCGTTTTTTTCTGCCGATAAACGCTATTTGGTTGCTTTAGCCGCAGAAATATTGCTTGTAACGCAAATTTCCGCGTGGCAGCTGGCTGTTTTTTAGCGGACCCGGCGTGAAACACGATTCGATCCAATGCGCGCGGCGCGCTTTGTGGCCCTGGCTGGCCATCGGCGCCTGGGCGGTCTATTCCTTGGCGCTCCTGGCGTGGTTCCGCATGCGGGACATGCTCCCGTTCGACCTTTGCGGAGGATGACGACGATGACCCCCAGGACCCCCGGCATGCTTGCCGACGACGAAAGCCTGCTTCATACGGTACAGGTGCAGGCCGACCGGATGATGATCATGAGCCTGGCCGTCATGCTGGCGGCCGCGCTCGGCGCAGGCCTGTACGGCGGCGCCCTGCTCCTGGCCGCGGCGGTCGGCCTGCCGGCCCTGGTCGTGCCTGTCCTGATCCAGCGCGCCGCGCCCGGCAGCCTGCCGGCGCGCATCGCCATGGCTTGCGCGCAGATGGTGCTCGCCGCGCTGCTGATCCAGCTGCAGCGCGGCGCTATCGAAGCCCACTTCTCGGTGTTCGTGCTGCTGGCCTTCCTGTTGTTCTACCGCGACTGGCGCCCGTTGCTGGCGGCGACGCTTGTCATCGGCGTCCATCACATCGGCTTCTACTTCTTGCAGCAGGCGCAGTACGGCGTCTATGTCTTCAAGAGCGGCGGCCGGTTGCTCGACGTGGCCGAACACGTGGCCTACGTCGCGGCCGAGGTCCTGATGCTCGGCTACATGGCCATCAGCCTGCGCCGCGAGGCGCTCGAAAGCGCCAAGGTCGCCATGCTTGCGCACCGTATCGGCCGCGGCGACCTGACCTGCCGCCTGGAGGCTGGCGACCTGAACGGCCTGCCTTTGCTGGCCGAGGTCTATGCCATGCAGCAGCGCCTGGCGCAGCTCATCGGCACCCTGACAGGCCAGGCCGACCACATCGCCGCCGGCGCCGCCCGCATGGGGGACAGCGCCACGGCGGCCCACGGCTCGATCGAACTCCAGACCGACGCCACTCAGCGGATCGCCTCGGCAGTACAGGAACTGACCGTCACCATCCAGCATCTGTCGAACAGCGCCGCCGAAGCCCGCGCGCTGACCGAAGAAAGCGAGACGACCATGGGTGAAGGCTCGGACATCGTTGGCGCCACCGCGGGCGAGATCGGCGTCATTTTCGGTTCGGTCGAGAAACTGGCCGTCTCGCTGTCCGCGCTCGGCGCGCAGTTCGACGAAATCGCTCAGGTGCTCGGCCTGATCAATGAAATCGCCGCGCAGACCAATCTATTGGCGCTCAACGCGGCGATCGAGGCCGCCCGCGCCGGCGAGAACGGCCGCGGCTTCGCGGTGGTGGCCGACGAGGTGCGCAAGCTGGCCGAGCGGACGCGCATGGCCACCGAGGAAATCGTCGCGACCATCCAGCACATCGAAGACAGCAAGAACACCGCGCTGGCGCAGATCGAGGAAACTCGGCAGCGCGCCGGCGCGGGTGTCGAACTGGCCGGCCGCGCCCAAGGCATGGTCGGCCAGGTCAACCGGACGGTAGCCCAGGTCAAGGAAGTCATCCATGCCCTGACCGACGGCCTCGACGACGAGGCCAAGGCGGCCGCCGTCGTCTCGAACAGTGTCGAACAGCTCTCGCAGCAGGCCGACGCCAGCCTCGCCATCAACGCCAGCCTGCGCGCCGAATTCCAGGCCCTCAACGACACCGCCCAGGATCTGACCGCCGCCGCGTCCCGATTCAAGGTTCAAGTCAGCAGGTGAGACAAGGGGCTGTCAGTCCGCCCGATTTCTGATACAACCTTTGGCTGGCGTGCGCTGCTGCGCACTGGGCGTCCGGGGCGGTGTGCGCCCCGGCTGGACAAAGCACTTATTCAATCGCAAGCAAGGGAATCATGGGAACGCAGATCGAACTGACCGCCGCTGACGGCGCCACTATCTCCGCCTACCGCGCCGACCCCGCCGGTAAGCCGCGCGGCGGCATCATCGTGTGCCAGGAAATCTTCGGCGTGAACTCGCACATCCGCAGCGTGTGCGACCGCTATGCGCAAGAAGGCTACCTGGCCATCGCGCCGGCGTTTTTCGACCGCGTGCAGCCGGACGTGCAGCTCGGCTATACGCCTGACGACGTCGCCAAGGGCAAGGAAGTGATGCAGAAGGTCACGATCGACGACGCCCTGAAGGACGTCGCCGCCGCTGCCGCCGTCGCCAGCGAAGCCGGCAAGGTCGGCATCGTGGGCTATTGCTGGGGCGGCACGGTGGCCTGGGCCGCCGCCTCGCGCCTGGATGGCCTGTCGGCCTCGGTGCCCTACTACGGCGGCGGCATCGCCGCGATCGCGGACCAGACGCCGCGCATCCCGACCATCGCCCACTTCGGCGAGCACGACCACTCCATCCCCATGTCGGACGTGGAAAAGGTCCGCGCCGCGCAGCCCGGCGTGACCATCTACACCTACCCCGTCGGCCATGGCTTCAACTGCGAACAGCGTGGTTCCTTCGACCAGGCCGCCGCCGATCTCGCGCTCTCGCGCACGCTCGAGCTGCTGCACAAGCACGTAGGCTGATCGTCCGGTTTCCCGGATCGAACGCCGCAGCGCACCGCAGTGCGCTGCGGCGTTTTGTTTTTTCCGCGTGCCCGGCTATCTCGAGGCAGTGAACCGATGGGCGGTCATCCCGCCAGCGCCCTGCGGTTCCAGGGCATGCGCGTAAGCACGCGCGCCAGTCCGCAGAATCCCGACGCGCCTGCGAAAACGAGCCCTGTTCCCACGAAGCCCGAGAGCGCATGGAACCACGGCGAGACCGTGGCGCCCAGTACCGCGCCCAGCACGATCAGCGAGCCCGCGGTGATCTGCACCTGCCGTTGCAATTCCAAGGGTTGCGAGGCATCCGCAACGACGGGCAGTCCCGCTTTCTTCCAGGCGTCCAGCCCGCCTTCGAGCACATAGGCGTCGCAGGCGGCGCAGGCGTCCAGCGCTTGCGCATTCATCCGCGTCCGGTTGCCCGAGCGGCAATGGAAGATGACGGCCGAAGCGCCGTCGAGAGCCCGTCCGCCGCTCCGCAGGCGCTCCATGGGGACATGTCGCGCCTGCGCGATCCGCTCGCGCGCATGCTCGTCCGCGGCGCGGATATCGACCAGAACGGCGCCCCGGTCCACGAGTTCACGGGCGGCCTGGGGAGAGATGGATTTCAGGGGCATGGTTACGGCCTTTGTAGGGTCATGGGCAAAAAATGGCCTTGAGCGTGGCGATGAGTTTGGCGACGTCCGGGTTGTCGATGCGGTAGTGAAGCGTCTGCGCTTCGCGCCGGAACGTCACCAGCCCTTCTTCGCGCATCCTGGCCAGATGCTGCGACAAGGCCGACTGGCTCAATGCCACGTTCTCGAGCAGGGCGCCGACCGTCATTTCCCCATATTCGATGAGAAGACAAAGAACGAGCAGCCGGTGCTCGTTGCCGACTGCCCGCAACATTGCCGCGGCCTTGGCCGCGCCGTCCTGCAGGAACTGCTGGTCTTTCTTGCGGAATGTCATGATTATTTCAATAAATTCTAATTTAGATTAATCTAATAAAAAAACCAAGCAAGAATTTTAAGACGGGGCCTTGCTGGCACTGGGTTCCGTGGGCGCCGCGGCCGCCTTGTCCAAGGCCGGGGCCGCCCAGGCGGCGGACAGGACTGCAACCCGGGCGCGCATCGTCATCGCCGGCTCGACCGTTTTTTCTACACCGTTGCCGGCTGGGCGTCCCGGCGCTGCCGGCGGCAAGAAGGCGTCAAGACCGCGGAGTCGGCTCCGGAGTGAGAGGGGCCGTTTGCCTCTCGAGCGGCATGGGCGCATCTTCACCCAGCCACCGCTGCGCGAACTGCGCCGCGGACACGGGATGGGAGAACAGATAGCCTTGGCCGAGCCGGAAGCCCATGCGGCATAGCTCGACGCGCTGGGCTTCGGTTTCCACGCCTTCGACCAGCATGTCCAGATCGAGCGCGTTGCCCAGCAGGAAGATGGCGCGGCACAGGTCGGCGCTGTCGCTGTCCCGTCCCAGGCCTTCGATGAAGGTCTTGTCGATCTTGAGGTAATCGACGGGCAGGTTCTTCAGGTAGCGGATATTGGAGTAGCCGGTGCCGAAGTCGTCCAAGGCGAGCTTGAAGCCCGCCTGCTTGATCCCGTGCAGCATGGCGAGGGCCGAGTCGGGATTGGACATGATCGCCGTCTCGGTCAATTCGAATTCGAGCAGCGAGGTCGGCAGGCCGTGCCGTGCCGCGCACAGGCGGGCCTTGTCGGGAAAGTCGGGGTCGAGCAATTGCTTGGAAGACAGGTTGACCGCGACCGCGGGCACGTGCAGCCCCTGCGCCTTCCAGCCGGCGAGCTGGCGACAGGTTTCTTCCAGCACCCACAGCCCGAGCGGAATGATAAGGTCGGAGCTTTCCGCGGCCGCGATGAACTCGTCCGGCCCGATGTTGCCCAGGTCCGGCGACGACCAGCGGCACAGCGCCTCGACCGAGTGGAGCCGGCCGGTTTGCAGGCACACCTTGGGCTGGTAGGCCAGCCAGAGTTCGGCGCCGGTTTCGAGCGCGCGGGCCAGGCCCACTTCGAGCTTGAACTGGCGGATCGCCGGGACGGCGATGTCGTGGCTGTAGACCTGCATTTTGTTCTCGCCCAGAGCGACGGAGCGGGCGAGCGCCTGGTTGCTGTGCGCAATCAGCGCTTCGACGCTGTCGCCGTCGGCCGGCGCGGCGCTGACGCCGATGTTCAGGCCCAGGTGGACTTCGCCGCCATGCAGGGTGAAAGGCTTGCGGAATGCCTGGAAGATGGTTTCGGCAAGGCCGGAGGTTTCGTGCAGGTGTTCGACCGGCGTGTACAGGCAGAAAGTGATGTCGTCCAGCCGCGCGAGCGATGCCACGCCCAGGCTCTGGTTCAGGCGCCGGGCGGCGTCCAGCAGCAGGGCGTCCGTGTCGCTCGGTCCGAGGGCCGCCCGGACGCGCCGCATGCGCCGCAGCGAGATGGTCAGGATGGCCAGCTGATGGGTGGTTTCCCCAGGCAGGGCGCGCAGCGCCGCGCCCAGTTCCAGCCAGAAGCCGGTCCGGTTCAGCAGGCCGGTGGCGCTGTCCCGGATCAGCATGGTCCGCATCAGGTCCTGCTGTTCGCCCAGCTTCTGGCCGAGGTTGGTGCGCTGTTCGATCACGATCAGCAAGCCGCCGGCGATGAGCGTGACGCAGAACTGCGAGGCCGGCATGGTCAGGAGCAGATGGGCCTGCAGGCCGGCGCTCCACAAGGCGAGGAACTGGTTGAGGGCGGTCCAGGCGCCAGCCAGCGCGAGGGCGCCGAACGATGCCGGACGGCCGGCGGGAAACAGGCCGGGAAGCAGGCGCACGATGGCGTAGACGCCCAGATAGGTGGAAACCATGACTGCCACGCCGATGAGCGCGGTCGCGCCGCCCATCCAGAGCCGGGCCGCCACGCCGACGGCGAGCGCCACGGCGGCGGGAAGCCAGCCTCCGAACAGCACGGCCAGCGTCAGGATGGTGCCCCGCATGTCGACGAGGGTTCCGTCGCCCGGGCGCACCGAAGAGACGAGCGTCAGCCACATGGCGGCGCCGAACAGGATGGCCAGGTGGTACCGGCCGTTATCCCTGCCCGGCAGCCAGGCCCGCAGAGCGACGTAGCCGGCAGTCAGGGCGACAGGCGTCAATGCGGAGAGGAAAAAGGGGAGCAGTGTGTCCATAAATGGCAGTTCGTAGGCACGCTGCGACTGCAAGCCGCATGCCCGATAGTGCCACGCGCCAGGCCGGCGGCGCTACTTCTGGTTTGTGCGGATCACACCGCCATCGGCGCCGTCAGCGGCGGGTGATGCCGGTAGCCCACCAGGGAGAAATCGCCCGGTTCCACTTTTTCCAGCCATTCCGGCTCGTATCGGCCGGTCTGCGCGTAGTCGGGAATGCGCTCGGACAAGGCCAACTGCGGCGCCGGGTAGGGCTCGCGCGCCAGTTGCTCGCGCAGCATGGACAGGTGGTTCTCGTAGATGTGCGCATCGCCGATGAAATAGCTGAACCAGCGCGGCCGGTAGCCGGTCAGGCGGCCCACCAGGTGCAGCAGCGCCGCGCCTTCGGTGAGGTTGAACGGCGTGCCCAGGCCGACGTCGTTCGAGCGGATGTACAGGCACAGCGAGATTTCGCCGGTCGACGCGTTGGGCAGGAACTGGTAGAGCAGGTGGCAGGGCGGCAGCGCCATTTCCTCGATCTGCGCCCAGTTCCAGCCGTGGAACAGGATGCGGCGGTCGGAAGGGTTCTGGTGGATGGTGTCCAGGCACTGGCGCAACTGGTCCACGGCCTTGTAGAGCAGCACCTTGGGCGCGCCGCCCTCGACGAATTCGGCGACGCGGGCGTAACCGCGCTGCCCGGCGTCGCGCAGTTGTTCCGCGGCGGCGGCATCCAGCACCTTGTAGGCCGGCCACTGGCGCCACTGTACGCCGTAGACGGGACCGAGGTCGTCGTCGCCGGTGCGATACGGGTTGGCCAGCCACTGCGCGTTCTCGTTGGCGTTCTGGTCCCAGACCTTGCAGCCCAGTTCGCGGAATTCCGCGGCGCTGCGCGACGCGCGCAGGAAGCCCACCAGTTCGCCTATGGCCGACTTGAACGCCAGCCGCTTGGTCGTGACCGCCGGGAAGCCCTGCTGCAGGTCGAAGCGCAGCGCGGCGCCGGGCATGCTGAGCGTGCGTATGCCCGTCCGGTTGGTCTGCCAGGATCCGGTGTCTAGGATGGCTTGGACGAGGTCTAGGTACTGTTTCATGGGCGGGCCGGGAATTGCCGGCGGCCGGGCGGCCGGCAGGGACATGTGCCGGTCGATTATCGCATGGAGGCTGCCGGCGGGCCTGCCGCAGCGATTCATGCACGAATAGGGTGCGCATGAGTGGCTGGCACGGCTCCTGCATGCGATAGTGCGTCAGGCCGTTCTCCGTCATTTCCCATGTCCGCATTCGCCTTGCCCGCTCTGCTGCGCCGTCTCTGGGCGCTCGACCCCTTCGTCTACACCCTGCGCGTGTTCATCGCCCTGGCCGGCATCATGGCCTTGTGCTGGCAGCAGGAGCGGATGGACCTGGTCATTCCCGCCTTTCTGGGCGTCATTGCCTGCGCGCTGGCCGAAACGGACGACAACTGGCGGGGCCGGCTGCTGGCGCTGGCCGTGACGCTGGCATGTTTCGCGGTGGCCGCCATCGCGGTCAAGGCGCTGTTTCCGTATCCATGGCTGTTCCTCGCGGGCATGGTGGTATCGACTTTCTGGCTGACCATGCTGGGGGCCATAGGCGAACGCTATCGGGCGATCGGCTATGCGACCCTGATCCTCGCCATCTATACCACCATAGGCGTCGAGCAAAGCCGCGGCCATGGCGGCTTCTGGCACGAGCCGGCGCTGCTGATGGCCGGGGCGGCCTGGTACGGCGCGCTGTCGGTGCTGTGGGCCGCGGTGTTCGTGCACCAGCCCGTGCAGCAGCGGCTGGCGGGGCTGTATGCGGTGCTGGGCGATTACCTGGTGCGCAAGGCCTCGCTGTTCGAGCCGGTGCGCGGCGTGGACCTGGAGGCCCGCCGGCTGGCGCTGGCCCAGCTCAATAGCAAGGTGGTGGCCGCGCTCAATGCCGCCAAGGAAAGCATCTTCAGCAGGCTGGGCCAGAGCAGGCCGGGCCGCAAGACCGCGCGCTACCTGCGCCTGTATTTCATCGCCCAGGACGTGCACGAACGCGCGAGTTCCTCGCACTATCCGTACAACGAGCTGGCCGAGGCGTTTTTCCATAGCGACATCCTGTTCCGCTGCCAGCGCCTGCTGGAACTGCAGGGGCAGGCCTGCCGCCGGCTGGCGCGCGCGATCCGGCTGCGCCGGCCGTTCGACGCGGGCGACGCGTCGCGGCAGGCGCGCGCCGACCTGGATGCCTCGCTCGATTACCTGCGCCGCCAGAGCCGTCCGGAGTGGTCCGGCCTGCTGCGCTCGGTGGCGGCGCTGTCGGGCAACCTGGCCGAACTGGACCGCCGTCTCGGCCAGGCCAGCAATCCCGACAAGCTGGACGAGCAGCAGCAGGACAACAGCCTGTTCGACCGGTCGCCGCAATCGCTGGGTGAGGCGATCGACCGCGTGCGCCTGCAGCTGACGCCCGGCGCGCCCGTATTCCGCTACGCCGTGCGGCTGACACTGGCCCTGGCGGCCGGTTACGGCATGCTGCACCTGGTGCATCCCGACCAAGGCTATTGGATCGTGCTGACCACGCTGTTCGTCTGCGCGCCCAGCTACGGCGCCACCCGGACCAGGCTGGTGCAGCGCGTGCTGGGCACCGTGCTGGGCCTGGTCGTCGGCTGGGTGGTTTTCAAGCTGTTCTCAAGCCTGATGGTGCAGGCGCTGATCGCGGTGCTGGCCGGCGTGGTGTTTTTCGCCACCCGCTCGACGCGCTACATGATAGGGACGGCGGCCATTACCGTGCTGGTGCTGCTGTGCTTCAACCAGATCGGCAACGGCTACGACCTCTTCGTGCCGCGCCTGGTCGATACCGTGCTCGGCGCGCTGATCGCCGGCCTGGCCGTGATGGTGGTGCTGCCCGACTGGCAGGGCCGCCAGCTCGACCAGGTGGCGGCCAAGGCGCTCGCGGCCAACAGCCGCTACCTGCGCGAGATCATGATCCAGTATGAAACCGGCAAGCGCGACGACCTCGCCTACAGGCTGGCGCGGCGCAATGCCCACAACGCCGACGCGGCGTTCTCGATGGCGATGTCCAACATGCTGGCCGAGCCGGGCCACTTCCGCCGCGATGCCGACGCCGGCCTGCGCTTCCTGACTTTGTCGCACACGCTGCTGAACTACCTCTCGGGCCTGGGCGCGCATCGCGAGAATCTGTCCGACCACGCCAGCGACGACCAGATCGCGCGCATGACGATGGGCGTGATCCACGCGCTGGACGCCATCGCCTCCGGCCTGGCGCGGCGCGCCCCGCTGGATGCCGAGAGCCGGGAGGAAGCGGCGCTGGCGCAGGCGATCGCCCAGTTGCCGGAAGACGATGCCGACGACGGCCATCGCCTGGTGCTGACGCAGCTCGCCCTGATCGGCCGGCTGCTGGCGCCCTTGCGCAAGGCGGCCAGTACCCTGCTCAGGCGCGACCGCGGCGCCGAGGGCGGTTAGAAGCCCGCCGCCTGGCCGTCGCGGCGCGAGTCCGAGGCGGCGATATAGCCTTCCTGGCTGCGGTAGATCAACTGGGCCGTGCCGAAATCCAGGCTGTGGCGCGGCGCGACCTCGACTTCATGGCCCAGTTCGCGCAGCGCCGCCACGACCGCGGGCGGCGTGTGCGACTCCAGCTTGACCGCCCCGCCTTCGATCCGGAAGCGCGGCGCGTCGCTCATGGCCTGTGGGTTCTGCCGGTAGGCGCCCAGCCGCACCATCATCTGCACGTGGCCCTGGGCCTGCATCGAACCGCCCATGACGCCGAAGGCCATCAGCGGCGCGCCGTCGCGCGTGACGAAGCCGGGGATGATGGTGTGCAGCGGCCTCTTGGACGGGCCCACGTGGTTGACGTGGCCGGGAACCAGGCTGAAGCCGAAGCCGCGGTTGTGCAGCGAGATGCCGGTGCCCGGGACGACCACGCCCGAACCGAAGCCCTGGTAATTGGATTGGATGAAGGACACCATCATGCCGGAGGCGTCGGCGGCGGCGAGGTAGACCGTTCCGCCCACGCCCGGCGTGCCGGCGGCCGGCGACGAAGCGCGGGCGGGATCGATCAGCGCGGCGCGCTGCGCCAGGTAGGCGGGGTCCAGCAGGGCGGCGGCGGTCTGGCGCATCGTGACCGGATCCGAGATGTGCTCGTGCAGGTCGGCGAAGGCCAGTTTCATCGCCTCGACCATGGCGTGGTACATCGCCGGGCTGTCCAGGCCCATGCCTTCCAGGTCCAGCCGTTCCAGCATGCCCAGCGCCGACAGCGCCGCGATGCCCTGGCCGCTGGGCGGGATCTCGTGCAGCGTATAGCCGCGGAAATCCTGGCGCAGCGGCTCGACCCACTCGGCCTGGTGCGCGTCCAGGTCGGCCAGCGTGAGCGTGCCGCCGCTCCGGCGCGCGAAATCGACGATGGCCTGCGCCAGTTCGCCGCGGTAGAAGCTTTCGCCGCGGCTGCTGGCGATGCTGCGCAGCGTCTCGGCCTGCTCGGGAAAGCGCCAGCGCTCGCCCGGCTGCGGGGTGCGCCCGTCGCGGAAGAAAGCCTGGGCGAAACCGGGTTCGCCGGCCAGCTTGGGCGCCTGTGCCGCCCACAGGCTCGCGATGTGCGGCGTGACCTGGAAGCCGTCGCGCGCATAGCCGATCGCCGGTTCGAAGAGCCGCTCGAACGGCAGCTTGCCGAAACGTTCGGACAGCGCGCGCCAGCCGGCGATCTGGCCGGGCACGGTGACCGCATCCCAGCCGGTGGCGGGCATGGCGGTCTTGCCGCGGAAATGATCGGGCGTCCAGGCCGCCGGCGAGCGGCCGCTGGCGTTGAGGCCGTGCAGGGCGCCGTCTTCCCAGACCAGCGCGAACAGGTCGCCGCCGATTCCGTTCATGACCGGTTCGACCACGGTCAGCGCGATGGCGGCGGCCAGCGCGGCATCGACGGCGTTGCCGCCTTCATAGAGCATGCGCACGCCGGCCTGCGAGGCCAGCGGCTGGCTGGTGCTGACGGCATTGGCCGCCAGCAGCGGCATCTTCTGCGAAGGGTAGGGGAAGTTCCAGTCGAAGGGCAGCATGGCAGGCAGGCGGCTGTCGCCGTCATGGTCGGGATGGGACAAGCATAACAACAAGGCGGGGCGGCGCCGCGCCGCAGCGCGGGAGCGCCCGTCCGCGCCATGGCCGCGCGCGGGGGCGTCCACTACAATAGCGCCATCCGCAGGCCGCGACAGCGCGCCGTTTCGCCGCGCGGGGCGCGGCTCCTACGATCCATCGCCATGAACAAACCTTTGCTCCTGCTCGGAGCCTGCCTGCTGGCTTTCTCCGCCACGGGCGCATCCGCCCAGACCTGGCCCGCCCGGCCGGTGCGCATCGTCGTCGCCTACCCGCCCGGCGGCGTCAG
The DNA here is from genome assembly GCF_900606115.1 of Pigmentiphaga humi. GTDB lineage: Bacteria > Pseudomonadota > Gammaproteobacteria > Burkholderiales > Burkholderiaceae_B > Pigmentiphaga > Pigmentiphaga humi. The sequence continues at coordinate 285,355 of NZ_UWPJ01000017.1, forward strand.
CGACATCGTCTCGCGCGCGCTGGCCGACAAGCTCGGGCACCAGCTCGGCGCCACCGTCGTCGTCGAGAACAAGGCCGGCGCCGGCGGCACGCTGGGCATGGACGCCGTGGCCAAGGCCGCGCCGGACGGCTACACGATAGGGTTCTCGTCGATCAGCCCGCTGTCGCTCAATCCGCTGCTGGGCAAGGTCAACTACGATCCCTTCAAGGACATCGTGCCGGTGGTCAGCGTCATGGCTTCGCCCGTGGTGCTGCTGGGCACGCCGGCCTTTACCGGCACGCGCCTGGCCGACGTGGTCGAGCAGGCCCGCAACCGCCCGGGCGCGCTGCGCTGGGGCACCTCCGGCATGGCCACCGTCGGCCACATCATGCTGGAGCAGTTCAAGCGCGGCGCGGGCGTGGACATCACCCACATTCCGTACAAGGGCGGCGGCCAGCAGCAGAACGACGCGCTGGGCGGACAGTTCGAACTGCTTTCCACCAATCTCGGCCCGGTGCTGAACGGCCACATCAAGGCCGGCAAGCTCAAGCCGCTGGCGATCGGCGCGCCCGCGCGCATCGACCTGCTGCCGGACGTGCCCACGTTCGCCGAGGCGGGCTACCCCAAGGCCAACATGATGTCGGTGTTCGGCATCTTCGCGCCGGCCGGCACGCCCGAACCGGTGCTGCAGCGCCTGAACGCGGAGATCAACCAGGCATTGGCGCAGCCCGACCTCAAGGCGCGCCTGGTGGGCAGCGACAACGTGCCCACAGGCGGCAGCGCGGCCGATTTCGCCAAGGTCATCCGCACCGAATACGACAACAACCGCGACATCATCAAACAGGCCGGCATCAAGCTGGACTGAGTCTTTTTTTCGAGTACCCATGGCCCAATTCGTCTTCACCATGAATCGCGTCGGCAAGATCGTGCCGCCCAAGCGGCAGATCCTGCGCGACATTTCCCTGTCGTTCTTCCCGGGCGCCAAGATCGGCGTGCTCGGCCTGAACGGCTCCGGCAAGTCGACCCTGCTCAAGATCATGGCCGGCGTGGACAAGGACATCGAGGGCGAAGCCCGTCCCATGCCCAACCTGAGCATCGGCTACCTGCCGCAGGAGCCCCAGCTCGACCCTGGGCACACCGTGCGCGAGGCTGTCGAGGAAGGCCTGGGCGGCGTGTTCGCGGCCAAGAAGCGGCTCGACGAAGTCTACGCCGCCTATGCCGAGCCCGATGCCGATTTCGACGCGCTGGCCACCGAGCAGGGCGAGCTGGAGGCCATCATCGCCGCGGGCAGCGGCAGCGGCAACGACGACATCGAGCACCAGCTCGAGATCGCCGCCGACGCGCTGCGCCTGCCTCCCTGGGAAGCCGCGGTCGGCCATCTGTCGGGCGGCGAGAAGCGCCGCGTCGCGCTGTGCCGCCTGCTGCTGTCCAAGCCCGACATGCTGCTGCTGGACGAGCCCACCAACCACCTGGACGCCGAAAGCGTGGACTGGCTCGAGGTATTCCTGCAGAAATTCCCCGGCACCGTCGTGGCCGTGACCCACGACCGCTACTTCCTGGACAACGCCGCCGAGTGGATCCTGGAACTGGACCGCGGCCACGGCATTCCGTGGAAGGGCAACTACAGCTCCTGGCTGGAGCAGAAGGACGACCGCCTCAAGCAGGAAGAGGCCAGCGAATCGGCCCGCCAGAAGACCATCAAGAAAGAGCTGGAGTGGGTGCGCCAGAATCCCAAGGCGCGCCAGGCCAAGTCCAAGGCGCGCATCGCGCGCTTCGAGGAACTCAGCTCGCACGAATACCAGAAGCGCAACGAGACCTCGGAGATCTTCATCCCCGTGGCCGAGCGCCTGGGGAACGATGTCGTCGAATTCAACAACGTCAGCAAAGGCTATGGCGACCGCCTGCTGATCGACAACCTCAGCTTCAAGGTGCCGCCTGGCGCCATCGTCGGCATCATCGGTCCGAACGGGGCCGGCAAATCCACGCTGTTCCGCATGATCGCCGGCAAGGAGCAGCCCGACAGCGGCGAGGTCGTGCGCGGTTCCACCGTCAAGCTGGCCTATGTCGAGCAGACGCGCGACGCGCTGGAAGACGCCAAGACCGTATTCGACGCCGTGGCCGACGGCGCCGACCTGCTCACCGTGGGCCGCTTCGAAATGTCTTCGCGCGCCTACCTGGGCCGCTTCAATTTCAAGGGCGCTGATCAGAACAAGCAGGTGGGCAAGCTGTCGGGCGGCGAGCGCGGCCGCCTGCACCTGGCCAAGACGCTGCTGGCCGGCGGCAATCTGCTGCTGCTGGACGAGCCCTCCAACGATCTGGACGTGGAAACCCTGCGCGCCCTGGAAGACGCGCTGCTCGAATTCGCCGGCAGCGTCATGGTCATCAGCCACGACCGCTGGTTCCTGGACCGCATCGCCACCCACATTCTGGCCTTCGAAGGCGATTCGCAAGTGGTGTTCTTCGACGGCAACTACCAGGAATACGAGGCCGACAAGAAGCGCCGGCTGGGCGAGGAGGGCGCCAAGCCGAAGCGGGTGCGGTTCAAGGCGTTGGTGTAGGGGCCCCCCTACGCGCTTACGCGCGCGCCCGGAACGGTGGGCCCCCGCCGCTAAGCGGCAGCCCCCGATGCCAGGACCGGCCTTGGGGGGCGGCGCCGGGCTCCGTGGGGCTCTACTTGCGGGCCGGCAAAGCCGGACCCGCTGTGCCCAGGGGCCCGGGCCGCCGGATGCGTCAGTCGTCGGTGTACTTGTCCAGGTCGCCGGACCAGGCGGCGCCGCCGGTGGACTTGATGGCCACCATGGGTTGCTGGTTGACGGTGGAGAACGTCGTGGTGATGGTTTCTCCGCTGGTTTCGGTCAGGACCGTGCCGGAGCTGAAGGGGACCAGGGGCTCCGCCAGCCGCATGCGGTATTCGAAGGACGAACCCAGCGCGTAGTCGCTGCCTTTATTGGTGAATTGCAGCGTGGTGAATCTATGCTGCACTGCGTCGTCGTCCGAATCGTCGTCGCTGTCGTCGTCGCAGCTGGCATCCGGGTTGCAGGAGAGGTTGTCCTCGCTGCGGAACTCGCTGATCGTCAGCGCGTAGTTCTTGCCCGCTTCCGAATAAGACACTTTCAGCTCTTCCCCGCTTTCCTGACTGTGGGCGATGACGATCGACGGAGAGTCGTCCGGCGCGGCTTGCCGGGCGAGCACGTCCAGGTCGGGAACGGTGATCGAGAGCCGCGTCCTCATCGTTCCGTCGAGCTTCTCGTCTTCCATGATCTGCAGCTGCTCGTATTGCAGTTTCACGCCGACGTGGGCAGAGATCGGCGCTGCTTTCGAGGCCTTCGAGACGTTCGCCATGAAGTGGGCGGGCGTGGCGGCAGCCCTGGCGAGCATCGGCAGGTCGTATTCCGTGATGACGGCGTGCAATTTGCCGTCGAACTTGAAATCCATGGCATCGCCGGTGGGCGAGAACTCGCTGTCGCCGCTGGCTTCGCACTGGTTGAAGGTGAAGTTCACCTTGTCGCCGGCCGACACCGTGCCGCTCTCGTCGACGTCGATGTATTCCCCGGTCGCCGTGCCGCTGTCGCATTCGAGCGAGCCCTCGTCGGGATCCTGCGCGTAGCTCAACACCGCCATGGTCAAGAGCGTGGAGGGCACCGGCAGCTCGAGTCCGGCAAAGACGGAATGCGCGGAATATTGGCGGATCTGATCTGCCGTGAGCGCGGTTGACGGCGGCTGGACTGCTCCACTTCCTCCGCCACAGGCCGCGAGCAGGGCGGCCAGGCTCAGGCCGCAGGTCAATTTCAGTTGATGATGCATGGGTCCTCCCCTTGAATGGCCTTTGATGGCCGAATTTTTCTGAAATATAAACAAATCCACTTCGGGTGTTCCATTATTTTCGGCACGCGGGACATTTTCTTTAGCGTTTTTTTTCGTAGGCGGTGGAGACGGCCGCCTAATCGGCGTCGGGCGGTTTCCCGGGCAAGGTCAGCGTGATGCGCAGTCCGCCCAGTTCCGGCGAACGGTCGAAACCGATGGCGCCGCGGTAGGCCTCCACGAGATCGCGGGCGATGGCCAGGCCGAAGCCGGTGCCGGGGCGTGATTCGTCCCAGCGGCGGCCGCGTTCGATGTGGGCGGCTTCTTCTTCGGACATGCCGGGGCCGTCGTCTTCCACGACGATCTTCACGAAACGGCCGGAAGCGGCCGCGTGCAGGCGCACCTGGGCGCTGGCCCATTTGCGGGCGTTGTCGAGCAGGTTGCCGAACAGCTCCATCAGGTCGCCTTCGTCGCCGGCAAAGCGCAGCGTGTCGGGAATATCCACTTGCCACAGCAGGGCCGCGGCATCGGGCAGGGTCTTGAGCGCGCGCACCGTTTTCTTTGCGACCGGGGCGACGTCGCAGGCATGCCGGCCGAGCGTCGCGGCCATGCCGGCGCGGGCGCGCGCCAGCGCGCGGTCCACGTGGCGGCCCATGGCGCGCACTTGTTCGTCGATGTCCAGGGCCAGCTTCTCCTGGCCTTGCGCGCGCGCCTCGCGGGCCATGGCGCCCATGACGGCGAGCGGCGTCTTCAGGCCGTGCGCGAGGTCGCCGGCCTGGGTGCGGGCGCGCTCGACGGCGGCATCCTGGAAGGCGATGAGCCGGTTCAGGTCGTCCACGACCGGCTGCACCTCGTCGGGCACCTCGCGCGACAACTGGCGGCGCTGGCCGGCATGGATGGCGCGCAGGTCGGTGCGCAGCGCGCGGAAGGGGCGCAGCGCCAGGTGGATGAAGCAGGCCATGGCGATGGCCAGCAGGAGGCCCAGCGCCAGCAGCGAAGGCACCAGCAGGCTCAGGAAGGAGCGGCGTTCGGCCTGCAGGTCGGCGCTGTCGAGCGCGACGGCGATGTGGACGGCGACGCCGGGGTCGGGTTCTTCCAGCAGTACGGTGCGCTCGACCGACAGCAGCAGGGTCTGCTGCGGGCCGTCGACCCAGGTGCTGTGCCGCGGCGTGCCCGGCGGGTCGGGTTCGACGGGAATGGCCGTGTCCCACAGCGAGCGCGAGCGCAGCGACCGGCCGCCGGGGCCGGAGATCTGCCAGTAGAGCCCGCTATAGGGCTGGCCGAAGCGCGGGTCGACAGGCTGGGCCTCGAGCGAGAGCGTACCGTCGGCGGCGACGTGGACCTGCGCGGCCAGCGTCTTGGCGTGGATGTCCAGTTCCGCGACCGCGCGGTGCTGCATCTGCCGGTCGAAGATGAGCGTCAGGCCCAGGCCGCCCAGCGCCAGGGCCAGCAGGATCATCAGCGCGGCGGCGCAGCCGAGGCGGACCAGCAGCGAACGCCGGCTCATCGCCCGGGGTCGGGAATCAGGTAGCCGTGGCCGCGCCGGGTCTCGATCAGTTCCACGCCGAGCTTGCGGCGCAGGCGCGCGATCAGCGCCTCGATGGCGTTGGTGTCGCGGTCGCTGCCGGTTTCGTAGATGTGCTCGATCAGCTCGCTTTGCGAGATCACCCGGCCCGGATGATGCAGGAGGTACGACAGCAGCCGGTATTCGAGCGCGGACAGCGTCATGGCCGAGCCGTGCACGGTGACCAGGCGGGTGCGGGTATCGATCTCGACCGGCCCCGCACGCAGGATGGCCGAGGCCTGGCCGGCCGCGCGGCGCGTGATGGCGCGCAGGCGGGCCAGCAGTTCTTCCATCTGGAAGGGCTTGGCGAGATAGTCGTCGGCGCCGGCGTCGATGCCCTCGACCTTGTCGCGCCAGCCGTCCCGCGCGGTCAGGATCAGAACCGGCGTGGCGAGGTCGGCGGCGCGCAGCCGCTTGAGCACGGTCAGCCCGTCGAGCTTGGGCAGGCCGAGGTCGAGCACGATGGCGTCGTAGTCCTCGGTGCCGGCGCGGAACCACGCCGTTTCGCCGTCGGCGGCCTCGTCCACGGCATAGTGCACGCGCTCCAGGCCGGCCCGGATGTCCGCGGCAATGCGTGGTTCGTCCTCGACTACCAGTATTCGCATGGCTTGTCCGACTTATTTGATCTTCAGGATTTCCAGGGTGCGGGCATCGATCTCCAGCTTCTTGCGCCGGCCATTGGGCGGCAGCACTTTGACCTCGTAGATCCAGATGCCGTCTTCCCGATCGAGCTCGATCTCAATGATATCGCCCGGCACCTTGTCGCGCACCACGCCGAGCACGGCCGACAGGGGGCGGATTTCTCCGTGCACCAGCGCCTCGCGGGCGCAGTCCTGGTCTTTCTTGCAGGCGTCGTCGCGGGCCTGCACGGACGCCGGGCCGCAGGCCAGCAGCGCGGCCAGCAGCAGCGCGGCCAGGCCGGGCCGGAGGGAGGAGGGGAGAAAAGCTTTTGGAGGCATGGGGCGGACACTAACAGGCGCTGGCTGATAAAACGCTGACAGGCGCGGTCAGGGATACGCGGCGGCCGGTGGCTATTCTGGCCACCGTAGACAACCAACACGAACGAGGAACGCCATGCGCATCTTGCCCGCCCTGATTATCGCCGCTGCTGCCACCGCCACTTTCGGCTCCGCCGCGCAGGCGGCCGATAAATGCGCCTACGTCCCCCGCGAGCGCTGGATTCCGATCGACCAGGCCATACGCAAGGCCGAGGAGCTGGGCTACGACGTGCGCGAAGCCGAGCCGGACGACGGCTGCTGGGAAATCGAAGGCTTCGACAAGAACGGCGCCAAGATCAAGCTGTACATCCATCCGACCACCGGCGAAGTGGTGCCGCCGTCGGCATGGCTGCCTCGGCCTCCCCGCACGAGGAGCCGGTAATGAATGTCCATGCCATATCCTGCGCCGCCCCCGCGGCGGGGCGCGCGATCGGCGTCGGGAGCGAGACCATGAATCCTGCCATGCCAATGGCGGCCGGTGCGCCGGCCGCCTCCTATTATCCGCCGGGAACCATAGGCGCCGATCCGGCGCTGCGCCAGCGCATCGAGACGGCGCTGGCCGAACTGGGCCGTGCCCGCGAGGAGCGCTTCGGCTATGCGGCCTACCGCGCGGTGATAGCCGGATTCAAGCGGGATTTCTCCATCGCATCCTATCTGCCCTGGACCGCCATCTGGGACTGGCCGGTCGGCCGGGCCGACGAAATCCTCAACTACCTCGAGGGCCGCTACGCCGAGACCCTGGGCCGGCCGGCCGGCGGCATGGCCTGGCGCTAGCGCATGGCGTAATCCACCATCCGCGCCAGCGGCGTTTCGATGCCGCCTTGCAGGCGCGGCGGCAGGTTGAGCGGCTTGAGGAACATCTTCACGCTCATGTCGGCGCTGAGATTGCGCCGGACCAGGCGCTGGGCGTCATGGGTGATGCGCACGATCTCGTCCCTGTCGTTGGCGCGCGCGGGATCGCGGTGATTGAGTACGTGCCGGATCGCGCATTCCGAATCATCGTTGCGTATTTCGAGCAGCCGGCGCACCAGCGCGCCCAGCACCTTCATCCTGCCATTGCCTTCCCGGCCGTTGTAGAGGTTGAAGTACTGGTAGAAGTGCTTGTAGTGCCGGACCTCGTCGGTCCGGATGTGGGTGGCGATCTCGCGCAACACCGGTTCGGGCGCATAGGCGGCGAGACTGCGGTAGAGGGTGGCGGTGCCCATTTCGACCACGCAGCGCGCGGCCAGCTCCAGGGCGCGCGTGGGTTCGAACTCTTCCAGGGTGCAGCGCTGCGAATAGTCGGCGAAAAAGCTGTCGAAGGCCTCCTGCCAGCGGAACTCCGGCCAGACCCGTTCGATGTAGGCGCGCAGCGCGCGACCGTGCTGCAGTTCCTCGGGTTCCCAATGCCGGCCCAGCCAATCCGCGACGTCGCTGTCGTCGCGGTAATAAGTGACCAGGTTGCGGGTGTAGAGGTCAGAGCCGCTTTCTATGAACGACGCGCTGCACAAGAGGAAAAACAGCGTTTTGTCGTCCCTGACCTGGCCTGGGGCGACCCGCTCGAGGTCGATTTCTTCCAGCCGCCAGGGCATTGCTTGGGCAACAGCGTCCACCGAGAATCTCCCAGTTCGCATGGTTTCCAATTTTCCAGCATAAGCCTATTCGCGCCAGGTTTCGAGTCCCGCGATGCAGCGGAGAAAATGCGTCCGGATCCAGGTTACGTTGTGTAATGCCTGTCTAGTTCGTTCACAGACAAGCCTCGCCGAATCTGTCACTGTGGAATCCATGGGACGTGGCGTGACCATTCATGCCGCGGTTGAACGATCAAACACCTGATAAGGGAGTACACCTATGAAAGCGAATCTCGTTGGCAAGATGATGATCGGTGCCGCGCTGGTTGTTTCCGCGGCTGGATGCTCCACGTGGGACGGCATGTCGGGCCGCCAGAAGAGCACCGCCGTGGGTGCCGGCGTCGGTGGCGTCGCGGGCGCGGCGGTATCTGGCGGCAGTGTGCTGGGCACCGTGGGCGGCGCGGCCATCGGCGGCGTGGTCGGCGATCAGGTCGGCAAGAACCGGTAGAACCTTGTTGCCGGCGCCGCGTGGCGGCGCCGCATTAAACGGCTCCCCGGCCGCAAGGCGGGGAGCCGTTGTTTTTCTGACCGCAAATTGTGTCCGAACTTTGTATCCGGCCTCAGGCCGGCTGGATTTTCGCCGCCTTGACCACCTCGCGCCACTTGGCCAGTTCCTCGCGCGAGAGTTGGCCCAGCGCCTGGGGTGTCATGGTTTTGGGGGTGACGCCTTGCTTGACCAGGGTTGCGCGGATAGTGGCGTCGCCCAGCAAGCCGTTCAGGGCGGCGTTGTAGCGTCCCACCAAGGCGGGATCCATGCCGCGCGGGCCCCATACCGCGTACCAGGCGTCGGCGTCGTAGCCGGACGCGCCCAGGGTGGCCAGTGGGGCGATCGTGGTGTAGGTGGTGTCCTGCTCCTTGCGCGAGGCGCCCAGGATGACCAGGCGATTTTCCTGCTGCATGGGCACGGCCACGTGCATGGGCTGGAACATGGCCTTGATGTGGCCGGCCAGCAGGTCGGTGGTGGCGCCCGCCGAGCCCTTGTAGGGCACGTGGACCATGTCCAGCTTCAGGTTGGCGGCCAGCATCTCCATGCACAGGTGATGGAAGGTGCCTTGACCCGGCGAGCCGTAGTTGACCTGGCCGGGGTTGCGCCGCACATACGCGGCGAATTGCTCCAGCGTGGTGACGCCCAGCGAGGGATGCACGCACAGCGCGAAATTGGTCGTGCCCAGCATCGCCACGGGGCTGAAGCTCTCGATCACGTCGAACGGCACCGAGTTGTAGACCAGCGGCAGCGTCAGGGCGGTATTGGTGCTGAACGCCAGCGTATGGCCGTCGGGCGCGGCTTTGGCTACGGCGCCCAGCCCGATCATGCCCGAGGCCCCGGCCTTGTTCTCGACCACGAAGGAGCGGCCGGACAGTTCGCTCAGCCGCGGCGAGAGCAGGCGGGCGCAGAGGTCGGGCGTGGTGCCGGGTGTGAAGGGCACGATGACCTGTACCGCTTTCTCCGCCAGTCCCAGTGTGTCGGTCGCGGCCAGCAGCCGGCCGGGCGCCCAGGCCCCTGCCAGCAGCGTGGCGATGCATGTGCGCCGGCCGGGCCGGAAATCGGAATCCTGCATGGTGGTTCTCCTCGTCGTTGTTGTGATGCCGGCATCCTGCCGGTTACTGGATCTCGTTGGCCCGCTTGATGCTGGCGAGCATGGATGAATTGATCAGGTACTGGCGATGCGCCTGCCGGTCGGCGACGGTTTGGCGCAATTCGTCCAGGCGCTCGCGGCGCACTTGCGGATCGCGTTCTTCCAGCAGGCGCTTGTTGCGGATGGTGATGGCCTGCACGTACTCGACGTTGACCGTGCGGCGCTGGCGGTGGTAGCGGTCGAGGGTTGAGTCGGCGGCGCCGTGCAGCAGCACCTCGGCCAGCTTGCCGGTGAGGTTCATGGCGTCGTGGATGCCGCTGTTCAGCCCCATGCCGCCCAGCGGATTGTTGACGTGCGCGGCGTCGCCCGCCAGGAACACGCGGCGGTCGCGGAAGTCCTTGGCCACGCGCTGGTGCACCCGGTAGACGCTTTTGTACGGGATATCGTAGTCCAGGTCGGGCGACAGAAAGCCCTTGATCTTGCCCTGCACGAAGTCGGGCGCGAGCACGTCGGCCTCGTCCATGTCCGGCGTGATGGGGAAGGCGATGCGCCAGATGGGCGGCGGGCCGTCGTGGGGCTGGATGAAGATCGCGCTCCATTCGTCCGGGTCGGCGATGTAGGCGTTGCCGGTGTATCCCTGCTCGCGCAGGTCATAGCGCGTGGCGAAGACCAGGAAGCGCTCGGGCCAGGTGAAGCCTTCGAACTCGGTGCCCATGGTCTTGCGCACGATGCTGCGCGCGCCGTCCGCGCCGATCAGGTAGCTGGCGCGGATCTCGCCGGTGCCGTCCCGCCCCGTGTAGGTAACCGTGACGCCGTCGGCGTCCTGTTCGTAGCCGGTGCATTGGTGCGCGAACAGCATGCGGACGTTGTTGTGGCCGCGTAGCGCCTCGGCGACGATGGCCGACAGCTTGTGCTGTTCGACGTGCAGGCGGAAGGGGTAGGGCGTGAGGTCGGCGATCAGGCTCAGGTCGAACTGGGCGACCAGGCCGTCCTTGCGGTCGCGGACCTGCCATTCCGGCACGCGGATGGCGCGCGCGCGCAAGGTGTCGCCTATGCCCAGCGTATCGAGCATCTCGACGGTGGGCGGATGGAACGTGCCGGCGCGCAGGTCTTGCGGGATGTGGTCCTCGCTTTCGAGTACGACCACGTTGACGCCCTTCTGGGCCAGCGACAGGGCGGCGACCAGCCCGACAGGGCCGGCTCCGGAAATGACGACGGGATGATGTTCCATATTGGGTCCTATCCCCGAGAGGGCCGAGTTTGCCGGCTGTGGCCGCGCAACTGCGGCATCGGTATCGCCGGCTGGCCCGGCCCTGGGGCGGTTGACGGAAAAACGCGTGAGAATGGGCTGCGGCGGCGGCCCATCGTTGTTTATAGGGATCCGCTGGCGCCGCCGCGCTGTTCCCGCCACAGGCCCAGCGCCTCCTGCACCGGCCGGTCGGAGAAGCTGAACAGCACGGACTTCTCCTGGGGCACCAGGCGGTGCTCGGCCCAGCTCGGGATCACGAAGACGTCGTTGGGCTCGGCCAGGAAGCGGCGGTCTGCCAGCTCCACGAGCACCCGGCCCTCGAGCACGGCGAATACGGTGCCCGACGAACAGCGGTAGGGCAGGGGGTCGAAACCCGCCGGGAGCAACTGCGCATAGGCGCCCATGGTCGGCATGGGCGGTCCGCCGGTCAGCGGGTCGATGTAGCGCAGCTTATAGCCGTGGCAAGGATCCGCCTCTCCGGCCGACTGCATGGCGTGCAGCGACGCGCGGGTGCGCTCGTACGGATAGCTGAACAGCGGCGAGGCCTTGTTGGCCGGCGGCTGCCAGTCCATGGGCGCCAGGCCGTTGCCGTAGCGCATCTGGCTGTCGCCCACCGGCCGCAGCAGTTCCTGCCGGTCGGCCTGGGAGGACTGCGCGAAGCTGGCGTCGAGCATGCCCACCAATTGCACGTCCAGGCCGTCGAGCCAGATCATCGGAGCGTCGCTGTCGTTGCCGTGGTCGTGCCAGGTCCACGACGGCGTGGTGACGAAGTCGCCGCGGCGCATGATGGTTTTTTCGCCATTGACCGAGGTGTATGCGCCGTCGCCTTCCAGGATCAGCCGCAGGGCCGACTGGCTGTGGCGATGGGCGCGCGCGACCTCGCCGGGCAGGATGGCCTGCAGGCCGGCGTAGAGCGAGGTGGTGATCGCCGCCTTGCCGCGCAGGCCGGGATTTTCGAGGATGAGCACGCGGCGCTCGGCTTCCTCGGCGGTGATGAGGCCGGTCGCTTCGGTCAGATAGGGGCGCACCTTCTGATAGGACCAGTGCGCCGGCTGGCAGTCCGAGCGCGGCGTCGGGGTCACCAGGTTATGCAGTTGTTCCCACAGCGGCGCGAGATTGTCCGCGCCGATGCGGGCGTAGAAGGCCTCGCGTTCGGCGCGGGTGGCGGCCTGCGCGGCTTTGTCTGGGTTATCCATGTGTCTCCTCCACCGGGACGGTAGCGCGGCGGTGCCGCTGTCTCAGCCGTGTACGGCGACGTCCATCGTGCCGATGCCCTCGATGCGGGCGTGCATGACGTCGCCGGGCTGGACCGTGCCCACGCCTTCCGGCGTGCCGGTCATGATGACGTCGCCCGGATACAGGGTGTAGACGCTGGACGCCAGTTCGATCAGTTCGGCGATGCCGGTGATCAGGTCGCGGGTGTTGGCGTCCTGGCGGGGTTCGTCGTTGACGTGGATGGAGAAGGAAAGATTGCCCGGATCGGCGATCTCGTCGGCGGTGACCAGCCAGGGCCCCAGGACCGAGTACGTGTCGGCCGATTTGCGGAAGCTGCGATCTTCCGTGCCGCGCACCGTCATGTCCAGGCCGATGCAGTAGCCGGCGACGTACGAGAAGGCATCGCTGGCGGGGATGTCCTTGCCGCGCCTGCCGATCACCACGGCGAGTTCGACCTCGTGGTCGTTGCGCCGGCCCGGGAAGGCGATGCGCACGCCTTCTCCCGCTCCCACCACCGACTGCGCCGATTTCAGGAACACGCCGAACTTGGCGACCGGGCTCTTGAACCCCTCGTAGTGGGCCACGTGGACGTTGTTGTGGATCTGCGCATCGGCCAGGGATTCGTCGACGTGGGCGTGGTAGTTGAGCGGCGCTGCGATCACCTTGGCCGGCGTGGCTACCGGGCTCAACAGCCTGACCTCGGCCAGCGGCCGCGCGCTCGCCTGCCGGCGGGCGGCCTGCAGCGCCGGCTTGAGCTGGTCCAGGTGCTCGATCAACTGGTCGCCCGGCGGCACGGGCCAGCGCAGGGCGGGCAGTTGTTCCAGCACGGCGCTGACGTCATAGACCTTATCGTCTTCCACCAGGCCGAGGCGGCCTTCGTCGTAACGGCAAATTCTCATCTTTTCTCCACGTGTGCCCATGCGCGGCCCGGGCGCCTGCTCTCCGGCAGGCAAGGCCGATGCTTAATTTTGAGCACGTTCAATTTTATGGAGATGGAATCGCCGCGTCAATCGGGCGCGATCCCGGGCGGAGTCATGCCGCCAGGCGCTTCATTTCGGCATACAGGTCGCTCTTGCCTTCGAAGCCTATGCCCGGCAGCTCTGGCATGGCGATGTGGCCCTGTTCTACGCGCACGCCGTCGGGGAAGCCGCCGTAGGGCTGGAACAGGTCGGGATAGCTCTCGTTGCCCCCGAGGCCCAGCCCCGCCGCGATGTTCAGTGACATCTGGTGGCCGCCGTGGGGAATGCAGCGGCGCGGCGACCAGCCGCAGGTCCGCAGGACTTGCAGCGTGCGTTCGTATTCGACCAATCCGTACGACAGCGCGCAGTCGAACTGCAGCCAGTCGCGGTCGGGCCGCATGCCGCCGTAGCGGATCAGGTTGCGCGCGTCCTGGTGGCTGAACAGGTTTTCGCCGGTGGCCATGGGGCGGGGGTAGTACTCGGCCAGCGTGGCCTGGAGCGCGTAGTCCAGCGGGTCGCCGGCTTCTTCGTACCAGAAGAGCGGGTAATCGCGAAGCATCTTGGCGTAGGCGATGGCGGTGTCGAGGTCGAAGCGGCCGTTGGCGTCCACCGCCAATTGCGCCTGGCTGCCGATCTCGGCCAGCACGGCCTCGATGCGGCCGCGGTCCTCGGCCAGGGAGGCGCCGCCTATTTTCATCTTGACGACGTTGTAGCCGCGATCCAGGTAGGAGCGCATCTCGGCGCGCAGGGCGTCGTTGCCCTTGCCGGGATAGTAGTAGCCGCCGGCGGCGTAGACGAACACGCGCGGGTCGGCCTGTACGCCGTGGCGCTGGGCCAGCAGGCGGAACAGCGGCTGGCCTTCGATCTTGGCCACGGCGTCCCAGACCGCCATGTCTATGGTGCCCACCGCCACCGAACGTTCGCCATGGCCGCCGGGCTTCTCGTTGCTCATTGCCGCGTCCCAGACCTTGTGCGGGTCGAGGTTGGTGCCTGCGTCGTTCAGCAGCGAAGCCGGATCGGCCTGCAGGATGCGCGGCGCGAAGCGCTCGCGGATCAGGCCGCCCTGGCCGTAGCGGCCGTTGGAGTTGAAGCCGTAGCCGACCACCGGCTTGCCGTCGCGCACGGCATCGGTCACCACCGCGACCAGGCTGGTCGTCATTTTGGAGAAGTCGATGTAGGCGTTGCGGATGGGAGATGAAATCGGCCGGGTGATCTCGCGGATGTCGACGATGCGGACGGACATGATGGCTCCTTTTGTGTGGCGATGCGGGGGTATCATGCCGGTTGCCGCGCCGGCGGGCCAATGCCGGTTTTCTCTGTTTCCATGCTTTGCAGGCATCGGCCCATGAACCTGATCTGGCTGGAAGATTTCCTGGTCCTTGCCGAATGCGGCAATTTCTCGCGCGCCGCCGAGCTGCGGCACATGACGCAGCCGGCGTTCAGCCGCCGCATCCGGATGCTGGAAGAGTGGCTGGGCGTGACGCTGTTCGACCGCGCCACCCATCCGGTCACGCTCACCGATACCGGGCTATGGTTTCGCTCGACGGCGCAAGACATGCTGGCGCGGGTCGAGCGCATTCCCGACGAGGCGCGCCGCGTCGCGCAGGCCAGTTCGGCCACGCTGCGCTTCGTAGCCACGCATGCCTTGTCGCTGACCTTCCTGCCGGACTGGCTGCGCGGCCTGGAGTCGCGCCTGGACCTGGGGCCGATCCAGCTGGTGTCCGACGTGGCCCAGCAGTGCGAGGCGCTGATGACGCAGGGGCGGGCGCAGTTCTTCCTGTGCCATGCCCATGAGCAGATGCCGGCGCGGCTCGACCCGTCGGCGTATCCGTCGATCAGGGTGGGCGGCGACGCCTTGGTGCCGGTCTGCGCGCCCGACAGGCAGGGCCGCGCCCGGTTCGTGCTGGGCGCGGGCGGCGGGAAGCGGGTGCCGATATTGTCTTATAGCGCCGAGTCGGGCCTGGGGCGCATCGTGCGGGCGGTGCATGGGGCAGCGCTGGCGCGCTTGCGCGCCGACGTCGCCGTGACGGCGCATCTGGCCACCGTGCTGCATTCGATGGCACGGGGCGGCCGCGGCGTGGCCTGGCTGCCGATGAGCCTGGTGCGGGGAGAGATCGAGCGGGGGGAACTGCGGGAGGCGGGCGGCGAGGAATGGCGCATCGCGCTGGAGATTCGCCTGATCCGCCGCGGCGAGGCCGAGCCCGCGGCGGCGGAGGCTTTCTGGCGGGCGGCGGCAGCGGCCGCCGGGCCTGGCGGGTGATCCGTCAGCTGGCCGACGGCATCTCGATCTTGACTTCCAGCACTTCGAAGGTGTCCTGGCGTTCCAGGTTCACCTTGATGTCGTCGGGATCGATCTTGACGTACTTGGAGATGACGGCCACCAGTTCCTTCTGCAATTGCGGCAGGTAGTCGGCCGATGCGCCCGTGCCCGAACGCTCGTGGGCAAGGATGATCTGCAGCCGCTCCTTGGCGACGCCAGCCGTCGAAGGCTTTTTTTGCCCGAGGAAAAAGGAGAGCAGCGACATCGATTATTTACCTCCGAACAGGCGCTTGAACAGGCCGGGCTTTTCGTAGTCGACGAAGCGCAGCGGCTTGTCTTCGCCCAGGTAGCGGGCGACCACGTCCTGGTAGGCCTCGGCCACGGACGTGCCCTTGAGGTGAATGGCCGGCGTGCCCTGGTTGGAGGCCTGCAGCACGTCTTCGGATTCGGGAATCACGCCGATCAGCTTGATGCGCAGGATGTCTTCGACGTCTTTGAGCGACAGCATTTCGCCTTCGGCCACGCGCTTGGCGTTGTAGCGGGTCAGCAGCAGGTGTTCCTTGACGGGCTCTTCGCTTTCGACGGCGCGGCGCGATTTGGCCGACAGGATGCCGAGGATGCGGTCGGAGTCGCGCACCGAGGAGACCTCGGGGTTGGTCACGACCAGCGCGTCGTCGGCGAAGTAGGCCGCCATGAGGGCGCCGGATTCGATGCCCGCGGGCGAGTCGCAGACGATGTATTCGAAATTCATTTCCTTCAGGCCGTCCATGACTTTCTGGACGCCTTCCTGGGTGAGGGCGTCTTTGTCGCGGGTCTGGGAGGCGGGCAGGATGTAGAGGTTTTCCAGCTGCTTGTCGCGGATCAGCGCCTGGTTGAGGGTGGCCTCGCCCTGGACGACGTTGATCAGGTCGTAGACGACGCGGCGTTCGCAGCCCATGATGAGGTCGAGGTTGCGCAGGCCGACGTCGAAGTCGATCACGGCGGTCTTGTGTCCGCGCAAGGCCAATCCGGCGGAGAAGCTGGCGCTGGTGGTGGTTTTGCCGACGCCGCCTTTGCCTGAAGTCACGACAACGATACGTGCCATGGGGTGTGGATCCTTATGAGTTAGATGGGCAAGGGTTCGACCAGCAGTTTTTCGCCGTCGAGGCGAATGATTGCCGGTTTGTCCTGGATGTCGGGAGGCAGGGCCGTGGTCATCGTGCGGTAGACGCCGGCGATGGCGACCAGCTCTGCCTCGAACTGCGTAGTGTAGATGCGCGCGCTGGCATCGCCGCGCGCGCCGGCGATGGCTTTGCCGCGCAGCGGGCCGTAGATGTGGACGTTGCCGTCGGCGATCACTTCGGCGCCGTTGCTGACGACGCCCAGGACGATGAGGTCGGATTGCCGGGCGTAGATGCGCTGGCCTGAGCGCAGCGGTTTTTCGATCACCATGGTGGGCACGGAGCGGGGCGCGGCCGGATCGGCGGCTGCCGCGGCGCCGGGCGCCTGGGGCGCGGGCTCGGCGGGCGCAGCGACGATTTCGGCGGCGGGGGCCGGCGCGGCCGCAGGCGGTTCGGCGCTGGCTTCGGCTTCGCCGGAGGGCTTGCGGGTCGGCGCGGCGGGCAGCGACAGCTGGGCCAGGCCGGCTTCGCGGGCGGATTCGGCCAGTTCGGGCGGGACCATGATGCCGATGGTGGGCAGGCTGTGCGCGAGCAGGGCGTCGACGAGCTGGCGCCAGTCCATCGGGGCGTCCAGGCGCGAGGCGTCGATGACGACGGGCTCGTCTTCGAAGAAGCCGGCGGCTTCCTGCATGCGCTGGTCGAGCGCGGCTAGTACGGCCGCGAGGTCGGAGGTGTGGAGCACGACGCGGATGGCGTAGAGCGAGGTGCTTTTGATGTCTAGGACGGGACTGGCTTCCATGGGGGGCGCCGCGGCGGCGCGCGGAGTGCGCAAAAGTCTGATTCTACCGGGGTGCGGGGGAGGATGGGAGGCGTTCGTGTCGTAACGTTACTCGCCTCGGGGAGAGAGTTTGGTTTTTGAGCCGGCCGTCTTTGCGGCGG
>NZ_UWPJ01000019.1 GCF_900606115.1 Pigmentiphaga humi
CGCCGCCGGGCGGCCGCGCTCATGCCCACCCGCGCCCGGGCCCCGCCCCCGGCGGTGACTTCGGTGGTTTCGGCGACGGTGATGGACGCCTCGAAGGCATGTTCGCAGCCGCTGGCGCCTTGCGGCAGGTATTGGCAGGCCGTTTCGGCACAGGAACCGCAGCACGTGGCGACGCCGAGGTCGAACTGAAGATCGGCCAAGGTGACGGAACCGGACTCCACGCTGCTGCGCACCTGGCGTTCGGTGATGGCGTTGCAGACACAAACGTACATGGCAGGACTCGGTTGCGGCGGGGACCCCGTCGCATAGTCGTCGTAATGAGACTAATTATCGATAGTATTCAGGAAATGCGCAAGCCCCGTGGCTTTCCCGTCCTGCCGCGGCAGAGCCTGCCTCCGGAGCGCCTCGAGATCCGCTGATTTCCCCCGCGCCTTCCTCGCCGCACCTCCCGCCACGCTGCGGGAAAGTCCCTACGCCGGTCTTCTCCCATCTTCTTGTCCGTGCCTCGTTCGGACAGGTATCATGCGTTCAAAATCCATTAATCAGAATTTAATTCTGTTTAATGGAATATAAGCGATGCCATGGACGGCGTGTCGCGAGGATGCGGGAGCTACCGGGTACCGCCCCCATCCTCGTAGCGGCGCAGCGTCCCCCAACACGAGGTATCTATATGAGCGCACCCACGACCCGCACCGCCGCGGACATCTTTCTCGAGGGCCTGGACGAGCTCGGCATTTCCCATCTGTTCTGCAACCTGGGAACCGATCACGCGCCGTTGATCGAGGAACTGGCGGGACAGGAGGCCCGCGGCGAGGCGCGCCTGCAAACCGTCCTGTGTCCGCACGAGAACACCGCCGTGCACATGGCCGCCGGCTATGCCGCCATTTCCGGCCGCGGGCAGGCTGTACTGGTGCACGTGGACGCGGGCACGGCCAATGCCGCCATGGGCCTGCACAACGCCTTCCGTTCGCGCTGGCCCGTGCTGCTCATCGCTGGGCGCGCGCCCTTCACTAGCCGGGGCGAGATGGCGGGCGGCCGCGACAACTACGTGCATTTCATCCAGGAGCCCTACGACCAGGCCAGCCTGGTAAGGCCTTATGTGAAATGGGAGGGAGACTTGCCGGCCGGGATCGTGGGCAAGGAAGTGCTGCATCGCGCCTATTCGATCATGATGAGCGATCCGCCCGGACCGGCCTACCTGACCTTGCGCAGGGAAATCCTGGCCGGGTCGTGCGATGCGGGTGCTGTAGACGGCGCCTCGGTCGCCGGCCGCCTGCGGCTGGGGGGCGCGGATCCGGAGGTGGTCGCCGAACTGGCCGGCAAGCTGATGCGGGCCGAGCGTCCGCTGCTGATCACCACCTATGCGGGGCGCAACCCCGCGTGCGTGGACAGCCTGGCGCGCCTGGCCGAAGTCGCGGGCATGCGCGTGATCGAGGCCAATCCCACCTACTTGAACATATCCCACGATCATCCGTGCTACGGCGGCTCGAGCGCCAATCGCTATCTGCCCGATGCCGACCTGGGCCTGCTGGTGGACGTGGATGTGCCCTGGATACCCAACGACGCGCAGCCTCGTCCGGATTCGCACTGGCTGCAGGTCGACCTGGATCCGATCAAGCAGGATCTGCCCTTGTGGCCGTATCGGGTCGACCAGCGCGTGGCGGGCGACAGCTGCCGGATACTGGAGCAGGTGGCGGACCGGATCGCCGCCTGCGCCGATGCCGGCTTTATCGACAGGGCCGCCGCGCGCGTGCGGCAGTACGAGGCCGAGGCCCGGAGCCGCCGCGCCGCGGCTGAAGCCGAGGCCGCCAGGCCCGGCGTCCGCGGCGCCGTGTCCGCCGCCTATCTATGCGCTGCTGTCGCCCGCCAGCTGGATGATCGCGCCATCGTGCTCAACGAGGCCGTACGCTCGGCGGCCGTCGTCGCCGCGCAGATGCCGCGCAGGCAGGGCGGCACCTTCCTGGGCAACGGCGGCGGCGGGCTGGGCTGGTCGGCCGGAGCGGCGTTGGGCGCCAAGCTGGCCGCGCCCGATCGAGAGGTGGTGAGGGTGGTGGGCGACGGCGCCTTCTACTTCGGCAATCCGACCTCGTTCCTGGCGACCGCCCGCCAGTATGGCCTGCCGACCTTGACCGTGGTGCTCGACAACTCGGGCTGGGCCGCGGTCAAGACGGCCACCGTGCGTGTCTATCCCGACGGCGAGGCGGTACGCACAGGCAGCTTTCAGTCCCGGCTGGCGCCCGACATGGATTTTGCGCGGATGGCGCGGGCAGCCGGGGCGTTCGGAATGCGGGTGGATGATCCGGCCGAGGCGGAGGCCGCCGTGGCCGACGCCCTGGCTGCCGTCCGCGGCGGTACGCCGGCGGTGCTGCACGTGCGCATCCCGGTGCTTTAACCGGGCGCCGCCGGTGCCCTCGATAAGAAAACAGGAGACATTCATGCACATACCGCTTCGCCCACTGGCGCTGGCCGGCTTGCTGCTGGGCCTGTGCCCCGCCGTACATGCCCAGGGCGCCGACGCTTATCCCACGCGCCCGGTGCGCATCCTGGTGGCCTTTCCGCCGGGAGGGCCGATCGACCTGACCGCACGCATCATGGGCGAGAAGCTGTCCGAATACTGGAAGCATCCCGTCGTGGTGGAAAACCGGCCCGGCGCCAGCGGCGTCATTGCCGCCGAAGCCGCCATGCAGGCGCCGGCCGACGGTTATACCCTGCTGTTCTCGGTCATCCACCACACGGTATTGCCCAGCCTGAAGTCCAAGCTGCCCTACGATATAGAGAAGGACTTCACCCACATCAGCCTGGCTGCAACCTACCCCATCATCCTGGTGGTCGGGCTGTCCCGGCCCTACCGGTCGGTCAAGGACCTGATCGATGCCGCCGCCCGGCAGCCCGGCGAGCTTGCCTATGGGCATTCGGGCTATGGCGGCGGCGCGCATCTGGCCGGCGAGCTGTTCGGCATGCAGGCCGGCGTCGACCTGCGCAACGTCCCCTACAAGGGCAACGGACCGGCCCTCGCGGACGTCATAGGCGGGCATATTCCGCTGATGTTCAGCGACGCGCCGACCGCGTTGCCGCAAGTGACCGCCGGCAAGGTGCGGGCACTGGCCATTTCCACGCCGCGCCGGTCCGAACTGCTGCCCGACGTGCCTACCTTCGTCGAGGCCGGCCTGCCGGACTACAAGCCCGACAGCTGGGGCGGCGTTTCCGTGCGCGCCGGCACGCCGCAGCCTGTCGTGGACAAGCTCAATGCCGACGTGGTCCGAGCCTTGAAGGATTCCGGCGTGCGCGCCCGGCTGCTGAAGATAGGCGCCGAGCCGCAGCCCATGAGCGCGATCCGGTACACCGAGATGATCCACACCGAGATCGCCAAATGGGGAGAGGTGGTCAGAAAGGCCAACATCCAGATCGAATAGGCGGCTCGATCCTGCCACGGGTATCGGGCGAGGCGCGCGCCGCCGGCCGGATGGCCGCGGCGCAGCCGCTCATGGAAGTTTCGCGCCCAGCGTGCGCGACAGCGCCAGGCTGCGGGCGGCGATGTCCTGGCCGATGGCTTCGATGCTGGCATGCGGCATGCGGGACTTGGGCGACGTCAGGCAGACGCAGCCGACGATGCCGCCCGGGCCGAACACGGGCGCAGCGATGCCTCGCGCGTCGAGCAGCTTTTCGCTTTCGCTGACCGCATAGCCGCGGCAGCGGATGGCCGCCAGTTCCGCGGACAGGACCTCCCAGGCCGGCGGCCGTAGGCCGGAGGCGGGCGACGGGCCTTCGCGGGCCAGGATCTCGCGCGCCTGTCCTTCGGGCAGGAAGGCCAGCACGGCCTTGCCCGAGGCGCCCCAGACCAGGGACAGCGGGCGGTGCATGTCGATCTGGTACTTGAGTTTTTGCTGGCCGTCGGCGCGCGCGGCGAAACTCAAAGAGCGCTCGGTGGGCAGGTAGAGGCCGAACACCACGGTTTCGTCGAAGGCGTTCGCGATGGCTTCCAGCGTCG
Source organism: Pigmentiphaga humi (assembly GCF_900606115.1). Lineage (GTDB taxonomy): Bacteria > Pseudomonadota > Gammaproteobacteria > Burkholderiales > Burkholderiaceae_B > Pigmentiphaga > Pigmentiphaga humi. The sequence continues at coordinate 3,989 of NZ_UWPJ01000019.1, forward strand.
GCTGCGCGATGGTGGGCGGCGATACCGTGCCCGCCACGCGCGCGGCGACCCGGTAGAACTCGGCGCCGATGGTGTACTGCCTGCTTTCGGCCGCGGTGTCGACGAAGCCTTCCTTTTTCAGCAATTGCAGCAAGCGGTGCGCGGTGGAGGGGGCCAGCCGCATTTGGTCGGCCACGTGCTTGACCGTTACGCTGCCACCGGCGTCGGCCAGCACGGTCAGCAGGTGCAGGGCACGGCTGACCGTGCCCGAGCCGGCGTCGGCCGAGGGCGGTGGACTGTCTTTATCTTGCTTGGGAATCATGGTTGTGCCGTGTCGTGGAAATGTGCGGTGCAGGCGCGGCGGTTTGCCGAGATTCGCTGCGGCCAGCCATTATTCTAATGAACGGAATTTATTTCCTCTGGATAATGCGAATAGACTCGGTTTTCCGTAGCCATGGGAACCGCCATGCAGCCGCGCCGCGAAGTTTTCTTCTGGCGAAAAGTTTGAGAATAGCGGATGCGAGCGGTTGGTCATGGCGATAAAGTCCGCCCTGTTCTGCTGTTATTTCGAAGAGTTGACATGAGCCAAGCAAACCAAGACCCGACGGCCTCCGGCTCCTCCAGCCGTCCGCTGCTGTTCGATTCGCACGCCCACCTGGTGGCGGACGACCAGACCCGGTATCCGCGCAATCCCATGAAGCGCGCGGCCGATGCGCCGCCGCGCATGCCAGGCGTGATCGGCACGCCGGGCGGCCAGCACGGTCCCAATCCCATCAACGAAGTGCCGGACGTGGCGCGCATGCTGGTGTGGATGAAGGAAGAGAATGTCGATGGCGCCGTGGCCGTGCAAAAGCGCATGATCTACCGCTTCGACAACAGCTACATCCTCGACTCTTCGGATGCGCACCCGGACATCTTTTCGGCGGTGGTGATCCTGGACGCCGAGGATGAAACCACGCCCGGGCTGGTCCGCAGCTATATCGAGAAGAACGGCCTGGCCGGCGTGCGCCTGTTCGGCAGCCGCCAGCCCGACGGCAGCATGCCCTGGCTGAACTCGCCCCAGGCGCTCAAGACCTGGGAAGTGGCCGAGGAGTTCGGTCTGATCATCGATCTGGAAGTGCTGGCGGTCGGCGGCGGCGGCCCGTCGGTGCCGACCATCATCGAGCTGGCGCGCCGCTATCCCAACGTGCGGATCGTGCTGGACCACCTGCTGGAGCCGGAAGCGACCGAAGAGCAATTCGGCCTGGACGAGCGCTTCGAGAAGCTGGCCCACGAGAAGAACATCTTCTTCAAGTTCACGTCGATCAACCTGGACGAATACCGCGAAGCCGGCGTCCCGGCCGAGCAGGTCCTGCGCCGCGCGGTCGATCTGTTCAGTGCCGACCACGTCATGTGGGGGTCGGACATCGGCACCTCGTCGGGCACCTACAAGGAAATGGTCCAGCGCATGATCGACGCCTCGGTGCTGCTGACCGAGGAAGAGAAGCGCAAGGTATGGCACGACACGGGCAAGCGCGTGTTCGTGAAGGGCGGCCACCGCCGCTGAAAACGCGGGCGGCCGTGCGCCGCCCGGCTGCGCGGCCCGGCCGGCCCCTTTCGCGGGCGGGCGGTGCGGCGCGCACGCGAGGCGCCGGTTGCGGGGCAGGTGCGATAATCGCCTGCCAGCGTTCTTGCCACGGAGGCATGCGTGCCCTCATTTCCGCCCGTCCAGGCCGTGGTGCGTGCCATCGAACTGCTGCAGGCCCTGAACCGCCAGCCTGTTTCCACGCTGGACGTCCTGCACAAGCAGACCGGCATCCCCAAGCCTTCATTGATCCGCCTGCTCGAAACGCTGGCTTCCAAGGGGCTGGTGCGCCATGCGCCGCAGTACGGCGCCTACTACCTGACCTCGCTGGTCAATACGCTTTCATCCGGCTATCACAGCGAACCGCGCATCGTCGAGGCGGCCCGCCCGCGGCTCGATGCGCTGACCGAAGACATCAAGTGGCCGGTGGCGATCGCGGTGCCCGACGCGAATGCGATGGTGGTGCGCTACAGCACCATCCCGAACTCGCCGCTGTCGCTGCTGCATTCCACGATCAACATGCGCCTGAGCCTGGTGAGCCGGGCCATCGGCCGGGCCTATCTGTCGTTCTGCGAGGACGACGAACGCGAGACCATTCTCGCGCTGCTGCGCGAGTCGAAGAGCCCGGAGGACGGGCCGGCGCGGGATGCCGAGGCCGTCAGGAAGATGATCGCGCAGACGCGCGCCCAGGGCTATGCGCTGCGCGACCCGGCGGTGCGGCCGGTATCGGGCACGCTGGCGGTGCCGGTGTATGACGGCAAGCACGTGGTCGCGTCCTTCGGCATGACCTGGTTCGCGTCCACGCTGTCCAACGAGCAGGTGGTCGGACGCTACCTGGCCAAGCTGCTCGCGGTATCCGCCGCCATTACGCAGGACCTGGCCGCGCTGTAGAAGCGGCCAAGGCCCTGCGGGCGGCAGCGCCGTCAGGCCGCGGCCGGCGGTAGCGGGTATTCGTCCTCGTTGCTGACCATGCCCGGCTTGCTGGAAAAGTCCATGCGCGGCGGGCTGAAAATGTCGATCAGCCAGCAGTCGCCTTCGCTGACGTTGCGGCTGGTGTGCAGGACCTTGGCCGGGATGACCGTGACCGACGGGCTGCCGACTTCGACGTGCTCGTCTTCTTTCCACATGTCCATGTCCGGCGTCCAGGGCCAGCGCAGATGGTGCACGTAGGTGCCCTGCACCGCCAGCGACGCCTGTTCGAAGTCCGCGTGGGTGTGCGGGCTGAGCTTGTGCACGTCGCGCGGGACCACGCGCTTGGCCAGCGGGTTGATCATCAGGTTGGTGCTGCGGAAGATCCGCATATTGCTGTCGGCGCGAACGTAGTCGGCCAGCACGTAGTGGCGCAGCTTGAAGCCCGCCGGGGGATCGGGCCACGGCACCAGCGGCGCGACTTCGGGGGCGCCGTCGGCGTAGACCGCGTTGTTCACCGACGCGGCCACCAGGTCGGCGGCAAGCTTGGAGAACACCCGCACGACGGTGCCCGCCGCGGTCGCCTCGATCCGGCTCGCGCCGGGCGGGACGATGGTCACCGTTTCGGCGCCGGCATCGACGGATTCGCCGCCGGCCTGGATGCGCGCGCCGCCCGCCGGAATGAAGACGAAGTACTCGTCGGGATTGTTCTCGCGCGCCAGCACGGCGCCCGCTTCGACCTGGGAAACCGACACCACGAAATTGGCGCCGCGCGTCAGCCAGGTGCGCGCGCCAGCGGTTTCCTGCTGGGGAGGCGTGTCATAGTGGGCGGCATAGGTCGCCGACCGGGGGCCTTGAGTCGTCATTGCTTCACCTTTGTCTGGATGGTCTTCAGCCGCGTTGCCGGTTGCCCGCGACGGCAACCGCTTGCGCGCCCTGGCGCAGCAGGGATTGGTCGGAGCCGATCACGAACCAGCTCACGCCCTGGGCGGCGAATTCGTCGCGTTCGGCCTTGTTGGCCACGAACATGGCGGCGGTCTTGCCGGCCGCCAGCGCCGCGCGCACGATGCGCGCCGTCGCCTCGAGCACGGCCGGGCTGCGCGAACCTTCCTCGCCCATGGACAGGGCCAGGTCGGCGCGTCCCACGAACAGGCCGCCCACGCCGGGCACGGCGGCGATGCGCTCGACGTCGGCCAGGCCCTCCACGCTCTCGATCTGGCACATCACCAGCGTCGCGTCGCCGGCCGCCTGGGCCTGCTGGTAGCTCATCGTCCCGTAGCCCGCCGCGCGCGGCGAGCTCGAGAAGCCGCGCACGCCGCCGTGATAGCGGGCGCGCGCGACGATCTGAGCCGCCTGCTCGGCGGAATCCACGTGCGGCACGACGACGCCGGCGGCGCCCAGGTCGAGCGTGGACAGGATCGTGCTCGCCTCCCAGTCGGCCACCCGCACGTACAGGGGCAGGCGCGCCGCGCGGCCGGCCAGCATCATCAGGTCCAGGGCGGCGCGGTCGAACGGCGCATGTTCGGCGTCCAGGACGCCGAAATCCATGTCGGTCGTTCCGAGTATCTCCACCACGTGGGGCGATACCGTCTTGATGAAGGTTCCGACCTGTACGGCCGGCGCTGCTTTGTCAGATGCGTTGCTCATCGGAATGTTTCCTGAAAAGTCAGACCGGCGGTGCCTGCAGCATGGGCCGGTGGAAGATTTCCCCGAGGCCGGCGTAGTAGGGGCCGCCCAGGCGCGAGATCGGACGCATGGCGATCACGTCCACGTGGCGGCCGTTGTAGAAATCGGTCGACAGGTGGAAGGCCACCACTTCGCCGATGTAGAGCGTGTTCAGTCCGCGGCCGAGCGGCAGCACGTGTTCGAGCCGGCATTCCATCTGGATGGGCGTGGCCGGGATGCGCGGCGGCCGCACGATCGTGCTGGGCGCCAGCTCGATGCCCAGTTTCTCGGGCTCGCCGATCTCCGGCGGATAGTCGGCGCCGGATGCGTGCAGCAACTCCAGCGTCGCTTCCGTGGCCACGTTCACCACGAACTCGCCGGTCTGCACGATGTTGCGCGCCGTATCCTTCAGCTCGCCCTTGCGCGACCCGATATTGACCGCCAGCATCGGCGGGCTGTGCGCCACGTAGTTGTACGAACTGAACGGCGCGGCATTCACCCGCCCCGTCTCGTCCTGCGTCGTAATCCACGCCACCGGCCGCGGCGCCACGCAGCCCACGATCAGCCGGTAGGCTTCCTCGGTGCTCATGCCCTCGGTCTTCAGCGTCACGAATTCCGCCATAAGGGGACTCCCAAATTTAGCTCCCCCCTACGCGCTGACGCGCGCCCCCCAGGGGGCGGCACTGGCGGACCGGCAAAGCCGGATCCGCGGTGCCCGGGGTATTGAAAAATTACTGTTGATCGATGTCTCCAGGTACTGCCATCCAGAGACGCCATACTAAAAACACTATCGCCGACCCTCTTGCCCCACGAAGCGCGTTGGGTCAGACCCAGGAAACCGCGGATCTGGCTTTGCCAGTCCGCCGGTTTCGCCCCCTTGAGGGGGCCCGCGTAAGCGGGTAGGGGGTGGGCTTCCCTCTAATCCAATTTGATGTTGGCCTGCTCGATGATGCGCTTCCACTTCTCGCTTTCGCCCTTCATCAGCGTATCGAGCTGTTCGGGCGAGCCGCCGCCCACGAGGGCGCCGAATTGCTCGAGCTTGGAGCGGCCTTCGGGGGAGTCCAGCACCAGGTTGATTTCGCGGTTGAGCTTGTCCACGATGGGGCGCGGCAGGCCGGCGGGGCCGGCCACGGCGAACCACACCGCGGCTTCGACGTCGAAGCCTTGCTCGATGGCGGTGGGCAGGTCGGGCAGCTGCGGGAAGCGCTTCTTCGACGTGACGGCCAGCCCGGTCATCTTGCCGGCCTGGATCTGCGGGATGAAGGCGGTGATGGGCGCGCTGATGGCCTGGATCGAGCCGCCCATCAGGTCGGCCATGGCCGGCACGTCGCCCTTGTAGGGAACGCCCAGGAACTGGGTGCCGGTGTTGTGGCGCAGCAGTTCGTAGGCCAAGTGGCCGATGGTGCCGTTGCCCGGGTTGCCGATGGAATACTTGCCCGGCGCGGCCTTGGCCAGCGCGATGAATTCCTTGAGGTTCTTGGCCGGGACCTTGTCGGTGGACACGATCACCAGCGGGATCTCGCCGACCAGGACGATGGGGGTCAGGTCCTTGGCCGGGTCGAACGGCATGGACTTGTACAGATACTTGTTGTTGACCAGCGGACCCGAGGTGGTCAGCGTCAGCGTGTAGCCGTCGGGCGCGGCCTTGGCGACCTGGTCGGTGCCGATGTTGCCGGCAGCGCCGGGACGGTTGTCGACGACGAACTGCTGGCCCAGCTTCTGGCCGAGCCGTTCGGCGATCAGGCGCGCCACGACGTCGGTGCTGCCACCGGCCGGGAACGGCACGATCAGGCGCACTGGCTTGGTCGGCCACGAAGCCTCGTCGTTCTTGGTGCACGCTGCCGTGGCGGCCAATGCCAGGACGGCTATGGAGCCGGCGAGCAGGCGGGATGTGATCATGGGATCTCCTTATTCGTTCTGGAAAAAAATGCCGTTCAGCGCGCGGCCTGGGCGCGCTGCCGGTCGAGTTCGTCGAGGATGCCTGGCAGCCGTTGCTGCGCATCCTCGCGCAAGGTGCGGTACAGGCTGTTGCCGTGGGCGTCTATGCCCACCGTGGCCGGGCCGAGATCTTCGACGCGCAGCGTGACCAGCCGGAATTGCGAAATGTAGTCTTCCCAATGCACCGCCACCACTTCGCGGATGGCGTGGGCCAGCAGCGTGCAGCCGCCGCCCAGGAAGGACAGGTAGATGCAGCCGGTCTCGCGCATGGCCTCTACGCTTTCCTCGCCCAGGCCGCCCTTGCCCCCCACGATGCGCAGTCCGTAGGAACGGATCAGCGTGGGCATGTAGGCGTCATAGCGCGTGCTGGTGGTGGGGTTCATGTACAGCGCCTCGTACCCCGAGGGCGCGTCGCTTTCGCGGTTGTACGAACTCAGGTGCAGGAAGGCGCCGCCCTGCAGGTCCACCGGCAGCGGCGTGCCCTCGCGCGCGTAATCGACCATGCGCTGGTGCGTGGGCAGGCCGATGGTGATGACGATGTCTCCGCTCAGGTAGACCAGGTCGCCGGCCTGGATGGCGGCGATCCGGGCCGCGTCCACGGGCAGGTTCAAGCGATGGGTGTTCATGGTTCTTGCTCCTGCGTCCGGGTCACTCCAGCCGCTCGACCGTGCCGTCCTGGTAGATGCGCGCACAGGTGCGGCGGTTGATCCAGCAGTTGAAGGCCACGGCCACCGGCGTGAAGCCGTGGCCATAGGAATAGTCGATGTGCACGGCCATGGCGGTGGTGGCGCCGCCCGTGCCCATGGGGCCGAAGCCGGTGTCGTTGATGGCCTTGAGCAGGCGCTGCTCCATCGCCGCCAGCGTCGGTTCCGGATTGGTCCGGCCGAAGGGGCGCAGCACGCCTTCCTTGGCCATCTTGGCGGCGTAGTCGAAGGTGCCGCCTATGCCCACGCCGACGACGATGGGCGGACAGGGCTGCGAACCGGCCTTGAGCACGGTGTCCAGCACGTAGCGCTCGATGGTTTCCAGCGAGGGGTAGACGAAGGTCTCGATGGCTTCCCAGCGGCCCGTGCCCAGCGCCTTGGGCGCACAGACGATCTCTACGTAGTCGGCGCCGTCGATCATGTCGAAGGTGACGATGGGCATGTTCTTGCCCGCGTAGCTGCGCGCCAGCGTCAGCGGATTGGTGACCATCTTCAGGATGGGCGGGTCGGCGCGCTCGACCAGGTCGGCGAAGCCGTCCACGATGGCCTGGCGCACGTTGCCCGAGAAGCTGACGCCGGTGCCGACGCGGATCATGTAGGTGGGCACGCCCACGTCGGTGCAGACCAGGTGATCTTCGCGCTCGGCGGCCTGGGCGCTTTCGAGCATGATGCGCAGCGTCTGGCGGCCCAGCTGCACCGTTTCGCGCTGCTGCGCCTGGGCAAGCGCCCGCTGGGTGTCGTCGGGGACTTTCTTGAGCGACCACTCGTACAGCGACGAGGTGACGCTCCGGATGACTTCGCTGGATATGGACATGGCCTGCCGCGCCTTGCACAAGCGCGTCCTACTCTTGCAAGGCTCGCAGGATGCGGCGCGCGGCCGCGCGGTTCAAGCGAAGTTTTGGCATTTTTCGCTCTTAGAAAAGTTCTTTCCGCTCGCTAGCGCGGGTACAGGCCGAGCGTATCGGCGCGCATGCGCGCCATGGCATAGACGCCATCCAGCGTGGGCGTGGCGGCGCCGGCGGCGGCCGAGGCTTCGACCAGCGCGCCCAGGATGCTGTCGATCTCGACCGGCCGGCCGGCTTCGAGATCCTGCAGCATCGAGGTCTTGATGTGGCCCAGGCGCCGGCTCATGGCGATGCGGTCGCGCGAGTCCATCTGCGCGGGCAGGCCCAGCCGGGCCCCCAGCGCCAGCGCTTCGTCCATCATAGCGACGAACAAGGCATGGACGCGCGGATCGTCGATCATGTCGTCGGTATGGGCGCCGGTCAGCAGGCTGACGGGATTGAAGCAGGCATTGCCCAGCAGCTTGACCCAGATGTCGTTGCGCACGTCGGCGCTGGCGGCAGCATCGAAGCCGGCGTCGCGGAACAGCGCGGCTACCCGGTCGCTGCGCGCGCCCTGCCCTCCGCCCGGCTCGCCGAACACGACGCGCTGGCCGGAGGCGTGCGAGACCAGCCCGGGTTCGGGCGTGGACGCGGAGGCGAACACCACCGCGCCCAGCACTTGCGCCATCGGCAGATGGGCTTCGATCTGGCCGGCCGGATCCACGCTGCGCAGGCGCGTTCCCGCCAAGGGCACGCCTTCGCCGAGGAAGAACCACCAGGGGATGCCGTTGAGCGCGGGGATGACGATGCTGTCCGGGCCGATCAGCGGCGCGATGTTCTGCGCGACTTCCGGCAGCGCCGGCGCCTTGACGGTAATGATGATGATGTCCTGCCGGCCCAGCGCGGCGGCATCGTCGCTGGCCCGGACCGCCGGAGCGATGCGGGCGCCGCCCGAATCCAGCCGCATGCCGTGGGCGCGCAGCGCCGCCAGCGTGCGGCCTCGCGCCAGAACGGAAACCGGGTTGCCGGCCTGGGCCAGCCGCGCGGCGAAGAAGCCGCCGATGGCGCCTGCGCCGACGATGCAGATACGGGGAGCTGTGGACATGGCGGACGTTCCTTGGTGGCTGGCTGAGCGGGACGGGCGCATCTTACTATCGCCGGGCCGCCGCGCGTTTATTGCGATGCAGCAAAAAAGTGCCGAAAGCGCTTGGCACGGCCGTTTACCTTCGCTAACCTGCCGCTCTGCGGCCTGCCGGGAGTTCCGGCACAATGGAATGTCGCATTTGTATTCATGATATCTGGATGAACGTATTCGATTCGATCTTGGCCCGTTCGCACGTGGCCCCGCCCGCCGATTCGCTGCGGTTGCGCATCGCGGGGCGCGAATGCGGCTGGGTGGCGCGCGATGTCCTGCAGTGGCTGGAGCCGTTCGGTTCGGAAATCGCCATGGCGTCCGGACTGGTGCACCTATTGCCCGGATGGGCCGCCAGCCCGGCGTCGGAGGCGCGCACCCAGGCGGTCAACGGCCTGCTGGCGCGGGTGGCGCTCGCGCTGCGCGACGCCGGCCGGCTCAATGGCTGGCGCGATGAGCTGCTGGACGTCGCCGCCGACGACGGCACGCTCATGGGCGTGATCGAGCGGGCCGCGGTGCGGCCCCTGGGCATCGCCACGCACGCGGTGCACTTGAACGCCTGGACCGACAGCGGCCAATTGTGGATCGCCCGGCGCTCCCTGACCAAAACGACCGATCCCGGCATGTGGGACACCCTGGTGGGCGGCCTGATCAGCGCCTCCGAAACGCCCGAGAGCGCCCTGCTGCGCGAAAGCTGGGAGGAAGCGGGCCTGTTGCCGCATCATCTGCAGGACGGCCGCCGCAGCGGCGAATTCGTGGTGCGCCGGGTGCTGCCCGAGGGCTACCAAGTCGAGCACGTGACCGTCGTGGACATCGTGCTGGGGCCGGAAGTCGTGCCGGAAAACCAGGACGGCGAGGTGGTGGCGCTGCGCACGGCCACGCCGCAGGAAGTCCTGGCCATGGTCGGCGATGGGGTCTTCACGCTGGAAGCGGCGCTCTCGATGCGCGCCAGCCTGGGCGCCTATGCCATGCCTGTGCCCGCCATGCTTGCCGGCGGCGTGTCGGCGCAACTGGAAGTTTGAAAGACCCCCGCTCCGCCCGCTAAGCGCGGGCCTGTCGCCACGCGTTCAGCGCGGCCTGGGCGGCCGGGTCGAGGCTGGATTCCGCCAAGGCCGACGCGTGGCACATGATCATGGCCGCATAAGGGCCGGCCAGGGCCGCCGCTTCGGCGCACAGCGTGCATTCGTCGCCGGTGGCCGGCTTGCGGACACGCCAGAAATTGATGGCGTCCTCGAGTTCCATGAGCGTGATGTCCATGCCTGTATTTTGGCAGACTCCGTGGCCTTGTTTCGGAAACATTCGGTCAATCCCGATACACAAAGTTCGAGCACTGGCCGGCGCGCGAAACAACCTGGAAGGCGGCTTGGCAGTACCTTACTCGAATCTTACAGTGACTCTCGCAGAGAGTAAGGAGCCGCATCATGACCACCGGTTCTAGTTCCCGTTCCGCTTTTCCGCTGCGCGCCCGGCTGGCGCGCGGCTACCCGGCCATGCGCGGCGCAGCCGCGCTGCACCCGCTCGTTGCCGCGGCGGCGGTGAGCGTCATCGTGCTGTCCGCTGCCGGCATCGGCGTATTGACCGGGCTGCTGCCGTCGCCGCTGGCGCGCACCGCGCCCGAACCGGCGGCCGCCCAGGCGGCGCCGCAGGGCGGCCGGTACTTCGGCAGGGCCGACACGCATCCCGAGGCGCTGGCTTCGCGCCCGGGCGACGCGCCCGCGCAGCCGGTCCGCAACGCCTCGTCCTACCAGCCGGCGCGCCGTGTGGCCGCTTCCTGCTCCGATTGCGGCACCGTGCAAAGCGTGCGCGCGGTGCAGGTAAAAGGTTCCGGATCGGGCGTCGGGGCGGTAGGAGGCGGCGTGGTGGGCGGGCTGGTGGGCAACCAGTTCGGCGGCGGCAGCGGCCGTACCGCGCTGACCGTGCTGGGCGCCGTCGGCGGCGCGTTCGCCGGCAACGAGATCGAAAAGCACGTGCGCACCACCATGCAATACCAGATGACCGTGCGCATGGACGACGGCAGCATCCGCAGCTTCCACAGCAGTTCGCCTTACGCGTGGCGCAGCGGCGATGCCGTGCGCGTGGTCGACGGATCGGTCGTGTCGCGCGGCGATCATTCCTCGTCGCGCGCGGTCCGGGTCAGCGGCTGAGTCTTTCCTCCTCCCTTCCTTCCCGGCCGCCGGCCATCGTTTTTTCCTTCGGGCACGCTCCTTGCGGATGAGCTGTGCCGCGCCCTCGCCGGGCTGCGGCATCGACAAGAACATTGCCCGGAGGACATCCCATGCCTGCCATCCTGCTTTGGCTTTTAGGCGTTCCCATTCCCATCATCATTCTGCTCGCCATTCTTTTCTGAGCCGACAAGGCATTCGCTCTTGCCCATTCCACTACGCAAAAAGAAAGGCAACGTCATGGAAAGCACACGCACCGTTGGTAATCCGTATCCCGCCGCTCCTGCGCCCTACGTCGAGTCGCCACGCTCCGGCGTGTCGTGGGCGGCCATTTTCGCCGGCGCGGTCGTCGCGGCGGCCATGTTCCTCATGCTGCTGGCCGGCGGATCCGGCCTGGGTTTCGTCTCGATGTCGCCGTGGCGCGGCGAAGGCGCCTCGGCCATGGCGCTGGGGATAGGCGCCATCATCTGGATGATCGCGACGCACATCGTCTCTTTCGGCCTGGGCGGCTACATCGCCGGCCGGCTGCGGACCAAGTGGGTGGGAATCCATACCGACGAGGTCTTTTTCCGCGATACGGCGCACGGCCTGCTGGTCTGGGCGCTGAGCGCCGTCGTCAGCGCAGTCGTGCTCGGCTCTGCGGTCACCTCCGTGGCGAGCGGTACGGCCAAGGCCGGCGCCACGGTGGCTGCGGGTGCCGGGGCGGCAGCGGCGGGCGCGGTGGCAGGCAGTGCCTCGCCCGACACCATGCGCGCCTCGAGCCAGTACTTCGTGGATACGCTGCTGCGATCCGAACAGCCCGCGCCGTCGGACCGCAACGCCGCGCGCATGGAGCTGGGCCGCATCATGGCGGTCAGCCTGGCCCGCGGCGAACTCAGCCAGGAAGACCGGACCTATGCCGCGCGTGTCGTGTCGGCGCAGGCCGGCATCGACGAAGCGACGGCGCAGCAGCGCATCGACGCCACTGTCGCGCGTGCCAAGCAGGCCGCCGAGCAGGCCGAGCAGAAGGCGCGCGAAGCCGCCGATGCGGCCCGCAAGGCCGCCGCGGGCTTCGCGTTGTGGGCGTTCGCGTCCATGCTGATCGGTGCCTTCGTGGCTAGCTGGATGGCAACCGTGGGCGGCCGCGGCCGCGACGCGGTGGTCTGAAGCGCAGCGCCATCGAGCCCGCGGCCGGTTGGCGGCGCGGGCCCGGTGGCCGGCCTGCGCCGTTCAAGCTGCCGGCTTGCGCCGGCGCTTGAGCGCCAGCATGGTGCCGCGGCAGGAGGGCTTGCCGCACAGGCACTGGTAGTTCTTCTTGAGCGTGGGGGTCAGGCGCTCGTCGATGATCAGGCCGTAGTCGTAGTTCAGTTCCTCGCCGCGCTCGATGGGCTGCAGCGTGGCGATGAAGACGCGGCCGTCGTCGGTTTCCTCGGCTTCGCAATTGGGTTCGCAGCAGTGGTTGATCCAGCGCGCGTCGTTGCCGTGGCTGCCGCCGTCGATGACCTTGCCGCCGTCCAGCGCGAAGAAAAAGGTGTGGTACGGGTCGTCCGGGTTTACCGGATGGCGCCGGTCCGCCTCCTTGGCGCTGATGATCTCGCCGGTGTACTCCATGATGCGCGTCCCGGCGGGAATCTTGCGCGCGGCGAATACTCCCGTTCCGTGCACCCGCGAACGCCGCACGATGTGCCAGGCCTTGCCGTTGGGAGCGGGATCGGCCTCGACGCGCATCGCTTGGGCGGGCGGCTCGGCAATGGAGGACTTGCGCGCCCGGCTGGGCGCCTTCTTGGATTCGGCGGTCATGGGGCGGCTCAGGTCGTGGTCTTGGCTGCGGCCTTTCTGGCCGTTTTTTTAGCCGGGGCTTTCTTGGCCGCAGTCTTGGCCGGGGCTTTTTTGGCTGCGGCTTTCTTGGCGGGCGCCTTCTTGGCTGCAGCCTTTTTGGCCGCGGCCTTCTTCGGCGCCGGCGCCTCGGCCTCGCCTGCATCCGCCGCCTTGCGCTCGGCCGCGCTGCCGGCCGCCTTGCCGCTCTTGGCGGGGCGCGGCTCGAACTCGAAGCCGATCTTGCCGTCCGCCTGCCTGACCAGGAAGGCCTTGAACTTGCGGTTGGTGCGGCTGGAGACGAAGTTCTGCAGCAAGTCGGTGCGGCCTTCCGACAGCAGCTTGCCCATCTGCTCGGCGGTGATCTCCTGCTGCAGGATTACCTTGCCCGAACGGAAATCGCAGCTGCGCTGCGGTCCGACCGATTTCTCGCAGACATAGCTCATGCCATGCTCGAAGACGCGCGCATGACACTTGGGGCAGGCGCCGACCGGCGTCTGGCCGGAGAAATCCACCGGTTCGCTGGATTCCTCGTCGTCCTGGCCGAAATCGAACTCGAGCTTGTATTCGTCGGTGATGCGCAGGATGGCCGAGAAGGGGCGGCCCATCTTGCTGATGAAGCCGTTGAGCGGGCCGATCTCGCGCTTGGCCAGCAGTTCCTCGACTTCCGGCAACTCGAACGTGCGGCCGCCCGGATGCTTGCTGATGGAGAAGTCGCAGGCCGTGCAGGCGTAGCGGCGGTAGTTCTCCTTCACCACGCCGCCGCATTTCGGGCAGGGCGTGGCCAGCGTGGCGTAGTCGCCCGGCACGGTGTCGCGGTCGTATTCCTTGGCGCGCTTGACGATGACCTGGGTCATTTGCGCTATCTCGCGCATGAAGGCCTCGCGCGCCAATTGGCCGCGCTCGATCTGCGACAGCTTGTGCTCCCACTCGCCGGTCAGCTCGGGGGAAGTGAGCTCGTCCACGTCCAGGCCCCCGAGCAGCGTCATCAACTGGCGCGCCTTGGCGGTCGGCACCAGGTCGCGGCCTTCGCGGCGCAGATAGACTTCGTTGATCAGGCCTTCGATGATGCCCGCGCGCGTGGCCGGCGTGCCCAGGCCGCGCGCCGACATGGCCTCGCGCAATTCCTCGTCGTCCACCAGCTTGCCGGCGCCTTCCATGGCCGACAGCAGCGTGGCTTCGGAATAGCGCGCCGGCGGCTTGGTGACCAGGCCCACGGCCTCGATTTCCTCGGTGCGCACCTGCTCGCCCGCGGCGACGGGAACGAGGTTGGCGTCCTCGCCCTGGCTCTCGCGGCCGTAGATGGCCATCCAGCCCGGGTTGACCAGGACCTTGCCTTCAGTCTTGAAATGATGGCCGGCGACCTCGGTGATGCGGGTCGTGACCAGGAATTCCGCGGCGGGGAAGAACACCGCCAGGAAGCGCTTGACCACCATGTCGTACAGCTTGGCCTCGGCTTCGCTCATCTCGCGCGGCGCCTGCAGCGTCGGGATGATGGCGAAGTGGTCCGACACCTTCTTGTTGTCGAACACGCGGCGGTTGGGCTTGACCCAGCCCTTGTCCAGGATCTGGCTGGCGAACGGCGCATAGCCGGGCCGGCCGGCCGCCAGCGTCTGCATGGTCTGGCGCACGGTGACGACGTAGTCTTCCGGCAGGTAGCGCGAATCGGTACGCGGGTAGGTCAGCGCCTTGTGGCGCTCGTACAGCGACTGCGCCAGCGCCAGCGTGGTCTTGGCCGAGTAGCCGAAGCGCGAGTTGGCCTCGCGCTGCAGCGTGGTCAGGTCGTAGAGCAGCCCGGACAACTGGGTCGAGGGTTTGGATTCCTCGGTGACGGTGCCGGTGCGGTCGCGGCAGGCCGCCACCACCGACTCGGCCGCGGCCTTGCTCCACAGGCGCGAATCGCGTTTCTCGGCGTCTTGTGGATCCTTGACGTGCTTGGGGTCGAACCAGCGGCCTTCGTACAGGCCCGCAGCGGCGACGAACTGCGCGCGCACTTCCCAGAAGTCGCGCGGCACGAACCGGCGGATGCGTTCCTCGCGCTCGGCCACGATGGCCAGCGTCGGCGTCTGCACGCGGCCCACCGGCGTCTTGAAGAAGCCGCCGTCCTTGCTGTTGAAGGCGGTCATGGCGCGCGTGCCGTTGATGCCCACCAGCCAGTCGGCCTCGGCGCGCGAGCGCGCCGCCGATTCGAGCGGCTGCAGCGCGGAGTCGCTGCGCAGGTCGGCGAACGCGTCGCGGATCGCCTGCTGCGTCATCGACTGCAGCCACAGCCGGCGGATCGGCTTGTTGGTTTTGGCGTACTGGACGATGTAGCGGAAGATCAGCTCGCCCTCGCGCCCTGCGTCGCAGGCGTTGATCAGCGCGTCGACGTCCTTGCGCTTGATCAGCCGCACCAGCAGCCGCAGCCGCTCTTCCGAGCGCTTGTCGGCCGGCCCCAGCTCGAACTCGGGCGGAATCACCGGAAGGTGCGTGAAGCTCCATTTGCCCTTGACCGGATCATTGGGGGCGACGAGCGTGAGCAGGTGCCCGATGCTCGAAGCAAGCACGTAGTCGTCGCTTTCGAAGTAATCGCCTTCGCGCTTGAATCCTCCCAGCGCGCGGGAAATATCCAGCGCGACCGACGGTTTCTCGGCGATGATCAGAGTTTTGCCCATTGACTTCCAGTAGAACGGAGCCGACGCCCGCTAATAATAAGTGCGTCAAAGCGCCGGATGATACGGGTGGACCTTTGTCCAGTAAAGGGGACCCATCCCCTTTGCCCGCTGGTGTAGGGCCCCCGGAGGGCCGCCTCTAATGGAGTTGTCGTGCGGTGCCGTCTTCCAGGAGCTCTTCCAGGATCAGGTTGTCGATCTCCGTTTCCTGGCTCCACAGGACCATCAGCACGATGATCTTGAGCTTTTCGAGGGGGACGGGAGCTTCGCCGAGGGCGAAGGCGCGGTCGATGACGATTTCGCGCAGGGGGGACGACAACACGCCTGCCGACTCGAGGAAGGCAATGAAACCCACGGCTTCCGAACCGAGCTGGCGATACTCGGCATCGGCGTAGATACGACAGCCGCTGCTGGGGACGAGGGCGAGATCAACGCAACGATGAGTGGATTCGGCAAGCCCGGACAGCCAGGTCAGGGCGTCGTCGATTTCATCGTCTTCGAAGCCGGCGGCGGCAAGTTTGCGCGCCAGCGTGTCCGGATCCGGGCACGCTTCCGGCGTGTAGTAGTTCTCGAAGAGGTAGACGAGAATGTCAAACATAAGTCAGCGTGTAAGGCCTGGACCACTCTACGCTCAATTGCCCGCCCAGGCAAATGAGCGGCCGCTTCCTGCTCATGCGTTGTGCGCGCGGCACACTTGGTAGCGTCCTCCGTCCAGGCGCGCGACCCGGCCCTGCAGCTCCAGCGCGAGCAGGCGCGCCTGCAGAACGGGAACGGCCAGTCCGCTGCGCGCGGCCAGGGCGTCCAGGTGGATCGGGCCGTAGCCCATCGCCGCGAGCAGTCCGTCCGCGGGAACCGGCGCGGATCCCGGCTCTTCTCCGGAGCGGCCGAAGAGCCGCCGCGCGCCGTGCAGCTCGTCCAGGATGTCCTCCGCCGACTCGACCAGTGTGGCGCCCTGGCGGATCAGCGCATGGCAGCCGCGCGCCAGCGGCGAGTGGATGGAGCCGGGGATCGCGAACACCTCGCGGCCGGTCTCTGCCGCCAGCCGGGCGGTGATCAGCGAACCGCTGCGCAGGGCGGCCTCGGCCACCAGCGTGCCGCGCGCCAGGCCCGCCACCAGCCGGTTGCGGCGGGGAAACTGATGCGCCAGCGCCGGCGTGCCGAGCGGGAATTCGGACACGATGGCCCCCATGGCTTCGATCTCCTGCGCCAGGCGGCGATGGCGCGCGGGGTAGACCACGTCGGCGCCCGTCCCCACCACCGCTATCGTGCCGCCGCCGGCCGCGCCCGCCTCCAGCGCGCCTCGATGGGCGGCCGCGTCGATGCCGAGTGCCATGCCGCTGACGATGCACCAACCCTGGCGCGCCAGGTGGCGGGCGAAGGCGTGAGCGCTCGCCAGGCCGTCGGGCGTGGCGTTGCGGGCGCCGACCACGGCGATGGCCGGCCGGCTCAGCCATGCCGGGTCGCCGCACACGTAGAGCACCGGCGGCGGGTCGTGCAGGTCGCGCAGCGCCTGCGGATAGGCGCCATCGCCCAGCGTCAGCACGTGGCGGCCGGGCGCCTGCACCCATTCCAGCGCGCGTTCGACGGCTTCCCGCATCGGGGCGGACGGAGGGTCGCGCAACTGGCCGGCCAGAGGGGCGGGCAAGCGCTCGGCCAGCGCCTGCCGGGACAGGCCATAGAGCGTCGGCGGCGGGCCGATCTCGCGCAGCAGCTCGCCGGCGGTGGCGGGCCCGATGCCGGGTTCGAGCGAGAGCCGGAGCCAGGCGGACAATTCTTCCTGAGAGTGGACAAGAGGCATGGCGCGCGAAGAGCAGTATCTGCGGGCCGCCATGTTAAGCATGCCGGGCGGTCGGCCGGCGCCGCCTCAGGATCGTCTTGTCCCACGGGAAAACCGAGGGGCGGCCGCCGCTCCGCCGTGCGTCGCCGCGCAGGCGGAACCGGCTGGCAAGCTGTGTTATCTTGCCTCTTGGAATCCGGGGCTTGCGCCCCATCTAATTCCCATCAAAACAACGATTTAGCGCAACCGCCGCCCGCGCTCCCGGGCAGCGGCGATACGACCATGGCATTGCTACCGATACTCCACTATCCCGACGCGCGGCTGCACAAGAAAGCCAAGCCGGTCGCCGTCGTGGACGACCGCATCCGCGGCATCGTGCGCGACATGGCCGAGACCATGTACGCCGCCCCGGGTGTCGGCTTGGCCGCCACGCAAGTCGATATCCATGAGCGCATCGTGGTGATCGACGTCTCCGAGCAGAGCGACGACCTGCTGGTGCTGATCAATCCGGTCATCACCTGGAAAAGCGAAGAAACCCAGGTCTACGAGGAAGGCTGCCTCTCCGTGCCCGGCGTCTACGACGAAGTCAAGCGCGCCGCCCGCATCAAGGCCGAAGCCACCAACGAACAAGGCGAGCGCTACGAATTCGACGCCGAAGGCCTCCTCGCCGTCTGCGTCCAGCACGAACTCGACCACCTCGACGGCAAAGTCTTCGTCGAATACCTCTCCCAGCTCAAGCAAAGCCGCATCAAGACCAAGCTGAAAAAGCTCGCCGCGGCGTAGAGCCTCTCCGCCCACCCCGCCGCCCATAGAGAGGGAACCCGCAAAGCGGGGACGCAACCCCCCCTTGCTATCATTCCATTCTCACCAACACTAGCCACCCCCCAATTCCCGCCGCCGCCCACCCAGGGTGCCGCGGATCCGGCTCAGCCGGTCCGCCAGCACCGCCCCCTGGGGGGCGCGCGAAGCGCGTAGGGGGGATCATCAGATGAAGCTGGTTTTCGCCGGTACGCCGGAATTCGCCAAGATTGCGCTGCAGGCCTTGATGGCTGCGGGGCATGAGATCGTGCTCGTCCTGACCCAGCCGGATCGCCCGGCGGGGCGGGGGCTCAAGCTGACGCCCAGCCCCGTGAAGACCGCCGCCCTGGAGGCGGGGGTGCCGGTGCTGCAGCCGCGCAGCCTGCGGCTGGACGGCAAGTTTCCCCAGGAGGCGGCGCAGGCGCACGAGGCGCTGCACGCGGCGCGGGCCGATGCGATGATCGTGGCCGCCTATGGCCTGATCCTGCCGCAGGCGGTGCTGGGCATTCCACGCCTGGGCTGCCTGAACATCCATGCCAGCCTGCTGCCGCGCTGGCGCGGCGCGGCGCCGATCCAGCGGGCGATCGAGGCGGGCGATGCCGAGACCGGCATCACCATCATGCAGATGGATGCGGGGCTGGATACGGGCGACATGCTGCTCGAGGGCGTGCTGCCCATCGAACCCGGCCAGTCGGCTGCCGAGCTGCACGACCGGCTGGCCGCGATGGGCGGCGAATTGATCGTGCAGGCGCTGGAGCGCCTCGGGCAGGGCGGCCTGCCCGCCACGCCGCAGCCGGCCGAGGGCGTGACCTATGCGGCCAAGCTGGACAAGGCCGAGGCGGCGCTCGATCTCGCCCGTCCCGCCGCCGAACTGGCGCGCCGGGTGGCGGCGTTCAACCCGGTGCCGGGAGCGACGGTGCGGCTGCCCGGCCTGGCCGATCCGGTCAAGGTCTGGCGCGCCCGCGCGCTGGACGAATCGACGCAAGCCGCGCCCGGCACCGTGCTGCGCGCGGGCGCCGAGGGCGTGGACCTGGCGGCAGGCGGCGGCGTCCTGCGCCTGATCGAATTGCAAAAGGCAGGCGGCAAGCGCCAGCCCGTGGATGTATTCGTGCGGGGCTGGACCCCTGGGGCAGCCTGATGCCGCCCCCCGCTTCCGGCGTGAAAGCGCCGCCGCTGGCCGACGTCCTGCTGGCCGCCGCCCGCGCGGTGCAAG
Organism: Pigmentiphaga humi; assembly: GCF_900606115.1. Lineage (GTDB taxonomy): Bacteria > Pseudomonadota > Gammaproteobacteria > Burkholderiales > Burkholderiaceae_B > Pigmentiphaga > Pigmentiphaga humi. Next base: position 23,099 of record NZ_UWPJ01000019.1, read on the forward strand.
CCGTGCTCGCAGGCGAATCCCTGACCGATGCGCTGGCGCGCATACCGGACCGTTCCAAGATGAAGAGCGGTCCAGCGAGGGAAGATGCAGCCGACGGCGTATCATCGCCCTCCCTCCGTCCAGCGGCCCAGGCGATCTCCTTCCATGTCATGCGCCAGCTCGGACTGGCCCGTACGGTCAAGCAGGCGCTGATCCCGCGCCAGCCCGCCGATCCGCTGCTGGACGCCTTGCTGCTGACCGCCTTCGCGCTGCTGGCGGCCGAGCCGGCAGCGGGTGTCGACTATGCCCCGCATACGGTAGTGGACCAGGCGGTGCGCGCGGCTTCCAGCCAGCGCAGCCTGGCGCCCTTCAAGGGATTGGTGAACGGCAGCCTGCGGCGTTTCCTGCGCGAACGCGAGAGTGTGCTCGCCGCGGCGGCGCGCAAGCCCGAAGCGGCCTGGAACCACCCGGACTGGTGGGTGCGCCGCCTGCGTATCGATTACCCCGACCAATGGCAGGACCTGCTGCGCGCGGCCAACCAGCCGCCGGCCATGGTGCTGCGCGTGAACCGGCGCCGCTGCACGCGCGAGGCCTTGCTGGCCGCGCTGGACCAGGCCGGCATCGCGGCGCTGCCGGTGGGCGCGGCGGGCGTGGTGCTCGCGCAGGCTCGCCCGGTGCAGCAACTGCCCGGTTTCGCCGAGGGCTGGTGGTCGGTGCAGGACGCCGCCGCGCAACTGGCGGCGCCCTTGCTGGACGTGCGCGACGGCATGCGGGTGCTCGACGCCTGCGCGGCGCCGGGCGGCAAGACCGCCCATCTGCTGGAGCTGGCCGACCTCGACCTGCTGGCGCTGGACGTGGATGCCGACCGCCTGGCGCGGGTGGACGCCAATCTCGCGCGCTTGGGCCTGGCGGCGCGCACCCGGGCCGCCGACGTGGCGGACCTGGATTCCTGGTGGGACGGCCGGCCCTTCGACGCGGTGCTGGCCGACGTGCCTTGCACTGCGTCCGGCATCGTGCGCCGGCATCCCGACATCCGCTGGCTGCGCCGCGAAGGCGACATCGCCAAGACCGCCGCGCTGCAGGCGCGGATCGCCGATGCGCTGTGGCAGGTGGTGGCGCCCGGTGGTAAATTGCTCTACGCAACCTGCTCGATCTTCCCCGCCGAAGGGCTCAGGCAGGCGCAGGCATTCCAGTCTCGCCACAAGGATGCGGCGCCCTTGCCCGCGCCGGGGCAGTTGCTTGTGCAGGCGCAACCCGATCGGCCGGCCGAGCAGCACGATGGTTTCTTCTACGCGTTGTTTGCCAAGGTTTGATCATTCGACTCCATCGCGTCCTCATCCTGCCCATCCTGGTCCTGGCGCTGACCTGGGGCGGCGTGGCCACGGCGGCCGAGCCGGCGGTCCAGTCCGTGTCGCTGGCCGAGCGCGGCCGCGACCTGCTGCTCAGCGCCGACGTCTCGCTGGATCTGAACAATCAGCTCGAAGACGCCGTCTCGCGCGGGCTGCCGCTGTATTTCTCGGTCGAAGTCGAGATCCGCAAGCCTCGCTGGTACTGGTTCGACGAGGTCGTGCTGGCCTCCAACCAGACCTGGCGCATCGTCTACAACCCGCTCACGCGGCAGTGGCGCGTCCATTCCGGCAACCTGGCCCTGCCGGTCGGATCGCTGGCCGAAGCCCTGTCGGTGGTGCGCCACGTGCGCAGCTGGCGCATCGGCGAGCGCGACGCGCTTCAAGCCGACACGGCCTACCAGGGGCGGCTGCGGGTGCGGTTCGACGTGTCCCAGCTTTCCAAGCCGTTCCAGGTCAATGCGCTCAATAGCAGCGACTGGTCGCTGGCCACGCCCTGGACCGATTTCGACGTCCGTCTCGGCAGCGCGCCCAGCCCGGCCGCGCCCGCGCCCGTGCCTGCGCCCGCCGCGGTACCGGCCGGCCCGCCGCTGGCGGTCCAGCCCGGCCTGCCGGCGGTGCCGGCCATTCCTCCCTCGCTGTCCGGCAGCGCTGCCAACGGCGGCGCCGCTATCGGACAGGGACTGACGATGCCGGGCGGCCAGCCGTCCAGTCCCGGCGGAGTGGGCCTTACGCCGCCGTCGGAGGGCCGATGATCAAGCCTCATCGCGTCCGCCTGTTGAACCGCTTCCTGCGGGTGCTGCTCGGCCTGGGCGGCGTCAGCGCGCTGTTGCTGCTGCTGCTGCTGGCCTGGTCCACCGGCAATTCGTCGCGGCTGGAAGAACAGTATGGCGTCTTGCTGGGCTTGAATGCCATCATCGCGCTGGCGCTGTTCGTCTGGGTCATCGTACTGACCGTGCGGCTGCGCGCGCAGTTGCGGCGCGGGCAGTTCGGCGCCAAGCTGACTGCGCGTTTCGCGCTGGCCTTCGCGCTGGTGGGCGTGGTGCCCGGCGTGCTGGTCTACATGCTGTCGGTGCAGTTCCTGTCGCGCTCGATCGAGTCGTGGTTCAACATCCGGGTCGACACCGCGCTCGAATCGGGGCTGAACCTGGGCCGCGCCGCGCTCGACTCGCAGCTGCAGGAAATGGGCGCCAAGGCGCGCACCATGTCCATCGAGCTGGGCGACGCCCAGGAGTCGAGCGTGGGCCTGTCGCTGACGCGGCTGCGCGAGCAGGTCGGGGTGCAGGACGCCATGGTGTTCACCGCCAGCGGCCGGGTCATCGCATGGTCCACCAATACCTACGGTCCGCTGGTGCCGGAGGCGCCGCCGCCGCAGATCCTGCGCCAATTGAAGATCTCGCGCGGCTATTCGGCGGCGGAAGCCAACAGCACGGCCAGTCCGACGACCGTGGACGGCATCCAGGGACCGCTGGGCACGACCCGCGATACCACCGCCGCGGGCGGCGGACTGCGGCTGCGGGTGATCGTGCCGATCGCGCCCATGGGCGGCTTCGAGCTGCCCGGCGTGATTCCGATGGAGCCGCGCTACCTCCAATTGCTGCAGCCGGTGCCCGAGCAGATCGCCATCAACGCCGACGAGGTCCAGAGCGGCTACCGCGACTACCAGGAGCTGTCGCTGTCGCGCACGGGCCTGCGCAAGCTGTACGGCATCACCTTGACGCTGGCGCTGCTGCTCGCCGTGTTCGCGGCGATCGCGGCGGCTTTTTCGCTGTCGTCGCGCATGGTGCGGCCGCTGCTGCGGCTGGCCGAAGGCACCCAGGCCGTGGGCGTGGGCGATTACCGGCCGATTCCCGAGCCGCCGCAGCGCGACGAACTGGGCCACCTGACGCGTTCGTTCAATGCCATGACGCGCCAGCTGGACGAGGCGCGTCGGATGGTCGAGAGCAATCGGCGCCAGCTCGAACGCAGCAATGTCTATCTCGAGAGCATCCTGTCCAACCTGTCGTCCGGGGTGCTGGTGTTCGACGAGGCCTTCCGCGTGGCGACCGTCAACCGCGGGGCCCAGCAGATCCTGCGCGTGGACCTGCGCGCCGTGGCGGGTCGTCCGCTGGAAACCGTGGACGGCCTGGGCGATTTCGCCCATACCTTGCGCACGGCGTTCGCCGAGCATGCCGCCGCCGGCACGGGCCGCCAGTACTGGCAGCACCAGTTCGAGATCGTCCGACCCCAATCGGCGGCCGAGCCGGACAGGGCCGGCGAACGTAACATTTCCGGTCCCACGGGCGACGACAATACCATTACGCTGCTGGCACGCGGATCGCATCTGCCGGTGGCAGGCGCCAGTGGGGGCTACGTGGTGGTATTCGACGATATTACCGAGGTCATTTCGGCCAACCGCGCGGTTGCCTGGGGCGAGGTGGCACGCCGGCTGGCGCACGAGATCAAGAATCCGCTGACGCCCATCCAGCTTTCCGCCGAGCGCATCGCCATGAAGCTGGCGGACAAGCTCGCGCCGCCCGATGCCGACATGCTCAAGCGCTCGACCACCACCATCATCAACCAGGTCAGTTCCATGCAGCACATGGTGGACGACTTCCGCGAATACGCGCGCACGCCGCCGGCGCAGCCGCAACTGCTGGACCTGAACGAACTGGTGGCCGAGGTGCTGACGCTCTATGGCTGGGATCCGGCCGGCGGGATGCTCAAGGCGGGTTCTGGCCAGATCGCGCTGGCGGTCGACCTCGACCGCAGCCTGCCGCGGGTGCGCGGCGATGCCACCCAGCTGCGCCAGGTCATCCACAACCTGATCGCCAATGCCCGCGATGCCATCGAGGAAAAGGCCAAGGAGGCCGCCCGCCAGTCCGGCGCCGCCGCCGCGGCCACGCCGGCCGACCGCATCGCCGTCAGCACCCGGCTGATCAACACCAGCCTGCCCGACGGCCGCGACCATGCCTCGGTCAAATTCGTGGTGGCCGACAGCGGGGCCGGTTTCGCCGCGCGCATCCTGCAGCGCGCCTTCGAGCCCTACATCACGACCAAGGCGCGCGGGACCGGCCTGGGGTTGGCCATCGTCAAGAAGATCGTCGAAGAGCACGGCGGCCGCATCGACCTGTCGAACAGGCCCGAAGGCGGCGCAATGGTCTCTATACTATTCACTCGGCTCGCCGGGGGGGACGCGGCACGCGATGCCGCGCATATGTCCGAAGCTGCGGGGACGCAGTCTGCGTAACAGAGGTTTCTAAAGATATGGCCAGAATTTTGGTGGTTGACGACGAGGTCGGCATCCGCGAACTCCTGTCGGAAATTCTTTACGACGAAGGGCATACGGTCGATCTGGCCGAGAATGCCGCGGCGGCTCGCGCGCTGCGCGCCGCCCATCGTCCCGACGTGGTGCTGCTGGATATCTGGATGCCCGACACCGACGGCGTGACGCTGCTCAAGGAATGGGCCTCGCAGGAGCTGCTGGACATGCCGGTGATCATGATGAGCGGGCACGCCACCATCGATACGGCCGTGGAAGCGACGCGCATAGGCGCGATCGACTTCCTCGAGAAGCCCATCACCATGACGCGGCTTCTCAAGACCATCGCCGGCGCGCTGGAGCGCAGCCGCGCCGGCGCCAAGCCCGCGCCCGTACCGGCGCCCGCGTCGGCGGCCATCGCCCGCTCCGCGGTGGTGTCGGCTTTTGCCCACCCGCCGCTGGCGGTCGGCGAACCCGTCCGTGCGGCCGCGCCCGGCCTGGCTCCCGCCGTCGAGCGTCCGGCACCCGGCCTGGCCGTGCACGACGGCCAGCCACGCTCGCCGCTGGCCGGCCTGTCGCTCGACCAGCCGCTGCGCGAGGCGCGCGACGCCTTCGAGCGCATCTATTTCGAGCACCACCTGGCTCGCGAAGGCGGCAGCATGACCCGCGTCGCCGACAAGACCGGACTCGAGCGCACCCACCTGTACCGCAAGCTCAAGCAACTGGGCATCGAGCTTTCCCGCAAAAAGAGCATATGAAGGCCCCCCCCTACGCGCTTACGCGCGCCCCCCAGGGGGCGAAGCGGGTGGACCGGCGGAGCCGGATCCACCGCTTCCTGGGTTTGGCTACTCTGTCTTGGATAGATGGCTGGGGTAGGCGTGGTGCGTCGTGGCCGGATGCCGGCCCTCGAGCCAGGGCGCCTCGGATCTGGCTTCGCCAGTCCGCCAGCGCCGCCCCCTTGGGGGCGCGCGTCAGCGCGTAGGGGACATGAAAATCCTCATACTCGGCGCGGGGCAGGTGGGGACCAGCGTGGCCGAGAATCTGGTGTCCGAGCACAACGACATTACCGTCATCGATACGGACGGAACGCGTCTGGCGATGCTGCAGGAGCGGCTGGACCTGCGCGGGCTGATGGGCAACGGGACGTATGTGTCGACGCTGCAGGAAGCGGGGGCGGCGGATGCGGACCTGTTCATTTCCTGCGCCACCGCGGATGAAAGCAATCTAGTGGCCTGCAAGATCGCCAAGCAGGTGTTCAACGTGCCGCGCTGCATCGCGCGCGTGCGGTCGTCCGAGTTCCTCGACCACGAGGAGTTGATGGCCGAGGACGGCTTCGACGTCGATCACCTGATCTGCCCCGAGCGCAGCGTCACGAACACCATCGAAAAGCTGATCGAGATCCCGGAAGCCCTGCAGGTAGTGGAATTCGCGGGCGGCAAGGCCTGTGCGGTGACGGTGCGCGCCGCCACCGGCAGTCCGCTTGCCGACCAGCCCATCCAGAGCCTGCGCGAGCGCCTGCCGGGCGCGGATGTCCGCATCATCGCGATCTTCCGCGACAACCGATTGATCAATCCCGAAGGCGACACCCGCATCGAGGCCGGCGACGAAGTGCTGTTCCTGGCCAATACCCGGCACGTGCGCAACATCATCCGCGAGCTGCGCGAGAGCGACAAGCGCGTCAGGCGCGTGATGATCGCCGGCGGCGGCAACATCGGCTTCCGGCTGGCGCGGCGCATCGGCGAGCAGTACGACGTCAAGGTCATCGAGCAGAATCGCCGCCGCTGCGAGTTCCTGGCCACCCAGCTGCCCAGCAGGACGCTGGTGCTGAACGCCGACGCCACCGACGAGAACCTGCTCGAGGACGAGAACGTCGCCGAGATGGACTTGTTCCTGGCGCTGACCAGCGACGACGAGGACAACATCATGTCGTCGCTGCTGGCCAAGCGCATGGGCGCGCGCCGGGTGATCGCGCTGATCGGCCGCAAGAGCTACGGCGAACTGATGGAAGGCGGGCGTATCGACATCGCCATCTCGCCGTCCGAGGCGACCATAGGCGAGACCCTGCGCTACGTGCGGCGCGGCGATATCGTCTCGGTCCACCGGCTGCGCCACGGCGTGACCGAGGCGCTGGAAGCCATCGCCCACGGCGACGCCAAGTCTTCCAAGGTGGTCGGCCGGCGCATCGAGGACATCGACATGCCCCAGGGCGCCACCATAGGCGCCGTGGTGCGCGAGGACGAGGTGCTGATGGCCCACCACGATACGGTCATCGAGTCCGACGACCACGTCATCGTGTTCGTGGCGCACCAGCGGCTGATCGCCCAGGTGGAAAAACTGTTCCAGGTCTCGGCCACCTTCTTCTGACCGGTCCATGCGCAAACTGCTTCCGGTCCTGAACGTACTCGGACTCATCATCGTGCTGTTCGCCGCCACGATGGCGATTCCGCTGGGCGTTTCCGTGCATTTCGGCGACGGCGCCCGGCACGCCTTCACCGAGGCGATGGCCGTTTCGGCGGCGATCGGGCTGGCGATGCACCTCCTTACCCGGCGCAGCCGGCGCGAGCTGACGCCGCGCGACGGCTTCCTGCTGGTGTCGCTGGTCTGGAGCACGCTGGCGGCGATCGCGGCGCTGCCGCTATTGCTCTACTACCACCAGGCCGGCATGGCGCTGTCGGTCACCGACGCCTACTTCGAGGCCATGTCCGGCCTCACCACCACCGGCGCGACGGTGTTGTCGGGGCTGGACGGCCTGCCGCATTCGATCAACGTCTGGCGCTGCACGCTGATCTGGATAGGCGGCATGGGCATTCTGGTGCTGGCGGTGGCCATCCTGCCCATGCTGGGAGCGGGGGGCAGCCAGATCTTCCGGGCCGAGCTGCCCGGGCCGATGAAGGACGAGAAGCTCACGCCCCGCATCACCGGAACGGCCAAGGGGCTCTATGCCATCTACATGCTGTTCTCGCTGCTGTGCGCGCTGGCCTACCGCGCCGCCGGCATGAGCTGGTACGACGCCTATTGCCACATGGCCTCGACCATCGGGCTGGGCGGGTTCTCCAACCGCGACGCCGGCTTCGCGGCATTCAACTCGCCCGCCGTCGAGTTCGTGTCGCTGGTGTTCATGATCATCGCGGGCATCAGTTTCACGGTGCATTTCCAGGCCTTCCGCCGCCACAGCCTGGGGCCGTATGGCCGCAGCACCGAGGCCAAGGCCTATCTCGCCGCCCTGGCGATAGGGGTGGCGCTGATCACCGTGCTGCTCTATACGCGCGGCGTCTACGATTCGGCCTGGACGGCGTTCCGCTATGCGCTGTTCAACACGGTTTCGGTCGCCACCACCACCGGCTTCGCCAACACGGATTACTCGTCCTGGCCCATTTTCGCGCCGGTGCTGATGCTGGTCCTGTCCTGCTTCGCCACCTCGGCCGGATCGACCGGCGGCGGCATCAAGATGATCCGGCTGATCATCCTGATCAAGCAGGCGCGCCGCGAATTCATCCACATCCTGCACCCGCGCGCCATCAACCCCATCCGGGTGGGCGGGCTGCCCGTGTCCAACCAGGTGGTGTATTCGGTGCTGGCCTACATCCTGCTGTACTGGGCCTCGCTGATGACGCTCACCATGGCCATGCTGTTCACCGATCTGGAGCCGGTCACCGCCTTCACCGCCGTGCTGGCCAGCCTGAACAATACCGGGCCGGGACTGGGGATGGTAGGACCGATGGGCAGCTTCGCCGAACTGTCCGACGTGCAGACCTGGATATGTACCTTCGCCATGCTGATCGGGCGTTTGGAGTTGTTTGCTGTACTGGTACTTTTTACGCGCGCATTCTGGCGTAAATGATGAAACCCGTGCCCGTCATGCTCCTGGTCGGCACGCAGCTCCGGGCGGGGCGCAGCCTCGCGCTGGAAGGTGCCCGGGCGCGCCTGGGCGAGGGCCCGCAGGCCGTGGTGGTCGAAGGCGGGCCGGGAACCTTCCAGGCCCCTGCGGGGGTCGAACTGGTGCAGCTGGCGGCCGGGTGCGTTTGTTGCGTGGGGCAATTGCCACTGCGGGTTACCGTGGCGCGCCTGCTCAGGCTCGCGAAACCGGCCAGGCTGTGGATAGAAGTGAGCACGGACGGCCATTTGGCCGAATTGCGCAGGCAGCTGGACGGGCCGGGTTTCGCGGGAGCGGTAACGCTGGTGGAGGGCGGCGGATAGCCGGGCGCTCGCGATAGCCGGGATCGATCCAGCCAGCCATCTTGATTTCCAAGCACGGGCACCCATCTACTGACCAGGCGGTCGGTCAGACCCCTGTCTCCAGGAGCCAGACCATGGAAATGATCTATAACAGTCCCAACTACGTGGTGGTCGAGTTCGCCCAGCTCGAGGGCGCGGCCAGTACCGGCGGCGGTTTCGAGATCGTCGACAAGCAGTCGCGCCGCGAAGTCTATATCGCGGGCGAATCTGCGGAGCAATTCCGCAACCAGGTGCGCGAACTGATCGCCACGGAACCTTCCATGGAAGACGTCGACGAATTCCTCAGCCAGTTCGACGACTACATGCTGCACCCGCTGACCCTGCATTAAGGAAGCCAGGGACATCCCACCCTCTACCCGCTTGCGCGAACCCGGCACGGCGGGCCCCCAACCGCTACGCGGCAGCCCCCGAGGGGGCTCGGCCCGCCCCTGGGGCGGCCCGGCGCCTTTGTTTCCGTTGGTCTTTGGCGCGCCACCGAGCGGTCATCTTCGGCTGGCATGCTGTCCCAGTTTGTTCCGGTTGCTCTCAGCTTGGCGCGGTGACGGCTGTTACATTTTCGACTTCTTGGCCCTGCGCCGGCTGCGCATAGTGAGTAAACGCTTACCCAGCGCTTCCCTGAAATCGGGGGGCTTGCGAGGCGACACACTAAAATCCGGCAATTATTGGGAATCTGCTCGAAACTTGCGGCTAAACTCGTTCAACGACACAAAATAAAACGCGTGATGCCGATGCCCGGCGCAGTGAGGGCGTCCGGCGTCCCCCCGGGTAGATGAACTCGCCTGGCCACCTTCTCCAAGGAGACCCCGATGCAGTCCATCGCATTCACCGAATCCAAGCCGAACACCCTGGGCATCGAACTCGAACTGCAGATCGTCGATCCGCATACCTTCGACCTCAAGGGCGCAGCCGAAGATCTGCTCGCCCAGATCGTCAACCATCCCTACGCCGACCGGGTCAAACCCGAGATCACCCGGTCCATGATCGAACTCAATTCGTCGGTGCATACCGACGCCAACCGCCTGCTGGCGGAGATGCGCGACATGCGCAAGCTGCTGGTCGAGGCCGCCGACGCCGTCGGCGTGCGGGTAGCCGGCGGCGGCACCCATGCCTTCATGCGCTGGAACGAGCGCGCGATCTACGACGCGCCGCGCTTCCAATATCTGTCGGAGATGTACGGCTACCTGGCCCAGCAGTTCACGGTGTTCGGCCAGCACATCCACCTGGGCGTGCCGAGCGGCGATGACGCCATTGCGTTGACGCACAAGCTGTCGTGCTATGTGCCGCACTTCATCGTACTGGCCGCTTCCTCGCCGTATTTCGAAGGGGTGGACACGTTGTTCGCCTGCAGCCGCCTGAATGCCTTGAACGCCTTCCCGCTGTGCGGCCACCTGCCGCCCGAGGTGGGCGACTGGCAGGGCTTCGAGCGCTATTTCTCGCAGATGCAGTCCTCTGGCCTGATCGAGAGCATCAAGGACCTGTACTGGGACGTTCGCCCCAAGCCCGAATTCGGCACGGTCGAAGTGCGTGTCTGCGACACCCCGCTGACCGTCGAAAGGGCTTGCCAGATCGCCGCCTTCGCCCAGGCTCTCGGCGCCGTGCTGGCCGACGAGCCCGTGCCGGACGCACAGGCCTGGCAGGCCTACCGCACCAATCGCTTCCAGGCATCGCGCTTCGGCATACACGGCAGCTACGTCGATGCCGCCGAAGGCCGCATGCGCCTGAGCGACCACCTGCGCGCCACCTTCGAGCGCCTGCTGCCGGTGGCGCGCGAACAGGGCACGGCCGACATGCTCGAGGCGCTGTTCGACGACACTTTCAAGGGCGGCGACAGCCAGTGGCTGCGCGAGCAGTTCGACCGCAGCCAGGACGTGACGCAGGCCGTGGCGGCGGCCGTGGATCTCTGGCGCGGCGAAACGCCGGCCGAGGTCGTGCCGGACCTGCCGGCGCGCCGCCGGGTGCGTGCCAGTTCCGAGCCCATTTTCAACATGGACACCCTGCAGCCGTTCGATTTCAAGCGGCTGGGCAGCCGCCTGCACTGAGCGGGCGCGGCTCGCCGCGGCCGGGCGGCCGCGGTTGCGGGCCGCTCAGCTTGGCGCGATGCCCGCTTCCTTGACGGTGCGCACCAGCGCCTCGCGCTCTTCGGCGACGAAGCGCGCGAGTTCCTTTCCCTGGACAGAGCCGTTCAGCCCGAGCTGCTCCAGCCGGCCCGAAGCCTGCACGTCGCGCTCGAGTCCCTTCTGGCACGCGGCGCCGATCGCGTCGCGTATGTCCTGGGGGACGCCTGCCGACGAGAACAGCGTGAAGATCGACGGCGTGGGCAGCCAGTCGCTGACGCCCGTTTCCTTGAGCGTGGGCACGCCGGAAATGATGTTCACGCGATCCGGCCGCAGCACGGCCAGGCCCCGGACACGCCCATCGGCGATCAGCGGCGCGGCCGAGGAAATCGAGGCCAGCAGGCAGTCGATCTGGCCGCCCAGCATATCGGTGATGACGGCGCTGGAGCTGCGGTAGGGCACGTGCATCAGCTGGATGCCGGTCGCGCGCATGAACATTTCCGTATTGATGTGCGGGGTCGAACCGACGCCCGCGGTGCCGTAGGTCAACTGGCCGGGCCGCGCGCGGGCGGCGGCCATGAACTCTTTCATGGTCTTGTAGGGCGATTGGGCGCTGACGATGACGACCGTTCCCATCGTGCTGAGGCCCCAGAGCGGAACGAAATCGCGTGCCGGGTCGTACTTGGCGGACGGGTTCAGCAACTGGCCGGTGGCCAGCGAGGCCGACAGCTGGATCAGCAGGGTGTAGCCGTCGTCCGGAGCCCGCAGGACGTTGGCAGGGCCGACGGTGCCGCCGCCGCCGGCGACGTTTTCGACATAGGCGGCCGAGCCCGCAAAACCGCCCTGCATGCATGCGACGATGTAGCGGCCCACGACATCGACCGGGCTGCCGGCTCCGTATGGGCAGACGACCTTGATGGCCTTGGCCGGAAAGGCGGCTGTTGCGTTGGCCGCAGCCGTGCCGCCGGCCGCCGCGGCCAACGGCAGTGCTCCCAGTGCCTGCAGCAGGCGGCGGCGCGACGGCGCGTCGGGGTGGAATGTTTCGCTGCCAGGCGAATGATGGTGGTGCATGGTGTTCTCCCTGTCGTCATGAGCCGCCGGAGGCGGCGTGTTGGAGCGGTTTCGGGCCCGCGCGCGTTGCCGCGCGGGCGTCGGAGTCACGGCCAGTTGTCCCGCACGTAGGCGTAGAACGTGCGTACGAACGGACCGATGCGCCGGCGTGGCGTCAAGGCCTGCCTGACGGCGAGCGCCAGCGGCGGGCTGGCGACCGGCAACTTCTTGATGGGACGTTCGCGCAGGTCGGCGGCGACGCTCTTTTCCATCGCGAAATAGATGGACAGGCCGGCTTCGACGAACTGGCGGATCACGTGGTCGTCGGTAGAGCGCGCATTGACGTCCAGCTCGGCGAGGCCGACGTTTGCCAGCAGGCCGTCGATCTCGCGAGTGAGCTGCGAGCCGGTCGCGCCGCGGATGAACGGATGCGCCGCCAGTTCGGCCGGCCGTATCCGCTTGCGCCGGGCCAGCGGATGCGAAGCCGATGCGACGAAGATGAAAGGCTCGGACGCGATCACGGTCGATTCCACGTCGGCCACCCGCTGGTTGCCGAGGAAGTAGCCGACGTCCGCGGTGCCGTCGAGCAGCATCTCGCGCACGTTTTCGTAGCTGCCGTTGCGGACTTCGAAATTGACCTCGGGGTGCGCGCCGGCGAACTGCGCCAGCAGGCTGGGCAGGATGGTCGTCCCCAGCTTGCGCTGCGCGGCGACCACTACCCGCCTGCTGTGCCGCCGTGCATAGTTGTCGAACTGGTTGACCAGCGCGTCGGCCTGTTCGAGCACGGCGCGGGCCCGTTCGATGAATAGGCGGCCTGCCGCGGTGGGCTGCACCGGCCGGCCGCGCCGCCGTTCCAGCAGGACCTCGCCCACGCTGTTCTCGAGCGCGCGCACCTGCTCGCTGACCGAGGGCTGGGCGATGCCGAGCCGGGCGGCCGCGCCCGAGAAGCTGCCGGCGTCGGCGACGGCCAGCAGCACTTCGATGCGACGTATGGACAAATGCAGCATTGCGCGGATCGCTCCTGAAAAAACCCCTCCGCTACGCCTCCGGCTGCGCTGACTCCGCCGCCCGCGCCGCTTCGATGGCCGCCACGGCGCGGTCCACGACCGCGACGGATTGGCCGATGTAGCGCGTGGGGTCGGCGAGGCTGTCGAGGTCCGGCGGCTGCGCCAGCGCGCGCACTTCGGGGGCATCCCGCAACTCGTCCACCAGCGAGCGGCCGCTGTGCCGGGCCTGCGCCGCCACGCGCCTGACCAGGCCGTGGGCGTTCTGCTTGCCGATTTGCGTACCCAGCAGGAACATGGCCGGCTCGGCCATGATCAGGCCCTGGGTGCGGCCGATATTGCTGCGCATGTTGTCGGGCAGGACGACGAGGTTCTCCACCATCCTCACGGCGATCGCCATCATCCGGCCGAGGTCGGTGGCGACGGCACCGAGCGAATCGGCATTGCTGATCTGGTCGCGCTCGTGGATGCTGACCATCCAGTCGAGCAGCACGCCGGCCTCGCGTCCGATGCGCCGGGCGATGGCCACGACGTGGCGGGCATTGTCGGGATTGGCCTTGTGCGGCATCGTCGACGAGCCCACGAAGCCGCTCGGGTCCTCCACTTCGCGCAGGTCGTCGCCTTGCAGCAGGAATATTTCCTGCGCGATCCGCCGCCAGGTGCCGGCCGCGATGGATGCGAGCGCGCCGAACTCGGCGTGGATGTCGCGGCTGCCCTTCCAGTCTGTCGCCAGCGGCGCGCCCACGCCGAACTCGCGCAGCACTTCAGCTTCCAGCGACAGCGCATCGTCGCCCAGCGCGGCATAGGTGCCGACCGCGCCCGAGAGCATGCCGGTGTCGCTGCGCCGGCGCCAGGAGTCGAGGCGTTCGATGGAGCGGCGGTTCTCCGTCATCCACGAGGCGACCTTCAGGCCGAAGGTGATGGGCAGCGCGTGCCGGCCGACGGTCCGGCCGATCATCGGCGTGGCTCGGTGCTCGGCTGCGAGCCGCAGCAGCGCCGACTCGGCCTGGCGCATCTGCGCGGCCACGCAGCGCGTGGCCATGCGCAGCTGGAGCAACTGCACCGTATCCATGGCGTCCTGGGTGGTGGCGCCGTAGTGCAGCCATTGCGCCGCATCGCCCTGGAGCACGGTGCTCCAGGCGCGTATCAGCGAAACCATGGGATGGCCGGCTTCCTTGCGTACTTCGGCCACCGTTTCGGGGCTGACGAAGTCGGGGGAGGCGGTGCGCTCGATCTCCCTGGCGGCCTGCTCGGGGATGATGCCGCGCCTGGCCTGGACGCGGGCCAGCGCCGCCTCGTAGCGCATCAACAGCCGCTGCGTGCCGTGCGGGGTGTAGATTTCCTGGGGGTCCTGCGGCGTGTCGTTGGCGGGCATGGGGAATCGGGTCCATCGCGGTGTCTGTCGTCGCGACCGACTCTACTGGTTGCGCGCCGGCCCAAGCAACGGGGGATACGCCTATGGGATCATAGGTAAATGCCTATATTGGAACCGAACCTGCGGCACTCCGGGTAAAACCGGCCGTCGTGGCGGGGGTGGGCGCCGGTACTGGGGATGACGATAAAATGGCGGATTCGCCCCCCAGTCCGCACGTCGGCCCGAGCCCCAGCGCTACGGGTCCGGTTCGCTGCAAGCTGTTTTCCTAGGCCGCTGCTCCATGTCGTTTCCCGCCCTTCCCCTGCCCCCTTACGCCTACACCCGAGGCGCCGAGTTAGTGGGCCGGCTGGCCGCGCGCATACGGATCCGGGATGGCGCCCTGGGCACGATTGTCCAGCAGTACAAGCG
>NZ_UWPJ01000031.1 GCF_900606115.1 Pigmentiphaga humi
CGGCGCCGCGCCGGCGGCGGGCCCCCGCGCCCCCCCGGGGGGGGGCGGCGCCGGTGCCGGGCGGGGGCACCGCGGGGGGCTTGGGCACGGAAACTCCGGTTGCGCCCGCCGCGGGGCGGCATGGGCGTCCTGGCGCAATTCTAGCTGAAAGTGTACAAACCCATGGATTTCAGGTGTGATGTGTACAAAAAATTGATTTTGGAAAAAATGTATATAAAATGTCGGCACCCACAGGAGTTCGACACGGAAGCCGCACGGGTGCATCGCGGCGGCTTTCTTCCTATCGTTAGCACGTACATACCGGAGTCTTGAGATGAAATTCGTGTCTTTCCGCAAAGACGGCGCCGTGCGCCTGGGCGTCCTGGCCGATGACGGCGTCATCGACCTGAACCAGGCCCAGCCCCAGGTGCCGGCCGACCTCGGCGCCGCCCTGCAAGCCGGCGTAGACCTGCAGGCCGCCGGCAAGGCCGCGATCGCCTCGAACGCTCCGCGCCTGCCGCTCGACTCGATCGCCTATGCGCCGGTCGTGCCGCGTCCCGGCAAGATCGTCTGCCTCGGCCTGAACTACTTCGACCATGCCAAGGAAGGCGGCCGCGACAAGCCCGACTACCCCTGGTTCTTCTTCCGCGGCGCGACCTCGCTGCTGGCCCATGGCGAGCCCACCATCCGCCCGCGCGTGTCCGACAAGTTCGACTACGAAGCCGAACTGGCCGTGGTGATCGGCAAGGCGGGCCGCCACGTCAAGAAAGACAAGGCGCTCGACCTGGTGTTCGGCTATGCATGCTTCAACGACATCTCGGTGCGCGACTACCAGAAGCGCACCCCGCAGTGGACCATCGGCAAGAACTTCGACGCCACCGGCGGCTTCGGCCCCGCGCTGGTCACCGCCGACGAACTGCCGGAAGCCGCCCGCGGCCTGTCGATCAAGTGCCGCCTGAACGGCCAGGTCATGCAGGATGCCAACACCAGCGACATGATCTTCGACATTCCCGAGACCATCGAACTGCTGACCGAAGTGCTGACCCTGGAGCCGGGCGACGTGATCGTCATGGGCACGCCCGCGGGCGTGGGCCAGGCGCGCAATCCGCAAGTCTGGATGAAGCCGGGCGACGTGGTCGAGATCGAGATCGAGAAGGTCGGCGTGCTGCGCAACCCGGTGCAAGCCGAGGGCTGATCGGCCGCGGGCGAGGCCGCTCCCGCTCCTCGCTTGCCTGTCTTGTCGTTCCGAGCCGCTGCGGCACGAAAGCCGCAGCGGCTTTTCATTTTCCTGGATGCCCCCGATGACCGAGGGCATGTCCGCATCAGTCCGGCTTGACCGTGCGCCGGTACACGACACCCCAGGCCAGGCCGAGCACGGCCGCCGCCAGCGAGCCCACCAGCACGCCGAGCTTGGCGGCGCCGAGGAGGTTCTCGTCGGCGAAAGCGAGCATCGCGATGAAGATGGACATGGTGAAGCCGATGCCGGCCAGCAGGCCGATCAGGCAGATGCCGCCCCAGGATACGCCTGGCGGCAGCCGGCACAGGCCCAGCCGCACCAGTATCCAGCTGACGCCGATCACGCCCAGCGGCTTGCCCGCTGCGAGCGCCAGCGCGACGCCGGCCAGCACCCATTGCGGTCCGGCGGCCGACAGATCCATGCCGTCCATGCTGACGCCGGCGTTGGCCAGGGCGAAGACCGGCATGATGCCGTAGGCGACCCAGGGATGCAGTGCCATTTGCACCCGCACCACGGGCGGCAGCACTTCGCGCTGGGCCGTCCGGAGTTGCCTGAGCGGCGCGGCGAGGCGGCTGGCGTCCCCGGCGGCTTCCTTCTGGCGGCGCAGTTTCTCTGCGGCGCGGGCGAGCAAGTCCAGGGGGTGTTCCCGGGTGCGCATCGGCACCGCCGGGGTCATCATGCCGAGCACGACGCCGGCGAGCGTCGGATGCGCCCCGGTCATGAGCAGCCCGATCCAGATGACCGCGCCGGGGAGTATGTAGGCATGGGCGGATCCGATGCCGATGCGCTGCAGGCCGAGCACGATCAGGATGCCCAGCGCGGCGATGATGAAGCCGTGGTAGTCGAGCCCGCCGGAATAGAACAGCGCGATGATGAGCACTGCGATGATGTCGTCGATGATCGCCAGCGCCAGCAGGAATACCCGTACGTTGCCGGGGATGCCGCGGCCCAGCAGGGCCAGGACGCCCACGGCGAAGGCGATGTCGGTGGCGGTCGGCACCGCCCAGCCGTGCTGGCGCGCCGGTTCGACGTTCAGGGCCAGGTACACGAGCGCGGGCACGGCCACGCCGCCCATCGCGGCCATGATGGGCAGGCTGGCCTGTCTCAGGTCGCTGAGCGCGCCTTCGTGGACTTCGCGGCGGATCTCCATCCCGACCACGAGGAAGAAGACCGTCATCAAGGCGTCGTTGATCCAGAAGTGCAGGGACTGGGCGTACACGAAGCTGCCGATGCCGATCGACACCGGCACGTGCCATAGCGCATGGTAGCTGTGCGCGAACGGCGAGTTGGCCCAGATCAGCGCCACCGCGGCGGCGAACAGCAGGACGATGCCGCTGGCGGCTTCGATGTGCAGGAAGCGCTCGACGGTGGCGAAGGCGCGTTCGGCGAGGCGTTGGGCGCGTGGAAGATCGCGCCCCGAGACGGGGTGAGGCATGGTCGCATGAGCTCCGCGTGGCGGCCCGACCGACGCATGAACCTGTCCCGCTGCGGAATGCAGCTAACACCCGTCGTGGATTTTACCGTGTGCCGGGAGAATGATCGACGGCTGCGGCTATTGGATATGCTGCCGGTGGGTCCGGATCGCGGCGCGCGCCATGTCGTTCAGTTCGTCGTCGCCGTGCGCATCGACGTGCGCAAGCAGCGTGCGCAGCATGCGCGGCTCCCAGAAGCGCTTGAGGTGGTCGGCGACGTCGGCGACGGCCTGGTCGCGGTCGGGCATGGTCCCGAAGAAGTCCCCGATCTGGTTGGCCATGCGGATCAGGCTGTCGGCGGTATTCACGATGCGTTCCTCAGGTTGCGCCGGGCAGGCGCCGCGCGTGGGTGTAGACGACGTGGCTGTGCGGGCGCACGAAGCCGGCCAGGGTGACGCCGGTTTCCTCGGCCAGCCGGATGGCGAGCGCAGTCGGCGCGGACACGGCGGCCAGCATGCCTATGCCCAGCGTGGCGGTCTTCTGCACCATTTCATAGCTGGCGCGGCTGGTGACCAGCACCGCGCCGCCGGCGAAGTCGGCGCCGGCCGAGGCCAGCGCGCCGAGCAGCTTGTCCAGAGCATTGTGGCGGCCGACGTCCTCGCGCACCAGGTCGACCGAGCCGTCCGCCTGCATCCAGGCTGCCGCGTGCGTGGCGCCGCAGCGCTGCTGCAGCTGCTGCAAGTCCTGCATGGCGTGCAGGCCGCGGTGCAGCGTGGCGGCGTCGAAGACGGCATGGCCGCGCACCGGGGGCGGGTGGCGCACCGCCTGCTGCAGGCTTTCCGTGCCGCACAGCCCGCAGCCGGTGCGGCCCGTCAGATTGCGCCGCCGGTCTTTCAGGCGCACGAAACGTTCCGAGGCGATCTCCAGCTGCACGCGTATGCCCTCGTCGGCCTGCACGATTTCGCAGTCGTACAGTTCGCCCGGCCGCGACAGGATGCCTTCGCTCAGCGAGAAGCCCAGCGCGAAGTCTTCCAGGTCGCAGGGCGAGGCCAGCATGACGGCATGCGAGATGCCGTTGTATTCCAGCGCGACGGGGACTTCTTCGGCAACTTCGTCGATGCGCGCATCTTCCGCGCCGTCCTGCCAGCGCCGCACCGGCACCGCTGCGAGCGGCGCATGGCCGGCCTTGCTCGGGCTGTCCATGGCCGGGCTACTTGGTCACCAGCGCCGGGCTGGATGCGGGCGTGGACGCCAGCCGGACCTGTTCTTCGCTGAAGCGCCGGTATTGCTGCTGCCATGCCGAGGGTTGGGCCACCGGCATGACCTGCACCGCCGTGACCTTGTATTCGGGGCAGTTGGTGGCCCAGTCGGAACTGTCGGTGGTAATCACGTTGGCACCCGATTCGGGGAAGTGGAAGGTCGTGTATACCACGCCCGGCTGCACCCGTTCGGTGATGGTGGCGCGCAGCACCGTCTGGCCGGCGCGCGATTCGATGCCGACCCAGTCGTCCTGCGCGATGCCGCGCTCTTCGGCGTCTTGCGGATGGATTTCGAGCCGGTCTTCGGCATGCCACCGGTTGTTGTGGGTGCGGCGCGTCTGCGCGCCGACGTTGTATTGCGAGAGGATGCGGCCCGTCGTCAGCAGCAGCGGATAGCGCCGCGTGACTTTCTCGGGCGAGGCGAAGAACTGCGTGATGATGAAACGTCCCTGGCCGCGCACGAAGCGGTCGATGTGCATGGTGGGCGTGCCGTGCGGCGCGTCCTCGTTGCAGGGCCACTGCAGGCTGCCCAGGCGGTCCAGCTTTTCGTAGCTGACGCCGTGGAAGGTCGGCGTCAGGCGCGCGATCTCGTCCATGATCTCGGACGGATGGCGGTAGTCCATGGGATAGCCGAGCGCCTCGGCCAGCGCCACGGTCACTTCCCAGTCCGACTTGCCGGACAGCGGCGGCATGACCTTGCGCACGCGCGAGATGCGCCGCTCGGCATTGGTGAAGGTCCCGTCCTTTTCCAGGAACGAGGAACCCGGCAGGAAGACGTGCGCGTACTTGGCGGTCTCGTTCAGGAAGATGTCCTGCACGACGATGCATTCCATGGCCGACAGCGCGGCGGTGACGTGCTGCGTGTTCGGGTCGGACTGGACGATGTCCTCGCCCTCGCAGTACAGGCCCATGAAGCTGCCGTCCAGCGCCGCATCGAACATGTTGGGCAGGCGCAGGCCGGGATGCGGGCTGAGCTCGACGTTCCATTCGGCCTCGAACTGGCTGCGCACGGTGGTGTCCGAGATGTGGCGGTAGCCGGGCAGCTCGTGCGGGAACGATCCCATGTCGCACGAGCCCTGGACGTTGTTCTGGCCGCGCAGCGGGTTCACGCCCACGCCTTCGCGGCCGACGTTGCCGGTGGCCATGGCGAGGTTGGCGATGCCCATGACCGCGGTGGAGCCCTGCGCGTGCTCGGTCACGCCCAGCCCGTAGTAGATCGCGCCGTTGCCGGCGGCGGCATACAGGCGCGCCGCGCCGCGGATCTCGGCGGCCGGCACGCCGGTAACGGCTTCGGTGGCCTCCGGCGAATTCTCGGGCCGCAGCACGAAGTTCTTCCAGTCCTCGAAGGATTGCGTCTCGCAGCGCTGGGCGATGTAGTCGGCGTCGTGCAGGCCTTCGCTCATGATCACGTGCGCCAGCGCGGTGACCACGGCGACGTTGGTGCCCGGACGCAGCTTCAGGTGGTAGGCCGCCTCGACGTGCGGCGACTTGACCATCTCGGTGGTGCGCGGGTCGATCACGATGAGTTTGGCGCCCTGGCGCAGCCTGCGCTTCATCTGCGAGGCGAACACGGGATGCGCGGCGGCGGGGTTGGCGCCGATCACCATGACCACGTCGGCCTGCATGACCGAATCGAAGGACTGCGTGCCGGCCGATTCGCCCAGGGTCTGCTTCAGGCCGTAGCCGGTGGGCGAGTGGCACACGCGCGCGCAGGTATCGACGTTGTTGTTGCCGAAGGCGGCGCGCACCAGTTTCTGGACCAGGTAGGTTTCTTCGTTGGTGCAGCGCGAAGACGTGATGCCGCCGATGGCGTCCTTGCCGTGCTTGGCCTGGATGCGGCGGAATTCGCCGGCCGCGTACGCCAGCGCCTCGTCCCACGAGACTTCGCGCCACGGGTCGGTGATGCGGCTGCGTATCATGGGCTTGGTGATGCGGTCCTGGTGGGTCGCATAGCCCCAGGCGAAGCGGCCCTTTACGCAGGAGTGTCCGTGGTTGGCGTGGCCGTCCTTGTGCGGCACCATGCGCACCACTTCATTGCCCTTCATCTCGGCCTTGAACGAGCATCCCACGCCGCAGTAGGCGCAGGTGGTGATCACGCTGTGCTCGGCCTGGCCCATCATGATCACGGTTTTCTCGGTGAGCGTGGCGGTCGGGCAGGCCTGCACGCAGGCGCCGCAGGACACGCATTCGGAATCCATGAAGTCCTGCGCCTGGCCCGCCGCCACGCGCGACTCGAAGCCGCGTCCGTCGATGGTCAGCGCGAAGGTGCCCTGGGTTTCCTCGCAGGCGCGCACGCAGCGGTTGCAGACGATGCACTTGGACGGGTCGTAGGTGAAGTACGGATTGGATTCGTCCTTCTTGGCGTCGAAGTGGTTCTTGCCTTCATAGCCGTATCGCACTTCGCGCAGGCCGACCACGCCGGCCATGTCCTGCAGCTCGCAGTTGCCGTTGGTGGGGCAGGTCAGGCAGTCGAGCGGGTGGTCGGAGATGTACAGCTCCATCGTGCCGCGCCGCAGCTCGGCCAGCCGGGGCGACTGCGTGCGCACGCGCATGCCGGGTTCGCAGGGCGTGGTGCACGAGGCCGGATAGCCGCGCCGTCCTTCGATTTCCACCATGCACAGGCGACAGGAGCCGAAGGGTTCCAGGCTGTCGGTGGCGCACAGCTTGGGCACGTTGATGCCGGCTTCGGCGGCGGCGCGCATTACCGACGTGCCGGCCGGCACCTGCACCGCGACGCCGTCGATCTCCAGCGTGACGGCCTGCGCCGAGATGCGTGCGGGGGTGCCGTAGTCGAGGTCGTTGAGCTGGTTCATGGTTGTTCCTTGTCGCGCTCAGGCGGCCTGCTGCGCATCGCGCGGCGCGCCGAAATCTTCGGGGAAATGGTCCAGCGCCGACAGCACCGGGTAGGGGGTCATGCCGCCCATCGCGCACAGCGAACCGTGCAGCATCAGATCGCACAGGTCGCGCAGCAGGTGGATCTGCTGCGGGCGGTTCTGGTTGGCGATGATGCGGTCCACGACTTCCACGCCGCGCGTCGAGCCGATCCGGCAGGGCGTGCATTTGCCGCAGGATTCCAGCGCGCAGAATTCCATGGCATAGCGCGCCTGCCTGGCCATGTCGACGGTGTCGTCGAAGGCCACGATGCCGCCGTGGCCCAGCACCGCGCCGATGGCGGCGAAGGCTTCGTAGTCGATGGGCGTGTCGAAAGCCGACTCGGGCAGGTAGGCCCCCAGCGGGCCGCCGACCTGCACCGCGCGGATGGGGCGATCCGTTTCGGCGCCGCCGCCGTAGCCGAACAGCAGTTCGCGCAGCGTGATGCCGAAGGCCTTCTCGACCAGGCCGCCGTATTTCAGGTTGCCGGCCAGCTGCAGCGGCAGCGTGCCGCGCGAACGGCCCATGCCGTAATCGCGGTAGAACGCCGCACCGCGCGCCAGCACGATGGGCACGGTGGCCAGCGAGATGACGTTGTTGATGACCGTGGGCTGGCCGAACAGGCCTTGCAGCGCCGGCAGCGGCGGCTTGGCGCGGACGATGCCGCGCTTGCCTTCCAGGCTTTCGAGCAGGGCGGTTTCCTCGCCGCAGACGTAGGCGCCCGCGCCCTTGCGCACTTCCAGGTGGAACGCGCGTCCCGAACCGAGGAGGTCGGCGCCGAGGTAGCCGCGGCTCCCGGCATGGGCGATGGCTTCGTTCAGCGCGGCGATGGCGTGCGGATACTCCGAGCGGACGTAGATGTAGCCTTGCGTGGCCCCCACCGCCAGGCCGGCGATGGTCATGCCCTCGATCAGCACGTAGGGGTCGTCTTCCATGATCATGCGGTCGGAGAAGGTGCCCGAGTCGCCTTCGTCGGCATTGCAGACCACGTACTTCTGCGCGGCCTGCGCGCCCAGCACGGTCTTCCACTTGATCCCGGTGGGAAAGGCCGCGCCGCCGCGCCCGCGCAGCCCGGAATCCAGCACTTCCTGCACGATGGCCTCGGGGCTCATGCTGAGCGCGCGATCCAGGCCCGCGTAGCCCTCGTGGGCGAGATAGTCGTCGAGCGAAACCGGATCGGTAATGCCTACGCGCGCGAAGGTCAGCCGTTCCTGGCGTTTCAGGTAGGGGATCTCTTGCGTCGGGCCCTGGCGCAGCGGATGCGCGCCGCCTTGCAGCAGGCCGGCGTCGAGCAGGCCGGCCACGTCGTCTTCGCTTACCGGGCCGTAGGCGATCCGCCCCTGGGGCGTGGCGACCTCGACCAGCGGCTCGAGCCAGAACATGCCGTGCGAGCCGTTGCGCACCACGTTGATGTCGGCGCCGCGCGCGGCGGCCTGCTCGCGCAGGGCCAGGGCGACTTCATCGGCCCCCAGCGCCAGCGCGGTGGAGTCGCGCGGCACGTAGACCGTGACCGTACAGGAAGGCGTCGCGTTCATTCCATGCTCCTTGCGGCATCCACCAGCTTGTCGAAGCGGGCGGGCGTGACGCGGGCATACTGCTTGCCGTCGATGGCGATGTTGGGGCCGACCGAGCAATGGCCCAGGCAATAGGCCGCTTCCAGCGTGACGCCGCCGTCGGCGGTGGTGTGGTGGAAATCGCAGCCCAGGGCGCGGGCGGCATGGGCCGCGAGCGCGTCGGAGCCGCGCGCCTGACAGGCCTCGGCCCGGCAGACCTGGACACGGTGCGCGCCGGCGGGTTCCTGGCGGAAGTCGTGGTAGTAGCTGATGACGCCGTGGACCTCGGCGCGCGAGACGTTCAGCCCGCCCGCGATCAGCGGGACGGCCGCGCCGGGGATGTAGCCGACGCGGTCCTGGATGTCGTGCAGGATGGGCAGCATGGCGCCGGGCTGGCTGCGCCGCGCCGCGACGATTCGTTCGACGGCGGCGACGTCCTGGTCGGCGTCTGGTCGCGCGTCTGGCATGGCAGTCTCCTGATGGCGGCCGGGAAATCGTCTCCCGGCAGCTGAATATGCAAAAATTTGCGTATTATTTCCTTGGTTCGCCATCATAGTCGCTAGTTTTCCCATAGAAAATATGAGCATCTATACACATATTTATGCGTAAATTTGTGCCGATTAAATATGAAAATAAATGCATAAATGAAGATCGAGATCCGGCCCAGCCTGTACTTGGTAGACGGCGAGGCCAAACCCGTATCGCTGGTGCGCGGCGTGCAATTGCTGCGCGCGGTCGAGGATGCCGGCAACCTGCAGGCGGCCAGCCGCATCCTGGGCATTTCCTATCGCCATGCGTGGAATGCGCTGGCCGAGCTGGATACCCTGCTGGGCGGCCGGGTGGTGGAAAAAACGCGCGGGCGCGGCGCCGAACTGACCGAGCTGGGCCGGCGCCTGGTCGGCGCCCAGAAGCTCATCCATGCGCGGGTCGATCCGCTGTTCGACAGCATGGCGACCGAGATCGAGGCGGAATTGCGCGCGGCCGTCTCGCAAGAGCGCCATGCCCTGAAGGTCTACGCCAGCCATGGCTTCGCGATCGAGGCATTCAGCCGCGCGGCGCAGCGGCGCGGCATCGCGCTGGAGATGAGCTACCGCGGCAGCGTCGAGGCCTTGAACGCCTTCAACCGCGGCAATTGCGACGTCGCCGGCTTCCACGTTCCCATCGGGGCGCTGGAGGGGCCGGTGCTGGCGCAGTTCTCGCGGCTGCTGCACGCCAACCACCGCATCGTCAGCCTGGCCACGAGGCGCCAGGGCATCATGGTGGCCAAGGGCAACCCCCGGCACATCTGGGGCATCCAGGATCTGATGCAGCCGGACGTGCAATTCGTCAACCGCCAGCAGGGCTCCGGCACCCGCGCCATCTTCGACCTGCTGCTGGCGCAGGCCGGTAAGTCCGGCCGCGACATCAACGGCTATGAAAACGTCGAACTGACCCACGCCGCCATCGCCGCCTACATCCTGTGCGGCAAGGCCGACGCCGGCCTGGGCGTGGAAACCGCGGCGCGCCGATTCGACCTGGACTTCGTGCCGCTGCTGAGCGAACGCTACCTGTTCGTGTGCCGGCCCGGCGTGCTGGACGATCCGCGCTTCACGCCCGTCATGGCGCTATTGCAAAGCAGCGAGTTCCGCGCGGAGATCAATACGCTGCCGGGCTACGATGCGGTGGATACCGGGACGGTGTCGACGATGCGCGAAGCGTTTCCGCCATTCGCCGGCACTGTCCGCAAATCCTAGCCGGAGCGGTATGCCGTGGCGGCGGAGCGCCTTCTGCCGGGCCGCTCAGTTCGCCGTCACCCCCGCCGTGCCGACCATGTCCGCGTAGCGCTTCAATTCGTCCTGGATGACGCGGGCGTACGCCGCCGGCCCGTCGGCAACGACGTCCATGCCGAGTTCTTCGATTTTTTTCGACAAGGAGGGGGAGCGGGCGACGGCGGCCAGATCCGCGCCGAGTTTTTCCACGATATCGCGCGGCGTTTCGCTTCTGACCAGCAAGCCTATCGTCGCGCCGACGAGGATAGGCGGGGAGATGCCCGCTTCGCCGAACGTGGGGGCGTCGGGTTGTGCCGGAGAACGCGCAGGCGTGGCAATGGCGAGCGCACGCGCCCGGCCGGATTCGGTCAAGGGGCGCGCCCCGACCGAACTCGTGCAGACCAGATCTATTTCTTTCCCCATCATGGCCTGGACGATGTCGGCAACCGACTTGAACGGGATATGGGTCAGCTGCGTTCCGGTCCTGCTGGCAAAGATGCTTGCGCACAGATGGTGGGGGCTGCCGTTCCCGACGGATCCATAATTGAGCTTGCCGGGTGCGCGCCTGGCGGACGAGACGAGGGCGTCCACCGAGCCGATCCCGAGGTCGGAGCGCACGTACAGCAGGAAAGGCTGGCTGACGATCTGGGTCAGCGGTGCAAACGTCCCGGTAGGGGAATAGGGCAGCGTTTTGTTCAGGCTCGGGTTGATGGCGAGCAGTCCGTTGTCCGCAAGCAGGATCGTGTATCCGTCCGCAGGTGCGTGCATGACGTTCTGGGCGGCGATCACGCCGCTGGCCCCGGGCTTGTTCTGGACGACCACGGGCTGCCCGATTCTTTCGGCCAGCCCTTCCGCAAGCAGGCGGGCCACGAGATTGGGCGTGCCGCCTGCGCCGAAGGGGACGACTATCGTGAGGGGCCTTGAAGGAAAGTCCGCCCCAGCGGCGGCGAGCGGCATGAGGAAGCCCAGGAGCGCGATCCGAATTTTCATGGTGGTATCCCTGTGGTACCGGATGGTCGAGCCGAGACGCGCCGGCAGGCGCTAGCTCAGTTCGAAGATCTTCTGCGGAGTCTCGTGCAGGCGTTCGGCGCCGTGCGGCCGGATGAGGAAGTTGTCGCACGTCCAGCTATAAACGGACGGCGTGGCATAGGTGGGGTGGACGACGATGTTCATGTCCGGCGCCACCAGCATCGTGTCGTCGTCCCGCAAGGTCGGCCGCTCGACCAGATCGTAGCCTTGTCCGTGGCAGAACAGCCGCGCTTCTTCCGGCCGTCCGCGGCCGCGCATGTAGGCGTTGTGTTCGCTCCAGATGCCGGCCGGGCTGGCGCCGGGCGTGAGCCGAGCAGCCGTTGCCTCTTGCGCGGCCACGGCGATTCCGTACTCGTCCAGCAATTCCGTCGAAGCCTTTCCCAGCACGCAGGTGCGGCCGAGTTCGGTGTAATAGCCGCCCATGCCGTTGACCTCGATCAGCATCGTGAATTGATCGCCTTGCCGCAGCACGCGGTTCTGCAAATGGCGATGTCCCTTGACGGCGGCCTGGCCGAGCGGGGCGGAGCCCGACAGGATGAGCCCGTCCGTGCTGCCGCGGAGCTGGCACTGGCGGTAGGCGTGAGTCGTGATCTCGTATTCACGCAGGCCGGGGCGTATGAAGTTCAGGACATCCAGCCAGACTTCGTCCTGGAGCCGCGCCGACTGGCGGATCAACGAGATTTCTTCCTCGCTCTTGATCGCTTTCAGCCGGTCGACCAGGTCGGATGCATTGACGAATTCGGCTCCGGGGAGCCGGCGCTGGATGTGGGCGCCGAAGCTGTAGCGCATCGTGCCCTGGCCGACCAGCCCGATACGTTCGTGACGAACCGACGACAGCGCCTCTACGGCCAGTTCTCCGTCGATATGGTCGGTATTGCAGTCCGCGATCGAGTAGGGAGAAGTCAACACCTGGCCGACGCCCCGGTAGAGGCTGCCCGGTGCCGGCGTCCGGCGCCCGTGTCTGGCGCCGGACGTGATGAACGTCATAGGCTCGTCAACCGGGAAAATGACGGTGGACGGGCCGTCGAATTTCG
Source organism: Pigmentiphaga humi (assembly GCF_900606115.1). Classification (GTDB taxonomy): domain Bacteria; phylum Pseudomonadota; class Gammaproteobacteria; order Burkholderiales; family Burkholderiaceae_B; genus Pigmentiphaga; species Pigmentiphaga humi. The sequence goes on from NZ_UWPJ01000031.1 coordinate 12,123, forward strand.
CGGCCACGTCCGTGAACCACCTGATATAGCCGCCTTTGAACTCATTGCTGTTCTGCATGACCAGGACGTCTATCCCGTGCGCTTTCATCTGCGCACGGACGGCCTGCCAGCGGCGTTCCAATTCGGTATCGGATATACGGAAAACCAGTCGTTCTTCCAGCATGGGCATCCCTATTCAGTGGCCGGACTCGTCCTATCATGGCGGAACCCGCCTTTCCGCCTGCGGCGGGGAGTCGGCGAGACCGTGCCGGTATGCTATCGAGCGGATGCACTGCGCAGAACAGCGATTTCCTATTAATAGTCATGAAAAAAACGATGACTCGTTTTCCGGATGTGGGAGAGCTGCGGGCCATCCTGGCCGTGATGAAGCTGGGTTCGCTGACGAAGGCCGCCACGCACCTGGGAACCACGCAATCCACGCTGAGCTATCTGCTCGAACGGCTTCGGCTGCGGATGGGCGATCCCTTGTTCGTGCGCGTAGGCAATCGCATGGAGCCCACGCCTTATGCCGAGCGGCTCGCCGAGTCCGCGGAGCACATCCTGGCGTTCATGGAGGCGGAGTTCGATCGCATCGAACAGTTCGACCCCTCCACCACGGCTCGTGAATTCCACGTGGTATTGACCGAGATCGGCGCGGTGACCATGCTGCCTGCGATCGTCAAGCAGTTGGCCCAGCTGGCTCCATGCGCTTCCCTGGTCCCCTCGTACCCACGGGCCGTCGATCTGGAGCAGGCGCTGTCGGACAAGACGGTCGATCTGGTGATTGGCAACCATCGCGAGCTGGCGGGGGATCACTTGTTCAGGCAATTGCTGTTCCGGCGCAGCTATGTCTGCATCGCCAGCAGGGAGCATCCCGCTATCGGAGAGCGCCTCTCTCTTGCCGAGTTCGCCGCTGCGCCTCAGGTGAGGAACTTCGTCGCCCCGCAAGCCTTCAGGTGGATGCAGGCCCACATGCAGCAGCAAAACCTGGAAATGAACGTGCAGATGGTCCTGGAGCACGCCACTGCGGTTCCATTCCTCGTCGGTGCGTCCAACATGATCGCGCTCGTTTCCGGCGAACTCTACGAGCTGTTCGGGGCGGTCGCCAACATCAAGATCGTCGCATTGCCCGTCGAATTGCCGGAAGGGCAGATTTGCCAATACTGGCATCCGGCCATGAACAGAGATCCCGCCGTCACTTTCCTGCGCGGAATGGTGCATAGGCTTTTTTCATCGCCGGACCGGCAATCGATATTTTCATGACCGCAAACGGAGGTCTGGCGTTCGCAAGGCCGTACCGGGCGCGTAGACTCGGCTCTCCAGCGACTGAAAATCGGGTTGGGCATGCGAGCACATTCATCGAGGCGTTCCGGCGATGGGGAAATCGTCGTCTGCGACAAGGACGCCGAGTTCTATTGTTCGGAATTGGGCAACGCGTATGCGCAGTTGCGTTTTCGGCCGCTCGTGCCGCCTGTCGCAGAGGAGCAGGACTTCGGACGCTGCGAGGCCCTCGTGTCGTTCGGCAATAGTCTCCCGGACCGGTTGTTCCAGCGCGCGCCCCGGCTGCGCTGGGTGCAGATGCTGGGCGCCGGAACGGACAGGATCATGTCGCTGCCGGGATTGCCGCCTTCGCTCTGGGTCAGCTCCGCCAGCGGCATCCACGGCCCCATGCTGGCGGAGATGGTGGTCTACCTGATGCTTGCCTTGGCCAGGCGTGGCAAGACGCTTTTTCAGAACCAGGCGCAAGGAGTCTGGAAGCGCGAGGAGGGCATGCTGCTGTGCGGGAAAAATGTGCTGGTGGCGGGAACCGGCGCATCCGGCATGCACATACGCAGGCTATGCGAGGCGCTGGGCATGTGCGTCGTCGCCGCGAGCGGCGCGCCGCGCCCGGTCGAGCATGCCGAGGCATGCATCGCCATGCAGGAAATCGACGGCCATCTGGCCGACGTCGATTTCCTCGTCCTGGCGACGCCTTATTCGGACCGGACCCGGGGATTGATCGGCCCGGCTTCGTTCTCGGCCATGAAGCGGAGCGCCTATCTGGTCAACGTATCGCGCGGCGGCATCGTCGATGAAGGGGCGCTGGTTGAAGCCCTGGACCGGGAGCGTATCGCGGGAGCCGCCCTGGACGTTTTCCAGCAGGAACCGCTGCCGCGGGAGCACGCGCTCTGGCGGCATCCCCGGGTTCTGGCCACTCCCCATGTGGCCGGCCTGGTGCGGGAGTATCCGATGCTCGTGCTCCCCCTGCTCAAGCACAACGTGGGTTGCTTTGCGCGTGGCGACGCATCTGGGCTAAGAAACCTCGTCAAGCTCGGCGAGCCATGCTGAAGTTTTGCCGATGGGCAGGCCGGGCGGCGTTCAATCCGCCTGCGTCTGCGGCAGCATGGCCTCGAACGAGTCGGCGCGCGCCATCGGCCAGTATTTCTTGTAGACCGCATACGGCGGCGTGCCGGCCAGCAGTTCGCCGGGCCGCAGGAAAGGGAACAGCCCCGCCAGCAGCTTGACCTCGTTGCCCGACACGCGCCGTACGATGTGCTCGGGGCTGAGCTTGGAAGGGTGGTCCAGCCCGGCGGCCGCGACCAGCTCGCTGAGCGCGCGCAGCGTATTCCGGTGGAAGTTGTAGACCCGCTCGGCCTTGTCCGGCACCACCAGCGCGCGCTGGCGCAGCGGGTCCTGCGTCGTGACCCCGGTCGGGCACTTGTCGGTATGGCAGGCCTGGGCCTGCACGCAGCCCAGCGCGAACATGAAGCCGCGCGCGCTGTTGCACCAGTCGGCGCCCATGGCCAGCGTGCGGGCGATGTCGAAGGCGGTGATGATCTTGCCCGACGCGCCTATCCTTATCTGATCGCGCAGGTTCACGCCCACCAGCGTGTTGTGGACCAGCAGCAGCCCGTCCTGCAGGGGAACGCCGACGTGGTCGGTGAATTCGACGGGCGCGGCGCCCGTGCCGCCTTCGGCGCCATCGACCACGATGAAATCGGGCGTGATGCCGGTCTCGAGCATGGCCTTGACGATGGCGAACCATTCCCAGGGATGGCCGACGCACAGCTTGAAGCCCACCGGCTTGCCGCCGGACAGATCGCGCAGCCGCGCCACGAAACGCATCAGCCCGACCGGCGTGGAGAAGGCGCCATGGCGCGACGGCGAGTTGCAGTCCACGCCTTCGAGCACGCCGCGCGCCTCGGCGATCTCGGGCGTGACCTTGGCGCCGGGCAGGATGCCGCCATGGCCGGGCTTGGCGCCCTGCGACAGCTTGATCTCTATCATCCGGACCTGCGGCGAGCTGGCGTTGGCCACGAAGGCCTCTTCGCTGAAGTTGCCCTCGGCGTCGCGGCAGCCGAAATAGCCCGAGCCTATGTTCCAGATCAGGTCGCCGCCGGGCGCGCGATGGTAGCGGCTGATGCCGCCCTCGCCGGTGTCGTGCGCGAACTGGCCTTTGCGCGCGCCGGTGTTGAGCGCGGTCACGGCATTGGCCGACAGCGCGCCGAAGCTCATGGCCGAGACGTTGAAGATCGAGGCGAGATAGGGCTGGGTACAGGCCGGCCCGCCCACGTGGACGCGGAAATCGAAGTTGTCGATGTGGACCGGCGCCAGCGAATGATTGATCCATTCGTAGCGGCGCTCATAGACGTCTTCGAGCGTGCCGAAGGGGCGTTTGTCGATGTCCTGCTTGGCGCGCTGGTAGACGATGGAGCGCTGGTTGCGCGAGAACGGCGCGGCCTTGGTGTCGTCCTCGATGAAGTACTGGCGCAGTTCCGGACGGATGAACTCGAACAGGAAGCGCAGGTTGCCGATGATGGGGTAGTTGCGGCGGATCGCGTGCCGGTTCTGGAACAGGTCGAAGATGCCCAGCGCCAGCAGGCCGGCGCACACGATGGCGGCGATCGCCCAGCCCGCCTTGTAGGGGAAAAGCAGGCCGCAGGCCACCGTGCCGAGCAGGGCCAGCCACAGGGCCGCATAGCGGGGAGCGAACCAGGTCATGCATGACTCCTTCTTGCCAGGATGGCGTCAAGCATAGCAGCGGGGCCGGAAGCGGCCCCCGGGGTTCAGGTCCTGGCGGGTTCGGTATCGACGAAGGACGGGCGCTGTACCAGCTTGTCCATCAGCCGGGCCAGGTTGGGGTGGCCCGAGCGCCAGTCGCGTTCCGGATCGCGGAAGTCCAGGTAGCCCAGCGCACAGCCGACGGCGACGTCGGCCAGCGTGTAGCTGTTGCCGGTACAGAAGAGCTTGGTGCCCAGGCCGGCTTCCATGGCGTCGATGGCGGCGGTGATCTTGCCTTGCTGGCGCGCGATCCATTCGGCGCTGCGCAGCTCCTCGGGACGCTGGGTGTGCTCGGCGCGGATCAGCACGGCGGCGTCCAGGACGCCGTCGGCCAGCGCTTCCCAGCACTTGACCTCCGAGCGCTCGCGGCCGGAGGGCGGCAGCAGGCGGCAGACCGGCGTGATGGTGTCGAGGTACTCGACGATGACGCGCGAATCGAAGACGGCGCCGCCGTCTTCCATGATGAGGCAAGGCACCTTGCCCAGGGGGTTGGAGTTCTGGATGCGGGTATCGGCCGCCCAGACGTTCTCCAGTTCGAACTGGCAGTCGAGTTTTTTCTCGGCCAGCACGACGCGGACCTTGCGGACGAAAGGACTGGCCAACGAGCCGATCAGTTTCATGAGAAGGGGCCGGATGGTCCTAAAATCGAACCCCGCCGGCAGGCGTGGATGGGCCGCGGAGTATACCACCCAAGACCGTCCCCGAAATGGTGCGGTGCTACAATTCCCTTTTACTTTCAAGCGCTTATGAAAACTTCCGACCAGCTCACCCCCCTCAATGCATTGTCGCCGCTGGACGGCCGCTATGCCAGTCGCGGTGCCGCGCTGCGCCCGCTCTTGTCCGAAGCCGGCTTCATGCATCACCGGGTGCAGGTCGAAGTGGCCTGGCTGGCGGCGCTGTCCGACGCCGGCCTGCCGGAACTCAAGGCTTTCAGCGTCGCGGCGCGCCAGCGCCTGGCGGCCCTGGTGGCCGAGTTCTCGGAAGCCGATGCCGCCCGCATCAAAGAGATCGAGCGCACCACCAACCACGACGTCAAGGCGGTGGAGTACTGGCTGAAAGAGAAAGTGGCCGATAACGCGGAACTGAGCGCCGCGGCCGAATTCATCCATTTCGCCTGCACCTCGGAAGACATCAACAACACCTCGCACGCGCTGATGCTGCGCGCCGCGCGCAACGACGCGCTGCTGCCTTCGCTGCGCAAGGTCTACGACAAGCTGGCCGCGCTGGCGGTGCAGCATGCCGACCAGCCGCTGCTGTCGCGCACCCACGGGCAGCCCGCCAGCCCCACCACGATGGGCAAGGAATTCGCCAACATGGCCGCCCGCCTGGGCCGCGCCATCGCCGAGATCGAGCGCGTCGAGCCGCTGGCCAAGCTCAACGGCGCCACCGGCAACTTCAACGCCCACTTGTCGGCCTATCCCGAGATCGACTGGGAAGCCTTCAGCGCCAAGGTGCTGGCCGGCCTGGGCCTGACCCAGAACCGCCACACCATCCAGATCGAGCCGCACGACTGGATGGCCAGCCTGTTCGACGCCGTGGCGCGCGCCAACGTCATCCTGCTCGACGTCAACCGCGACATCTGGGGCTACATCGCGCTGGGCTACTTCAAGCAGCGCCTGAAGGAGGGCGAGATCGGCTCGTCCACCATGCCGCACAAGGTCAACCCGATCGACTTCGAGAACTCCGAGGGCAATCTGGGCCTGGCCAATGCCACGCTGCGCCACCTGGCCGACAAGCTGCCGATCTCGCGCTGGCAGCGCGACCTCACCGACTCCACCGTGCTGCGCAACCTCGGCGTGGGCTTCGGCTACTGCCTGGTGGCCTACGATGCCTGCCTGCGCGGCCTGGACAAGCTGGAGATCAATGCCGGCGCCATCGACGCCGACCTCGACGCCTGCTGGGAAGTGCTGGCCGAACCGGTGCAGACGGTGATGCGCCGCTACGGCCTGCCGCAGCCCTACGAACAGCTCAAGGCGCTGACCCGAGGCAAGGGCATCAGCGAAGAAGCCCTGCGCGAGTTTGTCCGGGGACTGGAACTGCCCGACGAGCCCAAGGCGCGCCTGCTCGCCATGACGCCGCGCAGCTATATCGGCCTGGCGGCCAAGCTGGCGCGCGAAGTCTGATAGAGGCATGGAACCAGAACGCGGCTCGAGCATCGAAGTCGTTGGCATCCCTGCCTGACCGGGCCGTTTCCGCCCGGTCTTTTTCCAGCCCGCCCCTCGAGGAGAGTCCCCGATGAAGAGACTTCTGCACGTTTTGTCCGTCGCCTGTATCGCCGTCGCTCCGATGCTGCTGCCCGCCACCGCGGCCGCCCAGTTCGCCAAACCCGAAGACGCAGTCAAGTACCGCCAGTCGGTGCTCACTGTCATGTCCAACCACTTCGGCCGCCTCGCGCCCGTGGTGCGTGGGCAGCAGCCCTACGATCCGGCCCAGGTGAAGGCCGACGTGGCCTTGGTCGCGACGCTGTCCAAGCTGCCGTGGAGCGCGTTCGGCCCGGGCACGGAAGGCGGCGGGGCCCGGCCGGCGGTCTGGGCCGACAATGCCAAGTTCAAGCAGGGCCAGGAACGTCTGCATGCGGATATCGCCAAGCTGGTGGCGGCGGCCGATGCCGGCGATCTGGCGCAGGTGCGTACCGCCTACGGCGCCGTCGGCGCGAGCTGCAAGGCCTGCCACGACAATTTCCGCAACCGGTAATCGTTGGAAATAGGTTTTGGGCGCCGACAAGCCCGTTGTTTCAAAAAAAGCCAGGCAGTCCCTGGCTTTTTTCCTGTGCCGGCGGTCGAATACACGTGTATTCCTGATAAATGGGGGGCCCGTCATGGCTTCCGTATCGAAAATCGCCTTGTGCGTGGCCGCCGCCTTCGCCACCGTGGCCGGCATGCCCATTTCCGCCCTGGCCCAGGCCACCGCGGTGTCGACGCGCAGCAGCAGCGTCGCGCAGACGGCGGAGCTGGAACAACTGGTGGCGCCCATCGCCCTCTATCCCGATGCGCTGCTTTCGCAGGTCCTGATGGCCTCCACCTATCCCCTGGAGGTGGTCGAGGCCGCGCGCTGGCAGAAAAGCCATCCCGATCTCCAGGGTGCGGCGCTCGAAGCCGCGCTGCAGGGCGAGGACTGGGATCCCAGCATCAAGTCGCTGGTGGCGTTTCCCAACGTGCTGGACATGATGAACGACCGCCTGAGCTGGACTTCCCGCCTGGGCGACGTTTTCCTGGTCCAGCAGACCGAATTGATGGATCAGGTCCAGGTCCTGCGCGCGCGGGCCCAGGCCGCTGGCAACCTGAGTTCCGGCGCGGAGCAGACGGTGACCGTCGTGCCGTCGCGGCCGAGCACGGTCATCCGCATCGAACCGACCCGGCCCGAATACGTCTACGTGCCGGTCTACAACCCGCTGGCGGTCTACGGCCCGTGGCTGTATCCGGCCTACGTGCCGTTCTACTGGTACCCGTCGGGCTATTACGGCGCCGGCCTGGTGTTCTCGTTCGGCGCCGGACTGGTCATCGGCCATGCCTTGTGGGGCGGCTACGATTGGCACAGCCATCGCGTCAACGTCGTCAACGTCTACAACTACAACCGTTTCAACGGCACCCGTTTCTCGCGGGTGGACTGGGCGCACGACCCCTATCACCGCCGCAACGTCGGCTACGGCATGCCCGCCGGCCCGGGGCGGCCGTTCCACGCCGACACGGGCGGCCGCTTCGCCGCGCGCGAAGCCTTTCGCCCGCAGGCCGACGCCTGGCGCCGGGACTTGCCCAGGGTCGATCGCGCCACCTTGCGCGACCGTGGCGGGCCTGGGTTCGGCGACCGTTCGTTCGCGGGCAGTCCGCCTGCGCGCGGCGGTGACCGCGGCGCCTCGCCGGGAGCTTGGGCCGGCGCCGGCCAGGGGAACGACAGGCCTGACCGGGGCGGTCCCGGCGCGGGCGGGTCTGCGCCTGGCGGCAGCCGGCCTGGCAATGCGATAGGCACGGGCGGACGTCCCGACGGCGGCCAGCCGGGATCGGTGCGCGGCGCCGATACGCCAAGGTGGTCGGGTGCGGGCACGCCCGGCATGCGCGGCAGCGAGCGCAGCCCCGGGACGCCGTCGCCCGGCGCGGGCAACTGGAATGGCGGCCGGGGCAGTGCGCCGTCGGGCAATTTCGGCGGCACGCGCGCCGAATCGGGAGCGGGCCGCAACTGGAGCGGCGGCATGCCGCAAGCGCAGGGCGGGCGTGAATTCGGCGGCAGGATGGAAGGCAGCCGCGGCGGCTTTCGTGCCGGCGGCGGTGGCGGGGGAAGCCGCGGCGGCAGCGTGGGCATGGCGGGCGGCGGAGGCGGCGGGGGCGGCCATCACGGCGGCCGCGTCAACTGAGGCGGGCGGCCGCGCCAGCCTCGCACGCAGAACTCAGAAGCCGGCCGGGCGCAGCGAAACGATGCCGTAGACCACGGCCGCGGCAATGAGGGCGATCACGAGGGCCAGCGCCCAGGTGCCGGCGCCTTCGCGTATCGGCTGCGCATCGGCTGGAAATTCGTCGGCCGGCGCGTTGCCGGTCACCATGGCGCCTATCAGTTTCTGCTTCTTCACCAGGCGATACCAGAGCACGGCGGCGATGTGCAGCCCCAGCAGAATCAGGATCGGCAATTCATCGAGCTTGTGCAGCCGGGTGAGCTGATCGGACAACCGGGTATCGACCAGAGCGGCCAGCGGCCCTTGCATGAAAATTTCGTCGTTGGCGAACAGCCCGGTCACTGCCTGATAGCCCAGCAGCAGGATCATCGCAATCACCGAGAGCGCGCCCAGCGGATTGTGGCCCGGCGTGCGCGGCAGCCTGCCTCGCAGGTAGCCGAGGACGGAGCCGGGGCCGCGCACGAAACGGCTGAAGCGCGCATTGGCGCTGCCCACCAGGCCCCAGACGATGCGAAACAGGATCAGGCCCAGCACCGAATAGCCGAACAGCATGTGGTACTCGGCCCAGAGGCCGCCCGCCTTGATGGTGGCGAACGCGCCGATCACACAGGCCACGAGCAGCCAGTGGAAGAGACGGGTGGGAAGATCCCAGACGCGGATTTTCTTCGGAGCGGACATGGCGTCATCGGCAGTTTGCGGAGCCCTTATTGTGCCATCGCGCTCGTCGCCGCCGAGAGCGACAGCATCGGCGCCCAGACCGCGCATCTGAGCGATTGGTCCCGCAGCGTTCGTGCTTGAACAGGAAATCCGGCGCTTCCGGATCGCCTGAGCAGCCACGGCAGGTTAGCGCGATTCAATCCTGCAGTTCGATCTTCGCTTCCCGGATGACCTGCGCCCACTGGGCCGTCTCGGCCTTGATCTGGGCTTCGAATTCCGCGGGGCGCGATGCGACGATCGCCATGCCCAGGCCTTCCACGCGCTGCTTGACGGCGGGCAGCGCGAGCGCCGCGGCCGCATCGCGCTGGATCTTGTCGATGATGGGCGCGGGCGTGCCGGCGGGTACCACCAGGCCGATGAAGGCCTGGACCGCGAAGCCGGGGTATTTCTCCGCGACCGTGGCGTAATTCGGATAGGCGGGCTCGCGCTGGGTGCCGGTCGTGGCCAGCATCTTCAAGCGGCCGGACTGGATGTGCGGCATGAGCGAGAAAATGGGGTCGATCATCACCATGACCCGCCCGCCGATGACGTCGGTATGGGCCGGCGCGCTGCCTTTGTAGGGGATGTGGGTGAGTTCCACGCCCGCTTGCCGGGCGAGCAGGGCGCCGGCCAGGTGCGAGGTGCCGCCGGTGCCGGGGCTCGCGAAGGTGACGGCATCCGGATGGCGCTTGGCGTATTCGATCATCTGCTCGAGCGTGTCGAACGGCGCCTGCGGATTGGCGGCGATGGCCAGCGGCACGCGTATCAGCTGCGTGACGGCCGCCAGGTCCTCGTTCTTGTAAGGCAGTTTTTTCTGCAGGCTCGGGTTGATGACGTAGGCGGGATTGACCACGCCGATGGTGTAGCCGTCCGGGGCGGCCTTGGCCACCGCGGCCGTGCCCAGCATGGTGCTGGCGCCCGGTTTGTAATCCACGATGACCGGGTGTTTCCAGGTTTCGGCCAGTTGCTGGCTGACGATGCGGGCCAGCACGTCCGTGGGGCCGCCGGCGGGGAAGGGAACGATCATCGTGGATGGGCCCTGGGGGTAGGCCGTATCCGCTGCGGCGTGGCCGCTCAGCAGCGCCGCCGCTGCCAGCGCGGCGCCCAGGATGCTTCGACGTGTCGACATGCTTGTCTCCGATGTTGTTGTAAGGAAAGGCGCTAGCGGTTCAGCCCGCGCCGCATCAGCCGATGCCAGGCGCGATAGCCGTCGTGGAAGCAGGTTTCGTCGCCCAGCGTCCTGGGGCCCAGGCGGCCGTCGATATGGCGCATGCCGAGTTCCGCCGCATAAGGGTCGATGGACTGCATGCCGCTGGTGTCCAGGCCGCGCAGGTAGCCCGCCGTCCAGCCCGCCGCCCGGGCCGCGAAGCCCGCCTGGCTATGCTCGTACGCCACGTTGTCGTCGGGCGTGGCCAGGCCGCTGGCATTGAAGAAGTCCTCGTAGTCGCGGATGCGCGCGGCCCGCAGGTCCGCTTCCTCGCCCTTGGGAGCGAGGCAGTGCGTGCGCATTTCCGTCTGGTCCGCCGCGAGCGGGTGGATGACGCGCAGCATGACGCTGGTGACGTTGTCCACGATCTGCAGGTTGGGGAATATGGTGAGATTGCGCGCGCGCAGTGCCCAGCGGACGCGGGTGTCGTCCATGGCGGCCGCACAGGCGGCGCGGCGGCGGGCCAGCAGGGCGGCCGAGGCGCGGCTCTCGCGCCAGGTCACCGCGTGGCCGTGGCCGAAGCTGAACGTGCCCTGGACCTCGGCCTGGGCCGGCGGCATGCCGCCCGCAAACGCATCCGTCTCGCGCCGCGCCAGCAGCTCCACGTAAGAAGCGTGCGTGGACGAGAAGTGATACATGTCCAGCGAATTTTCCAACTGCAGCTTCCAGTTGGCCTGGAAGGTGTAGCCGGCGTTCCCGGGCACGAACTCCAGGCCTTGCGGCCCTTGGTCGACGATCAGGTCCAGGAAGGCGCGGGCATCGCCCAGATATTCGTCGAGCGGAGGCACGTCTTCCGACAGGCTGGCGAAGAGAAAGCCGCGATAGCTGCCGAAGCGCGCGACGGGCGCGAGTCCGTGGTCCGAGGCCTGGAACCAGCCCGGATAGCGGCCTTCGGCCTGGTTGGAGACATACTGGTTGGCGCCGTCGCTGCCGTACACCCAGCCGTGGTAGCGACAGGTGTGAGTGCGCCGGTTGCCGCTGCGCTGAGTGGCGACCATCATGCCGCGGTGGCGGCACGAGTTCAGCAGGCAATGCAGCCGGCCTTCGCCGTCGCGGGTGACCAGGACGGGTTGGCGGCCGATGCGCGTGGTAAGGAAGTCGTGCGCACGGGGCAACTGGCTATCCAGTCCCACGAAGACCCAGGTGCTTTCGAAGACGGACGCCTGCTCGTGCTCGAAGACGGCGGGGTCCGTGAACGCATCGCGGTGGACGCGGAAAATGCCCTGCTCGGCCCGGTCGTCGAGCAGCCGGTCCAGGTCCGCTCCGGTGAGCGGCGCGCGGGCGTCGGAGGGGGCGTCTCCCCGAGGATTCATCGACATGGCTGCTCCTTCAGATGCAATAGAAATCGAGCACGGTCGGAACCTTGTCGTTGATCAGCACGGCCTTCTTGCGCGCGATGCGCGGCGAGCCGTCCCGCATCACGAGCGTATGCTCGCAGCGACAGGCGGCGGTCCGCAGCAGTTCGGTGCGCAGGTCGTAGATCTGGGTGACGCAGTACGAGCGCACCAGCCATGCGCCGTCCGCGTCGGCCGGAACGACCATGGGATTGCTGATGCATCGCAGGGTGCGGGGCAGCGGCTGCGACGCCAGCGACTTCGTGCCGGTTGCGCGCTTGACCCGCTCTTCCAGCCGTTGGCGCCCGGCTGCGTAGATCAGGGAGATTTCACAGGAGGGATCGTCCGTGGCGACGTGGTCGTCTTTCCAGGCGGGCACCCAGAACACGGCGTCGGGCTCATAGAGGGACAGCCACTCTTGCCAGCGCTGTTCGTCGAGACATCGCGCTTCGGTATAGAGCAGTTCGATCAGTGAGGTGTTCGTGGTTTCCGTCATGGCTGCGCCGCATGCAAGATCCGGGCGGCAGCTCGTCCATGGCGCCGCGATCGGAACGGCGCCATTAGACGGCCGGTGGTTTAACAAGTAAAGTCATGAAGTCTTGTTAACCTACAAGAACAGCTTGTGAATATATCCACCCGCCAGATGAAGGCCTTCCTCTGCCTGGCGCGCCTGCAGAGCTTCACGCGCGCGGCCGAGCAATTGCACATCACGCAGGCCGGCCTGAGCGCGATGATGCGCGATCTCGAAACCCAGTTCGATTGCCGGCTGTTCGATCGCACCACGCGAGCGGTGTCGCTGACCCCGGCCGGACTGCAGCTCGTTCCGCGCGTGGAGCGCATGCTGGCCGAATTCGGCGACGCCTGTCTGGCGCTGGGCAAGATCAGCGCGCACGCCAAGCGCGTGCTGACCGTGGCCGTCGCGCCCGTGGTCGCGTCCAGCCTTTTCGCCGAAGTCTGCGAGCATTTCGGCAGAAAGGAGCCGGAGGTGACGGTCAGGCTCCGCGACGTCAACAAGGAGCGCATCCTGGCCATGGTCGAAAGCGGCGAGGTCGACGTCGGCTTCTGCGCCCAACCCAATCCCGCCGCCGCCACCGAACGCCTGCCGCTGTTCAAGTGCCACTTGCTGTGCATCGCCAAGCCCGGCGTGCTCAAGCTCGCGCCCTCGCGCGACGGCGGACTGCCCACGGTGACCTGGGCGCAGTTGCCGGCCTTGCCCATTCTCGCGTCCGCCGATCCCAGCCAGGGCTTGATCGACGCCTATCTGGACCGGATCGGCCGGGCGCACGAAGAGCGGCCGGCCTACGAAAGCATGCCCACCATCATCGCGATGGCCGCGAGCGGCTTCGGCATAGGCTTCGTGCCGTCCTTCGCCTTGCCGACCTGTCTGCGCCTGGGCGTCGAGGTCGCGCGCCTGCAGCGGCCCTCGGTGGCCGTCGATTTCTACCGCATTACCAAGAAGGGGCGCGAAGTGCCGCGCCTGGTCGATCCGTTCGTGGCTTCCCTGGTCGAGGTGGCGCACCAGGTGGGCGTGGCGCGCTAGGGCGCGGGCGAACCAGCCCACGCAGCCCAGGCTGTCCGCCACGGTTTCTCGGCCGGGTCATTCCAGCAGCAGTGCCAGCTTGTTGATGATGCCGAGGCTGCTGGGGTTGACGATGTCCAGGGGCGTACGCTCGGGCGCGAAGTTCAACGCCTTCTTCAGGCCGTCGCCCACGGTCGTGGCGCTCAGCGGCAGCAGCATCACGTAGGTATCGCCACCGGCCATGGCCTGGGCGATGTCCACCGCCGCGCCGTCGCTCATGCGCCGCACCGTGCGCTGGGCGGAGGGGTTGTTGCTTGGCCGGAAGGCACTATAGGCTCCGTCGGAGTAATGGGCGAGCATGGTCTCGTTGAGGTAGCGCTGCGCAACCGAGTACCGGTTGCCGCGGACGATCTGATCGGGGTCGGGGTCCGCGGCACGGTAGGACAGCGGGACGACCATGAGCACGTTGAACTTGGCCAGGCGCGCGGGGTCGTTGCCGGACTGCGGGAAGTTCACCGAGTAGTTCCAGCTCAACCGCTCCAGAAACGAGTTCTCCTGGGCCGCCACGACCTCGCGCATGGGCTTGCTTGCGAAAAACGGGAACGACTCTTCCAGACCCAGCACCTGGTAGCCCTCGTACTTCGGGTTCAGCGCGGGTTTCAAGGCGAGGCCGGTCCAGTCGTAGGGCCGCAGCGTCCAGCTGGCGCCATAGATCGCCTGGTAGGCGCCGAAGTTCTGCACGAACACCAGCGTCGGCGGGCTGCCCTGATTGAAGATATAGACCGGGTACCAGGGGGTCTGGATGGATTTTGCGCTGCGGTAGAGCGAGAGCGGATCGGTGTTGGGATTGCTGAAATCCACCGTCGCCAGATCGTCGCTTCCTATCTGCAGCGAGGTCCAGGTGACCAGTTGCGCGCCGCCGTCGGCGGTCCAGCGCAGCGGCATGTAGCCGCCGGGCGCGACCGCCCATGCCTTGCCCTTGACGGGGTCGAGCAGGGTGCCCATCACGTAGTCGTAGTAGTCCAGGTCCTGCAGGCTCTTGTACAGCTCGCTCTGCGCCTTGGTGCTGCTCGTGCCCAGGACCGCCTTTTTGTAGCCAGCCAGCACCGCCGTGGTCAGGTCCGTGCCCTGCTGGAGCGTCAGGGTGACCAGCTCATAGGCCCGGGCCGATGCCGCCAGGTAGAACTGGTGGTAGCGCGCGCTCATCTCGGGCGTGACGTTGCTGGCCGAGAAATTGGCCAGGAAGCGCAGGTAGGAGTCGAGCCTGCCGAGTTTTTCCACCCCCAGCATCAAGTCCATCAGATGGGGAAAGCTGCCGATGGTTTTGGTGGCGCCGGGAATGTCGAGGTTGGGGCGCAGCTGGGGAATGACGCCGTCATAGGGTAGGGTCTCGAAGCCGTTGACGTACATTTTGTCGAAACGCACGAGATTGCCTTCGCTGGCCTGCGGCGGTTGCTGGAGTTGCTTGGCGCGCTGATTCAGTGTGTCCAGCTCGGCGACGAGCTGGAGATAGGCATTGCTGCTGTCCTGGCCGGCTTGCAGCAGCGTGCTGTCGTCAGCATCGAGTATCACCAGTCCGCTGTCGGCCCGCTTGCGCGAACGCTCCAGTTGGTCCGCGTCCTTGGCGGCCTTCTTGTCCGCCTGGTATTGCTTCCACTGGTCATAGGAGGTGAACGCCGTGTCCGGCGGGACGTCCTGTTCAGGGTGCTTGGGGCCCACCGGTTCGGGCAGCTTCACCCCGGGATCCTTGGGCAGGCTGCCCATGGGCGGCACTTCGGACGTGCTCTGGTCCTTCAGCATGGTATGCAGGCTGTTGACCCAGGCCGCGGTGTCCGCCACGCCGGCGGGCATGGACTCGGCCGAGACCTGAACGTTCTGGACGGCCGAGGCCCAGCCGTTCTGCTTGTAGTACTGGAACGATCCCGATGCCCCGGCGCCGGAGTTCAGCGTCTCGTACTCGACCGAGAGCGACGCGCCGTATTGCGCCTCGGTGTTGCCGCTGGCCTTGCTGAAGGTGAGCTGGCCCTTGGCGATGCCCCGGTTCATCGAGGTGGTCCTGGAGACGAACGAGTCGCCGTTGAAGGCGTAGAAGTCGGCGATGGCGCTCACGATCTTGCGGCGCAGCTCGGTCATCTCGCCGACCAGCAGCGCCTGGATGGACGCGTCGGTGCACAGCCCGTGCTGCGTCCGCAGATCGGAGAAGACGGTCTCCATGCGCGTCAGCAGCTGGATGTTGGCGTAGGGTTCCGTGTCCGCCTGCTTGTAGCGGTCGACCTTGACGCTGGCAATGTAGGGCTTGCCGGCGCAGGCGGCGGTGGGCGCGCTTTCGGTGGTAGCGACGTAGCTCTGCAGTTGCTCATCGGTCAGTTTGGTGCCGATGAGGTAGGGCGTCAGGTTCTCGGTGCCTGTGAACCCGGAGTTCAAGAGGGCGACGACGTTGTTGGTGTTGGCGGACACCATCTGGACGCTGATGGTGCCATCGGAATTGGTGCTCTCCCAGGCGTTGGCCTGGTGGTAAGCCCCCGCGGCCCTGAAGCCCGAGTAGGTGCCGGATACCGAGCCGTCGATGGTGGTCTGGCTGCTGGCCGAGCTGGCGGTCTTGTTGCTGGTGAGCCTGAGCTCGGTCTTTTCTTGCGAACCCGTGGTGTCCACGTTCAGCCGGTTGTCCTCCTTCAGCCGGCCCAGGTCGAAGATGGGGCGCAGGTTGTAGGTGGAGGCGGCGGAGTCGATGCTGGAGCCGACCGACAGCGACTTGATGCTGTCCGGCGTGATGTCCGTGCCTCGGCTGGCGTTCAGCAGATAGCGGTTGAAATCCTCCTCGTCCATGGACGCGTTCGCGGCCAGGGCGGGGTAGAGCGAGGTGTTGGACGGCTCAGGCTCGGTCGAGCCGCCGCCGCAACTGGCCAGGCAGGCCAGGCAGGCCAGCGCCGCCGGCCGCAGGGCCGGGGCGACGAGAGCGGAGCGGCCCGTGCGCGTTTGTTGCATGTTGAGGTTCCTGCTTCGACAGCTCCCATCGGTTGCCATGCAAACGATGGGAGCATATTTGACGGGTAGGGTGCTGCCGGTCCTAGTTGTCGTACTTCACCGGTACAGGGAAGCTTAGGTGGTTCTTGACCACAGCCTGGTCGTTCTCCCGCTGCTGGTTGGGGTCTGCGCTATCGCACCAGGTGTCGGACTTGGGATGCTTGACGCCCTTGGCGGTCATGACGCTGCACGCGGACTTGTCGACGATCTGCGCGCGATTGGTGGGGCAGCTCTTCAGGTCGCCGGTGCACTTGGCGAACTTCTCCCGGACGTAGATGGTGTAGACGTTGTCTTCCATGTCGGTGAAACGGGCCTTCAGGGGGTACGACGGCACGGTGCCGACGCGGAATCCGCTGATCTGGCTGTTGGTCGGCATGATCACGTCCTGCTTGTCCTGGTTGCAGTTCGGGTCGGCGGGGTCGGTGTTCAGCGAGCAGACGCCGTACTTCTTGAGGATCGGCACATTGATGCGGCCAGCCAGCGCCTGGGGCACGCCCAGTCCCACCGAGAAACCATCGGCGTAGTTGAAGGATTTTTCGTTCTCCAGACCCTGCGTGCCGCCCACGGTGAACACCAGGCCGTCGCCCAGCTCGCTCATGAAGCCCACGGCGTCATCCACCGAGAAGGCGTAGGCGCTCATGTCCAGATCGTCGTGGATCAGCTTGACGTAGGGGTTGAAGGCCAGCTTGGTGTTGGCCTGGACGTCGGCCTGCCTGTAGTTGTATTGCAGATCCTCGATGTAAAGGGCCTGCAGGTAGGCGTGGTCGTGGCCGTTGACCTTGGTGTCGACCAGCTTGTTGGCGTCCGAGCCGCAGCCTTCGTTGAACGGCACCCAGCCGTAGATGTGCTTGATGGCTTCCCAGAACTTGAACTCGGCGACGTGCGCCGGTATCTTGCCCGAGCCCGCGGGATCGCCGGTGCACTGCTTGTTGGCGTACATGGTCAGGTACTTCTTGTGGTTCTCGGCGAAGAAGTCCTTGACCAGGGCCAGGTCCTCCTGCATCGCCTGCGGGGCGGGGCAGTCCTGGGGGTACTTCTTGCTCGTGTAGGCGCTGATGTCCTCGCTGCCCCAATCGACGCAGGAGCCCCACAGGTCCTGAATGTTCTGCACCGCCTGGCCCCATTGCATGGTGCGTTGTTCCTCGGGGGTGCATTGCCCTTCGATGCATTTCATCACCGTCAGCACCGGCGGGTTCTTGCCGTCGGCCGGCTTGACGGGCACGTCGGGATCCTCGATCAGGTAGCCGTTGCGCTGGGCGAAGATGTTGTAGCCGCCGGGCAGGCGCAGTTCGCTCATGTTGTAGACCGGCCAGCCCTCGCCCAGGCCGCCGGTTTTGACGAAATTGCTCAGGGCGGTGCGGAATTCGGCCGGCTTTTTCGCCGAGCCGCTGTAGCCGATGTAGGGATTGCTGCGCACGCCGATGGCCACGGGCATGTAGACGTGATCGACGTAGGAGATGTTGTAGCCCACGTTCTCGGGCTTGAGCATCCGCGTGGTCTGCTTGGGGGGGACGATGGAATCGCCGAAGGTGTATTCCGACAACTGGGCGAACACGTCCTCCTGGAACTGCACCGGGCTGGTGTAGGTGCTCAGGGTGCACGCCGTGCCCTGCCCCTTGCAGGTCACGCCTGCCGGCGTGGTCGCGGGCTTGTCGTCGCCGTTGCGCAGCCGCTTGTTGCGGTCGGCCAGCAACACGCGGCCGCCGTTCCACCAGGTGACGTAGTTGCCCGGCGACAATTGGCTGTACAGCGGCAGCGTGAGGGTGACCTCCGAGTCCGGCGGGATGCCTTTGCCGTCGTTGACGTAGAGCTTGTAGACCGCCTCGGTGGGAAAGGGGTCGGTGGAGCGCAGGCAGCCCTGCACCCACTGGTTGACACTGTTCATGCTGGTAGCCAGCACGGGGTAGATCTGCTCGTCGGAGTTGTTGCGGATGGTGATGGTCTTGGCTTTGACCACCACGCTCTTGCCGTCGTAGTCCTTGCAGGTGATGGGTGCGCTGCCCGTGGGCAGGCCATCAGGGTCGCTGCTGCTTGTCGGCTCGGAGGCGCCGTCGCCGCCGCAGGCCGCCAGGGCGAGGGTGAGCGCCAGCGCGACGGCGGCGGCGGGCACCGGGGATGGGGCCTTGCCAAGTGGAGGAGAGGCGCGCATTTCAGACTCCTTTGTAGATGTCGGATGTGAGTTTTTCTGGGAAGCGGGGGCTCGTCATGGGCCAGCCCGCTCGCCGAAGGCCTGGGCGGCGGCGTCGGCCGGGCCGCGCGGCTTGCCATTGCCGGGCAAGCGCTGAAAGCCGGATCGACCGCCTTCATTGGCGTGTTTGTAAATTCTAGTGAGCTGTGGTCCGCGTGCCATGGGCGACGTTAGGTTCGTGCGTCCCAGTTTGGAGCTTGGCGTCCCACCGCGTGCGCCGGCGCGTCATGCCATCCATTCCCCGTCTTTCTTCTAGACCGTGAGCGGCAGACGACCCGGAGTTAATAACCAAGATAAATGCCGCCATTCAATTAAAAATAGGCAGGCCGTGCCCGCCTTCTGATGCGCGAGCTTATAGTAGAAATTACACTGTCCCTATCCACTGATGTGTAGGGGTCGGCCTTTGTCCACCCGACGGGTAGCTGCATCAACAAGAGGAAATGGGCGTGCTGGATCAGAGTGTTCAAGAGGATATTCACCGCTTGTGGGATGAACTCACCGATTTCGACGCGGGCCAGACCGATGCCGCCGCCCGGCATTTGCAGGAACGTCTGTGCCGCATGGTGGGGGCATGGAACTCGACCTGGGGCGGAGCCGCCCGGCTCGACCCGGGCCCCGGCAGCGACGATCCGCTGCAAGGCTGGCGCGTGGCCGTGACCCGGCTTCTGTACCCCTTTGAAGCGCCCGCGGAGGACGGTCCATTCAAAGAACTGCAAAAGCGCTGGAACAGCCGCGAAATGGATGTTTCCTTTTTGCAGCCCATGCACGGCATCGGCCAATTCCGTACCTACGGACACCGGCGCGATTTACCGCCGGAGTGGTTCGACGGCCCCATTTACCAGATGTTCAGCGCCCGCTACGGCACGGTGGACTCGCTGTGGGTAGGATTCCCGATCAATGGCGATGCGGAATCGCATTTCGGCTTCTACGCCCGCAAGGTGTTCACCGATGGAGACTACGAATTGCTGGCCTACGCGCTGCGCGGCATCAAATGGTTTCATCGCCAGCTCATGCTCACCAGCGGGCCGCTGGTGGCCAAGTCGCCCTTGACACCTACCGAGCGCAAGGTGCTCGGGCTGCTGCTGACCAAGGCATCGGAACGTGTGATCGCCGATCAATTGGGGCTGGCCGTCTCCACCACCCATCAGCACATCGTCTCCGTGTTCCGTAAATTTGCCGTGCGCAGCCGCGCCGAGTTGATGAGCCTGTGGCTGAGCCGCCCTTGCTGAGGGCGGCCGCGCGATAGCCCCCGCCGCCCGCACTGCTTCGCCATAAAAAAACACCCCAAACGCTGGATTCGCGTCCAGCTTTTGGGGTGCGGTTCGGCCTTGCCGGGGCGGGGTCAGCCCACGACTTCGCCCGTATCCTTCTTGAGCGGCTTGACCAGGTCCTCGCGTTTGACGCCCAGCCACATGGCGATGGCGGCGGCGACGAACACCGACGAGTAGATGCCGAACCAGATGCCGATGGTCAGCGCCAATGCGAAATAATGCAGCGACGGGCCGCCGAAGATCAGCATCGCGATCACCATCATCTGGGTCGAACCGTGGGTGATGACGGTGCGTGAGATGGTGGCCGTGATGGCGCTGTCGATGACTTCCTTGACCGTCGCCTTGCGCTGCTTGCGGAAGTTCTCGCGGATCCGGTCCATGATCACCACGGATTCGTTCACCGAGTAGCCCAGCACCGCCAGCACCGCGGCCAGCACCGGCAGCGAGAATTCCCACTGGAAGAAAGCGAAGAAGCCCAGGATGATGACCACGTCGTGCAGGTTGGCCACCACCCCGGCCACGGCGAACTTCCATTCGAAGCGGAAGGCGAGGTAGATCATGATGCCGATCACCACGAACAGCAGCGCCAGCAGGCCGTCGTGCGCCAACTCCTTGCCGATCTGGGGGCCGACGTACTCGACGCGCCGCAGCTCGACGCTGGGGTCGGAAGCCTTGAGGGCTTCGATGACCTCGTTGCTCTGCTGGGTCGAGGACTTGCCCTCGATGTTGGGCAGCCGGATCATCACGTCGCGCGAGGTGCCGAAGTTTTGCACCTGGAAGTCGGCATAGCCTTTCTGCGCGATGGTGGCGCGAACCTTGTCCAGCTCGGCCGCCTGCGAGTAGGCCACTTCCATGACCGTGCCGCCGGTGAACTCGATGGACAGGTGGAAGCCCTTGGTGGCGATGAAGAACACCGCCGCCAGGAAGGTCACCAGACTGATCAGGTTCAGCACCAGCGCATGGCGCATGAACGGGATGGTCTTGTGGATGCGGAAGAATTCCATGGCGTTCAGACCTCTTTGGGTTTCCAGACCTGACCGATGGATATCTTGGTCAGTTTCTTGCGGCGGCCGTACCAGAGGTTGGCCAGCGCGCGGGCACCCACGACTGCCGAGAACATCGAGGTCAGGATACCGATGGTGTGGACGATGGCGAAGCCGCGCACCGGGCCGGAACCGAAGGCCAGCAGCGCCACGGCGGCGATCAGCGTGGTGACGTTGGAGTCCAGGATGGTGCCCCAGGCGCGCTCGAAGCCGAGGTGGATGGCCTGCTGCGGCGTGGCGCCGTTGCGCAACTCCTCGCGTATGCGCTCATTGATCAGCACGTTGGCGTCGATCGCCATGCCCAGCGTCAGCGCGATGGCCGCGATGCCGGGCAGGGTGAGGGTCGCCTGCAGCATGGACAGCAGCGCGATCAGCAGCAGCAGGTTCACCGCCAGCGCGATCACCGAGAAGATGCCGAACAGGCCGTAGTACAGCGCGATGAAGACGGCGATGGCGGCAAAGCCGTAGACCACCGAGTGGAAGCCCTTCTCGATGTTATCGGCGCCCAGGCTGGGGCCGATGGTGCGTTCCTCGATGATCTCCATGGGCGCGGCCAGCGAGCCGGCGCGCAGCAGCAGCGCGGTGTCGTTGGCCTCGACCGTGCTCATGCTGCCCGAGATCTGCACCCGGCCGCCGCCGATCTCGGTGCGGATCACCGGCGCGGTGACGACCTCGCCTTTGCCCTTTTCGAACAGCAGGATGGCCATGCGCTTGCCGACGTTGTCGCGGGTCACGTCGCGGAAGATGCGCGCGCCCTTGGAGTCCAGCGTCAGGTGCACGGCGGGCTGCTGGTTCTGGCTGTCGAAGCCGGCCTGGGCATCCTGCAGGTTCTCGCCGGTCAGGATGACCTGGCGGCGCACCAGCACCGGGCGGCCGTCGCGGTCGGTGTAGCGCTCCAGCCCGAAAGGCACGGTGCCGCTGGCCAGCGCGCTGGTCGCCTCGGGCGAGTCGTCCACCAGCCGCACTTCCAGGGTGGCGGTGCGGCCCAGGATGTCCTTGGCCTTGGCGACGTCCTGCACGCCCGGCAGCTGGACCACGATGCGGTCGGCGCCTTGCTGCTGGATGACCGGCTCGGCCACGCCCAGTTCGTTGATGCGGTTGTGCAGCGTCGTGATGTTCTGGCGCAGCGCGTTGTCCTGCGCGGTCTTGATCGCCTGCGGGCTGAGCGCGCCGGCCAGCTTGAATTCGCCGCTGGCGTCCTGGTCGTTCAGCTGCAGGTCGGGCAGGCCGGTGCGCAGAACGTCGCGGGCGGCGTCACGGGTGGCGGCGTCGCGGAGCTTGATCTCGATGCTCTGGCCGACGCGGTCGATGCCGTTGTGGCGGATGTTCTTGTCGCGCAGCAGCGTGCGCACGTCGCCGGTCATGGCATCGTAGCGCTTGGTCAGCGCGCCTTGCATGTCCACCTGCAGCAGGAAGTGCACGCCGCCGCGCAGGTCCAGGCCCAGGTACATGGGCAAGGCGTGCAGCGAGCGCAGCCAGGCGGGGGAGGCCGACAGCAGGTTCAGCGCGACCACGTAGTTCGGGTCGGCGGCGTCTGGGTTCAGGGTTTTTTCCAGCACGTCGCGCGCGCGCAGTTGCTGGTCGGTCGAGGCCAGGCGCGCCCGCACCGTGCCGACCGGGCCGTTCTGCTCGAAGTACAGCCCCGTATTGGAAATGCCGGCGTCCTGCAGGATCTGCTCGACGCGGCCCGCCATGGCATTGTCGACCTTGACGGTCGCCTTGACGCTGGATACCTGCACGGCGGGGGATTCGCCGAAGAAGTTCGGCAGGGTGTAGACGAAGCCGACCACGACCGCCACGGCGACCATGATGTACTTCCAGAGAGGGTAGCGATTCATCGGTAATCAAACCTCGGAAGGCTGGCGCACCGGCGCCTGTGCCGCTGGAACAAGCCGCAAGATGCGAAAAAGGGGGCCGAGGCGCCTGGCGCCCGCCCCCGGGTGCATCGATGCCGCCGGGAGGAACCGGCGGCCAGCGATGAGACGCCCGGCCTACAGCGCCTTGATCGTGCCCTTGGGCAGCACGGTCTGGACGGCGGTCTTCTGGACCAGCACTTCCACGGCGCGCTCGCCTTCACGAGCGACTTCCAGCGAAATATAGGTATCGTTGACCTGGACGACCTTGCCCAGGATGCCGCCCGCCGTGACCACTTCGTCGCCCTTGGCCAGGGCGGCGACCAAGTTCTTGTGTTCCTTCTGGCGCTTCATCTGAGGACGGATCATCAGGAAATAGAGGATCACGAACATCAGAAGGATGGGCAGCATGCCCATCAGGGCGCCTTCGCCGCCCGCCGCAGGGGCAGCTTGCGCCAGGACGTTGGCGAGCGCGTTGGATGTCAGCATTTCTTCTCCGGAATCAATGACTTGCGTCGAAAACAACTCAAAATTGTAGCCCAGCCCGCCTGGGGCGGTTCCGGGCACTGTCTAGGGATAACCCACATCGGGCCTCCGCGCCGCCCGGTAGCCGCGAGCACCTGCCGGCGCGCTGCCGGATTGTACAGGTCCGTAGCGGAGCCTAGACTCCCCGGGCCCGTTGCGCGGCGAATTGCGCGCGCCAGGCGGAAAACGTGCCGGTATCGATGGCGTCGCGCATCTCCTGCATCAATTGCAGGTAGTAGTGCAGATTGTGGATGGTGTTCAGGCGGGCGCCCAGGATCTCGTTCGACCTGAACAAGTGGTGCAGGTAGGCGCGCGAGAAGTTTCGACACGTGTAGCAGCCGCAGGTTTCATCCAGCGGCTTGGTGTCGTCGCGGTAGCGCGCGTTGCGGATCTTGACGTCGCCGAAGCGGGTGAACAGCCAGCCGTTGCGGGCGTTGCGGGTGGGCATGACGCAATCGAACATGTCCACGCCGTGGGACACGCCGTCGACCAGGTCTTCCGGCGTGCCGACGCCCATCAGGTAGCGCGGCCGGTCCTGCGGCAGGCGCGGGCCGACGTGCCGCAGGATGCGCAGCATGTCTTCCTTGGGCTCGCCCACAGACAGCCCGCCGATGGCGTAGCCGTGGAAACCGATCTCCTGCAGGCCGGCCAGCGATTCGTCGCGCAGCGCCTCGAACATGCCGCCCTGCACGATGCCGAACAGCGCGTTGGGATTCTCCAGTTCGTCGAAGGCATTGCGCGAGCGCCGCGCCCAGCGCAGCGACATGCGCATGGACTTGGCTGCTTCCTCGGCGGTGGCGGGGCGGCCCTCGATCTCGTAGGGCGTGCACTCGTCGAACACCATCGCGATGTCCGAATTCAGGCTGCGCTGGATTCGCATCGACTCCTCGGGCGTCAGCATCAGCCGGGCGCCGTCGATCGGCGAGGCGAAGCGCACGCCTTCCTCGGTGATCTTGCGCAGGCCTTCCAGGCTGAATACCTGGAAGCCGCCCGAATCGGTCAGGATGGGCTTGTGCCACTGCATGAAACCGTGCAGGCCGCCATGCGCATCGATGATCTGCGTGCCGGGCCGCAGCCACAGGTGGAAGGTATTGCCCAGCACGATCTGCGCGCCGATCTCCTCCAGTTCGTACGGGGCCATGGCCTTGACCGTGCCATAGGTGCCCACCGGCATGAAAATCGGCGTTTCGACCACGCCGTGGTTCAGGGTGACGCGCCCGCGGCGCGCCTGGCCGTCGGTGGCCAGCAATTCGAATGAGAGTCCGTTCATCGGGCTGTACAAGGTATCGTGGATCAGGCCTGCGCCGGCCGGTGTTCGATGAACATCGCGTCGCCGTAGCTGAAGAAGCGGTAGCGCCGGGCCACCGCGTGGGCGTAGGCGCGGCGGATGGGGTCCATGCCCGCGAACGCCGAGATCAGCATCATCAGCGTCGACTTGGGCAGGTGGAAATTGGTGACCAGCGCATCGACCACGCGGAAGGCATAGCCGGGCGTGATGAACAGCCGCGTATCGCCGCGCGTGGCCTGCAGCGGCCAGTGCGACGCCGCGGCCGATTCGAGCGCGCGCACGCTGGTGGTGCCCACCGCGATCACCCGCCCGCCCGCGGCCCGGGCGCGCGCGATGGCGTCCACGGTCGCCTGCGGCAGCGTATAGAGCTCGCTGTGCATCACATGCTCGGACAGCTTGTCCGCGCGCACCGGCAGGAACGTGCCGGCGCCCACGTGCAGCGTCACGAACGCGGTTTCCACGCCTTGCGCGCGCAGCGTCTCCAGCAGCGGCTCATCGAAGTGCAGGCCGGCCGTCGGCGCGGCCACCGCGCCCGGCTCGCGCGCATAGACCGTCTGGTAGCGCGTATCGTCGCCGGTATCGGGCGTATGCGTAATATAGGGCGGCAGCGGCGTCTGGCCATGCTCGGCCAGCAGTTCCAGCACCGGGGCGGGGAAGCGCAGGTCGAACAGGTCCGCCTCGCGGCCCAGCATCGTCACCTCGAACGCATCCGCCAGCCGCATCACCGCGCCCGCCTTGGGCGACTTGCTCGCGCGCAGGTGCACCAGCGCCCGGTCGGGCTCGGTAATGCGCTCGACCAGCACCTCGACCTTGCCGCCGCTGCGTTTCTCGCCGAACAGGCGCGCCTTGATCACGCGCGTATCGTTGAACACCAGCAGGTCGTGCGGGCGCAAGAGGCCGGGCAGGTTGGCGAACTGGCGGTCGTGCAGCGCGCCCGCGGCGTCGAGGTGCAGCAGGCGGCTGGCGGTTCGGTCCGCCGCGGGGGCCTGCGCGATCAGTTCGGGCGGCAGGTCGTAATCGAAATCGTCGAGAGTCAGCTCGGACACGGCGTAAGGGCTTGAAAGAAAAGCGGAAAAACCGCCTATGTTAACCCGCCGGCCGCTGGTGGGCGGTAAATGGCTCGAACGCTGGACCTACGCATCAAGCGTCCGTAGGTCCTACCCGCGCCGCCATCGGCATTGCGGATATTCGGGCAAACTTCCATTGCCGCGACGCCATATGGCGAGGCGACGGGCTACACTGTTTTCCATCCCCCCAGACACAGACGGACAGACATGGGATTCGAAGCGCTGGCGGCGCTCAAGCAGCAGCTCGCCGAACAGAAGAAGCAGCAAACCCGCGCCCCGCGCAAACCCCCATCGCGGCCGCGCGCCGCCGCACAGCCTGCGGTCGACCCCGTGGTGGTGGCGATTTCGCGGCTGCAGCGCCACTTTCCAGGCGTGTTCCCCAAACATCCTGCGCCCAAGCTGCCGCTGAAGATCGGCATCTTCGACGACCTCAAGCAGAACGCCGCGCATGGCCTGGATGCGGAGATTCTCAAGCAGGCCCTGGCCGCTTGGTGCCAAGGCAAACGCTATTGGAGCTGCCTGACGGAAGGCAGCGCGCGCGTGGACCTGGCCGGCGCGCCCAGCGGTACGGTCACCGCTGCTGAAGCGCAGCGAGCCAGGATGCTGGCCCGGCGGCAGCAGCGCCAGACCAAGAAACCGGCCAAGACCCCGTCGCCCGCGAACGCGGGCGACGCGCCTTCTTCCGAGCCTGGCGACGCGTCCTAGCCTTGGCATGACGCCTCGCTGATTCCGGGGCGCCCTGCGCTACTCTCGCGGGTTCGGCGTCCTCGGCTCAGAAGTTGTCCTGCATTTGCAGGATGGAGATGCCTTCGCCGATGCGGATGCGCATCAAGTCCTCGCCGACGGCGAGCGGGCCCGCGTAGGCGGTGCGCGTGCGCTTCACCAGGTCTTCCAGCGTCGCCCGGCCGCGCGGTCCGGGCAGCCGCGAAATATGCGAGTAGACGGCCAGCCGCGGCGCCGCGCGCCGGAACAGCGCGCCGGCCTCCTCCGGCGAGGTGTGGTGGGCGAGCACTTCGCGGATGCGCGGCGTCAATTCGATGTCGCCGGGCGCCAGCGCGACTTCGTGGATCAGCACGTCCGCGCCCGCTCCGAATTTCTCCACATTGGGGTGGGGCTGCGTATCCCCGCTGAGCGTGACCGAGCGGCCGGCGTAGTCGACCCGGTAGCCCATGGCGGGCTCGATCTCCGCGCCGTGGAACACCTGGAACATCGTCACCTTGACCCCGGCCCGCTCGAACACCACGCCCGGAGCGGCGTCCCGCGCGGCGATCCGCGAGGCGGGCAGGGCAGACGGCTCATCGGCGAAGCGGATCGTCGCATCGGCCTGGTAGGTCTCCATCATGCCGCGCGCGAGCTTCTCCGTCCCGTGCGGGCCGTAAAGCTCGAGCGGCATCTTCCTGCCGTTGCGGCCCGCGCCCAGATAGCCCGTCATCCAGAGATCGGCCAGGCCATTGATATGGTCGGAGTGGAAATGCGTCAGGAATACCGCATCCACCTCCGACGGCCGCATGCGCAACTGCCCCAGCCTGATCGCCGCGCCGCGTCCGGCGTCGAAAACCAGATTGAGCCCGCCGGCCTGCACCAACACGGAAAAGCCGAAGCGCCGCTCCGACAGATCCGGCGTGCTCGTGCCCAGCAGCGTCACCACCATTTCCGGCGGCCCCGATTGCACAGGCGGCGCCGCGCCGGCTGCTTCGCGCGCGTTCGCGGCGGCGCTCATCAGGCAGGCGATCGCCAGGATGCAGAAGTTGCGGATAGTCATGGGCTCCTCCTCGGTGCTCGGCGCGCGGGCGGCCGATGCTTTTATTGGCAAGGAGTGCAGACTAAGAGAGGGAGGGAAGGCGGTTCAAGCCGGCGTCTCGGCCGTTGAGATGCCTGGAGCGTGCCGAGCGGCAGCGGGGGAAAACACAAGGCCGCGCGTGCGGCGCGGCCTGGATGACAGCCTGGCGCCTTGGGCGCCAAGCGTCGGGCGTCAGTCCTGGCGGCTGGTGACTTCCACCAGGTGATAGCCGAACTGGGTCTTGACGGGACCTTGTACGACATTGACGGGCGCGCTGAACACGACCTTGTCGAACTCGGGCACCATCTGGCCGGGGCCGAACGTCCCCAGATTGCCGCCGTCCGCGCGCGACGGGCAGGACGAGTGCTCGCGGGCCAATTGCGCGAAATCGGCGCCGCCTTCGATGGCGGCCTTCAGTTCGTTGCACTGGGCCTCGGACGAGACCAGGATGTGGCGGGCACTTGCGTGGGCCATGGTTTGCTCCGTTTAGGTAAGAAGGACAGAGTACCGCAAAATTGTGGCTATAATCTGCGGCTCACTCCCTT
Source organism: Pigmentiphaga humi (assembly GCF_900606115.1). Lineage (GTDB taxonomy): Bacteria > Pseudomonadota > Gammaproteobacteria > Burkholderiales > Burkholderiaceae_B > Pigmentiphaga > Pigmentiphaga humi. The sequence continues at coordinate 39,867 of NZ_UWPJ01000031.1, forward strand.
CGGCCGCTCGCGCCGAAGCCCTGCCCGGGTGGTGAAATTGGTAGACGCAGGGGACTCAAAATCCCCCGCCGCAAGGCGTGCCGGTTCGATTCCGGCCCCGGGCACCAGCACAAGAAGAAGCCGTTCCTGCTTAGGCGGGAACGGCTTTTTTGTTCTATCCCGACGGCCGCTTGTGGCCCCAAGCCGATGTTCAATCTGCAGAGACAGCTTCTGATAGCGAAGTACAGCGTCTGTCTTGATCACCTGCGTATCGCATGGCCTTGGATGTGTGCAAGGATGTTGACCAGCTTTCCAAACGGATCGCGTACGTAGAACCGGCGAACCCCCCACGGTTCATCAACTGGCCCGTACTCGACGGAAAAGCCTGAATCCTTCATAAGCTGGAGCGCCTCGTCTACATTGTCCACTTCGATGGATAGGTCCGGCACGGGGGTCATGGATCCGCCTTCCGCCGCGAAGCTCAATTGAACGGTCATTTCGGCACGAGATCCATAGGTTTGAATCCAGCCGTGATCCATCAAAAGCTCGAGGCCGAGAATGTCTTGATAAAAGGTGCGGGCTCGACTGGGATCGGGCGTCTCAACGTTGGCCACTACACGTTTGACTTGCAATTCGGACTCCTTCGCACTTAATGGGGGGCTGCGCAGGGCAGTTTCAACAGGTTAGTTGATGCGTCAGTCTTTCTTTTCCTGCAATCAAATCGTTAGGAATTTGATCTGCCGTGCAAATGAATGAATAGCGGTGGATGGCACTCAACTTTAGTCAATTGAGTAATGGCGGAGATCTATCCCCGGACAGAAGCCGCGGGTGAAGCGCCAAGGAACACCATGACAACCAACTACGTAGCAACCTTTATCACGGTTTCACCCGACAGTACGGTCACCATGGGCCAGGCGCCGTCGAAAGCAGGCTCCACCGCGCAGATCCAGCACCAGCTCTTGACTGCGCAGCCTTACTACTTCACCAGCGACGAGTTGCTGTTCGAGGTGCACGCCATTCGCCAGGGCATTGCCCCGGAAGATCGCGCGCGTGCGCGCGAGGCGTTCTTCGCGAAGCCCCAGGCCTGCCTGCGCGCCTCGCCGCTGGTCAAGCAGTTCGGCTGGGGTGTCCACCACGATGCCGATTCGAAGATCGCCGCCTACGGCATTGAAACCGATGCCTACCGCGAACTAAGCACACGCAAGGACCTGAAAATCGTGGCCGGAATGCGCAGCCAGCGACAGCCAGGGGGATCCCTAGAAAAGTGAACCGGGGCGTTCTGAACAGAGTAGCGGTGTCCCTGAATAGCCCCTCAGATCCGGGAGTACGTACATGTAGAACGGCCGAACGGCCCCGTTCTACCGCATCCAGGCAACAGCGACTTCCCGAGCCTGCTTGTTGATCCGTATCGGCCCGGCTGCTACGCCCGCGGACGTCATTGCTACGTATGCGATAAAACCGCTCGGATGAGCGCTCCCAGCCCGGCTACCGCTGCCGCCCCAGCGCCAGCCACGAGGCGGCGCGGCGCATAGCTCAAGCCCAGGGCCGTCATCGCGGCGCCGCACGACAGCAGGCCCAGCCAGGCTGACCTGCCCCCGGATTTAGTACTAAGTTGATTTAGAGTCCGGGGTTAAAAATCTCTTCTTGCCGATAGCCCTTGGCGAACTGCGCCGGCGCCAGATAGCCCAGAGAGCTATGTGGCCGTTCGGTGTTGTACTCGATGCGCCATGCTTCTATCAACGATTTGGCCTGCCGCAATGACAGGAACCAATGTTCGTTTAACGCTTGCATCGGCTTCCTTGAGCACTCCGATGATCTGTTCTTCCGTGAATCGCTTTTTCATTGCCGTTCCTCTTGGAACGGACCCTACATCGTTTTGGTACTAATCACGGGGAGCAGGTCAGTTTCAACAGGCAGGTCGATGCGCGGGCCGTTCTCTTCCTGCAATCAAATCGTTAGGAGTTTTCCCTGCCGTTGCGGATGAATGAATAGCGGTGGATGTCGGTTCTTAAAATCCACCCTCGATGCTCCCAGTATTTTTGAGCATCGAGATTTGTTTTGATCACATCGATATGGCTTTTTGTTATGCCGATCGATTCAAGGCGGGCGAGGCAGGATTCAACGAGCGCATTCGCTATGCCTTTTCGTCTGTGTGCCAGCGCAACGACGAGATGTTGAAGGTATCCGCGCCGCCCGTCGTGGCCGGACATAATAAAACCCCCCACTTCGCTCTCGATCTTCGCAATGAAGCTCAGCTCGGGATTTCTCTCCAGGTAACGGCGGGTATTTTCATAGGAGTCTGCGTCGCGGAAGGTGGTTCCGGGCGTCTTTTTCATTAAATCCATGACCGAATCATAGTCATCGATCGTCATTGGAATAATTGAGAACATTGGCACGTTGTACGTTGTTTTGCGCGTACCTCTATGATGTCATGAACATGCAGTCCGGGCGGAGCTGCAGCTCGCAGACCGCCTGTATTACCGCCAGGACGATGCACAACAGCGCGATGTACGCCTTGGCATGGAGGCAGTCGGGAGTCTTGGCGATCGCCGTGCCGGCGGCGTTCGCCAGTTGACGCCGCGTGGCTGGCGCACCTCTTAAACGGCTCCCGCGTCCAGATGCGCGATAAATTCGTCCCCGTTCATGACGTAACCGAAGAATGCCTGGAACGTGTCGAGCGAGGCACCGTGTTCCGATTCGGTCAGTGCGGCATTCGCGTTTGAGATCATGATGGACCTGTAGTTCTTCATCATGGCGTCCCGGGCTGTCGAGTCGCAGCATACGTTGGTCAACGTGCCGCAGATCGCCGTGGTCTCGATGCCGCGCTCTTTCAGAATGGCGTCCAGGCGGGACGATTCCTCCGCAAATGCGCTGAACTTTATTTTCTTGACGTAGATATCTTCCTGCCGGTGATCCAATCCCTCATAAAGGGAGAAACCGGAGCTGTCCTCGCTGAGCCCTTCGAGTCTCAGGCCGCGCGCACGTGCGTTGAGCCCTTCCGCATGATGGCGCCACCAGTGCAGAAGCGCGCCTTCGGCCGTCGTCTGGATCCAGACGACCATCCCCCCGCTTCCGCGAACCGCCTCGGCCACTTTGTTGATTTCGTCTACGATGCCGCGCGCGGCATGCGAGCGGGGAGCATAGTCCTCGCGGACGAAATAATTCTGCATATCGACGATAACGAGCGCGGTGGTCGCCGGATCGAGAGCCGGGACGGTCTGCCCACGGCGGCGTTCGATTCTTTCGATAATGCTGGGGGGAGTGGTGTAGGGCACTGTATCGTCCTCGAAGCTGATCGCGGACTAGGCTATCAGATCGATGCTTTACGTGCCCGTGGCGGCGCAATGATATTTTTTCATAGGCGCTACAAAGAATTTTAGTTGGACATCCGATTTTGGCGATGCCTAACATCGGTCCGGTAACGTAAATAAAAGAGATAGAAATGTTCCGAGACACTATTCGATCGTGCGCCATTGCCGCGGTCTTCATGGCGCCGTCGCTGCTGCAGGCGCAAACGAATTGGCCTACTCGCCCCATCACCCTCGTGGTGCCTTTCGCACCCGGCGGTGTTGCGGACAAAATCGCTCGCCCGGTTGCGGAAGCTTTGCAGACATCCTTGGGGAAACCCGTGGTGGTGGAAAATCGGGTGGGAGCAGGCGGCGGGATCGGTATGGCGCATGTGGCGAATTCAGCGCCGGACGGCTATACCTTGTTGCTCGCGCTGAATTCGATCTCGGTCATTCCCGAGGCCGACAAGATCATGAACCGCAAGCCGATGTACTCGATGAACCAGTTCGAGGGAATCGCGCGTTTCACGGCCGAGACGGTTGTGTTGGTCGTCAACGCCAATAGCAAGTGGCGGAGCGTGGCGGATTTCGTCAAGACGGGGGGTGAACGGGAGATCAGCTATGCCTCTTCCGGCACTTATGGCACGCAGCATATTTTCATGGAAGCGCTACGCCAGCAGGCAGATTTGAAAATGGTCCACGTGCCGTACACGGGAGCGGCCCCCGCGACCATGGCGCTGCTCGGCGGCCAGGTAGAGGCGTTGGTCACCTCTCCCGCGTCGGTGGTGGAGCATGTCAAAGCAGGCAAGCTGCGGGTGCTCGCCCATTACGGCACCGCGCCCGTCGATGTTTTTCCCGATGTTCCCAGTTTGATCGCATCAGGCTACAACGTGCAGTTTCCGCAATGGGCGGGCCTGTTTGCGCCGAAAGGCATTCCGGATAATGTCCGGCAGCGCTTGCGCACCGCTGCAAGAGAGGCCGCCCAAAGTTCACGGGTAAAAGAACTGGTATTGGCCGCCGGATCCGAAATCGCGTTTCTGGACGGTCCTGAATTCCAAAAATACTGGGCCGAGGACGCAAGCATGCTCACCGCGACGGTGCAGAAAATCGGGCGTATTGATTAATCGATTGCCGCCGTCCGTATTGTCGGCCTGGCCCGGAAATTTGGTGGAAGAGCGTGAACGGGGCAGGCCACTCCCATCTAAGAAACTGACGATCAGCGGTTCAGCGGGGTAGTGCCGCCACAAAAATAGGTTGCATGCGAACTATTTATCAAGCAAAATAGTTCGCATGCAACCTATTTCCGCTCCCACACCACCCCCCTTCGACCCCGACCAGGCCCATGCCCGCTTCGGCCGCCTGCTGGGCGCCGTCTACCGGAAATGGCGCCGTTCGGTCGATCTGCACTTCAAGGAAATGGGGCTGTCCGACGCGTCGCGCGCGCCGCTGCTGGCGCTGTACGACCGGGGCGAAGCGATGCGCCAGAAGGACCTGGCGGAGATCCTGTCGCTGGAGAAGTCGTCGCTGGTGCGGGTCTTGACCCAGCTGCGGCAGATGGGGCTGGTGGAGTGGGAGGTCGAGGAGTCGGACCGGCGGGCGAAGGCGATATGCCTGACCCGGCAGGGGCAGGCCAGGGTCGAACAGTTGCTGGCCAAGAGCATGGAGATCGAGCACAGCATACTGGCCGGCCTGAGCGCGGACGAGTTGCGGGTGACGCGGCAGACGCTGGAGAAGATCGCCCGCCGTTTCGATGCGCTGAAGGGGCGGGATGCATGAAGAAGTCTATCCAGGCGCCTCCAGCGTCGGGGCCTTTTTCGCCGTCCGTTCGCGCTCCCCTGTGGCTGCTGGTGCTGGTCACGCTGAGCGGCACGATGGCCATGCATATTTTCATGCCGGCGCTGCCGCTGGCCGGCGCTGATCTGAGAGCCAGCCCGGCCGGCATGCAGCAGACCATTACGCTCTATGTGGTGGGGCTGGCGTTCGGGCAGCTCATCTACGGTCCGGTTTCCGACACGATCGGGCGCAAGCCGACGCTGCTGGTGGGCTTGGGGCTGTACCTGGTGTCGAGCGTTTTCGCGCTGTTCGCGCCGACGCTGGAGTGGCTGCTGGCGGCCCGCCTGGCCCAGGCGCTGGGCGGGGCGGCGGGCATTACGCTGGGCCGTTCCATCGTGCGCGATATTTCCACGCCGGAGCGCGCGACCAAGGATCTGGCGCTGCTGAACCTGCTGACGCTGGTCGGGCCGGGCCTGTCGCCCATTCTCGGGTCTTTTCTGGCCGGCCAGTTCGGCTGGCGGTCGATCTACGTATTCCTGGTGGGCATCGCCGCGGTGATGGTGCTGTGCGCCTGGCGGCTGCTGCCGGAAACGAATCAGAACCGGTCGGCGCTGGCCTTCGGCAAGATCGCGAAGGACTATGGCAGGCTGACGGCGAATCGGCGTTTCGTGGGCTTTATGCTCGGCGGCGCCTGTTCCAGCACGGCGCTCTATCCTTATCTGGCGACGGCGCCCTATATCGTGCATGGGCAGTTGAATCTGCCGATTTCGCAGATAGGCTGGTTCGCCGCCGTGACCATCGTCGGCGCCAGCCTGGGATCGTCGCTGACGCGGCGCCTGGTCGGCCGCTTGCAGACCGAGCTTTTCCTCTACATGGGGGTGTGCCTGAGCCTGAGCATGGCGGTGCTGTTCCTGATCGTGCAGACGATGGGATGGCTGAACGTGCCGCTGCTGATCGCGCTTACTTTTACGCTGACGATGGGCGCGGGCATGGCCAGCCCGGCGGCGCTGTCCCGTTCGCTGTCGGTGGCGCCCGGGCTGACGGGGTCGGCGGCGGGCCTGTATGGTTTCGGGCAGATGGCGGCGGGGGCCGTGGGTACCCGGCTGGTGGGCTATGGCAGCGATCCGGCCATCGCCTGCGCGCTGGTGCAGATTTTCCTCACGCTGGCGGGGCTGGCGGCGTTCCGGATGGCGACCCGCGGGCCCGCGGCGGCTCCGGCGTAGAAGGCGCGGCCGCCTCGACCCGGCTGCGGTAAGCTATTCCCGCTCGTTATTCGTCGTTCCTCTGCAAGGATTTTTCACCATGAAACCGCTTCTTCCGTTCCGCGCGATGGCGCTGGCCCTGGCCGCCGTGCTGGCAGGCTCAGCCGCGCCGGCCAGCGCGGCCGATGCGCCCATCCGCATTCTCGTGGGCTTCGCGCCGGGCGGCAGCACGGACGTAATCGCGCGTCATCTTGCGCTGGGCATGCAGCAGGCGCTGAACCGGCCGGTGGTGGTGGAGAACAAGCCGGGCGCGGGCGGCCAGATCGCGGCGCAGGCCTTGAAGGCGTCGCGGCCGGACGGCCTGACGCTGTTCCTGTCCAACAGCCACTCGGTATCGATGATTCCGCTCACGCTGCTCAAGCCGGGCTACGACCCGGAGGCGGATTTCGCGCCGGTGGGGCTGGTGGCGATCAATCCCGACGTATTCGCGATCAATCCCGCCGTGGCGGGCAACGTGTCCGGGCTGCGCGAGTTCGGCCAATGGGCGGCGGCGCATCCGGGCCAGGGCAATGTGGGCGTGCCGGCGCCGGCCAGCGCGCCGGATTTCGCGGTGGGCATCGTGGGCAAGGCCTTGAAGGCCGATCTGAAGGCGGTGCCGTATCGGGGCGATGGGCCCGTGGCCCAGGACGTGGTGGCGGGCCAGGTTCCCGCCGGCATCGGCTCGGTGGGGGCGATGCTGCCGTTCGCACAGGCCGGCCGGCTGCGCATTGCGGCCGTGAACGGCACGCAGCGGCTGGCCATCCTGCCCGAGGTGCCGACGTATGCGGAACTGGGCATCAAGGGCTACGAAGAGGTCATCTTCACCGCCATGTTCGCGCCGGCGGGCACGCCGGAAGCCACGATCCAGCACTACAACGCCATTATTTCCCGGCTGGTGAAGGCGCCGGAGTTCGCGGAGAAGATCTCGGCGCTGGGCATCATCCCGGCCGCCAGCACTCCCGCGGAATTGGCGGCGCGCGTGCGCAATACCAACAGGATCTGGGCGGGCATGGTCAAGGACGCCGGCTACCAGCCGCAATGACGAAAGCTTCCGCCGTGGCGCGCCGGCCGAGGCGGGAGCCTGGAAAGGCCTGCCCGGCCTAGGAGCGCTTGCCGTCCTGGCGCTTGCGCTGGAAGGGGTAGGCGCCGCGCGGCGAGGGAGGATGGCGGGGCGATACCAGCAGCGACAGGACCATGGTCGCGCCCAGGATCAGCACCGTGCCGAGCAGCGACCACTGCACGGGGATCTTGTACAGGTCGATCAGCAGCATCTTCGCGCCGATGAGCACGAGCACCAGCGCCAGGCCGTAGGGCAGCAGGTGGAAGCGCTCGTGCATGCCCGCCAGCAGGAAATACATGGCGCGCAACCCCAGGATCGCGAAGACGTTCGAGGTCAGCACGATGAACGGGTCGGTGGTGATGGCGAAGATGGCGGGGATGGAGTCGACCGCGAAGACGACGTCGACGACGCCGATCAGCAAGACGACCAGCAGCATGGGCGTGGCGGTCCGGTGGCCGTCGATCCGCGTGAAGAACCGCTCGCCGTCGTAGTCGTCAGATACTTTCAGGTGCTTGCGGAACCACAGCAGGGCGGGGTTGGCGTCGAGGTCGGGCTCCTGGCCCGCGGCCAGCCACATCTTGATGCCGGTGAAGACGAGGAAGGCGCCGAATACGTACAGGATCCAGTGGAAGGAGGCGATCATCCAGGCGCCGATGAGGATGAGCAGGCCGCGCAGCACCAGCGCGGCCAGGATGCCGATCATCAGCACGCGCTTCTGGAACTCGGGCGGGACCGCGAAGTAGGTGAACAGCATCAGGAACACGAAGATGTTGTCCACCGCGAGGGCTTTCTCGACCAGGTAGCCGGTGACGAATTCCAGCGCCTTGGCGTTGGCCAGTTCGCGCGCCACCGCGTCGCCGCCCAGGCCGCCCAGGCGCCACCACAGCAGCCCGACGAAGACGAAGCTGACGGCGACCCAGATGGCCGACCAGATGGCGGCGGCGCGCAGGGTGACCTTGCGCGCGCCTTGGCGGTTCAGTGCGAGGAAGTCCACCGCCAGCGCGACGGCGACGAAAAGTGCGAACAGCGACCACAGCAGCGGGGTGCCGATGGAGACCATGGCGATCTTCTCCTGAAAGGATGAGGTCTGGTCCGGTCTCGCCTTCCGCCGCGTGGGCGGGTCGCGCTGCCGGGACCCCGGCCGTGTCTGGCCGAGGATCCGTGTTGACGGCAGTTGCGTGAGCCAGGCTGGCTCCGGCTACTCCCCGTGGGAGTCCCGATTACAGCAATGCCGTGCGATGGTGTCAATCATCTACGGCTGGTCCGGCTCGTCTTCGGCGATGCCGTAGCGGGTCGACGCCACGGCTTCCAGCAGCGGGGCGCGGGCATTGCGCGGCGCTTTGGAGGCGGCGCGCTTGCCCATGCGCTTGACCGGGACGCGGCTGGCTTCGTTGTTGACGTCCACCAGCTTGGCCAGGATGCGTTCGAATTCGGCCGCTTCCTGCTGGGTGAGGCCGCGCAGCAGCCGTTCGCGGATGCGGTCGGGCAGGGGGCTCGTTTCCTGGACCAGGGCCTGGCCCGCAGGGGTCAGCTGGAGCAGGCGCGCGCGCCGGTCGTGCGCGTCCACGTAGCGCTGGATCAGTCCCTTGGATTCCAGGCGCTCGACCACGCCGGCAATGGTGGTGCGGTCGAAGCCTACCGAATAGGACAGCTTGAGCTGGTCTATGCCGGGATATTCGTAAATGGACATCAGGGCGGCGAACTGGGCCGGCGTGATGTCGAACGCCGCGGCCTCGTCGACGAAGATGGAAACGGCGATCTGTTGCAGGCGCCGGATCAAGTGGGCCGGATGTGAGCTGATCAACTCCATGGACTCCATGGTACCGCCGGGGCAGATGGGAACGGGGGCGCAGGCGCCGGACGGCGGCGCGCCCGCCAAGGTGCCGGGAATCATAGCACCGCGGGCTCCGCCGGCATCCGGGCCAGCGCGCGGTCCGGACGCCGGACGGTTGGCCGGCGGGCTTATGCGGCCTTGTCCGCGGACCAGGCGGCAAAGGCCATGGCATTGCCCGTGCCGGCTTCCGAGCGGTAGCACGGCACGTAGTCGATGACCTGCATGGGCAGGCCGCATGCCGCCATCGCGCCGGCCACCGGGAGCCAGTTCTTGATCTCCGCCGTGCCGCCGGCCGCGAACGCGGTTTCTTCCAGTTCCGCCAATCCGGCGCGGTCGCCCGTGCGCATCAACTCCAGCAGCCGCAGGTCGAAGGACTCGTCGATGACGTAGTGCGTCATGCCGCCGCTGGCGATCAGCGCCACCCGCAGCGACCCCGGCCAGGCCGACAGCGCCTGGCCCAGCGCCACGCCGAAGTCGTAGCAGCGCGCGGCGCGCGGCCGGTTGGGCGCGTAATGAGTGTTGACCATCACGGGCACGGTGGGGATGGGACGATCGTCCATCAGCCTGCGGTACACGAAGCCGTAGGCATGCGGCACCGAGTCGTTGCCGTGCGGGCCCGTCGGCAGCCGGCTGGACTGCGCGGTGTCGAAGCCGTGGTCCATCATGGCTTCGAGCAGGTAGTCGGCGAGCTCGGGGTGGCAGGGGTAGCGCGCGTCGGCGGGTGGGCTGTAGGCGTCCTGGGCCTGCAGGATGCCGGGCGGCAGCGCCCGCGCCACGTGCTCGGGCAGCGGCCGGTTCTCGACGTGGGCGCCGCGGTAGATGCTGAAGGCGGGGATGTTGGCCTCGGTGTAGATCTCCAGTTGATCGTTGCCGACGATCACGGCGATATCCGGCGCGCTGTCGATATAGGCCTGGCGCACTTGCCGCAGCGCCGCCTGGGCGCGTTCGAAGTGCGCGGCCTGCGCCTCCGGCGTCAGATGGCGCGGCAAGGCTTCGTCCCGCCGCAGGCGCGCCAGGGTCTCGAAGTCGTAGACGCCGCCGCGATAGTGCAGCGAGGCGTTCTTCCGGTCGGCCTCCACGCGCAGCTTCCACAGTTCCGGCGGGACGATCAGTTGCGGGCCGTGCGCCGTGCCCAGGCCCAGGGTTACCGTTGCCATGTGCCCTCCTTGCCTTGCAGCAGCGGGAAGATGCGCAGCGGGTTGTCGTGCACGATCTGGATTTTCTGCGCCTCGCTCAGGAAGTCGAAGCTGTCCAGGGTGGCCAGGATGTCGTCGGCCGGCCTGCCGGTGCGCGGGTTGAGCAGGGCCGAGCCCGATCCCGGCGTCTCGGTGCCGAACACCATGCGCGCGGGACCGCGCTGGCGCACCGCCGCTTCCAGGTAGAAGGGGTCGTAGGCGCAGGTGTCGAAGAACAGATTGGCCGACGTGTCGGGCAGCGTGTCGGTTTCCTCGGAGCCGGGCATGCCGACCTGTCCGCCGGCTTTTTCGCCGCTGGCCGCGATGGTGTTGGACGGCCCCGGCGGCTGGCTCGCGTCCAGCGTGTCGCCCGCGGCCAGCAGCCTGCGCGGCGCGCCGCCGCAATGGCACACCACCACGCGCAGGCGCGGGTAGCGGCCGAAGACTTCGCCGCGCTCGAGCAATGCAGTGGCCAGCGTCTCTTCGGTCAGGTTGTTGTACTGGTAGGAGTGCGGCAGCTTCTCGATGCGCCGGTCGAAGCTGACCGAGGGGTGGACGACCAGCGTGGCGTCCAGTTTTTCCGCCGCGGCGTAGAGCGGGAACCAGGCCGGGTCGTCCATGCCGGGCGCGCAGCGGTCGCCGCCCGGATCCGGGTTGAGCAGGGCGCCGACGAAGCCCAGTTCTTCGACGCTGCGGTGCAGTTCCTCGACGCACGCGCCGATGTTCAGTTCGCGCGTCTGCGGCAGCTGGGCGATGCCGGCGAAGCGCGTGGAATGCAGCGCGCACTGGTCGGCGATGACGTTGTTGGTGATCTGCGTCCAGTTCTCGACCAGGTGCGGGCGTTCCCAGTGCATCATCGCCACCGGCCTGGGCGAGATGAGCTGCATATCCACCTGGCGTTCATCGAGCAGGCGCAGATGGCGTTCGAGCGCGGCCTGCTGGGCGGCCTCGGGCATCTTGACCCGGGTGCCGGACGGGGTGCGCAGCGCGGTCAGGTTGTAGGCGAGGGCCCGGAAATGGGGCGGCGTGGACATGTGGCCGTGCATGTCGATCACGGCTTTGTTCTTGAACATGGTGTCTCCTTGGGGGACGAGGCGGGCAGGGGGTCGGTTCAATACCGGTGTGCGGCAGGCACGGCGTCATGCATGGATGGATTCCCGGCGCTTGGCCAGGGCGGAGGCGACCAGTTCCTGGTTGCTCGCCTCGGTGTCCAGCATGGTCGAGTGCACGATCATGTCGGCCAGCGGAGAAGCCTCGCCGTCCAGCCCGGCGGCAAGCGGCGGCTGTCCTTCCTGCTGGGCGCGGATGTTGTTCAGCAGCTGCTTGCGCAGCGCGATGATCACGCGGTCGGTCGCGCCCAGGTGCTCCCTGGTGCGGTCCATGATGGCTCCCATGCTCTCGGTGGCATACAGGTCGTGGTTGTAGAAGCCGTGGCCCATGCCTGCGAAGCAGCGGTCCATGGTGCCGCGGTCTTGCAGATAGCGGTTGGCGGCGTTGCGGCTGGATTTGAAGTCGGGGCCGACTTCGTCGAAGTTGCGGTCGAGGAAGGCCGTGTCCACGGGACCGTCCTCGCGGAAGATCACCACGTATTTCCAGTGGTGGGTGTCGTCGATGGGCACGGCCCAGTTCAGGGAATAGCCGCGCGCCGCGATGCGCCTGGCCGGGTCGACCACCGGATCGCCGTCGAAGGCCGCGCCGTTGGGGAACAGGTAGTTGCTGATGCGTACATAGCGCGAGCCGTCGCCGAACTGGCGGGTCGAGAAGATGCGCAGGCCGTACGCGGTTTCTTCCAGGTCGATGCGCGGCGAACTGTCGGCCGAGAACAGGCTGGTGGCGCCCGGATCCGGCGAAGCCTCGCGCTCGAAGCGATGCAGGTAGGAGAGGTGTTGCGGGTCGCAATAGCCTTCCAGCCCCTGGAGGTAATTACAGCTGTGGAACAGCTTGCTCACGTAGAGCTGGCCGGGGTCGGCCCGGAAGAAGGCGTGGTCCGGGCGCGGCGGAGGCGCGCCTTCTCCCAGGTAGGCGAAAACCAGCCCGCCCGCTTCGAAGCAGGGATAGGCGGGTTGGCGGATGCGGTCTTTCTGGGTGCTGGTGGACGGCTCGCCCGGCTGGTCCAGGCAGCGGCCGTCGTGGTCGAGCAGCCAGCCGTGGTACAGGCAGCGCAGCGCCTTGCCTTCGATGCGCGCGTAGCTCAGGTCCACGCCGCGGTGCGGACAATGGCGATCCATCAGCGCCGGCGCGCCGTCATCCATGCGGTACAGAACGAGGGCGTCGCCCAGCAGCGTGACGGGCAGCGGCGTGCCGGCCTGCAGTTCGCGCGATAGCGCCACCGGCTGCCAGTAGCGGCGGAACAGCTTGCCGCCCGGCGTGTCGGCGCTGGTGCGGGTGACCAGGTCGTTGTTGGTGTGGGATAGCAAATCGATCTCCTGCTGTTTTCCATTGTTTAATACTGATGATCAGTATTATGCTTACGTCCGAAGCAGAAACCGCCGCGCCGATTCATGGGGTGGATCCGGCATTGATTTAGTATACTGATCATCAGTGATATGTTCAATTGGAGGCGAAGCATGCGAAGAACCAGTGCCGTCCTGGAAGGGATGGCGCACGGCGCCCAGCCGATTCCCAATGTCTGCCGGGTCGGTTCCCTGGTGACCACGGGCAATGTCGGCGGCCAGCATCCAGGGGGCGAGCTGCCGGACACCCTCGCGGCGCAATGCCGGCTCATGTTCGAGAACCTGGCGGCCATGCTGGCCCGGGTAGGCGCCGGGCTCGAGGACGTGGTCCACGTGAACGTGGGCCTGGCCGACAGGAGCGGCCGCGAGGCGCTTAACGACGCCTGGCTCGCGGTGTTCCCGGACGGCCGTTCGTGCCCGACGCGCATCACGCGCGTCCAGGATCTCGGCCGCGGATTGTTGGTGCAGTGCGACGCGATCGCTTGTTGCGAGCGTTGATGGCCCGAGGGTCGCGATAGCCGCGACAATCGAATCAGAATAAGGAGGAGTAGACATGGACAAGAAAACATCGGGCCGGATCGCCGGCGGAATGCTGGCGCTGGCGTGCTCGTTCGCCGCCTGTGCCCAGGATTATCCGAACCGGCCGGTGCGCTGGATCGTGGCAGCCGCCACCGGGACTCCCATCGACCATGCCGCCCGCGTGGTGGCGCCCGAACTGAGCACGGTGCTGGGGCAGAGCGTGGTGGTGGAGAACCGCCCGGGCGCGTCCGGCGTGACGGGCGTGCGGGAGGTGCTGCGCATGCCGGCCGACGGCTACACCATCTTCAGCGTGACGCTGCCGCTCACCGCCGGACAGAGCATCTACCGCTCCGCCGATTACGACATCGCCAACGATTTCACCGGCATCGGCCAGATCAGCGAGTCGCCCAACATCCTGGTGGTCCTGCCGTCCTCGGGCATTGGCTCGGTCAAGGAAATGATCGAGCGCTACCGCGCCAGCACGGCGCCGATCAGCTATCCCTCCTCGGGCATCGCCACCACGCCGTCGCTGGCGGGCGAGGCATTCACCGCGATGATGGGCATCCAGGCCAAGAACATTCCGTACTCGCGTATCCCCCAAGGTGTCACCGACCTGCTGGGCGGGCAGCATCAGTTCATGTTCGGCGGCTCCTCCTACATCATGCCGCTGGTCCAGGCGGGCCGTTTGAAAGCCCTGGCGATCAACGGCCCCAAGCGGCTGGACGTGCTGCCGGCGGTGCCGACCATGGCGGAGCTGGGCTATCCGGAAATGTCGCGGTTCGCGGATTGGCAAGGGCTGGCCGTCCAGCGCGGGACGCCCGAGCCGGTGGTGCGCAAGCTCCAGTCGGCGCTCGCGGCCGCGTTGGCGTCGCCCAGGGTGGTTGCCGCGTTCGAGCAGATCGGCGCCGAGGCGGGAGGGCCGCAGGGCGAGGCCTTCCACCGCTTGATGATGGACGAAACCGCGCGCTGGAAGAAGTTCGCCGAGGAGCTGAAGATCAGCGCCGACTGAGGCGCGGCGATCCGGCCCCCCGGCGCGAGGGGCCGGATTGCAAAGCGTAAGTCCCGATTCTTCTCCCTCTTCCTATGCGTTAGCGTTACGGAAGAGCGGACGGAGGAGGAGCTTGGGATGGAGAGGCAGGCATGAAGGCGGGCGTCGAGAGCATAGACCTGAATCTCCTGATCGTTTTCAAGCACATCTTCGAATGCCGCAGCGTCAGCAAGGCGGCCGACAGGCTGGGCAGAAGCCAGTCCGTGATGAGCTACGACCTGGCCAAGCTCCGGCGGCATTTCGGCGATCCCTTGTTCACCAAGACCGCCAGCGGCATGCAGCCGACCAAGCTGGCGGCCGAGCTGGCGGGCCCGATCGCCGATGCGCTCGGCATACTGGAAAGCCGGGTGGTCGGCCGCGAGCGATTCGACCCGGCCACCAGCACCCGCGTCTTCAATCTGCAGATGAGCGACATCGCTGAGCTCAACTTCCTGCCCAGGCTGATCGACGTCTTCGCTCGCGAGGCGCCGGGCATACGGATCAAAACGCTGGACGTCGGGCGGAACGAGGCGGAAGGAGCGCTGATGGCCGGGGCGATCGATCTCCTGATCGGCTATTTCCCCAGCCTGCGGGCTGCCGGGATCTATCAGCAGCGCCTGTTCGAGCATTCCTACGCCTGCATCGCCCGCCGCGGGCATCCGCGCGTGGGCAACCGCATCGGCCTGAAGGCGCTGGCCACGGAACAGCACGTGGTGGTCAAGCCGGAAGGGCGGAGCGTCGATGCCGTCGACGAGGCGCTGCGGCAGCACGGCCTATCGCGCTCCGCGCTGATCGTGACGCCGCACTACATGGCGGTTCCTTTCATCGTGGGCGGCAGCGACCTGATTTCCATCGTGCCGGTCAGCATGGCCGAGGCGTTCGAGCGCGGCGCCGGGGACATCCGGCGGGTGGCGCTGCCGTTTCCCAGTCCGCGCTATCTCGTCCGCCAGCACTGGCACGAACGTTCGCACGATGACGCGGGATGCCGCTGGCTGCGCGCCACCATCGCGGCGGTGTTCGGCTCTGCCCGGAGCGGCGCCAAGCCGGTGTTATCTACCTGATCGATAACGTTTATCCAGGCGCGGCCATTGTCCGGCCGGCGCGGGCTTTCTATCGTCTCGTCCATGCGCCATGCCCGCGACAGCGCGGGCCGTACAGGCTGGACGAAGGAGACGAGATGAACGGGAAACCCCTGGTAGTGGGAATCGGCGGCACGCTGCGCGCCGATTCTTCCTCCGAGTGCGCGTTGAGACTGGCGCTGGCGGCGGCCAGGCAATGCGGCACGGAGGTGCTGCAGTTGAGCGGCGCCGACCTGGACCTGCCGCTGTATTCGCCCAATGAGGCGGCCAGAAGCGCATCGGCGAGGAAGCTGATCGCCGCCCTGCGCGAGGCCTCGGGCGTGATCATCGCCAGCCCTTCCTATCACGGCGGCATTTCCGGACTGGTCAAGAACGCGCTGGACTACGTCGAGGACCTGAGGACGGGCGAGCGGCCGTACCTGGACGGCATGCCCGTGGGCCTGATCAGCTGCGGAGGCGGCTGGCAGGGCGCCGCCTCCGCCCTGAGCAATCTGCGCGCCATCGTGCATGCCTTGCGCGGATGGCCCACGCCGCTGGGCGGCGTGATCAATACCAGCCAGAAGATATTCGATCAACAAGGGCGCTGCCTGGACGAGGGCGCGGCGGCGCAGCTCGCCACGGTGGGGCGCCAGGTCGCGCAGCAGGTCCTGCTGGCGCACGAGCGGCACATGACGGCCATGTCGGCATAAGGGAGGAACGGGTATGGAGAGGCGAGCATGCAACAGGAAATGAACATCGACGTGCGCGGCGTGGATCTGCACCTGCGCAAGAGCGGTTCGGGAGCCAGGCTTCTTTTTCTGCACGGGGCGGGCGGCGTGCGCAACTGGGGACAGGCATTCCAGAGCCTGGCGGAGCGCTACGAGGTCATCGTGCCGGATCATCCCGGATTCGGGCGCTCGGGCGACCTGCCCGGCGTCCGGACCGCGGGCGACGTCGCGATGTTCTATCTCGACCTGCTGGAGCAATTGGCGCCGGACGGCACGCCGGTGCACGTAGTCGGGCATTCGCTGGGGGGATGGATCGCCGCCGAGGCGGCCGTGCGCAACTGCTCGAACATCGCCAGCCTGACCCTGATCGCGCCGGCGGGCCTGGCCGCGTCCGGCGTCGAGGCCGGGGACGTGTTCATCTGGAACGACGACGAACTGCTGTCCAATTCCTATCACGACAGCGCGTACATCGAGTCGGCGCGTGCCGCGTCGGCGAATGTCGATGCCGACATCGCGGTGAGGAACAAGGTGGCGTTCGCCAAGCTGGCATGGGCGCCGAGGCTGCACAACCCCGGACTCAAACACTGGCTGCACCGGATCTCGGCGCCGGCGCAACTGGTATGGGGCGAGCAGGACAGGATCCTGCCGGCCGGTTTTGCCGATGAGTGGCGCAAATTCGTGGCCTTCCGGCGCGTGGACATCCTGCCGGCATGCGGGCACATGCCGTTGATCGAGCGTCCCGACGCGGCCGTGCAGTGCATTTCCCAATTCATCGATGGTGTCCGCCCATGAAGATCCTCAACTTCTCCCTGATGCCCTATCGCCCGCTCGATATTCCCGCATCGAAGGACTATCGCTCGGTCTGGGTCAATCTTCCCAACCGGTTCTTCGATCCCGAGAAGGGCGCCGCGGAATACGAGGCCTACATCGACCTGCTGGCGGGCTCCGAAGAGCTGGGTTTCGACGGCGTGTGCGTGAACGAGCACCACCAGACCGCCTATGGCCTGATGCCGGCGCCCAATCTGATCGCCAGCGCGCTGATCCAGCGCACCAAGCGGATCAAGATCGCCATCCTCGGCCGGGCGCTTCCGCTGGTCAACAATCCCATGACCATCGCGGAAGAGTTCTCCATGCTCGACTGCATGTCGCGCGGCCGGATCATCGCCGGGTTCGTGCGGGGCATCGGGGCCGAGTACCATTCGTCTCTCATCAATCCCACGGAATCCCACAGCCGCTTCCACGAGGCCCACGACCTGATCATCCGCGCGTGGACCGAGACCGGGCCGTTCGACTGGCGCGGCGAACATTACGAACTCAAGTATGCGAACCCATGGCCGCGGCCCTACCAGCAGCCGCATCCGCCGGTATGGGTGCCGTCGCAAGGCTCGCTGGAGACCATCGAGTGGGCGGCCGATCCGAAAAGAAAGTATCCCTTCCTGGTCACGTTCTCGGCGCGCGACACCGTCATCAAGAACTTGCTGGCCTATCGGCAGCAGGCCAGGGATTTCGGCTACGAGGCCGAGCCCGGACAACTGGGGTGGGCGGCGCCGGTCTACGTCGCGGAAACCGACGAACAGGCCATCGACGAGGCGCGCGCGGGCATGGAGGCGCTGTTCAACGACTATCTGAACCTCACGCCGGAAATGCTGCTGCCCCCTGGCTATAGTTCGATGGCCTCGATGAAGAAATTGATGGAAGCCAAGCGGGCCATCGGGCGCTCCGGCTTCGGCAAGGGCACGGGCAGGCAATCGATCGAGCGCCTCATCGACCAGGGGACGGCCATCGTCGGGTCGCCCAAGACCGTGCTGGAAAAGATCCGTGCCGTGCAATCCGAAACCGGCCTGGGCAATTTCGTCGCCATGCTGCAGTTCGGCACTCTGGGCAACGAACCGGCCTGGCGCAACCAGAGGCTGTTCGCCAGCGAGGTGCTGCCGGCATTGAAAGCGCTCTAGCGCCGGCCGGCGGCCACAACAATCATTAAAGGAGACGATTCCATGCGCAATGTCATATCGTTTGGCGCTGCATTGGCCATCGCTTGCGGCGCCTGCGCCGCGCAGGCTGCGGAGGGGTGGCCGGTCAAACCCGTCAAGCTGGTCGCCGCCGCTTCCCCTGGGGGCACGACCGACCAACTGGCCAGGATGATCGGGCAGGAGCTGTCGGAGAAATTCGGCAAGCCTTTCGTCGTAGAGAACAAGGGCGGCGCGGGCGGAGGCGTGGCCGCGCAGCAGGTGCAGATGGCCGAGCCGGACGGCTATACCTTGCTCGTCACCAACGACCAGCTATCGATGAAGGCCAGTTTCGAGGACAAGATCGAATACGACGCGGTGAAGGGGTTCAAGCCGATCTCCACCATCGTCCGGGGTCCCGTCGTGCTGGGCGTCGGCAAGGGGGTGCCGGCCAACGACCTGGGCGAACTGATCAAGCTCGCCAAGTCCAAGGATTCCCGGCTGGCCTTCGCCTCGTGCGGCAGCGGGACGATCCTGCACCTGACGGGGGAACTGCTCAACCTGAGCGCGGACACGAGCATCACGCACGTGCCTTACCGCGGCTGCGCCCCGGCCATGGTCGACGTGCTGGCGGGACAGGTCCCGGTCTTCGTCACCGTGCTGGGCAATGCCGCGCCCTACGTCAAAGAGGGCAAGGTCAAACTGCTTGCCGTGACCTCGCGCAAGCGCCTGGTGCAATTCCCCGACGTGCCCACCGCGCAGGAAGCGGGATTGGGCGAACTGGTGGCCGAGCCCTGGTTCGGCGTATTGGCGCCGGCGAATACGCCCGATGCCGTGGTGAACAAGCTGGCCGCGGCGATCAAGGCTTTCGTCGCGGATCCGGCAACCGCCGCCAAGCTGGAAGACATGTACCTGGCGCCGGAGGCGAGCACGCCGGCCGAGTTCGCCGCCATCATCAAGTCTGACATCGACAAATGGAGCGCGGTGGTCCGCCGGGCCAAGGTTTCCGTTCAATGAGCGCCGGGAGGATGGGCGGCCCCGTAGCCGCCCCCTCCCGGCGTTTCGATCTCCACCGCATCGCCGGCCGCGACTTCGGCGCGGTCCGCGTGGCCGAGCTCCTGGCTGCCGCCATCCCGGCGCAGCACGCGGGCGCGGCCCGGCGCGCCCGGCTCGCCGCCCGCCAGGCCGAAGGCCGGGTGGCGCCAGCCGTTGGCCAGTAGCGAGACCGTGGCCGGCTCCAGGAAACGGATGGTGCGGATGCCGCCGTCGCCGCCGCGCCAGCGGCCCGCGCCGCCCGAACCGGGGCGCAGCCGGTAGCGCTCCAGGCGCACGGGGAAGCGCAGCTCCAGGATCTCGGGGTCGGTCAGGCGCGAGTTGGTCATGTGCGTCTGCACGACCGCGGTGCCGTCGAAGCCGCCGTTCGCGCGGCCCTGTTCGTCGAAGCGCGCGCCGGCGCCCGATCCGCCGGAAATGGTTTCGTAATACTGGTGGCGCGCATTGCCGAAAGTCAGGTTGTTCATGGTCGGCTGGCTGCTGGCCATGATGCCCAGCGCGCCGTAAAGCGCATTGGTGACGCAGGTCGAGGTTTCGACGTTGCCGGCGACGACGGCGGCCGGATGCCGCGGGTTGAGCATGCAGCCCTCGGGCACCACAAGTGTGAGCGGCTTCAGGCCGCCGGCGTTCATGGGGATGTCTTCGTCCAGCAGCGTGCGGAAGACGTACAGTACCGCGGCCGAGGTGACCGAGAGCGGGGCGTTGAAATTGTCGGGCAGTTGCGCCGAGGTGCCGCTGAAGTCGAGCGTGGCGCTGCGCGTGGCGGCATCGACGGCGACCGCCACCTCGATATGGGCGCCGTTGTCGAGTTCGACCCGGAAGCGGCCGTCGCGCAGCCGGCTGATGGCGCGCCGCACCGATTCTTCGGCGTTGTCCTGGACGTGCCGCATATAGGCCTGCACCACGTCCAGGCCGTACTGCCGCACCATGGCGAGCAGCTCTTCGCGGCCTTTTTCATTGGCGGCGACCTGGGCTCGCAAGTCGGCGATGTTCTGGTCGGCATTGCGCGCGGGATGGCGCGCGCCGGCCAGCAGCGCGCGCATTTCCGCTTCGCGCATCCGGCCGCCGCGCACCAGCAGGAAGGGCGGGATCAGCACGCCTTCGTCGTCGATAGCGAGCGAGTCGGGCGGCATGGAGCCCGGCGTGAGGCCGCCGATGTCGGCGTGGTGGCCGCGCGAGCCGACGTAGAACAGCACCCGGGCGCCGGCCTCGTCGAAGATGGGCGTGACTACGGTGACGTCGGGCAGGTGCGTGCCGCCGGTGTAGGGGTCGTTGAGCACGTAGACGTCGCCGGGCAAGAAGGCGCCGCCTGCCGCGTCGATGACCGCGCGCACGCTGGCGCCCATGGACCCCAGGTGGACGGGTATGTGCGGCGCGTTGGCGACCAGGCCGCCCTGGGCGTCGAAGACGGCGCAGGAGAAATCCAGCCGTTCTTTGATGTTGACCGAGTGCGCGGTGTTCTGGAGCCGCCAGCCCATTTGCTCGGCAACGGACATGAACAGGTTGTTGAAGATCTCCAGCATGACCGGATCGGCATCGGCGCCGACGGCGCGGCGCTGCGGCCGGGCCTGCACGCGTTCGAGCAGGAGGTCGCCGTCGGCCCGCGCCGTGGCGCGCCAGCCGGGTTCGACCACAGTGGTGGCGTTGCTGTCCGCGATCACCGCCGGACCTTCCAGGGTGTCGCCGGCGCACAGCGACGCGGCGGTATGCCAGGCGGCGTCCTGCCACGATCCGCCCGCGTAC
This sequence comes from Pigmentiphaga humi, assembly GCF_900606115.1. Lineage (GTDB taxonomy): Bacteria > Pseudomonadota > Gammaproteobacteria > Burkholderiales > Burkholderiaceae_B > Pigmentiphaga > Pigmentiphaga humi. The sequence goes on from NZ_UWPJ01000031.1 coordinate 60,743, forward strand.
AGGGCGACGCGTTCGGCGGGAAGCAGGCGGGTGCCGGGAGCGCGCCGTGGCCGGGCGAACCACGCGTGGCCGGCCTGGCCGGCCTCTTCGTGCGCGATGGCTTCCACCGCGGCCGAATCGATCACCAGCGCCCGGTCCGGCATCAAGAACGCGAAGCGCTGGCGGTAGGCCTGCTCGAATTCGCGCTGCATGGCCTGGGCGTCGGCCAGCGCCACCGGCAGGGTGGTGTCCGTGCCGGCATAGCGCAGGTGCAGGCGCGAGACGACCTGGACGGTATTCGCATGGCAGCCCTGCGCCGCCAATTCCGCGCGCGCGGCCCGAGCCAGTTCGTCCAGCACGCGCCGCGCGGCGTCCAGGCCGGACGGCGAGAGCGGCTGCTCGACGGTGCGTTCGCGCAACGCGGCGGGCCGGGCCATGCCCATGCCGTAGGCCGACAGCACACCGGCCAGCGGATGCGCGAGCACGCGCGTCATGCCCAGCGCGTCGGCCACGGCGCAGGCATGCTGCCCGCCCGCGCCGCCGAAGGTGACCAGGGTGTAGCGCGTGACGTCGTAGCCGCGCTGCACGGAAATGAGCTTGATCGCATTGGCCATGTTGGCGACCGCGATGTCGAGGAAGCCGGCCGCGAGCGCTTCCGGCTCCACGGGCTTGCCTGTTTCCCCGCCGACCCGCCGGGCCAGCTCGGCGAACCCCTGGCGCACGGTCCCGGCATCGAGCGGCTGGTCGCCGCCGGGGCCGAACACGGCGGGAAAGTGTTCGGGCCGGATGCGCCCCAGCATGACGTTGGCATCGGTCACGGTGAGCGGTCCGCCGCGCCGGTAGCAGGCGGGGCCGGGATCCGCGCCGGCCGATTCCGGGCCGACGCGCAGCCGCGCGCCGTCGAAGCGCAGCACCGAGCCGCCGCCGGCGGCCACGGTGTGGATGCTCATCATGGGCGCGCGGATGCGCACGCCCGCCACCTGGGTGTCGAAGCTGCGCTCGTACTGGCCCGCGTAGTGCGAGACGTCGGTGGAGGTGCCGCCCATGTCGAAGCCGATCACGTGCTCGAAGCCGGCCTGCGCCGCGACGCCGGCCATGCCGACGATGCCCCCGGCCGGCCCCGACAGCACGGCATCCTTGCCCTGGAAGGCGCGCGCGTCGGCCAGCCCGCCGCTCGATTGCATGAACTGCAGCCGCACGCCGGGCAGCGCCGCCGACACCCGGTCCACGTAGCGGCGCAACACGGGCGAGAGATAGGCGTCGACCACGGTGGTGTCGCCGCGCGCGACGAAGCGGATCAGCGGCGAGACCGCGTGCGATGCCGAGACCTGGGTGTAGCCCAGCTCGTGCGCGATCCGCATCAGGCGCTGTTCGTGGACGGGGTTGCGGTAGCCGTGCATGAGCGCGATGGCGATGCAGGCCAGGCCGCGGGCGCGCCCTTCGGCCAGCGCGGCGCGGGCCTGCTCCTCATCCAGCGGCGCAACGACGGCGCCGTCCGCGCCCAGCCGTTCGTCGATCTCGACGACGTGCTCGGCCAATTGATCGGGCAGGACGATCCGGCGGTCGAACAGGCGCGGCCGGTTCTGGTAGGCGATGCGCAGCGCGTCGCGAAAACCCCGCGTCACCGCGAGCAGCACCCGCTCGCCTTTGCGTTCGAGCAGCGCGTTGGTGGCCACCGTGGTGCCCATGCGCACGGTGCCGATGCGCGCCGCCGGCACGGGTTCGCCGTGGGCCAGGCCGAGCAGCCTGCGTATGCCTTCGATGGCGGCATCCTCGTACTGGCCGGGGTTCTCCGACAGCAGCTTGGCCGTCGCCAGGCGGCCGTCCGGGCGCAGGCCGATGACATCGGTGAACGTGCCGCCCCGGTCTATCCAGAATTCCCAGCGCGCGGGCGGGGCGGAGGAGTCGGGGCGGCACGTTCACCGATGTCATCGGCCTGCGCCCGGACG
>NZ_UWPJ01000014.1 GCF_900606115.1 Pigmentiphaga humi
CCCCCCTACGCACCAAGGGGAAGCCCACCCCCTACCCGCTTACGCGGGCCCCCTCAAGGGGGCGAAGCGGGTGGACCGGCAGAGCCGGATCCACCGCATCCTGGGGCTAGGCAAGGGATCTTGGTATGCAGCAACTCGCTCTTCTGCCTTACCCTCACGCACGCGAATGTTGAATGACGGGCACAGCGGATCCGGCTTTGCCGGTCCGCCAGTGCCGCCCCCTGGGGGGCGCGCGTAAGCGCGTAGGGGGGTCCTCAACTAGCCGAGGGCAGGTCCCGGATGGGGACGCCGCGGTCGAGGGCGTCGCAGCGCGCGTCCTCCATGGCGGCGCGCTTGCGCGAGAGTTCGAGGATCTCGGCGGCGCGTTCGCGCGGTACGAAGCACACGCCGGTGTCGTCGGCCACGATGATGTCGCCGGGATTGACGCGTATGCCATGGATGTGGACCGGGCCGTTGACCTCGATGGTCTCGATGCGCCACTTGCCGGTGACGGGCGACAGTTCCGAAGACCAGACCGGGAAGCCGACGCGCCGCGAATGCGCCACGTCGCGCACGCCGCCCGAGACGATGGCGCCGATCTCGCCCTGGCGCTTGCCGACCTGGGCCGAGATGCCGCCCATGTTCGATACGCCGGGTACGCCTTCGATCACCAGCACGTCGCCCTGTTCGGCGATGTTGTGCGCCTCGATCTCGGCCATGCCGTTGATGTGGGCGCGGGCATTGTCGTTGGGATGGCCGGGCAACACGGTATTGCGCACCGTCAGCGCCGGACCGACGATGGTCGCGCCGGCGATGGTGGGCCGGAGCAGCGAACCGGGCAGCACGCCCACGATGTTCAGATGGTCCATGACGTCGGACACGATGCCGGTGGCATCGCCCAGGGCCTTGAAACCTTCGATCAGGCCTTCCGGCGGGCGGGGAATGTCCAGGCTGCGGACGCATTTCGGGTCGAGCTTGCCCAGCAGGGTCTTGGTCATGGGGAGGTCTCCATAGGATGCGTTTGGTCCGGGGCCGGCCGCGCCGGCCCAACAGAACGGCTTGTGTGAAGAATTCTCATCGTTTCCCTGGCTCATCACAAACGATTTATAGTCAAATTCGTTGAGTTTTATTCACAGATCATGAGCTACAGGCTGCCTCCGCTCTATCCGCTGCGCACCTTCGAGGCCGCGGCGCGCCTGCGCAGCTTCTCGCGCGCGGCGCGTGAGTTGCACGTCACGCCGGGCGCGGTCAGCCGCCAGGTCCTGGCGCTGGAGGAATTCCTCGGCGCACGCCTGTTCGAACGCGCCAACCGCGAAGTCCGGCTCACGCCGGTCGGCCAGCGCTACCTGGACGACCTGGGCGACGTATTCGAGCGGATGGCCGGCGCCACCCGGCGCGCCATGCGCGGCAGCGACGACCAGCCGCTGCACATCTGGTGTCCGATGACCTTCGCCATGCGCTGGCTGCTGCCCCGGCTGCCCGCCTTCCACGCCGCCCACCCGGGGCAGGACGCGGTCTTCACGACGGCCCTCAAGCCGGTGGACTTCGACACCCACGACGCGGACGTCGCCATCCGCATGGGCGAAGGCGACTGGCCCGGCGTGATGTCGACTTTCCTGGTCGGCATCGAGCTGCTGCCGGTGTGCAGCCCCAGGCTGCTGGAGAACGGGCCGCCGCTGGCCGCGCCGGCCGACCTGGCGCGCCACACGCTGCTGCAATCGGTGGCCCGGCCCGACTATTGGCGGCGCTGGCTGGAAGCCGCCGGCACCCGCGGCATCGATCCCGACCGCGGCCTGACGTTCGAAAGCGTGAGCCTGGCCTACCAGGCCGCGCTGGAAGGCATAGGCGTGGCCATGGGACAGCACGCGCTGGTCGCCGACGACCTGGCCGCCGGACGGCTGGTCGCGCCGCTGGAACCGCGGGTGCCCATAGACAACGCTTTTTATCTCGTCTACCCCGAACGGCGCGCGCAGGATGCGCGCGTGGCGGTGTTCCGCGACTGGATCGTCGCGGCGGCGCAGGCGGGGCAGCGGGATGCCGGGGCGCGATAAGCGCCCGGCCATCCGTTCTCAGAGCGCCAGCACGCCCCGCAGCGCCGCCTCGACCGCGGCGCGGCGCACGCCGGCGCGGTCGCCCGGCAGCACATGGGTCGCGGTGCGCACCTGTACGGCGCCGGCTTCGCGCCATGCCCAGCCGAAGCAGACCATGCCCACCGGCTTGCCCGGCACGGCGCCGCCCGGCCCGGCGATGCCGGTGGTGGACACGGCCACCTGCGCATCGGCGGCGCGCAGCGCGCCGGCGGCCATCTCGGCCGCGGTCTGCTCGCTCACCGCGCCGTGGGCGGCCAGGGTGGCTTCGCTCACGCCCAGTTCGGCGACCTTGGCGGCGTTGGTATAGGTCACAAAGCCGCGGTCGAACCAGGCGCTGGAGCCGGCCACCGCCGTCACCAGCCCGGCCACCAGGCCGCCGGTGCAGGACTCGGCGCTGGCCATCGTCCAGGCGCGCGACTGCAGGAAACCGCCGACCTCGGCGGACAGCGCCATCAATTCGTCGTCGAACATAGTCCCTCCATCAGCCCGCGATGCGCAGGTACAGCGCGAACACCAGCAGCGTATAGAACGCCGCGATCATGTCGTCCCACATCACGCCCAGGCCGTTCTTGAGCTTGCGGTCGAAGTGGCCGATGGGCGGCGGCTTGAGGATGTCGAACAGGCGGAACAGCAGGAAACCGAAAGCCTGCGCCACGGCCGAACCGGGGATGAGCCACAGCACGGTCCAGAACGCCACCATCTCGTCCCAGACCATGCCGCCGTGGTCGGGCATGCCGAGATCGCGGCCGGCGCGGTCGCAAGCCCAGATGCCGAGGGCGAACGCGGCCAGCAGGAACAAGGCCTGGTAGGCGGGCGTCGCCAGCAGCAGGGTCAGCGGCTGCCACAGCACCCAGGCCAGCAGCGTGCCCCAGGTGCCGGGAGCCGGCCGGATCAGGCCGCTGCCCAGGCCGAAGGCGATGGTGCGCGACAGGCGCGCGCGCATCCAGCCGAAGCTGGGAGCGGCGGGCAGCGCGGCGGAGGAGGAAGCGTCGGTCATGTCGTCTCAAGCAAAATGGTCGTAGCCGGCACGCGGCAGGCTGCGCAGCGGTGCGCCCGAGGCGTCGGTCACGCGCAGGCCCGTTCCGGCCTCGACGGCGCCGACGCGGGCCACCGGCACGCCGGCCCGGGCCGACGCCTCGGCCACGCGCGGGCGCGCATCGGCCGGCGCGGTAAAGCACAGTTCATAGACGTCGCCGCCGCCCAGGGTGCAGCGGCGCCGCCAGTCCGGCGGCAGTGCGGCGACCGCGGCCGCGGCCGGCAGGTCGTCGGCGCACACGCGCGCGCCGCAGTTGCTGGCTGCCAGGATATGGCCCAGGTCCTGCAGCAGCCCGTCGGAAATATCGATGGCGGCGCTGGCCACGCCGCGCAGCGCCAGCCCCAGCGCCACGCGCGGCTCGGGCCACTCGAGCGCACGGCGCGTTGCCGCCAGCGCGGCGGCGCGGTCGGCCACCGGCAGCCCGGGCTCGTCCAGCAGCAGCCGCAGGGCCAGGTCGGCGGCGCCCAGTTCGCCCGACACCCAGATGTCGTCGCCCGGCCGGGCGCCCGAGCGCCGCAGCGCGAGCGCCTCGGGCACGGCGCCGAAGACGGTCACGGAAATGGTCGCGCCCGCCCCGCCGCGGGTGGTATCACCCCCCACCAGGGGGCAGCCGTGGGCGTCGGCCAGCGCGTACAGCCCTTGCGCGAACGCCTCCAGCCACGCATCGTCGATGCGCGGCAGCGCCAGCCCCAGCACGAACGCGGTGGGCTGGGCACCCATGGCGGCAAGATCGGAAAGATTGACGGCCAGCGACTTGTGGCCCAGGGCGCGCGGATCGACGTCCGGGAAGAAATGCCGGCCCTCGACCAGCAGGTCGGTGCTGACCGCGGTCGCCGCAGCCTGTGGCGGCAGCAGCGCGCAGTCGTCGCCCACGCCCAGCACGCCAGGCGGGGCCGGCCGCGTGAAATGCCGCCGGATCAGGTCGAATTCGCCCCCCGCCACGATGCCCCCGCCGCCGCTCAGGCGCGGCGGCCGGCCTGCACTTCGGCCGTGCGCGCCTCGGCGGCGAGCTTGTCCAGCACGCCGTTGACGAACTTGAAGCCGTCGGTGCCGCCGAAGGACTTGGCCAGCTCGACGGCTTCGTTGATCACGACCTTGTACGGGATCTCGACGTGATTGATCAGTTCGTACGAGCCGATCAGCAGGATGCCGTGCTCGACCGGCGACAACTCCTCGACCTGGCGGTCCAGGAACGGCGCGAAGCGCTGGCGCAGCGCATCGGCATCGCGCGCGGCGCCGTACAGCAGCGCCTTGTAGTGGCCCAGGTCGGCCTCGGCAAAGCCTTCGGAATCCTGCATGTGGGCATCGACCTCGCCCATCTCGCCGGCATCGGCGCCCTTGAGCAGCCACTCGTAGACGCCCTGCAAGGCGAACTCGCGGGCGCGGCGCCGCGCGCTGCGCGCGTTCTGGCGGCTGGCCTCAGTCATCCTGGTCTTCCTCGTCTTCCTCGAAGTCCTCGTCGTCTTCGTCGTCCTCTTCGGGTTCCAGCGCGGACAGCAGGTTGGCCATCTCGATAGCCGCCTGGGCGCAATCGCGGCCCTTGGTGGCGGCGCGCGCCAGCGCCTGTTCCTCGGTCTCGGTGGTCAGCACGCCGTTGGCGACGGCGATGCCGGTCTCCAGCGAGACGCGGGTGATGGCGGCCGCGCTTTCGTTGCTGACGACCTCGAAGTGATAGGTCTCGCCGCGCACCACCGCGCCCAGCGCGATCAGGGCGTCGAATTCGCCGGTATGGGCGAGCTGGGCCAGCGTCACGCCCAGTTCGAGCGCGCCGGGCACCGAGACGACCATGATGTCGCGCTCGTCCACGCCCAGCTTGCCGAGCTCTTCCAGGCAGGCCTGCAGTTCCTGCTCGCCGATGTTTTCATTGAAGCGGGCGCGCACGATACCGATGTGCAGCCCTTCGCCATTCAGATCCGGGGTCATGGTGTAGGGATTCATGATTGAGCGCCGTCCTTGTTAGTGGGTTGGTCGTGGCCGGCCTCGTAGCCGGTCACGGTGAGGGAAAAGCCCGTCATGCTGGGCAGGCGCACCGGGCGCGCCAGCAGCTTCATATTGCCGACCTGGAGGTCCCGGAGTATCTGCGCGCCGATGCCGTAGGTGCGCAAGTCCATGCGCGGCGGGGCATCGCCGCATGCCGCGCCGCTGCGATCCTGCTCGATCAGCTGCTGGAACTCGGTGACCAGGTCGTTGGAAGCGCCGTCGCAATTGAGCAGGATCACCACGCCGGACTCGGCCTGCGAAATCGCCTCGAGCGCGCTCGGCACGCTCCAGCTGTGGGTGCTCTTGGCCACTTCCAGCACGTCCAGCAGCGAGGTGGGTTCGTGCACGCGCACCAGCGTCTCGCCGTCCTGGCGGATCTCGCCGTGCACCAGCGCCAGGTGCGGCGCGCCGCTGGGCGTGTCGCGGTACATGATGGCGCGGAAGATACCGTGCGCCGTCTGGATGGGCCGCTCGGCCACGCGCTGCACCAGCGACTCGTGCTCGCTGCGGTACTGGATCAGGTCGGCGATGGTGCCGATCTTGATGCCGTGCTGCCTGGAGAACTCGATCAGGTCGGGCAGCCGCGCCATCGAGCCGTCGTCCTTGAGCACTTCACAGATCACCGAGGCAGGCGTCAGGCCGGCCATCGCGGTCAGGTCGCAGCCGGCCTCGGTGTGGCCGGCGCGGGCCAGCACGCCGCCCCGCGCCGCCTTGAGCGGGAAGATGTGGCCGGGCTGGACCAGGTCGGACGGCCTGGCGTCGCGCGCCACCGCCGCCTGTACGGTGCGGGCGCGGTCGGCCGCCGAGATGCCGGTGGTCACGCCCTGCGCGGCTTCGATGGAAACCGTGAAGTTGGTGCCGTGCTTGGTGCCGTTGGCCGAGACCATCAGCGGCAGGCTGAGCTGGCGGCAGCGGTCTTCGGTAAGCGTCAGGCAGATCAGGCCGCGGCCGTAGCGGGCCATGAAATTGATGGCTTCGGGCGTAACGTGCTCGGCCGCCATGACCAGGTCGCCTTCGTTCTCGCGGTCTTCTTCATCGACCAGGATGACCATCCGGCCGGCGCGCAGCTCGGCCACGATCTCCGGCACGGAAGCGATGGCGGACGAACCGCCTTCGGAGGCGGCAATGGGGGAAATGAATGCAGACATGGTGTCGTCCGGCGCGGGGTTGCAGTGCGGTACCGGTGGCGGCGCGCGGGCCGGCCGGAACGCGAAGGAGTAAACCGGGTATTTTAGCCTGCGCCGGAGCGAATGGGCCGCGGAAAGAGGCGTGTCCCGTTCCGGGCGCTCAGCCGATCGGCGCCGGCCCGTCCACGCCCGGCTGCAGGGCCGGATCCAGCGTTTCCCGACCGTCGAACACGAAACAGGCGCCGTCGTAGCCCTCGCCGCCCACCTCCTCGAAATACTTGAGGATGCCGCCCTCGAGCTGATAGATGCGTTCGATGCCGGCCTCGGCCAGGTAGATGGCGGCCTTCTCGCAGCGGATGCCGCCGGTGCAGAAGCTCACCACGGTCTTGCCTTCCAGTTCGCCGCGGTGGGCCTGGACGGCGGCGGGAAACTCGGTGAATTTGCCGATGCGCCAGTCCAGCGCGCCGTGGAAGGTCCCGGCATCGACCTCGAAGGCGTTGCGGGTATCCAGCATGACCAGTTCTCGGCCGTCGTCGTCGCTCCCTTGGCGCAGCCAGCGCGCCACGGTGCGGGCATCCACCGCCGCGGCGCGGTCGGCCTCCGGGCGGATCGCCGGGTGGTTCATGCGGATGATCTCGCGCTTGATCTTGACCAGCAGCTTGCGGAACGGCACGTGGCCGGAACGGCTTTCCTTGACCTCGATATCGGCCAGGCGGCCGCCGAAGGCCTCGCCATGGCGCAGCCACGCGAGCCAGTCGTCGATGCCGGCGCGGCTGCCGGCCAGGAACAGGTTGATGCCCTCTTCGGCCAGCAGCACCGTGCCCTTGAGCCCGCACGCCTGCGCGCGCTCCCGGACCGCCGCCTGCAAGGCGGGCAGATCGTCCAGCGACACGAAACGGTAAGCGGCGATATTGACGACAGACACAACAAAACTTCCTGAAAACCACACTACGGCGGCATAGACTTCGACCGACCCAGGGCACAGCGGATCCGGCTTTGCCGGTCCGCCAGTGCCGCCCCCTAGAGGGGGCCGCGCGCAGCGCGGTAGGGGCTGGGCTCAAATTCTAGCTTGTGATAGCCGTAGCGCTCGGCGGTCATGTGCGCCAGGATGGCCACCGCGATCTCGGACGGCGTGCGGGCGCCGATGCGCAGGCCCACCGGCCCATGCAGGCGCGCCAGGTCGTCGGCAGTGAGGTCGAAATCCAGCAGCCGTTCGCGCCGTTTCCTCTGGTTGGCCCGCGAACCGATGGCGCCCACGTAGAACGCCTCGGACTTGAGCGCTTCCATCAGCGCCAGGTCGTCGAGCTTGGGATCGTGCGTCAACGCGACGACGGCGGTGTGGCGGTCGGGACGCAGTTCGGTCACGGTGTCGTCGGGCATGGTGGCGACCAGCCGCGTGCCCGGTACGTTCCAGCCCTCGGAGTATTCCTCGCGCGGATCGCAGACGATCACCTCGTAATCGAGCGCCTGCGCCATCTGCGCCAGGTACTGCGACATCTGTCCCGCGCCGATGATCAGCAGCCGCCAGCTCGGGCCGTGGGTGGCGACCAGTTCGCCGTCGCCCAGCGCCACGGTATCGGCCGCGTCGCGGGCGGGCTCCAGCGTGGCCCGGCCCGAAGCCAGGTCGAGGCGGCGCAGCACGCGGCGGCCGTCCTCCAGCTTGGCCAACAATTCGTCCAGGCCGCTGTGGCCGGCCACCGGCTCGAGCACCAGCTCTAGCGTGCCGCCACAGGGCAGGCCGAAACGCGTCGCCTCTTCGCCCGATATGCCATAGCGCACCACGCTCGGCACGTCGGCCGGCCAGGCGCCGCTGCGCGCCTTGTCGGCCAGGTCGTCTTCGATGCAGCCGCCGGATACCGAACCGGCAATGGCGCCGTCCTCGCGCACCGCCACCATGGCGCCGACCGGACGCGGCGCCGACCCCCAGGTGCGGGTCACCGTGCCCAGCACGGCGCGATGCCCCTCGCGCCGCCACTGGGCCAGGCGCCTGAGCACGTCCAGATCGACGTTATCCATGATAGTGAGGCATTCCGCTTGCAAGGTCTCCGGCCCGCCATGATAAAGCAGACCGCCGGCCCTGCCCTTCTCAGTCGCGTGGGCGCAGGACACCGCACGGCCTGGGAGTGCGGAGCGCCGCGCTACATGATCGCGGGCTTGTCCACGCGGGGTGCGCGGGCGCCGGCGGCGGCCTGCTCGGCCGGCAGCGACTCGTTCCAAAGCCGGGCGACGTAGCGGCCGCCGGTCTGGCCGTTCGAAGCGTCGGAGCAGAGCCACAGGATGCCACGGCGCATGACCGCGGCCGGCAACAGCTGGCCGCCGTCCGCGGCTTTTCCGCCGGGCATGAACTCGGTGTCGGCGGCGCCGCCGGGCAGGTAGACGTTCACGTCCACCCCCGTGCCCGCCAGATCCTGCGACCATGCGCGCGAAGCGGCTTCCACCGCGGCCTTGCTCGGGCCGTAGGGCGAATAGCCGCTGCGCACCATGGTGACGTCGCTGGTGGAGATGTTGATGATCTTGCCGAATTTCTGTTCGATCATCAACGGCGCCGCGGCCCGGGACATATTGAAAGTGCCGTTGACGTTGGTGTCGACGATGGCGCGCCAGGCACCGGGATCGGTCTTCCAGAAGCGCGCCGGCTCGACGTTGAAGGTTTCGCTGACGATGCGCATGCCGATGCCGGCATTGTTGATGAGGACGTGCAATGCACCGAAGCGATCGCAGACCTCGGCCACCGCGCGGGCGCAATCTTCGTAGCGGGTGACGTCGGCGGCAACGGCGAACATCCGGCCGGCGCCGACGCTGGCCTGGGCACGCGCCACGGTCTCGTGCATGGCGTCCGAGGGGCCCGCGCCGGTGATGGCCACGCGCGCGCCGGCCTCGACCAGTGCCAGGGCCATCTCGCGTCCAAGCCCGCGGGTACCGCCGGTGACGAGGATGACGCGGTCGCGCAGGGATTCGGTGTACTCGGCTGTCATGAAACGGCTCCTGAGAGCGCGGCTGAGCCAAGGCCCTGGCTGGCCGCGCGGGGTTGGGGAATACAACAAGAAATCGTTACGGACCGTGCCGCGCTTCCCGGCCGGTGAAACAGGCCGTATCGGCAGCGTCGTGCCGGCGCATCGGCTTTTCAGTCGAGCAGATCGAAATAAGGCGCCATGCGTTCGCGCGAGCGTTCGATGTGCTCGGTCATGGCGCGGCCCGCCGCATCGCCATCCCCGGCCAGCAAGGCCTGCATGAGAGTCTCGTGCTCCTGGATCGCGTCGTCCTTTACACCCGAATGAAAGCGCAGCCTGAATAAGTGCATGTGGGCATAGAGCCGGTCCAAGGCCTCGGCAGCCAGCAGATTGCCGCTTTCGATGGCGATGCGGGCATGGAAGCGGGCGTCCTGCATCGCAAACTTGCCGTAGGCGAGCTTGGCGTCGCCCTCTTCGGGCGCGGCCATGGCGCGCGCCATGTTCGCCAGGTCCTCGCGGCTGGCGGCGGACATTCGCTGCGCGGCGCGCATGGCGGTATGCGGCTCGATCAGCAGGCGCATGTCGTAGATCTGCTCAAACCTGTCGCGCGAAGGCATGGGCGCGGCGCTGTAGCCGACGTTGTGCGTATTGACCACGAGGCCTTCCGCTTCGAGGCGGATGAGCGCCGCTCGAATCGGTGTCTGCGAGACACCCAGTTCGCGCACCAGCGCATCGACGGCGATACGGCTGCCGGGTGCGATCTTCAGGGAAATGAGCTGGGCCAGCAGCGTTTCGTAGACCGCGGTGCCGAGCGGCGTGGGGCGGACGACCGTTCGACTGGCGCGGGCGGGTTCGGTGTCGTAGTAGCGGCTGGCGCGGGATTCGGAAGACATGTGGGGCTGTGCGGAGATGTCGATAGGGCGAAAGCTTCTGGATTGACGCAATGACGACTGAACGTTAGCATTATTTCGAATAATATTTCCGATCGGATCTGAAATAAAGATGAACGACACCAGATTGTGTAACTGGGTGGAGGCAACCGAGCTCGCGGTCCGGGCATTGCAGCGAGCCGGCGCGCCCGAGGCGCAGGCCCGCACACAGGCCGAACACCTGGTCGAGGCCGAGCTGCGCGGCCGGGCCTCGCACGGCCTGCTGCGTCTGCCCAGACTGGTCGAGCGCATCCATCGAGGCGTGCTCGATCCCGTCACCCGCGGCCAGGGCCGCTGGCGCGGCGCCTCCTTCTTCGAGATGGACGGCGAACGGGGTTTCGGGCCCGTGGTGGCCTATGCCGGGATCGAAGCGGCCCGCGCGCGGGCCCGCGAGACCGGGGTGGCCGTCGTCGCCATCCACAACAACAACCATCTGGGCATGCTGGCGCTCTACGCCGAGCGCCTGGCACGCCAGGGCCAGACGCTGATCGGGCTGTCGACCAGCGAGGCGCTGGTGCATCCCTGGGGCGGACGCCACGCGATGCTGGGCACCAACCCCATCGCCATCGGCGTACCAGCGCAGCCCGAGCCCTTTGTGCTCGATATGGCCACCAGCATCGCATCCATGGGCGCCATCCATGATCACGCCCATCGCGGCGTGCCGATTCCGCAAGGCTGGGCGCTCGATGGCCGGGGCGAACCGACCACCGATGCGGCGGCGGCCAAGCAGGGGGCGCTGGCGCCGTTCGGCCAGGCCAAGGGGTACGCGTTGGGCCTGGCCTTTGAAGTGCTGGTGGCCAGCCTGACCGCGTCGGCCCTGGGCACCGATGTCGTCGGCACGCTCGATTCCGACCAGGTATGCAACAAGGGCGATGTCTTCATCATCATCGAGCCTGCCGCCGGTCCGAGACTGGAGGCCGTGTCGGCCTATCTGCAGGCCTTGCGCGCCTGCGCGCCGGCTGATCCCGCAAGGCCCGTGCTGGTGCCGGGCGACCGCGCCGCGCAGCAGCGCGAACGCGCCATGCAGCAAGGATTTCCCATCGCGGCGGAGGTCTGGGCGCGTATCCAGGCGCTGGCCGAGGCGCCGCATTCCGTACGAATCACCGAGGCACAACCGTGAACACAGCGCATTTCGGGGTGCTGCGCGCACCTCATGAAGTCATATTCGGCGCCGGCCAGCGCCGCGCCATCGGCCGCGTGGCCGCCAGGATCGGCAAGCGGGCGCTGATCTGCACCGACGCGCGCTTTGGCGCGGCCGCCGAGATGCGCGAGATCCTGGCCGAGCTGTCGGCCGCCGGCGTCGCCGCGCAGGTCTTCGATGGCACGCTGGCGGAATTGCCGGCCGAATGCATCCTGGATTGCCTGGAGATATCGCGCGCATTCGATGCGCAGATGCTGGTGGGCGTGGGCGGGGGCAGCTGCGTGGACCTGGCCAAGCTGGTCAGCCTGCTGCTCACGCATGGCGGCGAGCTGCACGACTACTACGGCGAATTGAAAGTGCCGGGGCCGGTGCTTCCGGTGATCGCAGTGCCGACGACATCGGGCACGGGCTCCGAAATGACGCCGGTGGCGGTGCTGGGCGATCGCGGACGCGACCTGAAGGTCGGCATTTCCAGCCCCTACCTGATCCCGCACACGGCGATCTGCGATCCCGAGTTGACGCTGACCTGCCCGCCAGGCTTGACGGCCTTGTCGGGCGCCGATGCGCTGACCCACGCCATCGAGGCCTTTACCGCGGTGCGCCATCCCGTTACGCCCGAACTCTCGCAAGGCCGGGTGTTCGTGGGCAAGAACATGCTCAGCGACCAGCAGGCGCTGTCGGCCATCCGGGCCCTCGCACGCTACCTGCCGCGCGCGGTCGAGCAGGGCGACGATCTCGAAGCGCGCAGCATGGTGATGTATGGCGCCGCCGCGGCCGGCCTGGCCTTCGGCGTGGCCGGCACGGCGGCCGCCCATGCGATCCAGTATCCCGTGGGCGCGCTCACGGGTACTGCGCACGGCCTGGGCGTGGCTGCGCTTTTGCCTTACGTCATGGAATTCAATGCGCCCGCCTGCCGCGCCGAGCTGGCCCAGATCGCGCAGGCGATAGGCTTGCCGCCCATGGCCGATGAGGTCAGTGCGGGCGAAGCCGCCATCGCCCGAGTGCGCGAGCTGTGCAACGGCATTGGCATTCCGCGCCGGCTGGCCGAGCTGGGCGTGACCGAAGACAAACTGGATTGGATCGCCGAGCAATCGCTGCTGTCGGCGCGCCTGGTCGACAATAATCCGCGCAAGCTCGACAAGGCGGCAATGACGCTGATCGTCGAGAACGCATTCCACGGCCGTTCGGCCCTTTTTGCCGGCTGAGCCGGCCTGGACAGGAACCCCTCGAAATGACCCTGGATACCGCGACCCTTCCCACCGACCTTTTCATCGGCGGCGCCTGGCGCGCCTCGACCTCCGGCCAGCGCATCGACGTGCTCGACCCGGCCACCGAATCGGTGATTGCCAGTGTGGCCGATGCCACGGTCGATGATGCCCGGGCCGCCGTCGATGCCGCCGACGCGGCCGCGCGGGGCTGGGCCGCTACGCCGCCGCGCCAGCGCAGCGAGATCCTGCGCAAATGCCATGAACTCATGATTCGCGATGCCGAAAAACTGGCCGCGCTGATCAGCCTGGAGAACGGCAAAGCGCTGGGCGATGCCCGTGGCGAGGTCGCCTATGCCGCCGAATTCTTCCGCTGGTTCGCGGAAGAAGCCGTGCGCATCAACGGCGACATCAGCGTCGCGCCCGGCGGAGCGAGCCGCATCATCGTGCAATACCAGCCCGTCGGCATCGCGCTTCTGATCACCCCGTGGAACTTCCCTGCCGCCATGGCCACCCGCAAGATCGCGCCGGCGCTGGCGGCGGGCTGCACTTGCGTGCTCAAGCCCGCCACCGAAACCCCGCTGACCGCCTATGCGATCGCGCAGTTGCTGGCCGAGGCGGGCGTGCCGGACGGCGTAGTCAATGTCCTGACGACCTCCACCGCAGGCCGCGTCAGCAACGCCGTGCTCGATGATCCGCGCGTGCGCAAGCTTTCGTTCACCGGTTCGACCGAGGTCGGGCGCGTGCTGCTGCGCAAAGCCGCCGACCGGGTGATCAACTGCTCGATGGAACTGGGCGGCAATGCGCCTTTCGTGGTGTTCGACGATGCCGACATCGAAGCTGCCGTCGAGGGCGCCATGATTGCCAAGATGCGCAACGGCGGCGAGGCATGCACGGCCGCCAACCGCTTCTATGTGCAGCGCGGCGCGGCGGCTGAATTCAGCCGCCTCCTGACCGGGCGCATGGCGGCGCTGGTCACTGACGACGGCCTCAAGCCGGGCACCCAGTGCGGCCCGCTCGTCAATGCCGAGGCCGTGCGCAAGGTGGTCGAGCTGGTCGATGACGCGGTCGCCAAGGGGGCCACGTTGCTCACCGGGGGCAAGCGCCTGGACCGCCCGGGCCATTTCTTCCCGCCCACGGTGCTGGCCGACGTGCCGCCCGACGCGCAATTGCTGTCGGAGGAGATTTTCGGGCCGGTGGCGCCGATCGTGGTGTTCGACGGCGAAGACGAGGCCGTCGAACTCGCCAATGCCACTGAATACGGCTTGGTCGCCTACCTCTATACCGGCGACCTGGCGCGCGGCTTGCGCGTTTCCGAGCGTGTCGAGGCGGGCATGATCGCGTTGAACCGGGGTATCGTGTCCGATCCGGCCGCGCCCTTCGGCGGCGTCAAGCAAAGCGGCTTGGGACGCGAAGGCGCCCATCACGGCATGCTCGAGTTCATGGAAGCCAAGTACATCTCGACGAATTGGTAAGGGCGCCTGCGGCGGCTGCCGGGACGCCAGACTCATCCTGCCCTGCCGTGCTAGTCTAGGCAGTTGAGTGCCTCCAGGCACCCGGTTCCAGGCTTTGCACCCAATCCGATAACCCGTTTTCGGGCGGCCGCCCCTCGCCGGCCGCCGCTCTCGCTCTCAGGAGACAGGCATGTACCAGGATCTCGCCCTCTACATCGATGGAGAATTCATCAAAGGAGGCGGACGCCGCGAGCAGGACGTCACCAACCCGGCCACCCAGGAAGTCCTGGGCAAACTGCCGCACGCCAGCCGCGACGACCTCGACCGCGCGCTCGCCGCCGCGCAGCGCGCGTTCGAATCCTGGAAAAAGACCTCGCCGCTGGAGCGCTCGCGCATCCTGCGCAAGGTGGCCGAACTGGCGCGCGAGCGCGCCAAGGAAATCGGCGAAAACATGACGCTGGACCAGGGCAAGCCGCTGGCCGAGGCCGTGGCCGAGATCGTGACCTGCTCCGAGCACGCCGAGTGGCACGCCGAGGAATGCCGCCGCATCTACGGCCGCGTGATCCCGCCCCGCAACCCCGCCGTGCGCCAGTTCGTCGTGCGCGAGCCGGTGGGCGTGTGCGCCGCCTTCACGCCGTGGAATTTCCCGTTCAACCAGGCCATCCGCAAGGCCGCGGCCGCCATCGCCGCCGGCTGCACCATCATCCTGAAAGGCCCGGAAGACACGCCCAGCGCGGTGGTCGCCATGGCCCAGCTGTTCCACGACGCCGGCCTGCCCCCGGGCGTGCTGAACATCGTCTGGGGCGTGCCCAGCGAAATCTCCACCCACCTGATCGAATCGCCCATCGTGCGCAAGGTGTCCTTCACCGGCTCGGTGCCGGTGGGCAAGCAGCTCGCCGCGCTGGCCGGCGCGCACATGAAGCGCGCCACGATGGAGCTGGGCGGCCATTCGCCGGTGCTGGTGTTCGACGACGCCGAGGTCGAACAGGCCGCGGACATGCTGGCGCGCATGAAGATCCGCAACGCCGGCCAGGTGTGCATCTCCCCCACCCGCTTCTACGTGCAGGAAAAGGCCTACGACAAGTTCGTCGCGCGCTTTGCCGACACGATCTCTTCGATCAAGGTCGGCGACGGCCTGACCAAGGGCACGGAAATGGGCCCGCTGGTGCACGAGCGCCGCCTGCTGGCGATGGAAATGTTCCTCGACGATGCCAACCAGCGCGGCGGACGCGTGGTGACCGGCGGCTCCCGCCTGGGCGAAAAAGGCTTCTTCTTCGCGCCGGCCGTGGTCACCGACATCCCGGACGACTCCAAGCTGATGACCGAAGAGCCCTTCGGCCCGATCGCCCCGGTCACCCGCTTCAAGACTACCGAGGAAGTGCTCAAGCGCGCCAACAGCCTGCCCTTCGGCCTGGCGTCCTACGTGTTCACCAACTCGCTCAAGACCGCGACGGCGGTATCGAACGGGCTGGAGGCCGGCATGGTCAACATCAACCATTTCGGCGTGGCGCTGGCCGAGACGCCGTTCGGCGGCGTCAAGGATTCGGGCATAGGCAGCGAAGGCGGCACCGAGACCTTCGACGGCTACCTGGTTACGAAGTTCATCACGCAGATCTGACCCCCCCTTCGCGCTTACGCGCGCCCCCGGGGGCGGCACTGGCGGACCGGCGGAGCCGGATCCGCTGTGCCCTTGGGGGAATCGGGTGCGTGCTGTTGCTGCCTCTATAGGTTCCCCTGAGAGCGCGAGCTTGGACACGCCCCTGGAGTCAGATGCGTGGGACTGGCTGCGCGGCGGAGCGTGCTTGCGCTAGCCGGGCGGCATCCTGGGCGCGGGCGCGCAGGTCTTCGCCTACGCGCTGGACGTCGGCGAACACGAAGCGTCGCGCCTGCGCCAGGTCGTCCAGGCGCGGCAGGCTGGCCATTGCGCGCGCGTCGCCCAGCAGCATGGGGGCGAGATAGACCAGCAGTTCGTCCACGCAGCCGGCCTGCAGCAGCGCGCCGGTCAATTGCGGGCCGGCTTCGGCATGGATTTCGTTGATGTCGCGGCGGCCCAGCCATTGCATGACCGCCGGCAGGTCCACCCGGCCGTCGGCGCCCGGCAGGCAGACCACCGTGGCATTGCGCGCGGCCAGCGCGGCGGCCTTGGCCTCGTCGCGCACAGCGGCGAAGATCCAGGTCTCGGTCCCGTCCAGCATGCGGGCATCCGCCGGCATGCGCAGGCGCGAATCGAGCACGATCTTGCGCGGCTGGCGAGCCGTTTGCACATGCCGGACGTCCATGCGCGGGTCGTCGGCCAGCACCGTGCCTATGCCCGTCAGCACCGCGCAGCTGCGTGCGCGCCAATGGTGGCCGTCGGCGCGCGCGGCTGCGCCGGTAATCCATTGCGACCGGCCATTGTGCAAGGCCGCCCGGCCATCCAGCGAGGCCGCCATCTTGGCCCACAGCCACGGCGTGCCGCGGCTCATGCGGGCGACGAAACCCAGGTTCAGCGCGAGGGCCTCGTCCAGGCACACGCCCGCCGTCACGGCGATGCCGGCGGCGCGCAAGCGCGCCAGCCCCTGGCCGTTGACGCGCGGATTGGGGTCTCCCATCGCCACCACCACGCGCGCCGGCGCGGCGGCGACCAGCGCATCCACGCAAGGCGGCGTACGGCCGTGATGGCTGCACGGCTCCAGCGTCACATAGACCGTCGCGCCGGCCAGCGCATGGCCGCGCGCCTGCGCATCGCGCAAGGCGCAGACTTCGGCATGCGGCCCGCCGGCCGGCTGGGTCGCGCCTTCGCCCAGCACCTGGCCGTCGCGCACGATCACGCATCCCACGCGGGGATTGGGCGAGGTGCGATACAGCGCGCCTTCGGCGAGCGCCAGCGCGCGCCGCATCCAGGCGGCATCATCGGTTTGTCGGGAAGGGAAATCGGACATCATGGTCCTGGCATCATGCGCAGCGCAACGCCGCGCTCAGGACTTCGCGTCCGGCAGCGGCGGACCCTGGATCTCGCGCACCACGTTGGTGAACTCGTCCACGTCCTCGAAGCTCATGTACACGGACGCGAACCGGATATAGGCGATCTTGTCGAGCTTTTGCAATTCCTGCATGACCAGTTCACCCACCCGTTTGGAAGGCACCTCGCGCAGGCCGCTGGTCATCAAGGCTTCCTCGATGCGGGTCACCGCGGCCTCGACCGCGTCGGCGCTGACCGGACGCTTGCGCAGCGCCAGCACCAGGCTGGCGCGCAGCTTGCCCGGATCGTAGTCGGTCCGGCTGCCGTTGCGCTTGACCACCGCGGGCATCTGCAGCTCCACCCGCTCATAGGTCGTGAACCGCCGGTCGCACTGCGTGCAGCGGCGGCGGCGGCGAATGG
The DNA here is from genome assembly GCF_900606115.1 of Pigmentiphaga humi. Lineage (GTDB taxonomy): Bacteria > Pseudomonadota > Gammaproteobacteria > Burkholderiales > Burkholderiaceae_B > Pigmentiphaga > Pigmentiphaga humi. The sequence goes on from NZ_UWPJ01000014.1 coordinate 17,254, forward strand.
CGCTGCCCTCTTCCAGCACCCGGGTCTCGATCACCTGGGTGTCGTCGTGGTGACAGAAAGGACACTTCATGCCTGGTCCCCGGTCAATATGGCGTCCATGTCGGTTTCCCCGGCACCCGCACTGGCCCTGGAGTAGCTGCTTCCCAAGGCGCCGCGGATCCGGCCTGGCCGGTCCGCCAGCGCCGCCCCCTCGAGGGGGCCCGCGTAAGCGGGATGGGGGCGGGTCTCAACGGTAGACCGGGAACTTCGCGGTCAGGGCGTTCACGCGCTCGCGCACCGCAGCGAGGCTGGCCTCGTCGCGCGGGTTGTCGAGCACGTCGGCGATCAGGTTGGCCGTCAGGCGCGCCTCGTCTTCCTTGAAGCCGCGGGTGGTCATGGCCGGCGAACCGACGCGGATGCCGCTGGTGACGAAAGGCTTCTCGGGATCGTTGGGGATCGCGTTCTTGTTGACCGTGATGTGGGCCTGGCCCAGCGCCTGCTCGGCTTCCTTGCCGGTAATGCCCTTGGCGCGCAGGTCGACCAGCATGACGTGGCTTTCGGTGCGGCCCGACACGATGCGCAGGCCGCGCTCGACCAGGGTCTCGGCCATCACCTTGGCGTTGGCCACGACCTGGGCGGCATACGCCTTGAACGAGGGATCCAGCGCTTCCTTGAAGGCCACCGCCTTGGCGGCGATGACGTGCTCCAGCGGACCGCCCTGGATGCCCGGGAAGATGGCCGAATTGACGGCTTTCTCGAACTCGGCCTTGCACATGATCAGGCCGCCGCGCGGGCCGCGCAGCGACTTGTGCGTGGTCGAGGTGACGAAATCGGCGTGCGGCACCGGGTTCGGGTACGCGCCGCCGGCCACCAGGCCCGCGTAGTGGGCGATGTCCACCATGAACAGCGCGCCGTTGGCCTTGGCGATCTCGGCGAAGCGGGCGAAGTCGATGCGCAGCGCGTAGGCCGAGGCGCCCGCCACGATCAGCTTGGGCTTGTGTTCGGCGGCCAGGCGCGCGACCTGGTCATAATCGATCTCTTCCTGGGCGTTCAGGCCGTAGGACAGGAAGTTGTACAGCTTGCCCGAGGCATTGACCGGCGAGCCGTGCGTCAGGTGGCCGCCCTCGGCCAGGCTCATGCCCAGCACCGTGTCGCCGGGCTTGAGCACGGCCATGTACACGCCCTGGTTGGCCTGCGAGCCCGAGTTGGGCTGTACGTTAGCGGCGTCGGCGCCGAAGATCTGCTTGACGCGGTCGATGGCGAGCTGCTCGACGATGTCGACGAACTCGCAGCCGCCGTAATAGCGCTTGCCGGGATAGCCCTCGGCGTACTTGTTGGTCAGCTGCGTGCCCTGGGCCTCCATCACGGCCGGGCTGGCATAGTTTTCCGAGGCGATCAGCTCGATGTGCTGTTCCTGGCGCTGGTTTTCCAGCTCGATGGCGGACCAGAGCTCGGGGTCGGCTTGGGCAAGGGTGAGGCTGCGGTCGAACATGACGGGGTTTCCTTCCTGTGCAGAATGGGGCCGACCGGCGTGTTCAATGAGGACCGGCCAGCCGATTTTGCGAAAACCGCACACGCCCCTCTGGCCATGCCTGGCCGGCATTCCGGGATGAGACGATGCGATTTGCGAACCTGCCTAACGGCTGCCCAGGCGAACGGCGGGACGGCCCCGGCCACGCACGCGCGCCGGTTGCCGCCAGAACCCTGCGCTTCCTCGTGGTTGACCCACCCGGCAACGACCGCAAGCCGCCGCCAGTATCGCCAGTTACGCAGGGTGAAGGCAATCCGCTTATTTTAGCGCAGAACAGCGATCCGGCGTTCCATCCTCTCTAAATGGCCGACCACCGCGCAGTCCCAACCCAACCCATCTCGAATCGGCATATCAGTTCTCCTCCCATCCCCATATCGCAGCATCTTCCGTTTCGCCACAATGGCCTTCGAAGCGGGACCACACCGCGCCCGGCCGCCGGCCGACAACAGGAGACATCGACATGAACCGCCCTCACCGTCCGCGCCCCGGGCGCACCGCCCGCTGGCTGCTTGCCGTTTCCGCCCTGGCCGCGCTGCCCGCCGCCTGGGCCCAGCCCTTCCCGAGCAAGCCGGTCAAGATCGTCGTCGGCTTCGGCCCCGGCGGGCTGGGCGACACGGTGGTGCGCACGCTGGCGCAGAAAATGAGCGAGTCCATGGGCCAGAGCGTCATCGTCGAGAACGCCCCCGGGGCGGGCGGCATCACGGCCGCGTCCATGGTCGCGCGCGCCGCGCCCGACGGCTATACCCTGCTGCTGGTGAGCGGCCAGAACGCCTTCAGCCCCTATCTGTTCAAGTCGCTGCCCTATCATCCGGTGAACGATTTCGCCATGATCTCGACGATAGGCACCTTCCACTTCGTGCTGTTCGTCGACAAGAACAGTCCGCTGAAGACGGTGGGCGACGTGGTGGCCGCGGCCAAGCGCGATCCCGCGCATTTCAATATCGGCACCATCAGCGTCGGCAGCGCCCAGCATCTGTCGGCCCGCCTGTTCACAACCATGGCCGGCATCGACGTGCCCATCGTGCCTTTCAAGTCCACCGGCGACGTGATCGCCGCGCTGCGCGGCGGCAATATCCAGGCCGCGATGGAGACGGTGACCGGCGCGCTGGCGCAGATACGCGGCGGCGCCTTGCGCGCCATCGCCACGACCGCGCCCGAGCGCATCGGATTCCTGCCCGACACGCCCACCGTTGCCGAAAGCGGCGGCCCGGCGCTGGCGCGCTACGTGTCGGAGTCGTGGAACGGCATCGTCGCGCCGGCCGGCACGCCGCCGGCGGTAGTGCAGCGGCTCAACCGCGAGATCTCCCAGGCGCTGGAGGCGCCGGACGTGCGCCAGCGCCTGGCTACGCTGGGCATCGAGGCGCGCGCCAGCACGCCCGAGGCGCTCAAACAGGTCTTCATCGACGACGCCGCCAAATGGCGCGTCGTGATCGAGGAAGCCGGCATCGAGAAACAATGAAGGAAATGAAGGAGCACCGCGACATCATGGCATCCCCACACACGCCCGCGCCGGCAGGCGCGCCACGCACGGTTTTCCATCCGGATGCAAGCGAGGCGGAGCGCCGCGTGCGGGTCGACCTGGCCGCCTGCTACCGGCTGGTCGACCTGTACGGCATGAGCGACATGATCCTGAACCACATCTCGGCGCGCGTCCCCGGCGCCGACGAGCACTTCCTGATCAATCCCTTCGGCCTGATGTACGAAGAGATCACCGCGTCCAGCCTCATCAAGATCGATCTGGAAGGCCGGATCGTCCACAACCCCGACCCCGCATACACGATCAACCTGCCGGGCTACGTGATCCACAGCGCGATCCATGCGGCCCGGCCCGACGTGGGCTGCGTGCTGCACACCCATACGCCGGCGGGCATGGCGATCTCCGCGCTGGAATGCGGCCTGCTGCCGCTGAACCAGACCGCCATGCGCTTCGCCTCGGACGTGGCCTATCACGAGTTCGAAGGCGTCGCGGTGGACGTGGACGAGCGCCAGCGGCTGGCCGCCAACCTGGGCGGCCGCGACGTCATGATCCTGCGCAACCACGGCCTGCTCGCGGTCGGACAGACCGTGGCCGAGGCCTTCGTCAACATGCACAGGCTGGAGCGCGCATGCCAGACGCAGCTGCTCACGCAATCGGCCGGTTCGCCGCTGCACATGCCCGCCGCGGCCGTCATCGAGCACGCCTACCGGCAACTGCGGCGCGCGCCCACGCCCCGTCCCGACGGCAGCTTCCCGCCGCACGGCGAGCGCGAATGGCCGGCGCTGCTGCGCATGCTGGACCGGCGCGACCCAAGCTACCGGGATTAGCCCGCCCGCCACGACGGGTGTAGGCTAGCGCCACCCCATATATCGACTACGAAGGACGAGGATGAAGCATCGCATTGTGCAGATCGGCCCGATCACCCCGCCCGCGGACGCCCGCCTGGCGCGCGACTACGACGTCACTCCGCTCTGGAAGGAAGCGGATCCCGCCGCCTTCCTCGCGGCCCACGGCGCGCAATTCGAAGGCGTGGCCGTGCACGTGCGCGATGCCTGCGGCGCCGGCATCATCGACGCGCTGCCCAACGCCAAGGTGATCGCCAATTTCGGCGTCGGCTACGACAAGATCGACGTCGAGGCCGCGCGGCGCAAAGGCATGCAGGTCAGCAACACGCCCAAGGTGCTCGATGGCTGCGTGGCCGACCTGGCGATGGGCCTGGCCATCGACGTCGCACGCGGCATCAGCACGACCGACCGCTTCGTGCGGGCGGGCGGATGGAAGACCGGCCAGCGGCCGCTGATGACGCGCGTCTACGGCAAGAACATGGGGCTGCTCGGCTTCGGCGGCATCGGGCAGGCGGTCGGCCGCCGCGCCGCCGGTTTCGACATGGCGGTGCGCTATCACACGCGCCGGCCGGTCGAAGGCTCGCCCCACCAGCACGAACCCTCGCTGCCGGCGCTCGCGCAATGGGCCGACTTCCTGGTGGTGGCCTGCCCGGGCGGGCCGCAGACGCGCCACCTGGTCGATGCCGCCGTGCTGGAGGCGCTGGGTCCGCGCGGAATCCTGGTCAACATCGCGCGCGGCAGCGTGGTCGACGAAGCCGCGCTGGTCGAGGCCTTGCAGACGGGCAAGCTGGGCGGCGCCGGCCTGGACGTCTACGAGAACGAACCCAACGTGCCCGAAGCCCTGCTCGCCATGGACCAGGTGGTGGTGCTCTCGCATATCGCCGGCTTCACGCGCGAATCGCGCGCGCAGATGGAAGCCACGGTATGCGACAACCTCGATGCCTACTTCCGCACGGGGCAGGTCCTCAATCCGGTCTGACCGACCCGGGACGCCGCATGCCGCGCTTTGCCGCCAACCTCTCGATGCTCTACCCCGAGCACGCATTCCTGGACCGCTTCGCATGCGCGGAGCGGGACGGATTCGAAGCGGTGGAGTTTTTCTTTCCCTACGCCTATCCGGCCGAAGAACTGGCGGCGCGGCTGCGCGCCCACGGCCTGGAACTGGTGTTCTTCAACGCCACGCCCAGATCGCATCCGGACGAGCGCGGCATCGCCTGTCTGCCGGAACGCCGCGACGAGTTTCGCGCGAGCTTCCTGCGCGCGCTGGACATCGCCGAGACCCTGGATTGCGCGCGCCTGCACGTGATGCCGGGCCGCGTGCCGGCCGGCGCCGACCTGCGCACGCTGCACGCGGTCTACGCCGAGAATCTCGCCTGGGCCGCCGAGCGCGCGCAGGCCAGCGGGCGCTCGGTGCTGATCGAACCCATCAATGTGCGCGACGTGCCGGGATTCTTCCTGACGCGGCAGGCCCAGGCCCATGCGCTCATCGAGGAGATCGGCTCGCCCTGCGTGCAAGTGCAGATGGATCTCTACCATTGCCAGATCGTCGAAGGCGACCTGGCCGCGCGGCTGCGCAGGTACCTGCCGACCGGACGCGTCGGCCACCTGCAGATCGCCGGCGTGCCCGACCGCCACGAACCGGACGAGGGCGAAGTGCATTTCCCCTATCTGTTCGAGCTGATCGACGCGCTGGGCTACGACGGCTGGGTCGGATGCGAATACCATCCCCGCCAAGGCGATGCGCCGGGCGGCACGTCTGCCGGGCTGGAATGGCTGCGCCGGGCCGGCGGCCTCACGCCCCGCGCGGCCCGACCAGTTCGGTGATGATGTCCTGCACAGCCTGCTGCGTGCGCGTGGCCGGCCGCTGCGCGCTGACCGCCAGTGCCAGCTTGCTGCGCAGGCGCGGCCGGACGATGGGCACGGCATAGAGGATATCTTCGCGGCCGGAGGCGCGCACCGCGTCCACCGACAGCACCGCCGAGCCCATGTCTTCGGCCACCAGGTCGAGGATCGCGGCGATGCCGTCGATCTCCATGGCGATGCGCGGATGCCGGCCGATGTGCGCCAGCTCGGCCTCGACCAGCATGCGGATGGTGTTGGGGCGGGTGGGAATGATGAGCGGTTCGTCCGCCAGCTCATCCAGGGTGATCGCGGTCCGGACCGGCCGGCGCCTGCGCGGCATGACCAGGTAAAAGTCTTCGTCGAACAGCACGCGGCTATCCAGATCGGGGGACGGCACCGGGTTGTACAGCAGCGCGATGTCCAGCCGGCCGCTGACCAGCGACTCCTGCAAAGCCGTCGACAGGCCTTCGGAAATCGCCAGCACCGCCTCGGGCAGCCGCTCGCGCACCGCGCGCGTCAAGGGGACGGTTAGCATCTTGGCGAAGCGCGGCGGCAGGCCGATGGCGACGCGCCCGGCCAACGCGCCGCGCACGCGCCCGAGCTCTTCGCGCGTACGCGCGACCTGGTGCAGGATGCCGCGCGCATGTTCGAGCAGCACCTTGCCCGCTTCGGTCGCCACCACGCCGCGGCCATTGCGCACCAGCAGGCTCTGGCACAGCTCGAGCTCGAGTTCGCGCACCTGCCGGCTCAGCGCCGACTGGGCCACGTTGAGCGCAATCGAGGCGCGCGTGAAGCCGCCCAGCTCGGCCACGCGCACGAAATATTCCAGTTGCCTGAGTTCCACGCCGATCTTCCTCCGGATGCCCCCGGGCGAGCGCGCCGGTAGCCTGTTCCCTAGGCAGCGTCGGCCGGTTCTTCCCAGGCGTCCACCGGCATGGCGTCGAGATGGGCCACGTCGCCCCAGTTCAGGACGCGCCAGCCCTGCGGCTCGACCACGAAGCGGTTGATGCTGACGTTGTGCACCGAGTGGCGCCGGCCCGCGCTCAGCGACATGCCCTGCGCATGGCGATACGCGGTGTCGAGCACGCCGCTATGGGTGAAGACCAGCACGCGCTGCCCACGATGGGCGGCGGCGATGCGCTCGAGCGCCGCGACCACGCGCACGTGGAACTGCCGCAGCGACTCTCCGCCATCGAGTTCGTAGTCGGGTTCGCGCTCGCGCACGGCGGCGGCCGCCCGCGGAAAACGCTCGGCCAGCTCGTCGAAGTTCAGGCCTTCGAAAATGCCGTAGCGGCGTTCCCGCAGGCTGACGTCCAAACGCACGTCCAGGCCCAGGGCCGCCGCGGTGGGGCGCGCGGTGTCGTACGCCCGGACCAGGTCGCTGCTATAGACGGCGTGCGCCGTCTCGGCGCCCGCGCCGAAGCGGGTGGCCACCCGCCGCGCCTGGCTGTGGCCGAGCTCGTTCAGCCCGACGTCGAGCGTGCCCTGCACCCGGCGCAGCCGGTTCCAGGCGGTCTCGCCGTGGCGGATCAGCCAGAGCTCACTCATCGGCTGCGATCTTGGTGGGCGCCAGGGCGGGGTTCAGCGTATAGGTGCCGGACAGCGCAGCCTGCCCCAGCACGTGCTTCTCGATCGCCCGGCGCACGTCGGCGCCGCCGAAACGGCCCTCGACCCCGACGCGCGGCACGTCCAGCGCGTAGACCGTGAACACGTAGTGGTGCACGATGGAGTCGTTCCATGGCGGGCACGGGCCATCGTAGCCGTAGTAGTCGCCGCTCATGTCGTGGTCGGCGGCGAACCAGCCGGTGTAGTCGTTGATCCCCTGGCGCGTGCCGCCCGGGGCGACCGGGCCGCCCTTGCCGCGCGGCGTCACGCCATTGCAGAACGCGCCCTCCTCGATTTCGGTCGCGGCGGCGGGCAGGTCCACCAGCACCCAGTGGAAGAAATCGACGCGCGGCAGGTCCGCCGGCACCAGTTTGCCGGCCTGGTTGACGTCGTCGCCTTTGCTGGGCACGTCGTAGTCGTGGCAGATGACCGCGAACGACTGCGTGCCGGCCGGCACGTCGTCCCAGGCCAGGTGCGGGTTGACGTTGTCCGACAGCGTCACCTGGGTCTTGGGATCGATCTTGCCGAAGGCGTGGCGCGCCGGGATCGGCTGCCCGTCCACGAAGGAATTGCTCCACAGTTTCATCGCGATGCTCCTGAAATGGGTTGGCCACGGCATGGCCGGCCCGTCCGGCGCGCACGGAGCGCGGCGGACGGCGATCCGGCCCGGCCCCTCATCGTACCGTGACGCGCGCGAACTTTCGTTTACCGACCTGCACGACGTAGGTGCCGGCGTCGACCTTCAGGCCCTTGTCTTCGACCCTGGCCGAATCGATCCTGACGCCGCCCTGCTCGATATTGCGCTGCGCCTCGGAAGACGACGCGCACAGCCCCGCCTCGCGCAGCATCTGCAGCACGCCCAGGGGCGCGCCGGCCACCGTCACTTCCGGCATCTGGTCCGGCACGGCCTTCTGCTTGAAGCGCGCCTCGAAATCGGCCAGCGCCTGCTCGGCCGCCGCCTGGGAATGGAAGCGCGCGACGATTTCCTGCGCCAGCAGCACCTTGACGTCGCGCGGATTGCGGCCGGCCTCGGTTTCGGCCTTGAGCTGCGCGATCTGTTCCAGGGACTTGAACGACAGCAGTTCGTAATAGCGCCACATCAGCGTGTCGGAAATCGACATCAGCTTGCCGAACATCGACTCCGGCGCTTCCGAGATGCCGATGTAGTTGTTCTTGGACTTGGACATCTTCTCGACGCCGTCCGTGCCGACCAGCAGCGGCATGGTCAGGATGCACTGCGGCTCCTGGCCGTATTCCTTCTGCAGCTCGCGCCCCACCAGCAGGTTGAACTTCTGGTCGGTGCCGCCCAGCTCCAGGTCGGCCTTGAGCGCGACCGAGTCGTAGCCCTGCATCAGCGGGTACAGGAACTCGTGCACCGAGATCGGCACGCCGCCCTTGAAACGCTTGGTGAAATCCTCGCGCTCAAGCATGCGCGCCACGGTATAGCGCGAAGCCAGCTGGATCATGCCGCGCGCGCCCAGCGGGTCGCACCATTCGGAGTTGTAGCGCACCTCGGTGCGGGCCGGATCCAGCACCAGGCTGGCCTGGGCGTAATAGGTCTTGGCATTGGCCTCGATCTGCTCGCGCGTGAGCGGCGGACGGGTGGCGTTGCGGCCGCTCGGGTCGCCGATCATCGAGGTGAAATCGCCGATCAGGAAGATGACCGTGTGGCCCAGCTCCTGCATCTGGCGCATCTTGTTGAGCACCACCGTGTGGCCGAGGTGGATGTCTGGCGCGGTGGGATCCAGGCCGAGCTTGATGCGAAGCGGCGTGCCGGTGGCACGGCTGCGCGCCAGCTTGCGCGCGAATTCCGACGCCACCAGGAGCTCGTCGGAGCCGCGCCGCACGATCGCCAGGTCGCGCTCGACCTCCGGTGTAACCGGATATGACACGCTCACGGCCGCGGCGGCATGGCGTGTGTCGGGCGGATCGGACGGCTTGGTGTCGGTCATGGCAGGAACGGCTCGGGAAAAAATATGTAAATGGTAATAAGCGATGTTGGCAGGCCCGGGGGAGTTTCTATATACTCGGCCCGTTTCAGTTGCATCCCGTTGTTACACTAAAATGCGAGGGTTCGCACGATCGAACCTCGCTTTTTTCTTTTGCGCTGCACACGAACGTTGCACCAAAACAACGGATTGATGGCGAACTGGAACATATCGCGCTGAGGACCCGCACTCCGACAGCAATTCTAGCCCAACCGACCCCAGGGGCCAGGACGCATGAATCGTAAGTTTTCCAGCATCGCCGGCGCCGTGCTCAAGCGCATATCGGCCGCGATGCAGCAAGTCTTTTCCGGCATCACCTCCCATCCCGCCACGCTCACCATCACCTCGTCGCCGCTCAAGCGCCGCATCGTCATCGGCACCGGCGCGGCCGGCCTGTTCGTGACCGCCGCCGCCATCGGCGTGGCGCCGCTGGCGCCCGACGCGGCGCTGCTGCCCACCACGCGCATCGTCCAATCGCTAGAACTGCCCGACCTGGCCGAGCAGGCCGTCCAGCAGGAGGCCGCCACGCCCGACTTCATCCGCGAAGAGCGGGTGCAGCGCGGCGACTCGGTCGCCACGCTGCTGAACCGGCTGGGTGTGGACGACCCCGAACTGGAGCGCTTCCTGCGCACCTCGGCCGACGCCCGCAGCTTCTACCAGCTCTACCCCGGCCGCGTGGTGCAGGCCGCCACCAGCGCCGAAGGCGAGATCCGCTGGCTGCGCTACATCCATACGCCGGGCAGCGAGACCGACGGCAAGGTCGTCTCGCGCATGCTGCAGGTCGAGCGCTCGGCCCAGGGCCTGGCGGCGCGCGAGGTGCAGCTCGACACCGAACGCGAAACCCGCGTCGCCCACGGCGAAATCACCAGCTCCCTGTTCGGCGCGACCGACGCGGCCGGCGTGCCCGACTCGGTCGCCACGCAGATCGCCGAAATCCTGTCCGGCGACGTCGACTTCCATCGCGACCTGCGCCGCGGCGATCATTTCAACGTCGTCTACGAAGCGTATACCCACCAGGGCAACTACGTGCGTGCCGGCAAGGTGATCGCGCTCGAGTTCGTCCACAAGGGCAAGCCCTACCAGGCCGTCTGGTTCGACCAGCAGCCCGGCGTGAGCGGCGGCTACTACACCTTCGACGGCAAGAGCCTGCGCAAGGCCTTCCTGCGCTCGCCCATGGAGTTCACCCGCGTGACCTCCGGCTTCTCGATGCGCCTGCACCCCATCCACAAAACCTGGCGCGCGCACACCGGCGTGGATTACGGCGCGCCCAAGGGCACCCCGATCCGCACCACCGCCGACGGCACCATCGACTTCATCGGCCAGCAGAACGGCTACGGCAACGTCGTCGTGGTGCGCCACCATGGCCAGTATTCGACGCTGTACGCCCACATGAGCGCGTTCGCGCCGGGCCTGACCAAGGGCGCGCACGTATCTCAAGGCCAGATGATCGGCCGCGTGGGCTCCACGGGCTGGGCCACCGGCCCGCACCTGCACTACGAGTTCCGCATCGCCGGCAAGCCGGTGGACCCGCTGGCGGTCGCACTGCCGCAGGCCCCCGAACTCAACGCCCGCAGCCTGGCGCTGTTCCGCCAGCAGACCGAGCCGCTGCAGCACCAGATGGCCTTGCTGGCGCAGTTGAAAGACTTCAGCATGCCCGCAGGCGACACCTCGCTGGCCAGCAGCCGGTGAACCGCGCGGCGGTGCCCTACATCGGTCTGATGTCGGGCACCAGCCTGGACGGCGTGGACGGGGTGGCGGCCGTGTTCGACGGCGCGGCCCCGCGCATCCTCGCCCACGCCGAAACCGGTATTCCAGCGCCGCTGAAGACGGCGCTGCTGGCATTGAACACCCCTGGCTACGACGAAATCCACGCCATGGCGACGGCCGCCGGGCAACTGGCGGACCTGTATGCCGAGGTGGTTGCTCAGTTGCTGGCCCGCAGCGGCCTGCCCGCGCACGCGGTGCGGGCCATCGGCGCACACGGCCAGACCGTGCGCCACCGCCCCGACGCAGGCTACACCGTGCAGTTGAACGCGCCTGCCCGGCTGGCGGAGCGCTGCGGCATCGCCGTGGTGGCCGACCTGCGCAGCCGCGACCTGGCGGCCGGAGGCCAGGGCGCGCCGCTGGTGCCCGCCTTCCACGCCGCCGTGTTCGGCACCGGCCGGCCACAGGCCGTGCTGAACCTGGGCGGCATCGCCAACATCACGCTGCTCCAGCCGGCCGGGACCACCGGTTACGACACCGGGCCCGCCAATCTGCTGCTGGATGCCTGGTGCGAACGCCAGACCGGCCAGCCCTACGATCGCGACGGCGCCTATGCCGCCAGCGGCACCTCATGCCCCGGCCTGCTGGCCGAACTGCTGGCCTCCGAGCCCTGGCTGGACCAGCCCCCGCCCAAATCCACCGGCCGCGACCTGTTCAACCGCGACTGGCTGGACCGGCGCTTGCGCGCCTGGCAGGATCGCCACGGCGCGCTTCCCGGCGCCGACGTGCAGGCGACCCTGCTCGCCCTGACGGCGGAGACCAGCGCGCGCGAGATCCGGCGCCGGCTCCCCGCCTGCGAACAGGTCTGGGTATGCGGCGGCGGCGCGCGCAACGGCGCGCTGATGCGCGCCCTGGCGGCGGCGCTGCCCTGCCCGGTCGCACCGACCGACCAGGCCGGCGTACCGGCGCAGCAGATGGAAGCGCTGGCTTTCGCCTGGCTGGCACAGCAGCATGTAGAGGGCCTGCCCGGCAACCTGCCCGCGGTGACTGGCGCGGCCGGGCCTCGCGTCCTCGGCGCCTACTACCCCGCCTGAGCGCCCGGAGCCCGGCCACGTCCGGGCCCGGCCTACCTGCCTGCGACACCTAGACGGACCCCGAAGCGCATGCAGGCGTATTCACGCCGCAACACTAAAGTGAATACATTTAAGCCAAATTTCTATTTCCTCGTTCGGGTATTTACCCCATACAACCCGAAAATTCATTGACCACCCATAGAAAAGTACATACATTTCAACCATGCATGGCGCTGCGCGCCACCCACTAACACCGCTCGATCCAGGGCATAGCGGATCCGGCTCTGCCGGTCCGCCAGTGCCGCCCGCTGGGCCCGGCGCCGGGCCGTCCCAAGGCGGGCCCAGGCTCCCCCGGGGGGCTGCCGCGTAGCGGCTGGGGGCCCACCGTGCCGGGCGCGCGTCAGCGCGTAGGGAAGAGCCTCATCAAGGACCGTCATGAGCTTTCCTCTGGGTCTGCGCCTGCCCGTATTCGCCGCCCCCATGTTTCTGGTCTCCGGCCCCGAACTGGTGATCGCGGCATCGCGAGCGGGCATCGTCGGCGCCTTTCCGAACAACAACGTGCGCACCAGCGAGGAATACGGCGAATGGCTGGGCCGGATCGCGGAGGCCCTCGGCTCCCACGGCCAGCCCGGTGCGCTGCCCTGGGCCGCGAACCTGATCACGCACTCCACCAATACCCGCCTCCCTACCGACCTGGAGCAGATCGCTCGCTGGCGGCCGCCCATCGTCATCACCTCGCTGGGCAGCCCGCGCCCGGTCATGCAGACCGTGCGGGCCTACGGCGGCCTGGTGTGCGCCGACGTCACTACGCTGCGGCTGGCGCGCAAAGCCGCCGAAGCCGGGGTGGACGGACTGGTGTGCGTCTGCTCAGGCGCGGGCGGACACACCGGCCAGCTGTCGCCGTTCGCCTTTATCTCCGCGGTGCGGCGTTTCTTCACGGGCACCATCATTGCCGGCGGCGGCATTGCCGACGGCTGGGGCATTGCCGGCGCGCTGGCCGCGGGGGCGGATTTCGTCTACATGGGCACGCGCTTCCTGGCCACGACCGAGAGCCTGGCCGCCGAGGGCCACAAGCGCATGGTGGTCGACTGCAGCGCCGACGACCTGCTGATCAGCGATGCCGTCACCGGCACGCCCGCCTCGTGGCTGGTGCCTTCGCTGGTGCAGTGCGGCCTGGATCCGGCCCAGCTTCCCGACGCCCGCCAGCGCGTCTACGACAGCGGGCGCAGCAAGGAAACCCGCCGCTGGAAAGACGTCTGGTCGGCCGGACAGGGCTTGGGCGCGATCGACGGCATCGTGCCGGTGGCGCAGGTCGTCGCACGGCTCGAGGAAGAATGGCGCGCCGCCTGCGCGCGCTTTGCCGGCCTGGCGGCATCCGCCGCCCAGGCCTGACCGTACCGGGAGAGACATCAGGTGGCACACGCAGACACGCAACGCGGCGGCCCGCTGGCCGGAATCAAGGTGCTGGACCTGACCTGGGTCATCCTGGGGCCGTTCTGTACCCAGCTGCTGGCCGACCACGGCGCCGAGGTCATCAAGCTGGAAGCGCCCGACGGCGACCCGATGCGTAGCGTCGGCCCGCGCCGGACCAACGACATGGGGCCGTCCTTTCTGCAGTTGAACCGCAACAAGCGCAGTCTGACGCTGGACCTCAAGCAGGAAGCCTCGAGCCGGGTGCTGGAGCGGCTGATCGGCTGGTGCGACGTGTTCGTCAGCAACATGCGGCCGCAGGCCCTCGAGCGCCTGGGACTGGACTACGAGCGCGTGCGGCGCATCAACCCGGGCGCCATCTACGTCAGTTGCTCCGGATTCGGCGAGGACGGCCCCTATGCGGGCCGGCCCGCCTTCGACGAAGTCATACAGGCGATGACCGGCCTGGCGGCCGCCCGCGCGCGCGACGGCGACGGCATGCCGCAGTCCTGCCCCTTCCCGCTGGCCGACCGCTACACCGGCCTCTATGCGGCGTTCTGCATCAGCACCGCGCTGGCGGCCCGCGCGCGCGACGGCGTGGGGCAGAAGCTGGAGATCCCGATGTTCGAGGTGCTGTCCCAGCTGGTGCTCGGGGACCACATGATAGGCAGCCTGTTCCAGCCGCCGCAGTCCGCCCCGGGCTACGACCGCTACCTGAACGGCCTGCGCACCTACTTCCGCACCGCCGACGGCCATCTGTGCGCGGCCATCAATACCGACCGCCAATGGCGCAAGTTCCTGGAAGCGGCGGGCCGGCCCGAGCTGCTGGACCACCCTTCGTTCGCCACCCGCGCCGCGCGCGCCCGCGACGCCCAGGCCGTGGACCGGCAACTGCGCGAGCTGTTCGAGGGCGACACCACCGCGCACTGGCTGGCCCTGCTGGAACGGGCCGAGGTGCCGGCCGCCCCGGTGCGCGGCATCGCCGACCTGCTCGACGATCCGCACCTGCAATCCGTGGGTTTCTTCCTGTCCGCGCCGCACCCCACCGAAGGGGAGCTGCGGATGCCGGGCTTTCCGGCGCGCTGGAGCGCCACGCCGCCCTCGTATCGCCGGCCCGCGCCGACGCTGGGCCAGCACACCGAGGAAATCCTGCGCGAACTGGGGCTCTAGCGGGGCTGCCCGGCCGGCGCCTGACGGCGCCGGCCGGGCCAAGGCTCACAACAGGAAGGTCAGGTTGCCCAGCCAGGCGTCGTGGTTCATCAGCGTAATGGTCTTGCGGACGAAGCGCGCGCCCGACGGCGTGACGCGGCAGATGTGCTCGACCGTCGCCACCAGCGGCTGGATCTCGGCGACGCCGACCTGGGCGCTGTCGCCCATGCGCATCTCGTAGATCACCTGGTTCGAGCGCACCAGCGCGCCCTCTTCATGCGGCAGCACGCGCACGTTGCCGACCATGTGCACGGTGCGCGAACGCGGCGACTGGGCGGGAAAATCCACATGCAGCAGGTGATACACGCGCTCTTCGCGGCGCAGCGTATCGTCGCAGATGATGGCCGCGTTCAGGCCGATTTCCTCGGACGGATCCAGCGGTATCCAGTACATGCCGTCGGACGTGAACAGCTCGAGCCATTGCTCCAGCTGCAAAGTGTCCAGCAGTTCCGCCTCGCGTATCAGCAAGTCCTCGGCATCGGCGCGGCTCAGCGTAGGGGTGGGGTGCATGCGATCGGTCTCCTCAGCGTTGCGCCATCAGTTGCTTCCAGGCCTGCCACAACGCACGCTGGGGCGCCTCGCTGGCGGGCAGGCCCTTGGTGTCGCCATTGGCCAGCTTCTCGTCGGTCTGCAGGCCGCGCTCCAGCAACAGCCATTCGACCGCGCTGCCCGCCAGCCCCTGCTGGTTGCGCGCGAAGATGTCGACGTCGTCGGCCATGCCGTGCCCGGCCGGCCCGTAGAATCGTTCCTGGCTGCGCATCCAGCCGTCGTTGAACTCCTTGGGCGCGTCCACCAGGTCGTACAGATAGATGGTCACCTCGGTCACGTCCGGCGCGATGGGGCGCCAGGTGCGGATCTGCTGGTGGATCAGGCCCAGATTGGGGAAAATCGTGCCGGACATGCGTCCGACGACGAAGGGGAATTCGTCCGGGCCGTGGATGTCGCGCAGGGCCTCGTAGTACTCGCGGTGCGGACCGCTGAGCAGTTCGTCGGGGTTGGCCGTACCCGAGTTCTCCAACTGCGCGTGGCCGTGGCGCAGGGCCCAGCTGGAGCCCTTGAAGCGAACCTGGCGCATGGCCTTGGCCGAGCCGCCCTTGTGCGCGCCGTAGTCGCCGGTGGTTTCGCCGTACTTGGCCTGCAGCGCGACGAAGCCCTTGTGCGTATGCAGGAAATGGTAGGCGTCGACGATGTTCTCGACCTGGAATTTCCAGTTGCCCTGGTAGCGCATCACGAACGGCTTGCCGCGCACCGCGATGCGCCCCACCGGCGAGCGCCCGAACTTGCGGTCTATGGTTTTCTTGGCTCGACCGAGGTAGGTGTCCAGATCGACCGCGTCCGGATCCAGGCAGGCG
Organism: Pigmentiphaga humi; assembly: GCF_900606115.1. Lineage (GTDB taxonomy): Bacteria > Pseudomonadota > Gammaproteobacteria > Burkholderiales > Burkholderiaceae_B > Pigmentiphaga > Pigmentiphaga humi. The sequence continues at coordinate 33,269 of NZ_UWPJ01000014.1, forward strand.
AAGATCAGCCCGCGGTAGGAATCGACGCGCGGCACGCGATGCAGTCCTTCGGGCACGTCGAAGTCCGGCGCGTAGCCGCCCGAATCGTTGCGCTCGGACACGGCCAGCAGCTTGCCGTCCAGGGCGAAGACCCAGCCATGGTAAGGGCAGGTGAAATCGCGCACCGTACCGCGCGCCTCGCGCGCGATCACCGCGCCCCGGTGCACGCAGCGGTTCACCAGCACATGGACCGCGCCGTCGTCGGCACGCGTGACGATCACCGGCTGCGTGCCGATGTACGCCGTCTTGTAATCGCCCGGGTTCGGTATCTCGCTATCGTGGCCGACGAAGACCCACACGCGCGCGAAAATGCGTTCCATCTCCGCATCGAAAACCGCCTGGTCCGTATACGCCCGCGTATGCACGCGGTAATGGCGCTCGTCCTCCCAGATCAGCGACGCCGGATCCAGCTCGGACGCCGCGCCGTATTCTCTTGCATTCATCACAGACATATCGATTCTCCATACTGCCGTACATCAGTCATAACCCAGCATCCACGGCACCGCGCCGAGTTTCTCCGGGCACCGCGGATCCGGCTCCGCCGGTCCGCCAGTGCCGCCCCCTGGGGGGGGCGCGTAAGCGCGTAGGGGGGGGCCTAATCCATGAATCGGCCGCCGGACAGATTCAGCGTTTCGCCTGTCACGTACGCGCCATGGCGCGACGCCAGGTAGAACACCGCGTGGGCGGCCTCGATGGACCGGCCCACACGGCCGACGGGTATCCCCTTGACGACCTCCTGCATGCGTTCCGCGCTCGCGCCCGCCACCTGTACATCGAACAAGGAAGTGGCGATCACGTTGACCGTGACCCCATAGGGCGCCAGCTCGGCCGCCATCACCCGCGAATAGGCGATCAGCCCGCCCTTGGCCGCCGCATAGGGCGCCACGTGGCGATGCACCCCGGTCTTGCCCGACATGGACGAAAACGACACGATGCGTCCTGCGCCGTGCTCCTTCATCCGGCGCGCCGCGGCCTGTATGCACAGAATGGGCCCCATCAATTCGCGCGCCAGCACGTCGCGGTAGCGCGCCGCGGGAATCTCCAGCGCATCGGCGGTGCTGACGGGCGCGGCCACGTTGACCAGTATGTCGAGCCCGCCCAGCTGCTCCGTGCAGGCATCGAAGAAGCGCTCGACCTCGGTCTCGTCGTCGATGTCCACCGGAATGCAACTGGCGCCGGGAACGTCCCGCGCCACGGCGGCCGCATGCGCGGCGTCCTCGGCCGGCGTGACCCCGACCACGACCTTGGCGCCGCATGCCGCAAACGCGCGCAGCAGCTCCGGCCCCGACCCGAGCGCGCCCCCCACCAGCACCACGGCCGCGCCCGCGAACTCTTCCGATTCAAACAACATATCCGTCTCCATAATGCTGCGCGCCCCCCACCCCGCATAAAACAGATGCCGCCCGACCCAGGAAACCGCGGATCCGGCTCCGCCGGTCCGCCGGCTTCCGCCCCCTGGGCCCGGCGCCGGGCCGCCCCAAGGCGGGCCCAGGCCCCCTCGGGGGCTGCCGCGTAGCGGCTGGGGGCTCACCATACTGGGCGCGCGTCAGCGCGTAGGGGGGGTCCGCTAATTAGCCGTGATGTTGTTTTTCTTGATGATCCGCGTGAAGCGCTCCAGCTGCGTATCCATCAGTTCCTGCAGCACCTGCGGCGACGAAGGCAGCACGTCCAGTCCGGTCTTCTCCAGGGCCGACTTGACGTCGGGCAGTTCCAGAATGCGCGTGATCTCCTTGTTGAGCTTGTTGATCACCGCCACCGGCGTGCCCTTGGGCGCCAGGAAGCCGTACCAGGCCGGCATGCCCGGCGTAATGCCCAGTTCGGAGAACGACGGCACGCCCGGCGCGCTGCGCTGGCGCTCGTTGCTGGATACGCCCAGGTTGCGCAGCTGGCCGGCGTCGACGAAGGGACGCAAGGTGTGCGTGGCCACGAACATGGCGTCCACGTGTCCCGCGACCACGTCGTTGACCCCCGGCGCCGTCCCCTTGTAGGGCACGTGCAGGAAGGAAGTCTGGGTGGCGTCCTCGAATTCGGCGAGCAGTATGTGGGAGGGCGAACCGACCCCGGCCGAGGCGAAATTGATCTTGCCCGGGTTGGCCTTGGCCGCGGCGATCAGGTCCGCCATGGTCCGGTAGCCCTTGCCCGGATTCACCGCCAGCGAGTTGGTGCCGCGCGCGGCGATCATCACCGGCGTCAAATCCTTCATGGGATTGAAGGTGGGCGACGGATACAGGATGGAGGTGATCACCAGATTACTGGCCGTCACCACCAGCGTGTGCCCGTCCGGCGCCGCGCGCGCCACCTGCTCGGCGCCCATGTGGCCGGCCAGGCCGGTCTTGTTCTCGACGATGACGGGCTGCTTCCAGCTTTCGTACAGCTTTTCTCCGACCAGCCGGGCGATGTTGTCCATGCCGGTGCCGGGAGTGAAGGGAACGATGAAACGCAAGGGTTTGGATGGAAAATCGACCGCCGCATCGGCCGCAAGCGCGGCGGTCGATACACAGCTCAAGGCCAACAGCACAGCACATGACGTGATACGCATTTCACTCTCCCCAAGATTTGGAACGGATACGGAACCTGCTCCCCACACTTGCCGCCGCGGGGTGGCGGCGCCCCCGGCCGCCGGGGCGCTTGCTCATTTCCTTACTGCCACGGGCGGACCCGGCTCCGGCCCGCCGCTAGAACAAAAACGGCACATATCCCACGCGGCGGCTTCGGCTACGCTGCCCCGCCCGCGGGCGTCAGATCGACCAGCACCGTGTCTTCCTCGATGCGAACGGGATAGACCCGGATGGGGATGCTGACCGGCCCCGACACCGGGCGGCCGGTCGGTATGTGGAACACGCCTTCGTGCAAGGGGCACTCCACGCAATCGCCGCTGACGAAACCTTCCGCCAGATGCGCCTTCGCGTGCGTGCAGAGATCGTGCGTGGCGTAGATGCGGCCCTCGAGCTTGTACAGCGCGAGGGGCTCGCCTTCGACACAGACCGAGATCGCATCGCCTTCGGGCACGTCGTCCACTTTTGCTGCCTGACACCAAACCATGTACCGCTACTCCGTTGCCGGCTGCGCCGGCTCCACGCCCTGGGCGCCCGCGCCCAGCAGGGCGCACAGGGGCTCGACGCTGTCGGCGCCGTGCAGCGCCCGGACCGCCTGCAGGATCTCCCGCGTGCGCGCCGCGCCCATGACGGGCTCGACGTTGACCCGCAGCTTCTCCTCGAAATCGCCGTCGCTGAATGGCTTGAGGATGTGTCCCGGCGGCGGGCCTGCCTCGCCGACGACCACCTCGCCGTCGTCCAGCGTCACCTCCACCCGGGCCAGAAAACCCGCGGCCGAGCCGCCGCTCAGGTCCGCCGACGGCTCGACCACCAGCTTGTCGTTGAGCACCGTGCGTACGTCCGGATGCGTGACGCGCGCCTGGGCGAACGTGCCAGTGTCGACCCGGCCGTCCAGCAGCGCCATCGCGACGATGCAGGGCAGCGAGTGGTCGGCGGTCTCGCGCGATACCGGATGCCAGGGGTCGGCGCGCTGACTGACCAGGTGGTCGTACACACCCTCGTCGGCCAGCACCCGGACGCTCGCGATGCGGGCCGGATCGGGAATCCGGCTGCGCGCCTGCAGCGCCGCCTGGATCGCGCTCTGGCCACGCGACCCCACCGGCCACAGCTTGTAGGTCACCCGCTTGACGGCCTCCAGCGGCCGGGCCGGGTCCAGGCGGCCCAGCAGCGCGGCATGATCGGCCTCGGACAGTTCCAGCTGCGCCAACAGCCCGTACCGGCCCTCGAACGGCCGCACCGCGCCTTCCGCGCCCGCCTCCGCCAGCAGACATGCGTACACCGACTGCCGGATCGCATCGCTGCCGTTGAAACGCTTCCACATGGTCAGGTCGCCGCGCCGATTCAGGTCGTTGGACTCGACCTCCAGGCTGGCCAGGTGCGGGATCACGGTGATCGCCAGCGCCTCGGCCGCCTGCGTCTCGGACAGGTCCAGCAGGCGCGCGGCCGCACAGGTGCAGGCGATGGCCACGATGTTGGGATAATCCAGCCCGCCGTTGCGCAGGCGCAAGTGGTCGAACAGCGCCACCGCGACCTCGTAGCCCAGCGCGATCGCTCCCATCAGCGCGGGGCCGTCCGCGCCGCGCCACTGCGCCAGCGCCACCAGGCCGGGAACCATGTCGCTGGGATGGCCACCCGACTTGCCGATGTACAAGTCGTTGTAGTCGTAGGCCCGCAGCGGCACGCCGTTGACCAGCGCGGCGGCCTCGGCCGTCACGCGCTCGCCGGTTCCCCACAGGGTGGCGCCCTGCGCCACGGCGGCATGGCGCGCATAGCGGCGCGCCGCCACCGCGGCCGGATGCGTCAGCGCGCCCAGCGCCACCGCCAGCGTGTCCAGCAGCGCCGCCTCGACGGCACGCTCCACCGAAGCGTCGCACGCCAGGCTGGCGTTCCGGGAGAACGCGGCCAGGGCCTGCAACAGACGGTCAGGGGTCGTATTCAATGCTTCTCTCCAAGAATCCGGGTCTGAGCCCGGGGGTCAGGTATAGCCCTGGGCTTGCGCGGGGCTGCCCGCATCGCCGAGCGCCGCGCGTATTTCCTGGCGCGCGCCCGCCTGCAGCAGCGCCGAATCCTTGATCACCGTGATCAGGCCGAAACCGCGTTCGGCATAGGCGCGGCCCGACTTGCCGGAGGCGCACTGGATCCCGGCAACGATGCCGTGGCGGCGGCAGGCCTGATAGATCTGCTCGACGGCGGCCACGTGCTCGGCCTCGGTCTTGTCCAGGTCGGGCGGCAGGCCCAGGCCCAGGGCCAGGTCGGCCGGTCCGATATAGATGCCGTCCAGGCCGGGGGTGGAAGCGATCTGGTCGATGTTCTGCAGCGCCTCGCGCGTCTCCACCATGACGAAACAGAGCACGTTGTTGCCCAGCGCCTGGGTGTCGCGCGTGGCGCTGACCAGCGCGGCGCGGACCGGGCCGTACGAGCGCACGCCCGCCGGCGGGTAGCGGCAGGCCTGCACCGCCGCAGCGGCCTGCTCGCGGGTATTGACCATGGGTACGATCACGCCCTGGGCGCCCGCATCGAGCGCCTTGCCTATCATCCAGCCCTCATTGGCGGGCACGCGCGTGAACGGCGCCACGCCCCGCCCTTCGGCGGCGCGGTACATGTCCAGCGTCTGCGCATAATCGATCAGGCCATGCTGCTGATCGACGCAGATGTAGCCGACGCCGGTATGGGCCATCAGCTCCACGGAAAACGGCGTGGGCAGCACCGCCCAGCCGCCGAACACCGGTTTTCCCTCCCGCCAAGCGGCACGCAGCGCCTGTGCTGTACCCATTTCCTTTCCCCTGTTGCGAAGCGAATGCTTGCACCATACGCCCAAGATCAAAAAAAGAATACATTTTTTTGACATAAATCAATGAAACACAGGGTTTTCATGGGTAAAACCCGTTATGTGTATGCACTTAAACGATGCAGGGAATGAAAAAATGAATACATTTTTGACCTCAAGCAGATGTGATACTGTCTGAAGCCAATCAGCGGCGCTCCCTATCCGGGATGCGCGATCCGAACTTCACAGGATGGCCCAGTGACCCACGATTCGACCTGCGGCGAAGCGGCGCTGCCCCAGGGCGACCCGGGCAGCGCCCTGCCCGGGAACGTCCCGCCTCTCGACAGTCCGCGCGCTTCGCGCGGCGATCTGCACGACGTCTACGAACGGTTGCGCCATGACATCCTGGACGGCAGCATCGCCGCCGGGTCCATGCTGAACCAGGTGCACATCGCCCGGAGCCTGAACGTCAGCCGCACCCCGGTGCGGGAAGCGCTGCGCATGCTGCAGGCAGAAGGATTGGTCGAGGTCAATTTCCAGCACCGCATCCGGGTGGTTCCGATCACGCCCGAGGAAATCGATTCCGTCTATGCGATGTGGCTGCTGATGGCCTGCCTCGGCATCTCGCTGACGGTTCCGCGCATGACCACGGAAGATGCGGCGCGCCTACGCGCGGCACTGGACGCGATGAACGGCAGCCGGGCCGGCGACTGGGCGCAGCGGCACATCGATTTCCACAAAATGATGATCATGCACGCGGGCGACCACATCGTCACCGCGTACGAGAATTGCCGCACCAACTCCGAACGCGCGCGCAAGTCGTTCATGGGGCAGCAGCAGCCCTACTCGTGGCTCGCCTCGGAAGAGGAACACAATGCGCTGGTCGAGGCCTATGAAGCGCGCGACCTGGACACGGCGATCCAGATCATGAGCAGGCAGTTGTCCCGCATCGCGCTGACCGTGATGGGCAACATCGATCCCACCTACGAACCCGTGGCGATCCGGCAGGCCATGAAGCTGGTGGCGCGGTCCGCCGGCACGGCGTCCGGCCGCTGACCCGCCGCGACGGCGGGCAGCGTCAGCCGCGCTTGCTTTCGAGCAGCTCCCAGCGTTCGAGCCTGGCCATCAGCTCGTCTTCGATCGCGGCAAGGCGCTGCTGGATGGCGGCGGCCCCGGCCGGATCTTCGCGATAGATCAGGCCGTCGGCCAACTTGCCGGTCAGCGCCTGCTGCTCGGCCTCCAACGCGGCGATGGCATCGGGCAGGCCGTCCAGTTCCTTGGCTTCCCATGAACTGAGGCGGGACCGCGCGGGCTTGGGCAGCGCCGCGGATTCGGCGCGCGCGGCCTCCCGAGCCGGCTTGGCGGGAGCGGCCGGCCTGGGGGCGGGCTTGGCCGCCTCGGCCGCGCGCGCGCTTTGCGCCGCCCAGTCGTCATAGCCGCCCACGTAGTCGCGCCAGCGCGCCTCGCCTTCGTAGGCGATGGTCTGGGTCACCACGTTATCCAGGAAGGTGCGGTCGTGGCTGACCAGGAACACCGTGCCCGAATAATCCTGCAGCAGCTCTTCCAGCAGCTCCAGCGTCTCGATGTCCAGATCGTTGGTGGGTTCGTCCAGCACCAGCACGTTGGCGGGGCGCGCGAACAGCCGCGCCAGCAGCAGGCGCGCGCGCTCGCCCCCGGACAGGCTCTTGACCGGCGAGCGGGCGCGCTCGGGCGGAAACAGGAAATCGCCGAGATAGCTCATCACGTGCTTGCGCTGGCCGTTGATCTCGATCCACTCGCTGCCCGGGCTGATGACGTCGGCCAGCGCCATGTCTTCGTCGAGCTGGCTGCGCATCTGGTCGAAATAGGCGACGGCCAGGTTGGTGCCCTGGCGCACCGTGCCCGCGTCGGGCGGCAGTTCGCCCAGGATCAGCTTGAGCAGCGTGGTCTTGCCCGCGCCGTTGGGGCCGATCAGGCCGATGCGGTCGCCGCGCATCACCGTGGTGGAGAAATCGCGGATCACGGTCCTGTCGCCGAAGGACTTGGACACGCCGGTCAGTTCCGCCACCAGCTTGCCCGAACGCTGTCCTTCGGCCACGTCGATGCTGACCTTGCCCATGCGCTCGCGCCGCTCGGCGCGCTGCACGCGCAACTGCTCCAGGCGCTTGACCCGGCCGACGCTGCGCGTACGGCGCGCCTCCACGCCCTTGCGTATCCAGACTTCCTCCTGGGCGAGGAGTTTGTCGAAGCGGGCCTGCTCCAGCCGCTCGGCCTCCAGCATCTCGGCCTTGCGCGTCTGGTAGGCCGAGAACGAGCCCGGGAAGCTGGCCAGCGCGCCGCGGTCGAGTTCGACGATGCGCGTCGCCACCGCATCGAGGAAACGGCGATCGTGGGTGATGAACACGACGCTGCCGGAGAAAGCCTTGAGCAATTCCTCCAGCCAGGCGATGGCCTGGAAGTCCAGGTGGTTGGTGGGCTCGTCCAGCAACAGCAGGTCCGGATCGCCCAGCAGCGCGCGCGCCAGCGCCACGCGCTTGCGCGTGCCGCCCGACAATCCGGACACCGGCGCATCGGCGGGCAGGTCCAGCCGCGCGAGCGTGGCCTCGACGCGCGCCTGCACGGTCCAGCCGTCGTGCGCCTCCAGGTCGCCCTGCAAGGCCTGCAGCCGGACCAGCAGCGCATCGTGCCGCTCGCCGGCCTGGGTCTCAGCCAGTTCATGCGTGAGCCGCTGGTAGGCCCGCAACAGGTCGCGCCCCTGCGCCAGCCCCTCGCTCACCGCATCGAACACCGTGCCCGACTCGTCGAACGCCGGCTCTTGCTCCACCGTGGCGACCTTGAGCCCTTCCTGGCGCGAGACCAGGCCGTCGTCCGGCACCGAGCGTCCGTCCAGGATCTTGAGCAGGGACGACTTGCCGGTGCCGTTGCGGCCGATCAGGCCGACCCGCTCGCCGGGCTCGACCGCAAAGCCTGCCCGGTGCAGAAGGGGGACGTGGCCGTAGGCCAGTTCGATGTCGGTCAGTGCGATGAGGGCCATGGAGAGCAAACGAAAAGCGCCCCCTGCTTGCGCGAGGGCGCTTTGGTGAAGAAAAGAACCGCGAGGCGGGTTAGACCGAGAACGACGAACCGCAGCCGCAGGTGGACGTGGCGTTCGGGTTCTTGATCACGAACTGCGCGCCTTCCAGGCCTTCTTTGTAGTCGATCTCGGCGCCGAGAAGATACTGGTAGCTCATCGCGTCGATCAGCAGCTGGACACCGTCCTTGTCCAGCGTGGTGTCGTCTTCGTTGACGTCTTCATCGAAGGTGAAGCCGTACTGGAAGCCGGAACAGCCGCCGCCCTGCACGAAGACGCGCAGCTTGAGCGCCGGATTGCCTTCTTCCGCAATCAGATCCTTGACCTTGGCCGCGGCCGAGTCGGTGAAGACCAGCGGGGCGGGAGGGGCTTCGAGATTGGCTTGTTCGACTGCTGCGTTCATGACTGCTCCTAGCGTGCGCGCCGGCCGGAATACCCCACCCACGCGCTGTATATCGTTGATCAACTGTACATTCAACTGCTATTGGCGCCCGATTTCAACCCTGGGGGCGCCAGGGGATCTGGTCAGCTACCGGGCCGCTCCCAGGGCAAAAGCGCTTTGCTGCTATTAGATGCGGGCGGCGGCCCGGGGTTCAAGCCGGCACGTTGATCGTGCTCTGCGACCGGACCGTTCCGCCCTCGAGCACCCGCACCGTCACGCTGCGCACCACAAAACCGTCCGGAACCTCGAGCATGCCCTCGGCCCGCTGATACTGGCGGAAACGCAGCGCCAGCGCATCCGCCGCGCTTCTGGGCGCCGCGGCGACTTCGCCGTCGACCGCCGGCGGCGGCGCTGGCACCGACGCCGGACGCAGATCCACCGTGGCCGTGGCGCCCGCCTGCGTACCCGACGCGGAAAACTGCAGGCGTCCGCTGAATTCGCCCGAAGGCCGCCCGCCCCGCATCAGCAGCACCCGGTAGCGCAACTGCGCCCCCTGGCGATCGAACTCGGCCGTACGGATATTGACCTGCGCCTGCCTAGGATCCATGGGAATGAGCTGGTCGAAAAAAGCCAGGTCATTGCGCATGTCGCCCATTTCCTTCTGCGCCGCGCGCAGGTCGGCCGCGAGCTGGTCCTTGGCCGCCCGCTCGATCGCCAGGCGGCTCTCGGACGCGGCCAGGCTGCCTTGCAGGCGTTCGCTGTCTGCGATCAGGCGCTGGTTCTCGGCGCGCAACTGCGCCAGCTCCGACGCCGATATCTGCGGCGCCATGCCGGTAAAGCGCAGCGCGGATTCGTACAGCGCGGTGCCCAGCGCCGCCCCCAGGGCGAGCAGCACCAGCAAGACCGCCACGCGCCACGGCGACGATGCCTTCGCGGGCAGGTCCGCCATGCCGGCCCGCGCGCCCGCCCCGCGCTTGAGCCTGCGCGGCACCAGGGCGGGGAACAGCGGCCTGCGCCGAGTCATCAGGGCAGCACCGCCACCTGCGCCAGCCCGGCGTCTTCAGGCAGGCCGAACATCAGGTTCATGTTCTGCACCGCCTGGCCGGACGCGCCTTTGACCAGATTGTCCTGCACCACCAGCACGACCAGCTGGTCGCCGTTGCCGGGGCGATGCACGGCAATGCGGATCATGTTGGACGCACGCACCGAACGCGTCTCGGGCGTGCTGCCCGCCGGCATCACGTCCACGAACGGCTCGTCGGCGTAGCGCTCTTCGAACAGCTTCTGGAAATCGACCCCCCGCGCCTTCGGATCGATGCGCGCATAGAGAGTCGAATGCATGCCGCGGATCATGGGCGTCAGGTGCGGCACGAAGGTCAGCCCCACGGGGCCGCCATGCAGCGCCTGCAGGTGCTCGACGATCTCGGGATGATGCCGGTGTCCCGACACGCCGTAGGCCTTGAAATTGTCGCTGGCCTCGGAGAACAGGATGTGGATCTCGGCCTTGCGGCCGGCGCCGGTCACGCCGGACTTGCAGTCGGCGATCAGGGTCGAAGCATCCACCAGCGGCTGCCCGGCGCGGCCCTCGAGCAGCGGTGCCAGCCCCAGCAGCACCGTGGTCGGGTAGCAGCCGGGGTTGCCGATCACGCGCGCGCCGCGGATCTTCTCGCGATTGACCTCGACCAGGCCGTAGACCGATTCGCCCAGCACGTCGGGGCAGGCGTGCGGCATTTTGTACCACTGTTCGAACGCTGCCGTGTCGCGCAGCCGGAAATCGGCGGCCAGGTCGATGATCTTGACGCCTGCAGCCAGTAGTTCGCGGGCCTGCGCCATCGCCACGCCGTGCGGGGTGGCGAAGAACACCACGTCGCACTGGTCCAGGCGCGCCTTGTCCGGCGAGGAAAACGCCAGGTCGACCTTGCCGCGCAGGTTGGAGTACATGTCGGCGACGGGCATGCCGTCTTCCTTGCGCGACGTGATCGCCGTCAGTACCACGTTAGGGTGCTGCGACAGCAGGCGCAGCAGTTCGACGCCGGTATATCCGGTGCCGCCGACGATGCCTACCTTGATCTTGTCGGAACCTGCTTCAGTGTTCTTCATGAAAAACCCTCCGGCGCGCCGCCCCTGGAGCCCGGGGCGTCGGGGTCAATGATAGTGGGACGCCGACCGTCCCGATTCCTTGCCGAGCATACCCCACTGTCGTGACGACAGCTTGCTGCCCAACGGTAAAAAGCTCAGCGCAGGCGCCGAACCGATCCAGGGCACCGCGGATCTGGCTTTGCCAGTCCGCCAGTGCCGCCCCCTTGAGGGGGCGCGCGGAGCGCGTAGGGGGTGGACTTCCCTTTCGGCCCGACGGCAAAAAGAAAAAGGCCGCGTGAGCGGCCTTTTTCGTTGCCGTCCAGCCGGCCGAAGCCGGCATGGAACAGCGGGATCGAAGCCGATCAGCGCTTGCTGAACTGCTTGCGGCGTCGCGCCTTGTGCAGACCGACCTTCTTGCGTTCGACTTCACGGGCGTCGCGCGTGACGAAGCCGGCTTGCGACAGCGCGGGCTTGAGCGTGGCGTCGTAGTCGATCAGGGCACGGGTGATGCCGTGGCGCACCGCGCCAGCCTGGCCGTTCGAACCGCCGCCTTGGACGTTGATGTGGAAATCGAACGATTCCAGATGGCCGGTCAGTGCCAGCGGTTGACGGACGATCATGCGGCCCGTTTCGCGGGCGAAGTACTCGTCGACGGGCTTGCCGTTGACGGTGATCTTGCCCGAACCCTTCTTCAGGAAAACACGCGCCACCGAGGTCTTGCGGCGGCCGGTTCCGTAATTCCAGTTACCGATCATGCGCGGCTCCTCAGATTTCCAGCAGCTTGGGCTGCTGCGCGGTGTGCGGATGCTCGGATCCCGCGTACACCTTCAGCTTCTTGATCATGGCGTAGCCCAGCGGACCCTTGGGCAGCATGCCCTTGACGGCCTTCTGGATCGCACGACCCGGGAAGCGCTGCTGCATCTTCAGGAACGTGGTTTCGGTAATACCGCCGGGATAGCCCGAGTGGCGGTAGTAGCGCTTGTCCTGCGCCTTGTTGCCGGTAACGACGATGTCGGCCGCGTTGATGATGACGATGTAGTCGCCGGTGTCAACGTGAGGCGTGAACTCGGGCTTGTGCTTGCCGCGCAGACGACGTGCGACTTCGCTGGCCACACGACCGAGGACCTTGCCCTTGGCGTCAATCACGTACCAGTCACGCGTCACTTCTTGCGGCTTCGCAACGAAGGTTTTCATGATGGATCTCTAAACAGAGCGCCGCCGGAATGCTTCCATGCCAGGCACGGAAAACCGCAGCGGCGCTTGGGTTATGCCCGAAAGCCCCCTGTGGACTTTCGCGGCGTGCTACCCGCTCCACCTAGGCATTGTCAGTTGCAAGTGTGGCAAGGGTAGCCAAACATAATAGCCCGACGAAAGCCATCACGTCAAACCCTATTGCAGCAGGCTTCGTCCGCCCCCGGCATGGCGCGAAGCGCAACTGTAACGACATCCCATGTCCGCGCCGCCTTTGCCCGCAAATGCCGGGGATACCCTACATGCTTTGATAAACATCCACACCTTAAGAAAAGCCCCTGCCCTGGCGAGGCGGCGGAAACTGGACGTTCTAGGCTAACTGGAGATCCGTCCATGAAAACCATGCAAACGCTGTTGATCGCCGGGACACTCTCGGCAGCCCTGGCCGCTTGCGCCGGCCCGGAACGCGAGGCACCCGCAGAAATGACCGTTTCGCCGCAATCGGTCACCTCCGACCAATTGCAGCGCTTCACCAACGCCGCGCGAAAGGTCACGGCAATTTCCCAGGAGTATGCGCCGCGCACGCAAGGCATGCGGTCCGACCAGGCCACACTGCTCGAGCAGGAAGCCAACGGACGCAAGGCGCACGCCGTATGGAGCGAAGGGCTGACCGTGCCCGAATTCAACGCCATCAACACCGCCGTCCAGCAGGACCCGGCGCTGATGAGACGCTACGGCGAATTGACATGGGGCGGATCGGCGGCTCCCAGCGGCGGCGCCGGCTACCCGCCTCCGCCTCCTCCGGGCGGCTCGATGGGGGGACCGGGCTACTCGCCCCCGCCCGCAGGCGGCCCGGGCGGCATGGGACAACCCGGAACCATGGGCGGTCCAGGCATGAGACCGCGCTAAGCGCACCGACTCGGTCTGAATCGGGGGCACTGCGGATCCGGCTTGGGCGGTCCGTCAGTGCCGGTCTCCTGCGCATACCGGCCAATCCGCCGCACCGCCCTTGACATACCGCCCGGCAGGCATGCCCCGCCAGGTAAATGCAGGAGCATAGAAAATGAGCACTTCCCTCCGGCCACGGCGCTCCGTGGTCGCCAATGCCCTCTACGGCGTTCTGAATCCGATCCCGTTCGGCTTTTTCGTCGGCGCGCTGATTTTCGACGTCGTCTATGCCAACACGGCCGTCATGCTCTGGATGAAGGGCGCCGCCTGGCTGATCGCGCTCGGTCTCGTGTTCGCCATCATTCCCCGCATCGTCAACCTCGTCCAGGTCTGGATCACCTCGAGGCGCGCGGCGCTGCCGGGCGAACGGCGGGACTTCTGGATCAATCTGGTCGCCATCGTAGTGGCGATTTTCAATGCGTTCGTGCATAGCCGAGACGCATATTCGGTGGTGCCGGCGGGCGTCTGGCTGTCGGCCATTACCGTCGCGTTGCTTGCAATCGCGCAAGTATTGGCGGCGGTCGACAATACCCGGTTGATCTGGAGGGTCGAGCCATGAACCAGCGTCGCAAGCTGACCTTTCTTGCCCTGTGCCTGAGCGCCGCCCTGAGTGCTTGCAGCGACGGAGCCAAGTACGATCCGCCGCAGCAGTCCGGCGCACAGCCGCCGTTACCCGAACAGAAGCATTTCCTGCTGCCGCCCATGCAGGTGCCCGAAGGAGTGGGCTGGAAGGACGGCCAGACGCCCAAGGTGGCGGAGGGCATGAAGATCGAGAAGATCGCCGGCGACCTGCAGCATCCGCGCCAATTGCTCACGCTTCCCAACGGCGATGTGCTCGTGGTGGAGGCCAACGGTCCGGGACAGGAGCCGACGACGACGCCCAAGCAGTTGATCGCCGGCATGGTCAAGGGGCAGTCGGGCAAAGGAGGCAAGGGTGGAAACCGCATTACGCTGCTGCGCAAGACCAGCGGCGGCGAATGGGAAAAACACGTATTCCTGGAGAACCTGCACTCGCCGTTCGGCGTGCAGCTGATCGGCGATACGCTGTATGTGGCCAATACGGGCGCCATCGTCAAATATCCGTATACGGCCGGCGCGACGCGGATCACGGCGCCGGGCGTGGAACTGGCCGACCTGCCCGACACCATCAACCACCACTGGACCAAGGCGCTGCTGGCCAGTGCGGACGGCAGCAAGCTCTATGTGGGCGTGGGATCCAACAGCAACATCGGCGAGAACGGGCTCGACGTCGAATACCGCCGGGCGACTGTGCTGGAAGTGGACGTAGCGACCGGCGCCAGCCGCGTCTACGCCGCCGGCATCCGCAATCCGACCGGGCTGCACTGGGAACCGGCCAGCGGCAAGCTATGGGCCATCGCCAACGAACGGGACGAAATCGGCGCGGACCTCGTGCCCGACTACCTGACGTCGGTGCAGGACGGCGGCTTCTACGGCTGGCCCTATAGCTACTACGGCAGGCACCTCGACACGCGCGTGAAAGAGCAGCGTCCGGATCTCGTCGACAAGGCCATCGTGCCGGACTATGCCATCGGCTCGCACGTGGCGCCGCTGGGCCTCTGGTTCTCGCAGGACAATGCCCTGCCCGCGAAATACCACGGCGGCGCGTTCATTTCCGAGCATGGCAGCTGGGATCGATCGCCGTTGAGCGGCTACGAAGTGGTTTTCGTCGCTTTCAAAGACGGCAAGCCTGTCGGGCAGCCCGAGTCCGTGGTCACCGGCTTTTACTCTGACGACCACAAGCAGCTTTACGGGGCGCCGGTCGGCCTGACTCAGGACAACAGCGGCGCGCTGCTGGTGGCGGACGACGTCGGCAACGCGGTGTGGAGGGTGACTGCGGCGAACTGAGTCTCGATCTGAATCGTCGCCCCACCAATGGGCCGAAATGCCCGTCCCTGCGCAACCGTGAACCGACCCCGGGCACAGCGGATCCGGCTCTGCCGGTCCGCCAGTGCCGCCCCCTCGAGGGGGCGCGCGAAGCGCGTAGGGGTGGGCTTCCCTTCATAAAAAAAACCCGAAGCCGCGAGGCTTCGGGTTAATCCACCAAAGGAGGAGGTGGAGGAGACACCGGTAGATGGGCTTTGCGGGGCTATCCGACGATGCCGAGGGGCCCGAGGCCGTGTCGACATACAAAGCGTCATCCGTTGACTGAATTATAGAGGCACACATGGTGCATTGCAAGAGTTCTTTTGCAGAAAATCCACCATACGAAGTATCATTTCAAGATATAAAATTCTATACAAAACAAATACTTATATCTTTATCAGCACAGCTTTTCCGGAAAATTCATCCGAAATAGCTGGAAACAAAAAGCTTTCATGGCCGAGCACACTGGCGACCTCGGTTGATGCGCTGCATCGCAACAATTCATTTCTCCCCTATTCCGCCCACACCGATACGCAGCACAGGCACCGCGCCGCCAGGTCGATCGCACGCAAAAAAAAGCCCGAAGCCTGTAGGCTTCGGGCTAATCCACCAAAGGAGGAGGGTGGAGGAGACACCGGTAGATGGGCTTTGCGGGGCTATCCGACGATGTCGAGGGGCCCGAGGCCATGTCGACATACAAAGCGTCATCTGTTGATTCGATTATATGGAGATCATTTGTGCGACGCAAGAACTTCCTAGGGTTGTTGCTTAAGTACAAAAACGGATGCTTCGCACCAGAGAAACATCATTAAGAATCAACTACTTAGGAAAATCAACCCGCTTATCCCCGCTGAACCAAGGTGTTTCCGATGCGCAACACCTACGATCCGGCTTGGAGCTGGCCCAGTGCTGCCTATTTATTTTGCAATGCAGCATTCATCTCGCCAGCAAGCGCCGTTCCATGCCTGCTCCCGCCAGCCGCTATGATCGAGCCTGATCCGATTCTTATCTACCTGCAGCGCGAGGAAATTATGGAATGCACCGTAAGCTGGGGCGGCCCTCAAGGCATGCTATTTACGGCCCAGACTGGCAGCGGCCACGTCGCCGTGATGGACGGCGCGCCCGATGGCGGCGGCAACAACCTGGCCCCCCGCCCGATGGAATTGGTTTTGGCCGGAACCGGCGGCTGCACCGCCTATGACGTCGTGCTGATCCTGAAACGCGGCCGGCACGCGGTGCAGGGCTGCACCGTCGCCATGCAGGCCGAGCGGGCCGAGACCGACCCCAAAGTCTTTACCAAGATCCATTGCGCCTTCACGGTCACGGGCAAGAACCTGCCCGCCGCAGCGGTCGAACGCGCCGTGCAGCTCTCCCACGAGAAATACTGCTCGGCATCGGCGATGCTGGAAAAAACCGCGCAGATGACCTGGTCGGTCGAGATCGTCGAAACGGCGTAGCGGCCGATCAGATGTAATAGGCGGTCGAGGTCATCAGCCTGGAGGCGCCGCGCATGGCCGCGCGCACGGGCGCGGGCAAGGCCGCGCCGCCTTGCTGCTCGGCCGTGATGCGATGCTGGCGCTCGTCCGCCGCCATCTGTTCGACGATGGCGCGCGAGCGCGCATCCTGCGCGGGCAAGGCATCCAGATGTCCGTCCAGGTGCTGCTCCACCTGGCGCTCGGTCTCGGCCATGAAGCCGAGATTCCATGCCACCCCCGCCTTCCCGGCCACCATGCCCAGGCCGAATGCGCCCGCATACCACAGCGGGTTGAGCAGGCTGGTGCGGCTGCGCAGCTCGCGCAGCCGCTGGTCCAGCCATGCCAGGTGATCCGTTTCCTCCTCGGCGGCGCGCAGAAATACTTCGCGCGTGCCGGGATGGCGGCACACCAGCGCCTGCCCCCGGTACAAGGCCTGGGCGCATACCTCGCCCACGTGGTTGACCCGCATCAGCCCGGCGGCATGCCGCCGCTCGGACGCCGACATTTCCGCAGGATCCGGCTCGCCCGGCATGGCGCGGGCCGCCGCGTCCGCGGGATTGGGCCGTTGCGGCGCGACGGCGCCGCCCAGGACGCGCACCGCGCGATCGGCCTCGCCCAGCACGCGATCCAGCAGAGAAGAACGACGAAAAGAGGCGGTTGCGGTCATGGGAAAAACTCCGAGCCGGATCGATGCCGGAAACGATGAACGTAGCTCCCAGAGTATAGGCAATCCCCATTCGTTGCTCCCAAGCAACAAAAAGGGAAGATTTCAGGGCTGTCATTTTCGCCACATCTTGCCTCGTCATCCTTGCGGCCGAGCACTGAAGAAATGCCTTGCGTGCCACCTGACAAATCACTCGGAGTACTGACTTGAAAAAGACCCTCATCGCCGCCGCGCTGCTGACTGGCTTCGCCGGCGCCGCCCATGCCCAGAGCAATGTGACGCTGTACGGGATCGTCGACATGGGCTACGTGTACGATAAGTCCGACGGCTCGTCGGGAACCAGCAAGCTCGACAGCGGCGCGCTCGGCAGCTCGCGCTTCGGCCTGCGCGGCACGGAAGACCTGGGCAACGGCCTGAAGGCCAACTTCCAGCTCGAGAACGGCTTCAAGGCCGACACCGGCGACATGGGCACCGCCAATACCCTGTTCGACCGCGCCTCCTGGGTCGGCGTGTCGGGCAGCTTCGGTGAAGTCCGCCTGGGTCGCCAGGATTCGCTGGGCTTCAACTGGTTCCGCGGCGCCGTCAACCCGTTCGGCAACTCCTACCTGCAAGGCCAGAGCGCGACGATCTTCAACGTCCGGGGCCCTGCCGACCGCTTCAGCAACAGCGCCTTCTACTACTCGCCCAAGTTCAGCGGCTTCCAGGGCGGCGTCGGCTATAGCTTCAACACGTCCGCCGGCGAAACCACGGGCAACGACGGCGACAACAGCGCCTACTCGCTCGGCCTGCGCTACAACGCCGGCCCGCTGCTGGCCGTGCTGACCTATGAACAGCAGAACGGCGCGGACAACACTCCCGCCCAGGCCGACATCAAGAACCTGCAACTGGGCGCGGTCTACGACTTCGGCATGGTCAAGCTGCACGCCGGCTACGGCCAGATCCGCAATGCCAACTACGCGCAAAACGCCAAGAAGCAGAACGCCTACCTGATCGGCGTGTCCGTGCCGTTCGGCGCCAGCACCGTTCTCGCCACCTACCAGCGCGTGGACAACGCCAACCTCAACGCCGGCAAGGCCGACAAGGACATCGGCGGCTTCTCGGTGGCCTACAACTACGCGCTGTCCAAGCGCACCACCCTGTACGCGCTGTTCAACCAGTACAGCGACATCGTGACTCGCGTCGACAACGGCCAGTTGGGCGACCGTCGCCAGTTCGCGGTAGGCGTGCAACACAAGTTCTAAAGTCCTGGCGGCCCGGGCGCACGGGTCCGTGCCCAGGCCGCCGAAGCACCTCCTTCAGCGGAAAAGCTTTCCCGCCTTCGTTGCATGCCGGAGGCGGGATTTTTTATGCGGCGTCTCAAAAAAACGACGACTTCCGTAAGAATTAGTAAAAACCCGAGGTCTGAAAGCCTTTAAGCCTTGGTAGAAACCCGTATTTTTTGCTGCAATGTCTCCAGCTTCCTACCAGGAAGCGCTGGTTTACCCGCGGCGGACAGACACCCGGCGATGGATCGCGCAGTCCATCAGCCCGTCGCAACCACCCCCGCTGCTGCCTCGGGAAACCAGGTAATCATGGAGATTTTTGCAATGAAGAAGACTCTGATCGCTGCCGCCGTCCTGGCCGGCATGGCCGGCACCGCGCAAGCGCAAAGCTCGGTGACCCTGTACGGTGTGATGGACATGGGGTACCTGTACTCCAAGACCGACGGCTTGAAAGCCCGCAGCGCACTCGACAGCGGCCTGCAAAGCGACTCCCGCTTCGGCCTGCGCGGCACGGAAGACCTGGGCAACGGCCTGAAGGCCAACTTCCTGCTGGAAGCCGGCATCAACGCCGACGACGGCACCACCAGCCAGTCCGGCCTGTTCAACCGCCAGTCGTGGGTCGGCCTGTCGTCCAACAACTTCGGCGAACTGCGCCTGGGCCGCCAATTCATCCTGGGCTCGCAATTCTTCACCAACATCGACCCGTTCGGCACGACCTTCCGCCAGGCCGGCATGGGCTCGACCTTCATCGCCGCCAACCAGGTCCGCAACAGCAACAGCGTGATGTACTTCACGCCGGTGTGGTCCGGCGTCCAGGCCGGCATTGGCTACAGCTTCAACCGTTCGTCGACCGAAACCCCGGTCAGCGGCACCAACAACCGCGCCATCACCTCCGGCGTGCGCTATGCCAACGGCCCCATCGAAGTGGCCCTGACCTATGACCAGGTCGAGCCCGCCACCGGCGGCAACGTCGGCCGTGCCACCCAGCTGGGCGGCACCTACGACTTCGGCGTGGTCAAGCTGCACGCGGCGGTTGCCGACCAGCGCAACGTCGCGGTCAACGTCGGCGACGTCCCGGGCTGGAACGGCCGCTACGCCAAGAAGACCCTGTCGTACATGGTCGGCGCCTCGGCGCCGGTCGGTACCGGCTCGCTGTTCGCGTCCTACCAGAAGGCCAAGGACTGGGACATCAAGGGCTTCAGCGTCGGCTACACCTACCCGCTGTCGCGCCGCACCAACGCCTATGCGTTCTACAGCGACATCGACAACGTCGGCAACTACGGCCAGGCCGCGGCCCGCGACGTCGGCACCCGCCAGCTCGGCGTGGGCCTGCGCCACTCGTTCTAAGAGGAAGGCCCACCCCCTACCCGCTTACGCGGGCCCGGCATGGTGGGCCCCCAGCCGCTACGCGGCAGCCCCCCGAGGGAGCCTGGGCCCGCCTAGGGGCGGCCCGGCGCCGGGCCCAGGGGGGGCGGCGCTGGCGGACCGGCAGAGCCGGATCCGCTGCGCCCGGGGTCTCCCCTGTGCACGAGCAGCACAGGGGAACAGAATTCATCACGCATTTCGATTACGCTAGCGAGACGTTCAAGCACCATAACGCGGCCAACGGCCGCCTGCCCCTCTTCGCTCGCATGCCCCTCGCACGATCCAAGGCCGGCTCTGCCTGGCCCTCCCTGGCCGCCCTCATCCTCCTGGCCGGCTGCGCGCTGCAGCCGCCGGCGCCTTCGGTTCCGCTGACGACGCCCGCACGCTGGGAAGCGCCCTTACCCACTGCGGCGGCTCAGCCGGCCGGCAGCCGGCAGTTGCGCGACTGGTGGCGGCAGCTCGGCGATCCGGCCCTGGTCGCATTGATCGATGCCGCCCAGGCCGCCAGCCCGACCATCGCCACCGCGCGCTCGCGCTTCCTCCAGGCGCAGGCCACGCGGACCTCCGCGCAAGCCGCGCTGGGCCCCACACTGGACGCCTCGACGCAGAGCAGCCGGGGATTCTCGCAAATCGCAGGCGGCGTCGCCACCCAGCACCAGGCCGGACTCCAGACTTCATGGGAAATCGACCTGTTCGGCGCCAACCGCACGACGCGCGATGCCGCCGACGCGAGGCTGCAGGGCGCGCAGGCGCAATGGCATGACGCGCGCACCTCGGTCGCCGCCGAAGTCGCCAATGAAGTGAACAGCGTGCGCAGCTGCCGGCGCGATCTGGCGATCCAGGAAGCCGATGCGGCCTCGCGCGCGGAAACCGCGCGGCTGACGGGGCTGGCGATGCGCGCGGGCTTCCAGTCCAGCGCCAACGCCGCGCTGGCCCGCGCCAGCAGCGCCGAGGCCTCCGCCCGCGTGACCCAGCAGCGGGCGCAGTGCGACATCGGCATCAAGACCCTGGTCGCGTTGACCGCGCTGGAGGAAGCGCAAGTGCGCGCGCGGCTCGAGACCCCGCCCGCCGCGCCGCCGCCGGATGCGCTGTTCGCCATCGATACGCTGCCCGCCGCGATACTGGCCCAGCGCCCCGACGTCTTCGATGCCGACCGCAACGTGGCGGCCGCCAGCGCCGAAGTCGGCAGCGCCCAGGCCAAGCGCTACCCCCGGCTCACCCTGGGCGGCCAGATCGGCGTCGCCTCGTTCCGCACGCGCGGCATGGAAACCGACGTCACCGCCTGGACCATCGGGCCGCTGCAGGTCAACCTGCCGCTGTTCGACGGCGGCCGCCGCGTGGCCGACATCGACGCGGCGCGCGCCCGCTACGACGAAGCCGTGGCCCAGTACCGCGCCACGGCCCGGCAGGCCGTCAGCGAAGTCGAGCAGGCCCTGGTCAACCTGCACGGCACGGCGGCGCGCACCGCCGACGCCCAGGCGGCCGTCGCCGGCTACCAGGCCTCGTTCAACGCCATCGAACAGAGCTACCGCAGCGGACTCGCGAGCCTGCTGGAACTGGAGGAGTCGCGGCGCACGCTGCTGGCGGCGCGCACCACGCGCTCGGCGCTCGAGCGCGAACGCCTGGCCGCCTGGATCGCGCTGTACCGCGCGGCGGGCGGCGGCTGGACGCAGGGCGAACCGGCGCCCGCCGAGCCCCGAGCCTCCGCCTCATAACGCATCAGATTCGCCGCATCGCCCTTCTATCGACCCGTCCCCCGCCGGACGCCACCCACAGTGCCCCAGACATGACGCTACGCCCGACCTTCGCCGCTTCCCTGCTCGCCGCCTGCGCCGGACTGGCGCTGGCCGCCACGCTGCACGCCGCCGGCAGCGACGCCGCCGGTCCCGCCCCGCGCCCCGCCCTCACCGTCAGCGCCGTCCAGCCGCAGATGCAATCGCTGCGCATCGCGCTGCAGGCCAACGGCAGCATCATGGCCTGGCAGGAGGCCAGCATAGGCGCCGAGATCGGCGGCCTGCGCCTGCAGGAGGTGCGCGTCAACGTCGGCGACAGCGTCAAGGCCGGACAGGTGCTGGCGACGTTCGCGGCGGAAACGGTGCAGGCCGACATCGCCCAGGCCCGCGCCGCGCTGGCCGAAGCCCAGGCGAGCGCAGCCGAAGCGCGCGCCAACGCGGAACGGGCGCAATCGCTCAAGGCCTCGGGCGCCTTGAGCGAAGCGCAGATCAACCAGTACCTCACCGGCGGCCAGACCGCCCAGGCGCGCGTCGAATCGGCCCGCGCCGCGCTCGCCAGCCAGGAACTGCGGCTGCGCTACACCCAGGTCCGCGCCGCCGACAGCGGCGTGATCTCCTCGCGCACCGCCACCGTGGGCGCGGTCGTCAACCCCGGCACCGAACTGTTCCGGATGATCCGCAAGGGACGGCTGGAATGGCGCGCCGAAGTCACCTCCGCCGAGGTCGCGCGCATACGCGTGGGCAATCCGGCCACGGTCACCGCAGCCAGCGGCGAGCAGTTGCAGGGCAAGGTGCGCGCCATCGCGCCCACGGCCGACCCGCAGACCCGCAACACCCTGGTCTACGTGGACCTGCCCGGCGTGGACGCCGCCGGCTCGTCGGCCAAGGCCGGCATGTTCGCGCGCGGCGTGTTCCAGCTCGGCACCGCTTCCGCGCTCACCGTGCCGCAGGAGTCCGTGGTCATGCGCGAGGCCTTCAGCTACGTATTCGCGATCGGCCCGGACAACCGCGTCGCGCAGCGCAAGGTGCAGACCGGCCGGCGCGACGGCGGCCGGGTGGAAATCCTCGACGGCCTGACGGCGGATGCGCGCATCGTCGGCCGCGGCGCCGGCTTCCTGACCGATGGCGACACGGTGCGCGTGGCGGATGCGCCTGCCGCCCCCGCCGCCCGCTGACCGCCGGAGCCCCGTCCCGATGAACGTCTCGACCTGGTCCATCCGCAACCCCATTCCCGCGGTCATGCTGTTCGTGCTGCTGAGCTTCGCCGGCCTGCTGTCGTTCAAGGCCATGAAGGTGCAGAACTTCCCCGACATCGACCTGCCCATGGTGACCGTCACCGCCGCGCTGCCCGGGGCCTCCCCCGGCCAGCTCGAGAACGACGTCGCCCGCAAGCTGGAGAACTCCGTCGCCACCGTGCAGGGGCTCAAGCACATCTACACCAAGATCCAGGACGGCAGCGTCATCCTCACCACCGAGTTCCAGCTCGAGAAACCCGTGCAGGAAGCCGTGGACGACGTGCGCTCGGCCGTCTCGCGCGTGCGCGCCGACATGCCCGCCGACCTGCGCGACCCGATCATCACCAAGGTCGACCTGGCCGGCCAGCCGGTGCTGGCCTTCACCGTCAGCTCCACCGGCATGGACGACGAAGCGCTGTCGTGGCTGGTCGACGACACCATCGCCCGCAAGCTGCTCGCCGTTCCCGGCGTGGGCGCGGTCAATCGCGTCGGCGGCGTCACGCGCGAAGTGCGCGTCGCGCTCGATCCGCTGCGGCTGCAGGCGCTGGGCGCCTCGGCCGCCGACATCTCGCGCCAGCTGCGCCAGATCCAGCGCGAAAGCTCGGGCGGCCGCACCGACATCGGCGCCGGCGAACAGCCCGTGCGCACCCTCGCCACCGTGCGCACCGCGCGCGAACTGGGCGAGCTGCGCATGGTGCTGGGCGATGGCCGCTCCATCCGCCTGGACGACGTGGCCACCGTCAGCGACACCATCGCCGAACGCCGCTCGGCCGCGCTGCTGGACGGCAAGCCCGTGGTCGGCTTCGAGGTCGCGCGCAGCCGCGGCGCCAGCGAGCTCGACGTCGCCGCCGGCGTGCACCGCGTGCTCGGCGAGATCGAGCGCCAGCACGCCGACCTGCAGATCGGAGAATCCTTCAACTTCGTCACCCCCGTGCAAGAGGAATACGACGGCTCCATGCGCCTGCTCTACGAAGGCGCGCTGCTGGCGGTGCTGGTGGTCTGGCTGTTCCTGCGCAACTGGCGGGCCACTCTGATCTCCGCCGTGGCGCTGCCGCTGTCGGTCATCCCCGCCTTTGCCGGCATGTACTTCCTGGGCTTCTCGATCAACGTCATCACCTTGCTGGCGCTGTCGCTGGTCATCGGCATCCTGGTGGACGACGCCATCGTCGAGGTCGAGAACATCGTGCGCCACCTGCGCATGGGCAAGACGCCCTACCAGGCCGCCATGGAAGCCGCCGACGAGATCGGCCTGGCCGTGGTCGCCACCACCTTCACCCTCATCGCCGTCTTCCTGCCGACCGCCTTCATGAGCGGCATCGCCGGGCGCTTCTTCAAGCAGTTCGGCTGGACCGCGGCGCTGGCGGTCTTCGCCTCGCTGGTCGTGGCGCGCGTGCTCACCCCCATGATGGCTGCCTACCTGCTCAAGCCCGCGGCCGATGCCGGCGAGGATCCGCGCTGGCTGCGCATCTACATGCGCTGGGTCGCCGCGTGCATGCGCCACCGCTGGCTCACCGTCATCGCCGCCGCGCTGTTCTTCCTGGCCTCGGCCGCCATGATCCCGCTCCTGCCCGCCGGCTTCATGCCCGCCGACGACAACTCGCAGACCCAGGTCGTGCTCGAACTGCAGCCCGGCTCCACGCTGGCCGACACGCTGGAAGCCGCCGAACAGACGCGCCGGCGCCTGCAGCGCATCGCCCACGTGCGCAGCGTCTACACCACCATCGGCGGCGGCACTGCGGGCGGCGACCCGTTCGCCGCTGGCGCGCCCGAAGTCCGCAAGGCCACCCTCACCATCCAGCTCGACCCGCGCGACGAGCGGCCGCGCAAGGAACGGATCGAAGACGAAATGCGCACCGCGCTGCAGGAAATACCCGGCGTGCGCAGCCGCGTCGGGCTGGGCGGCGCCAACAACAAATACGTGCTGGTGCTGACCGGCGAAGACCCCGCCACGCTCGACGCCGCCGCGCTGGCCGTCGCCAAAGACTTGCGCACCATCCCCGGCCTGGGCAACGTCACCTCCACTGCCAGCCTGATCCGCCCCGAGATCGCCGTGCGCCCCGACTTCGCGCGGGCTGCCGACCTCGGCGTCACCAGCACCGCCATCGCCGACACGCTGCGCATCGCCACCGTCGGCGACTACGACATCTCGCTGCCCAAGCTCAACCTGTCGCAGCGCCAGGTCCCCATCATGATCCGCCTGGACGACGCCGCGCGCCAGGACCTCGCCCTGCTCGAACGCCTGGCCGTGCCCGGCGCCCGCGGCCCGGTCATGCTCGGCCAGGTCGCCAGCCTGGACTTCTCCGCCGGCCCCTCCGTCATCGACCGCTACGACCGCACCCGCAACGTCAACTTCGAAATCGAACTGGCCGGCGCCGACCTGGGCGAAGTCGCCAAGCGCGTCGCCGAACTTCCGTCCATCGCCCACCTGCCCTCCGGCGTGCGCCAGGCCACCGTCGGCGACGCGGAAGTCATGGGCGAACTGTTCGAAAGCTTCGGCATGGCCATGCTGACCGGCGTGCTGTGCATCTACATCGTGCTCGTCCTGCTGTTCAAGCACTTCCTGCACCCCGTCACCATCCTCGCGGCGCTGCCCTTGTCGCTGGGAGGAGCCTTCGTCGGCCTGCTCATCGCGCACAAGAGCTTCTCCATGCCCTCCCTGATCGGGCTGGTGATGCTCATGGGCATCGCCACCAAGAACTCCATCCTGCTCGTCGAATACGCCATCCTCGCCCGCCGCGGCCACCCAGCCACCGACGTACGGCCCGCCGTGCCCGGCATGAGCCGCTGGGATGCGCTGGTGGACGCCTGCCACAAGCGCGCCCGCCCCATCATCATGACCACCATGGCCATGGGCGCCGGCATGCTGCCCATCGCCATCGGCATCGGCGCCGCCGACCCCAGCTTCCGTTCGCCGATGGCGATCGCGGTATTGGGCGGGTTGATTACGTCGACTTTCCTGAGCTTGCTGGTGATTCCGGTGGTGTTCTTGTTCGTGGATGATTTTTCGCAGTGGGTGGGGCGGGTGGCAAGGCGTGTGGGGTCGAGATCCTGACGGCGTTTTCATTTAATGAAAATCATTCCCATTGCTAGAATGGCGGGGAGCCGTCTCTCGCGGGGGAGCCGTCGCTCGATACTCATATAAAAGGAAACTCCATGATCCGCCATCTGTATGCCACGGCAGTGGCCGGTTTGCTTGGCATGGCTGCGCTGCCGGCGCTGGCAGCGAACGAAGTCACCCTCTACACCACGCGCGAGCCGGGCCTGATCCAGCCATTGCTATCGGTCTTCACCACGCAGACTCAGATCAAGGTGAATACCGTATTCGTCAAAGATGGGCTGTTGGAACGCGTCAAGGCCGAGGGCGGGCGCTCGCCCGCCGACGTGCTGATGACGGTGGACATCGGCAACCTGCTCGACCTGGTGAAAGGCGGCGTGACCCAGCCGGTGAAGTCGGGCGTGCTGGACTCGGCCATCCCGGCCAACCTGCGAGGCGCGGACGGCCAGTGGTTCGCCTTGTCGATGCGCGCTCGGGTGCTCTACGCCGACAAAGGATCGAAGCTGACCAGCTTCCGCTACGAGGATCTGGCCAACCCCAGATACAAGGGCAAGGTCTGCATCCGCGCCGGCCAGCATCCTTACAACACGGCGCTGATCGCCGCCATGATCGCCCACGACGGAGAGGCCAAGACCAGGCAATGGCTGCAAGGCGTGAAGGCCAATCTCGCCCGTAAAGCGACCGGCGGCGACCGCGACGTGGCGCGCGACATCCTCGGCGGCATCTGCGACATCGGTCTGGCCAACTCCTATTACGTCGGCCACATGAAGTCCGCCAAAGAAGGCACCGACGCGCGCAAGTGGGGCGATGCCATCAAAGTGATCCGCCCCACCTTCGCCAAGACGAACGGCACGCACGTCAATATCAGCGGCGCCGCCGTGGCGCGCAACGCGCCCAATCGGGACAATGCCGTGAAGCTGCTGGAGTTCCTGGTGTCCGAGCCGGCGCAGAACCTGTACGCCCAAGGCAACTACGAGCATCCGGTGCGCAGGGGCGTGATGCTGGATCCGGTCGTAGCGCAGAACATCGGCGAGGTCAAAGTCGACCCGCTGCCGCTCACAGAAATCGCCAAGCACCGCAAACAGGCCAGCGTGCTGGTCGACGAGGTGGGATTTGACCGGTAAGCGCAGGCTGCCGGGCCGCTGCCCGTCTCGATGAAGCCGCGCGGATTGCGAGCGGTCGGACCGCTATGGCAGGCCGCGGCGGTACTGATCGCGCTGGGCGTGCTGGTGCCGGTGCTTTCGCTCGCATGGCTGGCGCTCGGCGAAGACCTCTCGCATTGGTCCCACCTGGTCCGCCACGTGCTTCCCGACGCCGCCCGCAACACGGCCGTGCTGCTGGTCGGCGTGGGAGTACTGGTGCTGGTGGTGGGCACGGGCTGCGCCTGGCTGGTGACCGCCTACGAATTCCCGGGCCGCCGCGTGCTGCACTGGGCCTTGCTGCTGCCGCTGGCCATGCCGGCCTACATCGTGGCCTTCGCCTACCTCGACCTCCTGCACCCCATCGGTCCGGTGCAGGGAGCGCTGCGCGCACTGCTGGGCTACGACAGCCCGCGCCAATGGCGGCTGCCCGACCTGCGCTCCATGGGCGGCGCCATTTTCGTGCTGGGCTTCGTGCTCTACCCCTACGTCTACATCACCGCGCGCGCGATGTTCATGACCCAGCCCGCGTATCTCCTCGAAGCCGCGCGCAGCCTGGGCGAAGGCCGCTGGGGAGCCTTCCGGCGCGTGGCCCTGCCGCTGGCGCGGCCCGCGCTGGCGATAGGCGTGAGCCTCGCCCTGCTCGAGACGCTCAACGACATCGGGGCCTCCGAATTCCTGGGCGTGAACACGCTCACCGTCGCCGTCTACACCACCTGGATCACACGCTCGAACCTGCCCGGCGCGGCCCAGATCGCCTGTGCGATGCTGCTCCTGGTCGTGGCCCTGGTGCTGGTGGAGCGGCACGGCCGGCGCCGCCAGCGCTTCGGCAGCGTGCAGCGCATGCGCCCGATCGGCCCATTGCGGCTGCGTGGACCGCTGGCCTGGGCCACCACGGCGGTCGTAGCCTCGCCTGTGCTCATCGGCTTCATCGCACCCGCCGCCTACCTGGTATGGGAAACCGCCAAGCGGCTGCGGCTGGGCCAGGGCGTCTCGGATGCGCTGCTGGCCAGCCTCGGCAATACGCTGATGCTGGCGCTCGGCGTCACCGCGCTGGCCGTCGCGGCGGGACTCATCGTGGCCTGGTCGGCGCGCCAGGGCGCCGCCGGCGGCGGCATGCGCTGGCCGGCGCGCCTGTCCATGCTGGGCTACGCGGTGCCAGGAACCGTGCTGGCCATAGGCCTGCTCACGCCCGGCCTGGCCGCCGACGCCGGCATCGCGCAGGTATTGGGCTTGCCCGGCCTGCCGCTCATGGACCTGGGCGCCGTGCTGGTCGTCGCCTGCATCATCCGCTTCCTGGCCATGCCGGTAGGCGGGATCGAAGCCGGCCTGGCGCGCATCCCGCCGGCGCTGGAACAGGCATCGCGCCTGCTCGGCGAAAACCCGGGCGGAACGCTGCGCCGCGTCCACCTGCCGCTGCTGCGCCCCGCCATCGCCGCCGGCGCGCTACTCGTCTTCGTCGACACGATGAAAGAACTCCCCGCCACGCTGCTGCTGCGGCCGGCCAACTTCGACACCCTGGCCACCTGGCTCTACGCCGAGGCCGCCAGAGGCACGTATGAAGAAGGCGCCATCGCCGCGCTCGGCATCGTCCTGGCCGGACTGCTGCCCGTCATCCTGCTGGCGCGAACCCAGCTCGCGCAGGAACGGCCCGCGCCGTCCGCTCCCGACGCCACGCATCCCGCATAGATCAACCATGAGCGAAGCCCTGCGCCTTCACGACCTCAGCCTGGCCTACGACACACCCGACGGCTTGTACCCGGTGGTTCAAGACCTGAACCTGGACTTGCCGGCCGGCCATATCGCCTGCCTGCTCGGCCCCTCCGGCTGCGGCAAGACCACCGTCTTGCGGGCCATCGCGGGTTTCGAACCCGTGCGCGAGGGCGAGATCCGGCTGGGCGAACGGCTGCTGTCCTCGACGCGCGTCCACCTGCCGCCCGAGCAACGGCAAGTCGGCATGATGTTCCAGGAATACGCGCTGTTCCCCCACCTGACCGCCGCGCAGAACGTGGCCTTCGGCCTGCGCCGCCAGCCCCGCGCCGCCCAGCGGGCGCGCACGGCCGACTTGCTCGCCCTCGTGGGCCTGGCCGATGCCGGCGGAAGATATCCGCACGAACTGTCGGGCGGCCAGCAGCAACGCATCGCGCTCGCGCGCGCCCTCGCCCCGGCGCCGGGGCTGCTGTTGCTCGACGAGCCGTTTTCCAATCTCGATGCGGCTACGCGGACGCGTTTGACTGCGGAGGTGCGGGGGATTTTGAAGGGAACCGGGCAGACCGCGGTGCTGGTGAGCCACGATGAGGGCGAGGCGCGTCAATTCGCGGATTATGTGGGGGTGATGCGGGAGGGGCGGATGGTGGGGTGGGAAGGATTACCTCAGCATTCGTAGACCAGTCACCTTAGCGTCCCCTTACAACCTAGCATCAGCGTCCTTTCACGGGCAAGCGCTCGAGCCGTTGCCAGAGCCGCTTGATGCAAATGAGCGTGGCCCATGTGGTTATTTCAGCAAGGTCTCGACGCCTGTTGCAAGCCCTGTCTGCTTATTGGCTGAATGCGGGAAGGGGAAACTACCCAGATAAATTTTCTAGGGCTGGGTTTGGATTTTAATATTTCTTCCAATTGATCGTGATCTAAATGGCAAAGTTCGGCACCCTTGCCCACAAAGGTCATGCTCTTCACCTCATGCTGAGGCTCTACCACAGCGAACATCTCTTTAGGCTCCAAGGAGCCTATGAAGTCGGCGGCACCGAAATATGCGACCTTTATTGCAATGGAGTCCGAAAAGCCGTTTTCTACGATTATTGGGTAGTGAATGTCGCAACCTCCAAGAAGCAGCGAGATTGCCACCGAACAAGCAAATATCTTGACCGAATAAAAATACTTCACCATGACCACCAACTCCCTCCTGCAGCATAGTTATTCGCTGCCTGTTCAAACCGGTTGCTAGATGCGGGACCTTAGTCAGCCGGAGCTCAGGCCACTCTCCTGCCTAGGCTATTTTCTTTCGAGCATCCCGAAAAGCGATGACCTTCTCTTCGAGCAGTTGTTCACTGGCACGAATCAGATCGACGTAGACGGTATTGTTGAACCCCCACAGCGTAGACACTTCCTCGTCCTTGTGGCCTACGAGAAAGGGCATCGTGGTGACGATCCGTACGCCGGGCATGCGCTCCACATATCTATCGTAGGTGTTGCGCTCCGCGTCCCGGATTGCAGGATCCCAGGACTCCAGTCTATCGAACATCCGGGCCGAATACACATTCATGACCGTGCTGACCATCTTATCCAAGTGGACATAGGTCGCACCCTCGGATTCGCTCAAATCGCTGACAGCGGTTTGAACGTGCAGATTCGCAATCAATCCGGAGAAAATATCCCAGTCGCCCGACTCTGCCAGATAGCGTTGCGCTGCGCGATATCTGTCCTGCCAGCCGGGCAGGAAATCGACGTCGTCCTCGCATATGGCCACTTCCGCCAAGCCCTGTTCACGCGCCTTGCGAAACAGGAACTTGTAGCTCAGGCCGCACCCCACCCACCCCAACTGGTGCCTCAGCCCGGGAAAGGCCTGAATGCCGTATTGGTTGTCCAGCCTGAAACTCGCCTGACGCGCGATCGACTCCGGCAGACCCAGGCAAACCATTTCACTGTCGATGGAAAAACCCGCGCCGGCCAATTCGTAGAATCTGTCGAAATCGATGACATCGTTCGCCAGCAGGAAGCGGAAAAAGTAATAGTCGAACGACAAACCGGGTTTGAGCAACGCGTTGCGGTTAGCCACGATCCGCTGCCGTCTCGCCTCGTCGTGGTCGAGCCAATATCCAATACGCTCGATCATGGCCTGGACGTCGCCGACAGGGACGAAATCCACGATGGACTTCAAAGCATCATGCTCAGCGATGTCCGAAGACGATTCGGAAACGACCAGCTTGTTCTGGCTGAGGCATTCGTAGACACGCGTCGTCTCGAGCAGCGCTCCCTCGTAGTAATGGATGTTGACCACCACTTTTGCCTTGGCCATTTCTTCGTACAAGGGCGCGCCGAACAGCTCGCGCACCACCTTGACCTTGAAATGCCGGCCCAACTGCTCAAGGTACTGCCTGCGCCGATCATTGTTGACGTCGCCATAGAACAGGACGTCGTACTCGTATGACGGCTGGCCTTCCAGCGGAGCCATGTCCGCGTCGAACCCTATGGGCAGGTAGTAGATCTGTCTGTAGCTCATCCCCTTCGACTGAAGGAATGCAATGTTCGTCAATGAGTAGTCGAAGATCGCATAAGCATGGTCCAGGATGTCGAGATAGTCCTGCTTGAACCATCGGGAGCTGACGGATTGCTCCATCTGAAAAGCGACATAGGTGCCCGGCAGCTTGGGAAATATCTGCGGGCAGATGACGAAGTGCAATACGTCCTCGAAGCCCCCCGACGGCATGGCGTGGATGATCTGAGCCTGAAGCCCGGCGCGCTCCAGGGCGGACTGGATTAGGCGGGCGACGAAATGACAATGAGGGGTGGTGAGGATGACACAGCGGCTGCCCGCCGTGAACGCAAAGCCCGCATCACGAGGCGACATCTGCGTTCTGTGCCCGACGTTCCTGGCATGCCTCAAGGCCTCCCGCAAGCCGCGCTGCCGCACGTAGCCAACGAACTTCCCCAAGAGCTCGGGCCTCTCGGCCACCAGGCTCAAAGCCCTGGCTGCGGGATGGCGGCGCACGGAGCGCAGCGCATCGCCCAGCGCCCGGAGGGGCGCTGTGATGCGCCATGAGGTGCTATTGCGCAGTTCGTCCGAATCGGCGCGCGCCGACATCAGCTGCTGCTGCAGCGAGAAAGCATCCAGCTTGGCTCGCTCCAGTTGCTCCTTGAGCGCCCCCGCCTCTTCCCTTGATTGGGCAAGCTGGGTTCGCAACTGATCCGCAAGCTGGGCGAACCAATGAGACTCGAGCAAGAAGGAATAATCGTCCCGCTCGTGGTACCGGCCCGATTTGATGCCGTAGAAATATAGATCCTTGGTCTCGTGGCCAATCGAGAACTCGAACTCGGAGAACTCGGCCTCTACGTCGAAGACCGCGCGTATGTCTGCCTCCTCCAGGTTCCTGTAGTAGTCCGCCCAATCGCCAAGGCCTTGGATCAAAGGCGCGTCCCCCGGGTTGGTTCGCCGCGTTCCGTGCTCCGGCCGGCCAGTCGTGGCGCAGCTGAAAAAGAACAATCCGCCCGGTTTAAGCATCCGGTAGATGTTGCGCAGGGTCTCAGGATAGTACTGGTCATGCTCGAAGCACTCCGTCGACACGATGACATCGAATGTTCCGTCCGGCAAAAGCAATTGGTGTCCCGCACACACGATATCGACATTGCGTCCCGTGGCGACATCCACTCCCAAGTATGCACAGCCGTCGAACAGGTACTGATTGTTCCCGTTTATATCCAGGGACCCGATATCCAGGACCAGTTTATTTTTGAAAAAACGTGGAAAACGTTTCCGGACCGCCGTACAGAATTGCTGCTGCTGCAAATGCGCCATGTATCGACCTACTTAAAGCTGAATTCTATGTTTCGCATCGGGATGCCCACCAAACCCGTGCTTGCGGAAGTGGCATGCGAACGGAAAAAAAGCGCATCGTTGATCCATTGATGCTGCACGTGGTCTTCCTGGGTGCCGCTGGCCACTGCAACTGCAATAGAGTAGTCGCCCGGCATCAGGATCGGCATCCTGAAGTCGAATACGGCCTCGAGCATCCCGGAGCGAGGGCATTCGAGCATATTTCGATGGCTCAGATAAGTGTTGTCGCCGAATAGCGGCTGGCCCAGCCGGTCCTTTACGGTAAAGCCGACGATGGGCGCCTCGATAGACTCCAGCACCTCGGCCTCGATGCGCAGCCGAACCGGCTCTCCCCCCACGCACCAGCTCAAAGGCTCGCTGTTCTGCCCCAACAGCAGTACACGCCGGACCGCGACTTTCCCCGTGCCGAAACCGGTAGCCTGAACCGGGTCGAATCGAAACACCTCGAGGTCGTTGCGCAGATTCGATGCGTTCAAGTAGCGCAATCGCGCATCCTCGAAGTCCGCCAACTCGGGCAATGCGAACGGCTCCCCCGCACCGCAGTCGCTCGTGGTTCCAGACGACTGGTACAGGTATGCCATGTATTGCTCGGAGACATCTTTAGCCGAACCGAAAGCCGCCACCTGGCCGCCAGACAACCATAGCGCACGTTCGCAGAGACTCTTGACCGCGGTGGTGTCGTGACTAACGAAGAACAGCACTCCCTTCTTCTTGAATTCGCGAAGAAACCGCATGCACTTCTGCGTAAACAGCGCATCGCCCACGGCCAATGCTTCGTCGATAATGAGTATCTCGGCATCCACGTGGGCGATCACGGCGAAGGCCAGCCTTACATACATCCCGCTCGAGTACGTCTTGACGGGCTGTTCCATGAAATCGCCGATGTCTGCGAACTCGGCGATCGCGGAGAACTTCTCCCGGATTTCGCCTTCGGACATGCCATACAGAGTCGCGCAGAGATAGACGTTGTCCCGCCCTGAGAACTCGGGATTGAACCCAGCACCGAGCTCCAGCAAGGCCGCCACGCGGCCGCGTACCGTTACGGAACCGGACGTAGGGGCCAACGTGCCGCATAGGATCTGCAGCAGCGTGGACTTGCCGGCGCCATTGCGACCGATGATCCCGACGGACTCTCCTGCAGCCACGGCAAAATCGATATCACGCAATGCCCAGAACTCGCGGTAGAAGCACCTGCGTCCTCTCCAGGCGAATTGCCACAGTCGATGCGCCGGCTTGTCGTAGATCTCATAGCGCTTCGATAGAGCCGTGACGGAAATCATGGGCTCACAGGACATCGGCAAACCCCTTCTTGATCCGCTGGAACCAGACGAATCCGGCCACATGGACCAGCAGCGCAAACAACACGAACCATGCGAACCCTCTCCAGTCGGGCGCGGTTCCGTCGATCATCACCGAACGCAGCGATTCGACGACGAACGTAATGGGGTTCAAATACATATAGCGCTGGTAGGCGGGTGGAATTGCGGCGATGGGATAGAAAATCGGCGTCATGAACAGCAAAGCCGTTACGGCCACGCTCACGACCTGCCCTAGATCCCGGACGAAAACCCCGATGGATGAAACGAACCACGCGATGCCGATTACGAACAACAGGTAGGGAACAAGCAGTACGGGCAACCAGAGGATCTGCGGATGAGGCATGCCGACCAGCACGAAGTACCCCGCCAGCCAGACACAGAACCCGATCGCAAAATTAAAAACGGCGCTCATTGCCATTACCCACGGCAGGACCTGCACGGGAAACACCACCTTGGTGACGTAGTTCGCGTGGGATACGATCAGGGACGGCGCCCGCGTCACTACTTCGGCAAAGATGTTGAATGCCAGGAGCCCTGCGAACAGGACCAGCGCGAACTGGTACCGATTCTCCACCCCGCCCCACTTTGCGTTGAAAATGACGCTGAAGACGAAGGTGTAAACGACCAGCATCAGCAAGGGCGTAACGACGGCCCAGAGCAGCCCGAGCAGAGATCCCTGGTAGCGGCTGAGCACATCCCGGCGCGACAAAACGGCAATGAGTTTGCGATGGGCCACGATCGAAGCGAGCGGCCCCTCTTCTCCATAGGACACCGTCCTCATTAGGCGAACACCTCGGCCTGAGCCAAGGCGCTCCCCAGCCGGTCTTTCGGCGACAGCGAAATACCGTCCACGGCAGGCCAGGCTATTCCTATTGCCGGATCGTCCCAGGCGATGGTGCGCTCCAGCTCGCGGTGCCAGTAATCGGTAGTTTTATAGAGGAACTCGGCCGATTCGCTCAGGACGAGAAAAGCGTGGGCGTAACCCTCGGGGATCCATAGTTGGCGCTTGTTCTCGCCAGTGAGCATTGCGCCGGTCCATTGGCCGAAAGTGGGCGAGGACGCGCGGATGTCCACCGCGACATCGAAAACTTCGCCAGCCACGCAGCGCACCAGTTTTCCTTGAGGATGCGGACGAAGCTGGTAGTGTAATCCGCGCAGCACGCCCTTCGACGAACGCGAATGGTTGTCTTGCACGAAATGGATGGAACAGCCGATCGCCGCCTCGAAGGCTGCCTGATTGAAACTCTCGTAAAAAAAGCCGCGGGCATCGGTAAAGACCTGAGGCTCGACGATCTTTACGCCGGCAAGATTGGTATCGATGATCTTCATGCAATTCGGTCGATGTCGGGGTTGTTGGAGTCTTGAAGCAGGCGCAGCAGATATGCTCCATAGCCGTTCTTCGCCATGGGCTCGGCCAGGCTTTGCAATTGCGCGCTTCCGATCCAGCCATTGCGCCAGGCGATCTCCTCGGGACAGGAAATCTTCAAGCCTTGGCGGTGCTCCAATGTATGAATGAACTGTCCGGCTTCCAGCAGACTCTCGTGGGTGCCGGTGTCCAGCCAGGCATGGCCGCGTCCCATGACCTGGACCCTCAGATTGCCTTGCTCGAGATACGCCTGGTTCACAGAAGTGATCTCTAACTCGCCACGGGCGCTGGGCTTCACGGACTTGGCGATTTCGACCACGTTGCCGTCATAGAAATACAGCCCGGTCACCGCGTAGTTGCTGCGGGGAGATATAGGTTTTTCCTCGATATTGACGGCCCTGCCTCCGGCATCGAACTGCACGACACCGTATCGCTCCGGATCCTGGACATGGTAGGCGAACACCGTAGCGCCCGTGGCCTGGGCATTCGCGGCGCGCAGCAGCGCAGGCAGGTTGTGTCCATAGAAAATATTGTCGCCCAGCACCAGGGAACAATCGCTGCCAGCCAGGAACGCTTCGCCGATGAGGAATGCCTGCGCCAGGCCATCCGGATTCGGCTGCACGGCAAAGCTCAACCGAAGCCCCCATTGGCTTCCGTCCCCCAGGAGCTGCTGAAATCGGGGTGTGTCCTGCGGTGTACTGATGACGAGAATCTCTCGAATCCCCGCCAGCATGAGCGTGCTTAAAGGGTAGTAGATCATCGGCTTGTCGTAGACCGGCAGCAGCTGCTTGCTGACGGACAACGTCGCCGGATACAGACGTGTGCCCGAACCGCCAGCAAGAATGATTCCTTTCCGCTTGGTCATTGCAGCACCTCCGCCAGCATACGGCCTACCCCGTCTTGCCAATGGGGCAGGCACAAGCCGAACCGGCTCCGCAATTTGTGCGTGTCGAGGCGAGAATTCAATGGCCGCCGTGCGGGCGTGGAAAACTCGCTACTGGGCACGGGAATCAAGACCGGCCTATGTCCGCCTTGATGCCTCTGGCTGGCGGCAGCGGCCAGGACCCAATTTGCATAGTCATGCCAGGTCGTACAGCCGCTCGCGGCCAGATGGTAAATGCCCGCCAGGCTCTCGTCGGATATGGCCTGGCGTATGCAATGCGCAGTCACATCGGCGATAAGCTCCGCGGATGTCGGAGCACCGAACTGGTCGTTGATGACGCGCACTTCATCGCGTTCCGCGGCGAGCCTCAGCATGGTCTTCGGGAAATTCCCGCCTCGGGCGGCATAAACCCAGCTGGTCCGGAACAGCAAGTATCGGCAACCGCTCTCGACAATGGCCGACTCCCCCTCCAGCTTGGTACGGCCATACACGTTCAACGGCGCAGGCACGTCGGTCTCCAGCCATGGCCGCTGACCGCTTCCATCGAATACGTAGTCGGTAGAGTAGTGTACGAACCAGGCGCCTACCTCAGTGCATGACCGGGCAATGGCGGCAACGGCTGCGGCATTGACGGTCCGAGCCAGCTCTTGCTCGGTCTCGGCCCGATCGACCGAGGTATAGGCGGCAGCGTTCACCACGACATCCGGCATGAAGGCCCGGATCGACTCGGCCACCTCGATCGGACGCGTCAGATCCCCCCCGTCCGTCCGATCCAGCATCTTCAACTCGCCCAAAGGCGCCAGGGCCCGCTGTAGTTCCCACCCCACCTGCCCTCGCTTTCCTAGCAGAAGAATCCTCATTTCAGACATCGTCCGCGGAGCCGGCACACGCCGTGTAGTGCTTATCGATCCACTGCCGATAACTGCCACTGGTCACGGCCTCGAGCCAGTCCGGATTCGCCAGGTACCACTCGATGGTCTTGCGAATGCCGCTCTCGAAAGTCTCGGCCGGCTGCCATCCGATATCGCGCTGCAGTTTGCTCGAATCGATCGCATAGCGCCTGTCATGGCCGGGACGATCCTTTACGAAGGCAATCTGGGCTGCGTAGGGCGAAGCGTCCGCCTTCGGGACCAACGTGTCCAATAATCTGCAGATCGTCTGCACGATGTCCAGATTGGTTCTTTCGTTGCCGCCGCCGATGTTGTAGACCTCGCCGACTCTTCCGGATTCAAGTACGGACCGGATGGCGGAGCAATGATCTTTCACGTACAGCCAATCGCGCACCTGCAGGCCGTCGCCGTAGATAGGCAGCGGCTTTCCTGCCAGTGCATTGACGATCATCAGCGGAATCAGCTTCTCCGGAAACTGGAACGGGCCGTAATTGTTGGAACAGTTCGTCGTAAGCGTGGGCAGCCCATAGGTGTGGTGATGCGCACGCACCAAATGATCACTTGCAGCCTTGCTGGCGGCATACGGGCTGTTCGGCTCATAGCGATTGGTCTCGCGGAACGGTTTAGCGTCAGGCTCCAGCGTGCCGTAGACCTCGTCAGTGGAAACATGCAGGAATCGGAAGCACTCACGGGTCTCTGGTGGCGCATCCACCCAATACGCCCGCGCTGCTTCCAATAGTCGAAACGTTCCGATCACATTTGTCTGCATGAATGCTTCCGGATTGCTGATGCTCCGGTCGACATGCGATTCCGCAGCGAAATTCACGATGGCGCGCGGCCGATGCTCGCGCAGCAACCGTGCCATCAACGCTGAGTCGCTTATGTCGCCCTGCACGAAAATATGCCGCGAATCGCCGAATACAACCTCGAGGCTCCGGGTGTTCCCCGCATAGGTCAGTGCATCGACGTTCAGCAGGGGCTCTTCGAACCGTTGCAGCCAATCGAGAACGAAATTGCTGCCTATGAAGCCCGCGCCACCAGTCACTAGTATGGTCATACGATCAAACCTTGTTGCAAATGGCGGCCATCATAAGACCAAGGTTGCCGCCCATGGTCTGAAAATGGATGCCTGCACGCTTCAATCCTAGAAGCCGAGGAAGAAAAGACTTTTTTCTCGACGCCGCGTAAAGACGCAGCGTATGCCGAACCTCTTCAGCCAGGAAATCGTCCAACCGCTCGAGGGCCCGAATATTGAGATCGTTCCAATCGCGGAAGCGGCCTTCCCAAAGCATGCGTACGCGTTCGGCCCTGCCTCGCCAGGAGCGGTTGCTTCCCATCGCATTGCCACCATGCTGCCGGTAGCGAACCGTGGGATGCGGATCATAGACGACGACGCCCCCGCAGCCGCTCACTACCATATATGTCCACCAGTCGTGAAACGGCACGCAAACGTCCGCGCCGGCTTTTTCCAGCAGGCGTTTGGCCGCATGATTGAACACGCTGGTGTTCCCGCTCGCCACGTTCTGGACCAAGGCATTGGAAAAAGAAGCAGGGCCGCCGAACAGCCGCGACAAGCCGAGTTCTTCGCCCCCGTTTCCTATCAAGCGCAGGCGGGAACAATACAGCGCAGGCACATCCGGCGGAATCTGTTGGAGCGCATGGACAGCTTGCTGCAACTTGTCGGGCTCCCAGATATCGTCTTGGTCGGAATAAGCGTAGTAGTCGGCCCGGATGTCTGGCGCACTCGCCAAGCTGAGAAAATTCGCTGCGAATCCCTGCCGGGGGCCATCGACGACCATAAGGCGGCTGCCCCATCGCTCGGCACAGGCGTCCAGAATATGGCGCGTAGCGTCCATCGATCCGTCATCGGAAGCAAAAACAGACCAGCGCGTATGGGTCTGGGCGCAATACGATGCGAGTTGCTCGGGCAGGTGATTCTGCCCGTTGTAGGTACAAAGAAGAATCGCTACGCACGAGGGCTCCGGCGTCGTTACGCGCTCGCGATCAAACGTGGCCGGAAACCTGGGCAACCGGGCTCCGGCGGGCGCGACGGGCTCGGCCACAGCCGGCGCGCTTGGGAGAGGCATGAAAGCCATAACGAGAAAGATGTCTTCGGAGGCATAATGTTATCCTTTTTGTTACACGAAGAAACGGCCTACGCATGAGCGCTGGCGCGTTGTCCATTCCCACCTATGAGCAACTCCCATCCCAGGCCGGCCATCCCCCTACTCGTGACCGGAGGCGCCGGCTACATCGGATCCCACACCTTGGTCGAATTGCTCGGCGCGGGGTACGACCCCGTCATCCTGGACAATTTTTCCAACAGTTCGCGCGCCTCCCTGCAAAGGGTGGAAGCATTGACAGGAGCGCCGCTGACGGTCATCGAAGGGGACATCCGAGACAGCGGGCTGCTTCGCGATGTCTTTGCCGAGCAGCGCGGAAAGCAACGCCCGATTGCCGGCGTCATTCACTTCGCTGGTTTGAAAGCCGTTGGAGAATCGGTCGAGCAGCCGCTGCGCTACTATGAAAACAACGTAACCGGAACAATCGAGCTCCTGGCTGCGATGGACGCAGCCGGCATACATCACATCGTTTTCAGTTCGTCGGCCACCGTCTACCGGACGTCCCCGGTTCTTCCCTATGCGGAGGACCATGCTTTGGGTCCCGCCAACCCATATGGCCACACCAAGGCAATGGTGGAACAGATCCTTCATGACTGGAGCAAGTGCGGGCCGAATCGCCGCGTGGCTTGCCTGCGTTACTTCAACCCCATCGGCGCCCACCCCAGCGGCAATCTGGGCGAATCCCCGTCTGGCAGGCCCAACAACCTGTTCCCCTTCATCACCCAGGTAGCGCTGGGCGTCAGGCCCGGACTGCAGGTGTTCGGCAATGACTATCCCACTCCAGATGGCACGGGCATACGCGACTATGTGCATGTCGTCGACCTGGCCGCCGCTCATGTCCGGGCGGTCGACTATCTGGCGCGAACCACCGACCGTTTCACACCCATCAATCTCGGGACAGGACGCGGAACGAGCGTACTCGAGCTGGTGCGCATTTTTGAGCAGGCCACCGGTATACGCGTTCCGTACACGGTTGAGGCGCGCCGCCCTGGCGACAGCGCCCAAGCCTACGCCGATCCCGCTCGCGCCGCGGAACTGTTGGGCTGGAAGGCTCAGCGCACGATTCAGGACATGTGCGCCGACGGCTGGCGCTGGCAATCGCAGAACCCTGACGGCTACGGGCCCTGAATCCCTTAATGCAGGCCCTCATCGGCAGCCGCTGCAAGCAGCTCCCGATAGCACCCGGCATAGGCCGCAACCATTGCGTCCTGGGTGAGCTGCTCGCGGTATCTCCGATAAGCCCGCCTCCCCCATTCTCTGGCTTGCTCGGGCTCGTTCCACATCCGGTCCATCGCTGCCCGCAACGCCGCGGAATCGCACGGAGGCACTGCCAGTCCGGTTTGCTCGTGCAGGTTTACGAAAGTCGTACCCGTGCCGATCTCGCACGAGATCATCGGCAAACCCTGCTGCGCCGCTTCGGCCAGCGCAAGGCCGAAGGCTTCTGTCCGCACATGCGATGGAAACACGAACGCCGTCGCGGCGGCCAGCACATCGGCCTTGGCCTCGTCATCGAGCGCGCCCAGAAAGTGCACATTCCGCAAGCCCAACTCCTTGGCCCGCGCCTCCAGCGCATCGCGCTCCTCCCCATCGCCCACCAAGGCTAGTGGGTAATCCCGCCCCGCCAGCGCATCCAGCAGGAAGTCGAGTCCCTTGTAGTAGCGCGGTACGCCGACGAAGGCGAAGAAGCGCTCTCCGAGATGCTGCCTGACGCGCGCAATTGCAGCAGGATCGCGTGCAGGTACCTCCGGGATGCCGCAAGGAATGACCACGGTCTTGCCACGCCACCGCTGCAAGGCTTCGCTGCTTGCCAGATAGTTGGGCGAGGTGGCGACGATGCGACGCATCCGGGCCAGGTGGCGATCGCGCAGCGGCCTGTACAAGGCCAGCAGCCTCTCCTGCTTGATGATGTCGGAATGGTAGGTCATCAGCGCGGGCACGCGCGATCCCGAAAGCAGGTATGCCAAGTCGCCGAATGGCCAGGGAAAATGGAAGTGCAGCAGGTCGGCCCACTCGGACTCGCGCCGGAAATGCCGCAGGAAAGATAGGGACATGCCGGTGGACGCGATGTTCAGATCGCGGCGATAGCGGTGGACTTCATAGCCGGATGCATCGGTTTCCATACGTTCACCCTGGCTCGACAACGTGACGATGCGGCTTTCTATGCCATGCTTGCCGCCACCCTGCGCAATCTGGTGAGCGATGTACTCGATGCCGCCATGGGTATCAGGGGGAAATGTCTTGAAGACGTGGAGAATGCGCATGGGCGGGCTCTGAAGGTGCGAAGGAGTGACAGCCCGTCAAACAGGGCGGGCCGTCACCTCCCGGTAGATGGGTAACAGCGCGGCAGCCGTCCGGCGCCAGCTGAACTGCGCCACGCGCTGCCGCCCTTGCACGCGCAATTGTTCCGCCAGGGCAGGATCGTCCACGATCCTGAGCATGGCGCCGGCGATCTCGTCGACGGAGAAGGGATCGACCAGCAAGGCGGCCTCGCCGGCCACTTCTGGCAGCGAGCTTGCATTGGACGTAATTACCGGCGTCTCGGATGCAAAAGCCTCCAGCACCGGCAGGCCGAAGCCTTCGTACAGCGAAGGAAACGTCAGTGCC
The DNA here is from genome assembly GCF_900606115.1 of Pigmentiphaga humi. Lineage (GTDB taxonomy): Bacteria > Pseudomonadota > Gammaproteobacteria > Burkholderiales > Burkholderiaceae_B > Pigmentiphaga > Pigmentiphaga humi. The sequence continues at coordinate 74,827 of NZ_UWPJ01000014.1, forward strand.
GCTGCGCCCCGATAAAGGTGCCGCAGCGTGGCGAAGTCCTCGACGTCGTCCAGCCAGATGAGCGGCTCACCGGTGGCCTGCGCCCGCGACAACGTCGCGGCGGTGTCTTCGCAGCGCCAGCCCATGCGTCCCACCACCACCAGCGGAAACTCGCGCCTCAGGTGCTCCGGCAGGCTGCGGTGCGCCTGCACCAGGCGATCGACGTTCTTTCGCGGCTGCAGGCCGCCGACAAAAAGAAAATAGCCCCGCGGGCGCAAGCCGCGGCTGCTCAGGACATTCTCTCCGCCAAGCAGCGGCTGCAGCCACTCGTCTGCGATGCCGCAGTGCACGGTCCGAACCCGGTCCGGCGGCAGGCCGAAGAATTCCTCGAGCTCCGCACGCGCAAAATGCGACACCGACACGAACAGGTCGGCGCGCCGGATCATCCGTTTCATCACGACGTTCTTGAGAAGGCGCAAACGCGCGGATGCCCAGTGCGGAAACTGGAGGGGAATCGCGTCGTGCACCGTGGCCACGCTCGGGCAACGGGTACGGACCACGCGGTGATCGGTGAAATGGAACACGTCGGCATCGACGGCGGCGGCCGGTTGGCATCCCAAGTACTCGCTCGCGGCATGAACCAGGTAGCTGTGTGGCAGGTAAGCGCTGCGCGCAAGCCCGGGCCGCCGCCGCGTCGGCGGCAGGGCATACGGCCGAACCGCGACGCCCTCCCGGGGCAAGTGTGCGGCAAGCGCTGCCGTATACGTCGCGATCCCGGTGGGATTGCCGGCCAGCGCCGGCTCGATTGGCGTCGTGGACAAACCGATCCGCATGGTTGTCATGGCCGGCAAACGAAACGATCGCTCAAGGCAGCCTCCCTGTCGCCAGTTGGTCAGAGCTCGGCCAACAGCCGATCGACGTCATCGGCGAATACGGTCTTGTCGAAGCGGCGCGCGTTCTCATGGCCCGCGGCCGACAACTGGCGACACTGCTCGCCGTCCTCCAGCACCTTGCGAATGGCCTGCGCCACTTCTTCGATGTTGTAGGGATCCTTGACCAGCATTGCCGAATCGCCGACCACTTCGGGCAAGGATGCCGTTTCGGTAGTGATGACCGGGCATCCCAGGGTCTGCGCCTCGAGTACCGGGATGCCGAAACCCTCGCTCAAGGTGGGAAAGACGAAGGCGCGCGCATTGCGCAGCAGGCACAGCTTCTCCACTTCGGATATGTACCCCAGATACATTGCGCCGCCGTACCTGCCATCGGCGGACTTCGCGCCATCCCCCTTCTTCGAGAATAGCGATGCCATGCCGGCGTCCTGGACGTATTGGCGGTCCACGCCCCCTGCCAGCACGAATGGTATGTCCAGGCCACGGTTGGCCAGGCCATAGGCCGCGACCGCGCGGTGTACGTTCTTTCGCGCTTCGATCTGCCCGACGTAAAAGCAATACTGCCCAGGCTTGAGGTTGAACTTGGCCAGCACCGCCGACTGGACCTGAGGATAGCTACTCAAGGCCAGCATATGCTCGTCGGCAGGAATAGGCTGGTACACCACCCGGATACGGGATTCGCAATGCGGGAAAAACTGCAGGAACTCCTGCTTGGTATGGTGCGATACGGCCAGGATGAGATCGGACTCGGCCACCGCTTTCAGCCGGCCATAGAAAACCTCCGGCCGTTCCTGATGCAGCGTGACGTTGATCGGGATCAGATCGTGCAGCGTCTGCACGAGCTTGAGCCCGCCCCCCTTTCGTTCGTGCCGGACATTGAAAGGCGAAGTCGTGAACACCGTGTCGTATCCCGCCCTCCCGGCCTCGGTCAGCGCCAGCGTCCCGCCCCGCAGGCGGGCGGTGAGATTGGCCATCTCGTAGAAGCGCGGGATATTGAGAAAGCTGTCGACATCGCGCAGGAACCACAGATTCTCTTCCGTGATCATGTTCGCGCGGTTCTCGACTCGCGTGCCGCGCCGTGCGCCCAGCGCATATTTCAGGCCGTTCAGGGCCAACCCTTTGCGGCCGGGTCGAAACCGCGTGGGATTATTGATGTACTGGTAGATGCCTGAGAGAAGCGGTGCCGGATCAGCGAAGCCGGGCGCTTCCGACAGGATGCCCGTGCCGTGGCCCTTGGCCTTGACCGCGTTGATCAGGGATTTTGTGTATAGATAGATGCCGCGCTGCAGCTTCTGCTGGAACTCGAATCCGGTGAACAGAACGTCTCTTTTGTTCATTTATTCAGGTCGGGATCTAATCGGGGCTCCGCAGCTAGCAGAGCTCCACCAGTCGGCCGTGCTCCAGGCGAACCCGGCGGTTGCATAAATCGTTGATGACGCTCTCCTGGTGGGATGCGATCACCAGAATGGACGATTTCTCCACCATTGCCGACAAACGCTGCGACGCCTTGGCGTTGAACTGCGCATCGCCGACCGACAGCCATTCGTCCATCAGCACGATGTCGGCATCGATGCTGGTCGAAACGGCAAAAGCCAGGCGTAGCTGCATCCCGCTGGAGTATGTCCTGACGGGCATGTTCAGGTAATCGCCGAGCTCACTAAACTCGGCGATGTCGTCGAGCTTGGCGCTGATCTCGCGCGGGGTCATGCCCATCACGATGCCGCGCAGGTAAATGTTTTCGAAGCCCGTCGCCTCACCGTCGATGCCCACGGCAATGTCGGTCAGGCAAGCAAGCCGCCCTTTCACCGTCAATGTTCCAGCCGAGGGAGGATAGACGCCGGCCAGCGCGCGCAACAGGGTGGTCTTCCCCGCACCGTTGTGCCCAACTAAGCCCAGCCGGTCTCCCGGCTTGAGCTCGAAGTTGACGCCGTCCAGGGCCCGCACATTCAAGCGCCGCTTGACGTCGGCGGCAATACGCCCGCCCGTGGTCGCACTGATGAGCTGTTTCTTCAGAGACCGATGGGATGCGTTGTAGACCGGAAACTCCACGACCAGGTCCCGCGCGGAAATGAACGCCGACATTGCTATATCCAGTAAGCGACGCGCTGGTGCGTCCTGGCGAACAAGCCCCAGGAAATTGCCGCCGAAATCGCGAGCGCAGCCAGGCTCACCAGCCAATTGAGCACAGAAGGAAGATGTCCCAGCAATGGCGCACGCACCACGTCGATCACGTGGGAGAGCGGGTTCCAAGCCGCTACCCAACGATGCTGTTCAGGCAGGCGCTGGGCATCCCACATAATGGGTGTCAGGAAATAGCCCACCGTAACCAGGTTCTGCACCACCGGTACCATGTCGCGGTAGCGCGTACAGACGAGTGCGCAAGCCAGCGACACAAAAAATACGATTGCCGAAAGCAGCAGCATTCCAGGGATCGCCACCAGCGAGACCAGGCTCCAGCCGTCGCCCACGAAACTCACGACGATGATCACAATGAGAAAGTTGTGCAGGAAGATGATGAGATTCCTGCACAGCAGCCTCAGGATGTACGAGGGATACGGCAGCCGGCTCTGCTTGATCAGGTGTTCGAACTGCGTGAAGCCTGTCGTGGCCTCGTTCAGTTGCATGGACACGAAGCTCCAGACCACGTTGCCTGCCGCGAAGTACGGCAAGTACTCATGCAAATCGGTCTTGAACAAGGTCGACCACAGCAGCCCCAGGGTGGCAATCAGCACTCCTGTGCTGATGGTCAGCCAGAATGGTCCTAGCACCGAACGCCGATAGCGCTGCTTGATGTCGTACCAAGCCAACAGCCCCCAAAGATGAGGGCGCGCGAACGCGACAAAGAACTCCTTGGCCGCGCTTTCAAAAAACATGCTGGCATCCTGGAGTCGAATGGGAAAACAAGAAAAAGACAAGCGGCCGCAAGCCAGCCCAACCGGCCAGTGCGGCCGCGGAAATTGAAGACATGGGCTTGACTATAGTCGGTAGCTGGGCCGTATCACGTAATGGGTGTGACAGCACGCAACCGTCCATGCTCTCGACGGCTAACGGCACCATACAGGGACCCGCATCGCCCTACCTGCCTAGTTTCGATGCACGCTCGCAACGCTGCGCTCGGAACTGCCCTTCACTTAAAACAGGCTTTCTTTTGATTGGACACTCTCGTTGCAGGCGGCCAAAGGCGCAGCCCCACGATCGAAACTCACACTTTGAGCGAACTGGTTGCGGCAGGTTACCTGGCGGTAGCGTGTTCTACCGGACAGGCGCCTCAGGGGGTGCGCCTCAGCGCGCGGGACTGGAGCCGAGCAACGCCCCCACTCCCGGCACCACCGCCTCCACCCCCAGCCGCTCCAGCATCCCCCTCACCGTGCACACCGCCGTCGACACCACCGGCACGCCCAGCATGTCCTGCGCGGGCTGGATCGCGGGCAGCGACGGCATTTGCACGCAGGCGGACAGCACGACGGCATCGACGCCGCGCGTGTCCAGGGTCTTCACGTCTTCGAGCAGGCGCATGGGGTCGCGCCGGCCGACTTCGAGGTTGTCGGGGATCTCGAAGCATTTGGCGTCTTTGACTTCGATGCCTTCGCTCTCGATGTAGCCGACCACCATGTCGGTCAGCGGCCGCATGTAGGGCGCCATGAGCGAGATGCGCTTGGCGCCCAGGCGGTGCAGGCCTTCGATGAGCGCGCCGGCCGAGGTCATGATGGGCGCGTCGCAGTGGTTGGCGCGCGCCACCTCGGTCAGTTCGCGTTCGGTCTGGCGGTGGTAGCCCGGGCCCATGGCCATGATGGCCACCAGGCAGGCGGTGCTCATGACGTCCACGCGCGCGTCGGCCAGTTCGGCGGCGCAGCGCAGGCCTTCGCGGTTCATGGCCTCGAGCTCTTCCTTGACCACTTTGTGCATGCGCATGCGGCTGGAGTGGAAGGTGAAGCGCTCGGGGCGCACGGCCTCGCGGGCCCGCAGCATGGCGGGGATTTCCGTCTCCATGGTGGTGTTGGAGCTGGGGACGATCTGGCCGATACGGTAGATGCGGGATGTCATGGCGGTTCCTGCCTGGTGGGCGTGGTCAGTCTAGGGAGATGTTGGCTTGGCGGACGACGCCTTCGAAGCGCTGGGTGTCGGCTTTCATGGCCTGGGCCAGGTCGGCGGGAGCGGCCGGCCAGGCTTCGAAGCCGAAGGTGTTGAACTGCTTCTGGATGTCCGGCTCGACGACGGCCTTGGCCACGCCGGCGTTGAGGCGGTCGATGACGGTCTTGGGCGTGCCTTTGGGCGCGAACAGGGCCACCCAGGTCTTGAGTTCGAAATTGGCCGGTCCGCCGGCTTCGGCCACGGTGGGTACGTCGGCGTACATGGACAGGCGCTTGGGGGCGGCCAGGGCCAGCAGCTTGACCTTCTTGGCCTGGTAGAGCTGGGCCGTGGTGGCGGCGGTGCCGAAGGCCCAGTCCACTTCGCCGGTGGCCACGGCGGTGTAGAGCTGCGGCAATTCCTTGAAGGGCACGTGGGTCATGTTGGTGCCGGTCTGGGTCTGGAACATCGAGGCGCCGATGTGCGCGACGCTGCCCATGCCCCAGGTGCCGTAGGTCATGTTGCCGCCCTTGGCCTTGGCGGCCTTGATCAGGTCAGTGACGTTGTTCCAGGGCGAGTTGGCCGGCACGACGATGAAGAAGTTGGTGGTGTAGACCGGCGCGACGGGCTCGAAGTCGGCCACGGGGTCGAACGGCAGTTTCTTGTACAAGTGGGGCTGCAGGGTCATGTGGGTGTTGTCCACCACGACCAGCGAGTAGCCGTCGGCCGCCGAGCGCTTGACGTCGCCGATGGCCAGCCAGCCGTTGGCGCCGGGCTTGTTCTCGACGATCAGGGGCTGGCCCAGGTTCTTGGCGAGCTTCTCGCCGACCAGGCGGGTGACGGCGTCGGGGCCGCTGCCGACGGAGTAAGGCACGACCGCGCGCAAGGGCTTGGCGGGCCAGGCGGGCGCTTGGGCCCAGGCATGGCCGGCCACGAGCAGGGAGGCGGCGATGGCGCCGCGCAGGATGTTCTTCATCGATGTCTCCTGGGATTTTCCGTGTAGTGCGACGCAAGTCGATTGGCCCGCGGGCAGGCGTCTTCCACCCGCGGGATGGTCATATCTTCCTGAAACGGCTCAAGCCACCGCCTCTTGGCGCCGTTCGTGCAAAGACAGCGCCTCGCACGCCGCGGCGAAGTTCGCGTCGCGGCGCTTGAGGTCGTCATGGCTGACCTGTCCGGTGCGCCGCATGTAGTCGTAGGCGAAGCTGACCGGGTCCAGGTGCATTTTGTCCGCGACGTTCTCGTACCAGTCCAGGCTGCGGTCCGCCGCGGCCTGGAAGGTGGACGAGGCGGGCCGCCGCTGCGCCTCGAAGGCGGCGAAGGCGGCCGGCACGTCACCGGGGTGACGCACCAGTCCCTGGTGCAGCGCGATGGCGTCCTGCATGGCCATGCGCGTGCCGGAACCCAGCGAGAAATGCACGGTGCGCAGCGCGTCGCCCAGCAGCACGATGTTGCGGTGGGTCCATTGCTCGTTGCGCACGATATTGGCCTCAAACCACAGCGAACGGTTGGTCAGCAATTCGTTGCTGCCCAGCTCCTGCCGGAAGACGTCGGCGCAATAGCGCCGGCTTTCGTCTTCGCTGGCCCGGTCCAGGCCGGCGCGCTGCCAGGTGTCGGGATCGACTTCGACCAGGAAGGTGCTCAGCTCGGGGCTGTACTGGTAGCTGTGCGCGATGAAGACGCCGTGCGGCGTCTCGCGGAAGATCAGCGAAACGGGATGGAAGCGCTGGCGCGTGCCGTACCAGGCGAACTTGTTGCGGCGCTTTTCGAAGCTGGGGCGGAAGTGCTGCGCGTACTGGGTGCGCACGGTGCTGTTGCCGCCGTCGGCCGCGATCAGCAGGTCGACCTCGCCCGCCAGCGCTTCGACGTCTTCGATGCGCCGGTCGTACTCGATCCGTATGCCCTCGCGGCGGCAGGCGTCTTCCAGCACGCGCAGCATGTCGATGCGCGCGGTGCGCGAGAAGTGGTTGCCGTGCACCTGCACGTGCGTGCCGCGATGGACGATCTCCATGTAGTCGCAGCGCTCGTGGTGGGCGACGAAGGCCTTGAAGAACTCGGGGTCGGCTTCGCGCAGAAAGCCCAGGCCGACGTCCGAGAACACCACGCCCCAGCCGTAGGTGGCGCCTTCGGGATTCTGTTCGTAGACGCGGATCTCGTGGGAGGGATCGTGCTTCTTGGCCAGCAGCGAGAAATACAGGCCGGCCGGACCGGCTCCGATGACGGCGATTTTCATGATGCGGAACTCCTTGCGGCGGCATACTGCGCGCATGCGTCGCGATACGAGGACAACGCGTCGCGCAGCGTGTCCGGGATGGGGATGGCGCGCCGTTCGCCGCGCGCGATGCAGATGGGAGTCAGCTTGGCGATGAAGGCGAGCTCGCCCGAAGCGGTAACGGCTTCGATGCCCAGGGTGTAGGTGCGCTGACGGATCTCGTCGACCGTGACGCGCATGTCGAACTCATCGTCGGGCCACAGCGAGCTGCGAAAGTCGAAGGAGAGCGCGCGGCTGGGCGTGCCGAAACCGTGGCGGTCCTTGACCTTCTGGGGCGTGCCGTCGAACAGCATGCCGTAGAACAGCTCGGCGGCCGAGATGACGTATTCGCCGAACACCACGGTGTAGACCACGCCCGCCGGATCGCAGTCGCCCCACTTGACGCGGCGGCGCACGACGAAAGGCGTGGTGGAGAGGACGTGCTCGGTGCTGGTCATCATGCGGCCCCCCGCTGCGCGCCCTGCCCGGCTTCCTGCGCTTCGCGCGCGAGCTTGTCCGCGATCATTTTCTTGAGCGCGGGCTTGTCGAGCTTGCCCACTTTGGTGACCGGGAAGGCGTCGATGACTTCCACGCGTTCCGGGCACTTGTACTTGGCCAGGCCCTGGGCCACCAGGAAGTCGGCCAGCTCGCGCACCTGCGGCGCGGCGCAGCCGGGCTTGGGAATGATGTAGATGCAGCCCTTCTCGCCATAGACCGGATCGGGCATGGCCACCAGCCGCGCTTCGACCACCGCGGGGTGCGCGGTGACCAGGCCCTCGACCTCTTCGCAGCCTATCTTCTCGCCGCCGCGGTTGACGTTGTCGCGCAGCCGGCCTTCGAAGGTGTAGTGCACGGCGCCATCGACGACGTGCGCGGTCATCATGTCGCCGGTCCGATAGAAGCCGTCGGAAGTGTAGGCCTTGGCATTGGCTTCGGGCGCATCGAAGAAGCCCGGCAGCGTGGACGGGCCGCGAAAGCACAGCTCGCCCATGGCCCCTTCGGGCACGGGGGTTTCGCTCTCCGGGTCCAGCAACCGGATCTCGTCGTCGGCGCACCCCGACTTGCCCTGGGTATGGTGGCGCACGTGGGCCGGCGCGCTGGGCGGCGCGCCGAGCAACAGGCCTTCGGTGATGCCGAACAGGTTGGAGCACGGCACGCCCAGCGTCTCCTCCAGGCGGTCGGCGCGGCTCATGGTGGTGAACAGGCGCAGCGAGGACAGGTCGTGCTTGTCCAGGTCGGGATAGGCCATGAGCTGCGGCGCGATCGGGCCGATGGACACGGCGCGCGTGACGCGATGCTGCTCGATCAGCTCCAGCATGCGGCGCACCTCGACCCGCGACATCAGCACCGCCGAGACGCCCATCGCCAGCACCGGCATCAGCACGTAGAGCTGGGCGGCGTTGTGCAGCAGCGGCAGCGCCCAGATGAAGCGCTCGTCCGGCCCGAGCTCGTAGAGGCGCGCGCAAGCCAGCGCATGGCCCAGGTACTCGGCGTGAAAACGGGGAATGATCTTGGGCACGCCGGTCGTGCCGCCCGAGAGCTGGAAGCTGAGCACGTCGCGCGCGCCCGGCGCCACGTCGGCCAGCCGGGCGCGGGCCTGGTCGAGCGGCATGGCGTCGATCAGCGCGCGCATCGCCAGATGGCTGCCCGCCGAGCCGCGCGCCACCACCAGGTGCGCCAGCGTATCGCTGCCGGCCGCCATCTTCTCGGCGAACGCCACCAGGTCGAATTTGTGGAAATCGGCCTGCACGAAATAGCCCCGCGCGCCGGACTGGCGGACCAATTGGCCGATTTCCAGTTCGCGATGCTGCGGCAGCGAGCACACGGGCACGATGCCCGCCTTGTAGCAGGCGACCAGGGCCAGCACGGTTTCCAGGGTGGTGCCCATCTGGAAGATGGCGCGGTCCGCCGGGGCCAGCCCGGCGTCCAGCAGCGCGGCGGCCAGCCGGTCGGTCTGCTCGTCGAGTTCGCGGAAGCTCAGGCTGCCTTCGTCGGTGATGAAGGCCGGCGCCTCGGGCTGGCGGCGCGCCGTCGCGCGCAGGGCATCGCCCACGCTGGTGCGCGCCCAGGCGCCGCTGTCCTGGTAGCGGCGGGCCTGCGCCTCGTCGTGGTAGATGACACCTTCTATCGGGTATCGCAGTTCGTTCATGGCGGTCTCCTCCTGCGGGGCTCAGCGCGGCGCCGGCACGATGCGGACGCGGTCGCGGTCCAGCACGTCGATGCGGCCCTGCACTCCGCCGGTGAACAGGCCATACCAGATCGCCGGCTTCAGGCCGAGCGCCTTGCGGCCGAATTCGATCGGACCGTCGGACTCGATGCAGTCGTATTCGCCCTGGTCGAGCACGCGGCAGTCGGGCCGCGCCCGCGCGTCATTGACGATGGAGGAGAATTCGCGCACCTTGGGTATGAAGATGCGCACCTTGCCGTCCGCATCGTTCTGTCCGCTGCGCGCCGCGACCAGCTCGGCCTTGCGCCGCCAGATCTCGCCGATGTCGCCCACGCGCCGGCCTTCGCGTTCGGCCGCCTGTTCGGCCTCCACGGCCGCCTGCAGCGTCAGCTTCGCATCCAGCGCATCGACGTCGTCCAGCGGACGCAGCTTGCGCGTGAACTCGATGAAATAGCCGTTGGGATCGCGCACGTAGATCGATTCGATCACTTCGTGCGTCGTCTCTACCGAGACGGTCAAACCAGCGGCTTCGAGCTTTTTCTTCCAGGCCTTCAGTTCGTCCTGGCTGTCCACCAGCCACGCGGTGTGCGTGGCGTCGAACACGTGATCGTCCGGCAACGGCGGCATCTCGGGCCGGTCGCGCATGCCTTCGGGAGGCCGAGAGCCGAGGTAATAGAAGAAGGCGATGGTGCTGCCGTTCCCGCTGTCGAAGAAGAAGTGCAGGAAATCCGGATGCGTGGCCGGCCCCCAACCGCGCGCGGAGATCACGTGCACCAGGGGCAGGCCAAGGATGTCGCGGTAGAAGGCGATGGTCTCGCGCAGTTTCCAGGTGGGGCGGGCGGTGTGGTCGACGCCGTGCAGCGCGAGCGGCGGAGCGGTAACGGATGCGGTCATGGAAGTGTCCTTCGACGGGTTCGAACAGGCCGGAGCGCGGCGGCGGCTCCGGCGCGGCGGTCATGCGGGAAAGCGTTCGCGCAGCCAGGACGCCAAGTGCCGGCCGGCGGCGGTGCGGCCGAGCTCTTCGCCTTCGGCCAGCGCACGGCCGTGGTGGTCGCCGCGAATGCGCAAATGCTGTTTGTCGGCGGCCGCCAGACTGTCGTAGATGGCGCGCACGTCCGCCGGGAAGCACGCCTGGTCGCCGGTGTACTCGATCACCAGCGTGGGCTGGACCAGGGCGCCCGCGGCCTTGGCCAGGCTGGCGTTGGCCGACAGCCCCGACCAGGTGGACAGCCAGCTCTCGGGGGTGCAGAAGCGCGCGAATCCCACCGCGCCATAGTTCGACGCGTAGGGATCGCGGCCCCACAGCGAACCGGGATGGCGGTCGGACGGATCCAGGCTCAGGTCCATGCAGCGCAAGTCCGCATCGGTGCGCCAGACGGTCATGACCGGCGTATGAGCGGCCAGCCGGCGCTCGGCCTGCGTCGCGTCCTCGCGGCCTTTGATGGCCTTGCGGGCGGCGAGGCGCTGCGAGATCAGCTCCCGGGCGATGTCGTCCAGCCTTGCTACGCGCGTGCACTGGGCCTGCTTGTAGCGCTCGACGAACTCCGGCGCGTAGCGCGCCGTGCCGCGCGGCCGGTAGCCGTTGGCGGGATTGAGCGGATCGAGGTCGGGATCGACCGATAGCGCATCGCCCTCGACCGTGACCGACGGATCGATGCAATTCATCAGCAAGGCGCCCTGGCCGGGATGCGGCCCGACGAACACCAGTCCGTCTGCCTGAGGCATGGCCAGTTCGGCCAGCCCGCTGGGCTTGCCGCCCGGCGTGCGCGTCACGCGGTCGGCCGGCGCCAGCGCGGCCTGCTGGGCGTAGAAGGCGTACAGGCCCGCACCGCCGGAGTTGCCCAGCAGCACGACGCGCTCGAAGCCCTCGTTGCGCAGAAAGGCCAGGCCGGCGGCCACGTCGTGCAGCGCGGTTTCATGTTCCAGGCGCAGGTCGTTGCCGACCGAACGAGCGCCTTGCGACCAGGCTGCGCAACCCGCTTCGACGATGTCCGGGATCAGGTAATGGCAGGCCATGAACTCACGCGGATGCATGATGCACACCACGGTGCGCGGGCGCGGACCCGCCGGCAGATACAGCGACCCGGTCGTGGCCGCGCTGTCGTCGGTGCGCAGGACCACGTTGCGGGTAGAGGCGCCGGCAGGCAGGTCGCGGGGGTTCCAGTCGGTGTTCAAGAACCCCGCGGTGACTTGCCGCGCGGCGGATGCGTCGATGTTCACGTGTCGTCTCCAGATCGAGGCCGCAGCCCCGGAGGACTGCCGTTTCGTCACATTCGACTATTTTTTGACTTTATTGTCAATACACGTGAAAACCCTGACAATACTGTCAAAAAAGAGCGCGGCGGCCGGCATGAATCCAAGATAAATAGCGGAAACGCGTGACATAATCCAGGCTCGGCCCGCCATCCAGGCGGGCACTTCGATCAGGGAAACTCCCAGCAGTGAACGAGGCTTCCACCAAGGCGACGCTCAAGGGCGAGGTACTGCGCAGCGCCATTCTCGACGCCGCCGCCAAGCTGTTCATCGAGCGCGGGACCGGCGGCACCAGCATGCAGGATATCGCCGAGTCGCTGGGCCTGAGCCGCACCGCGGTCTATTACTACTTCAAGAACAAGGACGCGATCCTGCGCGCGCTGACCGAGGAAGTGGTCACCGCCGCCGACAATCTGGCGCGCGGCACCGTGGCGCGAGCCGATCTCGACCCCACCGAGGCGTTGCGGGCGCTGGTGGCGCAGCATGCGGACCTGGTGCTGTCGCGTTCCGCCGAGTTCCGCGTGGCCGACCGCAACGAATCAGACCTCGCCCCCAAGTACCGCGCCTCCATTCAGGCCGTGCGGCGCGACGTGCTGAACAATTTCCGCGCCACCATCGAACGCGGCATCCAGCTGGGCCACTTCCGCATGGTTGATTCCCACGTGGCGGCGTTCAGCCTGATCGGCATGTGCAACTGGTCGGCGTGGTGGTACAAGCCGGGCGGCCGGCTCAGCCGTGAGAAGGTGGCCGAAACCATCGCCGATATGGCCATCCACGCCTTGCGCCGCGACGAATCGCGGCGCGCGCGCGAGCCCGACGTGGCCGAATCGCTGCGGCTGCTGCGCGAAGACCTGGCCTATCTGGAAAAACTGGTGCTGCCGGAAGCGCCGGCGGGCCAGCGCGAATAAGAGCGGGCCAGTTCGCGGAAGGCGTCGATCCGCGGATCGGCGCCGGTCTCCCGCGCCAGTATTCCTCCCACCGCTTCCGCCAGGCCATGCGCCAGCGCCGCGTCCAGGAACAACAGGCGCGAGCGGCGCGCCAGCACATCCTCTACCGTGCGCGCGTATTCGTGGCGCGCGGCGAAGCGCACCATGGCTTCGGTCAATCCCCCGCCCAGCGGCCTGTCCGCGCCCGGCAGCTCCTGCACGAAGGCCTGCTCGCTGCCGTAGCAGCGCAGGCCGGGCGCGTCGCCCAGGCTGTGCCGTCCCGCGATCGCGCCCACCAGCGCATGCTCGGCCGTCACGCATCGGCCGGCCCCGCGCAGCAGGCCGGCGTCCAGGCAGGCGTCCAGCACGTCTTCGGCCATGGCGCGGTACGTCGTCCATTTGCCGCCTGCCACGGTGACCAGCCCGTCGCCGGCTATGCGCACCACATGTTCGCGGCTGACGTCCTTGGTGCTGGCCTGCCCCGGCGGGCGCACCAGCGGACGCAGGCCCGCCCATGCGCTGCTGACGTCCTCGGCGCGCGGGGCGCGGGCCAGGTAGCGCGCGGCCTCGCCCAGCAGGAACGCCGCTTCCTCGGCCAATGGACGAGGCTCCAGTTCGACGCGTGGCCGCGGCGTATCTGTGGTGCCGATCAGGGTGCGCCCCATCCACGGCAGCGCGAACAACACCCGGCCGTCGCGGGTGCGCGGCACCAGCAGCGCCCGATCGCCCGGCAGGAATTCGCGCGGCACGACCAGGTGCGCGCCCTGGCTGAACAGCATGGCATCGTCGGCGGGTTCGTCCCGGCCCGGCAGGCGCCGCACGGCATCGACCCAGATGCCGGCCGCGTTCACCACGCACCGCGCTTTGATGGCATAGGAGCGCCCGGTTTCGCGGTCTTCGCAGCGCAGGCCGGCCACCTTGCCGCCTTCGCGGACCAGGCCGACGGCCGCGCAGTAGTTGACCAGCAGCGCGCCCGCACGGGCGGCGGTGCGCGCCAGCGCGATCGCCATGCGGGCGTCGTCGAACTGGCCGTCCCAGTATTCGATGCCGCCCCGCAACCCCTGCGTGCGCAGCCCAGGCTGCCGCGCGGCAAGCGCGCGGGTATCGAGCCAGCGCGTGCGCCCCAGGGCGGACTTGCCCGCCAGCAGGTCGTACAGGACCAGCCCGGTGCCGTAGTAAGGCTTCTCCCAGAAGCGATAGGCCGGCACGACGAAAGGCAGCGGCTGCGCCAGATGGGGCGCGTTGCGCAGCAGGATGCGCCGCTCGCGCAGGGCCTCGCGCACCAGCGGGAAATTGCGCTGCTCCAGGTAGCGCACGCCGCCGTGCACGAGCTTGGTCGCGCGCGACGACGTGCCCTTGGCGAAGTCGTGCGCCTCCACCAGCACCACGCGCAGCCCGCGCGTGGCCGCGTCCAGCGCCACGCCCAGGCCGGTGGCGCCGCCGCCGATCACGGCCAGGTCGTACTCGCGGGGTTCGGCCAGCCGTGCCAGCAGCGCGGCCCGGTCGGTACGCTGCGGCGCAGCCGCGGGCACGTTCAAGGGCGCGCCCAGGCGCGTGAGCGCGCGACGGCCTCGCGCCAGCGCGCCACCTTGGCGCGGCGCGCGGACTCGGTCATCGAAGGCTCGAAGCGCCGCTCCAATTGCCAATGCCCGGCGATCTCCTCCCCGTCCGCCCAGAAGCCCGTGGCCAGCCCCGCCAGGTAGGCCGCGCCCAGCGCCGTGGTCTCGGTGATCTGGGGCCGCGCCACCGGCACCCCCAGGAAATCCGCCTGCATCTGCATCAGCAGATCGTTGCCGCAGGCGCCGCCGTCCACCCGCAGTTCGCGTATCGCCAGGCTGGAATCGTCCATCATCGCCGCCAGCGAATCGGTCACCTGCAGCGCGATCGACTCCAGCGCGGCGCGGGCAATATGGGCGCGCGTGGTGCCGCGCGTCAGGCCGATCAGCACGCCGCGCGCGTAAGGATCCCAGTCGGGCGCGCCGAGCCCGGCGAAGGCCGGCACCAGATAGACGTCGCCCGGATCGGCCACGCTGGCCGCCAGCGCCTCCACCTCGGGCGCGCTGGAGATGATCTTCAGTCCGTCGCGCAGCCACTGGATCGTCGCCCCCGCCATGAACACCGAAGCCTCCAGGCAATAGGCGGCGCGCCGCGCCGGATCGCCGCCCGGCGGTCCCTGCCAGCCCACCGTCGCCACCAGCTGATTGGCGCTCTCCACCGGCGCCGTGCCGGTATTCATCAGCATGAAGCAGCCGGTGCCATAGGTGTTCTTGACCATGCCCGGCGCAAAGCAGGCCTGGCCGAAGGTCGCCGCCTGCTGGTCGCCGGCGATGCCGGCGATCGGGATGGCGCTGCCGAACAGGCCGGGATCGGTCTCGCCCAGCACGCCGCACGACGGCACCACCGCGGGCAGCACGCTGCGCGGAATGTCGAACAAAGCCAGCAGCTCGTCGTCCCAATCCAGCTTGCGGATGTCGAACAGCAGCGTGCGCGAGGCGTTGCTGGCATCGGTGGCGTGCACGCGGCCGCCGGTCAGGTTCCAGATCAGCCAGGCGTCGACGGTGCCGAACGCCAGTTCGCCGTTGCGCGCCCGCAGGCGCGCGCCCGGCACGTTGTCGAGCAGCCATTGCAGCTTGGTCGCGGAGAAATACGCATCGATCAGCAAGCCGGTCCGGGCCCGGACCAGGTCTTCCTTGCCGGCGGCGCGCAGGCGGTCGCACTGTGCGGCGGTACGGCGATCCTGCCAGACGATGGCGCTGCCGACCGGTTCGCCGGTCAGGCGGTCCCACAGCACGGTGGTTTCGCGCTGGTTGGTAATGCCGATGGCAACCGACGCCGCGCGCCCGGGCCCCTGCCCCGCGAGCGCCGCCGGCACCCGCTCCAGGCAGGCGCGCGCAACGGCGAGCTGCGACTGCCAGATCTCCATGGGATCGTGCTCGACCCAGCCCGGGCGCGGGAATCGCTGCGTGAACTCCTTTTGCGCCACGGCGACGATCTGGCCGGCATGATCGACCAGCAAGGCCCGCGAACTGGTGGTGCCCTGGTCGAGGGCAAGGATGTAGCGCATGCGTGTGCTCCTCCGTTCGTGCGGAATCAGGCAGCGGCAGGCGGAATGGGCGCGCCGGCCCCCGCACCTTAGCGCAAAACCGGCTCAGGCTGAACGGTCTCGCGTTGTGCGATGCGCAGGAGCTGCCGGAACCGTGGGCATTGCATATGGCTGGGAGCGGGGCATTCCGCCACGTGGCGCAGCGTATCCCGGAGCGCAGCCAGGCGGCGGATCTGGCGCTCGAGCGCATCGGCCCGCTCGTGCAATGCGGGGCGCGGCAGCTCCGGCAAACCGTCCTGGCCGAACATTCCCTTGATCTGCGCCAGCGAAAAGCCTGCCGCCTTTCCCAGGGCGATGAGCGCGAGCTGGGTCTGCGTATCCTCGCCGTACTGGCGCCGCAGGCCGTGCCTGGCGCGCGGCCTGATCAGCCCGAGTTCTTCGTAGTAGCGCAGCGTCGAAGCCGGCACGCCGCTGCGCCGGGAAAGCACGCCGATATCGAGAAGACCCATGCTTGACCTCAAGTTGGCTTGAAGTTGCATAGTAGTTTCCATTCGATACGCTGGAAAGAAACCTCATGCCCCTCAAGAAAAACGCAGCCGCCACGATGACCGCGCTCGCGGGCGCCACGCTGCTGGCGTCGCTCGGCATCAGCATCGTCACGGTAACGCTGCCGGCATTGGCGCGGGCGTTCTCCGCGCCGGTCCCGGCCGTGCAATGGGTCGTGCTCGCCTACCTCCTGTCCGTCACGGTCACGATCACGCTGGCGGGAAAGCTCGGCGATCTCGTCGGCCACCGCCGCGTGCTGATGGCAGGCCTGATACTGTTCGCGGCCGCCTCGCTGCTGTGTGCCGCCGCGCCGACCCTCGGCGTGCTGATCGCTGGCCGCGCGGTCCAGGGCATGGGCGGTGCGATCCTGCTGTCCTTGCCTCTCTCCATCGCGCGGGAGATGGTCGCCAGGCAGCGGATCGGATCGGCGATGGGGCTGTTCGGAACCATGTCGGCCATCGGAACCGCGCTGGGCCCCTCCTTGGGCGGCGTGCTGATCGGCGGCTTTGGCTGGCGCGCGGCGTTCGTCCTGCTCGCGGGCATGGGCGCCTGCACGGGTATGCTCGCCGCGCGGGCCATCCCGGCCGACGTCCCGCGGCCCGATGCCTCGGCCGGATCGCCGGACCGGGCCGGCGCGGCCTTGCTGGCCGCGACGCTGGCTCTCTACGCGCTCGCCACCGTGGGCGGCAAAACCGGCACGGCGATCGACTCGGGCCTGCTGCTGGCAGCGGCGCTCGCGGCGCTCGGGCTTTTCATCCTCGTCGAATCGCATGCCCCGTCGCCGCTGGTGCCGATGACGCAGCTGCGCAACCGGATCACGGGCCTGTCGCTGGCCATGAATCTGCTGGTCTCCACGGTCATGATGTCCACGCTGGTGGTCGGGCCGTTCTTCCTGGTCTTCGGCCTGGGCTTGAGCGAAACCTCGACCGGCCTGGTCATGGCGGTCGGACCGCTCGCCGCCGCCCTCTCGGGCGTCCCGGCAGGACGCATGACGGACCGCTTCGGCACGCGCGCCACCCTGATGTTCGGCCTGGCGCAGACCACCGTCGGCCTGGTCTGCCTGGCCTATGCTCCCAGGCTGCTTGGCGTTGCGGGCTATGTGCTGGCCCTGCTGCTGCTTACGCCGGGTTTCCAGCTTTTCCTGGCGGCGAACAACACCGCCGTCATGCTCGGCGCGGCGGAGGCGCAGCGCGGCATGCTGTCGGGCTTGCTCGGGCTGTCCCGCAACCTGGGCTTCATGACGGGGACCTCGGTCATGTCCGGTCTGTTCGCCGCAGCCATCGGCCCGCAAGGCATTGCCGGCGCGGCGGTGGACAGCATCGCCCAAGCGTTCACCGCCACATTCCTGATCGCAGCCGCGCTCGGCATGATCGCCCTGCTCCTGTCCATCTACGGACACTTCAACCACCCACGGCGCGGCACACCACCCTCACCTCATCCATGAAAGTGCGTGCCCAGACCCAGGGCACAGCGGATCCGGCTCCGCCGGTCCGCCAGTGCTGCCCCTTGAGGGGCGCGGCGGTAGCCGCGTGGGGTGGTCTTCCCTTCCGGTCCGCCAGTGCTGCCCCTTGGGGGGCGCGCGTAAGCGCGTAGGGGGTCTACCTGATCACCATGTTGTCCCGGTGCATCAGCTCGGCCTCTTCCATGCTGCCGAGCAGGGCTTCGATCTGGCTGGTCGGCTGGCGCATGATGCGCCGCGTCGCGCCGGAGGAATAATTGATCAGGCCGCGCGCCAGCTCCTTGCCGGAGGCATCGACGCACGCGACCACGTCGCCGCGCTCGAATTCGCCTTCGACCGCCGTCACGCCTATGGGCAGCAGGCTCTTGTTGTCGCGCGTCAGCGCCCGCGCCGCGCCGTCGTCCACCGTTACGCGGCCGCGCAGCTGCAGATGGTCGGCGATCCACTGTTTGCGCGCCGACAGCAGCGGCAGCGACGCTTGCAGTTCGGTGCCTATGCACTCGCCGCCGGCCAGGCGCACCAGCACCTCGGCCTCGCGCCCGGAGGCAATGACGGTGTGCGCCCCGCTGCCCGCGGCGCGCTTGGCGGCCAGGATCTTGGTCAGCATGCCGCCCTTGCCCAGGCTGCTGCCGGCGCCGCCGGCCATGGTTTCGAGCGCGGCCTCGCCGGCGCGCGCATGCGAGATGAAGCGGGCGTCCGGATCCTTGCGCGGGTCGGCGGAATACAGGCCGCGCTGGTCGGTCAGGATGACCAGCGCGTCGGCCTCGATCAGGTTGGTGACCAGGGCGCCCAGGGTATCGTTGTCGCCGACCTTGATCTCGTCGGTGACCACCGTATCGTTCTCGTTGATGATGGGCACCACGCCCAGGCGCAGCAGCGTGAACAGCGTCGAGCGGGCGTTCAGGTAGCGCCGGCGGTCGGAAAGGTCGTCGTGCGTGAGCAGGATCTGCGCGGTATGCAGCGCATGCTGCGCGAACACGCTCTCATAGGCTTGCGCCAGGCCCATCTGGCCGACCGCGGCCGCGGCCTGCAGCTCGGGAACCAGGACGGGCCGCTTTTCCCAGCCCAGGCGCAGCATGCCCTCGGCGATCGCGCCGCTGGACACCAGCACGACTTCCTTGCCGAGCGCCCGCAGCCGGGCGATCTGAGCCGCCCACAGCGACAGGGCCTGGCGGTCCAGGCCACGGCCCTCGTCCGTCACCAGGGAAGAGCCGACTTTGATCACGAGCCGCCGGGCGGAGGCGATCACGGAGGTGGTATTCATCGAACGCCGTACTGCGAAAAAAGAGGATGGTAGCCGGTAATCAGTCGTCGCCGCCCGAATCACCGCCTGCGCCGGAAGCATCGCTGCCGTCGTCCTGGGAACCGTCGCCGTGCTGACCGTCCTCGGCCTGCACCGCCGGGCCGCCATCGCCCGCGGCCGCGCGGCGCGGCGAACGGGGGCGGGCAGGGACGGGAGCCGCGGCTTTCACGGCGGCGCCCTCTTCCACGAAGCGGAGATCGTCGGCGAAGGCCTGCTCGGCCTCGCGCTGCTCGTCCAGCCAGTTCTGGATCGCCCAGGCCAGCTCCTGCGTGCCCTCGCCGGCCAGCGCGGAAATGCAGAATACCGGGCCTTCCCAGCCCAGCTCCAGGCAGAACGCTTCCTTGAGCCCTTGCGGATCGTCCACCATGTCGATCTTGTTCAGCACCAGCCAGCGCGGCTTCTCGTACAGCGTCTGGTCGTAGCGGCGCAGTTCCT
Organism: Pigmentiphaga humi; assembly: GCF_900606115.1. Classification (GTDB taxonomy): domain Bacteria; phylum Pseudomonadota; class Gammaproteobacteria; order Burkholderiales; family Burkholderiaceae_B; genus Pigmentiphaga; species Pigmentiphaga humi. The sequence goes on from NZ_UWPJ01000014.1 coordinate 94,147, forward strand.
CGACGATGGCGCGGGCCTCGCGGATGGGATCGACGCCCGGGTCCATGGGCGCCACGTCGACCAGGTGCAGCAGCAGGCGCGTGCGCGACAGGTGGCGCAGGAACTGGTGCCCCAGCCCGGCGCCCTCCGAGGCCCCCTCGATCAGGCCGGGGATGTCGGCGATCACGAAGCTGCGCTCGTTGTCGATGCGCACCACGCCCAGGTTGGGATGCAGCGTGGTGAACGGATAATCCGCCACTTTGGGGCGGGCATTGGAAAGCTTGCGGATCAGCGTGGACTTGCCGGCATTGGGCATGCCCAGCAGGCCGACGTCGGCCAGCACTTTCAGTTCCAGCCGCAGCTTGCGCTGCTCGCCGGGACGGCCCTGCGTGAACTGGCGCGGCGCGCGGTTGGTGCTGGACTTGAAGTGCAGGTTGCCCAGTCCGCCGTTGCCGCCGGCGGCCAGCACGACCTTCTGGCCATGCGTGGCCAGGTCGAACAGCAGTTCGTTGGTCTCGGCGTCGTACACCATGGTGCCGACCGGCATGCGCAGCGTGATGTCGCTGCCGCCCGCGCCGTAGCGATCCGAGCCGCTGCCCTGCTCGCCATTCTGCGCGCGGTGCAGGCGGGCATAGCGGTAGTCGATCAGCGTATTGATGTTGCGGTCGGCCACGGCATAGATGCTGCCGCCCCGCCCGCCATCCCCGCCATCGGGACCGCCCATGGGAATGAACTTCTCGCGGCGAAAGCTCGCCACGCCATTGCCGCCCTTGCCGGCGACGACCTCGATGGTGGCTTCGTCAACAAATTTCATAATCCCCCCTACGCGCTGCGCGCGCCCCCGTGGGGGCGGTGCTGGCGGGCCGGCAAAGCCGGATTCCGCGGCACCCTGGATTGGCCCATGGTACAGGCCGCGAAATCGCTGGATGCCAATATTGAAGAATGAGCGGCGAACGCTTCGCCACGCCGCTCCGGCCCCGCATAAGCGAAAGCCCAGAACACAATGCGGTGGATGAGCCTAGCCCACCCACCGCATCGGAAAACACAAACCCGTCGAACTGCCCCTACGGCGCCAACCCGCAAGCCAGGATACCACCGGGCTCCAGGGCACAGCGGATCCGGCTCCGCCGGTCCGCCGCCAGTGCCGCCCCCCTGGGGGGCGCACGTCAGCGCGTACGGGGATCTATATCAGACCGGTTCAATAGAGACGACCTGCTTGCGCAGCGCGCCCTTGACACCGAACTGCACGCGGCCGTCGACCAGCGCGAACAGGGTGTGGTCCTTGCCCAGGCCGACGTTGACGCCAGCGTGGAAACGGGTGCCGCGCTGGCGCACGATGATCGAGCCAGCCGGGATCAATTCACCGCCGAAGGCCTTGACGCCCAGGCGTTTCGCTTCGGAATCGCGGCCGTTCCGTGTGGAACCGCCGCCCTTTTTCTGTGCCATTTTTGCACTCCTGCTTGTTCGTTGCCGATTCTTGCCTACCTTCCGACTGCTTGCCCGGGCTCAGCCGGGCGAGCCCGAGATCAGGCGGAAATCGTGCCGATCTGGATTTCGGTGTAGTTCTGACGGTGGCCCTGGCGCTTCTGGTAGTGCTTGCGCCGGCGCATCTTGAAGATGCGGACCTTGTCGTGGCGACCGTGTGCAAGAACCTTGGCCGTGACCACGGCACCCGAGACGAGGGGCGCGCCGATCTTGATCTGATCGCCTTCGCCCACCGCCAGGACCTGGTCCAGCGTGATTTCTTGCCCGATGTCGGCCGGTATCTGTTCTATCTTGAGTTTTTCGCCAGCGTAAACACGATACTGTTTACCGCCGGTTTTTATGACCGCGTACATGGGATAACCTCTTGGATATTGCTGCTTGGGTAGTACCTGATTGGTGGCGCCGGATCGATGGCGCCGCCACTGCGCGGTTGCCGCCGCATGCAGATGGCTCGGCCAGAAGCTGCACACACAAAGAGCCGGCAACGACTATAAGCCCAAAAAGGGCTAAGCCATAAAATTTAACAAGAGATGGGGGCTTGCGTCAACCCCGGCCAGCTTTCGCACGCAGGCCCGTATAATCCATACGACTCGTGCCGCGCCGGACCGGCGTGCCGCACGCCAGGACATCCGGATCCGTCCGGATGCCGCCGGTCGTTTCCCTTTCGGAGATTGCCTCCTCCCGCCGGCAGTCGCCAGTTTACCCACGGATTCCCCCTTGAGCCTGCCGACCCTGTTCGCCCCCATCGCCGACGACATGAAGTGCGTCGATGCCGTCATCCGGGCACGCCTCGACTCCGACGTTCCGCTGATCCGCACCATCGCCGACTACATCATCGGCGCCGGCGGCAAGCGCATGCGTCCCGCCCTGCTGCTGATGATCGCGCGCGCGCTGGGCTACGAGGGCAGCCAGCACCACCTCCTGGCCGCGGTGGTCGAGTTCATCCACACCGCGACGCTGCTGCACGACGACGTGGTGGACGAATCCTCGCTGCGGCGCGGCCGCGCCACGGCCAACGCCGTGTTCGGCAACGCCGCCAGCGTGCTGGTGGGAGACTTCCTGCATTCGCGCTCGTTCCAGATGATGGTGGAAACGGGCTCGGTGCGGGTGATGCAGATCCTGGCCGACGCCACCAACGTCATCGCCGAGGGCGAGGTCTTGCAGCTGCTCAACGTGCACGACCCGCTTGTCACCGAAGAACGCTACCTGCAGGTGGTGCGCTACAAGACCGCCAAGCTGTTCGAAGCCTCGGCGCAGCTCGGCGCGGTGCTGTCGGGCGCCTCGCCCGAGCAGGAAACCGCCGCGGCCGAGTACGGCCGGCGCGCCGGCACGGCCTTCCAACTGATCGACGACGTGCTCGACTACAGCGGCGACGCCGAAGCCCTGGGCAAGAGCCTGGGCGACGATCTGCGCGAAGGCAAGCCCACGCTGCCGCTGATCCGCCTGCTCGACGTCGGCACGCCGGCCCAGCAGGAACTGATACGCACCGCCATCGAGAACGGCGAGGGCGACTTCGCCGCCGTAGCCGCGGCGATCCGCGCGTCGGACGCGCTCGACTACACCCGCGCCCGCGCCGAAAAAGAAGCCGAAGCCGCCGCCGCCACCCTCGCGGCCTTCCCGATTTCCGCTTTCCAAAAATCTCTGCTAGAATTCTGCGCTTTCGCGGTCAACCGAGACCGATGAAAGAAAAGCGGTAGAAAGCAATGCGGCACACCCCTTCTTTAAGCCGGCAACACAGGCGCTTCAGATCGGGTATAGTGCCGGACCAACAAGTCGGGGCGTAGCTCAGCCTGGTAGAGTACTGCGTTCGGGACGCAGGAGTCGGAGGTTCGAATCCTCTCGCCCCGACCATTGATCTGGTCACCAAGCCTGTCAGCCAGGCACACCGAAAACGCACAGCGCAACCGCCTGTGCGTTTTTTGTTTTGCGCGCAGCGCGCGCAAAGGTGCGTTACTTCAATCCCGTGACGCCGTCTCCAGCCAAGCCGTCCGTATAGCGCTCCCAGTTGCGCAGCCGATAGATCAGGTCTTCCTTCTTCGGACTGGCGGGCGCGCCGCCCGAGCAGAACACGCCGTTGCGCAGCGTCTGCTGGATCGACCCGCCCAGCACCACACGCCACTCGTCGTTGAGCGCGCGCTGCCAGCCCGCGCCCGGACGGTCGATGGCCACGGTGCGCCATTCGCGCGTGCCGCAGCGGACCGATTCATAGGAAATATTCTCGGCGCCGGCGTCGCTGACCGCGCGCAGCGTATAGCGCACGATCAGCCCGGGAGATATTTCGATGGAGCGTGGATCCACGCCGAAGCTGAAGCCGCGGACGCGCGTCAGCGGTTCGACGGGCAGCACGTCCTTGGCGGTGGGCACCGGCGGCAACTGGGACTTCAGCGCATCCCAGCCCGCATCGGGCAGCGTGCGCTGGGCGTCGATGTCGTCCAGCAGGTAGTTGCCGTCGGTACGCGGCGTGCCGCAGCCCGCCAGCCCCAGCGCCAGGCAAGCCATGGCGAGCCACGCAGCGGCGCGCTGCCCCGCAAAATCACTGTGCATATAAATCTTCCAAGGCGCCGCGCGCCCTCCTCATCCATAAAACACCCGTATCGCCCTCGAGGAGCGCGGCGCTAGCCGCGCAGGGGCGGGCACTCCTTCAGCCGCCCTTCGCCGCCCTCGCGCCGATGCGAGCCGACGTGCTGGCGCAGGTAGCGCGTCTCGTGGCTGCGGCGAAACAGCACCACCGACAGCTCGTTGAGCGCCGACGTGTAGACGTCGCGCTTGAATTCGATGACCGATTCGAGCGGCACCCAATAGGAACTCCAGCGCCATGCGTCGAACTCCGGATGCGACGAGGCGCGCAGGCAGACGTCGCTATCGCGCCCGACCATCCGAAGCAGGAACCAGATCTGCTTCTGTCCTTTGTAGTGCCCCCGCCATTCCCGCCTGACGAAGTGATCGGGCACGTTGTAACGCAACCAGTCGCGTGTTCTGCCCAGGATACGGACGTGCTCGGGCCGAAGACCTACTTCTTCATGGAGCTCGCGAAACATGGCCTGCACCGGGCTTTCCCCGTGCTTGATGCCTCCTTGCGGAAACTGCCAAGAATGTTCGTTGACGCGCTTGCCCCAGAAGACCTCGTTCTTCTGGTTGACGAGGACGATGCCGACGTTGGGACGGTAACCTTCACGATCCAGCATGAGCCACCCCAGCGATTCTCATACAATTGAGTCGATTATAGGCCCAGGGGGGCCGACCTCGTACCAACCACGTGAGCCACGCAATGCGCGCATCGCAGTTCCATATCGGCACGCTCAAGGAAGCGCCTTCCGACGCCGAAATCGTCAGCCACCAACTCATGACCCGCGCGGGCATGATCCGCAAGCTGGCCGGCGGCATCTACAACTACATGCCCATCGGCCTGCGCGTCATCCGCAAGGTCGAGGCCATCATCCGCGAAGAGATGAACCGCGCGGGCGCGCTCGAACTGCTGATGCCGGTGGTGCAGCCGGCCGAGCTCTGGATGGAGTCGGGCCGCTGGGAGCAGTACGGCCCCGAGCTGCTGCGCATGAAAGACCGCCACGGCCGTGATTTCGTGCTCCAGCCCACCTCGGAAGAAGTCATCACCGACATCGCCCGCAACGAGATCCACAGCTGGCGCCAGCTTCCCAAGAACTTCTATCACATCCAGACCAAGTTCCGCGACGAGCGCCGGCCGCGCTTCGGCGTGATGCGCGGCCGCGAGTTCACGATGAAGGACGCCTACTCCTTCGACCGCGACGAGGCCGGCGCGCAGAAGAGCTACGACGTCATGTACGACGCCTACATGCGCATCTTCACGCGCATGGGGCTGACCTTCCGCGCCGTGGCGGCCGACACCGGGTCGATCGGCGGCTCGCGCAGCCATGAGTTCCAGGTCATCGCCGATACCGGCGAAGACCTGATCGTCTACAACCCCGCCACCCAGTACGCCGCCAACATCGAGCTGGCCGAAGCGCCCTGCCTGATCGCCGAGCGCGCCGCCGCCGGCCAGGACATGCGCCAGGTCCATACCCCCGGCGCCACCAAGTGCGAAGCGGTGGCCGAGATGCTGGAACTGCCGCTGACCAGCCACGTCAAGTCCATCGCGCTGGCGGTCGAACCCGAGGAAGCCGGCCAGCCGGTGCAGATCTGGCTGCTGCTGGTGCGCGCCGACCACGAGCTGAACGAAGTCAAGGCCGGCAAGCTGGCCGGGCTGGAGCACGGCTACCGTTTCGCCACCGAGGCCGAGATCGTCGAGCACTTCGGCTGCGTGCCGGGCTTCATCGGCCCGCTGGGCACCGCCAAGCCCGTCACCGTCGTGGCCGACCGCACCGTGGCCGCGCTGCACGACTTCGTCATCGGCGCCAACCAGGCCGACCACCACTACGCCGGCGTGAACTGGGGCCGCGACCTGCCCGAGCCCGACCTCGTGGCCGACATCCGCAACGTGGTCGAAGGCGATCCGGCTCCGGACGGCAGCGGCGCGCTGGCCATCCAGCGCGGCATCGAGGTCGGCCACGTCTTTTTCCTGGGCACCAAGTACTCCAATGCGCTCAAGGCCACCTACCTGGACGAGACCGGCAAGCCGGCCATGCTGCAGATGGGCTGCTACGGCATAGGCGTGACGCGCCTGCTGGGCGCGGCCATCGAGCAGCACCACGATGCCCGCGGCATCGTCTGGCCGCGCGCGCTGGCGCCGTTCGAAGTGGTGGTCTGCCCGGTGGGCTGGGGCAAGAGCGAGGCCGTGCGCGACGCCGCGACCCGGCTCTACGAGGGCCTGAAGGAAGCGGGCGTGGATGCCATCCTGGACGACCGCGACGAGCGCCCCGGCGTGATGTTCGCCGACTGGGAACTGATCGGCGTGCCGGTGCGCGTGACCGTCGGCGACCGCGGCCTGAAGGAAGGCCAGATCGAGCTGCAGGGCCGCGGCGACGCGGCCGCCGCCAAGATCGCCGTGGCCGAAGGGCTGCCGGCCACGCTGGCCAGGCTGGCGCAAACGAACTGAGTCCGGCCGCCGGGCGCCCGGCATGCCTGGCAGCACGCCGGCCATGCCGCGGTCTGCCCCCAGTCCACACTCGCCGGCCTACTATCTACCTTGAAGGACGGACAAGCAACGCGAGGAGGACGGATGATGAACGAGGCAGACCTGGCCGCATTCGACTGTGCCGTGGCGGGGGCCGACATCCTGGGCGAAGCGCCCATGTGGTGCGGCCGCAGCCGGCTGCTCTGGTGGGTCGACGTGCGCCGCGCGGCCTTGCAATCCTACGATCCGGCCACCGGCAGGCACCGGGCGCGCCGCCTGGGAAACGACATGCTCATCGGCAGCATGGCCTTGCGCGAGCAAGGCGGTTTTCTATTGGCCACCGACACCGGTTTTTATACGTACGATCCCGGGCAGCCGGAAGCGCCGCGCGCCCTGTTCGATCCGGAACCGGGGCAAACCGGCAGTCGTCTGAACGACGGCCGGTGCGATCGGCGCGGCCGGTTCTGGGTGGGCAGCATGGTGGACGCGGACCGCATTCCCGGCGGCACCCTGTACCGGCTGGATGCGGACTTCGCCTGCCACGCCATGCTGGACGGAATCGTGGTGCCGAACTCGATTGCCTGGAGCCCGGACAACAAGACGATGTATTTCGCCGATACCCATCGCCAGCTCATCTGGGCGTTCGATTTCGACCTGGACGATGGCGCGATCACCCGCCGGCGTGTCTTCCACGACTGGAGCCACCAGAAAGGGAAGCCGGACGGCGCGGCCATCGATACCGACGGCTGTCTCTGGAACGCCATGGTGGCCACGGGCCAGTTGGTCCGCCACCGCCCCGACGGCCGCGTGGACCGCATCATCCAGTTGCCGGTCACCAATCCCACCTGCCCGGCGTTCGGCGGAACCGGCCTGGACGTCATGTACGTGACCAGCCACTCCCAACGCCTCGACCCCGCGCAAATAGCGCGGGAACCGTTGGCGGGGGGACTGTTCGCCGTGCGGACGGGCTGCCAGGGGCTGCCCGAGGCCCGCTTCGCCGGATGATTCAGCGGCGCGCGTAGGCCCGCGCCGGATGCAGGTCCATCACCCACTGCACGACCTGGGCCGCCAGTTCGTCGCTGGCGGCGCCGAAGGCGCTCACCACTTGCTGCACCTGTACGCCCTCGGCCGGACGCGCCACCTCGAAGCTGCGGGAGGCCACGACCCGGCGCGTGGACGCCGCCACCAGCCGGGCGTCGAGTACCAGCACCGCATGGGGCGCGCCGTTGCGGTATTCGCTCTGGAACGCGCGCAGGTCGCTGTCCAGCTCCAGGTCTGTGCGGATGTTGCTTTCGTCGGTGCTGACGCTCGCCGCCCGGCCGTCTGCGCGGAAGGCCTGCGCCAGGCGGGCGCGCACCAGGGCCGGCGGCGGCGCGGCCCAGCGCGCGCCGGCATAGCTGCTGACCTGGTCGCCCGAAGCCAGCACGGCGATGCGGGTCGCTTCCAGGACGGGGCTGGCATGCGGCGTATCGATGCGCAGCGACCACTCCTGCGCATCGGCCGACGAAGCGGCCGGCGCCTTCAAGGCCGACGGCAGGCGGTAGATCTCCACGGTCTGCTGTTCGGGCAGCAGCGAGCAGCCGGCCAGCAGGCCGGCCGCCGCGCAAAGGGCGGCAAGCCGCGCGCGCGGGGTCTTCATGGCGTGAACTCCTTGGGTTGTTCGCGGCCCAGCAGGTAATTGGCGGGGTTGTCCTCGAGGCGCCGCATGACGGCGCGCAGCGACGCCAGGGTGGTGCGCAGTTCGCGCAGCGCGCCGCCCAGTTCATTCAAGCCTTGGGCGCCGCTGCCGAGCGCGCCGCGGTTTTCCTGCACGAGCCGGTCGATGCTGTCGCCGGCGCGAGCCAGCGAAGTCATCGCCGCCTGCGCGCCCTGCAGGGTCTGCCGGCCCTGGTCGGCGACCAGGGCGTCGGTACGGCCGAGCAGCGAACTGGTGCGCGACAGCACCTCGGCGGCCTGCTGCCCGAGCACCGCCACTTGCGCGGACAGGCGGGCGACGTCGTCGCGTCCGTCCGCCATGGCCTGGGTAGTCTTCTCCAGGTTGTCCAGGATGCGCCCCAATTGCTCGGCATTGTGCGGCGACATCATCCGCCGGGAGCTGGCGACCAGTTCGCTGACGTTCAGCATCAGGTCTTCGCCGCCGGCCAGCAACTGGCTGATCGGCGACGGGGTCGCGACGATCACCGGCGCCTGGTCGCCGGTGCCCACGAGCAAGGGGCTGTCGGGCCTGCCGCTGCTGAGCTGGATTACCGAAGTGCCGGTCACGCCCGTCAGCCGCAGGCGCGCCACGGTGTCCTGCCGGATCGGCACGCTGCTGGCGATGCGTATGCGCGCCACCACCTTGCGCGGATCGGCCGGATCCAGCCGCAGCCGGGCGACGTCGCCCACCTTGATGCCGCTATACATCACGGCGCTGCCTTCGGACAGGCCGTTGACCGCCTCGTTGAACTCGACGTCGAACTGCGCCACGCCCGCGTCCGTATGGTTCTTGGCCAGCCACAGCCCGAACAGCAGCGCGCCGGCCACGAACACGACCAGGAACAGCCCGATCACCACATGATGCGCCCGCGTTTCCATCTCAAACCTCCCTGTCCGTGCGCTGCGCCGCGCCCGCGGCCGCGCGCCCGCGCGGCCCCTGGAAATATTCCTGCACCCATGGGTCGTCGACCCGCTCCACCACTTCCAGCCGGTCCACCGCCAGCACCTTGCGCCCGGCCAGCACCGCCACCCGATCGCAGATCGCGTAAAGCGTGTCCAGGTCGTGCGTGACCAGGAACACGGTCAGTCCCAATGCATCGCGCAGGGTGCGAATCAGGCGGTCGAAAGCCGCCGCGCCGATCGGATCGAGCCCGGCCGTGGGTTCGTCCAGGAACAGCAGGTCCGGATCGAGCGCCAGGGAGCGGGCCAGCGCGGCGCGCTTGACCATGCCGCCCGACAGCGAGGCCGGCAGCTTGTCGCCCGCTTCGGCGGGCAGGCCCGCCAGCGCGATCTTGAGCCGCGCCAGCCGTTCGGCCTCGACGCGCGGCAGGCCGGCGTGCTCGACCAGCGGCAGCGCGACATTCTCGGCCACGGTCAGGGACGAGAACAGCGCCCCGCGCTGGAACAGCACGCCCATGCGCCGCTCCAGCGCCGAGCGGCGCGCCGGCGGCAGCTCGGCCAGGGGCTCGCCGAACACCTTCACCGAGCCGGCGGTGGGCTGGCGCAGGCCGACGATGGAGCGCAGCAGCACCGACTTGCCCGAGCCCGAGCCGCCGACCACGCCCAGGATCTCGCCGCGGCGGATGTCCAGGTCCAGGCCGTCGTGCACGGTCTGCGCGCCGAAACGGTTGACCAGCCCGCGCACCTGGACGATGTTCTCGGGCGCCGCGCTCACCATCCCATCTCCATGCAGAACAGCGCCGCCAGCGCATCGATCAGGATCACCATGAAAATGGACTGCACCACGCTGGACGTGGTGTGCTCGCCCACCGACTGCGCGCTGCCGCTGACCTTGAAGCCTTCCAGGCAGCCAATGACGGCGATGACGAAGGCCAGGATCGGCGCCTTGGCCATGCCGACGTAGAAGTGGCGCACGCCCAGGCTCTCGTGCAGCGTGGACAGGAACAGCGAAGGCGGGATCTCCAGGCTCCAGGCGCAGACCAGCATGCCCCCGGCGATGCCGGTCAGCATGGACATGAACGTCAGGATGGGCAGCGAGACCATCATCGCCAGCACGCGCGGCAGCACCAGCATGTCGATGGGATTCAGGCCGAGCGCGCGCAATGCGTCGATTTCCTCGTTGGCCTTCATGGAGCCGATCTGCGCCGTGAAGGCGCTGGCGGTGCGGCCCGCCATCAGGATGGCGGTGAGCAGCACCGCGAACTCGCGCAGGAAGGCGAAGCCGACCAGGTTGACGGTGTAGATCGCGGCGCCGAACTCCTGCAATACCGTCGCGCCCAGGAAAGCCACCACCGCGCCGACCAGGAAGGTCAGCAGCGCGATGATGGGCACGGCGTCGAGCCCGACCTGCTCGATCTGCGCCACCGTGGCGGTGATGCGCCAGCTGCGGGGCCGCACCAGCCCCCGGACGAAACGCTCCAGGGTGAGCCCGATGAAGCCGCACTGGTCGACCGCATGCCGCCACATCTGCTCGGCGGCCCAGCCGATGCGGCCCAGCATCTCGGCCCCCGGCCGCCGCGCGGCGGCGGGCGCGGCGCGCTGGACCTGGTTTTCCGCCTGGATCACGGTATCGAGCAGCGCCCGGCGCGCCGGCGCGAGCGGCGGCCCCGCCTCGATCAGGGCCGGCAGGCGCTCCGCGCCGACCAGATCGACCAGCAGCGCCGCGCCGGCCGTATCCAGCGCGCCGATGCGGCTCACATCCAGCGTCGCGACTTCTGCCGCAGCCACCCCCGCGGCCTCGCGCCGCAGCGCCTCGAAACCGGCCAGCGTCCAATCGCCCTCGGCGGCCAGACGGCCGTCCTGCGGCGACGTCTCCCAGACCAGCCGGCCCGGCTGCGGACGGTCACTCACTCGCAAGCTCTCCTATAAAGGCACGCCACGACTCGCTCCTGCAAAGTACGTTGGGTTGGACCCAGGGCGCCGCGGATCCGGCTTCGCCGGTCCGCCAGCGCCGCCCCCTTGAGGGGGCCCGCGAAGCGGGTAGGGGGTGGGCCTATTTCATCCCCGGCAAGCCCTTCATGCCGCGCAGCGCCTTCATGCCGCCCATCGCGCGCATCATCTTGGCCATGCCGCCCTTCTTCATCTGCTTCATCATGGCCTGCATCTGCTCGAACTGGGCCAGCATGCGGTTGACCTCCTGCACCTGCACGCCGGCGCCGGTGGCGATGCGGCGCTTGCGCGAGGCCTTGATCAATTCGGGCTTGGACCGCTCCAGCTCGGTCATGGCGTTCAGGATGCCCTCCATGCGCCGGACCTGCTTGTTGGCCTGCTTGCCGTCGATCTGCGAGGCCGCCTGGGAGAACTGCGCCGGCAGCTTCTCCAGCAGCGAGCCCATGTCGCCCAGATTCTTCATCTGCGCGATCTGGGAGCGGAAATCGTTGAGGTCGAAGCGGTCGCCGGACTTGAGCTTGGCCGCCAGCTTTTGCGCCTCGTCCACGTCGATGGCGCGCTGCGCCTCTTCCACCAGCGACAGGATGTCGCCCATGCCCAGCACCCGCTGCGCCATGCGCTCGGGGTGGAAAGGCTCCAGGCCGGCCAGTTTTTCCGACACGCCGACGAACTTGAGCGGCTTGCCGGTGATCTGGCGCACCGACAGCGCCGCGCCGCCGCGCGCATCGCCGTCCAGCTTGGTCAGCACCACGCCGGTAAGCGGCAGCGCGTCGTTGAAGGCCTTGGCGACGTTGACCGCGTCCTGGCCCAGCATCGCATCGACCACGAACAGCGTCTCGATGGGATTGAGCAGGGCGTGCAGCGCGCGGATCTCGTTCATCAGCACTTCGTCTATGCCCAGGCGGCCGGCGGTATCGACGATCAGCACGTCGTAGTGGTGGCGGCGGGCATGGTCGAGCGCGTTGCGGGCGATGTCCTCGGGCTTCTGGTCGGCGGTCGAGGGCATGAAGTCCACGCCCGCCTGCGCGGCCACCGTCTTCAGCTGTTCGATGGCCGCGGGGCGGTAGACGTCGGCGCTGACCACCAGCACCTTCTTCTTGCCGGTCTTGCGGCCGTTCTGGACGTGGCCGCCCTCTGCCAGCCAGCGCGCCAGCTTGCCGGTGGTGGTGGTCTTGCCCGAGCCCTGCAGGCCGGCCATCAGAATCACGGCGGGCGGCTGCTGGGCCAGCGACAGCTCGGTCGCGTTCGGGCCGAGGTCGCCGCCCATCAGCGTGGTCAGCTCCTTGTGCACGACCCCCACCAGCGCCTGGCCCGGGGTCAGGCTGCCGGCGACGTCCTCGCCCAGCGCCTTTTCCTTCACGCGCGCGACGAACTCGCGCACCACCGGCAGCGCCACGTCCGCCTCGAGCAGCGCCAGGCGCACTTCGCGCAGCATTTCCTGCGTATTCGCCTCGGTCAGGCGGGCTTCGCCCTTCAGGGTCTTGACGACACGGGACAGGCGGGCAGTGAGGTTATCGAGCATGAATGGGATCGCTTACACTTCCATATGGACATGGGAATTGTATTGCACGCACTGGCCGCGGCCGGTTACGCCTTGTTGACGGCGCTGGCCTGGCGCGGCGTCTCGTCGCACCCCGAAACCCGGATGAGCGCCGTCGAACGCACCGGACTGACGCTGGTGCTGGTTCTGCACGGCCTGGCGGTCCACCAGGCCATGCTGGGCGACGGCGACCTCAGGCTCGGCTTCGCGCTGGGCATCTCGGCCGCGCTATGGCTGGGCCTGATCGTATTCTGGGCCGAAAGCCTGTGGGTGGCCATAGACGGGCTGCGGCTGTGGCTGATGCCGCTGGGCGCCGTCGCCACCGCGCTGCAGGCGGTGTTTCCCGAAGGACGCGTCATCGCCCATGCCGACAGCGGCTGGCTGCGCGTCCACCTGGCCATCGCGCTGGCCGCCTACAGCATGATCACCATCGCCGCGCTGCACGCGCTGCTGATGGCCTCGGCCGACCGGCGGCTGCACGACCTCTCCTCCAGCGCCCAGCCGTCCGCCCGCCCCCCGGCGCGCGTCTATGCGCGGCTGCTCGACGCCGTGCCGCCGGTCCTGGTGCTCGAACGGCTGTTGTTCCGCCTGATATGGATAGGCTTCGTGCTGCTGACGCTGGCCGTGCTGACCGGCATCGTCATCTCGGAAGCCCTGTCCGGCACGCCGCTGCCCTTCGACCACAAGACCGTCTTCACGCTGCTGTCGTGGCTGACCTTCGGCCTGCTGCTGCTCGGCCGCCAGGTCCGCGGCTGGCGCGGCCGCACCGCGCTGCGCTGGACGCTGGCCGGCTTCGCCTTCCTGCTGCTGGCCTACACCGGCACCCGCTTCGTCCTCGAATTCATCCTGCACCGCTGACCCGCGACCATGGGCAAGATCCTGTTCTGGCTAGTCGTCATCCTCGTCGCGCTGCTGGTGGCGCGCATCGCCGCGCGCAGCGCCGTCAAGGGCCAGCGCCAGGCCAGCCGACGCGCAGACGCCACCCGCTTTCCCGAAGGCGGCATGGTCCGCTGCGCGCATTGCGGCATCCACCTGGCCTCCTCCGAAGCCGTCCGGCGCAAAGGCTACAACTATTGCAGCCTGGCCCATTCGCTCAAAGGACCGGGCAAATGAGCAGCCCGGCCGCGCCTCCAGACCCGCAGGCACCCGCCAGGATCGATGCGGCAGGCTGGATCGTCCACCCTGCCGTGCGCATCGCGCCTTCGCCCAATCACGACGAGCGCCCGGCCGGCACCGACGCCTCGCTGCTGGTCGTCCACAACATCAGCCTGCCGCCCGGCGAATTCGGCGGCCCCTGCATCGAGGCCCTGTTCACCAACACCCTGGACTGCGACGCCCATCCCTGGTTCGACTGCCTGCGCGGCCTGCGCGTCTCGGCCCACTTTCTGATCGACCGCCACGGCCGCGTCACCCAGTTCGTCAGCACCGACCGCCGCGCCTGGCACGCCGGCGTCTCCAGCTTCGAAGGCCGCGAGCGCTGCAACGACTTTTCGCTGGGCATCGAACTCGAAGGTACCGACACCCTGCCCTACACCGACGCCCAGTACGCCTCCCTGGCCTGGCTCACCGCCCTGCTGTGCGAGCGCCATCCCCTGCGCCACGTCCGCGGCCATGAACACATCGCCCCCGGCCGGAAAACGGACCCCGGTCCTTCTTTTGACTGGGGGCGGGCGATGGAAGGCCCCCCCCCTATGCGCTTGCGCGCGCCACCCCCGGGGGGCGGCACTGGCGGACCGGCGAAGCCGGATCCGCTGTGTCCGTAGTTCGCGGTGCCGGCCTGGGTTCGCGGCGCCGAGGCTCTTGTGCCTTGGCGCGCTGTTCCACGCGAGGCAAACCCCGCTTTTCACGAGCGCTACGCGATCATTCCGGCGTGAAACACGCATGCTTTCTAGCTGTCCAATCTTTAGAGCGCGACACGCCTGCCTGAGCGACCGACTCTCGCGTCCAGCAACATTTTGACACTTGCCGTACAATGGCTCCCCCCCCTAGAATTAGTGCCGCGCCAGCCAAACACCACTATATGTAGTGGCTGCGCCGCAAGAAAAGGGGAAAACATGGCTTATTCCATCACGCCAGCCCAGACGTGCCGCGGTTCCAGCCGCCTCGCCTGTCGTCGTTAAGCCCCAACCGCGCCCGGCGCGGCTGTCGCTCTTGCAGTCCCGAATTTTTTACCCTGCTTCAACTCCCAGAACACCCCGAGTATCGGCGCGGCCCCCATCCCGCGCCTTCATGCATCCAGGAGGCCTTATGCAACTCTCGACATCGCCGGCCCAAACGCAAGCTGCGCCGCTCGCTTCCAAGCCCGCAGCCGCCGAAGCCGAAACATCCTCGTACTCCGACTACAAGGTCATCCGGCGCAATGGCGCCGTGGTCGGATTCGAACCCGGCAAGATCTCGGTCGCGCTGACCAAGGCCTTCCTCGCCGTCAACGGCGGCCAGGGCGCAGCCTCCGCGCGCGTGCGCGAGCTCGTCGAAGGCCTGACCAAACAGGTCGTCCACGCCCTGGTGCGCCGCCAGCCCACCGGCGGCACCGTGCACATCGAAGACATCCAGGACCAGGTCGAGCTGGCGCTGATGCGCTCCGGCGAGCACGACGTCGCGCGCGCCTACGTGCTCTACCGCGAGAAACGCGCCCAGCAGCGCGCCCTGATGCATACCGAGCCCAACCAGCCCGTCCTGCACGCCACCGAAAACGGCCTGCGCATCCCGCTCGACCCGCAGCACCTGCAGGCCATCATCGTCGCCGCGTGCTCGGGCCTGGAAGAATTCGCCTCGGCCGAGACCATTTTCAAGGAAACCGTCAAGAACCTGTACGACGGCGTCTCCACCGACGAAATTTTCAAGTCCGCCATCCTCGCCGCCCGCTCGCAGCTCGAGAAGGATCCGGCCTACAGCACGGTCACGGCACGACTCTTGCTGCACACCATCCGCAAGGAAGTGTTGGGCGAAGAGGTAGAACAAGCGGCCATGGCCACTCACTACGCAACGTATTTCCCGCAGTTCATCGCGCGCGGCATCGAAGGCGGCCTGCTCGACCCCGAGTTGGCGAGCTTCGACCTGGCGCGCCTGGCCGCCGCGCTCGACCACAGCCGCGACCTGCAATTCAGCTACCTCGGCCTGCAGACCCTGTACGACCGCTACTTCCTGCACATCAAGGGCACCCGCATCGAACTGCCGCAGGCCTTCTTCATGCGCGTGGCCATGGGCCTGGCCATCGAAGAAGCCGAGCGCGAGACGCGCGCCATCGAGTTCTACAACATCCTGTCGTCGTTCGACTTCATGAGCTCGACGCCGACGCTGTTCAACGCGGGCACCCTGCACTCGCAGCTGTCGTCGTGCTACCTGACCACGGTGGACGACAGCCTGGAAGGCATCTACGACGCCATCAAGGAAAACGCGCTGCTGGCCAAGTACGCCGGCGGACTGGGCAACGACTGGACCCCGGTGCGCGCGCTGCGCAGCCACATCAAGGGCACCAACGGCGAAAGCCAGGGCGTGGTGCCGTTCCTCAAGGTGGTCAACGACACCGCCGTCGCGGTCAACCAGGGCGGCAAGCGCAAAGGCGCGGTCTGCACCTACCTGGAGACCTGGCACCTGGACATCGAGGAATTCCTCGAACTGCGCAAGAACACCGGCGACGAGCGCCGCCGCACCCACGACATGAACACGGCGAACTGGATTCCCGACCTGTTCATGAAGCGCGTGATGGAGAACGGCGAATGGACGCTGTTCTCGCCGTCCGACTGCCCGGACCTCCACGACAAGGTCGGCAAGGCCTTCGAGCAGGCCTACCTCGGCTATGAAGCGCAGGTCGCCAGCGGCGAACTGAAGCTCTTCAAGAAGATCCCGGCCATCAACCTGTGGCGCAAGATGCTGTCCATGCTGTTCGAAACCGGCCATCCGTGGATCACGTTCAAGGACCCGTGCAACATCCGCTCGCCGCAGCAGCATGTCGGCGTCGTGCACAGCTCCAACCTGTGCACCGAGATCACGCTGAACACCAACGCCACCGAAATCGCGGTCTGCAACCTGGGCTCGGTCAACCTCGTCGCCCACCTCAAGACCAACGACGACGGCTCGGTCTCGCTCGATCACGACAAGCTGCGCCGGACCATCGGCGTTGCCATGCGCATGCTCGACAACGTGATCGACATCAACTACTACGCCGTCGACAAGGCCAAGAACTCCAACTCGCGCCATCGCCCCGTCGGCATGGGCATCATGGGCTTCCAGGACGCGCTGCACATCATGCGCACGCCCTACGCTTCCGACGCCGCGGTCGTGTTCGCCGACCAATCGATGGAAGCGGTGTGCTACTACGCCTACCTGGCCTCGACCGAACTGGCCGAAGAACGCGGCCGCTATTCGTCGTTCGAAAATTCGCTGTGGGACCGCGGCATCCTGCCGCAGGACTCCATCGAGCTGCTGCGCCAGGAGCGCGGCGGCTACGTCGAAGTCGACCAGAGCGCGGCCATGGACTGGAGCTCGTTGCGCGAGCGCATCAAACAGCACGGCATGCGTAATTCCAATTGCATCGCCATTGCCCCGACGGCAACGATTTCCAATATCATTGGCGTGTCCGCGTGCATTGAACCGACCTATCAGAACTTGTACGTCAAATCGAACCTCTCCGGCGAATTCACGATCGTCAACGACTACCTGGTCCGCGATCTCAAGAAGCTCGGACTGTGGGACGAAGTGATGGTCGCGGATCTGAAGTACTTCGACGGCAGCCTCGCCAAGATCGACCGGGTCCCGGCCGAGCTGCGCAAGCTGTATGCGACGGCCTTCGAGGTCGAGCCCCGCTGGCTCGTCGAATGCGCCGCGCGCCGGCAGAAGTGGATCGACCAGTCGCAATCGCTCAACATCTACATGGCGGGCGCGTCGGGCAAGAAGCTGGATGAAACGTACAAACTGGCTTGGCAGCGTGGCCTGAAGACCACCTACTACCTTCGCACCCTGGGTGCGACCAGCGCCGAGAAGTCCACCGGACGCGGCGGCGAATTGAACGCCGTGTCGATGGGCTCGTCCAATGCGGGAAGCTCCGCGGCAGGCAGCCACCTGCCGGAACCGGAAATCGTCGGGGCGGTATGCACCATGAAGCCGGGCGACCCCGGCTTCGAAGAGTGCGAAGCCTGCCAATAATCCCCGCTGAAATACCGGAGTCGATCTTATGTTGTCCTGGGACGAAGAAGTTTCTACCAACCCCGCCATGCCGGCCCTGCAGCCGGCGGGCACCGCGCGCCCGCAAGGCGGCGCGTTCGACGAGGTCGCGCTGGCCTCGGGCGCCGCGGCGTCCGCCAGCGACGCCTCGCAGCGCGTCAACGTCGCCGACAAGCGCATCATCAACGGCCAGACCGACGTCAACCAGTTGGTCCCGTTCAAGTACAAATGGGCCTGGGAAAAATACCTGGCCACCTGCGCCAACCACTGGATGCCGCAGGAAATCAACATGTCGCGCGACATCGCGCTGTGGAAGAACCCCGAGGGCCTGACCGAAGACGAGCGCCGCATCATCAAGCGCAATCTGGGGTTCTTCGTCACGGCCGACTCGCTGGCGGCCAACAACATCGTGCTGGGCACGTATCGCCACATCACCGCGCCCGAGTGCCGGCAGTTCCTGCTGCGCCAGGCCTTCGAGGAAGCGATCCACACCCACGCCTACCAGTACATCGTCGAAAGCCTGGACCTGGACGAGGGCGAGATCTTCAACGCCTATAACGAAGTCCCGTCCATCCGCGCCAAGGACGAATTCCTGATTCCGTTCATCGACGCCATCGCCGATCCGGACTTCAAGACCGGCACGCCCGAAGCCGACCAGACGCTGCTGAAGTCGCTGATCGTATTCGCGTGCCTGATGGAAGGCCTGTTCTTCTATGTAGGCTTCACGCAGATCCTGGCGCTGGGCCGCCAGAACAAGATGACCGGCGCCGCCGAGCAGTACATGTACATCCTGCGGGACGAGTCCATGCACTGCAACTTCGGCATCGACCTCATCAACACGATCAAGCTCGAGAATCCGCACCTGTGGACGCCGGAATTCCGCGAGGAAATCCGCGCCCTCTTCCGCAAAGCGGTCGATCTCGAATACGCTTACGCCGAAGACACCATGCCGCGCGGCGTGCTGGGGCTGAATGCGCCGATGTTCAAGTCGTACCTGCGCTTCATCGCCAACCGCCGTTGCCAGCAGATCGGCATCGAGCCGCTGTTCCCCCAGGAAGAAAACCCCTTCCCGTGGATGGCGGAGATGATAGACCTGAAGAAAGAACGCAATTTCTTCGAAACGCGTGTGATCGAATACCAGACCGGCGGTGCGCTGAACTGGGATTGACCACACACGACAGGATCAGGCGCCTCGTGCGCCCGGCGGGGTCCGGATGCGTTTAGACGCGGGAGCGGCAGGCAAAAACCTGCACCCCAGCGCACCATCCGGCCCCTGCGTTCGCATCCCGCGTGAAACACGCGTATGCGCACGCTCCCGGGCCCACTCCGCGCCATCCGGCAGGCGGCAAGCCGCCTGCCTAGTCATTCGACATGTCTCGCACCGGTTGCGGGGCATGTCGAATGGCTGTGTGCAGCATTCATTAGCGCAAACCGGTTGCGTTGCTGGAGTCATGGTTCAGCAACAAGGCTTGCGCCGATGAATAGCCCGTTAGGATGGTCCGAGCGGGTTCGTGTTCTGGGTCCCTGAACGTCTCGTAAAGGAGCAGACCATGGCGACAGCCAAGAAGGCCGCGAAGAAAGCGGTAGCCAAGAAGGCCCCGGCGGCCAAGAAAGCCCCGGCCAAAAAGGCAGCAGTGAAGAAGGTCGCGGCCAAGGCCCCGGCCAAGAAAGCGGCAGTGAAGAAGGTCGCAGCCAAGAAGGCCGCACCGGCCAAGAAGGCAGCGGTGAAGAAGGTCGCCGCCAAGAAAGCTGCACCGGCCAAGAAAGCCGCGGTGAAGAAGGTTGCCGCCAAGAAAGCCGCACCGGCCAAGAAAGCCGCGGTGAAGAAGGTCGCTGCCAAGAAGGCCGCACCGGCCAAGAAAGCCGTGGCGAAAAAAGCCGCAGTGAAGAAGGTCGCCGCCAAGAAGGCCGCACCAGCCAAGAAGGCTGCCGTCAAGAAGACGGCTGCCAAGAAGGCTACGTCGGCCAAAACAGCGGCTCCGGCCAAGAAGGCTTCCCCCAAGAAGCCAGCTGCCAAAAAGCCTGCCCCGGCCCCTGCCGCAGCTCCTGCGCCAGCGGCCAAGCAGACCCTCAACCCCGCAGCCGCTTGGCCCTTCCCCACGGGAAGCCGCCCTTAACCGGCAAACCCTCCACCAAGGTTCCACCTTGGTGGAGGCCCGCTTCGCGGGCCTCCCGGAGGGAAGCGGCGATGGTGGATTGGCAGAGCCGGATCCGATGCGCCGCGGTCGGCGGGTGTTTGAGGGGTTCGCGCGGTCGTACTGGCAAAGGGGCGAGGGTTACAATCGGTTTTCTAAATCTTACCGTTTGCTGAAAACCGCCTCGGAGCCCCCATGTTCGGCGATATCGTCCCCTTCCTGCTCAACACTCTGTTCACGCTATATGGGGCGGTGCTGCTGTTGCGGCTATGGCTGCAATTTGCCCGCATGCCTGCGCACAATCCGATCTCGCGTACGGTATTCCAGGTCACCGACTGGATCGTCATCCCGCTGCGCCGGCTGCTCGGCGGCCGAGGCGGCGTGGACTGGGCATGCCTGGTTGCGGCCTGGCTGACGGCGCTGGTGTTCCTGATGGCCGTCATGCTCGTGCGGGGCTTCAACCCGCTGGCCATCATGCCTCAGGGGCTTTGGATCGCGCTGGTGATGATGCTCAAGTGGGGCATCAACCTGATGATGTGGGTCACGCTGCTGATGGTGATCCTGTCCTGGGTGAACCCGAGCGCGCCCGCGATGCCGGTACTGCAAGGACTGACCGCGCCGCTGCTCGATCCCATACGCCGCGTGCTGCCGTCAATGGGCGGACTGGATCTTTCGCCGCTGGTGCTGTTCCTGCTGACCCAGGTCGCGCTAATGATGCTGTCACGCCTGGGCCTGCCCATCTTCGGGCTGTAGGGCAGCCCACCAGGGAAACCCACCCCCTACCCGCTGACGCGGGCCCCCTCAAGGGGGCGGCACTGGCGGACCGGCAAAGCCGGATCCGCTGTGCCCTGGGTTAGGCATCCGAAATATCAACGATCGTAGCAAAAGACCCGCCGCAACAAGCCAAGACGCCCTTCCCAGACCCAGGAAGCGGTGGATCCGGCTCCGCCGGTCCACCCGCTTCGCCCCCCGGGGGGCGCGCGTCAGCGCGTAGGGGGGGCACCATCACATATGCGTGACGCGCGTCACGCCGTTGCCGCTGACCAGGCGCACGCGGTCGCCGACGTAGAACATTTCGTCGGCTTCCTGCACGATGGAGCGCAGTTCGCCGTTCTGCATGCGTATGGTGATTTCCAGGCCGTTGCGCTTGGATGCGCTGTTTTCGATGGCCTGGCCGGCGATCCCGCCGGCGATGGCGCCCAGCACGGAAGTGATGATCTGGCCGCGGCCGCCGCCTATGCCGCTGCCGGCCACGCCGCCGACGATGGCGCCGCCCGCGGTGCCCACACCGGTCTGGCCACGGTCGATGGAAACCTGGCGCACGCCCTCTACGGTGCCGAAACGCACGACTTGTTCGCGCTGCGCCTGGTTCGATTTGTAGACGGATGCGGAATTGCTGCCCGACGCGCACCCTGCCAGCAGCGCCACCGCGGTCAGCGCGGCAGCCAGGGCGGCGGTCCGGCCACGGCCGGGCGCCTCGGGACGGGAGGAAATGGATCGATTCATAGAGCTATCCTGATGGGATGCGGCCAAGCCGCGCGTATCCCCGCGTAGACGAAACGAGATTGGACTCTTTTTATACCCCGCGGTTCTCCACCAGGCTTGCGGTCGGCGCCCAGCCGAAAGCCAAGGTTGTTTCAAACCATGACCACCGCCAGCGCCGACTGCGCCTTCAGGCCTGCGGCAGCGCCAGCCCGTAGCTGCGCTCGAGCAGCGCGCCGATCTCTTCGCGCGTCGTGTGGTGGTTCTGCGGTCCGCGGCTGGCGATCTTGATGGCGCCCATCAGGCTGGCCAGCTTGCAGCTGTCTTCCCACTGCCAGCCCAGCGAGATCCCGTACAGCAGTCCGGCGCGATAGGCATCGCCGCAACCGGTGGGATCGACCACCGCCTCGGCCTGCACCGGCGCGATGGAGATTTCCCGGCCGCCCGTCAACAGCGTGGATCCTTGCTCGCCGCGCGTGATGACCGCGGCCTGCAGGCCGCGCGCGATATCCGCCATGCTGCGGCCGGTGCGCTGCTCCACGACGTGGGCCTCGTAGTCGTTGACGGTCAGTACCTGCGCCAGGCCGAGCATCTGCTCCAGGTCTTCGCCGCTGAACAGCGGCATCGCCTGGCCCAGATCGAAGATGAACGGGATGCCGCGCGCATGCAGGCGGCGGGCATGGGCGAACATGCCGTCCTTGGCGTCCGGAGCCACGATGCCCCAGGCGCCCGGCGCCTCGCTCAGGTCGTTGGTGGCGGAAGCCGACATGGCGCCGGGGTGGAAAGCGGTGATCTGGTTGTCCGCCAGGTCGGTGGTGATGAAGCACTGCGCCGTGAAGGTATCGGGCACGATCTTCACCCAGCCGGTATTGGTGCCCTGATCGCGCATGCGACGCAGATAATCGCCGGCATCTTCGCCCACCGTGGCCACGGGGACTGGCGTGCCGCCGAGCAGGCGCATGTTGTAGGCGATGTTGCCGGCGCACCCGCCGTATTCCTTGCGCATGGAGGGCACCAGGAACGATACGCTCAGCGAATGGACCTGATCGGGCAGGATGTGTTCCTGGAATCTGCCTTCGAACACCATGATCGTGTCGAACGCAACAGAGCCGCAGATGATGACGGGAGCGGTGACGGGATGGGCCATGGCGGTCAGGGATAGAAAATAGCGACGCGGTAGCCGGTGGCATGCGCGTCCAGCGTTTCGATGGGAATGCGCAGGACCCGCTCTTCGAGCGGGGCCAGCGGCCGGGAGAATTCTTGCGGCGACAGATAGACCGAGGGCAGCAGGATGCGGCGCGCGGCCACCTGGTCCGACAAATCCATCAGGGACAGCTCGATCGCCGGCCAGGCCTGGGCGAACGATGCCCGGTTGCGCAGCACCACGCGCAGCCCCAGCCGGCGCACCGATGAACCGACCGCCGGCGCGACCTGGCCGCTGATTTCGTCATCGGCAACCGGCGGGGCGAAACCGGGCGATGCCGGCGACCAGGGCTCGACCGACGACGACACGATGGCCAGCAGTTCGGGCGCGCGCGGATACCCCACCGTGCAGGCGAAGCGCAAGCACAAGCGTTCGAGCGCGGGACGCAGGACTGGCGCACGGGTCGCCAGCTCGGTACGGAAGACCCACGCGGCCTGGCCGAGCAATACCAGCAGCGCGATCAGCGCGGCCAGGCTCCACAGCCACCATGCGCGCCGGCGGCGACGGCGAGCCTGCTCGTCGAGGAAACCTGGAGCGGGCGGCGGCTTCGGCCCGGACATGCGCGCCTCGGCCACCAGCGGCGCGGGTGCGGGAGCATCCGGTTCAGGTTCGATACGATGCGGAGCGTCGACCGGCGTCTCGGTGCGAGACCGGCGCGCGCGCACCACCGAAGGCGTGTCGCCGTCGGCAGCCGGCGCGGTGGACCAGGCGGCAGTATCGGCAGCGGGCGCATCCGGCAACGCATCGGGCGTTTCGTCCGCGACCGGCACGGATGCGTCCGCCCGCGGCAACGGCGGTGCGGCAGGGGCGGGGGCCGCGCCGAAGCCATCGCCGCTCTCCCCGACCGATACGGAGCGTTCGGGATCCGGTTCGGATTCGGGTTCGGACATGGCAGGCGCCACCACCCCGTCCGGCGAGCCGCTCGGGGGCAAGTCCGCCTGCAACGCCTCCGCGCGCTCGCCGCGCCGGCGCAGCACCATGGGGACCACGTCGCCAGCCAGCCGCATCTCGGGTGGACGCGGCTTGCCCGCCTCATCGAGCTCGACCAGATTGGCCGTGCTATCGAAGACCTCGTTGCAAACCCCGCACCGCGCCCAGCCTCCGCGCAGCCTGAGCTGGTCGGGGGCGACCCGGAATGCGGTGGCGCAATGCGGGCAGCGCGTGGCGAGAACCATAAGGCTTATCCGTCAGGCGGGGCGCTGCCCGTGCAGGCACACCCAGCCGTCGAGCGCGCGCCAGACGCGCATCGTGATCCAGGGCGCATAGGCGGCCGCGACCTCTTCGGCCTGGCGCTCGAGCACGCCCGACAACACCAGGTCGCCGCCGGGCAGCACCCTGTCGCACAGCATGGGTGCAAGCACCTTCAGCGGGTTGGACAAGATGTTGGCGACGACCACGTCGGCGCGCCAGCCCTGGCGCATGTCGGGCAGGCCGGTTTCCATCTCCACCGAGTTGGCCGCGGCATTG
Source organism: Pigmentiphaga humi (assembly GCF_900606115.1). Taxonomy (GTDB): domain Bacteria; phylum Pseudomonadota; class Gammaproteobacteria; order Burkholderiales; family Burkholderiaceae_B; genus Pigmentiphaga; species Pigmentiphaga humi. Next base: position 118,176 of record NZ_UWPJ01000014.1, read on the forward strand.
GCCTGCGCCGACTGCACCGCCTGCGGATCGATGTCGATGCCGACCGTTTCCCCCGCGCCCAGCTTGCGCGCGGCGATCGCCAGGATGCCGGAGCCGCAGCCGTAGTCGAGCACGCTGCCGCCCGCCTCCAGGTTGCCGGCCAGCCAGGCCAGGCACAGGTGCGTGGTCGGATGGCTGCCGGTGCCGAATGCCAGGCCGGGGTCCAGGCGGATCGACACCGTGCCGGGCCGGTCCGGCACCTCGTGCCAGGTCGGCACGATCCAGATGCGCTGGTCGACCTCGATGGGCTCGAACTGGGACTGCGTGAGCCGCACCCAATCGGCGTCCGGCACCTCGCGCAATTGCCATGACGGCGCATCGGCCAGCCCGCAGGCGGCGCACGCATCGGCCAGCAACTGGGCGGGATCCTCGCCGTCGGGCAGCAGCGCCACGACGCGGTTGCGCGACCAGGCCTGGGTTTCCGGCTCCAGCCCGGGCTCGCCGAACAGCGGCTGTTCAGCGTCGGTGCCGAAGTCGGCGTCCTCGACCGAGACCGACAGCACGCCGGCCTCCAGCAAGGCGTCCGACAGCGGTTCGGCCAGTTGCTCGGGGCAGTCGAACACCAGTTCGCGCATGATGGGCTCTTACTCCGGACGCTGCGCCAGCTTGTGCTCCAGATAATGGATGTTGGTGCCGCCTTCGATGAAGCGGGCATCCTGGAGCAGTTCGCGGTGCAGTGCGATATTGGTCGAAATGCCTTCGACCGCCATTTCCGACAGGGCGATGCGCATGCGGGCCAGGGCCTGGTCGCGGGTATCGCCATAGGCGATGACCTTGGCGATCATCGAGTCGTAGTTGGGCGGCACGAAATAGCCGTTGTAGACGTGCGAATCGACGCGGATCCCCGGCCCGCCCGGAACGTGCCAGTTCAGGATGCGGCCCGGGCTGGGCGTGAAGCGGAACGGATCCTCGGCGTTGATGCGGCACTCGATGGCATGGCCGCGGAACACGACGTCGCGCTGGCGCAGTTTCAGTTTCTCGCCGCCCGCGATGCGGATCTGCTCCTGCACGAGGTCCACGCCCGTGATGGCTTCGGTGACCGGGTGCTCGACCTGGATGCGGGTGTTCATTTCGATGAAATAGAACTCGCCGTTTTCGTACAGGAACTCGAACGTGCCCGCGCCGCGATAGCCGATCTTGCGGCAGGCGTCGGCGCAGCGGTCGCCGATGCGCTCGATCAGGCGGCGCGGAATGTGCGGCGCCGGCGCCTCCTCGATGACCTTCTGGTGGCGGCGCTGCATGGAGCAGTCGCGCTCGCCCAGCCACAGCGCGCCCTTCTGGCCGTCGGCCAGCACCTGGATCTCGACGTGGCGGGGGTTCTCGAGGAACTTCTCCATATACACGTCGGGATTGTTGAACGCAGCGGCCGCTTCCGAGCGCGTCATGGTGACGGCATTGAGCAGCGCAGCTTCCGTGTGGACCACGCGCATGCCGCGGCCACCGCCGCCGCCGGCGGCCTTGATGATGACCGGATAGCCGATTTTGCGGGCAATCTGGACGATTTCCTTGGGATCTTCCGGCAAAGCGCCATCCGAACCCGGCACGACCGGGACACCCGCGGCGATCATGGCATGCTTGGCGCTGACCTTGTCGCCCATCAGGCGGATGGACTCGGGCTTGGGGCCGATGAAGACGAAGCCGCTCTTTTCGACGCGCTCGGCGAAATCGGCGTTCTCGGACAGAAAGCCGTAGCCGGGGTGGATGGCCTCGGCATCGGTCACTTCGGCCGCCGAGATGATGGCCGGCATGTTCAGGTAGCTCTCGCGCGAAGGCGCGGGCCCGATGCAGACCGACTCGTCCGCCAGCTTGACGTATTTCGCCTCGCGATCGGCCTCGGAGTGCACGACCACGCTCTTGATCCCCAGCTCGCGGCAGGCGCGCTGGATGCGCAGGGCGATTTCCCCGCGGTTGGCGATCAGGATCTTTTCAAACATGAACGAATGTCCTGAAAAAGTCGGACGGCTGGCCGGGACGGATTCGCTGCGCCGCGCTGCCGCGGCGGGGTGCCTCGACGGCACCGCATGGCGCCCCGGCGCCCCGACTGATCATACGGTGATGAGCGCACCGGCGGATTGATGCCGGCGCGTGCGGTGTCGGTTTCAGCCGATCACGAACAGGGGTTGGCCGAATTCGACCGGCTGGCCGTTCTCGACCAGGATTTCCTTGATGGTGCCGGCCTTGTCTGCTTCGATCTCGTTGAGCAGCTTCATGGCTTCGATGATGCACAGCGGATCGCCTTCCTTGACGGCCTGGCCGACGTCCACGAATGCCGACGCGCCCGGATTGGGCGCGCGATAGAAGGTGCCGACCATCGGCGACTTGACCACGTGGCCCTGCGCCACCACCGGCGCGGCGACGGGCGCCTCGGCGGGGGCGGCCGCCGGCGCGACAGGCGCCTGCGGCATGACCTGGTAGGTCGGCATGCCCGGCACGCCGGCGATCTGGCCGCCCTGGGCGAACTTGACGATGCGTACCTTGCCTTCGCCTTCGGTGATTTCGAGTTCGGCAATACCGGACTCGGCAACCAGGTCGATCAGGGTTTTCAGTTTTCTAAGATCCATGGGGCTTCCCCAATAATTTTCTTAATGCGACAGCGCGTAGCGCACCGCCGCGTCATAGCCATCGGCGCCCAAGCCGGCGATCACGCCGACGGCCAGGTCGGAAAAATACGAACGGTGGCGGAAAGCTTCCCGCTTGTGCACGTTCGACAAATGCACTTCGATGAACGGCAGCGCGACCGCCGCCAGCGCATCGCGTATCGCTACGCTGGTATGCGTGTAGGCCGCCGGATTGATCACGATGAAATCGACGCCTTCGCCCAGGGCGGCCTGGATGCGGTCCACCAGCGCGCCTTCGTGATTGCTCTGGAACGACTCGAGCGCCGCGCCGTGCTGCTGCGCCAGCGCACGCAGCCGCGCATCGATATCGGCCAGCGTGGTCGCGCCATAGATACCGGGCTCGCGCGTGCCGAGCATATTCAGATTGGGGCCGTGCAGAACCAGTATGCGATGGGCCATGTTGCCTGCAATACGATGCGAAGGGCGCGATTTTTACGCAAAACACGCCCTACTGTCTATCAATTGTAACCATTTCGGCGCATAAAACCCGTATCCGGGCAAGTATCTGCGCGCGGCGCCTCCGCTCAGGCGGCGGTCAGCGCCCCCCTCAAGGCGTCCAGCTTGATCCTCCCAGTATAGTGGTGGATTACTGCGCCTTTTTCGTCGATCACGACCGTATACGGCAGGCCGCCGGCACTGTTGCCCAGCACGCGCGCCAGTTCCGTGCCTACATTGCCGGCCACCAATAAAGGGTAGCCTACCGGTACTTTTTGAACGAACGCCCGCATATTGGCCGCCGAATCGATACCGATGCCGACGAACTGGACACTTCCGGCCAGCTCACGGTGCAGCGCATCCAGCTCGGGCATCTCGTCCACGCAGGGCGGGCACCAGGTTGCCCAGAAATTCACCACCAGGCGGCGGCCGCGCCACTGGTCGAATTTGTACGCGCGCCCCTCCAGGTCGTCCAGGGTTTGCGTATAAAAAATGTCCGAGGCGCCGTCCGCCTGACCGGCCTGCCGCCACGCCAATCCGACGCCGACCGCCGCGGCGGCCAGCCCCGCCCCGCCGTAGGCCAGCCAGCGGCGCCGGCCGGGCTTCGCGGCATCTTGTCGCTGCGCCATGGCGTTTTTCTCTTCCTCCGGCGCGCTCATGCCCGGCCCCCCTGTGCGGTGTCGGCCATATCGTCGATCAGCCGTGCCACGGCGCGGGCGTCGCCACGGTCGGCGCGACCGTCGGGACCCGGCTTGAGCGCGCCGCGCAGGGCCTGTTCATCGTAGAGACTCAGCATGACACCTTCATCCTGCCAAACGAAATACAAGGCCTCGACCTTGCCCCGTCCGCGGAAGTCGGGACGCTCCCCCACTTCATACTTGATGCCGCGATTGATGAGGAAGATCTCCACTTCTTTGGAGGAATCGGCGAAACACTGCAAGGCGATATCGGTATGTTCCCCGGCCGTGCCGTTCCATACCGGACCGGCCAGGTAGGGGCGGAACGGCTCGAGCAGCTCCATCAGCGACAGCGCCACCTGGCGCAGCGAGGCCAACCGCGCCGGCTGGGTATCTCCCATGAACAGCGCCTGATAGTCGCGCACCTCGCTCTCGATCTCGTCGTTGTCCGGCAGCACGTCGCCGCGCGGCAAGGTGCCCGGCCCGACCAATAGCCGGACGGCCTTGCGCTTGGCGGTACTGTAATCCAGCCCATCCTCCGCGATCATCCGCGCCGCCGCAGCGGCGATTTCCTGGCGCAAAGAAGAAAACGACATGATTGCTCCAAGAGTCAGATGAAGGATGATACTCCGAGGGTGGTGCTACGCAGAGGAGCTCCTCCGCTTCAACCCGAGACATCCCCGCAGACCCAGGAAGCGGTGGATCCGGCTCCGCCGGTCCACCCGCTTCGCCTCCTGGGGGCGCGCGTAAGCGCGTAGGGGGGATATACAATCTTTTTCATGCACCTACATATACTCGGTATTTGCGGCACTTTCATGGGCGGCCTGGCTTTGATCGCGCGGGCGGCCGGCCACCGGGTGACCGGCTGCGACGCCGGCGTCTACCCGCCCATGAGTACCCAGCTCCAGGAGCAGGGCATCGAATTGATAGAGGGCTTCGGCGCGGACCAGGCGGGTCTGAGCCCGGACCTGTTCGTGGTGGGCAACGTGGTCAGCCGCGGCAACCCGCTGATGGAAGCCATCCTCGACCAAGGACTGCCCTATACCTCCGGGCCGCAATGGCTGGGCGAGCACGTACTCGCCGGCCGCCACGTGCTCGCGGTGGCCGGCACGCACGGCAAGACCACCACCACCGCGATGCTGGCCTGGATACTCGAAGCCGCCGGCCTCGCGCCCTCTTTCCTGGTCGGCGGCGTGCCGCAGGACTTCGGGCTGTCGGCGCGGCTGCTGCCGGCTGCCGGAGCCGGCCGGACACCCTTCGTGATCGAGGCGGACGAATACGACACGGCGTTTTTCGACAAACGCTCCAAATTCGTCCACTACCGGCCGCGCACCGCGATCCTGAACAACCTGGAATACGATCACGCGGACATCTTCCCCGATCTTGCCGCGATCGAAACCCAATTTCATCATTTGGTCCGCACCGTTCCCGGCCAGGGGCGAATCGTCGCTGCCGCCGGCTCGCCGGCCCTGGATCGCGTTCTTGCGCGAGGATGCTGGTCGGAAGTCGTCGAATTCGGCGCAGATGGCGCCTGGCAGGCAGGCCCGGACGAGGCCGACGGCAGCTTCGAGGTGGCACGCGGCGGGAAGCCGATAGGCCGCGTGGCCTGGAGCCTGAGCGGCGAGCACAACCGGATGAACGCCCTGGCCGCCATCGCCGCAGCCGAACACGTCGGCGTCGCGCCGGCCGACGCGGCCGCGGCGCTGACCCGCTTCGCCGGCGTCAAGCGCCGCATGGAACTGCGCGGCACGGTGGCCGGCATCCGGGTCTACGACGACTTCGCCCACCACCCCACCGCCATCGAGACCACGCTGGCCGGGCTGCGCAAGCGTGAGCGCGCCGGCCGCATCCTGGCCGTGCTCGAGCCGCGTTCCAACACCATGAAGCTGGGCGCGATGAAGGCCTTGCTGCCCGGCTCGCTGGCCCAGGCCGATCTGGTGTTCTGCTATGGCGCCCAGGAAGGCAGGCATGCGCTGGGCTGGGATCCCGCCGAGGCGCTGGCGCCGCTGGGCGCGCGGGCTTCGGCCTGGTCCGAATTGCCGGCCCTGGTCGAGGCCGTCGCCGGCGCCGCCCAGCCCGGCGACCATATCGTGGTCATGAGCAACGGCGGCTTCGGCGGCGTGCACGACAAGCTGCTGCAGGTCTTGCGCAGCCGCCATGCCCAGCCGGGGACGTCCGCATGATCCTCTATCTGCATGGCTTCCGCTCCTCGCCGGCCTCGCACAAGGCGCGCCTGATGGCCGAGGCCATGCGCGCCCGCGGCCGCCAGCGGGAATGGGCCTGCCCGCAATTGCCGGCCAGCCCGCGCGAGGCCATGGAACTGGCCGAGAGCCTGGCGCGCGGCATGCAGGCGCACGCCCGCGCCGCGGGCGCCGAGCTGACCCTGGTCGGTTCTTCGCTGGGCGGCTACTACGCCACCTGGCTGGCCGAACAACTGGGCTGCCGCGCGGCACTGCTCAACCCGGTGGTGCACGCGGAGCGCGACCTCTCCACCCAGGTGGGCGAGCATCTGTCCTTCCACGACGGCCAGCCGTTCTCGTTCACCGCGGCGCACGTCGCGGAACTGGCGCCCTATGCCGTGGCCCGCATCAGCCGCCCCGCCCGCTACTATTTACTGGCGGCCACCGGCGACGAAGTGCTGGACTGGCGCGAAATGCGCGACCACTATCCCGGCGCCCGGCAACACATCATCGACGGCGGCGACCACGGCATCGGCGATTTCGCGCGCTACCTGCCCGAAGTGCTGGAGTTCGCGCTGGCCGCCGGCAACGACGCATTTTCTGGATAACACGCAATGCATGTCCTTTACGAGGATGACGGCGGCTTCAAGGCCGCCACCATCCTGAGCGAGACCGACGCCAGCCTGCAGGTCGAGGCCGCCAGCGGCAAACGCAGCAAGATCAAGAAGTCCGCGGTCATCGTCCGCTTCGAGCAGCCTTCCCCCGAGACGCTGCTCAAGGAGGCCGAGGCGGGCTCGCAGGATCTCGACCTGGAGTTCCTGTGGGAATGCGCCCCCAAGGAAGATTTCGACATCCCCGTGCTGGCCGAGGAGTACTACGGCCATCCGCCCAGCGCCGTCGAACTCACCGGCCTGCTGTTGCGCGTGCACGGCGCGCCGGTCTATTTCCATCGCCGCGGCAAGGGCAAATACCGCCCCGCCCCGCCCGACATCCTGGCCGCCGCGCTGGCCGCGCTGGAAAAGAAGAAGCGCCAGGCCGAGCAGCAGCAGGCCTGGGTGGACGAAATCAAGGCCGGCACGCTGCCCGAGCCGCTGGCGCGCCAGGCCGAGACGCTGCTGTTCAGACCCGACAAGAACACGCTCGAATGGAAAGCGCTGGATGCCGCCTGCACGCAGTTGCACAAGCGCCCGGAGCGGCTGCTGATGGACCTGGGCGCCTTCCCGAGCGCGCTGGCCATCCATACCCGCCGCTTCTACGCCCAGCACTTTCCGCGCGGCGCGGGCTTCGCGCCGGCCGAACTGCCGCCCATCGCCCAGGAACTGCCGCTGGCCGAGGTCGAGGCCTATTCGATCGACGACATCACCACGACCGAAATCGACGATGCGCTGTCGGTCCGGGAGCTGGACGGCGGCACGCTGCGCGTGGGCATTCACATCGCCGTCCCGGGCCTGGTCGTGACGCGCGACAGCCCGCTGGACGCGCTGGCGCGCGCGCGCATGTCCACCGTCTACATGCCCGGCGCCAAGATCCCGATGCAGCCGGACGAAGTCATCGCGGCGTTCTCGCTCGATGCGGGCCGGCCGGTGCCGGTGCTGTCGCTCTACGTGAACGCGAACCCGGACAGCGGCGAGATCCTGGCCCATGAATCGCGCCTGGAGCGCATCGTGGTACGCGAGAATCTGCGCCACAACCAGTTGGACGACCTCGTCAGCGAAGCCGCGCTGGACGACGCCGCCGCCGAGCTGCCCTACGGCCACGTGTTCCGGCCGCTGTGGCGCCTGGCCCAGGCCTTGTCGGCGCGCCGCGACGAAGTGCGCGGCAAGCCCGAGTCGAACAACCGGGTCGATTTCAGCTTCTACGTGGACGGCGACCCCGAGCATCCCGAGACGGCCCGCATCCGCATCGAACAGCGCAAGCGCAATGCGCCGCTGGACCGCATGGTCGCCGAGTACATGATCCTGGCCAACAACCTGTGGGGCGGCCTGCTGGCTTCCTGCGGCGTGCCGGGCATTTATCGCTCGCAGCAGATGGGCCGGGTGCGCATGGGCACGGCCGCCGCGCCGCACGACTCCATAGGCGTGCCGCAGTACGCGTGGTGCACCTCGCCGCTGCGCCGCTATGTCGATCTGATCAACCAGTGCCAGTTGATCGCCGCGGTCGAGCATGGCGTCTCGGCCCGGCTGGTGGCGCCGTTCAAGCCGCGCGAGGCCGATCTCTACGCCGTCATCAGCGCCTTCGAAGCCAAGTACTCGGCCTACGCCGATTTCCAGCAGGCCATGGAGCGCTTCTGGTGCCTGCGCTGGATCAAGCAGGAAAACCTGCGGCGCATCGAGGCCGTGGTCCTGCGCGAAGACCTGGTCCGGCTCAAGGACGCGCCCTTCTATACGCGCGTCGGCACGCTGCCCCAGCTCGAGCGCGGCCAGCACGTATTGCTGGAAGTGATGGGCGACGACGAGCTCGACCTGACGCTGGACTGCCGCTTCCTGGATGTTGTGGACACCGCGCCCGGCACGGCCGAAGAGGTCGATGACGAACCCGACGCGACGGCGGCTGCCGAGATAGCCGAAGTCGACGCAGCCGATGGTCCGGACCTCGAAGACCGCCGGCTCGACACGCCCCAGGACGAGACGACGCCGGACGATGCCCCGGCCGGCGCCGAAAACGGCGCCGGCACGATGGCAGCAGAACGCCAGCCGGATTCGCTCTAGGCCTGAGGCAGATAGGCGACGGCCTTCATCTCGACGATCATGTCCGGCTTGGGCAGTTCTCGCACGCCCACGGTCGTGCGCGCGGCGCGCGCCGAGGCGAAGTATTCGCCGTACACGGCGTTGTAGCGGGGGAAGTCGCGCATGTCGGTCAGGAACACCGTGACGTCGATGCAATGGGACAGGTCCGCTCCCGCCTCGGCCAGGGCCGACCGCATGTTTTCGATCACCGTCCGCGTCTGCACTTCGATGTCGTGCGCGACGCTGCCGTCGGCGTGCCGGGTGGTCCCCGCGATGGAGCCGTCCGGCAGCCGCGCGCTGGTGCCTGAGAGGTAGATGAAATCGCCGGCGCGCACATGGGCCGGATACGCGCCCAGCGGCTGTGGGCGCGTGGATTCGGTCGGGGAAGCATTCATAGGATTTCCAGGTTGACTCACAGGCCGGCGAAGAAGTCGAGGATCTCGCGGCCCAGCAGTTCTTCGCCGCTATCGAAATGCGCCACGATGGACGTATGGTTGTGGCGCGTCAGCTGGATGAAGCGCGGCACCTTGCCGCGCGCCTCGCACAGGCGCTGGCAGAACTCCACGCCGTAGAGATCCAGGTAGGGATTCTCGTACTCGGCGATGGCGATCATCACCGGCATGTCCGAGCGGGCCGCGTAGCCGATGGGGGAACACGCCTCGTAGCGGGCCGCGTCCTCGCCGAAGTAGGCGGCCACCGCCTTGGCGTTGGGATTGCCCGGCAGCACGTCCGCCTTCAGGCGCGCGCTGACCAGCACCGCGCCCTTGACCGCCGGATCGGCCCGGTAGCCGCGGTGGGGATCGAAGCAATACGACGCCACGTGCGTGCCGCCTGCCGAATGGCCGATCAGGAAGATGCGCGCCGGATTGCCGCCATACCCGGCGATGTTGCGCGCCACCCATTGCACCGCGGCGGCCACGTCGTCGGTGCCGCCGGGAAACGGCGCCTCGGCGGCCAGGCGGTATTCCATATTGACCGCCACCATCCCCTGCCGCGCGAACCAGTACGAGACGTTGTCGTAGATGTGTCCGTTGGCGCTCTTGGAGCCGCGAATGAAGGCCCCGCCATGGACGAACACCACCACGTCGGCGTTGCGCGCGTCCGCCGGCTGGAAAACGTCCAGCACCTGGCGCGCGCTCGCGCCGTAGGACAGGTCGCGGCTCACCGCGATGCCGTCCTTGGGCGCGGCGGCGACCAGCGGCGTGTACATCTCCACGACCCGCGCGCGAAAGCCGTTGATGTTCGTGCCCCAGACAGGGCCGAGCCGCACCAGCTCGGCCGCGTGCTCGGGCGGCAGGCTGCCCAGCGTGCGCATGGGATCGATCATGGTCACCTCTCCGTTCTCCTCATTCGACGGCATTGGCCGTTTCCAGGCTTTCCAACAGCGACGCCCGGCGCATGTACTGGCGGGCGCCGGCGGCATCCTCGGCGATCCGGGTCAACTCGTCGAAGCGCTTCTGGCGGGTGGAAGGATCTTTCTCTTCCAGCATTTTCTTGTTGGCGATGGTCTGCGCCTGCACGAACTCGACGGCCGCGTGGCGCCGCTGGCGGCTGTAGCGGTCCAGCAGCGCGTCGTCGCCGCCGCCCAGCACCGCCCCCAGCTTGTGCGCCAGGTTGATCGCGTCGTGGATGCCGCCGTTCATGCCCATCCCGCCGATGGGATTGTTCACGTGCGCCGCATCCCCCGCCAGCAGCAGGCGCCCCCTGCGGAAAGTCTGCGCCACGCGCTGGTTCACGCCGTACACGTTGACGTAGGCGATCTCGTAGCTCCCTTGCTTGGGAAAGAACTTCTGCAGGCGCTGCTCGATGCCGCCGGCGCTCAAGGCCTCTTCTTCGGTCTCGTCCGCGCGCGTCGGGAAGATCGCGCGCCACAGGCCGTTGCCGTCTTCGCCGCGCACCTTGAACAGGTTGCACCACTCGTCGGGATCGGAAAAGTAATTGCGGTAGGCATAGTCCGGGTTGCCCTGCTGGAAGTCGTAGGAGGTCGCGATCTTGATGAAGCGCTCCTGGTAGGTGAAGCCCTCGAACGGAATGCCTGCCGCCTTGCGCACCGTGCTGCGGCCACCGTCCGCGCCGATCAGGTAGGCGCCGCGATGCCGCTGCTCGCTGCCGTCCGGCGCGGCGACGACGATCTCGACATGGCCGTCGAACTGCTCGATCGTCTTGACCGCATGGCCGTAGCGCACGTCGAAATCCGACTCGTTGGCGTACTGCTGGGCGATGTCGCGCGTCAACTTGTATTGCTCGTACTGCAGCACGAAGGGGAAGCGGAACACGTCCGCCATGCGGCGCAGGTCGAACTCGGCCACCAGGCGGCCGGATACCCGGTCGCGGAACTGGTAGGTCTCGGAGATCAGGCCGCGCGGAATGATGGCCTGCGTCACGTCCAGCTCGTCCAGCATGGCCAACGTGGTGGGGTGTATCGACGCGGCGCGCTGGTCCTTGACCGGACCCGGCTCCTGTTCGAAAACGGTCACCGCGATGCCCTGCCGGTTCAGCGCCAGCGCACACACCATGCCCACCGGCCCTGCGCCGACGATCAGTACACGCTGCTTGTCGGATTGATTCATATCTCCTGCCTCCTCATTCCGGCTTGATGCCGGCCATTTCGATAATCGGCTTCCAGACCGCGATGTCCTGCTGAATGCGTTTGACGAAATCCTGCCTGGCCTCGGGCAGCGGCGTGATTCCCGCATCCTCCAGGCGCTTGCGGAACGCCGGATCCGCCTGGGCGGCGAGCACCGCGTCGGCGATCTTGTCCACGGCCTCGGCCGGCATGCCGGCGGGGCCGAGCAGGCCGTTCCAGGTCTCGACCGCCGGAATGCCCGGCAGGGACTCGGCCAGGGTCGGCACATTGGGCAGCTGCTTGATGCGCGAGCTGCCCGAGACGCTGAGCAGGCGCACCCGGTTGTCGTTCATATAAGGCACGACCTCGGAAAGATTGCCCGAATACATGTCGATCTGTCCGGCGATCACGTCCAGCAGCGCGGGCGCCGCGCCGCGATACGACACCTCGGTGATGTCGATGCCGGCCTGCCGGGCGAAAACGATGCTCGACAGGTGCGTCAAGCCGCCCAGGCCGGCATTGCCCACGTTCAGCTTGCCCGGATTTTTCTTCGCGTAGGCGACCAGCTCGGCGATGTTGCGCACCGGCAGGTTGGCGTTGGCGGTGATGACGAAGGGATTGCCGCCGACGTTGGCGATGGGCACGAAATCCTTGATGGGGTCGTAGCGGATCTTGTTGGTGAACGGCGCCGTCGAGATCTGCGTCAAGGTACCGAAGAAAAGCGTATAGCCGTCCGGCGCGGAACGGGCGACGTACTCGGCCGCGATCAGGCCCGCCGCGCCCGCCTTGTTGTCCACCACAACCGGTGTCTTGAAAGACTTGGACAACTGCTCGGCGATCATCCTGGCCATCAGGTCGGTGTTGCCGCCTGGTGCGTAAGGCACCACGACGGTGATCGGCCGCGACGGCCAGGTCGAAGCCGCCGCCGAAGCGCCGAAGGCCACGGCCGAGGCGGCTAGGGCGCCGGCCACGAGGGATTTAAAGGACATCGTCATGACACACACTCCAGATTGTTGACGTCGACTGGATGCACCGGATTGGTACATCCATGCGTGCAAAACAACTACGTGCAAATCACATGCCAAACAAATTTCCTGGTACTCAACAAAATTTGTTTGAAGCTTTATACCAAACTTTGGTATACATTTGGTATAGTTTTGAACACCACAGCTCATCCAACTCGGACTTCAAGGAGTCATCATGGAAAAACTCAGGCATATCGCACTGTCGGTGGAAGATCCCGAAGCGGCCGCGCAATTCTTCGAACAGGCGTTCGGCATGCGCCGCGCCGGCAATGCCATGCGCGGCGTCTACATGACCGACGGCATCATGAACGTGGCCCTGCTGAACTTCGCCAACGAAACCGTTCCGGGCTATGCCGGGCTCAAGGACGTGCGCGGCGTCATCCACTTCGGCATGTGGGTGGAGAACCTGGAAGAGGCGGAAAAGCGGATCGTGGAAGCGGGCGGCACCTACCTGACGGGCCGCAAGGAAACCGATCCCAATGTGTTCTACGAGGTAAAGTACCGGATGCCCGACGGCACGGTTTTCGACGTCACGGAAAGCGGCTGGCGCGGCGCGGTCAAGGAAGTCCAGCCTGCCTGAAGCGGTGCGCGGCCCCATCCAGGGCACAGCGGATCTGGCTTCGCCAGTCCGCCAGTGCCGCCCCTGGGGGCGCGCGTCAGCGCGTAGGGGGAGGGGCTTTCACCTTCAGGAAAACTCATGCCCACCCAAGTCTTATCCATCATCGCCCTGCCCCCCGCCATGCGCGAAGGGCTGGGCCGCCACTATCAACTGCACGACTGCGCCGGCGGCCCCGATACCGTCGACTGGACCGCTCCGGCGCTCGCACAGGTGCGCGCGGTCGTCACCAACGGTTCGATAGGATTCACCAGCCAGCAGATGGACCGCCTGCCCGGCCTGGCCGTGATCTGCGCCATGGGCGCAGGCACCGAGAACATCGACGTCGAGGCGGCCAAGGCGCGCAACATCGCCGTTACCAACTCCGCCGGCGCCAACGCCGCCACGGTGGCCGACCACGCCCTCGGCCTGGCGCTCGCCCTGGCGCGCGGCTACCGGCCGATCAGCGAGCGGCTGGCCCGGGGCGAAGCCTGGAGCTCGCTGCGCGCGCCCCGGCCCAGCCTGGACAAATCGCGCGTGGGCATCATAGGCATGGGCCAGATCGGCCGCATGGTGGCGGCGCGCGCCGCGGCCTGCGGCGCAGCCATCGCCTATCACGGGCCCTCGGCCAAGAGCGATGCGCCCGGCACCTATTACCCCGACCTGATCGAGATGGCGCGCGACAGCGAGTTCCTGTTCGCCTGCTGCCCCGGCGGGCCGCGCACCCGCCACCTGCTCGACGCCCGGGTATTCGAGGCGCTGGGGCCGCGCGGCTTCGTCATCAACGTCTCGCGCGGCACCGTGCTCAAGACCGCCGACCTGCTGGAAGCGCTGCGCCAGGGCAAGCTGGCCGGCGCCGGGCTGGACGTCCTGGAAGAAGAGCCGGCCCCGCCGCCGGCCCTGGTGAGCGAACTGGCGGGCATGGACAATGTCCTGCTCACGCCGCACATCTCGGGCCGCTCGCCGGCCGCCGTGCTGGTACAGCTGGAAATCCTGCTGGAGAGCCTGGACGATGCGCTGGCCGGACGCCGGCCCCGCTACGCCGTGGACCGCGCCGGCGCCGAAGGCTGACGTTTACAATCGCGGGGTGCCGCACCATCCCGCTTCCCCCTCCCCCTCTCGTTCGCCAGCGCGCCGCCCCGCCCACGGGCGCGGCGCGCTCGTCATGCAGGCCTTGGCCGCGCTGCCGGCGCGCCTTGGCGAAGACTGGCGCACCCGCCCCGAACGCCGCTACCTGATGAGCGCGATCGCCATCTCGATGGCGGCCCACCTCATCCTGTTCGCGCTGCACTTCACCATGCCGCCGCAAGCCCGCTCGCCGGAGCGCGACGCCGGCCTCGAAGTCATCCTGCTCAATGCGGGCACCCGCGAAGCCCCCGCGCATGCCCAACTGCTGGCGCAGGTCGCCAGCGATGGCGGCGGCGATGCCCGCGACGGCCATGCGCGCTCGCCGGTGCCGCGCAGCGCCGCGGCGCGCGACGGCGAGCGCCTGGCGCAATTGCAGCAGCGCCAGGCGGCGCTGGAAGCCCAGCAGCGGGAGCTGGCGGCCGCCCTGGCGCAGCGGCGCGTACCGGCGCCCATGCACGGTACCGCCGGCACCCCGCGCCCGGAACAGAGCGGGTCCGCCGCGCAGGCCGAACAGTTGGCGCGCCGGTTCGCCGAGATTTCCGAACGCATCGACGACTACAACAAGCGGCCGCGCAAGCATTTCTTCGCTCCCTCCACGTCCGAACACCGCTTCGCGGTCTACGTGGAGCAATGGCGCCACCGCATCGAGGAGATCGGCAACCGCAACTACCCGGCGGGCGCCCGCGGCAAAGTCTACGGCTCGCTGCGCATGACGGTCTACGTGCGCAGCGACGGCACGGTCGAAAGCATGGACATCGACAAGCCTTCGGAACATAAAATACTGAACGACGCAGCGCGGCGCACCGTCTCGCTGGCCGCGCCCTTCGCTCCGTTTCCGCCCCAGATCTCGCGCGACACCGACGTCCTGGCGATCACGCGCACCTGGTATTTCACCAACGACACGCTTTCCGCGAAGCCCCGCTGATGTCCTCGACCCGTTCCCGCTATGCCGTCTTCGGCAACCCCGTCGGCCACAGCAAGTCGCCGTGGATACATGCGCGCTTCGCCGCCCAGACCGGCCAGCAGCTGAGCTACGAGGCCATCTGCGCGCCGGTGGACGGCTTTCCCGGCGCGGTGCGCGCGTTCTTCGAGAACGGCGGCGCCGGCGCCAACGTGACCGTGCCGTTCAAACTGCAAGCCTATGAACTCGCCGCGGCCGACCTGAGTCCGCGCGCGCGCGCGGCCGGCGCGGTCAATACCTTGTGGCTCGACGCCGCCGGCCTGCTGCACGGCTGCAATACCGACGGCGTGGGGCTGGTCGCCGACCTGCGCCGGCTCGACGCCCCGCTGGCGGGCGCGCGCGTGCTGGTCGCGGGCGCCGGCGGCGCGGCGCGCGGCATCCTGCTGCCGCTGATCGAAGCCGGCTGCCGCAGCCTGCACATCGCCAACCGCACCCCCGAACGCGCCCGCGAGCTTGCCGCCGCGTTCGGGCAGCATGACGTTCCGGTCCATGGCGGCGGCTATGCCGAGCTGCCGGCCGGGCACGGCTGGGACCTCGTCCTCAACGCCACCGCCAGCAGCCTGGAAGACGCGGCGCCGCCGCTGCCCGCCGGCGCCTATGCGCCCGGCGCCCTCGCCTACGACCTCATGTACGGCGCCCGGCCCACCCGCTTCATGCGGCAGGCGGGCGAGGCCGGCGCGCGCACCGCCGACGGCCTGGGCATGCTGGTAGCGCAGGCGGCCGAGAGCTTCTTCATCTGGCGCGGCGTGCGGCCCGACGCGGCTCCCGTGCTGGCCGAGCTTCGCTCAACTTTCTAATCATGAAACGCGCCTCACGCCCGCAGCGGTCGATGCCGGCGCGCCTGGGCCGGTTCGTGGCGCAAGTGGCCGGCGCGGCGGTGCTGCTGGTGCTGCTCTACCAGGCCTGGCTGTTCGGCTGGGTGGTCTGGTATGCCAGCATGCCGCCGGCCTCGACCTCGGTCATGCGCGCGGAGCTGAGCCGGCTGCAGCAAAAAGACCCCGGCCGCCGCCTGAACTATCAATGGGTGGACTACGAGCGCATCAGCAACCACCTCAAGCGCGCCGCCGTCGCCGCCGAAGACGCCAACTTCCTGGAGCACGGCGGCATAGACTGGGACGCGGTCGAGAAGGCCTATGCGCACAACCGGCAATTGGCCGAAGCCGCCGAACGCGCCCTGGCCCGCGGCCGCCAGCCTTCGTCGCGGCCCATGCGCGGCGGTTCGACCATCACCCAGCAGGTCGCCAAGAACCTGTTCCTGTCGAATTCGCGCAACTACCTGCGCAAAGGCCAGGAGGTCGTCATTACCTACATGATCGAACTGGTGATGAGCAAGCGCCGCATCCTGGAGCTTTACCTCAACGTGGCCGAATGGGGTGAAGGCGTGTTCGGCGCCGAGGCGGCCGCGCGCCATTACTTCGGCACCTCCGCCGCCAATCTGTCTGCCTACCAGGCCGCGCGGCTCGCCTCCATGCTGCCCCGCCCGCGCTTCTACGACAGAAACCGCGGCTCGGCCTATCTGGCCTCGCGCACCGACCGGCTGCTGCGCTGGCTGCCCGGCGCGGCCATCCCCTGATCCGGCGGGGCCGGCCAGCCCATCCGTCGCGCGCCGGCCATGCAATTGCAACCAAAATCGGCCACCATGACCGCCGCGCTGACGAATGCCCACGGGCACGCGTACAATTGCGGCGTCGTCAACTTCGCAGTGCCTGCGCGCTGCTTTCCCGGCATGGCCTCACAGCCACGACCTAGACCCGTACTACCAGCCGGCTTCCCGTTTTCCGGCTTCCGTCCGAGCCCGTTCTGAGCCCGCCCCGGGTGCCAGACCCCAGGCCCGCGCGGGGCCGCTTTGTGTTTTCCCGCGCGATGGTCGAACAAGCAACACATCCCAAATCGCTCGAGCGCAATCGGCTCGAACCCGAAGATGCCCAGGAAGCTCTGGAGCACGTCCAGGAACTGCTGCGGCGCCAGCATCTGGTCGAAGAACTGGTGCACCGGCAGGAAGTCGGCGATACCCGCGCTCCGCTGGTCGAGGCCCTGGTCCAGCGCCAGCACGACGCCGAACTGAGCGCGCTGCTGGAAGACCTGCATCCCGCCGACGTCGCCTTCATCCTCGAATCCCTGCCCAAGGAAGACCGGCAGGTAGTCTGGCAGCTGGTACATGCCGACCGGGTCGGCGAAATCCTGCTCGAAGTCGCCGATTGGGTGCGCGAATCGCTGATCTCCACCATGGATCAGCAAGAACTGGTCGCGGCCACCGAGAACCTCGAAGCCGACGAACTGGCCGACCTGGCCCCCGACCTGCCGCCCGAAGTGGTGGCCGAGGTCCAGAAAGGGCTGACCGACGAAGAACGCGCCCGCCTCACCGAAGTCATGAGCTACCCCGAGAACTCGGTGGGCGCGATCATGGACTTCGAGATGGTGCGCGTGCGCAACGACGTCACGCTGGAAGTGGTGCTGCGCTATCTGCGCCGGCTCAACGAGCTGCCCGACCATACCGACCAGATCTTCGTGGTGGACCGCCTCGACAAGCTGCAAGGCAGTCTGCCCATCAACCGCCTGATCGTCAGCGACCCCGACACCCAGGTCACCGACGTCATGGATACCGAGATCCTGACGCTCGCCCCGCTGGACGAGGCCGACGAAGCCGCCGCGGCGTTCGAGCGCTACGACCTGGTCTCGGCGCCGGTGGTGGACGCGATCGGCCGCCTGATCGGCCGCGTGACCGTGAACGAAGTCGTGGACGTGATCCGCGAGGCCTCCGACGAACAGGCCCTGTCCAAGGCCGGCCTGCAGGAAGAAGACATCTTCGCGCCCATCGCCCAGGCCATCCGCAACCGCGCGCCGTGGCTGCTGATCAACCTATGCACGGCCTCGGTCGCCGCCTTCGTGGCTTCGCGCTTCGAAGACACCGTCGGGCACATCGTCATCCTGGCCTTTCTGATGTCCATCGTCGCCGGCATAGGCGGCAACTCCGGCAACCAGACCATGACGCTGATCATCCGCGCGCTGGCCGTCGGCCGGATCAACGCGGCCAACGTCGGCAAGCTGGTCCGGCGCGAGCTGCAGATCGCCGTGCTGGTCGGCCTCGGCGGCGGCCTGGTCGCGGCCCTGTTCGCCTGGGCCATCTCGGGCCGCTATTCGCTCGGCCTGGTCATGATGGCCGCCATGGTGCTGAACCTGCTGGTCGGCGCCAGCATCGGCATGCTGGTGCCGCTGGCCCGCAACCGCTTCGGCAAGGATCCGGCCATCGGCTCGTCGGTGCTGCTGACCTTCGCCACGGACACGATGGGGTTCTTCATCTTCCTCGGGCTGGCGACGGTATTCCTGCTGTAGGCGGTGCCGCCCCTGTCGCGCGCGGCGGGGAGCGGCAAGGAGAACCCGGCGATCAATCGACCTGGATGTTGCGGGCCTTGATCAGCTGGGCCCAGCGCGCCTGTTCCGACCGCATCAGCGCGGCCATCTCGGCAGGCTGGTCCAGGGCCGGCTGGGAGCCGATGTCCTTGAGCGCCTTGACCAGTTCCGGCTCCGCCAGGGCGCGGCCGAGGGCCGCGTGCACGGCGGCGACGCGGTCGGCGGACATGCCGGCGGGACCCAGCACGCCGAACCAACTCACGCCGTCCACGCCGGGATAGCCCTGCTCGGCGATCGTCGGGATGTCCGGAGCAGAGGCGCTGCGTTCGGCGCCGACCAGGCCGAGCGCCTTGACCCTGCCGCTC
This sequence comes from Pigmentiphaga humi, assembly GCF_900606115.1. GTDB lineage: Bacteria > Pseudomonadota > Gammaproteobacteria > Burkholderiales > Burkholderiaceae_B > Pigmentiphaga > Pigmentiphaga humi. The sequence goes on from NZ_UWPJ01000014.1 coordinate 136,842, forward strand.
TGGAGCAGCGGCAGGGCGGCGGGCAGGTCGACGAACACCCCGGCGATCTGCCCGCCCATCACGTCCGTCAAGGCCGGCGCCACGCCTTTGTAGGGCACGTGGACGAAGTTGCCCCGGGTCGCGTCCTTCATCAGCTCCATGTAGAGATGGGTAATGTTGCCGGTTCCCGCCGAGCCGATGGCGACGGGCGCCGACGACTTCTGCGCATAGGCGACGAATTCCTTCATGTTGTTCGCGGGCAGTTGCCTGCCCACGAGCAGCGCCGAGCCATTGGCCACCACGCGGCCGATGGGGCTCAGGTCCTTGAGCGGGTCGTAGCTCAAGTCCTTGTAGAGCACCGGGCTGATGGTCAGCATGCCGGAAGTGGCGAACAGCAGGGTCGAACCGTCGGGCGCCGCCTTGGCGACCGCCTGCACGCCGATGACGCCGTTGGCCCCCGGGCGGTTGTCGATGATGACGGTGGCGTCCATCTGCGGACCCAGGCGCTCGCCCAACTTGCGGGCAATGAGATCGGCCGGCCCGCCGGGCGAGAACGGGACGACCATCCTGATCTGCCGCGGCTGGGATTGGGCGGACGCGGCGCCCGCCAGCGACGCCAGGACGAGCACGGCGCACCCGATGGCGCGAAATGGAAGAACGTTGCGGTGGTTCATGATTTTCCTTGCACTGTGTATGCCGGGGATCGATCCGGGCGGACGCTCCCGGACCGCAGAACACGATGGACGCGTCACGCCGCGCGCCGTACCACGCCCACGCCCGGCCCTGCCGGCACGTGGAGGAACCCGTCCTCCACCTTCAGTCCCTCGAAGGGATCGTTCAGGAGCTTCTGGAATTCGGCCAGTTCGCACGCGTAGGTGATGTTGGGCAGCGCCGCCGCCAGGTGCAGGGCATGGGCGGCCAGCAGCTGGCTGCCCACGTTCGCCCCCATCCGGCATCCCAGGTGCGCCACTTCGCAGACCCGGGCGGCGGTCTGGACCGCCCGGAGCCCGCCCATCTTCGGCACCTTCAGGCTGATCGCGTTGACCGAGCGGCTCGCCGCCAGCCGGTAGGTCGACGACGCGCAGTACGCGCTTTCATCGGCCTCGATCGCGATGCTGGAGACCCGCGTGACTTCCTGCAGGCCGTCCAGGTCGTCCGCCCGCACCGGCTGCTCGATGATGTCGACGTCGAACTCCACCGCCCGCTGCGCGAAGACGATGGCGTCCTTGGCCCGGTACGACTGATTGGGGTCGGCCACCAGCCTGACCGCGTCGCCCACCTGGCGCCGCACGGCGCGCAGGCGCTCGATGTCCTCGCGCACGCTGCCGCCGACCTTGAGCTTCAAGTGCGTATAGCCCTGGTCCACCAGGCGCTGGGCGCGCTCGGCCATCTCGGGCGGCGTCTTCAGGCCCAGCATGCGGCAGATCGCGATGCGGTCGGTCGTCTTGCCGCCGAGCAGCTCGTACAGCGGCACGCCGAGCAGGCGCGCCTTGAGGTCGTGCAGGGCGCAATCGATGGCCGCCTTGGCCGGGTTGTTGCCGACCAGGGCCGCCTGTACGTGCGCCAGGTTGGCCTCGATCGCCAGCGCGTCCTGGCCGACCAGCGCCGGGCAGATGCGCCGCAAGGCCCCTTCCACGCCCATGGCCGTGGCCGCCAGGTGGGGGAAAGCCGCGGCGTAGCCCCAGCCCTCGGTGCCGTCCTCGGCAGTCAGGGTCAGCAGGCAGGCGTCGTTGGTCGGATAGGCCTGGCCGGCGAACTTCCAGTTCGGATCCTCGTCGGGCAGGCTGAGGTGTTCGATGGTAAACGAGGTAATCTGCAAGGCGCTCTCCTGCGCGTCAGGGGGATGCGAACCACTCTATCAGCGGGTGCGCCGTGCGATCATTCGTATTCGGGCGCCCGGTCTAACCAAATGGTTATGAGCCTGGCCGGCCCATCATTGGGAACCGCCATGGAGATCGAGCGATCCATCGAGCGCGTGCTGACCACCCAGGTCAAGCTGCGCCATCTGCTCATGCTGAAAACCGTGGCCGAGTGCGGCACGGTCTCGCGTGCCGCCGAACAGCTGCACATGTCGCAGCCGGCCGTATCCAAGACCATCCACGAACTGGAATCGCTGCTGGGCGAACGGCTGCTCGAACGCACGGCCCGAGGCGTGGTGCCGACCGTCTTCGGCGGCTACGTGTTGCGCTACGCGCGCTCGCTCCATGCGGAAATCAAGCGCGCCGCCGAAGAGCTGACGGCGCTGCGGCAAGGCGCCGGCGGACGGCTCACGGTGGGAAGCTATATGGTGGCGCTGCCCTCGCTGGTGCCGCGCGCGCTGTCCTTGTTCCTGGCGGGCGGAGACGGCCCCCGGGTTTCGGTCGTCGACGGCAGCAAGGAGAAACTGCTGAGCGGGCTGCAGGCGGGCGAAATCGACATCGTCGTCGGCCGCATGGCCGAACAGGAACACCCCGACACCTACCGCCAGATCCCGCTGTATTTCGAGCCCATGGTACTGGTGGCCGGACGGCAGAATCCGCTGGCGGCCCAGGCCGCGCTCACGCCCGCCGACCTGGCGGTGCAGGAATGGGTCATGCCCCATGCCAGCAGCGTGGCCCGCGCGCCGATACACATGTTCTTCGCCCGCGAAGGCCTGGACCTGCCCCGCCGCATCGTCGAAACGCTGTCCTTCCCCCTCATCCGCGCCCTGCTCCTGCAGCGCGACATGGTCGCCGCCCTGCCCTGGCAGATCGTCCAGGCCGACATCGAACTCGGCATCCTCGCCAGATTGCCCATCGACATCGGCTATCCCGCCCTGCCCGTGGGCATCATCCTCAACACGGGCAGCACGCTGTCCGCGGCGGGCCAGCGCATGGTGGACAGCCTGCGGCTGGCGGCGAGCGAACTGTTCCACTCGCCGCAGGCGCGCTAGCCGCGGCCCGGCGGCCAGGCATCGCCCGCGGACGCTAGTTTCCTTCGGCCGACGCCGGCGCGGCGGCGGGATTCCACTGCCCGCGCCGCATGCGCGAAATGCGCACGCTCTTGAACAGCCCGGCCTTGCGGAACGGCTCGTTCAGGGAAAAAGCCTCGGCCTCGGCATAGCCGGGCACGTTCAGGATCAGCACGCTGCCGGTGCGCCGCACGCCATCTTCGGCCAGCATCGCGCCGCCGAGAACCAGCTGGTCCTCGAACCGCGCCAAATACGCCAGATGGTCCGGCTTGACCCGGGCCCGGATCTCCGCGGCGCCCTCGTCCCTGTCTTCTTGATAAATGATGTAAAGCATGCGCGCTCCTGTCGAAAACGGCCATCTTAGGCGGCGCGGCGCCCGCTCCGCATTCCTGTTTCGGCCCCGCCCCCAACCAGACGGTTATGGCTGCGGCCCAAGATTTCAGGCCGGCGGACCGCTGCAGGCGGGACAATTTCCTCTGCTCCACGACCAGGAAAACTTCGCCATGTCCACGTCCACAGCCGACCGCCTGCGCGCGCTCGGCATCGCTCTTCCCCCGGCGCCGCGCGCACGCGCGGCCCGCATCCGCATGACCCGCCGGCTGGGGAACCTGTTGTACGTCTCGGGCCAGCTGGCCAGCACCGGCACGGCACTGCACGTCGGCCGCGTGGGCGACACGATGACGCTGGAACAAGCGCAGCATGCCGCGCGCGCCAGCGCATTGAACGTGCTGGCGCAGGCCCACGAATCCCTGCCGGGCGGACTGGACGACATTCTGTCCGTCGTCAATCTGCGCGGCTTCGTCGCCGCCACGCCGGATTTCGTGCAGATCGCCGACGTGGTCAACGGCGCCTCGGACCTGATAATGGAAGTATTCGGCGAGGCGGGCGCCCACACCCGCACGGCGGTAGGCGTGGCCAGCATGCCGCACGGGGTGGTGGTGGAGATCGAGGCGATGTTCGAGGTGAGCCCACCCCCTACCCGCTGCGCGGGCCCCCTCTAGGGGGCGACGCGAGCGGACCGGCGGAGCCGGATCCCCGGCCCCCGCGCGGCGCGTTCTGGCTGCGCCGGGACGAGGCGCGGTATTCTTGCCCCAGTCCTCTCTCCAGCCAGGAACAGCCATGCCCGCGACCCGACCCGGCGATGCCTATGAAGTGCGCACCATGCAGCCTGCCGAAGTGGCGCTGGCGGTGGACTGGGCAGCCGGCGAAGGCTGGAATCCCGGCCTGCAGGACGCCGACAGCTTCCTCGCGGCCGACGCGGACGGGTTCTGGATCGGGCTGCACGGCGGCAGGCCGGCAAGCTGCCTGTCGGCCGTCCGCTATGGCGCAGGCTTCGGCTTCATCGGCTTCTACATCGTCCATCCCGATTACCGGGGGCGCGGCTATGGCCTGCGCCTGTGGCAAGCCGCGCTCGATGCCCTGGGCGGCGCGCGCACGCTGGGCCTGGACGGCGTAGTCGAGCGACAGCACGATTACCGGCGCAGCGGGTTCGAACTGGCGCACCGGAACATCCGCTTCGGCGGCATCGCGGCGCCCCGCCCCCGGGCCGGAACGCCGCGGGACATCGTGCCGCTTTCGGCAGTGGCGCTGGGCGACGTCCTGGCTTACGATCGCCCCTGCTTCCCCGCGCCGCGGGAAGATTTCCTGCGGGCCTGGCTGGCCCAGCCCGGCATGATCGGGCGCGCCTGGATGCCGGGCGGCAGCCTGGCCGGCTATGGCGTGGCGCGCCCGTGCCGGCAGGGCTGGAAAATCGGCCCGCTGTTCGCCGACACGCCGGCGGGCGCCGACGCGCTCGCGCACGCCCTGGTGGACGCGCTGCCGCCGGGCTCGCCGTATTGGCTGGACGTCCCGGCCCCGAATGCGCACGCGCTGGCGCTGGCCGACCGGCTGCAACTGGTCCAGAGCTTCGAGACCGCCCGCATGTACCGCGGCGCCGCGCCGGACCTGCCCCTGGACCGGATCTACGGGATCACGTCGTTCGAGCTGGGCTGACCGAAGACGGCGCCGCTCCCGCCGCCACCGCGGCTTCGTGCCCTGCCGCCTGGAGCCGGTCGAGCCCCATTGCCTGCCGGTAGGCTTGTGCGACAGCCTCGGGCTGTCCCGCCTGGAAGGGGTAATGGAACAGGTGGCGGCCGAAGATGGGATGCGCGCGCAGTTCGTCCAGCGGCAACCCTTCCGTGAAGATTTCACGATGCGCCATGGGCAGGACGATTCGCCGATTCTTGTCCGGGTCGCGCAGCAGCCCCTTCGGATCCGCTCCCGCAGCGACTGCCTCGAGCTCCTCGAAGAACCTGCGGCGGATCATGGTGATGCCTTTGTCGCTGGGGCTCAGCATCTCGAGGCTGCGGTCGGCGACGACGCCCTGTCCCACCCAGGCGACGAAGTCCTGGTTCATCACGTGGGAACTGATCCAGCTGCCCTCGTCGTCCCGGATCGGGCCGTACCAGGTCGGAATGGACTCCTGCGCGTAAGGCTCGGCCTCCCTGGGCACGCGCGTGAACGACCAGCAGACGCTCAGCGTGTGTTCATCGTCGATCGGCACGCGCCATTCGAAGTGGTCTCCGAGGAAGACCCCGTTCGGCCACAGGCACACGCGCCCCACGGCCCATAGCGGATCCTGCCTGGTCGCATTGCCGCGCACCCGCTTATAGAGGAATCCGTGTTCGAACTCCTCGAAGCCCACCTCTTTGTGAGGCGCGGAATAGGGATGCAGCACGCCCTTCTGCCGAAGGCTCCAGTTGTTGTGCATCCATTCGAAATGCACCGGGTCGATGGAGTTTTCCTGGCACTGGAACCAGTTGCAGGGAATCTCGGAAAGCACGATCTGGCGAAAGCCGTTGGGCCACGAGAAAGCTTCCCAATCCGGCAGTTCCGGCGCCGGCTGCGGTCCCATGTAGGCCCATAGCAGGCCGCCTTTCTCGGCCACCGGATAGGCCTTCAAATGCACCCGCTCCTTCATCCGCGCATCGGCGTGCGCAACGTCTTCGTAGGGCTGCTCGATACAGGCGCCCGTGCTGTCGAAGCACCAGCCGTGATAGTTGCACCGTATGCCTTCGCGTTCGGGAAAGCCGTAGCTCAGGTCGGCCCGCCGGTGCGCGCAATGGCGGTCCACCAGGCCCCAGTTGCCGCTCAGGTCCCGGTACATCACCAGGTCTTCGCCAAAGAGCCGCAGCGCCTTGGTGGCCCGGCGGTCGAACTCGGTGACCCCGGCCACCGGCATCCAATAGCGGCGCAACAGATCTCCCATGGGAGTGCCCGGCCCGACACGGGTCAACAACGCGTTTTTCTCTGCATTCAGCATGGGTTCCTCTGAGGTTGGCCCCCTGCGCGCGTTGCGCGTCCCTCGGGGGGCTCTGCTTGCGGAGCGGCGAAGCCGGATCCGCCGTGCCCTGGGTCGGGCAATGCTTTATCGGAATGTTATTTAATATATATCATACATAACCATTGCGCCAAGCCGATGTGCGGACGGGATGAATGAGGCGGCGGCCGGGATGGCCGGTGGGCAGTCCTATAATGCTCCGGGCTGCTTTTACCGCGCACAAAGGATCCGTATTGGCCAGCAAACCCTCCCGATCGTCGCCCGCCTGGGCCAGTCTTCCCAACGAAACCCTGTCCGGCGGGATCGTGGCGCAGATACGCACGGCAGTCTTCAATCGCGAGATCAAGGCAGGCGAGTTCCTCGGCAGCGAGGCGGCGCTCTCGGAACAATTCGGCGTCAGCCGCATGGCGGCGCGCGACGCGCTGCGCACGCTGGAAGGCCTGGGCATCGTCGAAATCAGAATGGGCGCGCGCGGCGGCGTCTGGGTGGCGCAGGGCGACCCGGACCGGCTGGCCGATGCGCTGGCCATACACCTGAAACTGATCGACGTCAGCTCGGGGGAAGTCTTCGATGCGCAAATGGCGATCGAGGAAAAGGCTGCCGGCCTGGCAGCCGAACGGCGCAACGACGCCGATCTGGACGACCTGCGCGCCAAGCTGGATGAACTCGCAGCGCTCAAGGCGGATCTCGACCGCTTCGCCGATGCCTCGATGCGTTTCCACGAAGGCATCGTGCTCGCCGCCCACAGCCGCATCCTGCTGGCCCAGTTCCGCGCGCTCAGCCTGGTGCTCGGCCCGGTATTGCGGCCGCACCTGACCTCCGCCTCGGCGACGCGCATCGTGCGCCATCACAAGCTGCTGCTGGAGGCCATCGAAACCGGCGATGCACAGCAGGCCGCCCAGATCATGCGCGACAGGCTCGCCTACCAGCGCGTCAAGACGATCTCCGTCGAGAACCGCAAAACGCAGTCATAAGCCGCCGCCGCGCCACGCATTTCCCGGGCCGCCACGGCCACGGGCCACCGGCCGTTCTCCTTTCGTCTCCGCTGGACGGCGCTGTTGCGTCCGCGGCTTCGCGGATGCGCCGCGGGCGACGATGACAACACGCTTTACATTGTCGAGCGGTACGCGTAGTGTATATATATCATACTTAAAAATACGATCCTGATCGTCCCGGACGCCAGAAGCCGGGCGATTGCGCGCCCGACCGCATGACAAAACATCACGGAGACAAGCATGAAGCAGGTTTCAACATTCGTTCCGGCCGTGGCGGCGGCGTGCCTGGCCGCCTGTAGCATAGGCGCGCAAGCGGAAGAAGCAGCAGCCTACCCGCAGCGCACCATCAAGATCGTCGTTCCCTACAGCCCCGGCACGAGCGCCGACAACATCGCGCGCCGCGCCGCCGAATATCTTTCCCGCAGCCTGGGACAGAATGTCTACGTGGAGAACCGCTCCGGCGCGAGCGGCGTCGTCGGCACCTCCTATGCCGCCAACGCGGCGCCCGATGGCTATACGCTGATGGCCGGCCCCACCACCCTGGTCATCACCCCCGCCTTCCGCGCGACGCCCTACGATCCCGTCAAGAGCTTCACGCCGATCGGCCAGATCGCGGAAAGCGCGCAAGTCATCGTGACGGGCGCCGCCACGCCGGCCGGCACCTTCCCCGAACTGGTGTCCTACCTCAAGGCGCAAGGCGACGGCGCCTCGTACGCATCGCCCGGCATCGCGTCCACCGCGCACTTGTACTCGACCGTGCTGCAGAACATAGTGGGAACGAAGATGCGCCACATCCCCGCCGGCAGCCTGAACAGCGCCATCATGGATATCGTGCAGGGCAGCGTCAGCATGATGATCGCGCCGATCGAGGCGGCGCGCCCGTTCATTGCGTCAGGCAAGCTCAAGGCCATCGCGCAGACGGGCGCCAGCCGCTCGCCCCTCTTGCCCGAAACGCCCACCCTGGCCGAACAGGGCTACCGGGATTACCAGCTTGCCGTGTGGATAGGCCTGTATGCGCCCAAGGGTACGCCTGCCGGGATCGTCGACAGGATCAATCGCGAACTGCGCGCCGGGTTCGGCACGGAAGCGATCCGCGCCGAACTGGCCAATACGGGCTTTACCGTGGCGCTCGGATCGCCGGAAGATCTCGGCACGCTCACGCGCACCGAATTCGACCGCTGGCGCCAGGTCATCAAGTCCGAGGGAATCAGTCCTGAATAGGTCCCCCCCCTACGCGCTGACGCGCGCCCCCCCAAGGGGGCGGCACTGGCGGACCGGCAAAGCCGGATCCGCTGTGCCCTGGGTTTAACCTGACGAGCCTCGTGGGGTGGTGGCGGGCGGTCGGATCCACGCCTTCCCGGGACGGATGAGGTGTATCTGGATCAGCTCAGCTTGCCGTGGCACTGCTTGTACTTCTTGCCGCTGCCGCAGGGGCAAGGGTCGTTGCGGCCGACCTTGGGCAGCACGTTGCGCAGCGGTTCCTGGCCCGAACCCGATGTGGCGTTGGCGCTTGCCAGGGCCTCGTCGTAGTCGGAGTGGTGGTACTGGACGTTCTGCACTTGCGCATGGGCGGCGTCCTGTTCGGCCTGCTCGACCTGTTCGGCCGACTGCACGCGCACGGTCATCAGCACCTTGACCACGTCGTTGCGGATCCGGTCCAGCATGGCCGAGAACAGTTCGAAAGCCTCGCGCTTGTATTCCTGCTTGGGGTTCTTCTGCGCATAGCCGCGCAGGTGGATGCCCTGGCGCAGGTGGTCGAGCATGGACAGGTGCTCGCGCCAATGCGTGTCGATGGACTGCAGCACGATCGAGCGCTCGAACTGGCTCCACATTTCCGCACCCACCAGCGCCACCTTGGCGTCGTAGGCCTCGGCCGCGGCCTTGAGCACGCGCTCGAGCAGGTCGTCGTCGGTCAGGGAGCTCTCGGATTCGAGCGCGGCGGCCAGCGGCACGGCCACTTGCCAATCCAGTTCCAGCGCCTTTTCCAGGCCGGGTACGTCCCACTGCTCTTCGACCGAATCGGCCGGCACGAAATTGCGCACCACCTCGGTGAAGGCGGCGCCGCGCAGGTTGGCGACCACGTCGGAGACCGATGCGGCCTCCAGCACTTCGTTGCGCTGGGAATAGATGACCTTGCGCTGGTCGTTGGCGACGTCGTCGTATTCGAGCAGCTGCTTGCGGATGTCGAAGTTGCGGGCTTCGACCTTGCGCTGCGCCGACTCGATCGAGCGAGTGACCATGCCCGCCTCGATGGGCTCGCCCTCGGGCAGCTTCAGGCGTTCCATGATGGCGCGCACGCGGTCGCCCGCGAAGATGCGCATCAGCGAATCGTCCAGCGAGAGGTAGAAACGCGACGAACCCGGATCGCCCTGGCGGCCGGCGCGGCCGCGCAGCTGGTTGTCGATACGGCGCGACTCGTGACGCTCGGTGCCGATGATGCGCAGGCCGCCCGCGGCCTTGACCTGCTCGTTCAGCGGCTTCCATTCGTCGCGCACCTTGGCGATGCGCGCCTCTTTTTCTTCCTCGGAACTCGACTCGTCGGAGCGGATCAGATCGACCTGCTTGTCCACGCTGCCGCCCAGCACGATGTCGGTGCCGCGGCCGGCCATGTTGGTGGCGATGGTGATGTGGCCCGGCTTGCCGGCCTCGGCCACGATCTCGGCCTCGCGCGCATGCTGCTTGGCGTTGAGCACGTCGTGCTTGAGGCCGGCCTTGGTCAGCAGGGCCGACAGCACCTCGGAGTTCTCGATGCTGGTGGTGCCGACCAGCACCGGCTGGCCGCGCTTCTGGCACTCGCGGATGTCGTCCAGGATGGCGTTGTACTTTTCCTTGTCGGTCTTGAAGACCTGGTCGTTCTGGTCGACGCGGATCATGGGCCGGTTGGTCGGCATGATCACGGTCTCCAGGCGGTAGATCTCCTGGAACTCGTAGGCTTCGGTGTCGGCCGTGCCGGTCATGCCGGCCAGCTTCTCGTACATCCGGAAGTAGTTCTGGAAGGTGATCGAGGCGAGCGTCTGGTTCTCGTTCTGGATCTTGGCGCCTTCCTTGGCCTCGACCGCCTGGTGCAGGCCGTCGGACCAGCGGCGGCCCACCATCAGGCGGCCGGTGAATTCGTCGACGATGACGACTTCGCCGTCCTGCACCACGTAGTGCTGGTCGCGGAAGAACAGGTTGTGCGCCCGCAGCGCGGCCATCAGGTGATGCATCAGGCTGATGTGGCGCGGTTCGTACAGCGACTCGCCCTCGGGCAGCAGGCCCTGGCGCTCGAGGATCTGCTCGGCCTTCTCGTGGCCGGCCTCGGAGAGATAGACCTGGTGGCTCTTCTCGTCCACCCAGAAATCGCCTTCGGGCTCGGGCTCGTTGGTTTTGGGCTCGGAAGCCATCCGGGTGAGCAGCGGCGGCACCGCGTTCATCCGGATGTACATCTCGGTATGGTCTTCGGCCTGGCCGGAGATGATCAGCGGCGTGCGCGCCTCGTCGATCAGGATCGAATCGACCTCGTCGACCACCGCGTAGAACAGCGCGCGCTGGCGGCGGTCCTCGACGCGGTACTCCATGTTGTCGCGCAGGTAGTCGAAGCCGAACTCGTTATTGGTGCCGTAGGTGATGTCGGCCTGGTAGGCAGCCTTCTTCTCCTCGTTGGGCTGTTGCGAGACGACCACGCCCACCGTCAGGCCCAGGAAGCGGTACAGCCGTCCCATCCAGTCCGAGTCGCGCTGCGCCAGGTAGTCGTTGACCGTGACCACGTGCACGCCCTTGCCGGCGATGGCGTTCAGGTAGGTCGGCAGCGTCGCCACCAGCGTCTTGCCTTCGCCGGTGCGCATTTCCGCGATGCGGCCGGAGTGCAGCACGATGCCGCCCAGCAGCTGGACGTCGAAATGCCGCATCCCGAGCACGCGCTTGCCGCCTTCGCGCACCACGGCAAAGGCCTCGGGCAGCAGGTCGTCCAGGGATTCGCCGTTCTGGTGGCGCTGCTGGAACTCCTTCGTACGAGCCACAAGCTGCTCGTCGCTGAGCGCGGCCGTCTGGGACTCCAGCGCATTGATGCGATCGACCAACTTGCCGTACTGCTTCAGCAGCCGATCGTTGCGGCTACCGAAAATTTTCTTGAGCAGAGAGGAAACCATGCGCGATATTTGCAAGCACCAGGGCGCCAGATGAAAAACGCGGGCGTCCCAGCCAGGATATGGGATAAGCCGACCAGTTTAGCACTGGTGGCTCCCCCTAACTCCACGAGGCCCGCGGGGTTTTAAACCCAGGGCACAGCGGATCCGGCTCCGCCGGTCCGCCAGTGCCGCCCCCTGGGGGGCGCGCGAAGCGCGTAGGGGGGGGTCAATCCCGCGTCAGCTTCGCCTCCTTGACGATGCGCGCCATCAGCTTCTGGTCTTCCAGGAACACCTTGTTGAACTCGGCCACGCTGGACGGCGCGGGGATGACGCCCTGGGTATCGAGGCGCTCCCTCACGGCGGGCTGCGCCAGGACCTTGTTCACCGCGGCGTTGATCTTCTGCACCGTCGCGGCCGGGGTCGAGGCGGGGGCGAGCAGGCCGAACCACGATTCGAACACGTAGGAAGGCAGCCCGGCCTGGGCGATGGCCGGGACGTTGGGCAGCAGCGCCGAAGGCTGGCGCGAGGTCACGCCGATGATGCGCAGGCGGTTGTCCTGCACGTAGGCCCCGACCCCGGCGTTGGGCACGATCACCGCCTGCGCCCGGCCGCCGGCCACGTCGTTGGCGGCTTCCTGGGTCGATTTGTACGGAATGTGCATCATGTCCAGCTTGGCGGAGCTCAGGAAATAAGCCATCGCCAGGTGGGTGGAGCTGCCGATGCCGGCCGAACCGTAGTTCAGTTCGCCCGGGCGTTTCTTCGCGTAGTCGATGAACTCGGCCACGTTCTTGGCCGGCAGCGCGCTGCTGATCATCAGCACGTAGCTCTGCGTGCCGATGTTGGCAACCGGGGCGAAATCCTTGATCGGATCGTAGTGGGGCTTGGCGCCCAGCTCGGCCGTGACGAAGTGGCTGGACGCGGCCATCAGCAGCGTCTTGCCGTCCGGCTCAGCGCGGCCGACGTTGGAGGTGCCGATGGCGCCGCCCGCGCCGGGACGGCTTTCGATGATGAAGGTCTGGCCCAGCTCCTGCGCCACTTCCTGGTAGAAGGTGCGCGCCAGCAGTTCACGCGCTCCGCCGGGCGCGAACGGAACGACGATGCGGGTGACCGGGCCGCCGATCTGGGCCTGGACGGCATGAATGGGAGCCGCTGCCGCGATACCGGTAGCGAGAATTGCGAACCATTTCTTCATGGTGTCTCCATGTTCCATATATATGTGCGTATGGATCTGCACGATGGCGTGGCGCCGCCCATCGTTCGGGGCCGGCGCCGCGCCGGGTTGGCCGGCCGGGGATGCGGCCGGCGGCGATCAGAGAATGCGGGTCACGTCGTCGAACAATTCGTCCACGGCATAGCAGCGCGGGATCAGCCTTTGCCGATAGGAATAGCGAATGATCAGCTCCAGCGCATGGCGATTGGCCTCGACCCCGAACGGGGTCAGGTCAGGCGTGTCCGCCCCCGCGCGGGCCACGTCCTTGCTCTGCTGCAGCATGCGGTAGATTTCCCGCACCGCGTCCGGCCGCTGCTCGCACAGTGTGCGGTTGATGGCCATCATGTGGTTGATCGGGACCATCGCGTGGCGCGCGCCCCAGGCCGCCGCGGCGACGTGGGGATCGGGCAGCACCGGTGCCAGGCGCGGGTCGTCGGGTAGGTCGGTGCCGACGATGGCGGCATCCAGCTCGCCCGCCAGCAGCATTTCCACCGCGCTGCGGCCTTCCTCACGGCGCACGCCGGGCGGATCCGGAAACTCGGCCAGATGGCCGTCCTCGGCCGTCACCCACTGGATGCTGTCCAGATCCACGCCGTAGTCTTCGGCCAGGATGCCGCGCACCCAGGCCACGGTGGTCTGCGCGTAGGCGCGGATGCCGATGCGCTTGCCCGCCAGTTCGGCCACGCGCAGCTTGCCGCGCTCGGCGTTGTAGACCAGGCAATGGTGCTGGAAGCGGCCTGCGCCCACCACCGCCGGCATCAGCACCAGCGGCTTGCCATAGGCCTTGGCTTGCAGGAAAGTGACCAGCGCCAGCTCGGCCACCTCGAAAGCGCCGTCGCGCACCACGCGCTTGAACGCGCGGTTGGCCGTCTTGACGGGATCGAAATCGAAGCTCACCAGCGGCGAGGCGATCTCGCCGCGCTTGAGCGCCAGGGTGTTGGGATAATCGCCCAGCAGGGTGCGCAGACGCAGTTGCTCCATCACGCCCTCCCGCCGTCGCCCAGCGCCGGATAGATGGCGCGGGCCGTGCGGTGGAAGATCCACTCCCGTTCTTCGGCCGACAGCGAGGCGGTGGCGTCCAGCGCCTCTTGCAGCAATGCCGCCAGCGAACCCGCGGAAGCCGGGAAGTTCGAGCCCCAGGCGATGCGCGAGGCGCCGAAGGTGTCCACCACCTTGCGCATGAAACTGGCTTGCGTGGCCCGGCCCAGCTTGGACTCGCGCACGTTGTGCGTGGTCAGCTTGAAGAACAGCCGAGAATGGCGCGCCAGCCGGAACAGGCTCTCGGCGGCCGCGTAGGGCGCGCCGTCTTCGACGGGGGGACGGGCGAAATGGTCGAGCAGCACGCGCACGCCCGGGAAGCGCTCGAGAATGTTCTCCAATTGCGGCAGGCCGGGAGCGCGCAGTTGCACGCACACGGGAATGTCCAGCTCCTGGGCGCGCTCCCAGGCGGGAAAGCCGAGCGGATCGTCCAGCCGGGCGCCCTGGTCGGCGGCGGTATGGCCGGCAATGAACACGCGCATGCCGTGCAGGCCCAGCCCATGCCAGTGGTCGATGCGCTCGACTGCATCCGGGGCGGTCAGGCCGATGGAATAGACGCCGATGAAACGATCCGGGCGGGCCGCCGCGGAATCGGCGACGTAGCGGTTGTCGTGGCCGTAACAGGTCGAAGCCTGCACCAGCGCGGCCTGGGCGATGCCGGCCTCGTCCATGGCGGCGAGCATGCCGTCGCGGGCGACCGGCCGCTCGCGCGACCAGTCCGATTGTTTGCCTGCCAGCGGAGCCAGCGGATAGGCCGCCTGGTCGGGGGCGATCACATGGGTATGCAGGTCGATGATGGAAGTCGGCTTGGCGCTGGGCACGTTCTCTCCTTTTTGCGAGGCGCCCATCATGCACGGCCGGACATAAGTAAACTACTTAAAAATCAGCGATTCATCATTAGCATCCACTTATACCAAGACCGGCCATGGCAAAACTCGATTGGTACATACGCGCCAACCTCAAGCCGCGCCACCTGCAATTGCTGGTGGCCCTGGACGAATTGCGCAACCTGGGCAAGGTGGCCGTCAACCTGAACGTCACCCAGCCGGCCGTCTCGCTGGCCCTGTCCGAACTGGAGAAAGGGCTGGGCTTCAAGCTCTTCGACCGCACCGCCCGCGGCGTCCAGCCCAATGCCTACGGCGAATGCATGATCCGCCAGGCGCGCACCATGCTCAGCACGCTGGCCCAGACCCGCGACGAACTGCGCGCCCTGCAGTCTGGCGCTTCCGGCAGGACGGCCCTGGGCGCCATGCCGGCCATGACCTCGGCGCTCGTGCCGCATGCGCTGGCCGCGCTCAAACGCATTTCGCCCACGACTTCGGTGCAGATCCACGAGGGCTCGATGGATACCCTGCTGCCCGACCTGCGCCGCGGCAACCTGGACGTGCTCGTGGGCCGCCTGAGCAGCCGCCCGTCGGCCGATTTCGCGGAAGAGGAATTGTTCGGCGGCGCCAGCCAGGTCGTGGTGGGCTGCCAGCATCCTCTGGCCGGCGCGAAACAGCTGCACTGGCGCGACCTCGGCAAGTATCCGTGGGTGCTGCCGCCGACGACGTCGCTGCCCCGCGAGCCGCTGGAAGCCACCTTCCAGGAGCACGGCATCCCCATCCCCAGAGATACCATCGAGACCGTATCGGTGCCGGTGATCGCCAGCTACCTGCGCTCGACCGAAGCGGTGGGACTGCTCTCGCCCGTGGCCGCCCGCCACTATTGCGGGCTGGGCATGCTCGTCGTCCTGCCGCTGGAATTGCGCGGGCTGCTGCGGCCCATCGGCCTGACCTGGAGCAAGCAGCACGCGCTCTCGCCCGCCAGCGAATTGCTGATGCGCTGCCTGCGCGAGGTCTCCTCGAGCCTGAAGCATTGAGCAGACCTGGCCCCGGGTTCAGTCCAGCGGCCCTTGCGCGGGGAGGGTCACGACCTTGGAGAACACTTCGACCGGCCGCTTGCCTGGGCCATGGGCGAGGAAGTTGTTGGGATTGACGGCGACGCCGCCCAGGCGCACCTCGAAATGCAGGTGCGAGCCGGTGGAGCGCCCGGTGCTGCCGACCAGCGCGACGCGCTGGCCGCGCTTGACCAGGTCGCCGGGCTTGACCAGCAGCTTGGAACTATGGGCGTAGCGGGTGATCAAGTCGTTGCCGTGGTCGATGTCGACCATGTAGCCATAGCCGGCATGGTATTCGGCCGCGAGCACCACGCCGCCCGCGGCGGCCACGATGGGCGTTCCCCGCGGCGCCGTGAAATCGATGCCCTCGTGCAGCGAGCGGGTGCCGGTGAACGGGTCGATGCGCCAGCCGAAGGAAGAGCCGTTGTAGCCCTCGGCTACCGGCATGACCGTGGGCGTCATGGATTTGCGCACCGACAGCGTGGTCAGTTGGGCATCGAGCACGCTCAGGTAATCGGACCGCTCGGCCAGTTGGGACTCCAGGCGGTCGAGTTCGGAACTGACGTCCTGGGGCGACATGGGATGGGGATCGACCAGCAGGCCGCCGCGGCCCGGCGCGCCCTTGGCCGAAAACGCGGGCGTTACGCCGGCCAGGCCGGCGACGCGCTCACCCAGGGCGTCGAGCTGCATCAGCTTGGCCTGCATCTCGCCCACCCGCTTGGCCAGCACGTTGATGTTTTCCTTGAGCACCGCCTGTTGGCGCGCCTGTTCGCGATTGTGCTCGACGAGGCTGGGACCGCTCTGGGACCCGGTAAAGCTGGAAGTCGCGTAATGGAGCAGCGCGGCGCCCACGACCACGGCGGCAAGCGCCGCGGCGGCGGCCCCGGCGACGAGGCGGGGTGTGATGGTCAGCGTCCGTGCCTCGGGCAGGCGCGGATGCACTATGATGATCTGCACGGAACGTGCCTCCTGGCGTAAAGACGCGCCTTGCTCGGCGCCCGTATCCTCTTCGATGGTTCCCGAAACGACTGGAAGCTCTTGATCAACGCATTTCGAACCCGCCCTGCCGGCGCGCCCATCCGGCGGCGCAAGCAGACCTATGCCGATCCCGCGCAGCAGACCGGCGCCCTGACGTGCCTGGGCCGCGACGGCAAGGGCGCCAGCCTGCTCGGCACCGCCCGGCGCCTGCTGGAACTGGAACGGCACGTCTGCGCCGCGCTGCCCGACCCGCTCGGACCGTCATGCCGGGTGCTTCGCTTCGAAGACGGCCAGCTGACGCTGGGCGTGCCCGCCTCCAGCCATTCGGCAAAACTGCGCCAGCTGGGCCCCCGGCTCGCCGCCGCCCTGGAAAAGCAAGGGTGGCAGGTTAACGGAATCACGGTTCGGGTTCAAGCAACGCTTACCCGGCTCGATACGATGGATTTGTCCTACCCCCCCCCTCCCGCCAACCCGCCCAGGCTCGTCGGCCAGGCCGGCATGCAGGCGCTTTCCGAGTTGCAGGAACAGTTGCGCGCCGGCCCGCTGGCCGAGGCCGTGGCCCGGCTGCTGGCGCACCAGCGCAAGAAAGGGAAGGAGTAAAACGCCTGCCTGCCGGCAGGCTCAGGCGAGAACCCAGTCCGAGCGGAAAGCCTGGGGCGCGTCCGCCTTGGACTCGAACGACGCCAGCTCCCAGGCGTCGGCCTGCTGCAGCAGCGCGCGCACCAGCTGGTTGTTCATGCCGTGGCCCGACTTGTGCGCGACATAGCGGGCGATCAGGGGCTTGCCGATCAGGTACAGGTCGCCGATGGCGTCCAGGATCTTGTGCTTGACGAACTCGTCCTCGTAGCGCAGCCCGTCGCTGTTCAGGACGCGGAACTCGTCCATCACGATGGCGTTGTCGAGGCTGCCGCCGCGCGCCAGGCCCGCCGCCCGCAGGTTTTCGACGTCCTGCATGAAGCCGAAAGTACGGGCGCGGGCAATCTCCTTGATATAGGAATGCTCGGCGAAATCGATCTCGGCGAAATTGGCGGTCGCGTCGATGGCCGGATGATGGAAATCGATGGAAAAAGCCAGCGCGAACCCGTCGTAGGGCTCCAGGCGCGCCCACTTGGCGGCGGCGCCTTCGCCTTCGCGCACCTCGACCGGCTTGAGCACCCGGATGAAGCGCTTGGGCGCGTTCTGTTCCTCGATACCGGCGGACTGCAGCAGGAATACGAAAGTGCCGGCGCTGCCGTCCATGATCGGGACTTCTTCGGCGGTGAGGTCGACGTGCAGATTGTCGATGCCCAGCCCGGCGCAGGCGGACATCAGGTGTTCCACCGTCGAGACCCGCACGTCGCCCTGCTGCAGCACCGACGCCATGCGCGTGTCGCCGATCCCCAGCGCCGAGGCGGGCAGGTCCACGGGCTCGGGCAGGTCGATGCGATGGAAAACGATGCCGGTATGGGGCGCGGCCGGCCGCAGCGTGATCTCTACCCGCCGGCCGGAATGCAGGCCGACCCCGGTCGTGCGGGTAACGCTTCGGATGGTGCGCTGGGCGATCATGATGGGAAGATAGGGGTTAATACCGTATTGTAACGTCAGTATGCTAGAGCGCCCGGGCAGGAAAAGGTTCGGTAAACAACTTGAAAGACTTTTGTGCGCCCGTTTTGCAACCGTTGACCAGCATGCATCGTGCCCGGCCGGCGGTCGGGCGCGAGCGCCCCGGTTTCAGGCGGCCGGCCCCTCCCGGGAGCCGGCCGCCCGAGCATTACAGTTGCTTGAGCAGGGTCTCGGCGTCGCTGACTTCGTACTTGCCGCCCGCTTCGACGTTCAGCTGCTTGACCACGCCGTCGTCCAACAGCATGGAATAACGCTGCGAACGCACGCCCATGCCGCGCTCGGTCAGGTCCAGTTCCAGGCCCAGCGCCTTGGACCACTTGGCCGAGCCGTCGGCCAGCATGCGGATCTTGCCCTGGCTGCCCTGGTCCTTGGCCCACGCGCCCATCACGAACGCGTCATTGGTCGCCACGCACCAGATCTCGTCCACGCCCTTGGCCTTCAGCGCGTCGTGGTTCTGCAGGTAGCTGGGCACGTGCTTGGCCGAGCAGGTCGGCGTGAATGCGCCCGGCACGGCGAACACAGCCACCTTCTTGCCCTTGGCCAGGTCGGCCACGGCAAATGCATTGGGCCCCAGCGCGCAACCCTCGGTCTCCACCGCGATGAATTCGGTCAAGGTACCGTCCGGCACGCGATCGCCAACTTTGATGGTCATGGCTGACTCCTTTGTATCCAGTATTGAAGAAGGGAAAACACCGGCAGGCAGTATAGGCTCCCCGCTTCCCCACGAGAAGAAATCCCCCACCGGCAGCAAAAAAATGCCCGGGAAAAACCGGGCATAGGGGGTAAGGGGCGCAGCCCCATAAACGACCCAGGGCACAGCGGATCCGGCTCCGCCGGTCCGCCAGTGCCGCCCCTGGGGGGCGCGCGTAAGCGCGTAGGGGGGGCCCAACCAGCAAACAGGCTGGTTGAGCCCTCCAGGCTCAATCGGCCTGTTTGCGCAGGAATGCCGGGATGTCCAGGTGATCCATGCCCGAGCTTTCCAGCGCCTGCACGCGCATCGAGGCGTCGCGCGGATTGCGGAACACGGTGGGGGTGTCGTAGTCGTGGTAGTTGGTGGCGCCGGCGGCCTGAACGCTGTAGGCGGCCAGGTTGTCGGTGCCGGTGCGCAGCTGCGGCACGGTGTTCTGCACCAGCTGGGGCTTGGCCTTGGCGCGGCCCAGGCCGGTGGCGACCACGGTGACGCGCAGGTCTTCGCCCATCGCGTCGTCGTACGACACGCCGAAGATCACGGTGGCGTCTTCCGCGGCGTAGCTGCGGATGGTGTCCATGATCTCGCGGGTTTCCTTCATCTTCAGCGAACGGCTGGCGGTGATGTTGACCAGCACGCCGCGGGCGCCGTTCAGGTCGATGCCTTCCAGCAGCGGGCACGCGATGGCCTGCTCGGACGCCACGCGGGCGCGGTCCACGCCGCTGGCGATGGCCGTGCCCATCATGGCCTTGCCCTGCTCGCTCATGATGGTCTTGACGTCTTCGAAGTCGACGTTGACGTTGCCGTCCACGTTGATGATCTCGGCGATGCCGGCGCATGCGTTGTGCAGCACGTCGTCGGCGGCCTTGAAGCAGTCTTCCTGGGTGGCGTCGTCGCCCATCAGCTCGTAGAGGTTCTCGTTGAGCACGACGATCAGCGAATGCACGTGCTGCGACAGCGCGTCGATGCCCTCTTCGGCCATGCGCATGCGCTTGCCGCCTTCGAAGTTGAAGGGCTTGGTGACCACGGCCACGGTCAGGATGCCGAGTTCCTTGGCGACCTCGGCCACGACCGGGCCGGCGCCCGTGCCGGTGCCGCCGCCCATGCCGGCGGTGATGAACACCATGTTGGCCCCGTGCAGCGCTTCGCGGATCTCTTCGCGGGCGGTCTCGGCAGCGGCGCGGCCCTGCTCGGGCTTGGCGCCGGCGCCCAGACCGCTGCGGCCCAGGCGGATCTGCACCGGCGCATTGGTATGCGCCAGCGATTGCGCGTCGGTGTTGGCGCAGACGAAGTCCACGCCTTGCACGCCACGGCGGATCATGTGGGCCACGGCGTTGCCGCCGGCACCACCCACGCCCACGACCTTGATGACCGTGCCACGGGTATCGGTATCTAGCATTTCGAACTTCATTGGATCACCTCCGGGGGTTTCTGGCGGATAAGTGGGCGGGCGGGAAATATGAAATGTGAAATGTGATCTGGCCGGATCGACCAATGACCCCGCCTCGGGATCGCGCTTCACGTTTCACCTTCCCCTGCCTGCCTCCTGATGCACTCGTTAATAAAAGGTTGAACGACTCGGGACTCTGGACTGAACTGCTCCGGACGACTCGCGCCGCCGGCACTCGGGCTGCTGCTGCATGGCTTCAAAGAACGGGTACTGCGTGAAAAAACGAACCGGCCTGGACGACTTCAGAAATTGCCCAGGAACCACTCTTTCATACGCGCGAACACCTGCGTGACGTTGCCGGTCTGCTGCGCCACCTTGCGGCCGCGCATGCGTTGCAGCCTGGCTTCGGCCATCAGGCCCATCACGGTGGAAAAGCGCGGGCTGCGCACCACGTCGGCCAGGCCGCCGGCATACTCGGGCACACCCAGGCGTACCGGTTTGAGGAAGATATCCTCGGCCAGTTCCACCATGCCGGGCATTTGCGACGTGCCGCCGGTCAGGACGATGCCGGACGACAGCAATTCGTCGTAGCCGGACTCGCGGATGACCTGCTGCACGAACGTGAACAGCTCTTCCACGCGCGGTTCGATGACCGCGCCCAGGGCCTGCCGCGACAGTTGGCGCGGACCGCGGTCGCCCAGGCCGGACACCTCGATGCGTTCGTCACCGCTGGCCAGCACCTGCTTGGCCACGCCGTAGCGCAGTTTGATTTCCTCGGCGTCGGGGGTCGGCGTGCGCAGCGCGGCCGCGATGTCGCCGGTGATCTGGTCGCCGGCGATGGGAATGACCGCCGTATGGCGGATCGCGCCGCCGGTGAAGATGGCGATGTCGGTCGTGCCGCCGCCGATGTCCACCAGCGCCACGCCCAGTTCCTTCTCGTCGGGCGTCAGACACGCCAGGCTCGAGGCCAGCGGCTGCAGGATCAGGTCCTGCACTTCCAGGCCGCAGCGGCGCACGCACTTGACGATGTTCTGCGCCGCGCTGACCGCGCCGGTGACGATGTGCACCCGCACTTCCAGGCGGATGCCGCTCATGCCGATGGGCTCGCGGATGTCTTCCTGGCCGTCGACGATGAACTCCTGCGTCAGCACGTGCAGCACCTGCTGGTCGGTCGGGATGTTGATCGCCTTGGCGGTCTCGATCACCCGCGCCACGTCTGTCGCGGTGACTTCCTTGTCCTTGATCGCCACCATGCCGCTCGAGTTGAAGCTGCGGATATGGCTGCCGGCGATGCCGGTGAATACGTCGCGGATCTTGCAGTCGGCCATCAACTCGGCTTCCTCCAGCGCGCGCTGGATGGAATTGACCGTGGTCTCGATGTTGACGACCACGCCCTTGCGCATGCCGCGCGACTCGTGCTGCCCCAGGCCGAGCACTTCGAAACGCCCTTCGGGCAGCATCTCGGCCACGACCGCCACCACTTTGCTGGTGCCGATGTCGAGGGCAACGATCAGGTCCTTGGTTTCACGAGTCATGGTCTTTTCTGGTTAGGTTGCATGGTTGATGCCGGCTTCGCCGGTTTCGTCCTCGCGCCGGCCGCCGGGGGCCGCGCGGTCGTCACCGCGAATCCATTGGGGTAGCGCAGGTCCGCGTGCTCGAGCTTGCCGATCCGCCCCTCGATGACCGGTATGGCCTGGACGAAGCGCTGCACGCGCGACTCCAGCGAAGCCGTGTCCGACCCCGGCGCGGTGGTCGGCTCGCGCCCCAGGTCGATGACCGCGCCGTTGGACAGTTGCACCTGCCAGGCGTAGCGCGGGCTGAGCACCACGCGCAGCGGATCGAGCTTGAGCGGCGCGAACCAGCGCAGCAGTTCGGCATAGCGCTGCGCCACCAGTTTTTCCGAACCGTCCGGCCCGCCGAATATCGGCAGCTGCTGGCGGTCGTCCTCCGCTTCGCCCAGGTTCGCCGTGAACGATTCGCCGTAGGTATTGAGCAGCCGGCTCTCGTTCCACAAGCCCAGCGCCTGGTGTTCCTGCATGGTCACCACCAGCGCGTTGGGCCACTGCCGCCGCACCGAGACCTGGCGCACCCACGGCACGGTCTCGAACACCTGGCGCACCTGTTCCAGGTCGGCGGTGAAGAAGTTGCCCATCAGCCGTCCCGCGATCGCGGTGTGCACGCTGGCCGGCGTGACGTGCTCCAGGCGGCCGTCCTCCGCTTCGATCCAGATCGCCTGCAGCGCGAACACCGGCCGATGCGCCAGCCACAGCAGCGCGCTCGCCGCCAGCACGGCCGCCGCGGCGAGGTAGAGGGTGTTGGCCACCAGGTTCAGGGTACGCGAATCGTTCCACACAGAGCTTCCGTTCCAAACACTTACGACAACCGGCCCGAGACCTTGCAGCGCGCATCCCGCAGGATTTCCACGCACAAGGCCTCATAGCTCATGCCGCTGGCGGCAGCCGCCATCGGCACCAGGGAATGGCCGGTCATGCCGGGCGAAGTGTTGACCTCCAGCAAATAGGGTTGGTTGTCGGCATCCAGCATCACGTCGGCGCGGCCCCAGCCTTCGCAGCCCAGGGTGCGGTAGGCCGCCACGCTGATCTCCTGCACGCGCTGCGCCACCGCTTCGGGCAGCGGCGCCGGGCACAGGTAGCGGGTGTCGTCGGTGAAATACTTGTGCTCGTAGTCGTAGTTGCCCTCGGGCGCGACGATCTCGATCACCGGCAGGGCCCGCGCGGCATCGCCCGTCCCCAGGATCGCCACGGTCAGCTCGCGCCCGCTGATGAAGGATTCGGCCAGCACCTGCTCGTCGTACTCGGCGGCCAGCGCGTAGGCCGGACTCATGGCGGCGGCGTCGCTCACCTTGGTCACGCCTATGGTCGAGCCTTCGTGCGGCGGCTTGACGATCAGCGGCAAGCCCAGGCGCGCGGCTGCGGCGGCGAGGTCGGAGCGGCGGTCCAGCACTTCGAAGCGCGGGGTCGGCAGGCCCTCGTTGATCCAGATCCGCTTGGTCATGGTCTTGTCCATGGCCAGCGCCGAGGCCAGCGGCCCACTGCCGGTATAGGGCACTTGCAGCAGTTCGAGGGCGCCCTGGATCGTGCCGTCTTCGCCGTAGCGGCCGTGCAGCGCGATGAAGACGCGATCGAAGCGCTCCTCGGCCAGTTCCGCCAGCGAGCGTACGCCGGTATCGAACAAATGGGCCTCGATGCCGGCGCTGCGCAGCGCCTGATGCACGCCCGTGCCGGACATGATGGACACGTCGCGCTCGGCGGACTTGCCGCCGTAGAGGACGCCGACCTTGCCAAACTGCGCGCTCATGGCTGCGCTCCTTCCTGATTCGATGCCGGGGCCGCGAACATGGCCCCGATCCGCGCCGGCATGGCGCCGATGGAGCCGGCGCCCATGGCGATGACCACGTCGCCGTCGCGCGCGAAATCGGCGATGGCGCGCGGCATGTCGGCGATGTCCTCGACGAATACCGGCTCGACCTTGCCGGCCACGCGCACCGCGCGGGCCAGCGAGCGGCCGTCGGCCGCCACGATGGGGGTCTCGCCGGCGGCGTACACCTCGGCCAGCAGCAGCGCGTCGGCGGTGCCCAGCACCTTGACGAAGTCCTCGAAGCAGTCGCGGGTGCGCGTATAGCGGTGCGGCTGGAAGGCCAGCACGATGCGCTGCTCGGGATAGGCGCCGCGCGCAGCCGCCAGCGTGGCGGCCATCTCGACCGGGTGGTGGCCGTAGTCGTCGACCAGCGTAAAAGTGCCGCCGCCGTGCTCGGCCGCCACCGGGAACTGGCCGGCGAGGCTGAAGCGGCGGTTGACGCCGCGGAACGCCGCCAGCGCCTCGCGGATCGCATCGTCCGACACGCCCAGCTCGGTCGCTACGGCGATGGTGGCCAGCGCATTGCGCACGTTGTGCTCGCCCGGCAGATTCAGCGTGATGTCCAGCGACGGCAGCTCGGCCTGGCGGTCGCGCCGCAGCACCGTGAAGCGCATCCGTGGCCCCTCGGCGGCGACGTCGACGGCGCGCACCTGGGCGTCCGGGCCGAAACCGTAGGTGGTCACCGGCCGCGAAATGAAGGGCAGTATCTCGCGCACGTTGGCGTCGTCGATGCACAGCACCGCGGTGCCGTAGAACGGCATGCGCTGGGTGAACTCGACGAAGGCGCTCTTGAGCCGCGCGAAGTCGTGCCCGTAGGTGTCCATGTGATCGGCGTCGATGTTGGTGATCACCGACATCACCGGCAGCAGGTTCAGGAACGAGGCGTCGGACTCGTCGGCCTCGACGACGATGAACTCGCCCTGCCCCAGCTTGGCATTGGCGCCGGCCGAGTTCAGGCGGCCGCCGATCACGAAAGTCGGATCCAGCCCGCCCGCGGCCAGGACGCTGGCGATCAGGCTGGTGGTGGTGGTCTTGCCGTGCGTGCCGGCCACCGCGATGCCGCGCTTGAGCCGCATCAGCTCGGCCAGCATGACGGCGCGCGGCACGACCGGGATGCGCTTGTTGCGCGCGGCGATCACTTCCGGGTTGTTGCCAGCCACCGCGGTGGACGTGACGATGGCGTCCACGCCCTCGACGTTCTCGGCGCTGTGGCCCTGGGTGATGTGCGCGCCCAGTTCCGCCAGCCGGCGGGTCGTGGCGTTGTCGGCCAGATCGGAGCCGCTGATGCGGTAGCCCAGGTTGAGCAGCACCTCGGCGATGCCACTCATGCCCGAGCCCCCTATGCCGACGAAATGAATGTGTCTGATTCGATGTCTCATGATCTCTACCGTCGGGCCTGCGCCTCGCAGATGTCGGCGATCCGCTCGGTGGCGAGAGGATGCGCCAGCGCGCGCGCGCGGGTCGCGGTTTCGGCCAGCTCGGCCCGATTGCGACGGCGCAGCCAGTCGGCCAGCCACTCGGCCGTCAGCTCGCGCTGCGGCTTGAGCCAGCCCGCCTGCGCATCGCTCAAATATCTGGCATTGGTGGTCTGGTGATCGTCCACCGCATGCGGGAAGGGCACGAACAGCGCGGCCACGCCGGCCACGCAGACTTCGGCCACGGTCATCGCGCCCGAACGGCAGACCACCAGGTCGGCGTCGGCATAGGCCGCCGCCATGTCGGCGATGAAGGCGCGGCAGTCGGCCTGCACGCCTGCCTCGGCGTAGGCAGCGCGCAGCGCGTCGATGTGCTGCTCGCCGGCCTGGTGCACGATCTGCGGACGCAGTTCGGCGGGCAGCGCCGCGATCGCGCGCGGCACCACGGTATTGAGCGCCTGCGCGCCCAGGCTGCCGCCCACCACCAGCACGCGCAGCGGGCCGCTGCGGCCGCCATAGCGTTCGGCCGGCGGGGCGACGGCGGCCACTTCCGGACGAACCGGGTTGCCGGTCAGCTCGCCCGGCAGCGCGCCCGGGAAGGCGGTCAGCACCTTGTCCGCCCAGCGCGCCAGCACGCGGTTGGTCATGCCGGCGACGGAATTCTGCTCGTGCACCACCAGCGGCGTGCCGCGCAGACGCGCCATCAAGCCGCCGGGCAGCGCCACATAGCCGCCCATGCCCAGCACCACGTCGGGCCGATGGCGGCGCAGCGCGGCCCGCGCCTGCCAGGCGGCGCGGCCCAGCGTGAACGGCAGCTTGAGCAGCGTGGCCGGCCCTTTGCCGCGCACGCCGGCAAAGCGCACCGGCGCCATCGGGATGCCTTGCGGCGGCACCAGCCGCCCTTCCATGGCATCGGGATTGCCCATCCAGACCACGTTCCAGCCGCGCGCGCGCAGCGCGCCCGCCACGGCCAGGCCCGGCATGATGTGGCCGCCTGTGCCGCCGGCCATCACCATCAGGGTGCGGGCGGCGTGGTTCGAGGAGGAGCGCAGTTCGCTCACAGCCGCCCTCCCCGCATCAGGATCCGGTTCTCGTAGTCCACGCGCATCAGCACGGCCAGCGCGCACAGGCTGGCGATGATGGACGAGCCGCCGAAGCTCATGAAGGGCAGCGTCAGGCCCTTGGTCGGCAGCAGCCCGAGGTTCACGCCCATGTTGATCAGCGCCTGCACGCCCAGCCACAGCGCGACGCCCTTGGCCACCAGGCCGCTGAACACGCGGTCCATGGCGATGGCCTGCCGGCCGATCTCGAAGCCGCGGCGCACGATGATGAAGAACAGCGAGATGACCACCAGCACGCCGACGAAACCCAGTTCCTCGCCGATCACCGCGAGCAGGAAGTCGGTGTGCGCCTCGGGCAGGTAATGCAGTTTCTCGACGCTGGCGCCCAGCCCCACGCCGAACCACTCGCCGCGGCCGAAGGCGATCAGCGAATGCGAGAGCTGGTAGGCCTTGCCCAGCGCGTTGACCTCGGTCCAGGGGTCGAGGTAGGCGAACAGGCGCTCGCGCCGCCACGGCGAGGTCCAGATCAGCAGCAGGAAAGTCGAGACCAGCACCGCAGCCAGACCGCCGAACATCTTGCCATTGATGCCGCCCAGGAACAGGATGCCCATGGAGATCGCCACGATCACCACGAACGCGCCCAGATCCGGCTCGAGCAGCAGGAACAGGCCGGTGAATCCTATCGCGCCGGCCATGGGCAGAAAGCCGCGCACGAAACTCTGCATGTAGGCCTGCTTGCGCACGGTGTAATCCGCCGCATAGATGAGCGCGGCCATCTTCATCATCTCGGAAGGCTGGAAGTTGACGAAGCCGAGCGGCAGCCAGCGGTGCGAGCCATTGACCTCCTTGCCTATGCCCGGGATCAGCACCGCTGCCAGCAGCAGCAGCGCCAGGCCGAAGAAAGGCCTGGAGAATTTCTGCCAGGTATTCATCCGGACGCTGAAGGTGATGACGGCCGCCACCACGCCCATCGACATGTACAGGGCGTGCCGCACCAGGAAATGGTAGTTGCCGTAGTTGGCGAACTTGGGCGAATCGGCCAGCGTGACCGAGGCCGAGTACACCATCACCAGCCCGAGCAGCAGCAGAGCGGCGGCCGAGGTCACCAGCACCGCGTCGTAGTTCAGCATGCGCGTGCGGCTGGGCCGCACCGCGTTGACGCTGCCGGTCAGTTCGGCGAACAGGCTCATGGCGTCACACCTCCCCCCGGTCGGCCGCCAACTCGTGCACCGCGTCGACGAATACGTCGGCGCGATGCTTGTAGTCGCGGAACATGTCGAAACTGGCGCAGGCGGGCGACAGCAGCACGGCATCGCCCGGCTCGGCCAGGCCCAGCCCGGCGGCGACCGCCGCCTCCAGGCTCGCAGCCTGCTCGAGCGGCACGCCGGCCCCGCCCAGCGCATCGGCGATCTGCGGCGCATCGCGCCCGATCAGCACCACGGCGCGCGCGGCCATGGCCACGGCGCGCGCCAGCGGCGCGAAATCCTGCCCTTTGCCCACGCCTCCGGCGATCAGCACGCAGCGCTGGCCCAGCCCTTCGAGCGCGGCCACGGTCGCGCCCACGTTGGTGCCCTTGCTGTCGTCGACGAAATCCACGCCGGCGATGCTGCGCACGAATTCGACGCGATGCGGCTCGCCGCGGTACTCGCGCACCGCGCGCAGCAGCGCGCCCCACGGCAGGCCCAGGCTGCGCGCGAGCAACAGCGCGGCCTGCGCGTTCAGGGCGTTGTGCAGGCCGCGGATCTGCAAGGCATCGACCGGCATCAGGCGGTTCAGCCGGCCTTCCGGGCGGGTGATCACCTCGCCTTTCTTGCGGCGCGGCGCGGGCATGTCGAAATCCTCGGCAGCCGCTTCGGCCAGCCAGGCGACGCCATGGCTGTGATCCAGGCCCAGGTCGCCGGTCAAGGCCGGCGCCTCGCGGCCGAAGCCGCGCACGCGCTCGCCGTCGAGCCGCTCGACCATCGCGGCGACCAGCGGGTCGTCGCGATTGACCACCGCGATCTTGGCCACCGCCAGCAGCCTGGCCTTGGCCGCGCCGTAGGCCTGCATGTCGCCGTGCCAGTCCAGGTGGTCCTGGGTCAGGTTCAGCACCGCGCCGGCGTGCGGCTCGAGGCTGTGGGTGGTTTCGAGCTGGAAGCTCGACAGCTCCAGCACCCAGGCATCCGGCAGGCGGTCCTCGTCCAGCGCCTTGCCCAGCGCGATCAGCGCGGCAGGGCTGATGTTGCCGGCCACCACGGCCGTCTTGCCGGCTGCTTCGAGCAGGTAGCCGGTCAGCGCGCACACCGTGGTCTTGCCATTGGTGCCGGTCACGGCCAGCACGCTGGGCGCATAGCCGCGGGTCGCCGCCAGGTCGGCCAGCGCCAGCGCGAACAGCTCGATCTCGCTGACGACCGGGATGCCCCGCTCGCGCGCGGCCAGGACCAGCTCGCGCGCCGGCGCCGCCTGGAGCGCCAGCCCCGGACTGATCACCACCCGCTCGACGCCGTCCAGCAGGCCGGGATCGAACATCGCGCCGCCCTCGCGCTCCACCAGCGCCGCCGGACCCAGCACGAACTCGGCCTGCTGCGCGCCGGCGCGCAACTCGGCCAGTCCGGCCGGCTCCGCGCGCGAATCGGCCACGCGCAGCGCGCCGCCCAGCCGGGCGCACCAGCGCACCGCGGCCGCACCCGACTCCCCCAGTCCCAGGACCAGGGTGGCGGGCGCTTGCGCGAGGGCTTGCTGCGGCGTATTCACAGGTGTCATCTCAGCTTCAAGGTCGCCAGGCCGATCAGCACCAGCATCATGGTGATGATCCAGAACCGCACGACGACCTGGGTTTCTTTCCAGCCGCTGACCTCGAAGTGATGGTGCAGCGGCGCCATCTTGAAGATCCGCCGGCCCTGGCCGTAGCGTTTCTTGGTGTACTTGAACCAGCTCACCTGCACGATCACCGACAGCGTCTCGACCACGAACACGCCGCCCATGATGAACAGCACGATCTCCTGGCGCACGATCACGGCGATGGTGCCCAGCGCTCCGCCCAGCGCCAGCGCGCCGACGTCGCCCATGAACACCTGGGCCGGATAGGCGTTGAACCACAGGAAGGCCAGCCCGGCGCCGCCGATCGCGGCGCAGATGACCATCAGCTCCGACGCGCCCGGAATGTACGGGAACAGCAGGTAGCGCGAATAATCGACCCGCCCCACCACGTAGGCGAACACTCCCAGCGCGGTGCCTACCAGCACGGTCGGCATGATGGCCAGCCCGTCCAGCCCGTCGGTCAGGTTGACCGCGTTGCTGGAGCCGACGATGACCGCCCAGGTCAGCCCGATGAAGCCGATCACCCCCAGCGGATAGCTCACGCTCTTGAAGAAAGGCACGATCAGGTCGGCCCGCTGCGGCAGGTGGTAGCCAAAGCCGCCCGATATCCAGTCGATCAGCAGCGACCAGGTTCCGGCCGCATCGGGCGCGGAAATCGCGAAGGCCAGGTAGACCGAGGCGACCAGGCCGATCAGCGTCTGCCAGAAGAACTTCTCGCGCGCCGGCATCCCCTCCGGATCGCGCCGCACCACCTTGCGGTAGTCGTCCGACCAGCCCACCCAGCCGAAGCCGAAGGTCACCAGCAGCACGACCCAGACGAAGCGGTTGCTCCAATCGGCCCACAGCAGCGTGGAAATGCCGACCGCGATCAGGATCAGCGCGCCGCCCATGGTAGGCGTGCCGCTCTTGATCAGGTGCGTCTCGGGACCATAGGCGCGCACGGCCTGGCCGATCTTGAGCGCGGTCAATTTGCGGATCACCCACGGCCCCGCCATCAGCCCGATGAGCAGCGCCGTCGCGCTGGCGAGCACCGCGCGCAGGGTGATGTAGCTGAACACCGAGAAAGCCCGGTAATCCTCGGATAACCATTGGGCCAATTCAAGCAGCATGCTTATTACTACCAATAGAAGAATGATCGGACGGGAGGCCGGCCAGCAACGCCTGCACGACCCGCTCCATGCGCATGAAGCGCGAACCCTTGACCAGCACCGCCGCGGGCGCCAGGACCTCGATGGCAGGAGCCACCGACTCGACCGCCTCGAAATGCGCCGCGCCGGCGCCGAACGCCTGCACGCTCGCCCGCGTGGCTTCGCCCAGCGCGAACAGGGCGTCGATGCCGCGTTCGCGGGCATAGGCGCCGACCTCGGCGTGCATGGCCGGCCCCTGGTCGCCGACTTCACCCATATCGCCCAGCACCAGCACCCGCGGCGCCGGCAGTTCGGCCAGCACGTCGATGGCGGCGCGCACCGAATCGGGATTGGCGTTGTAGGTGTCGTCGATCAGCAGCGCGCCGCCGGGCAAACCGTAGCGCTGCATGCGGCCTTTCACAGGCGCGAACTCGCCCAGTCCGCGCGCGATCGTGTTCAGATCCACGCCCGCGGCAAGCGCGCAGGCCGACGCAGCCAGCGCATTGCGCACGTTGTGCAGGCCAGCCGCCGCAAGCGCGACCTCCGCCTCGCCGGCCGGCGTGACGAGCGTGAAGCGGGTTTCGAACGGCAGGGCGCGGATGTCCCGCGCGCTCACCTCGAGCTCGCCCGCCAGTCCGAAGCGCAGGCAGCGGCGCGCGCCAGCCAGCTCCGCCCAGATCGGCGTATAAGCGTCGTCCCCGGGGAACACCGCCACGCCGTCGGCGGGCAGGGCCGCGATCACCGCGCCGTTCTCGCGCGCCACGGCCTCGACCGTATGCATGAATTCCTGGTGCTCGCGCTGCGCATTGTTGACCAGGCCCACGGTCGGCGCGGCGATGCGCGCCAGCTCGGCGATCTCGCCGGGATGGTTCATGCCCAGTTCGATGACGGCGCAGCGATGCGTACCGCGCAGCCGCATCAGCGTCAACGGCACGCCGATCTCGTTGTTCAGATTGCCCTGCGTCGCCAGCCGGGCATCGGCGCCCTGCCACGCGGCGAAAATCGCGGCCACCATTTCCTTGGTGGTGGTCTTGCCGTTGCTGCCGGCGACCCCGACGACGGGAATCGCATGGCGACCGCGCCAGGCCGCCGCCAGGTCGCCCAGCGCCCGGCGCGTGTCGGCCACGACGATCTGGGGCAGTCCGGCGCCATCGACCGGGCGCTGCACCACGGCCGCCGCCGCGCCGGCCTGTCCGGCCTGCGCCACATATTGATGGCCGTCAAAACGCTCGCCGCTCAGCGCGAAGAACAACTCGCCCGGCGACACCTTGCGGGAATCGCTGCCGATGCTGCCGAACAGCGCCTGCTCGGCGCCCGCCGGGCCGTGCACCACGCCGCGCATCGCACGGGCGGCATCGGCCAGCGTCATCAGCCCCGAGGCCGCGGCCGGCGAGCGATAGGCGCCGAGCGCCCGCGCCGCGTGCTCGGCGTCGGAAAACGCCTGACGCACGCCGCCGATCTCCTGATAGGCCTCGTGCCCTTTGCCGGCCAGCAGAACCACGTCGTTCGGGCCGGCGCCCGCGATGGTCTGCGCGATCGCCAGCGCGCGATCCGGCTCGACCGACACCCGCGCGCCCGCCGGCACGCCGGCCAGGATCTGTTCGATGATCGCGCCCGGCGCTTCGTTGCGCGGATTGTCGCTGCTCACGACGACCTCGTCGGCATGCGCCACCGCCACCCGGGCCATCTCGGGCCGCTTGCCAGCATCGCGATCGCCACCGCAGCCGAACAGGCAAATGCGGCGACCGCCGCGCGCCTGCGCCACCGGGGCGAGCGCATCGAGCGCGCGCGCCAGCGCATCCGGCGTGTGCGCGTAATCCACGACCACCAGCGGCCGTCCTTCGCCCGGCGCCGCGTCCGCCGCGCCCACGGCCTGCAGCCGGCCCGGCGCGGCCTGCGCGCGCGCCAGCGCCGCGGCCACCTGCCGCATGTTCCAGCCGAGCTCGAACAGCACCCCGGCCACGGCCAGCAGGTTCTCGACATTGTGTTCGCCCAGCAGGGTGACGGCGATCTGCACCGCCTGCTCGCGCCGATTGAGCGTGAACACCATGCCATGGCTGGTGGCATGCAGGTCGGAAGCCGTCACCGCGTGCCCGCCGGCCTCGCCGGACGTCGTCCGGCCATAGGGCACCAGCGCGACGCCGGGGCGGGCCTGCCGCAGTTGCGCGATCAGGCGCCGGCCGGCGGCATCGTCCTGGTTCACCACGGCCGCGGCCAGGCCGGGCCAGGCGAACAGGCGCGCCTTCTGCGCCTCGTAGTCGGCCATGTCGCGGTGATAATCCAGATGATCGCGCGTCAGGTTGGTGAATACGGCGATATCGACGTGCAGTCCGTCCAGGCGTCCTTCGGCAATACCGATGGACGAAGCCTCGATGGCCACGGCGGTCACGCCCGCGGCGCGCATATCGGCCAGCGCGCGATGCAGGGAAACGGCATCCGGCGTGGTCAGGCCCGTCGCCAGCGCCTGCGAGCCGCCCGCCGCGGACGGGATCTCGATGCCGAGCGTACCGATTGCGCCGCACGGGGTGCCCTGTGCGCTCAGCGCGCGGGCGATCCACCTGGCGCACGAGGTCTTGCCGTTGGTGCCGGTCACGGCGATCACGCGCATCCCGCGCGACGGCTCGCCATACCAGCCCGACGCAACAAAGCCCAGCGCAGCCTTCAGCCCCGTTGCCGCCATCGCCGGCACGCCGCGTTCGGCCAGCCTGCGCGACAGGTCGGCGGTGCGCCCGGCGTCGGCATCTTCGAACACGACGGCGCCGGCCCCGCGCTCCAGGGCCTGGTCGATGTAGTCGCGCCCATCGCTGCGCGCGCCGACGTAGGCCAGGAACACGTCGCCCGCCTGCACCGCGCGCGAATCCAGCCGCAGATGCGCCGATGCGCCGGCGTGCCGGCGCAGCCACGACAGGACGGATGCCGGAGCCGTCACAGGCTGTCCTCCAGCGGATGCTCGGGAATCACGAGCGACTTGAATGGCGCATCGGGCTCCACGCCCAGCATGCGCAGCGTGCCGCCGGTAACCTTGGAGAAGACCGGACCCGCCACCGCGCCGCCGTAGATGCTGCCGGCGGTGGGCTCGTCGATCATGACCGCCACTACGATGCGCGGATTGGAGACCGGCGCGAAACCCGCGAACGACGCGACGTACTTGGAAGCATAGGCGCCATTGATGATTTTGCGCGCCGTGCCCGTCTTGCCCGCCACCCGGTAGCCCATGACCTGTGCCTGCGCCGCGGTGCCGCCCGGGCCGACCACGGCTTCGAGCATGTTGCGCATGGTGCGGGCGGTCTTGGACGTGTAGATGCGGGTGCCGGCAGGCGGGCGCTCGGTCTTCAGGAAAGTCAGCGGCACCGTGTCGCCGTCGCGCGCGAACGCGGTATAGGCGTGGGCCAGCTGCACCAGCGACACCGACAGGCCGTAGCCGTAGGACATCGTGGCTTTCTCGATGGGCCGCCATTTCTCGAAGGGACGCAGGCGGCCGGCCACCGCGCCGGGGAAGTCGAGCTTGGGAGCCTGCCCCAGGCCCAGCTCGGTGTACTTGTCCCACATCTCTTTGTTTTCGAGCCGCTGCGAGATCAGCGTGGTGCCGATGTTGCTCGACTTCTGCACCACGCCGCCGACGTCCAGGCGGCCGTAGCCGTGCGTGTCGGAAATGGTGTGGCCGTAGAAATTCATCCGGCCTTTGCCGGTATCCACCACGGTGGAAGGCTGCACGCGGCCTAGATCCAGCGCCAGGGCGATCGAGAACGGCTTGAGGGTCGAACCCGGCTCGAAGGTATCGGTCAGGGCGCGGTTGCGCAGCCGCGCGCCAGTCAGCGTTTCGCGATGGTTGGGGTTGTAGGTCGGGAAATTGGCCAGAGCGAGGATCTCGCCGGTGTGCGTATCCACCACGATGGCCGCGCCGCCCTTGGCCTTGTGGCGCTCGACGGCCTCTTGCAGTTGCGAGAACACGAGGTACTGCACGCGGGTGTCGATCGACAGTGCCAGGTCGTGGCCGTTGGCGGGCGCGCGCACCGCCTGCACGTCCTCGACCACCCGCCCCAGGCGGTCCTTGATGACGCGACGGCTGCCGGCGCGGCCGGCGAGCTGGGAGTTATAGGCGAGCTCGATGCCTTCCTGGCCGCGATCCTCGACGTTGGTGAAACCCAGCACGTGGCCGAGCACCTCGCCTTCGGGATAGTAGCGCAGCGTCTCGCGCTGCTGGTGGATGCCGTCCAGATCCAGCGCTGCGACCTTGTCCGCGACATCCACCGGCACCTGGCGCTTCAGGTAGACGAAGGTTTTGTCACTGGCCAGCTTGCGCTGCAAGACCGGCAGCGGCGTCTCCAGCAGCTTGGCCAATTCGGCCAGCTTGCCCGACGGCGCCTTGACGTCTTCGGGAATCGCCCACACCGCGCGCGCCGGCACGCTGGAGGCCACCACCACGTTATTGCGGTCGGTGATCTTGCCGCGCGAGGCGGGCAGCACCAGCGTGCGCGCATAACGGGATTCGCCCTGCTTCTGCAGGAACTCGTTGGACAGGCCCTGCAGGTACAGCGCCCGCACCACCAGCGCGGCAAAGCCCGCGAACATCAGGATCAGGACGAAGCGCGAACGCCAGGCCGGAAGCTTCAGATTCAGGACCGGATTCTCGGACGAAAAACGCACGCGCTTCATCGGCCACCTCGGGGTGTCGTCTTGGGCGGCACCGGCACGCCGGGGGGGCCGTAAGGCAGCAGCGCGGGGCCGCTCTGCGCGTCCCGGCCCTGGGCGAGATAAATCGTCCGCGCCGGGGTGACCGGCTCCATTTTCAGCGCATTGCGCGCAACGCTATCGATCAGCGCGTGCTTGGCATGGTCGGTCTGCTCGAGCTGCAGGCGGCGCCATTCCACGTCCAGTTCGCGCGTGGCGGACTGGGTCCGCTCGAGCTCGACGAACAGGCTGCGCGCCTTGTACTGGCTGCTGACCAGCGACAGGCCGCACGCCACCAGGGCAATCGTCAGGACGAAAAGCAGGCGACCCATCGCGGCCCCCTATGCGCCAACGGATGCGAGGCCGCCCGCGGAACGCGGGCGGGACGACGGACGGCGCCTGGCGCTACCCGTCTCGGCAATCTTGATGAACGCCCTGCCGCCTTGCGCCGACAAGGCCACCTGCGTGCGCTCCGCCACCCGCAGCACCGCCGATCGCGCGCGCGGGTTGCCGGCCACTTCTTCGTCCGTGGGCAACACCCGGCCGACCGACGTCAGCACCGGCTGCGGCCGCTCGCTCTCGCGCAGCGGCAGCCGGGCCGTCTCCGCGCCCGGCCGCGACGCGGCGGCGATGAACTGCTTGACGATGCGGTCTTCCAGGGAATGGAAACTGATCACGGCCAGGCGTCCCCCGGGAACCAGCAGTTCGAGCGCGGCGGCTAGCGCACGCGGGAGCTCTTCAAGCTCCTGATTGAGGTGAATCCGTATAGCCTGAAAGGTGCGGGTCGCAGGGTGCTGGCCCTTTTCGCGCGTGCGGACGGCGCCAGCCACGAGGTCGGCAAGCTCGCCTGTGGTCGTGATAGGCCGTTTCTCGCGGCTAGCTGCAATCGTCTTTGCAATCTGGAAAGCAAACCGTTCTTCACCATAGCGTGCTATGACCTCCCGCATGTCATCGATGCTCGCGTGGGCGAGCCATTGCGCGGCGGTTTCGCCGCGTGTCGTATCCATCCGCATATCGAGCGGACCGTCGCGCATGAAAGAAAACCCGCGCTCGGCATCGTCGATCTGCGGCGAGGAAATCCCGAGATCCATCATCAAACCGGCGATGCGCGCAATGCCCAGCCGCGCCAGCTCGTCGCCCAGCCCGCCGAATCCCTCGTGCACCACCGTCACGCGGGCATCTTCGGCGGCCAGCGCGCGCGCCGCGGCGATCGCCTGCGGATCCTTGTCGAACACCACCAGCCGGGCATCCGCCCCCAGCCGCGCCAGCAGCGCGCGGGAGTGGCCGCCGCGGCCGAAAGTCGCGTCGACCCACACCCCGGCGGCGTCGCCGCCGGCAGGCACGGCCAAAGCGTCGATCGTCGGCTCCAGCAATACGGGCCGATGCAGAAATGGGGTCGTCACGGCTTCAGAAAGAAAACTGGTTCAGGACTTCGGGCATGCCCTGCGCCAGCAATTCCTGCTCGCGCTGGGCCAAAGCGGCTGCGTCCCACAACTCGAAGTGAGCGCCCAGGCCGAGCAGCATCACGTCGCGGCTCAGGGAAGCGGCGGTGCGCAGTTCGGGAGCGATCAGGATGCGGCCCGCATTGTCGAGCTCCACATCCTGGGCATTGCCCAGCAGCAGCCGTTGCAGCGCGCGCGCCTGCATCGGGAACGCCGCGATCTGCTCGCGCTTCACTTCCCAGGTGGGACGGGGGTAGATCAGGAGGCAACCGTCGGGGTGGCGGGTCAGTGTCAGGCGGCCTTCGGCCTGCGCCATCAGCGCGTCACGATGCCGGGTCGGGATAGAGACCCGACCCTTCGCATCCAGCGTGAGGGCGCTGCTGCCTTGAAACACGACCGGTTACCCCACTTTTTTGCACAAAATTCTACTATTTCCCACTCTAAAGGAGCGAACACACCCGGTCAAGCCGTCAGAAGAGGTTTTCTTTATTAGTAACAAGGACTTACGTGCACTTCTTCAGAGACCTCACATTACGAAATCTTCGAAGAATCATGACATTGGGCCTTGAAGTGAAGGTGGCGTATGAAGATTTGCGGTGAAAAGAGATCGACGGCGCCAGAACGTAACCAAACATAAAGCGCCATGCGGGTCCGGAAGACGCCGCCCGCGCCTGGGGCGGCCTCCGCGCTCCGCGCAGGCAGGCATAGCGTATTCCTACGACTAGGCCCTCTCGACGGGGTTGGAAATAATGATCTCCATAACAGCGCCGCATTCGACGGCGCACAAGGAGACGCGATGGAACACGCCCGCATCGTCGGATGGGGCCACACCCCGTTCGGCCGCCTCGACGACCACGACCTGGAAGCCCTGATGGTGGAGCCGGCCCGGGCCGCCCTGGCAGACGCCGGACTGCAGGCGCGGGATGTGGACGCCGTATTCGTGGGCCATTTCAACGCCGGCATGGTGCCCGACGGGTTCACCTCGTCGCTGCCGTTCGCCCTGGACGAGAGCCTGCGCTTCAAGCCGGCCGTGCGCCTGGAAAACGCCTGCGCCTCGGGCTCCGCCGCCATCCACGCCGCGCTCGACGCGATCGGGGCGGGCCGGGCCCGGATCGCGCTGGTAGTCGGCGCCGAGAAAATGACGGCGGCCGACGGCGCGGCGGTCACCGCGGCGCTGGCCCGCGCCAGCTACTATCGGGAAGAGGGTGCGCACGGGCTGACCTTCCCCGGGATCTTCGCCCGCATCGCCCAGGAATATTTCGCCCGCCACGGCGACCACGGCGCGGCCCTGGCGCGGATCGCCGCCAAGAACCATGCCAATGGCGCGCGCAACCCGCTGGCCCATCTGCGCCGCGACCTGGGCTTCGATTTCTGCAATACCGTTTCCGAACGCAACCCGATCATCGCCGCGCCGCTGCGCAAGACCGACTGCTCGACCGTGGCCGACGGCGGCGCTGCGCTGGTGCTGGCGGCCGCGCCGCTGGCGGCGGATTTCCGGCGCGCGGTGCGCTTCCGGGCGGCGGTGCAGGTCAACGACTTCCTGCCCATGTCGCGCCGCGATCCGGTCGCGTTCGAGGGCCCCCGGCTGGCCTGGCGGCGCGCGCTCGAAGCCGCGGGCGTCGGCGTGCGCGACCTCGACCTGGCCGAAGTGCACGACTGTTTCACCATCGCGGAGCTGCTCAGCTACGAAGCCATGGGCCTGGCGCCCGCCGGCGGCGGCGCCCGCTGCCTCGAGGACGGCACTGTCGCGCCGGGCGGCGCGCTGCCGGTCAATCCGTCCGGCGGCCTGAAAGCCAAGGGCCACCCGGTGGGCGCCACCGGCGTATCGATGCACGTGCTGGCCGCCATGCAGCTGTGCGGCGAGGCCGGCGCCATCCAGGTGCCCGGCGCGGAATTGGCCGGCGTATTCAACATGGGAGGATCCATGGTCGCCAACTACGTCAGCGTGCTGGAGCGCGCGGCCTGAACCCGATCGACTGCCGAGCAAGCGCCATGAATCTCGTCCAACTGCTGGTCCGCGCCGCACGCGTCCACGGCGACCGTCCGGCCCTGCACCGCGGCGCCGCCGTGCTGTGCGACTACCGCGGCCTGGCCGCCCGCGCCGCCGCCATCGGCGGCCACTTGCGCGAACGCGCCGGCCTGGCCCCGGGCGCGCGCGTCGGCCTGTTCATGGGCAACTGCCCCGAGTACCTCGAGGCCTTGTACGGCGCCTGGTGGGCCGGCCTGGCGGTGGTTCCCATCAACGCCAAGCTGCATCCGCGCGAGGCGCTCTACATCCTCGGCCACGCCCAGGCTGGCGCGCTGTTCGTCAGCCCGGACCTGGCCGGCGGCCTGCTGCCCCTGCTGGGGGAAGCGCCCTCGGTACGGCACGTCTTCGAGACCGGCACGCCCGGCTACCGGGCGCTGGCCGGCGGTCCCGCGGCGGCGCCGGCGCACCGCCGCCCCGAGGACCTGGCGTGGCTGTTCTACACCTCGGGCACGACCGGGCGCCCCAAGGGCGTAGCCCAGACCCACCGCATGCTGATGGCCATGACGACCAGCTATTTCACCGACGTCGATGCGGTGGACGGCGCCGATGCGGCCGTGTACGCGGCGCCGATGTCGCACGGCGCCGGGCTGTACGCCCTGCCGTACACCCTGGCCGCCGCGCGCCACGTGGTGCCGGAGTCCGGCGCCTTCGATCCGGCGGAACTGGCCGGACTGGCCGGCAGCGTGGGCCGGCTGGCGATGTTCGCGGCGCCTACCATGGTCAAGCGGCTGGTGGCCGGCGTCGAGGCGGCCGGCGCGGACCCGGCCGGCTTCAAGACCATCGTCTACGGCGGCGGCCCCATGTATGTCGAGGACATCCGTCATGCCCTGGCCGTCATGGGCGACCGTTTCGTGCAGATCTACGGCCAGGGCGAAGCGCCCATGACCATCACCGCGCTGTCGCGCGCGCACCTGGCCGACCACGGCCATCCGCGCTGGCTGGCGCGCCTGGCTTCGGTGGGCGTGGCCCAGTCGCCCGTCGAAGTGCGCGTGGCGGCCGCGGACGGCACGGTGCTGCCCGCGGGCGAGACCGGCGAAGTCCAGGTGCGCGGCGACGTCGTCATGGCCGAGTATTGGCGCGACCCGCAGGCCACGGCCCGGGCGCTGCGCGACGGCTGGCTCTGGACCGGCGACGTCGGTGCGCTGGACGAAGAAGGCTTCCTCACGCTCAAGGACCGCTCCAAGGACGTCATCATTTCCGGCGGCTCGAACATTTATCCGCGCGAGATCGAAGAAGTGCTGCTCACCCACCCCGGCGTGGCCGAGGTTTCGGTGGTGGGCATGCCGGACGCGGACTGGGGCGAGTCGGTGGTCGCCTTCGTGGTGCCGACCCCGAGGTCGGCGCCCCTGACCGCCGACCTCGACCGCCTGTGCCTGGACCGCATCGCGCGGTTCAAGCGCCCCAAGCATTACCGCTTTGTAGACGCCCTGCCCAAGAACCACTACGGCAAGGTCCTGAAAACCGAGCTCAAGGCCGCTCTCGCCGGCGGACCGGACGAGCCTGCCCCACCCAAGGAGACGACATGAACACCTTCCTCGCAAACATGCTCGGACGCGGTGCCCTTGCGCTCGCCGGCCTCCCAGCCTGGCCGGCCCACGCATCCGGGCAGGATTTCCCGAAGCACCCGGTACGGGTGATCGTCCCGTTCGCGGCGGGCACCTCGCCCGACGTGGTGATCCGCATCGTCGGCCAGAAACTCAGCGACATGTGGAGCCAGCAACTGGTGGTGGAAAATCGGCCCGGCGCGGGCGGCGGCATCGGCGCCACCGCGGTGGCGCAAGCCCAGCCCGACGGCTACACCCTGCTCTACACCATCAACTCGATCCTGTGCGCCAACCCCCACCTCTACGCCAAGCTCGGCTACGACCCGTTCAAGAGCTTCGTGCCGGTGTCGCTGGTGGTCAACCTGGGCTACGTGCTGCTGGCGCGCAAGGAGCTGGAAGTCCGCAACGTCGCCGAACTGATCGCCTACGCCAAGAAGCACCCGGGCAAGCTCACCTATGGCTCGGCCGGCAACGGCTCGGGCAACCACATCGTGATGGAACTGCTCACCAGCATGACCGGCACGTCGATGCTGCACGTCCCGATGAACACCAGCAAGGTCCTGGCGCTGCTGAGCGGCCAGACCGACCTGGCCATGGAGCCCTATACCAATGGCGTGGCCGCCGCCAAGGACGGCAAGGTGCGCGGGCTGGCGGTCACGCTGGCCAACCGATCGGAAAACCTGCCCGACGTTCCGACCATAGGCGAAACCGTGCCCGGCTACGTGGGGGACGCCTGGCACGCGCTGTTGGCGCCGGCCGGCACGCCGCCCGCGATCGCCGAGAAGATCAGCGCCGACGTCGCCAAGGTGCTCGCCATGCCCGACGTGCGGCAGCGGCTCGCCGCCGCCAGCCTGGAGCCGGTGGGCTCGACGCCGGCCGAACTGGGCGCCATCGTGCGCAAGGACTACGACAAATGGGGCGCGGTCATACGCGAAGCCAACATCCGCCTGGATTGACTGCCATCATGCGACACGCGCGGCGCCGGAACCCATTTCCGCGCACGCCCGACCGATACGACGACAAGGAGACGACATGACGACCTCGACCGCCAAATGGCGCTACACCAAGGGCCTGCACGACCTGGGCAACGGCCTGCACGCCTACCTGATCCCCGACGGCAGCTGGGGCTGGTCCAACGCCGGGCTGATTTCCGACGGCGGCGAATCTCTGCTGGTCGATACCCTGTTCGACCTGCCTTTGACTTCCGAGATGCTGGCCGCCATGCGCGACGCCGTGCCCGCGGCCAGGCATATCGGCGCGCTGGTCAACACCCACGGCAACGGCGACCATACCTTCGGCAACCAATTGCTGGAGGGGTCCCGCATCATCGCCTCCAACGGCTGCGTGGAAGACATGAAGCACCGTCCGCCCGAGCAATACGCCGAATGGCAGAAAGACTGGCCCGGCATGGGCATGGCCGGTAAATTCTGGCAGGAAGTGATCGGTTCGCGCTTCGACTTCAGCGGCATCCGCCTGACGCTGCCCACCGAGACCTTCGACCACCGCATGGACCTCAAGGTCGGCGACAAGGAAGTCCAGCTCATCGAGGTCGGTCCGGCCCATACGCGCGGCGACGTGCTGGTCTACGTGCCGCAGGACCGCACCGTTTTCACCGGCGACATCATGTTCGTCGGCGGCCACCCGGCCATCTGGACCGGCCCCGTCTCGAACTGGATCGCCGCCTGCGACCTCATGCTGGGCTGGGACGTCGAGACCATCGTGCCCGGCCACGGCCCGATCACCGACAAGGCCGGCGTGCGGGAATTCCGCGACTACCTGGTCTACCTGCTGGCCGAGTCGCGCCGCTGCTATGAAGCGGGCATGTCCTTCGAACAGGCGGTGGACGACATTTCCATGGACCGCTGGGCGAACTGGGGCGAGGACGAGCGGCTGTGCGTCAACGTCTATGCCTGCTACCGCGAGGTCTCGGGCGGCGCGCTCCCCGCCCCCAACGTCATGGACATGCTGGCGCTGATGGGCAAGCGCCATTTCGCGCGCAAGCAGAACGCCTGCGGACACGAGCACTGCGACGGGAACCATTGATGAAGCTGACCACATTCCTCGCCCCCGGCGGCACGCCGCACATCGGCGCGCTGCTGCCCGGCGAAAGCACGATCTCGGATTTCACGGCGGCCGATGCGGCGCCCTACTTCCACAGCATGCTGGACCTGATCGACGGCGGCCCCGCCGCGCTCGACCATGCGCGCCGGCTGGTGGAGCGCCCCGCCGCCACCCATGCCGTCTCGGCGGTGGCGCGGCAGGCGCCCCTGCCCCGGCCGCGGCGCCTGCGCGACTGCCTGTGCTTCGAGACGCACTTCCGGCAATCGCGCGCCAACCGCCATCTGTTCGGCATCGGCACGCAGCGGCTGGACCCGGCCGCGGTCGAGCTGCCGCGGGTCTGGTACGAGCGCCCCATTTACTACAAGGGCAACCCCTTCAGCGTGGTCGGCGACGGCGCCGAGGTGCATTGGCCGGCGTACTCGCAGGTCATCGACTACGAGCTGGAAATCGGCATGGTCACGTCGCGCGGCGGCAAGAACATCCCGGTTTCGCAGGCTGCGTCCCACATCTTCGGCTACACCATCTTCAACGACTTCTCGGCCCGCGACGCCCAGTACGCCGAAATGCAGGGCGGCCTGGGGCCGGCCAAGGGCAAGGACTTCGACACCGGCAATGCGATGGGGCCCTGGCTGGTCACGGTGGACGAAATCGCCGATCCCCAGTCGCTGACCATGGTCACCCGCGTGAACGGCGAGGAATGGTCGCGCGGCAACTCGCGCGACATGCACCACACCTTCCTGGACATCATCGCCTACGTGTCGGCGGAAGAAACCTTGTTCGCCGGCGAGGTGCTGGGATCGGGCACGGTGGGCGGAGGCTGCGGCAACGAGCTCGGCCGCTTCCTGAAGGACGGCGACGTCCTGGAGCTGGAAGTCAGCGGCCTGGGCACGCTGCGCAACCGCATCGTCGCGCCGCACGTTCCCTCGCCCCCGCCGTTTCCGATCCGCATTCCGGTCTAGGGTATGTTGACACGCCCTAACACAGCCCCAGCACCCGTGAGATGAGCTCGCCCACCGTGCGGGCCTCCAGCTTGCGCATCAGGCGCAGGCGGTAGGTCTCGACCGTGCGCGGGCTCAGGTTCAGGTTCTTGGCGATCTGCTTGCTGGTCCAGCCTGCCACGATCAGCGCCGAGATCTCGCGCTCGCGCGGGGTCAGCGCCATACGCACCGGCCGCCGCGGCCGCATGTCCTCGAACGCCCAGATGGCGCATGCGTAGGGATGCGCCGGGTCGACCGGATGGCCGGACACCGCGCACCAGAACAGTTCGCGGTTGCGGTGGATCATGATCCGCTCGTCGCGGTGCACGCCTTCGGCCAGCATGCTGCGCACCCCGCGCGCGCCGATGTCCTCGTATTCGGCATGGGACGGATACAGCATCTCGGTGGTCTGGCCCAGCAGCTGCTGGCGGCTGTAGCCGAACATCTCCACGAAGGCGCGGTTGCAGCGTTCGATGACCCGGTCGCGCGTCACCAGCAGGCCGATGGGAGCGAGGTCGAAGGCAAGATCCGTCGGTGTGGGAGGGCTGGCGGTCATGGGGCGTGTCCTGGAGGCTCCAGGCGCAGGGAAAAGGAGGCAAAGCAGATCGATAGGCCGGATTCTGTACGCGGGTCGCCCCGCTGGCAATCATTCCTCTAGGCCGTCCGTTGCCGGACGGCTCAAGCCACCTACCCGCATGCTCGGACGGACCGCCCTGTGCGGCAAAAGCCGCGCGCATGCCTATTTGGTGTTGCTCCGGATGGAGGTTGCCGCGTTTCACCCTGCAGCGACTCGGCGCGGCCAGGCCGCGCGAACGATACGGAGTGGCCGTACCGGTGCGGATGTGCTCCGCCCTCGCTGCAGACTCGTCTCTGTGGCCCTATTCCTCGGCTCGCGCCGGACGGCCGTTAGCCGCCATCCCGTCCTGTGGAGTCCGGACCTTCCTCGCTGCCCTACGGGCACCGCGATTGCCTGATCTGCTTTGCAGGAGCGATTCTACCGCAGCGCGCCGCGCCGCCTACCGCTGGCGCGAGCGGCCCGGGCGAAACACGGCGGGATCGTCGTAGAAACCTGGCACGGTGTTGTCCGGCCACCAGCCCGGCAGGCCCAGGACCGGCAGCGGACACAAGTCGCCGGGCGTGAAGAAGGGCCAGTTGGCGAGCCAGTCGGCCACCAGCCGGTCGACGGTCGCGCGGCGCTGCTGGGGCGGCGAGCGGAAGTAGGAGTCGTCGACCGGCACGATGAGCGCATGCGCCGTGAGCGACTTATAGGGATGCAGCAGTTTCTCCAGCAGGCCGTGGCCGACGACCCATGGCTCGGTCTGCATCAGCGTGGAGGTGCGGCGCTCGATGAACAGGGTGCGCCAGTCGAAGCGGCGCAGCGCCTGCGCCAGGTCGTCGCTGGAGCAGGCCAGCACCAGGCCGTTTTCGTCGAACAGCGTCACCGCATCGCGCAGCCTGCCGCGCCCGGCGACAGGCTCGGCCGGTTCGGCTGGCTGCCGCAGCGCCTGGGCCTGCATCGCATTCAGGCGCATCTTGGTATGCGGAAAGCCGAACCAGACCAGGCCGTTGAAGAGGTCGTGCAGATTGTCGCGGGTGGGCACGCGGCCGGTATCGTGGACGTGGGTCTCGTAGGCGCAGCTGGCGGGCAGGTCGGACTGCGGCACGAACAGCAGCGGCTTGCCCGAAGCCAGCCGCAGACGCGCGGAGCGGCCCGGCGCGCCGGCCGCGAGCAGCCGGTTCAGGTTGTCGCACAGCGCGCCCTCCCCGCTCCCCAATTGCTCGCCCTTGTGGGCGATGCTGGAAAACCAGGGCTTGCTC
This sequence comes from Pigmentiphaga humi, assembly GCF_900606115.1. GTDB lineage: Bacteria > Pseudomonadota > Gammaproteobacteria > Burkholderiales > Burkholderiaceae_B > Pigmentiphaga > Pigmentiphaga humi. Next base: position 181,277 of record NZ_UWPJ01000014.1, read on the forward strand.
CAGTCGATTCCGCTCAGGTCGATACCCGCCACGGCAAGGTCTCCCCGGCGGCCAGCGGCACGATGGTCTGCTGGCCGAACGGCAGTTCGTCGGGAATGCGCAAGGGTTCGCGCACCAGGGTCAGCGTACCGGCGTTGCGCGGCAAGCCGTAGAAATCCGGGCCGTGGAAACTCGCGAATCCTTCGAGCGCGTCGAGCCTGCCGACGTCGTCGAAGGCCTTCGCGTACAGCTCCATCGCGTGCAGCCCGGTGAAACAGCCGGCACAGCCGCAGGCATGCTCTTTCAGGCCGCGCGCATGGGGCGCGCTGTCGGTGCCGAGGAAGAACCGCGGATTGCCGCTGGTAGCGACCTCGACCAGCGCCTGGCGGTGCGTCTCGCGCTTGAGCACCGGCAGGCAATACCAATGCGGGCGCATGCCGCCCTGGAACAGCGCGTTGCGGTTGTACAGCAGGTGCTGGGGCGTCAGGGTAGCGCCGATCGGCCCTTCGGCATCGCGCACGTACTGCGCGGCATCGGCCGTGGTGATGTGCTCGAACACCACTTTGAGCGCAGGGAAGCTGCGGCGCAGCGGGATCATGACGCGGTCGATGAAGACCTTTTCGCGGTCGAACACGTCGATCGCCGGATCGGTGGCCTCGCCATGCGTGAGCAGCGGCATGCCGGCCTTCTCCATGGCTTCCAGCACCTTGGCGCAGCGGCCCAGCAGATCGGTCACGCCGGCATCGGAGTTGGTCGTGGCGCCGGCGGGATAGAGTTTGACGGCCTGTACCGCGCCCGACTCGCGCGCGCGCGCGATTTCCTCGGGCGCGGTGTTGTCGGTCAGGTAGAGCGTCATCAGCGGCGTGAACGATCCTGCCGCCACCCCGGCCTGCTGCAGCGCCGCCAGGATCCGTTCGCGGTAGGCCAGCGCCTGGGCCGTGGTGGTAACCGGCGGCTTCAGGTTCGGCATGATGATGGCGCGCGCGAACTGGCGCGCCGAATGCGCCGCGACGGCTGCGAGCGCCTCGCCGTCGCGCAGGTGCAGGTGCCAGTCGTCGGGGCGGGTGATGGTGAGCGTGGAAAGGGTCATGGATGCGGCCAGGAGCGGATCGGAAGGGCCGGCCGGCAATGCAACGCCTGCCGGCCATCGTGCCATTTTACGGCGTGAATCCTCCCGGTCGCCAGGCTCAGTCGATCACCGGCATGCTCCGTTCCACGAGGCTGGCCATGATGCCGGCGCCCAGCGGGATGACCTCGTCGTTGAAATCGTAGTTGCTGTTGTGCAGGAAGCAGCCGCGCTCGGCCCCGCCCTGCCCCAGCCGGAAATAGGCGCCCGGCCGCCCCTGCAGCATGAACGAGAAATCCTCGGCCCCCATGGACGGGCTGAGGTCGCGGATGACGTTATCCTTGCCCAGCATCGCGCTCGCCACGTCGGCCACGAAATTGGCCTCGTATGGGGTGTTGATGGTGGCGGGGTAGATGCGGTCGTACATCAACGTGGCCGTCGCGCCGAATGCCGCGGCGATCGAGCCTGCAAGCTCGCGCAGCCGGTTCTCGACCATCTCCTGCACGGTCCGGCGGAAGGTTCGCACTGTTCCCACCAGCCGCGCCTCGCGCGGAATCACGCTCATCGCGCCGGGATTGCCGGCCTGCACGGAACAGATGGACACCACGGCCGAATCGAGCGGGTTCACGTTGCGGGCGACGATCGATTGCGTCGCGGTGATGATCTGGCCGGCGACGACCACCGGATCGATGGTCTGGTAGGGATGCGCGCCATGTCCGCCGCGCCCCTCGATCACGATCTCGAAACGGTCGCTCGCCGCCATCATCGGTCCGGGGTTGATGCCGACCTTGCCGGCCGGCAGGCCCGGCCAGTTGTGCAGCGCGTAGATCGCGTTGCACGGAAAAATGTCGAACAGGCCGTCTTCCATCATGGCGCGCGCACCGCCCAGCCCCTCCTCGGCAGGCTGGAAGATCAGCACGGCGGTGCCGTCGAAATTGCGGGTCTTGGCCAGGTAGCGCGCCGTGCCCAGCAGGATGGCCGTATGGCCGTCGTGGCCGCAGCCGTGCATCAGGCCCGGCTTGCCCGATCGATGCTCGAAGCCATTGTCCTCGGCCATGGGCAGCGCGTCCATGTCGGCGCGCAAGCCTATCATCCGGCCGCTGTCGCAGCGGCGGCCGCGGATCACCCCCACCAACCCGGTCCTGCCTATGCCACGGTGGACTTCGATGCCCAACAATTCCAGGCCCCGCGCCACGATGCCCGAGGTGCGCACCTCCTCGAACCCCAGTTCGGGATGCGCATGCAAGTCCCGCCGCAACAGCGTCAGTTCATCGTGAAACCTGCGTATCGCCTCCAGCGGCGAACGCAACGCCAAGCCCGCTTCCATCCCTGCTCCCTGCTCGACCGCGCGCGGCGGCCAATCTCAATCGATGGCCCGATTCCCGGGGAGTTCCCCCAGGGCTGTTCGATTTGGTGTCAAAAGCTGAATATCGCCGTACCAGCTTTCGGCATGGCCGCGGGTATTGTCCGAATCGGTCAGCACGCCGATGCCGACCAAGGTTCCCGGCGCCTCGCCAAAGGCCTCGATGTAGTCCTGCACGTAGTTGCGCTCGTACTGCAGCCATTGCGCCAGCCGCGCCGGACCGGACTCGACCACCTTGAGCCGCACCCGCGAAGAATGGGCATTGACCAGGGATGTCCCGACCGGCTGGCGCGCGTCCCAGGTATAGATGAGGGTCGCGTAGGGAATCTCGCGCCCGAGCAGCATGCGCGCAGTCTCGGCCAGCATCTTGTCGCGCAGCGGCAGCTTGCTCCAGTCGCCGTCGAAGGCCAGCACCAGGCGCGCCGGCGCATCTTCCGTCTCGGGGCGCGCGCCGTCGGCGCCGTCGACCAGCGCGTCGGCGCGCCACGACCACCGCACGTAGGGCTGATCAGCGGGGCGCAGCTTGAGCGGCACCCACATGCCGCTGGCGGCCGAGGCTGCATGCGCATGCAGCACGGCGCGCGCCTGTCCGTCGATCGGGACGCGCTGGACCTGGTAGCGGGTGCGGGTCTTGTCCGGGCGAATGATCCAGGGCTGCCAGCCCGAGGGGTGTTCGCCCGCCTGTGCGGGAGTTTGCGACAACCGCAGGGCCGCGATGCCGCTGCGGGCAGTCTGCTGCATGGGGGAGGCGACAGCGGCGGAATCCGTGCGGGGCCCGGCACAGCCCGCAAGCAGCGCGGCGGCCAGCAGAACCGCAGGGAATGGAACACGAACGGACATGGGAACTCGCACCCCGGACACGCCTTGGCTAGGATGAGTCCCATTCTACCGGGCACAACGGGCCCGCAAGCGTTGCGCGCCCGTCGAAAAGCGTTTGGAAACATGGTTTCTGTTGGAATTTTGTTGTGGCTTGGCCCGGCAAGGCGATATGCTGCGCTCGCGGGGATATACCGCAGTTCTGGAGTCTGCCTCTCGCGCACTGCGGTGTGGCCCTGCCAACGGTCTGACGATTGAACCCTTTTTAGGAGTACAGCATGGCCACAGCCAAGAAGGCGCCGGCGAAGACCGCCGCGCCCGCCAAGAAAGCCGCTCCGGCCAAGAAGGCCGCCCCGGCTGCCAAGAAAGCAGCCACCAAGGCTCCCCGCAAGGTGAACGCAGCCTTCTTGAAGCCCATGACCCCGAGCGCCACGCTGGCCGCCGTCATCGGCGCCACGCCGCTGCCGCGCACCGAGGTCACCCGCAAGATCTGGGAATACATCAAGAAGCACAAGCTGCAGGATCCCAAGGCCAAGCGCAACATCAACGCCGATGCCAAGCTCAAGGAACTGTTCGGCAAGCCCACCGTCGACATGTTCGAGCTGACCAAGATCGTCAACGCTCACCTGACGTAAGAACCCGCCCCTACGCGCTGACGCGCGCCCCCTCAAGGGGGCGGCGCCGGCGGACCGGCGGAGCCGGATCCGCTGCGCCCTGGGTCTAGGGGCGCCAAGGGCTGGCGAAGATCGGTGTGGCAGCGGCGCTGGCCAGCAGAGTCCGCCGTGCGCGGGGCCGTTTGCAGAGACGAACCGCTATTCGGCACTATCCGTGTTCCTGTTGCGCAAGACCAGGATCTCGCCCTGCCTGGCATCCGTCAGCAGATACAGCTCTCCGGCAGGTCCCATTACGACGTTGCGGATGCGCTGGCCGCGATCCACCAGCAGGCGTTCTTCGCGCACCACCTTGCCGCCTTCCAATTGCAAGCGTATAAGCGCCTGACCGCTGAGCGCGCCGGTGAACAGACTGCCTGTCCACGACCCGATGGCCCGGCTGGTATAGAACGCCAGGCCGCTGGGGGATACCGACGGCACCCAGCTGTGGATGGGTGGCTCGAAGCCGGCCGGCGACGCCTCCTCGCCGATCTTCCCGCCGCCGTACTCTTCGCCGTAGGTATAGCGCGGCCAGCCGTAGTTCTTGCCGGCGCGCACGATGTTGAGTTCGTCGCCGCCCTGCGGGCCGTGCTCCACGATCCACAGCTCGCCCGTGCGCGGATGCAGCGCCGCGCCCTGGGGATTGCGGTGCCCCAGCGACCAGATCTCGGGCAGCGCCTGTTTGTCGCGGAAGGGATTGTCGGGCGGCACGCTGCCGTCGTCGTTGACCCGCACCACCTTGCCGTGGTGCGTATTCAGCCCCTGCGCATCCGGCCTCGTCTTGCGGCTTGAGCGTTCTCCGAGGGTGATGAGCAGCTTGCCGTCGCGCGCGAACACCAGGCGCGAACCGAAATGCGCCGTGCTGGCGAACTTGGGCGCCTGCCGGAACACGACCGTGGCGTCGGCGAACCGCCATTGCTCGCCTTCCCGGACCAGCTTGCCGCGCGCCACGGCCGTGCTGTTGCCGCCCTCGCCCGCTTCGGCATAGCTCAGGTACACCCAGCCGTTGCGCGCGAAATCCGGATGCAGCGCGACGTCCAGCAGGCCTCCCTGGCCGCGCGCATCCACCTTGGGCGTGCCAGCGACGGGGGCGGACAGCTGTCCCCGCCCGGACACCACGCGCAAGCGGCCGGGCCGCTCCGTCACCAACGCGCCGCCGCCGGGCAGCAGCGCCAATCCCCAGGGGTGCTCCAGGCCGTCGGCCCAGGTCGACAGCGTGACGCCGGCGGGCAGTCCCGCCTGCTCCATGGGCACATCCTTGCCCGGCCGCGCCGGCTGTCCCGCCGCGGCGGCCGATCCGGCCAGGAAAACCGCCACGCCCCAGCCCATCCATCGCATCGATCGCCTCATGCCGTTCTCCTTGCCCGCGAATAGGTCTTGACCCGCCAATCGGCCGCTGCGTTCCCGCAAGTCAGGCCCAGGCTAGATCCGCGACCGCGCCCACTCCTGGTTGCGCAACATGGTGGGCAGCAGCTGGTTGACCATCTCGGCGGTGGTCATGCGCTCGGCGCGCGTGGATACGCTCATCGCGGCCACCGTGGCGCCCTGCTTGTTGTAGATCGGGATGGCGATGGAGCGCACGCCCAGTTCGATCTCCTCATCGCAAGCCGCGTACCCGATGCGCCGGCACTCGTCGATCAGGCCCGCCAGGCCGTCCAGCGTCACCACCGTATGGCGGGTATAGGGTTCCATGGCCGCCGAGGCGACCAGCGCGCGCCATTCGTCGTCGCGCAGCGCCGCCATCAGCACGCGGCCGCCGGAGGAACAGAACAATGGCAGGTGCGATCCCATGACCAGCCCCACGCGCATGGTGCGGCGGGCCGTGGCGCGCGCCGCGATGGCCACGCGGTTGCCGTCGAGCACGCACAGGGAGCCCGATTCGCGGGTGCGCTCGGTCAGGGCATCGAGCGCGGGCTGCAGCATGCGCGGCAGGCGGGTCGATGCCGCATAGGCATACGCCACGCGCAGCGCCCCGTGGCTGAGCCAATATTGCTTGCCGTCGGTCTGCGCATAGCCCAGTTCGCACAGCGTCAGCAGGCATCGGCGCGCGGCGGCCGGGGAGATCCCTACCCGCAAGGCCGCCTCGGTCGGCGTCATGCGGCCGTGCGCGGAATCGAAGGCTTCGATCAGCTGCAGTCCCTTGACCAATCCGCCCATCCTGTCCCGCGACCGTGCCGGCCGCGGCGCGGCATCCCGCGACTCATCGTGCGCCATCGTTTTCCTTGCCCATAGAGCCGGTGCCGACGCCGGCCGTCCATGCATTGTGCCAGCCAGCTTAACGCGGTTTCTGCGCTATGCGCAGCAAGGCCTTTAGCCGGACCCTCCGCGGCGGCACACTGGCAGACATGGCGCATGCAGTTCCGCAAGTGCCCAACCCGTCACCGCGATCCACCATGAATCCCGATCCCTGTTCCCTTTCCGCCTCGCCGCCGCGGTCCTGGCCGAGCGAAGGCTACACCCGGGCCCCCTATTGGGCCTACCGCGATCCCGACATCTATGCGCGCGAACAGGCGCGCATCTTCCGCGGCAAGTCCTGGCACTACCTGGGCCTGGAAGCCGAGGTGCCCGAACCCGGCTGCTACAAGACCACCTACATCGGCGAAGCCTCGGTCCTGCTGACGCGCGCCGAAGACGGCTCCCTGCACGCCATGCTCAATCGCTGCGCGCACCGCGGCAACATGGTCATGCGCGAGGCCTTCGGCAAGGCCAGGAAACTGTACTGCGTCTACCACGCCTGGAGCTTCACGCTGGAAGGCGACCTGGCCCGCGCCGCCTTCCAGCACGGCCTGCGCGGCGAGGGCGGCCTGCCCAAGGATTTCGACACCGCGCAACATGGCTTGCGCAAGCTGCGCGTGAATACCCTGTGCGGCCTGGTGTTCGCCACCTTCTCCGACGAGGTCGAACCCCTGGAGGAATGGCTGGGCGACGTCGCCGCGGGCATCCGCCGCGTGCTGCGCAAGCCGCTCAAGGTGCTCGGCTACGACACCCAGCGCATCCACGCCAACTGGAAGGCCTACCACGAGAACCCGCGCGATTCCTACCACGCCAACATCCTGCACACCTTCTACGGCACCTTCGGCCTGTCGCGCCAATCGCAGGAATCCGGGATGATCCTGGACGCCTCCGGCCGCCACGTGTACTTCTACACCAAGGCCGGCACCGAAAAAGAAAGCAGCGACTACAAGGAGACCTCCTCCAGCCTGCGCTCGGTCAACGACGGCCTCCGGCTCGAAGACCCCGGCATCCTCAAGTGGACGGACGAATTCCAGGACGGCATCAGCGTCCAGATCCTCACCGCCTACCCCGGCTTCGTCCTGCACCAGATCGCCAACAGCCTGGCCACGCGCCAGTTGCTGCCCAAGGGTCCGGGCCAGGCCGACCTGGTCTGGACCTACTTCGGCTTCGCCGACGACGACGAGCAGATGACCCGCACCCGCCTGGCCCAGGCCAACCTGGCCGGCTCTGCCGGCATGATCTCGGTCGAGGATGCCGCCGTCTGCGAAATGATGATGCGCGCCATGGGCGACGCCCAGGAGGGCGAGTCCTACATCGAAATGGGCGGACGCGACCTCGACGGCGGCGGCGCGACCAAGCTGTCCGAGCGCGCCATCCGCAACTTCTGGCACAACTACCGCCTGGACATGGAGCTGTGACGATGGCCGCCCTGCCCCACGACACCCACTACCGCGCCGTCGAGAACCTCCTGTACGAGTGGGCGCGCGCCATCGACGAGAACCGCATCGAGGCGATCTGCAACCTGCTGCTGCCCGACGGACGCTATACCGTCACCTCCCGCTTCAACCGCGACCGCGGGCTGCCGCTGGCGGTGATCGATGCGCACGGCGCGGCCCAGTTGCGCGACCGGATCAAATCGATGCGCATCGCCAACGTCTACGAGCCGCACCACTACCGCCACATTCTGTCCGGCATCCAGATCGTCGGCGAGGCCGGCGGCTGCCTGGAAGTGCGCTCCAACTTCCTGGTCGTGCGCACCATGGACCTGGATGGCGACATGGCGATCTACGCGTCCGGCCAGGTATGCGACAGCGTGGACGTCTCGGGTGAACAGCCCCGCTTCAGGCGGCGCGAATTCATTTACGACTCCCGTGTCATCGAGACCCTGATGGTCATCCCGCTCTAACGACGCGCACCGCGCGACGCAGGCCGGACGCAGCCCATGCCGCGTCCGGCCGCCTGCATTGAGAGGCCGCCCAAGCAGCCCCCTAACAACAACCGGAGACAAGCCATGCCCATTCCCCACGCAGTCCGCGCCTTTGCCCTGCCCTTGTGCGCCGCCCTGTTCGCCGGGCCGGCGCAGGCCGACACCTATCCCAGCAAACCGCTGCGCCTGATCGTGCCCTATCCCGCCGGCGGCTACTTCGATCTGATCGGCCGCTCCGTGGGCACGCGCATGGGGCAATTGCTGCACCAGACCGTCGTCGTGGAAAACCGTCCGGGCGCGAACGGCGTCATCGGCGCCCAGGCCGTCGCCGTCGCGGACCCCGACGGCTACACCCTGCTGCTGGGCGGCATCGGCCCCAACGCCACCAACGTGGCGATGTACAACAAGCTGCGCTACGACCTGCGCAAGGACTTCGTCCGCATCATCCACATCGTCAACTCGCCCTGTATCCTGGTCGTCAATCCCTCGCTGCCGGTCCGATCGGTGGCCGACCTGCTCGCCCTGGTGCGCGAGAAGCCCGGCACCATCCCCTACGCGTCCGCCGGCGTCGGCAGCAGCCAGCACCTGTTCGGCGAACTTTTCCTCAGCGCCACCCAGACGCGGATGATGCATGTGCCCTACCAGGGCAGCAACCCATCGGTCGCGGCCTTGCTGTCGGGCGAAGTCCCCGTATCTTTCGGCATCGCCAGCGACGTGATCGAGCACGTGCGCTCAGGGCGCCTGCGTGCCCTCGCCACGACGGGTGAACAGCGCATCCAGGAACTGCCCGAGGTCCCCACCATGAAGGAACTGGGCGTGCCCGTGGTGGCCAACGGCTGGTTCGGACTGTATGCGCCGGCCGGCACCCCGCCCGGCATCATCGAAACCCTGCACCAGCAGGCGCACGCCGCGCTCCAGGATCCCTCGGTCCGCACCCGGATCAGCGCGCACGGAGCAGCCGAGGTGATCGCGGCCGGCCCGCAGGCCTTGCAAGCGCTGCAGGACGCGGAAATCGCCCGCTGGCAGCGGGTCGCCAAGGAAAACGGCATCTCGGCGCAGTAAAGATCAAAGCTCGCCCGCATCGCGGACTCTTAAGCACGCAGTCAAACATCCACTCAAAGGAGATGAAATGGATCGGCTCGCATTCAAGCGCTACATCACCACCGTACTTCCCATGCACCGGGACGGAGAAATCGACGAACATGCCTGGCGGCAGTTGCTTCGCTACTTTCTCAAAGACCGCAGGATGGCGAAGCACGGCGGACTGTGCATCAATCCCGAAGCAGGAGAAATCTTCTATTTGAGCCGCGAGGAAAGGCGCCGCGTTCTCGAGATAGCGATGGAAGAAATCGACGGCAAGGTTCCCGTTGCCTGCGGGGTATTCGGCCTGACGACGAAGGAAACCGTCGAATCCGCCCAGGACGCCAAGGCCCTGGGCGCGCAGGTGCTCTTCGTGTTCCCTCCGCAGGGAGCGATCGACGTGGGAACGGCATGGAATCCCACCGAATATCCGGAAGTCTGGACGGACATGCTCAACGCCATCGCCCGCGCGACGGACCTGCCCATGATCGCGCATCCGACCGCATCGGGTTCCCCGCCGCTGTACGGACAGGGAATCCCGCTCAATGCCGCGCTGCGCTTTTGCCGCGACGTGCCCAGCCTCGTCGGCTGGAAGATGCTGTATCCCTACCCCGGCTACAGGACCGTGGCCCATGCTCTGAGGCAGCTCGACCGTCCGGTTGCCGTGCTGAGCGCCTTGGGCAACTACTTCCATGAGTACCGCGCGATGGGCATATCCGACGGGACGATGAGCGGCTACTGGAACTATGCGCTGGAACCCATGCTGGATCACATGGAAGCCTGGGACGAAGGCAATGCGGAAAAGGCCGCGAAGATCTGGAACGGCAGCTTGCTGCAATTGCAGGAAGCGGTAAGCGACCGAAGCCGGCTGCATATCCGATACAAGGTGGCGACCTGGCTGCGCGGCCTCATTCCCACGCCCTATATGCGCGCCCCCCTTCCCGTTCCGCGCCAGCAAGAGATCGACATGCTCCACGCCGCGCTCCAAGCGTCGGGACTATCCGTGATCGACAAGTCCGAGACCCAATTGGGCCTGCGATGAAGCAGCCGGCGCGCCGCGAAATGAGCAACGAATACGTCAAACACCCGAGACACATGAAGATGGCATACCAACCCTCCAGAACATCAGCAAGCCCGCGCACGTCGACGACCAGGCGCCTCCTGCTGACCCTTGCGGCCACGGTCGCATGCGGCACGGCCATGGCGCAGAGCTACCCGAATCGGCCGATCAGGCTCGTCATTCCGTTTCCGCCCGGAGGCGGCACGGACGTCATGGCCCGCATGGTTGCCCAAAAGCTGCAGGGAGCAATCGGACAGGCAGTGGTCGTGGAGAACAAGGCGGGCGGGGACACCATCATCGCCGCCCAGCACGTAGCCCGTGCGCAGCCGGACGGCTACACCCTGCTCATGGCGCACTTTTCCACCATGGCGCTCAATCCCGCGCTCTACCCCAAGCTTCCGTATGACCCGATCAAGGACTTCGCGCCGATCTCCCAATTGACCTATACCTCCATAGGTATTATTGCGAGGGCCGACGCTCCCTACAAATCCGTGCGTGAACTGGTCGATTATGCAAAAGCAAACCCGGGCAAGCTCAGCTACGGCAGTTCCCTGCTGGTCACGAAACTCTTCGCGGAATCGTTCAAGGCCGCGGCCGGAATCGACGTGCTGGAGGTGCCTTACCGCGGCTCCGGCCAGATTCTTACCGCCCTGCTAGCCGGCGACGTCAACCTTTCCGTGGCGGACCTTTCGCAGTACGTTCCCCATGTACAGCAGGGCACGCTCCGGGTTCTCGCCACATCCGGCGCCACGCGCTTTCCGCAGCTGCCGCAGACGCCGACCATCGGCGAAAGCGGGTTCAAGGATACCGAGCTGAGCACCTGGTTCGGCCTGTTCGCCCCTGCCGGGACGCCTCCTGCCATCATCCAGCGCTTGAATGCCGAGGTCGTCAAGATCCTGAAAGACCCGCAAACGGTCAAAGAGATGCAGGACAACCTCGGCTACGATGCAACGCCGACCACGCCGGAACAACTGGAAGCGCTGGTCAAAGCGGACATGAAAAGGTGGGGGCCCGAGGTTCGGAAATATGCGACGCCGGCTCAATAGTCGCGTATAAAGCAAAACCCCCGGCCGGGATTACCGGTCGGGGGTTTTAGGAGAGGGTAGCTTGACGATGACCTACTTTCACAGACGTCCGT
>NZ_UWPJ01000012.1 GCF_900606115.1 Pigmentiphaga humi
GGTCAGCGAAGCCGGTCCCGGCGTTGCCGGGACTTCCCGCCGGAGCGGGGCCGGCCGGGGCGGGCGCAGAACTCGCGCGGGGACAGTCCCCCGGACTGTGTCGAATGCCGCGCTCGAACAGCTGCGCCCTTGCTTCCCCGGCCAACCCCGATCCGGCGGCGGCTCCGAATGCGCCCCCCGGCGGCCCGCCCGGCCACGGCCTGCAGTTGCTTATTGCGGATATTGAGCGAAGGCCCGTGGTGACAGCGTGGGCACGTGCGCCGCATGTGAAAAAGCATGCAGGTAAGGAACCTCGCGGTCTCAGCGCACGAGTTCCTGGTTCAAGCGGCTGCCGCTGGCGACGCCGGCCAGGAGGAATTCCATCTGGTCGGCCAGGATGCGGCGGTTGCGCAGGATCATGCCTTCCCAGCGATTGGGGCGGTACGGGAGATAGAGCAGCGGCATGCCGGCCTGTTCGGGGGTTCGGTTGCCTTTGCGCTGGTTGCAGGGGCGGCAGGCGGTGACGACGTTTTCCCAGGTGTTGGCGCCGCCGCGGGATTCGGGGCGGACGTGCTCGATGGTCAGTTCGGCGGCGGAGAAGCAGCCGCCGCAGTAGCCGCAGATGTGTTTGTCGCGCGCGAAGAGGCGTTCGCGGCTGATGCTGATGGAGGCGGAGCGGTCGCCGCGGAATTCGCGGCCGCGCACGGCGATGATGCTGGCGGTGCTGACCGAGGAGACCAGGCCGGTGATCCGGTTCACGCCGCCGCGGTAGGTGACCGTGGTTTCGCCCAGTTCCCATGCCACCCGGCCCGCCACGTGCAGGCAGATGGCTTTTTCTATGTCCACCCAGTGCACCGGCGTGCCGGCGACATCGAGCGCGAGAACCAGATGAGCCACGACTTTCTCCTGGAGGATGACCTGCTGCCGAGATTTTTCACTGTTTTTTTATACAGCTTACGCATGACCAAATCAAGGCAAACCAAGGGGCCCGGCTACTTGCTTGCGCGGATCATCCACTTGCCGTCGCGCCAGATGCGGGATTCGCCGTGGCGCATGACGAAGAACTCCCGTTCGTCCATGCCGGCCTGGCGGCGAGCCAGGGCGAGGTCGCGCGGGGGCTGGTCGAGGGCTTCGTCGGTGAGTTCGAAAGTGCCCCAGTGAATGCCGATGGAGGCGCCGGCGCGGACGTCGCGGTGCGCCTGGATGGCCTCGGCGGGGTTCATGTGGTGGCCGCGCATGAACCAGCGCGGCTCGTAGGCGCCTATGGGCAGGGCTGCCAGGTCGAAGGGGCCCATGCGCTCGCCGATGGCGGCGAGGTCGCTCGAGTAGCCGAAGTCGCCGCCGAACAGGAATTTGAAGGCGGGGTCCCGGGTTTCGACGGCCCAGGCGCCCCACAGCGATGCGCTCCGGTCGAAAGGCGTACGGGCGCTCCAGTGCTGGACGGGCAGCAGCGTCAGCAAGGCGCCGCCCACGGTGGTCCGGCCCCACCAGTCCAGCGGACGCAAATCGGTCGCTCCGGGAACATGCTCGCGGAACCAGGCGTCCACGCCCAGCGGCACCATGAATGCCGGCGGCCCGCCGGGCTGGGCGGCCAGCGCGCGGACCGAGGCGAGGTCGAGATGATCGTAGTGGTTGTGGGAGATGACCACCGCGTCGATGTGCGGCAGGTCGGCCAGGCCGATGCCTGGCGCCTGATGGCGCCTGGGACCGGCGAACGAGACCGGCGAGGCGCGCTCGGAGAACATCGGGTCGGTCAGCAGGTTGAAGCCGCCGATCTGCACCAGCAGCGTAGCGTGGCCGACCCAGCTCACCCTGACCTCGGACGAGGGCTGCCTGATCCAGTCCGTGTCCGCGGCGACGGGCGCCAGGGACTCGGTGGGGGGCGGCGGCAGCCCCTCGCTCCAACGCTCGAATTGCCAGCGCCAGAAATCCAGCGACCCCGATCCGGGCGTCGCGTACAGGTTGCGGAAACCGTGGGGCGTGTGGTGCGGCTGGGCGGGGTCGTAGTAGGGGTTGACCGGACTGCATCCGGCCATGGCCACGGCCAACAGCCCCGCCAGCCACCGCCGCATGGCTAGAGCACCGGCGACAGTACGGGCTGCTTGGGCTTCGCGTCCAGCAGCCGGCCCTTGCGCGCGCGCTTGCCCAGGTAGGCAGCCAGCGATGCGCCCGCAAAGATTTCTTCGTGCGGCTTGTTGCGGTAGATGCCCGCCACCCGCAGGCCGCCGGCGCCGACGGGCACGACTTGCGAGAGCGTGTCTTTGGCGTCGAGGTCCATCAGGGTGGTGCCGCGCCCGCCAGACGACAGCACTTTGGCCTCGTCGAGCACGAACACCAGGAAGCGCCCCTTGGCCGAGAGCAGCGCAAGGGACTGCGCGCCTTCGAACACGGGCACCGGGCGCAGCGGCGCGTCGCCGTCGTCCAGGGTCATGAACTGCTTGCCGCCGCGCTGGCGCGTGCTCATGTCGCCCAGGCGGGTGACGAAGCCCATGCCCTGCCGGGTCGCGAGCAGCCAGCGGCTTTCGGGCGCAGCGGCGATCATGTGCAGGATCTGCGTGCCGGCCTCGAGGTCGATCAGCGTGGTGACCGGCACGCCGTCGCCGCGCGCCGAGGGCAGCGCGCTGACGGCGACCGAGTAGACGCGGCCGTTGCTGCCCAGCGCGACCAGGGTGTCGGTGGTGCGGCATTCGAAGGCGCCGTACAGGGCGTCCCCGGCCTTGAAGGTGAACAGGCCGGCGTCGTGGCCGTGGCCCTGGCGGGCGCGCAGCCAGCCTTTTTCGGACACGATGACGGTGACGGGCTCGTCCAGCACCTTGGCCTCGATGGTGGCGCGCTCGGCGGCTTCGATCAGGGTGCGGCGGTCGTCGCCGTACTGCTTGGCGTCGGCTTCGATTTCCTTGACCATCAGGCGCTTGAGCGAGGACGGGTTGTCCAGCAGGTCCTGCAGCTTGACCTGCTCGTCCCGCAGGTTCTTGAGCTCTTGCTCGATCTTGAAGCCTTCCAGCCGCGCGAGCTGGCGCAGGCGCATTTCGAGGATGTCCTCGGCCTGGCGCTCGGTCAGCTTGAAGGCCTGCATCAGCGCGGGCCGGGGTTCGTCGGACTCGCGGATGACCTTGATGACGGCGTCCACGTTGAGGTAGACCACCATGCGCCCTTCGAGCACGTGGATGCGGTCCAGCACCTTGTCCAGGCGATGACGCGAACGCCGCGTCACGGTCTGGGTGCGGAACGCCAGCCACTCCTGCAGGATCTCGCGCATGGCCTTCTGGCGCGGCCGGCCGTCGTTGCCCACCGCCACCAGGTTGATCGGCGCGCTGCTTTCCATCGAGGTGTGGGCCAGCAGCGTGTTGACGAATTCGTCGCGGTCCACGCGCGAGGTCTTGGGCTCGAACACCAGGCGCACGGCGGCGTCCTTGCCGGATTCGTCGCGCACGGCATCGAGCAGGCCCAGCATGGCCGCCTTGGTCTGCTGCTGTTCGGGCGTCAGGCTCTTCTTGCCGGTCTTGACCTTGGGATTGGTCAGTTCCTCGATCTCTTCCAGCACCTTCTGGCCCGAGGTGGACGGCGGCAGTTCGGTCACGACCAGCTGCCACTGGCCGCGCGCCATTTCCTCGAAACGCCAGCGCGCGCGCACCTTGATGGAGCCGCGGCCGCTGCTCAGTATCTGCGCGATCTCGGCCTGCGGCGTGATGATCTGCCCGCCGCCGGGATAGTCCGGTCCGGGCACCAGGCCGTACAGTTCGTCGTCGGCGATCTTCGGGTTCTTCAGCAGCGCCACGGCGGCCTGCGCGACTTCGCGCAGATTGTGCGGCGGGATCTCGGTGGCCATGCCGACCGCGATGCCCGAGGCGCCGTTGAGCAGCGCCACCGGCAGGCGCGCCGGCAACTGCCTGGGCTCCTGGTAGGAACCGTCGTAGTTGGGAATGAAGTCGACCGTGCCTTCTTCCAGTTCGTCCAGCAGCAGCCGGGCGATGGGGGTGAGGCGGGCCTCGGTGTAGCGCATGGCCGCCGCGCCGTCGCCGTCGCGCGAGCCGAAGTTGCCCTGGCCGTCGATCAGCGGATAGCGCAGCGAGAACGATTGCGCCATGCGCACCAGCGCGTCGTAGGCGGCCTGGTCGCCGTGCGGATGGTACTTGCCCAGCACGTCGCCGACCACGCGCGCCGACTTGACCGGCTTGGCGTTCGCGCCCAGCCCCATGGCCTGCATGGCGTACAGGATGCGCCGCTGCACGGGCTTCTGCCCGTCGCTGACGTCGGGCAGCGCGCGCCCCTTGACCACCGATACCGCGTAATCCAGGTAAGCCTGTTCGGCATAGCGCGCCAGCGTGATCGCGGCGTCGCCGCCCGGCGTCTCGAACAGGCCGGGTTGAAGTTCGTCCGTCATCAGATATCCACCTCGGCGAGGTCGCCTTTCTCTTCCAGCCACGAGCGGCGCTGCGCCGCCTCGCCCTTGCCCATCAGCATGTCGAACATGCGCGTGGTCTCGTCCGCGCCCAGCTCGCCGTAGGCGACCGGCAGCAGGCGGCGGGTGTCGGGGTTCATCGTGGTTTCCCACAGCTGCTCGGGGCTCATTTCGCCCAGGCCCTTGAAGCGGCTGATGCTCCACGACCCTTCGCGCACGCCCTCCTTGCGCAGCTTGTCTTCCACGGCAACGAGTTCACCCTGGTCCAGGCAGTACAGCTTGCGCGGCGGACGCTTGCCCTGCGCCGGCACGTCCACGCGGAACAGCGGCGGCCGCGCCACGTAGACGTGGCCGGCCTCGACCAGCCTGGGGAAGTGGCGGTAGAACAGCGTCAGCAGCAGCACCTGGATGTGCGAGCCGTCCACGTCGGCGTCCGACAGGATGCAGATGCGGCCATAGCGCAGGCCCGAGAGGTCGGGTTCGTCGCGCGGGCCGTGCGGATCGACGCCGATGGCCACGGCGATGTCGTGGATCTCGTTGTTGGCGAACAGGCGGTCGCGCTCGACCTCCCAGGCATTGAGCACCTTGCCGCGCAGCGGCAGGATGGCCTGGAATTCCTTGTCGCGGCCCATCTTGGCCGAGCCGCCGGCCGAGTCGCCCTCGACCAGGAAGACCTCGGTGCGGGCGGTATCGCTGCTCTCGCAATCGGTCAGCTTGCCGGGCAGCACGGCCACGCCCGAGCTCTTGCGTTTCTCGACCTTTTGCGTCGCCTTCACGCGCGATTGGGCCTGGCGGATGACCAGTTCGGCGAGCTTCTTGCCGTACTCCACATGGGAGTTGAGCCACAGCTCCAGCGCCGACTTGGAGAAACCGCCTACCAGCCGTACCGCGTCGCGGCTGTTGAGCCGTTCCTTGATCTGGCCCTGGAACTGCGGGTCCAGCACCTTGGCCGACAGCACGAAGCTGGCGCGCGCGAATACGTCTTCGGGCAGCAGCTTGACGCCCTTGGGGCTCAGGCCGTGCAGTTCGACGAAGCTCTTGACCGCGTTGAACAGGCCGTCGCGCAGGCCGGCCTCGTGGGTGCCGCCGGCCGAGGTCGGGATCAGGTTGACGTAGGACTCGCGCACGACGTTGCCGTCCTCGCTCCAGGCCACGACCCACTGCGCCCCTTCGCCGTCGGCGAAGCTTTCGTTGTCCGCGGCGGCGTACTGCTCGCCCTCGAACAGCGGGATCAGCAGTTCGGCGCCGGCCAGGGCTTCGGTCAGGTAGCCGCGCAGGCCCTGCTCGTACAGCCAGCTTTGGGTTTCGCCGGTTTTCTCGACCTTGAGCGTGACGCGCACGCCGGGCAGCAGCACGGCCTTGCTGCGCAGCAGGCGCGCCAGTTCGCCCAGCGGGATCGCGCCGCTGTCGAAATACTTGGCGTCGGGCCAGCAGCGCACGCGCGTGCCGCTTTTCTTGCGGCCGTCGCTGGTCCTGGCGAGCGGTTCGACCACGTCGCCGTGCGCGAACACCAGGCGGTGCGCGGCGCCGTCGCGCCAGACCGTAACCTCCAGCCTGGACGACAGCGCATTGGTGACCGACACGCCGACGCCGTGCAGGCCGCCGGAAAAGGAATAGGCGCCGCCGCCCTGCTTGTCGAACTTGCCGCCCGCGTGCAGGCGGGTGAACACCAGTTCGACCACCGGGGCGTTTTCCTCGGGATGCAGGCCGACGGGGATGCCGCGGCCGTCGTCCTCGACGGTGACGCTGCCGTCGGCCTGCAGGGTTACCTGCAGGTGCTTGCCAAAGCCGGCCAGCGCCTCGTCGGCGGCGTTGTCGATGACTTCCTGCACGACGTGCAGGGGGTTTTCGGTTCGGGTGTACATGCCCGGGCGCTGTTTGACGGGCTCCAGCCCTTTGAGCACCCGGATGGATGATTCGTTATAGCGAGTGGCCAAGTTATCCCCAGCTACTGTGGAAAATGAAGGCAATTTTACGGACGGAGCCAGGATTCAAGCGGCCTGGACTGGCACGCCCAAGAAATGGGCAGGCCAGCCGGCCGGCGCGCCCGGTATCCCGGGGGTCCGTCGTCAAATGCCGCACAATGCCATGAGCGCCTCCCAGCCGACAACCAGCTGGGGACGCAAATAGCCGACGAAGGCAGCCGCAAGCACGGCGCCGAGCAATGCATAGGCCAGCAGCCGCCCGCCGATGCGCCGCCAGGGCGCGCGGCGAGGCGTGGCGCCGGACGCCGCGCGGGTGGACTGGCCGCTCATGCGGGCGCCAAGGCCCGCTCGCGCACGGGCAGGCACAGTGCCGCCGCGGCCAGGCCGAGCGCCACCGACATCCACCACACCACGTCGTAGCTGCCGGTGGCGACGTACAGCTTGCCGCCCAGCCAGACACCGACGAAGCTGCCGATCTGGTGGCCGAAGAATACGATACCGG
The DNA here is from genome assembly GCF_900606115.1 of Pigmentiphaga humi. Classification (GTDB taxonomy): domain Bacteria; phylum Pseudomonadota; class Gammaproteobacteria; order Burkholderiales; family Burkholderiaceae_B; genus Pigmentiphaga; species Pigmentiphaga humi. The sequence continues at coordinate 6,809 of NZ_UWPJ01000012.1, forward strand.
TCAGCGTGGAGGCATAGCGCATGCCGTAGATGTGTCCCACCAGCCCGGTGGTCAGCGGCACGGTGCCCAGCCACACCAGCCCCATCAACGCGGAAAACGCATACAGCACGGCCGGCTGCAGCGGCAGGAACAGCAACAGCAGGATCGCCGCCGAGCGGGTTGCGTACAGCAGCGCCAGCAGGTGCTTCTTGCTGTGGTGGCCGCCCATTTTGCCGGCCCAGTACGAGCCGAACACGTTGAACAGGCCGATCAACGCGATCGCCATGGCCCCGTCCGAGGCCTTCAGCCCGCCATCGACCACGAAAGCCGGCAGATGCAAGGTAATGAAGGCGGTATGGAAGCCGCAGACGGCATAGCTCCAGAACAGAAAATGGTAGGTCGAATGGCCCACGGCCTGGCGCACCGCCGCGCCCAGCGACTGGGACCCGGCCACGTGCCGCGGCTTGCCGGTCAGGCGCGTGGCCAGCGGCAGGGCGAGCAGCATCAGCGCCGCCAAGACCCACAGGGCGCCGGTCCAGTCCAGGGTGTCGATCAGCCACTGCCCGGCCGGCACGACCACGAACTGCCCCATCGAGCCGCCGGCGCTGGCCACGCCCATCGCGACGCTGCGCCGCTCCACCGGCACCGCGCGCGCCACGACCGGCAGCAGCACCGCGAAGGTGGTCCCGGCCTGGCCCAGCCCGACCAGCACGCCGGCGCTCAGGTACAGCATCGCTTCCGAATCGGCATAGCGGGTGCCCAGCAGCCCCAGCACGAACAACAGCGCCGACGCGACCACCGTGCGGCCCGACCCCCATTTGTCTGCCACCGAGCCCATCAGGATCGCGGCGAGCCCCCAGACCAGATTCTGGATGGCGAAAGCCAGCGAGAACACGTCCCGTCCCCAGCCGTGCGCCAGCCCCATGGGCTGCATGAACAGGCCGAACGTGGCCCGCACGCCCATGACGCACAGCAGCACCACCGACGCGCAGGCGACGACCGTTGCAGGGCTGGCGGGAGAAATCGGGTGGGAAGCAGGCTGGGCAGACATGACGACGACGGGCGGTGGAATCCTGGGGCCGGCAAGGCGGGCTCCCCGGGCAGTCCGCAGGGATTATATGCCCCTCACGCGGCCGGGCCGTGGACCGGGCGCCTGCGCGCCTTGCTGCGCGTCCGGAAAGGCAGGCCGCCGCCGCGATCGGCGGATCGGCGGCCCCGCGGCGCTTGCTCAGGAAACGCGGGCCGCGCCGGAGGCCTGCTTGAGCAGGTCGTTCAGGCGCCGGCGGCTGCGGACGATGCCGCGGTCCACGGTCAGGAGCGCGGGAGGCGCCGCATCCGGCCCGTCCACGTCGATGTTCTTCTGCTGCGCTTCGACGATGGGCTTGTCCTCCTGGGAAAACACGCTCTCGAGCCCCCGCCGCTTGGCCGCGTCGAGCGCTTCGGACGGATTGCCCAGGCGGGTGTTGGCCCAGAAGTAATGCGTCGTCGTCAAGGTCTCCGGGGTCATGAGATGGCAGCTGTAATTGCTGCGCGTCTCCGCTTCACCGCCCATGGGCGCCACCGAGATCGTGATCTTCAGATTGGCCGGGGCCTGCCACCGCACCGACAGCAGGCGGCGCACGGGCAGGCCGACACAGCCGTATTCCCGGGACATGAACTCGGGAAGGATCTCGTTCTCGATCTCCCGCTCGACGATGATCGAATCGCCCTCCTCCCGCACCTGGGTCGGCGCCTTCCGCACCGCTTCGGTGCCCAGCGTGCCGCCATGCAGGAACTCTATGTGGCCCAGGTCGAGAATGTTGTCGGCCATGAGGGTGTAGCCGGCGCGCGTATGCATGTGGCCCCTGATGCGCCGGGCGTTCAGGGCATCGTCGTCCATGAACCCGAAGTCGGGTATCGCGCCGTCGTCGGCGAGCGCGGCGTCGCCCAGCCATATCCACACCATGCCATGGCGCTGGCGCGCGGCGAAGCTCTTCACCCTGGCCGCCGTCGGAATGGGGCCGTGGGGATTCGTGACGCACTGCCCCGCCGCGTCGAACCGCAGGCCGTGATAGGCGCATTCGAGCGTGTCGCCCTCGACCCTGCCGCAGCTCAGGGGCACCAGGCGATGGGCGCAGCGGTCCTCCAGGGCGGCATATTCGCCGTCCCCGCGGCGATAGAGCGCCACGCGCGTCCCGAGCAGCATGCGCGCCAGCGGCTTGTCCCCCACTTCATAGTCCCACGCTGCCGCATACCAGGCGTTCAGCAAGAACGGCGTATTCAAACTCATCGTCTGCTCCACAGAAAGAACAGCCCGGCCGGCGGACGGCGCGCCCACCGCCGCGCCGGGCCCGCCGAAGGCCGCAGGAAAACGCGCCGAGCGGTCAATCGAGCTTGATGTTCTCGGCGCGGATGATGGGCTCCCAGCGCGCGGCATCCTTCGCGGCGCGCTGGCGCAGTTCTTCCGGCGTGCTGGACATCGCGTTCATGCCCAGCTCCCAGATCCGTTGCTTCACATCCGGCGTGGCCAGCGCGGCGGCGATCTCGCCGTTGAGCCTGGAAACGATCGCCGGCGGAGTCGCGGCCGGGGCGTATATCGCAAACCACCCGGTCACCTCGAAATCCTTCCAGCCCTGTTCGATCATGGTCGGCACGTCGGGCAGGAAGTCGGAGCGGCTGGTCCCAGTCTGCCCCAGGGCGATCAGCTTTCCCTCCTTGATGTGGGGCGCGAAAGGCGTGATGTCGGCCACCGCCAGGTCGATGTCGCCCGCCAGCAGGGCCTGGGCGGTTGGCGCGCTGCCCTTGTAGGGAATGAAGGTCATGCGGGCGTGGGTGATCGATTTCATCAACTCGCCGGTCAACTGTCCCACGATCGCGCCGGACCCGTAATTCACCGTCCCGGGAGACGCCTTGGCCACGCGCTCGAGCTCTTGCATGGTCCGGAAGGGTTTCTTCGGATTCGTGACGAACCACATGGATTGCGTGGTGACCAGCGAGACCGGCGCGAAATCCTTGACGGGATCGTAGGGCAGCTTGCCGTAGGCGAACGGATTGACGGTAAAGACGGTATCCAGCGTGAACAGCAGCGTGTGTCCGTCCGGCGCCGCGCGGGCGACGTCGGCCGCGCCGATCACCATGTTGCCGCCCGGCTTGTTCTCCACCATCACCCGCTGGTCGAGCCGCTCCGACAGCGTGTGCGCCACCAGGCGGGCCACGGAATCCGCGCTGCCGGCAGGGGGGAACGGCACGACCAGACGGATGGGCTTGCTGGGCCACTTGGCCTGCGCCCATGCGGGTTGGGCGGCCAGCGACAAGGCCGCGGCGGCGATGGCCGGCGCGCAGGCCGCGAACGATGCGGCGGCTCGCAGGGGCCGGCGCTGCTTGGATGGGTTCTTCATTGTTGTCTCCTCTTCCATGTGCTGGATCGAATGTCCGTTTCAGGCGGGCTCGCCGTGCAGGCGCTTGGGATTGGTCACGAATACCGCCTCCATCTCGCGGGCGTCCGGCAGGCACCGGTGCATCAGCTCGACCAGTTCGGCGTCGTTCACGGGCGTCTTGGGGTACTCGGGATGAGGCCAGTCGGTGGCCCAGACGGAACGGTCGCGCGCCGCTTCGAAATAGGCCCGCGTGAAGGGAATGGCGTCGTCCCAGGGATGTTCCGTGGCCGAACTCCGGTCGCCGTGCGACAGCATCACCCACCAGTTCTCGCGCCGCAGCAGATCGAGAATGGCCCGGGCGCCCGGCTGCTGCAGCCCGTCGGCAAAGGGAAGATGTCCCATGTGGTCGATGACGAAGGTTCCCTTCGCGGCCGCGAAGACAGGCTGCAGCTCCAGCAGCTCCGGCTCGGTGACGTGGACCCGCGCGTGCCAGCCGAACTGGCTGATCCGCTCGATCGACCGGAGGAACTCGGGCACTGTCGGCGTGACGTTCAGGCGGCGCCAGAAATTGAATCGCGCCCCGCGCACGCCTGCTTCGTGAAGGCGCAGGAGCTCCTTGTCGGACACGTCGTCGTTGACGATCGCGATGCCTCGGTATGTCACGCCCTCGTACACGCCGCCGTCGCCTCTCGAGAGCGCGTCCAGCAACGCGCTGTGGTCGGCGCCGTAGACGCTGGCCTGCACGATCGAGACATAACCCATGCCCAGGGTCGACGCCATCCTGTGGACGTCTTCGAAGTAGGCCCGCGGAGGCGCGTAAGCGCTTTGCGCCCGGGGAGGAAACCGCGCGGGGTCGCCGTAGACGTGCACCTGGCAATCCCAGGAACCGGGCGGCGCCTTCGGCCGGGGCGGGCGTGTGTCGCGGACGAACGTCTCTTTCTCTGCCATGGGGATCTCCGGAAGTGGCATGGCTGCCTGTTTCGAATCGAAGCGGCGAAGGCTGTCGGCCGGCCGCCGGGCTGTTTCAGGAAATGCCTGCAACCGACAGGCCGAGGCGCTCGCGGGTCTGCCGGCAGTTGGATACGGCACCGCCCAGTTCCTCCACGATGCGCCGCGCCTTGCCGACCATTTCCGCGTTGCTCTGCGCCAGCACGCCCCGAGAGAGGTAGACCGCGTCCTCCATGCCCACGCGGACGTTGCCGCCGGCGAGATAGGCCAGGGCAACCATGGGGAATGCCTGGCGGCCGGTGGCGAATGCCGTCCAGGTCGCGCCGGCCGGCAGCAGCCCGCGCGCATAAATCAGGGTTTCGATCGAAGGCTGGAAGCCGTAGCGCACGCCCATCACGATCGAACAGAGCGGCGCGGGCTCCAGCGTTCCGTCCTCGATCAGGTCGGCTGCGAGATGCATGTCGCCGGAATCGAACAGTTCGAGTTCGGGCACGACGCCGGCCTGGCGGATCACCGCGGCCATGCGCCGGATGTTGTCCGGCGTATTGATGACGACTTCGCGGCCGAACGTCATGGTGTTGAGATCGAGGGTGGCGATGTCGGGGCGAATGATGCGGATATGCTCCACGCGCTTTTCCGGAACCAGGAAATTGGTCCTCGGCCCCGGCACGACGGGATCGTGGCTCGACGGCTGGAAGCGGCCGCCCGGACCCGTCGTCAGGTTGAGCACGAGTCCGGGCATGGACTCGCGTACCCGCCGCACCACGTCCGCGTAGAGCTCCACCTCCATCGACGGCGCGCCGGTGGCCGGATCCCGCACGTGTATGTGGACGATCGAAGCGCCCGCTTCCCCCGCTTCCAGGCAGGCGGCCGCGATCTCCCCGGGCGTGACCGGCAGCCGTTCGTTCTGCTCGCGCGTCGTGTGATTGCCGGTGATGGCGCAAGTGATGATTGTTGGTCTATCCAAGAGTCTTCTCCCACCATGTTTCGTTATCCGCCGCCGGCCTCGACCGGCGGCATCGCTTTCATGCCAGCGCGCCAGCGGAAGCGCGCAGGGGTCATTCCAGGCCGGCGACGAACCGGACCAGTTGGGCGAGATCGCGGCCGCCCCAACCCGCCTCGTCGGCGCGCGCCGCGCTCTCGGCCGCCGCCGACGAGGCGGGCAGCACCAGACCGGCCTCGGCCGCCGTGGCGCGCATCGCCGCCAAGTCCTTGCGCAGGCCCGCGAGGTCGAACTCGACGCGTTCGGCGCGCCCCATGATCGTGTCGAGTTTGGAAGAAAGCGCGCCGATGGCGGCCTTGCTGTCGGCGATCTGTCCCAGCATGGTGTCGACGTCGAGCCCGTATGCCCGCCCCATCGCCAAGGCTTCCCCCAGCGTTTGCCAGTAGGTGGCGAGCGGCAGGTTGAGCACCAGCTTCATGGCGATGCCCGAGCCGAGCGGGCCGACGTGCGTGATCTTGCGCGCCAGCTTCTCCAGGACGCGGCGGGCCCGGTCCAGATGCTCGGCGCTTCCGCCCGCCAAGACCAGCAGTTGGCCGGAACGGGCCGGCGCGACCGTGCCGGAGACGGGCGCATCCAGGAATGCGCCGCCCGCGCCGACGACGGCCTGCCCCGCCTGTTTCATCGCCGCTACCGTGGCGGTCGTCATGTCGACGATCACCCTGTCGCGCAGCGGTGCGCGCAGCAGGCCCTGGTCCGAAAAATAGACCGCCTGCATCGCCAGGTCGTCGCGCACGATGACGATTACCGTCCGGCAGCGCCTGGCCACTTCCAGTGGGGACGCGGCGACTCCGGCGCCGCGCCCGGCCAGCTCGGCGGTCTTGCCGGGCGAGCGGTTCCACACGACTACCTCACGCCCGGCGTCGAGCAGCCGGTTGGCGATCGCCTCGCCCATCCGGCCGATGCCGATGATCCCGACCGTTTCGTCCTGCCCGATGCTTTCCCGATTCATGACACGCTGCTCCCGGCCGCTACGGCGGCACTTTCCGACGGGCTGCCCTCCCCCCATCCCGCGATCGTCCGAATCACGGCGCCGGCATCGTCCGGCGCGCGGCTGCCCCGCCATGCGATGTGCTGGTCCGGCCGCACGATGGCCAATGCGCAGCCATACAGTTCGGCAGCCTGGGGAGAATCGACCTCGACCGTCGCCAGCGGCAGTCCCGCCTGCTCCGCCGCGGCCTGGAGCGCCTGTGCGCCGTGGCGGGAACCGCCGCCCAGGACCAGCAGGGTGTAGCCCTGGCCGAGGCGGTCATAGAGCGAAGAGCCGTCGTCCAGCCAGAGATGGGGCGCCAGGGCTCCCGGCCTGGCGCTGGGCACGTACACCAGGGGATCCAGGGGCTCCTGAGGCGTGCCGTCGGGCACGATCAGCGGCGAGGGCGCATAGGTGTATCCCAGCACGGTTCCGATCGCCTTGAACTCGCGCTGCTTGGCCTGCATGATTTTTTCGCCGAGCAGCGCGCGCGATTGCCGGCCTTCCTCGTCGTCGCGCTCCAGCGTCGGGTTGACCATATGATGGGTGACGTAGGCGTAGTTTTCCGTCGCCTCCTGGACGAACATCCGGTGCACCGGCTTGCGCTCCTGCTCATAGGACGCCAGCAGCGCGGGCCCGCCCCATCCCTGCAGCACCGCCGCGATTTTCCAGCCCAGGTCGACCGCGTCGCCTATCCCCTGGTTCATGCCGTAGCCGCCCATGGGCGGATGCAGGTGGCATGCGTCCCCGGCCAGGAAGATGCGTCCTTTGGAATACGTGGACGCGATCAGCCTGTGCGCCTGCCAGGTATCCGTTTCGAGGATCTCGAACTCGACGTCCTGCCCGATGGCCTCCCGGATCTTGCGCGCGCCCGTCTCCAGGTCGTAGGGGGCCTGGCCCTTGGGCAATTGGGTCGAGAAGAACCACGTGTCCCCCCGGTCCATCGGGCCGGTGACGGCCGGGCTGTCCGCATTGACCAGCCAGTACGACACGGCCTTGGCCTGCGGATGCGAATCGAGCAGGCCCGGCGCACGGTAGATGGCGAGGTAGTTGGCCATGTAGGCGTAGTCGCCCTCCAGCTGGATGCCGAGCAGCGTGCGCGTGGTGCTGCGCCCGCCATCGGCCCCGACCACGTAGGCGGCATCCACCGCGAACTCATTGCCGGCCGCGGTATCGGCGACCGTGGCCCGAACGCGATCGCCCTCTTCCCGCAACGCATTCAAGGCCGCGTTGAATCGGATTTCCACGTTGGACAGTTCGGCCAGGCGCTCCCTGATCACCGCTTCCACCGTGTACTGCGGGATCCATTGCCCCTTCTCCGGAAAGAAGGGATTGCGCTCCCGTTTTCCGAAGAAGACATTCTCGAAGTGCGCGATAGGATGCCCGAACAACCGGGTGGCGAAGACGATGTCCGCCGGATAATCCACCGGCAGCGGGCTGGCTTCGCGGATTCTCTGCGCGATGCCCCATCTGCGCATGTGCGCCATGGAGCGGATATTGGTCGTCTTCGCCCGCGGCTGTTTGCCGCCCCGGTCGTTCTGTTCGACGACCAGCACCCGCACGCCGCGCAAGCCCAACTCCAGCGCGCAGCTGAGCCCCACCGGTCCGGCGCCGGCGATCAGCACATCCACCACAATCTCATCCCGCATTTTGAGCAGCCCCGTGTCAAAAAAATATATGATTCAGCAATGAAAACGACTTCTCCGACCGACGCCGCGACGGAAACCACCGCTACGCGGGCCTATGAACTGCTGCGGCGGGACATCCTCTTCGGAACCTTCCGCCCGGGCTCCCGGCTGTCCATCGATGGATTGCGCGAGCGCTACAAGATCGGCCCCATCCCGCTGCGCGAGGCGCTCAACCGCCTGGCGGCCGAACTGCTGATCAAGCAATCCGATCAGCGGGGCTTTTTCGTGCGCGACGTGAGCGTCACCGAGATCCGGCAGTTGGGGGACACCCGCTGCTGGGTCAACGAAATCATGGTGAGAGAGTCGTTCAAGAATGAATCGCCCGAATGGGAAAAAGAGCTGATCGTGGCGGCGCACCACCTGTTCCGCACGCCCCGCACCCCCTCCGACTCGACCACCATCAATCCCGACTGGGAAGCTCGCCATCGCCATTTCCATATGGTCCTGGTGGCCGACTGTCCCTCCGAATGGCTGCAGAAGTTCAATGCCGACCTCTTCGACTACACGGACTTCTACCGAAACCAATACCTCTCCGCCAAGCCCGCCATCGCGCGCGACATCCATGCCGAGCACCAGGCCCTGTTCGAGGCCGCGCTCAGCCGGGACACGGCCGCGCTTACCGAGGCGCTGAACGCTCACGTCAGGCAGACCGTGCAGACGCTCATTTCCGTGCTCGCGGCCTCAAGCGGCTGAAAGCGCCAGGACGCGGCGGGCCTGCGACAAATGCAGCCGTTCGACCATGCGCCCGTCGATGCCGATCGCTCCCAGCGACTCGGCTCCGGGCGCCTCGAATGCCCGGATCACCGCGCGGGCGTGCGCGATCTCCTCGCGGCTCGGGGCAAATGCCGCGTTGGCGACCGCGACCTGCGCCGGATGGATCAACGACTTGCCGTCGAAGCCGAGATGGCGCGCCTGCTCGCATTCGGCTCGCAGGCCCCGCTCGTCTCCGTAGTCATTGAAAACGCCATCGACGATCGGCAGCCCATACGCCCGCGCCACCAGGACCGTGCCCGACAGCCACGGCAGCATCGGCACGCGGCCCGGCAGCTGGCTGGCGCAGGTCGCGCTCGATAAATCGTTCAGTCCCAGCACCAGGCAGGACAGGCGCATACCGCGATCCGCCGCATGCCTGGCGATGTCTTCGGCATGCAGCACGCCCAAAGGGGTTTCGAGCATTGCCCAGAGCGGGACGGCGCCGGCGGCATCGCCGAGGCCTGTCCGCACCCGCTCGAGCGCTTCGGCCGACTCCACCTTCGGCACCAGGACGGCTTCCGGCCGGCATTGCCGCACCATCTCCAGGTCGTCCCTGCCCCAAGGCGTATCCAGGCCGTTGATGCGCACGATGGCGCGCCGCCCGGCGAACCCTCCGCCTTGCAGCATGCCGGCGACACCGCGGCGGGCCTCGGTCTTGGCGGCCGGCGCGACGGCGTCCTCGAGATCCAGCACCAGCGCGTCGGCCCCTGCCTGGCTAGCTCGCGCCAGCGCTCGGGGCTTGGCTCCGGGCACATAGAGAATGCTACGAAACAGTTCCATGCGACGAATAATATATGATTAATTTGTTATAAACAAATTATCTATATTTTTTCGGACGGACGAACGAAAGCGGCGGCGCACACAGGCGCCGCCGGGCACGGCAGATTCGGGGTTCAGATCAAGACCGACTCGAGCATTTCGTCCGCCATGCGAACGTCGCAAAAATTGACGAACGCACTGGACAATCCCATTCGATGGTCTTCTTCATAACGCGCGGCGGTCGCGTCATAAATCATTGCGACACGGTAGTCCAGCATCATGGCGTCCCGAGCCGACGTTTCGCAGCAGAAATTGGTGACCACGCCGGCGATCACGACGTTCTCCACGCCCCTTGCGGCGAGAAGATCGGGAAGGTCCGATTTTCCAGGCAAGAAAGCGCTGAAACGGCTTTTGTTGGCAAGAAGGTCCACGGTAGAGACATCGAGCTCCGCATGAAGCCGATGTCCGTATGCTCCCTCCGTCAGGCCATCCCTATGCCGGGCCCCGTTTTCCGCCTGGAAGAATGAATCATGGTAGAGCGGCCACAGGCTTTGTCCTCCACGCCCCGCGGTACTCTGCACCCATGCGACCAGAGCCCCCTTGCTGCGGAAACCCGCGGCGAGCCGGTTGACCGTGGGAATGATGATTTGCGCCGACGGAACATCATCCAGGTAGTAGTACTGCATGTCGATCACGACCAGCGCGGTCTTGGCCGGCTCCATGCGCTCGAACACATGGAGCCGGCCTCGCTTTTGCATGATCCGATCTATCAGATACGGCGCAAGGCCATAAGGTGTCGCGGTTTCCATTTTGAAGCGTTCTCCGGTCATTCGAGGGATCGCACGCGTGACACCGGCATCAGTTCGCCGTCACGCCCGCCTTCTTCACTACCTCGGTCCAGCGCACCTCTTCTTCCCGCATGAAAGCGGAGAATTGCTCAGGCGTGCTGGCGACTACGTCCACTCCCTGCTCCTGCAGCTTGCTGCGCACCGACGACTGGGTCATGACTTTCCGGATATCCGCGCCGATCTGCCGCACCAACGCATCCGGCGTGCCGGCGGGGGCAAGCACGCCCACCCACAATCCGGCGGCGAACCCCGGCAGCACGGTCTCGGATACGGTGGGAATCTCCGGAAGCAATGCCGAACGCTTCGACGACGTAACGGCGAGGGCCTTGAGCTTCCCCGACTGAACGTAGGCAAGCGACTGCGCCGGACTTCCCAATGTCATATCCACGACGCCGCCGATTGCGTCCATCATGGCCGGCGCTCCCCCTTTATAAGGAATGTGCATCATCTGCACTCCGGTCTGCGAATTCAGGAGTGCTTGCGACAGATGGTGCATGGACGCCGCGCCCGGTGTGGCGTAGGTCAATGCGTTGGGCTTGCGCTTGGCAAGCGCGACGAGATCCTGAATGGTCTCGACCCCCACTTTCGGATTGACCATGACCAGCAAAGGCGCGATGCCGAGCTGCGATACCGGCGCGAAATCGGCGTTCGGCGAGCCCGCAGGCTTGGGCTGGACGGCCCGCAAAATGACGTGGTCGGGCATGATGGCGAGCAGCGTATACCCGTCCGCGGGCGAACGCGCCACGAAATCTGCGGCGATGGCCCCCGAGGCACCGGCACGGTTATCCACGATGACAGGCTGTTTCCATAGCGCAGCCAACTGTTCGGCGACCGTGCGCGACGCGATGTCCGCCAATCCCCCCGGCGGCCAGCCGACGACGATGCGAACGGGCTTGGCAGGAAAACCTGGCGCCGCCGCATAAGAAGCGCCCGGCAACGACATCGCCAAGACAGCCACTGCCACCACATGGGACAAACGAGAGCACTGAGACATGATCAGATCCTTGGATGCGAGCCTGGGGTGGCTCTAGGTGTGCGATGCGGTGCGGCGCCGCGGTTCAGGCGCGCTGCGCCCGCGCCTCGATGCGCCGCTGGCGTTCCAGCAGCTTGCGGGCGCGCTCGATGACGGGGATGTCTATCATCCTGCCGTCCAGCTGGAACGACGCGCGCCCTTCGGCCTGCGCCCGGTCCGCGGCGTCGATGACGCGGCGGGCGTAGTCCACGTCGCCCGGCCGCGGGCCGTACTCTTCGTTGACGATGGCCACCTGGCCGGGATGCACGCAGCTGGCGCCGTCGAACCCGAACTGGCGCGAGCGCCGCACCATGGCGCGAAAGCGCTCCCAGTCGGAGAAATCCGCCACCGTGCCGATAAAACCCAGCGGCATCACGCCGGCGGCGCGGGCGGCCAGGATCATGCGCTGCTTGGGCATCAGCAGCACTTCCTCGACCGGCTCGAAGCCGCCGCTGAGCGAGAAATCCTCGGCGCCGAGGTTGAGCCCGGCCACGCGCGGCGAGGCCCGCGCGATATCCGACATCTGCTCGAAAGCCTCGGGCGTCTCGATCGTCAGCACGAAACGGATGCGTCCCGCCGGCAGGCCCGCATCCTCTTCGAGTCCGGTCACCAGTTCGTCGAGCAGCCGCACGTGCGAGGGCCCGTCGACCTTGGGAACGACGAAGCCGTCGATCGGCCCCGCCATGCCCGCCTCGATGTCGCGCACGCACAGCGACAGCGGCCGGTTGACCCGCACCAGCACGTCCGCGCCGCCTTGGCGCACCTGCGCTGCGGCCTGCGGAACCTGCTCGCGCGCGGCGGCTTTCTGGTCCGCCGGCACGCTGTCCTCGAGATCGAGGATGATCGCGTCGGCGCCCCGGGTATGGGCCTTCTCGACAAAGCGCGGTACGTTGGCCGGCACGTACAGCAGCGAGCGCCACACGGGCAATTCGCGCTGCAGCGCCCGTTCAGCCAGGCTGGTCATGATGTCTGCTCCTCCTTTTTGCTATGCTGCGGCCGCGACGGGCCGGTGCTGGACCATGGCGCCGCTGCGCGCCATGGCATCGATCTCCTGCTGCGACAAGCCGACGCCGCGCAGCACGTCCTCGCTGTCCTGGCCGATGTGCGGCGCCGTCTGTTTCAGCGCCGGCTCGTACGACGAGAATTTCACCGGATTGCGCAGGTTGGTGATGGTACCTTCGGTCGGATGCTCGACCTTCTGGAACAGGCCGGTTTCGGCCAGGTGCGGATCGTCCAGCACGGAGTCCAGCGTATGCAGCGGCATGGCGGGCACGTCCGCCGCCTCCAGCAGCGCCACCCATTCCGCCGTGGTCCGCATCAGGAAAGCCTCGTTGCGCAGGCGGAACATCTCGCCGATGTGCTCGAAGCGGGCGCGCTTTTCGGCGAAGCGCGGATCGGCGCACAGCTCGGGCCGGCCCATGGCTCGGAACATCGCGAACACCTGCTCGTCGGTGTTGGCCGTCACGCAGATGAAGCCGTCGGCGGTCCGCACCGGACGCGAATTCGGGTCGAGCAGGCGGCTGTCGCCGGCCCCGCCCAGCGGCGGATCGAAGGTCCGCAGGAACATGTGCTCGGCCAGCACGAAGGCCGTCATGCTCTCGAACATCGGCACCTCGACCACTTGCGGCCCGCCGTGGCGCAGCCGCTGCACGACGGCCATGGTGATGCATTGCGCCACCAGGATGCCCACGGTGCGGTCGGCGATCACCATGGGCACGAAGCGCGGCAGGCCGTCGCCGAAATTGTTGATCGCCGCCAGCCCCGAGGCGCCCTGGATGATGGAGTCGTAGGCAGGCTTGTCGCGATAGCGCCCTTCCTGGCCGAAACCCACCACGCTGCAGTAGATCAGGTCTGGCTTGATCTTGATCAGGTCCCCGGGCGACAGGCCCAGGCGCGCGGCTGCGGGCGGCCGCATGTTGTGGACCACGACGTCGGCGGTGGCGATCAGTTTCTTGAGCGCATCGAGCGCGCCGGGCTTTTTCAGGTCCAGCGCCACGCTTTTCTTGTTGCGGTTCAGGTGCAGGTACTTGGCCGCCATGCCCGGCGTGGGCGAACGGCCCCCTATCCAGCGCGCCAGGTCGCCCGAGGGATGTTCGATCTTGATCACCTCGGCGCCGAAATCGGCCAGGAATTGCGTCGCGTACGGGCCGACCACCACTTGCGTGAGATCGACCACGCGCAGGCCCTCGAGCGGCCCTTTGTCCGCGCTCATGCGGCCTCCAACTGCGCCGACCCTTGCAGGGTCGTCCTGCCGGCCTCGGTGACCACGCGGAACTCGACGGCGCCGGGTTCGGCGCCGGCGCGGCTCTCGATGCGGAAGGGCATGCCTTCGAACAGCGGCGCGACGTTGCGGGTGGCGATGCGCGCCAGACGCCGGCCGTCCCAGGCCTGGTGCAGGTGCTCGGCAGCGCACAGCGCGGACAGCCCGCCGTTGACCAGCAGCCCCGGATATCCCTCGACCCCGGTGGCATAGGGCAGGTCGTAGTGGATGCGATGGCCGTTGAAGCACAGCGCGCTGTAGCGGAAGATCATGACCGGATCGGCCACGATGGTCTCGGAACGGCGCTCGGCCTCGAACGGCGCGGGCGCCGGCTTGGCCGCGCCGCCCTCCTTGCCCAGCACGCTGTCGCGATAGACCACGTCCTGCTCTTCCACCACCAGCGCGCCGGAAGCGCCGCGTATGGTGTGGCGCACCGTGACGAACACCAGTTGCCCCGAACTGCCCTGCTTGGGCGTCACCGCGGCGATTTCAGAGACGCGCTCGAGCTCGTCGCCGATCCGCACAGGCGCAAGGAACTGGATGCGCTTGCCGGCGAACATGCGTTTGGGCAGCGGCACGGGCGGCAGGAAGTCGCCCAGGGCGGGATGGCCGTCGCGTCCCAGTTGCGAGCGCGGCACCACGCGCGGGAACAGCACGCTGTACCACATCTGCGGCAATTCCTGGCCCCGTTCGAAATCGAGCCCGCGGGGCGATTCGATCGTTGCCGACAGCCGCTGCGCCAGTTGCGGCGTCGCGGCGTCCGTGGCCGATTCGCTGCGGCCTATCCAGGCCTGCAGCCCATCCAGCGAGTGCGAAGAAGATTGCACGAGCGGCTCCTCTGATCCGTGTTCCAGGTAATGACGGCATGGTAGGCCGCCCGAGGTTTTCCAGGAAATGATAAATTGCGTAGGTCTATTCCATTTTGGAATTATCCAAGCGACCAGAACGCCGGCCGGCACCGATGAAACTCCAGCAACTGCGCGCCTTCCACACCGTCGTCGACCAGGATATGAACGTCTCCCGCGCCGCTCAGGTACTGTGCACGACCCAATCGGCCGTCAGCAAGCAGATCCGGCTGCTGGAAGACAGCCTGGGCGTCACCCTGCTGATCCGCTCCAAGAGCCGCATCCTGGGGCTCACCGACGTAGGCCGCGACGTGCTGCGCTGCGTGCGCGGCATGCTCGCGGCAACCGAAGACATCGCCCAGATCGTGCGCGACCACCAGCGCGGCTCGGGAGGGCGGCTGGCCATCGCCACCACCCACACCCATGCCCGCTATGCCCTGCAGGACATCGTGCCCGCCTTCGCCCAGCGCCACCCCGGCGTCGGCCTGCACCTGGTCCAGGCCACGCCGTCCGAGATCGCCGACCTGGTCGCGACCGGCGAAGTGGACCTGGGCCTGTCCACCATGCCGCGCATCGTGCCGCCCACGCTTGCCGCCATTCCCTGCTATGAGCTCAAGCACGTGCTGATCGGCCAGCGCGGCCATCCGATCTTCTCGGCCCAGCCGCTGACCCTGGCGGCCATCGCCGGCTGCCCGCTCATCACCTACAGCGAGCAGCACGCCATAGGCTGGCGCATCAACGCCGCCTTCGAAGCGGCGGGACTCGTGCCGACGATCGCGATGCGCGGCACCGACGTCGAAATCATGAAAAGCTATGCCGCCACCGGCGTCGGCCTGGCCGTCATCCCGCTGATCGCCTACCAGCGCTCGCGCGACCGCAAGCTGGACGCGCGGCCCGTGGACCACCTGTTTCCGACCAGCACCGTCTACGCGCTGGCCCGCCGCGGCGCCTACTGGCCGCGCCACCTGTACGAATTCGTCGGCAAGCTGGCCCCGGCGCTCACGCGCGAGGCGATCGAACAAGCACTGTTGCGCGCCGCCGCGCCCGAGTGACCCGGCCCATGCCGGGGCGCCGGCGACGATGCTAGAATGCTGGGCTTCCCGGGCGGCCATGGCCGCCCGCGTCTTGCTCGCCATAGTTCAATGGATAGAACAGGGTCCTCCTAAGACTCAGATGCAGGTTCGATTCCTGCTGGCGAGGCCACCATCGCGCATGCTGCCGCGTGCGGGCACCGGACGGCATTGCCCAACGCCACATCGAGCGGGGTGACCATGGACCTGTTCCGCGTCAAAAGCATAGACAGCATGCTGGCGCAGCGCCGGATGGCGGGCCTGCGCAAAAGCCTTTCCACCTTCGATCTCGTCATGCTGGGCGTGGGCGCGGTCGTCGGCTCGGGCATCTTCATTCTTACCGGCACCGGCAGCCTGATCGCCGGCCCCGCCCTGTCTCTGTCCTTCGTCCTGGCGGCCGTCGCCTGCTTCTTCTCGGCGCTGTCCTATGCCGAATTCTCGTCCTCGCTGCCGGTATCGGGTTCGGTCTACACCTATGTCTACGCCACGCTGGGCGAGCTCCCGGCCTGGCTGATCGGCTGGATCCTGATCCTGGAGTTCGGCCTGGCGGCCTCGGCCGTCGCGGCGGGCTGGTCCGGCTACCTGCAGTCGCTGGTCGCGGGCCTCGGACTGCACCTGCCCGAGGCGCTGCGCGCCGCGCCCGGGGCGGCGGCCGGCAGCGGCTCGCTGTTCAACCTGCCCGCCTTCCTGGTCCTGGCCGCCGTCACCGCCCTGCTCTCGCTCGGCATCCGCCAGTCCAAGCGGGTGAACAACGCGATGGTCGTGATCAAGATCCTGGTGGTGGTGCTCTTCATCGCCGCCGGCGCCAGCCACGTGCGAACCGAGAACTGGACGCCCTTCATGCCGTACGGCATGGGCGGCGTGTATGCCGGCGCGGCCCTGATGTTCTATGCCTTCATCGGCTTCGACGCGGTCGCCTCGTCGGCCGAGGAAGTCAGAAACCCGCAGCGCTCCCTGCCGCTCGGCATCCTCGGTTCGCTGCTGATCTGCACCGTGCTGTACGTGCTCGTCACGCTGGTCATGACCGGCATCGTGCCCTACCGGGATTTCGCTTCCAACGCCGACCACCCGGTGTCGCTGGCGCTGCAGCGCACCGGGCAGCTCGGCCTGGCGGGCGTGGTGGACCTGGGCGCGATCCTGGGCATGACGACGGTCATCCTGGTCATGAGCTACGGCCTGACGCGCATCCTCTACGCCATGGCCCGCGACGGCCTGCTGCCGCGTCGGCTGGCCAGCCTGCACCCCCGCTATGCGACCCCTTTCGCGCTGACGTGGTCCGTCGGGCTCGTTTTCGCGCTGGTCGCCGGGCTCGTCCCCCTGGCGGTGCTGGCCGAGCTCATCAACATCGGCACGCTGGCCGCGTTCTCGCTGATCTCGCTGGCCGTCATCGTCCTGCGCAAGACCCATCCGGGACTACAGCGGGGTTTTCGCTGCCCCGGCGTACCCTACGTCCCGCTCGCGGCCGTCGCCTGCTGCGTATTCCTCATCGCGCACCTGGACCGGATCACCTGGCTGGCCTTCTGCCTGTGGGTGGCCGCCGGACTGATCGTGTATTTCCTCTACTCGCGCCGCAAATCCGTTCTCGCCGAGCGCTAGACCGCGAAGGCCGGCAGGTCGAAGGCCTCCACCGCCGGGGCCTCGCCCTGCCACTTCTCCACCTCCACCAGCGCCGACAGCGCGCTGGGCGCCTGCGTAAGCCTGGACGTTCCCACGTCGACCGTCAGCACGTTGGGGTTGCCGTGCCGTTCCAGGGCGTCGTCGGCCGGATCGAACCACGCGCCGGTGGACATGACGGCCACGCCGGGCATCACCGCCTCGCCCACGACGGCGGCCGCCATGCAGGCGCCGCGCTCGTTGTAGACCCTGACCAGGTCGCCGCTCTCGACCCCCCGGCGGGCCGCGTCGGCGCGCGACAGCCGGATGCGCTCGCGGCCCTTGATCTTGGCCGCTACCGATACCGCTCCGGCATCCAGTTGCGAATGCAGCTTGTCCGCGGGCTGCGAGGTCACCAGGTGCAGCGGGAAGCGCTTGGCCTGCGCGGTGCCCAGCCATTCGACCGGCTCGAGCCAGGCCGGATGCGGCGCGCAGTCGTCGTAGCCGAAGCCGGCGATGCGCTCGGAGTAGACCTCGATGCGGCCCGACGGGGTGGACAGCGGATGGGCAGCCGGATCGCGGCGGAAATCTTCGAACAGAACAAAGGATTTCGCCGGTTCCGGCAGCTCCAGGAATCCCTGCTGCCAGAAGGCCTCGAATTCGGGAACGTCGAAACCTCCTTCGCGCCAGTTGGCCGCCAGATTGCCGTAGATATGGCGCAGCCAGCCCATCTCGTCGCGGCCCTCGGTGTAGGCCTGCTCGTGGCCGGCCAGGGCGGACAGTTCGCGGTAGATGTCGAAGTCGTTGCGGCTCTGGCCCTGGGGCGCGAGCGCCTGGTGCATGGCGAGCACGAATCGGTCGCGCGAGGAGCCGCCGATATCGTTGCGCTCGAGCGTGGTGGTGGCCGGCAGGACGATGTCGGCGCGGCGCGCGGTAGGCGTCCACCAGCTTTCGTGGACGATGACGGTCTCGGGCCGGCTCCAGGCGCGCACCAGCCGGTTCAGGTCCTGATGGTGGTGGAAGGGGTTGCCGCCGGCCCAATAGACCAGCCGGATATCGGGATAGACGTCCTCGCGGCCGTTGAAGGCATAAGGTTCGCCCGGATGCAGCAGCATGTCGGCGATGCGCGCCACCGGGATGGACTTGCCGGTCGGGTTGCGGCCCGCCCCCATTTCAGGCGCGGCCACGCCGGGGCGCGGATTGGCCACGCCGTTCATGGAGGCATGGCCGAACGCGAAGCCGCCGCCCGGCAGGCCGATCTGTCCCAGCGCCGAGGCCAGCGCGATCGAGCACCAGTACGGCTGTTCGCCGCGATGCGCGCGCTGCAGCGACCAGGCGCAGGTCAGCATGGTGCGCGTCGTCGCCGCCTGGCGCGCCAGGGCGCGGATGTCCGCGGCCGGCACGCCGCATATGTCCTGCGCCCATTCGGCGCTCTTGGCCGTGCCGTCGGTCTTGCCCAGCACGTACTGCTCGAAGCGGTCGAAACCGGCGCAGTGGGTTTGCACGAATGCCCGGTCCGCCAGGTTCTCGACCAGCAAGGTGTGCACCATGCCCAGCATCATGGCGGTGTCGGTATTGGGCCGGATCGGGATCCAGCGCGCCTGCACGCCTTCGGGCACGTCGTCCCGGGTCGGGCTCACGACCGCGAGCTCCATGCCCGCCTCCAGCGCGCGCGCCAGCCAGCGCGGCGTCGAGTGCTCGCCGGCGCCGCCGGAGGTGATCTGGCTATTGCGCAGCGGCAGGCCGCCGAAAGCCACGAACAGGCGGGTATGGGCGGCCATGCTGTTCCAGTCGGTGACGCGCCCCGTCACCGGCGCATACGTGCCGATCACGTGCGGCAGCAGGAACTGCGCCGCGCCCCAGCTGTAATTGCCGGCCTGGTTGACGCAGCCGCCGCCCGCGTTCAGGAAGCGGTGGGTGAGCGTGCGCGCATGGTGCAGCCGCCCCGCCGACGACCAGCCATAGGAGCCGCCGAAGATGGCTTCGCTGCCATGTTCGGCGCGCACCCGCGCCAGTTCGTCGGCCACCAGCCGCAGCGCGACGTCCCAGTCGACCTCGACGAAGGACTCGCGGCCGCGCGCACCGCGGTCGGAGGCGCCGCGGCGCTTCAGCCAACCTTCGCGCACCGCCGGCCGGGCGATGCGCAGGGGCGAATGCACCATGCCCGGCATGGACTGCAGGATGGAAGATGGCGCCGGATCGCGCGCGAACGGCTCGCAGGCCTGCAGGCGGCCATCGGCCACCACCGCGGTAAAAGCGCCCCAATGCGACAGGGACGGAAAGCGCTTGATGTCACCAGCCATGCTACTGCTCCAGAATCCAACGCCTGCCACTACGCGGCGATACCAATAATCTGCACGAATCCCGGCCCCAGAGCACAGCGGGTAGGGGTGGGCTTCACGCGTAATCCAGCGGCAGGGCCGTCGTATATTTCAATTCTTCCATCGCGAAACTGGAACTCACGTCGAACAGTTCCACGACCTGTATCAGTTTCTTGTACACCAGGTCGAAGCCCTGGATGTCCGGCACCACTACTTTCAGCAGGTAATCGATGTCGCCGCTCATGCGGTAGAACTCGACCACCTCGGGCATGTCGCGCACGCCGGCGGCGAATTTCTGCAGCCATTGCAGGTCGTGGTGATTGGTCTTGACCGCCACGAACACCGTCACCCCCACGCCCAGCTTGCGGTCGTCGAGCAGGCACACCTGCTTGCGGATCACACCCTCCTGCGTCAGCCGCTGGACGCGCTTCCAGCACGCCGTGGGCGAAAGGCTCACGCGCTCGGCAATCTCGTTGACCGACAGCGTGGCGTCCTCCTGCAGGATCGAAAGAATGTTTCTGTCTTTTTTATCCACAGGGAATTTCCTATCATTGTATTTTTCTCAAAGAGAATTATTTTTCATTTTTCCGGCGAAAGCCAGTCGATAAGGAAAAAAATTTAATCGCTCCTGCTTCTACACTTTCCTCAATGGTCAGCGTGGCGGAAGGCCCTCCGGCCCCATCGCGCACAGCAAGAGGAAACAGCGTAGCCATGAAAGAGAAAACCAGGCTGGTGAACGCCGGCCGCCATCCCGAACGATTCGCCGGACTCGTCAACACGCCGATCTTCCGCGGCTCGACCATCCTGCACGCCACGATGGCCGAATGGGAAGACAAGAAGCGCCGCCGCGCCGCCGACGAACACGGCGCGAGCACCTACGGCCGCTTCGGCACGCCCACGCACCATGCGCTGGAAGAAGCCGTGGCCGAGCTGGAAGGCGGCTGCCGCTCCCAGCTCTTTCCCTCGGGCCTGGCCGCCTGCACGACCGTGCTGACCGCACTGCTGGCCGCCGGCGATCACGTGCTGCTGACCGACAGCGCCTATTCGCCCACCCGCGGCTTCCTGACCCGGGTACTGAGCCGCTTCGGCGTCGAGACCACGGTCTACGATCCCACTTGCGGCGCCGGCATCGAGGCCTTCATCCGCCCCAATACGCGGGTGGTCTATGTGGAATCGCCGGGTTCGGAAACCTTCGAGGTGCAGGACATCCCGGCCATCGCAGAGGCCGCGCACCGGCACGGCGCCAAGGTGGTCATGGACAACACCTGGGGCACCCCGCTATTCTTCAAGCCCTTCGAGCATGGCGTGGACGTCTCGATCCAGGCCGCCACCAAGTACATCGTCGGCCATTCGGACGCCATGCTGGGCATCGCCACCTGCACCGAAGAAACCTGGCCGCTGGTCAAGCGCGCGGCGCAGGACCTGGGCCAGACGGCCGGCCCCGACGACGCCTACCTGGCGCTGCGCGGCCTGCGCACGATGAACGTGCGCCTGCAGCAGCACTGGAAAAGCGGCGTGGAAGTGGCTTCCTGGCTCGAAACCCGTCCGGAGGTCGAGCGCGTGCTGCATCCTGCGCTGCCCAGCCACCCCGGCCATGCGCTGTGGAAGCGCGACTTCCTCGGCGCGTGCGGCCTCTTCGCCGTGGTGCTCAAGCCGGCGTCTCCGGCGGCGGTGGAAGCCTTCATCGACACCCTGCAGCTGTTCGGCATCGGCGTCTCGTGGGGCGGCTACGAAAGCCTGGTGATCCCGTTCAACCCCGCCGGCGACCGCACCACCACGCAGTGGCCGCACAAGGGACAGGCGCTGCGCCTGCACATCGGCCTGGAAGATCCCGCCGACCTGATCGCCGACCTGGAAAACGGCTTCGCCGCCCTGGCCCAGGTGGAATCCGCGCCCGTGCCGCTGCGCGCCTGAACGCGCAGAAAGCGCGGAGTATCATTTCAACTTGGCATTACCCCCGAACCCGTAACCTGCCTTTCCCCACCCAGGGCGCCGCGGATCCGGCTCGCCGGTCCGCCAGCGCCGCCTTCCAGAGGGGCGCCCGGCAGGGCGCGGGGGAATGAACTCATACTAGTGGAACTACCATGGCAAAGATGAAAATCGAAGGGTCGTTCGTCGCCCTGATCACCCCGTTCAACCAGGATGGCACCGTGGACTTCGAGGGCTTTCGCACCCTGCTGAAGTTCCAGGAGGACAACGGCACGGCCGCCGTGCTCATCATGGGCTCGACCGGCGAGGTCTCGATGCTGTCGCAGAAGGAACGCGAACAGATCATTGCCGAGACGGCCAAGATGAAGACCGGGAAGATGAAGTTCTTCTACGGCTGCACGGGCAACAACACCGCCACCACCATAGACTACCTGCGCTTTGCCCGCGACAACGGCGCCGACGGCGCGATCCTGGCCGCGCCCGCCTACATCTGCGGCCCCGAAGCCGACCTCGAAGACTACTTCCTGGAAGTGGCCGACGCGACCGACCTGCCGCTGGGCATCTACAACAACCCGCCGCGCGTGAAGACCGACCTGCACTGGGACAACCTGCTGCGCATCTTCAAGCACCCCAACTACGTGGTGCACAAGGAATCGACCACGCGCGTCGGCCAGGTCGCCCAGGTGCTGCGCGCCCGCCCCGACGTGTCCGTGATGTGCTGCGATTCGCCCAACCTGGGCCTGGTCGTGCCGACCATGAGCCTGGGCGGCCACGGCACCGCCAACATGACCGGCAACATCTCGCCGGCCGAGATCGCCGTCATCTCCAAGCCCTGGAAGACGCCGGAAGTGTCCGAGAGCTTCCGCGACATGTACCTGCACCTGCTGCCCATGCTGCATTTCTCGTACTCGGCCATCAACCCCGTCGCCATCAAGTCGCTGATGAAGGCGGTGGGCCTGCCGGCCGGCGAGCTGCGCAAGCCGCTCAAGGCCCTGGCGCCGGAAGCCCTGCAGAAGGGCCTGCGCGTGGTGCGCGAACTGGAACTGGACAAGAAGTACGGCTGGAGCTCTCCAGAACTCAAATCCGTATAACTCCCTTGCAGGATAGACGACAGGAAGACGCATGGATCTCGGCATACAAGGTAGACACGCGCTGGTGTTCGGCGGCAGCCGCGGCATGGGGCGCGCGTGCGCCCAGCAGCTGTCGCAGGAAGGCGCGCAGGTGGTGATCGCCGCGCGCACCCAGTCCACGCTCGAACTGGCCGCGGCCGAGATCGGCCAGGCCACCGGCACGCCGGTGCGCTACGTCGTCGCGGACATCACCAGCGAGGCGGGCCGCGATGCCGCGCTGGCGGCCTGCCCCGCGCCCGACATCCTGGTCAACAACGCCGACGGTCCTGCGCCCGGAGACTTCCGCAAGTGGAGCCTGGACGACTGGCACCAGGCGCTGGACGCCATGATGCTGGGGCCCATCGAGATGATGCGCCGTACCGTGGACGGCATGATGGACCGCAAGTTCGGCCGCATCGTCAACATCGTGTCGCGCAGCGTGAAAACGCCGCAGATCGAACTGGGGATGTCCAACGGCGCGCGCTCCGGCCTGGTGGGCTTCGCTGCCGGCCTGGCCCGCCAGACCGTCCGCCACAACGTCACCGTCAACAACCTGCTGCCCGGCGTGTTCTCCACCGACGCGCAGCGGCGGCACATCGAGGGCATGCTGGAAGAAACCGGCAAATCCTTCGATCAGCTGTGGGAAGAACGCGGCAGCAACAATCCCGCCGGCCGCATGGGCCGCGCCGAGGAACTGGGCGCGCTGTGCGCGTTCATCTGCTCGGCCCACACGGGCTACATCACCGGCCAGAGCATCCTGATCGACGGCGGGGGGTATCCGGGGACGTATTAGGCCCCCCCCTACGCGCTTCGCGCGCCCCCCGGGGGGCGGCGCTGGCGGACCGGCGGAGCCGGATCCGCGGCGCCCGTCTTTTGGGCGGCATCGGCTTGGAGAGAATGGTTGTTGGAAAAGAAGTCAGTGGTAGCTGGATTTGCCGGGCCCTGGAGGGAGCGCATAGCGCATGGGGGCATTTCTATATTTCAGAAAAATATATAGAAAACAGAGACAATACTGGTTTCAATATATGGGGAAAATCATGAAACACACCACCCGCCGCACTTTCATCAGCACTACTCTTGCCGCGCTGGGCGCTGCCGGAGTAGCTTTCTCGGGGGCTGCCTCGGCCCAGGGCGAGTATCCCACCCGTCCCATTACCATCGTGGTGCCGCACGCGCCAGGCGGCGCGGTCGATAGCACGGCGCGCCTGTTCGCCGACAAGCTCAGGGACGAACTCAAGCAATCGGTGGTGGTGGAGAACCGCGCAGGCGCGTCGGGCATGATCGGCGCGGCCCACGTCGCCCGGGCCGACGCGGACGGCTATACGCTGTATTTCAACGCGTCCATCCACTCCATCAATTCCCTGCTGTACAAGAAGACCATCAAGTTCGATGCCGTCAAGGACTTCACGCCCATCAGCATGCTCGCGCAAGGCGCGCTGATTTTCAGCGTCCATCCGCAAGTCCCGGCCTCCAACGTGAAGGACTTCGTGTCGCTGCTCAAGAACGAGCCCAAGAAATACACCTTCGTGACCAGCGGCTTCGGTTCGGCCGGCCACCTGGCCGCGGCGCAGTTCCTGTACGAGACCAGCCTCAGCTCGCAGATCCCCATCGTGCTGTACAAGGGCGCGGCCCCGGCGCTGCAGGATCTGGTGGGCGGGCAGGTTTCCGCGATGATGGATCCGATGCTGTCCTCGCTGCCGCACGTCAAGGCGGGCAAGCTGCGCGCGCTGGCCGTCACCGGCCGCGAGCGCAGCCCGCTGCTGCCGGACGTGCCGACCATGCGCGAGTCGGGCTTCAAGGACTTCGAGTTCTATTCCTGGTACGGCCTGTGGTCGCCCGCCAAGGTGCCCACCGAGATCGTCAAGAAACTCGATGCCGCGTCGGCCAAGATCATGGCTTCCGCCGAGGTCAAGGAACGCCTGGCGAGCCTGGGCTTCGAGGCCGCCTACAAGAACTCGGCGGATTTCGCCAAGTACATCGACTCCGAAATGGCGCGCTACCAGAAGGTCATCGACGCCGCCCACATCACGGTCGAGTGACCGCAGCGCCATGAAGGTTCTCGTGCTCGGCGCCGGCGTGGTCGGCGTGGCGACCGCCTACTACTTGTGGAAGGACGGTCACGAAGTGACCGTCGTCGACCGCCAGCCGGGGCCGGGCCGGGAAACCAGCTATGGCAATGCCGGCGGGCTGTGCCCGAGCTTCGCGGGGCCCTGGGCCGCGCCTGGCATGATCGCCAAAGTGCTCAAGATGTCGGTGCAGCGCGACTCCCCCATCCGCTTCTCGCCGCTGCCCGAGCCGCGCAAGGTGGCCTGGGTGCTGGAGTGGATGCGCAACTGCAATGCCGAGCGCTTCCGCGTCAACAAGCTGCGCATGCAGCGCGTGGCCCACTACAGCCTGCAGTGCCTGCGCGAGATCGCCGGCGGCGAAGCGCTGCCCGGCTTCGATTTCCACGAAGGCGGCGTATTGCAGATCTTCCGCACGCCCGCCGAACTGGAACTGGGCCGGCTGTCGGCGCGCACGCTGGAAGAGTACGGCGTGCCCTGGCGCATCCTGGAAGCGGCGCAGATCCCTTCCATCGAACCGGCCATGGCGCACAGCCAGGCCGGATTCTCCGGCGCCCTGCACCTGCCGGCCGACGCCTCCGGCGACAGCTACAAATTTTCGCAGGGGCTGGCGGCCTACCTGGAGGCGCGCGGCGTGGCGTTCCGCTACGGCGTATCGATCCAGGCGCTGGAGCGCGCCGGCGATGCGATCGCATCGGTGCGCACCTCGCAGGGACCGCTCCAGGCCGACGCCTACGTGCTCGCGCTGGGCAGCCATGCGCCTTTCCTGGTGCGGCCGCTCGGCCTGAAGCTGCCGGTCTATCCGCTCAAAGGCTATTCCATCACCGTGCCGGTCTCGGACCCGGACGCCGCGCCGCGCATGGCGGTGATGGACGAACACAACAAGATCATGATCTCCCGCCTTGGCGACCGCATCCGCGCCGCCGGCATGGCCGAACTGACCGGCTATGGCCTGGACCTGGATCCGGCCCGCAAGCGCCTGCTGGTCGAGGTGGTGCGGGAATTGGTGCCGCGCGGCCTGGAGTGGGACAAGGTCGAGTTCTGGGCCGGCCTGCGGCCCATGACGCCGGACGGCCCGCCCATCCTGGGCCGCTCGCCCTGGCGCAACCTGTTTCTGAACAGCGGACACGGTTCCAACGGCTGGACGCAGTCCTGCGGCACGTCCAAGGTGGTGGCCGACATTGTTTCGGGCCGCACGCCGGCCATCGATCTGGACGGCCTGACCGTCGACAGGTTTTAGCCCGGCCGCTTACGTTTTCTCACTGACGTACGCAGACGGGCTGGTCCGGCTATTGCATGCTATGGACCCCCTCTCCCGCGGACACGACGTCATGGCAAACGGACAGTACAGGCTCTCCGAAGGCAGTCCCTATCCCCTGGGTGCGACCTGGGATGGGCGCGGCACCAATTTCGCGCTTTTTTCTGCCCACGCCACCAAGGTGGAATTGTGTCTGTTCGACGGCGATCGCGAAATCGAGCGGATAGAACTTCCGGAGTACACCGACGAAATCTGGCATGGCTACCTGCACGGCCTGGCGCCGGGCACGCTGTACGGATACCGCGTACACGGTCCCTACGCGCCGCAGGAAGGCCACCGCTTCAACCCCAACAAACTGCTGCTCGACCCTTATGCGAAAGAACACTCGGGCCAGTTGCGCTGGGGTCCCGAAGTATTCGGCTACCGTGTCGGCGATCCGGCTGGCGATCTTTCCTTCGACGAGCGCGACAGCGCCGGCCTGGTACCCAAATGTGTCGTCGTCGACAGCGGCAGCGCCGCGAACCGCCCGGACCGCGTGCGGGTTCCCTGGGACGGTACGGTGCTGTACGAACTGCACGCGGCGGGCTTTACCAGGCGCCACCCCGCCGTCCCGCCCGAACTGCGCGGAACGGTGGCGGGCCTGCAGAGCGACGAAGTGATCGCCTATCTGAGCAGCCTGGGCATCACGTCGGTGGAGCTGCTGCCGGTCCACACCTTCGTCAATGACAATCACCTGCTGGAACGCGGGCTGACCAATTACTGGGGCTACAACACCCTGGGCTTCTTCGCCGCCGATCCGCGCTATTTCGCCGGGGCCGACGTGCCGGAGTTCAAGAGCATGGTGGACCGCTTCCACGACGCCGGCCTGGAAGTGATCCTGGACGTGGTCTACAACCATACGGCCGAGGGCAACGAAATGGGCCCCACGCTGTCGTTCAAGGGCATAGACAACGCCTCCTACTACCGGCTGCTGCCGGACGAACCGCGCTACTACATCAACGACACCGGCACCGGCAACACCCTCAACATGAGCCATCCGCGCACCTTGCAGATGGTGACCGACAGCCTGCGCTACTGGGCCACGGAAATGAAGGTGGACGGTTTCCGCTTCGACCTCGCCACCATCCTGGGCCGCGAGGACCACGGCTTCGACGAAGGCGGGGGCTTTCTCGACAGCTGCCGGCAGGACCCGGTGCTCTCCAGCGTCAAGCTGATCGCCGAACCCTGGGATTGCGGTCCGGGCGGCTATCAGGTCGGGGGCTTTCCGCCCGGCTGGGCCGAATGGAACGACCGCTTCCGCGATACCGTGCGCGGGTTCTGGAAAGGCGACGCCGGCACGGCCGCCGACTTCGCCACGCGCATCACGGCCTCGGGAGACAAATTCAACCGCCGCGGCCGCAAGCCATGGGCCAGCGTCAACTTCATCACCGCGCACGACGGCTTTACGCTGAACGACCTCGTCTCTTATAACGACAAGCACAACGAGGCCAACGGCGAAGACAACCGCGACGGCCATTCGGACAACCGCTCCTGGAACTGCGGCGCCGAAGGCCCCACCGACGATGCCGGCATCAACGCGCTGCGCGAACGCCAGAAGCGCAACATGCTGGCCACCCTGCTGCTTGCGCAGGGCACGCCCATGCTGCTGGCCGGCGACGAATTCGGACGCACACAGCAAGGCAACAACAATGCCTACTGCCAGGACAACGAGATCAGCTGGGTGGATTGGGAAGGCATCGGCGAGCCCGGCCGGGCGCTGCTGGAGTTCGTGCGCAAGCTGATCTATCTGCGCCAGCGCCTGCCGGTCCTGCGCCGCAACCGTTTTCTCACCGGCGAATACAACGACGCGCTGGAAGTGACCGACGTCAAATGGCTCTCGCCCGCGGCAGCCGAACTGGCCGCCGAACAGTGGTCCGACCCGGCCATGCGCTGCTTCGGCATGCTCATCGACGGGCGCGCGCAAGCCTCCGGCATCAAGCGCCTCGCCGCCGACACCACGCTGCTGCTGGTGTTCAACGCCCACCACGACGCGGTCAACTTCACCTTGCCCGACGTCCCCGGCCCCGACGCCTGGACCTGCCTGCTCGACACCAACATGCCGGTGCGCGACGATCTGCCTGTTTTCAATGCGCACGACGTCTATCAGGTCACCGGCTATTCGCTGCTGCTGTTCGCGCTGGAAGCGCGCGGCGCTTCCGCAAGAGTCCTGGCCAATATCGAGACGCGCATGACCGATCAGGCAGCTTGATCCACCGGCGCGGCTGGGCGCGATGTGCCGCCCTTCCGCGAATTTGCGTAAATCAAGTGTTGTATTTGCGAGAAACGCAAACTATCGCATTAATTACTACATATCGCTCCATATGAAATATTTGATTCGAAACGACCCGATTTTAGAGACAGATCGGTGAATGATAGGAGCATCGCGCATATCGAATCGAGATATATCTCTTTTTGAGTAAACTAAATGTTACTAGTAATCAGCAGTTTTTAATTGCTTATTTTTGAAATCTTTTCTTAACAGTCACGTGTCGGCTAGATTTGCAAAAAATGTGCGCCGTTCAGCGTATATCCATATATGCCGCGTCCGGCTGACCATTGGGGTTGCTGGGGTTGCGGGTTATATGCCGGAACCGCCCCGCTGACAGTCTTCGGTAGTGGGGGTTTCCATTTCACCTAGCCAACGAAGATGACCCCACTACTCACCATTCGGAAAACCATCACGGCATCGGCCATTGCCGCAGCAATTCTGCATGCAGCGGCCGCAGGTGCGCAGCAGGCACCGGACACACTGGCCTCCGTAGTCGAACAGGCCATCCTGAATCATCCAGAGGTACAAGCCAGATATCACGATTTCCAATCGGCGCTGGAAGGCCAGGAAATCGCCCGCGGAGCCTACCGGCCCGAAGTCAACGTGCAAGGATGGGTGGGCCGCGAATATCGCAGCGGCGGCACCGGCCCGTCCGACTGGAACCGCACGGGATATTCGCTGGAATTGCGGCAGCTGCTGTTCAATGGTTTCCGCACCCGCAACAACGTCGAGCAATACGGCTTCGAAAAGCTGGCCAAGTATTTCGATCTGCAATCCACGGTCGACAGCACCGCCACCGAAGCGGTACTGGCCTACCTCGACGTCCAGCGCTACCGCGAACTCGGCCGCCTGGCGCAAGAAAACTACGCCATGCACAATGGCATCTTCGACCTGATCAACGAACGCTCGCAGTCCGGCGTGGGCCGTCGAGTCGATGCCGACCAGGCTTCCGGGCGCCTCGCCTTGGCGCAGTCGAACTGGATGGTGGAAGCGGGCAACCTGCTGGACGTCGAGGAGCGCTATCGCCGCATTACCGGCCAGCCGCCCGCGGCGGAGCTCGCGCCGGCGCCGGACGTGTCGTCCAGGCTGCCCGACTCCGCCACCGATTTCAGCGATCCGGTGCGCAGCAACCCCGGCTTCCTGTCCAAACAGGCCCTGGTGCGGGCCGCCTACGCCGGCAACGAATCCGCCAAGGGCAATTTCTCGCCCACGCTCGAACTGCGCGCCTCCACCGGCGCCGACCGCGATTACGTCGACCGCCAGCACCACATCCAGAGTTCGCGCATCCAGCTCCTGCTGAACTACAACCTCTACCGCGGCAACGCGGACCAGGCGCGCCTGCGCCAGACCGCCGCCCAGATGTACGCGGCGCGCGACGTGCGCAATTACACCTGCCGCAACATCCAGCAGGAACTCGCCATCGCCTGGAACAACATCGTTCGCCTGCGCGAACAGATCAACTTCCTGCGCACGCACCGCGACGCCACCGCCAAGGTGCGCGACGGCTATCGACAACAGTTCCGCATCGGCCAGCGCTCGCTGATGGACCTGCTCAACACCGAAGGCGAGCTGTTCGACGCGCAGCGCTCGCTGGTGGCGGGCCAGTACGACCTGGCGGCGGCGCAGTACAAATGGCTGTCGCTGGCCCACCGCATCCTGCCTGCGCTGCAACTGGCCGATCCGCAGCGGGAGAACCAGCCCGACGAGCTCGATGACCTGATCACCGAGGACGTCCCGCTCGAACTGTGCTCGACCCAGACCGCGGATGCGCGCCGGCTGGCGCCGGAGAACGTCCGTCTTTCGACGGCTTCCGGCACTCCCTCGACGGCCCGGCCCGAAATCCGCTGATTTCACACCACGAATAACGGACGAGGTGTGATGAACGCTGGTACCACGCCGCTGCGCCCGAACGCGCACGCGATCTCCGCCGCCGCGGACGATGCCGGGCTGTCCGGCGACGCCGCCGCGCGGCATGCCGAATTGCTCGACCCCTTGCTGGACTGCCTGGCGCAGGTCGCGCGCCTGCACGGCAGGCCCTGGAGCGCCCAGGCGCTGGGAGCGGGCCTGCCGTTCCAGCCGGGCCGCTTCCCTCCTGCCTTGCTGACCCGGGCGGCCGCCCGGGCCGGGCTGTCGGCCCGGCTCGTGCGGCGTCCGCTCGAGCAGTTCGCGCCCGGCCTGTTGCCCGCCATCCTGCTATTGCAGGACAACCGGGCCTGCGTCCTGCATGAATCGGACGCTCGATCCTGCCGCGTCTCGTATCCCGAGGCGCCCGGCAGCATCGTGACCGTAGGCCTGGACGAACTGCAAGCCGTCTATGCCGGCATCGCATGTTTTGCCCATCCCTTGCATCGGGTGGACGGGCGCGCCCCCCGGCCTCGGCCGGTACGGCACCGCCACTGGTTCTGGAATGCGGTCATCCAGAACCGGCGCCTGTACCGCGACGCCCTGGCGGCCGCGCTGCTGGTCAACCTGTTCGCCATGGCGATGCCGCTGTTCACGATGAACGTGTACGACCGCGTGGTCCCCAACCATGCCGTCGAGACGCTGTGGGTACTGGCCGTCGGCATCTCGCTGGTCGTGGTCTTCAATCTGGTGCTGAGCACCTTGCGGGCGCATGTCGTCGACACTGCCAGCAAGCGCATCGACGTCCAGCTGTCTGCCCAGATCATGGAACGCGTGCTGGACCTGCGCATGGAAGGCCGGCCCGCTTCGGTGGGCGCATTCGCCGCCAACCTGCGCTCGTTCGAGTCGGTCCGGGACTTCATCGCATCGGCCACGCTCACTACCCTGGTCGACCTGCCCTTCACGCTGCTATTCCTGCTGGTTCTGCTGTGGATCTCGCCGCTGCTGGTGGTCCCTGCGCTGATCGGCATCCTCCTCATCCTGCTGGTCTCGCTGACCGCCCAGATGCGCATGGAAGAGCTGACCGCCCAATCGTTCCAGGCCTCGGCACAGCGCAACGCCACGCTGGTGGAAGCGCTGGCCAGCCTGGAAGCGGTCAAGACGCTCAATGCCCAGCACGTGATCCAGCGCAACTGGGAGCGCGCCTCGGCGTTCATCGCGCACGTGGGCTCCCGGCTGAAGCTGCTGTCCTCCGGCACCGTCAATTTCGTGCAGGCGGTACTGCAGCTGGCCTCGATAGGCACGGTCATCATCGGCGTCTACCTGATCCAGGAAGCGGCGCTGTCGATGGGCGCGCTGATCGCCGCCACCATGATCACCGGCCGCTGCCTCGCCCCGCTCAGCCAGGTGGCCGGGCTGATCATGCAGTACCAGAATGCGCGCACCTCGCTCGCCTCGATCGACAACTACATGAAGCTGCCGGCGGAGCGCGCCCGCGAGGGGGATTTTCTGCACCGTCCGGGCGTGCAGGGCGCGCTCGAATTCCGCGACGTGACCTTCTGCTATCCCGGCGCCGCCGAGCCCGCCCTCAAAGGCGTGTCGTTCAAGATCGCGCCGGGGGAAAGGGTCGGCATCATCGGCCGCATCGGGTCGGGCAAGAGCACGCTGGAAAAGCTGATGCTGGGCCTCTATCAGCCCAGCGAGGGCGCGGTCCTGATCGACGGCGTGGACGTGCGCCAGCTCGATCCCATCGACCTGCGGCGAGCCATCGGCTACGTGCCTCAAGACCCCACGCTGTTCTACGGCACGCTCAGGCAGAACATCGCGATGGGCGCGCCCGGCGCAGACGATGCCGCCATCCTGGAAGCCGCCCGGCTGGCGGGACTCGGCGATTTCGTCAACCGCCACCCGCAAGGCTTCGACATGCCCATCGGCGAGCGCGGCGATTCCCTCTCCGGCGGCCAGCGCCAGGCCGTCGCCATTGCGCGCGCGCTGGTCAACGACCCTGTCCTGCTGATGCTGGACGAGCCGACCAGCAATATGGATCCCTCGTCCGAAAAAACCTTCAAGGACAGGCTGGCCAATGCGGCGCGCGGCAAGACCATGCTGCTGGTCACGCACCGCACCGCGCTGCTCGACTGCGTCGACCGCATCCTGGTCATGGACGGCGGCCGCCTCATTCGGGACGGACAGCGCGACCAGGTATTGGCCTCGCTGCGCCCGGCCGTGGTCCCCGTCGGAGCGCGGGCATGAGCGCCCCACGGCCGATGGGGCGCCTCTTCGGTCTGCTGCGGCGCACCGGCAGCGGCGGACTGCACGACGACGGCGACCATCGCGCCGATGCCGAGTGGGCCATCCAGCAGCAGCGCGCCCAGGGCGCCCGCGTCCTGGTCTGGGCGTCGCTGGCGGCCCTCGCCGCGCTGCTGGGCTGGGCCTGCCTGGGCAAGATCGACGAATCCGTGCGCGGCGACGCCAAGGTCGTGCCGTCACGCCAGGTCCAGGTCGTCCAGAGCCTGGACGGCGGCATCGTCCAGGAACTGCTGGTGCGCGAAGGGCAGCAGGTCGAGAGCGGACAGATCCTGCTGCGCATCGACCCGACGCGCTACACCTCTTCGCTGGGCGAGAACCGCGCCGAATCCCTGGCGCTCAAGGCCAAGGCCGCCCGCCTGGCGGCGCTGGCCAGCGGCCAGCCCTTCGCCGCGCCGGCCGACGTCATGGCGCAAGCCCCGGACCTGGTGACCATGGAACGGCACATCTGGGAGACGCGCACGGCGGAACTGCACGCCACCATTGCCATCGCCCAGGAGCAATTGCGCCAGCGCGAACAGGAGCTGCGCGCCACCGACGCTACCCGGGCGCAGGCCGCCACCAGTTGCACCCTGACCTCGCGCGAACTCGACGTCACGCGGCCCCTGCTCAAGAGCGGCGCGATCTCCGAGGTCGAGCTGCTGCGCCTGGAGCGGGAAGTCGCCCGCAGCTGCGGCGAGCAGCAGAACGCCGAGGCCCAGATCAGCCGTTTGCGCGCCGCCATCCAGGAAGCCCGCACCAAGGTGTCCGAGGCCGAGCTGAACATCCGCAATACCGCCCGCAGCGAGCTGTCGGACGCGCGCGCCAAGCTCTCGGCGCTGATGGAGACGCAGGTCGCGCTGGCCGACCGCGTCAAGCTCGCGGAGATCCGCTCGCCCGTGCGCGGAACGGTCAAGACCCTGTACGCCAACACCGTGGGCGGCGTGGTCCAGCCCGCCAAGGAAATCGTCGAAATCGTTCCCGCCGACGACACCCTGCTGCTGGAGGCGCGGGTCCAGCCGCGCGACATCGGCTTCCTGCGGCCCGGGCAGAAAGCCGAGGTGAAGTTCACCGCCTACGACTACGCCATATACGGCGGCCTGCAGGGACACATCGAGCATATCGGCGCCGACACCATCACCGACGAGCGCAAGAACTCCTACTACCTGGTCCGCGTACGCACCGAGCGCAGCGCCCTGGGCACGACCAGCCAGCAGTTGCCGATCATCCCCGGCATGCAGGCCGACGTCCACATCCAGACCGGCCGGCGCACGCTGATGCAGTACTTGCTCAAACCCTTGCTGCGCGCGAAGTCCAATGCGCTCACCGAGAGATGATATGAAAATCGAAGCACCCGCCGCCGATCCGCTCCGTCCCGTCCTGCTTCTCACGCAGGACGACGAATTGTGGCGCCGCTGGCAGAAACTGAACCAGCACCGCTGGCTGGCCGCCCGCGGCAAGGAGCTGGCCGACCTGTCGCGCTGGCAACGGCAGGGCCGGCGCCTGGCCATCCTGGACGGCAGCCTGCCCCGGCTGCCCGCCTGGGACTCCGCGGCATGGCCCGCCATGCTGGCCGACACGCACCTGATCGTCACCAGCAGCCAGCCCGCCGAAGACGAGGCCGCGCGCGCCTTGATGGGCGGCGCCAGCGGCTATTGCCACACCTATGCGCCGGTCGAGACGCTGGCCAGCGCGCTCGAGGCCGTTTCCACCGGCGGCGTATGGCTGGGCCAGGCCCTGATGTCGAGCCTGCTGCGGCAGATCGATGCCCGTTCTGCGCCCTCCGGCGACTGGTCCGAAAGCCTGACGCAACGCGAATCCCGCGTGGCGCGCCTGGCCGCCGGCGGACACACCAACCCCCGGATCGCCACCGCGCTCGGCATCACCGAACGCACCGTCCGCGCCCACCTGTCCTCGATCTTCGAGAAGCTGGGCGTCGGCGACCGCCTGCAACTGGCCCTGCGCGTACATGGCGTGACCGTACCCGCGGACGCCTGAGCCGCCGCATTCTCCTGCGCCACCTGGCGCTGCAGCCAATAGGCGCAGACAGAGGCGCTGCCTAACATCCGCATCACTCCCGCATTGTTTTCCCAGGATAGATCCCCATGGCCGCACAAAACGCTATCGTCACCCGTGTCACCGGCAAAGCCTGGCTCAGGGCCGAAGACGGTTCGCTGACCGAACTCGCCGCCGGCGCCAAAGTCCCCGCCGGGGCCCAGATCGTGACGGCCACGGGCTCTACCGTCGAACTGGCCATTCCGGGGCAGCCGCCGCTGCTGATCGGCGCCGACCGCACGCTGACGCTCACCGGCGAGGTGTTCGAGCCCGCCGATCCGGGCGATGCCCGCGTCGCCCGCCCCACCGGCCCCGACTCCGAACGCCTGCTCGGCAAGCTGGCCGCCCCTTCCGGCCGGACCGACGACGGCGAACGCATGGAATACGGCTCGCAAGGCGGCGATGGCGGCAGCGGCTTCGTCCGCCTGCTGCGCATCGTCGAGCCCACCGTGCCGCTCGCGCTCGACTATCCGCGGCCGGCCGACGGCCGGCCGGAACTGCCGCACTATCCCGGCGGCTATCCGGTCGCCTCGGGCGCCAATACGCCGCCCTCCGCCGTCACGCCGCCCCAGGGGCCGCTGGGCAGCCAGACGCACGACGACGGCCAGACCATCGCGCCCATAGACGTCAGGCCCTACTTCACCGACCTGGACGGAGACCGGCTCACCTACACCGCGCTGGGACTGCCGCCCGGCCTGAGCATGGATCCGTCCACCGGCATCATCAGCGGCACCATCGACGCTTCGGGCAGCACCGGCGGACAGGCCAGGGACGGCCACTACGTGGTCGCCATCCTGGTCCGCGATCCCAGCGGCGGCACGGCCTACATCACCATCGACTGGACCGTCGACAACCCGCCGCCGGTCGCGGCCGACGACCTGGCCGCCACCACCGCCGACCAGAACGCCACGGGCAACGTGCTCACCGGCCCCGGCCAGGACATCGATCCGGACAACGATCCGCTGACCGTCACGCACATCGGCAACGGCATCGACACCGTCACCGCCGGCCAGACCATTGCCGGCTCGAACGGCGGCACTTTCGTCATTCATCCCGACGGCAGCTATACCTTCGTCCCGGGCAATGATTTCGATGCGCTGCGGGCGGGCGATCCGCCGGTCGACACCCACGTCACCTACACCATCTCCGACGGCGAAGGCGGCACCTCCACCGCGACCCTGACGGTCACCGTTGGCGGCCTCGACGACGCGCCGGTCTTCTCCGGCCAGGACACC
Source organism: Pigmentiphaga humi (assembly GCF_900606115.1). GTDB lineage: Bacteria > Pseudomonadota > Gammaproteobacteria > Burkholderiales > Burkholderiaceae_B > Pigmentiphaga > Pigmentiphaga humi. The sequence continues at coordinate 42,296 of NZ_UWPJ01000012.1, forward strand.
GGCGCCGTAACCGAGGATGCCTCCACCCCGACGCTGACCGACACCGGCCGCCTCATCGTCGCCGATCCCGACAACGGCCAGTCCGCCATCGATACGGCGATTGCGCCGGTGCCGGGCGCCGGGACGATCGGCAACCTGACCATAGGCGCCGATGGCAGCTGGGTCTACACGGTGCCCAATGCCGATGTGCAGTATCTCAAGGACGGCGAGACCAGGACGGAAACCTTCACGGTCACCTCGGTCGACGGCACGACCCACGACATCGTCATCACCATCACCGGCACCAACGACGTGCCGATGGTCACCGACGATGCCGGTTTCGTGACCGAAGACCTCGACGTCGCGGGCATGCTGGCCACGGCCGGCGCCGTCACCATCACGGATCCCGATGCCGGCGAAGCCGAATTCGACCCGGCCACGACCGCCTTCACCGGTTCCACCGTGGCCGGTGGCGCGCAGCTCGGCACCCTGGTTGTCAATGCCGACGGCACCTACACCTACACCGTCGGCAACGCCTTGCCCGAAGTCCAGGCTCTGGCCGTGGGCGAGTCCATCGTCGAGACCTATACCGTCGCCTCCGCCGATGGCACGGCCACCAGCACCATCACGATCACCATCCAGGGCACCAACGACGTTCCCGTCATCTCGGGCGTCTCGACCGGCGCGCTGACCGAGGACGATCCCGTCACGACCTCCACCGGCCAGCTCACCGTGGCGGACGTCGATGCGTCCGACACCCATACGTGGACCTTCAAGTCCAATGGCACCGACTCGGATACCGGCGCCTATGGCAACATCGCCGTCGATGCAACCGGCCAGTGGACCTACACCCTCGATCCAGCCAAGGCCCAGGCGCTCAAGGCCGGCGAAACCTATCAGGAGCGATTCATCGTCCTGGTCGACGACGGCCATGGCGGCACCGACGAGCAGGAGATCGTCATTACACTTGCCGGCGCCGAAGATGCGCCGGTATTCACTGGCCAGGACAGTGGCGCCGTCACCGAAGATGCCTCCAACCCGACCTTGACCGATAGCAGCCAATTGATCGTCACCGACGCCGATGCCGGCCAGTCCGCTATCGACACCGGCATTGCGCCCGTCGCCAGTGCCGGGGCGCTGGGCACGATCACCATCGACGCCGATGGCAACTGGACCTATTCCGTCCCGAATGCCGACGTCCAGTACCTGGCCCAGGGCGAGACCAAGGTCGAGACCTTCACCGTCACCTCGATCGACGGAACGACGCACGACATCGTCATCACCATCACCGGCACCAACGACGTGCCGGTGGTGACCAACGACGCCCGCACCATCGTCGAAGACGTGGCCGTCTCCGGCGGGTTGCTCTCGACCTCCGGCGCCGTCGCCATCACCGATACCGACGCCGGACAGTCCAGCTTCGACCCGGCCACCACCGCTTTCACCGGCTCCACCGTGGCCGGCGGCAGCCAGTTGGGCAGCCTGGCCGTCAATCCCGACGGCACCTACACCTATACCGTGGGCAACACCCTGCCCGAGGTGCAGGCCCTGGCCGTGGGCGAATCGATCGTCGAGACCTATACCGTCGCCTCCGCCGATGGCACGGCCACCAGCACCATCACCATTACGATCCTGGGCACCAACGACATTCCCGTCATCTCGGGCATCGCCACCGGCGCCCTGACCGAAGACGACCTCGTCGACACGGCCACCGGCCAGCTCACCGTCGCGGATCTCGATACCTCCGACACCCATACCTGGACCTTCAAGACATCCGGCAGCGGTGCCGAAGCGGGCGCCTACGGCGACATCGTCATCGATGCCACCGGACAGTGGACCTATACCCTGGATGCCGCCAAGGCCCAAGCGCTCAAAGCCGGCGAGACCTACCAAGAACGCTTCACCGTCCTGGTCGACGATGGCCACGGCGGCACCGACGAGCGCGAAGTCGTCGTTACCCTCACCGGCAAGGAAGATGCGCCGGTATTTTCCGGCGACGACGCGGGCAGCGTGGTCGAAGATGCCGCCAACCCGATGCTGGCCGACAGCGGCCGGTTGATCGTCACCGATGCCGATGCCGGCCAATCGGCCATCGACACCGCTATTGCGCCCGTGCCCAGCGCCGGGGCGCTGGGTTCGATCACCATCGATGCCGATGGCAACTGGACTTATTCGGTGCCCAATGCCGCCGTGCAGTACCTGACGCAGGGCGAGACCAAGATCGAGACTTTCACCGTCACCTCGATCGACGGAACGACTCACGACATCGTCATCACCATCACCGGCACCAACGATGTCCCGGTGGTGACCAACGACGCCCGCACCATCGTCGAGGACGTCGCCGTCTCCGGCGGACTGCTCTCGACCTCCGGCGCCGTCACCATTACCGACACCGATGCCGGACAATCCAGCTTCGACCCGGCCACCACCGCTTTTACCAGTTCCACCGTGGCCGGTGGCAGCCAATTGGGCACCCTCGTCGTCAATCCCAACGGCACGTATACCTACACCGTCGGCAATGCCTTGCCCGAAGTGCAGGCCCTGGCCGTGGGCGAATCCATCGTCGAGACCTATACCGTCGCCTCCGCCGATGGCAGTGCCACCAGCACGATCACCATTACCATCCTCGGTACCAATGACGCGCCTGCCATCTCGGGCGTCTCGACCGGCGCGCTGACCGAAGACGATCCCATCACGACCGCCACCGGCCAGCTCGCCGTGGCCGACGTCGATACCTCCGACACCCATACCTGGACCTTCAAGTCCAATGGCACCGATACGGATACCGGCAGCTACGGATCCGTCGTCATCGACGCCACCGGCCAGTGGACCTACACGCTGGACAACACCAAGACCCAGGGACTCAAGGCCGGCGAAACCCGCGAAGAACGCTTCACCGTCCTGGTCGACGACGGCCATGGCGGCACCGACGAGCAGGAAATCGTCATCACCCTCACCGGCACGGAAGATGCGCCGGTCTTCACCGGCCAGGACGCTGGCGCCGTGGTCGAAGACGCCGCCAATCCGACGCTCACCGACACCGGACGCCTGATCGTCACCGACGCCGATGCCGGTCAATCGGCCATTGACACTACCATTGCGCCCATCGCCAGCGCAGGCGCCCTGGGATCCCTGGCCATAGGCACCGATGGCAACTGGACCTATTCGGTCCCGAATGCCGATGTCCAATATCTGAAAGCCGGCGAGACCAAGACCGAGACCTTCACCGTTACCTCGATCGACGGGTCCACCCACGACATCGTCATCACGATCACTGGCACGGAAGATGCGCCGGTCTTCACCGGTCAAGATGCGGGCGCCGTGACGGAAGACGCCGCCGATCCGACGCTGACCGACAGCGGCCAGCTAATCGTCACCGATGCCGACGCCGGCCAGTCGGCCATCGATACCGCCATTGCGCCGGTGCCCAGCGCCGGCGCGCTGGGCACGATCACCATCGACGCCAACGGCAACTGGAGCTATTCCGTCCCGAATGCCGATGTTCAGTACCTGAAGGCCGGCGAGACCAAGACCGAGACCTTCACCGTCGCCTCGATCGACGGCACCACCCACGACATCGTCATCACGATCACCGGCACGGAAGATGTGCCGGTCTTCACCGGCCAGGATGCCGGCGCCGTCGTCGAAGACGCCGCCAATCCGACGCTGACCGACAGCGGCCAGTTGATCGTCACCGACGCCGATGCCGGCCAATCGGCCATCGACACCGCCGTCGCGCCCATCGCCAGCGCAGGCGCCCTGGGATCCCTGGCCATAGACTCGGATGGCAACTGGACTTATTCCGTCCCCAACGCCGATGTCCAGTACCTGAAGGCCGGCGAGACCAAGACCGAGACCTTCACCGTTACCTCGATCGACGGAACGACCCACGACATCGTCATCACCATCACCGGCACGGAGGATGTCCCGGTCTTTACCGGGCAGGACGCCGGCGCCGTGATCGAAGACGCCGCCGATCCGACGCTCACCGACAGCGGCCAGTTGATCGTTACCGATGCCGACGCCGGCCATTCGGCCATCGATACCGCCATTGCGCCCGTGCCCAGCGCCGGCGCGCTGGGTTCGATCACCATCGACGCCGACGGCAACTGGACCTACTCCGTCCCCAATGCCGACGTCCAATACCTGAAGGCCGGCGAGACCAAGACCGAGACCTTCACCGTCACCTCGATCGACGGCACCGCCCACGATATCGTCATCACCATCACGGGGACCGAAGACGCACCGGTCTTTACCGGGCAGGATACGGGAGCCGTCGTCGAAGACGCCGCCAACCCGACGCTCACCGACAGCGGCCAATTGATCGTCACCGACGCCGATGCCGGACAATCGGCCATCGACACCGCCATTGCGCCCGTCGCCAGCGCCGGCGCGCTGGGCGCGATCACCATCGACGCCGACGGCAACTGGACCTATTCCGTCCCCAACGCCGACGTCCAGTACCTGAAGGCGGGCGAGACCAAGGTCGAAACCTTCACGGTCACCTCGGTCGATGGGTCGACCCACGATATCGTCGTCACCATTACCGGGACCGAAGATGCCCCGGTCTTTACCGGCCGGGATACGGGTGCCGTGGTCGAGGATGCCGCCAACCCGACGCTGACCGACAGCGGCCAGCTGATCGTCACCGACGCCGATGCCGGCCAATCGGCCATCGATACCGGCATTGTTCCTGTCGCCAGCCCGGGCGCGCTGGGTGCGATCACCATCGATGCCAACGGCAACTGGACTTATTCGGTGCCCAACGCTGCCGTCCAGTACCTGGCGCAGGGCGAAACCAAGATCGAGACCTTCACCGTCACCTCGATCGACGGAACGACCCACGACATCGTCATCACCATCACCGGCACCAACGACGTGCCTGCGGTGACCAACGATGCCCGCACCATCGTCGAAGACGTCGCCGTCTCCGGCGGACTGCTCTCGACTTCCGGCGCCGTCACGATCACGGATCTCGACGCTGGCGAAGCCGAGTTCGATCCGGCCACCATGGTCTTCACCGGTTCCACCGTGGCTGGTGGTACGCAGCTCGGCACCCTCGTCGTCAACCCCAACGGCACCTACACCTATACCGTCGGCAATGCCTTGCCCGAAGTCCAGGCCCTGGCCGTGGGCGAATCCATCGTCGAGACCTATACGGTCGCCTCCGCCGATGGCACGGTCACCAGCACCATCACGATCACCATCCTGGGCACCAACGACGTTCCCGTCATCTCGGGCGTCTCGACCGGCGCGCTGATCGAAGACGATCCCATCACGACGGCCACCGGCCAGCTCACCGTGGCCGATGTCGATGCGTCCGACACCCACACCTGGACCTTCAAGTCCAACGGCACCGATGCGGACACCGGCGCCTACGGCGACATCGTCATCGATGCCACCGGACAGTGGACCTACAACCTGGACACTGCCAAGGCCCAGGAACTCAAGGCCGGCGAAACCCGCGAGGAACGCTTCACCGTCCTGGTCGATGACGGCCATGGCGGCACCGACGAGCAGGAAATCGTCGTCACCCTCACCGGCACCGAAGATGCCCCGGCCTTCACTGGTCAGGACGCCGGCGCGGTCATCGAAGATGCCGCCAACCCGACTTTGATCGATACCGGACGCCTGATCGTCACCGATGCCGACGCCGGCCAGTCGGCCATCGACACCACCATCGCGCCGGCCCCCAGCGCCGGCGCCCTGGGCACGCTCTCGATTGCCACCGATGGCACGTGGATCTACACGGTGCCGAATGCCGACGTTCAGTATCTGAAGGCGGGCGAGACCAAGATCGAAACCTTCACGGTTACCTCGATCGACGGCACGACCCACGACATCGTCATCACAGTCACCGGGACCGAAGATGCCCCGGTATTCACCGGTCAAGATGCGGGCGCTGTGACGGAAGACGCCGCCGATCCGACACTGACCGACAGCGGCCAGCTGATCGTCACCGATGCCGATGCCGGCCAGTCGGCCATCGACACCGCCATCGCGCCTGTCCCCAGCGCCGGCGCCCTGGGTTCGATCACCATCGACGCCAACGGCAACTGGAGCTATTCCGTCCCGAATGCCGACGTCCAGTACCTGAAGGCCGGCGAGACCAAGATCGAGACCTTCACCGTCACCTCGATCGACGGAACGACCCACGATATCGTCATCACCATCACCGGCACCGAAGATGCCCCGGTATTCACCGGCCAGGACGCCGGCGCCGTCGTCGAAGACGCCGCCGACCCGACGCTGACCGACAGCGGCCGGTTGATCGTCACCGATGCCGACGCCGGACAATCGGCCATCGACACCGCCGTCGCGCCCGTGCCCAGCGCAGGCGCGCTAGGCACGATCACTATCGACGCCAGCGGCAACTGGACCTACTCCGTTCCCAATGCCGATGTCCAGTACCTGAAGGCCGGTGAGACCAAGGTCGAAACCTTCACGGTCACCTCGGTCGACGGCACCACTCACGACATCGTCGTCACCATTACCGGCACGGAAGATGCCCCGGTATTTACCGGTCAAGATGCGGGCGCCGTGACGGAAGACGCCGCCGATCCGACGCTGACCGACAGCGGCCAGTTGATCGTTACCGATGCCGATGCCGGCCAGTCCGCCATCGACACCGCTATTGCGCCGGTACCCAGCGCCGGCGCGCTGGGTTCGATCACCATCGATGCCAACGGCAACTGGACCTACTCCGTCCCCAACGCCGACGTTCAGTACCTGAAGGCCGGCGAGACCAAGACCGAGACCTTCACCGTTACCTCGATCGACGGCACCGCCCACGACATCGTCATCACGATCACCGGCACGGAAGATGTGCCGGTCTTCACCGGCCAGGATGCCGGCGCCGTCGTCGAAGACGCCGCCAATCCGACGCTGACCGACAGCGGCCAGTTGATCGTCACCGACGCCGATGCCGGACAGTCGGCCATCGACACTGCCATTGCGCCCATCGCCAGCGCCGGCGCGCTGGGTTCGATCATCATCGACGCCAACGGCAACTGGACCTATTCGGTGCCCAACGCCGACGTCCAATACCTGAAGACCGGCGAGACCAAGGTCGAGACCTTCACCGTTACCTCGATCGACGGCGCCACCCACGACATCGTCATCACCATTACCGGCACGGAAGATGCGCCGGTATTTTCCGGCGACGACACGGGCAGCGTGGTCGAAGATGCCGCCAACCCGATGCTGGCCGACAGCGGCCGGTTGATCGTCACCGACGCCGATGCCGGACAGTCGGCCATCGACACCGCCGTCGCGCCCGTCGCCAGCCCGGGCGCCCTGGGTTCGATCACCATCGATGCCAATGGCAACTGGACTTATTCGGTGCCCAATGCCGCCGTGCAGTACCTGACGCAGGGCGAGACCAAGACCGAGACTTTCACCGTTACCTCGATCGACGGAACGACGCACGACATCGTCATCACCATCACCGGCACCAATGACGTGCCGGTAGTGAGCAATGACGCCCGCACCATTGTCGAGGACGTCGCCGTCTCCGGCGGACTACTTTCGACCTCCGGCGCCGTCACCATTACCGACACCGATGCCGGACAGTCCAGCTTCGACCCGGCCACGACCGCTTTCACCAACTCCACCGTGGCCGGCGGCGGCCAGCTCGGCACCCTGGTCGTCAATGCCAACGGCACCTATACCTACACCGTCGGCAACGCCCTGCCCGAGGTGCAGGCACTGGCCGTAGGCGAGTCCATCGTCGAAACCTATACCGTCGCCTCCGCCGATGGCACGGCCACCAGCACGATCACCATCACGATTCTGGGCACCAATGACATTCCCGTCATCTCGGGCGTATCGACCGGCGCCCTGACCGAGGACGACCTCGTCGATACGGCCACCGGCCAGCTCACCGTGGCCGACGCCGATACGTCCGACACCCATACCTGGACCTTCAAGTCCAATGGCACCGATACGGATGCCGGTACCTACGGCGACATCACCATCGACGCCACCGGCCAGTGGACCTATACCCTGGACAACACCAAGACCCAGGGACTCAAGGCCGGCGAAACCCGTGAGGAACGTTTCACCGTCCTGGTCGATGACGGCCATGGCGGCACCGACGAGCAGGAAATCGTCGTTACCATCACCGGCACCAACGACCTGCCCGTCGTCACCGACGATGCCGGGTCCGTAACCGAAGACGTGGGTGTCTCCGCCACCGGCATGCTGGCCACGGCCGGCGCCGTCACCATCACGGATCTCGACGCCGGCGAAGCTCGATTCGACCCGGCCACGACCGCCTTCACCGGCTCCACCGTGGCCGGGGGTGCGCAACTCGGTACCCTGGTGGTCAATGCCGACGGCACGTACACCTACACCGTCGGCAATGCCCTGTCCGAGGTGCAGGCCCTGGCCGTGGGCGAGTCCATCGTCGAGACTTATACCGTCGCCTCCGCCGATGGCACGGCCACCAGCACCATCACCATTACGATCCTGGGCACCAACGACATTCCCGTCATTTCTGGCGTTTCGACCGGCGCGCTGACCGAAGACGACCTCGTCGACACGGCCGCCGGCCAGCTCACCGTCGCGGATCTCGATACCTCCGACACCCATACCTGGACCTTCAAGACGTCCGGCAATGGTGCCGAAGCGGGCGCCTACGGCGACATCGTCATCGATGCCACCGGCCAGTGGGCCTATACCCTGGACCCCGCCAAGGCCCAAGCGCTCAAGGCTGGCGAGACCTACCAGGAACGCTTCACCGTCCTGGTCGACGACGGCCATGGCGGCACCGACGAGCAGGAAGTCGTCGTCACTCTGACCGGCACGGAAGACGCGCCGGTATTCTCCGGCGACGATGCGGGCAGCGTGGTCGAGGATGCCGCCAGCCCGACACTGACCGACAGCGGCCGGTTGATCGTCACCGATGACGATGCCGGCCAATCGGCTGTCGACATCAGCATCGCACCCGTCGCCAGCACCGGCGCGCTGGGTTCGATCACCATCGATGCCGACGGCAACTGGACCTACTCCGTTTCCAACGCCGCCGTGCAGTACCTGACGCAGGGCGAGACCAAAATCGAGACTTTCACCGTCACCTCGATCGACGGCACGACCCACGACATCGTCATCACCATTACCGGCACCAATGACGTGCCGGTAGTGAGCAACGACGCCCGCACTATCGTGGAGGACATCGCCGTCTCCGGCGGATTGCTCTCGACTTCCGGCGCCGTCACAATCACGGATCCCGATGCCGGCGAAGCCGAGTTCGACCCGGCCACGACCGCCTTCACCAGCTCCACCGTGGCCGGTGGCAGCCAATTGGGCACCCTCGTCGTCAATCCCGACGGCACGTATACCTACACCATCGGCAATGCCCTGTCCGAGGTCCAGGCCCTGGCCGTGGGCGAATCCATCGTCGAGACCTATACCGTCAGCTCGGCAGACGGCGCGGCCATCAGCACGATCACCATCACCATCCTCGGCACCAATGACATCCCCGTCATCTCGGGCGTTTCGACCGGCGCGCTGACCGAAGACGACCTCGTCAACACGGCCACCGGCCAGCTCACCGTGGCGGACGTCGATGCGTCCGATACCCACACCTGGACCTTCAAGACGTCCGGCAACGGCGCCGAAGCAGGCGCTTACGGCGACATCCTGATCGATGCCACGGGCCAGTGGACCTATACCCTGGACAACGCCAAGACCCAGGGGCTCAAAGCCGGCGAAACCCGCGAGGAGCGCTTCACCGTCCTGGTCGATGACGGCCATGGCGGCACCGACGAGCAGGAAATCGTCGTTACCATTACCGGAACCGAAGATGCACCGGCATTCACCGGCCAGGACACTGGCGCCGTCGTCGAAGACGCCGCCAACCCAACGCTCACGGACACCGGACGCCTGATCGTCACCGACGCCGATGCCGGCCAGTCGGCCATCGACACCACCATTGCGCCCATTGCCAGCGCCGGCGCGCTGGGCGCGATCACCATCGGCACCGACGGCAACTGGACCTACTCGGTGCCCAATGCCGACGTCCAGTATCTGAAAGACGGCGAGACCAAGGTCGAGACCTTCACCGTCACCTCGATCGACGGAACGACCCACGACATCGTCATCACCATCACCGGCACGGAGGATGTGCCGGTCTTCACCGGCCAGGATGCCGGCGCCGTGGTCGAAGACGCCGCCAATCCCACGCTGACCGACAGCGGCCAGCTGATCGTTACCGATGCCGACGCCGGCCAGTCGGCCATCGATACCGGCATTGTTCCTGTCGCCAGCCCGGGCGCGCTGGGCACGATCACCATCGACGCCGACGGCAACTGGACCTACTCCGTCCCCAATGCCGACGTCCAGTATCTGAAAGACGGCGAGACCAAGGTCGAAACCTTCACCGTCACCTCGATCGACGGCTCGACCCATGATGTCGTCATCACCATTATCGGGACCGAAGATGCGCCGGTCTTCACCGGCCAGGACACTGGCGCCGTCGTCGAAGACGCTGCCAACCCGACGCTCACGGACACCGGACGCCTGATCGTCACCGACGCCGATGCCGGCCAGTCGGCCATCGACACTGGCATTGTGCCCGTCGCCAGCGCCGGCGCGCTGGGCGCGATCACCATCGACGCCGATGGCAACTGGACCTATTCCGTCCCCAACGCCGACGTCCAGTACCTGAAGGCCGGCGAGACCAAGGTCGAAACCTTCACGGTCACCTCGGTCGATGGGTCGACCCACGATATCGTCGTCACCATCACCGGGACCGAAGATGCCCCGGTCTTTACCGGCCGGGATACGGGTGCCGTGGTCGAGGATGCCGCCAATCCGACGCTGACCGACAACGGCCAGTTGATCGTCACCGATGCCGATGCCGGCCAGTCCGCCATCGACACCGCCATTGTTCCTGTCGCCAGCGCCGGCGCGCTAGGCGCGATCACCATCGACGCCGATGGCAACTGGACCTATTCCGTCCCCAACGCCGACGTCCAGTACCTGAAGGCCGGCGAGACCAAGGTCGAGACCTTCACCGTCACCTCGATCGACGGCACCACCCACGACATCGTCATCACCATCACCGGGACCGAAGACGCACCGGTATTCAACGGCCAGGATACCGGCGCCGTCGTCGAAGACGCCGCCAATCCCACGCTGACCGACAGCGGCCAGTTGATCGTCACCGATGCCGACGCCGGCCAGTCCGCCATCGATACCGCCATTGCGCCCGTCCCCAGCGCCGGCTCCCTGGGCGCGATCACCATCGACGCGGATGGAAACTGGACCTATTCCGTCCCCAATGCCGACGTCCAGTACCTGAAAGACGGCGAAACCAAGGTCGAGACCTTCACGGTCACCTCGATCGACGGCACCACCCACGACATCGTCATCACCATCACCGGCACCGAAGATGCCCCGGTATTTTCCGGCGACGACGCGGGCAGCGTGGTCGAGGATGCCGCCAACCCGTTGCTGGTCGACAGCGGCCGCCTTATCGTCACCGACGCCGATGCCGGACAATCGGCTATCGACATCGGCGTCGTACCCGTCGCCAGCGCCGGCGCGCTGGGTTCGATCACCATCGATGCCAATGGCAACTGGACCTACTCGGTACCCAACGCCGCCGTCCAGTACCTGACCCAGGACGAGACCAAGATCGAAACCTTCACCGTCACCTCGATCGACGGCACCGCCCACGACATCGTCATCACCATTACCGGCACCAACGACGTCCCGGTGGTAACGAACGACGCCCGCACCATTGTCGAGGACGTGGCCGTCTCCGGTGGACTGCTCTCAACCTCCGGCGCCGTCACGATCACCGATACCGATGCGGGTCAGTCCAGCTTCGACCCGGCCACGACCACCTTCACCGGCTCCACCGTGACCGGCGGCAGCCAATTGGGCACCCTGATCGTCAATACCAACGGCACGTATACCTACACCGTCGGCAATGCCCTGCCCGAGGTCCAGGCCCTGGCCGTGGGCGAATCCATCATCGAGACCTATACGGTCGCCTCTGCCGATGGCTCCGCCACCAGCACGATCACGATCACGATCCTCGGCACCAACGACATTCCCGTCATCTCGGGCGTCTCCACCGGCGCCCTGACCGAAGACGACCTCGTCAACACGGCCACCGGCCAGCTCACCGTGGCGGACGTCGATACCTCCGACACCCACACCTGGACTTTCAGGACGTCCGGCAACGGCGCCGAGACCGGCGCCTACGGCGATATCGTGATCGACGCCGCGGGCCAGTGGACCTACACCCTGGACAACACCAAGACCCAGGCACTCAAGGCCGGCGAGACCCGCGAAGAACGCTTCACCGTCCTGGTCGATGACGGCCATGGCGGCACCGATGAGCAGGAAATCGTCGTTACCATCACCGGCGCCAACGACCTGTCCGTCGTCACCGACGATGCCGGGTCCGTAACCGAGGACGTCGGTGTCTCCGCCACCGGCATGCTGGCCACGGCCGGCGCCGTCACCATCACGGATCTCGACGCCGGCGAGGCCGGGTTCGATCCGGCCACCACCGCCTTCACGAGTTCCACCGTGGCCGGCGGCAGCCAGCTCGGCACCCTCATCGTCAATCCCAATGGTACGTACACCTACACCGTCAACAATGCCCTGCCCGAGGTGCAGGCGCTGGCCGTGGGCGAGTCCATCGTCGAGACCTATACCGTCGCTTCCACCGATGGCAGTGCCACCAGCACGATCATTATTACCATCCTCGGCACCAATGACCTTCCCGTCATCTCGGGCATCGCCACCGGCGCCCTGACCGAGGACGACGCTGTCGATACGGCCATCGGCCAGCTCACCGTCGCCGACGTTGATGCGTCCGACACCCATACCTGGACCTTCAAGTCCAACGGTACCGACTCGGAAGCGGGCACCTACGGAGACATCGTCATCGATGCCACCGGGCAGTGGACCTACACCCTGGATGCCTCCAAAGCCCAAGCGCTCAAAGCTGGCGAGACCTACCAGGAACGCTTCACCGTCCTGGTCGACGACGGCCACGGCGGCACCGACGAGCAGGAAGTCGTCGTCACCCTGACCGGCACCGAAGATGCGCCGGTATTCACTGGCCAGGACACAGGCGCTGTCACCGAAGACGCCACAAATCCGACGCTGACCGACAGCGGTCGCCTGATCGTCACCGACGACGATGCCGGACAATCGGCTATCGACATCGGCGTCGCCCCCGTCGCCAGCGCCGGCACGCTAGGGTCGATCACTATCGACACCAACGGCAACTGGACTTATTCGGTGTCCAACGCCGCCGTCCAGTACCTGGCCCAGGACGAGACCAAGATCGAAACCTTCACGGTCACGTCGATCGACGGAACGACCCACGATATCGTCATCACCATTACCGGCACCAACGATGTCCCGGTAGTGAGCAACGACGCCCGCACCATCGTCGAAGACGTCGCCGTCTCCGGCGGACTGCTCTCGACTTCCGGCGCCGTCACCATTACCGACACCGATGCCGGACAGTCCAGCTTCGACCCGGCCACCACCGCTTTCACCAGTTCCACCGTGGCTGGCGGCAGCCAGTTGGGCAGCCTGGTCGTCAATGCCAACGGCACCTACACCTACACCGTCGGCAACGCTCTGCCTGAAGTCCAGGCGCTGGCCGTGGGCGAGTCCATCGTCGAGACCTATACGGTCGCCTCCGCCGATGGCTCCGCCACCAGCACGATCACCATTACCATCCTCGGCACCAATGACGCGCCAGCCATCTCGGGCATCTCGACCGGCGCGCTGACCGAAGACGATCCCGTCACGACCGCCACCGGCCAGCTCGCCGTGACCGACGTCGATACCTCCGACACCCATACCTGGACGTTCAAGTCCAATGGCACCGACTCGGATACCGGCGCCTACGGATCCATCGCCATCGACGCCACCGGCCAGTGGACCTACACGCTGGACAACGCCAAGACCCAAGCGCTCAAGGCCGGCGAAACCCGCGAGGAACGCTTCACCGTCCTGGTCGATGACGGCCATGGCGGCACCGACGAGCAGGAAATCGTCGTTACCATCACCGGCACCAACGACCTGCCGGCATTCTCCGGCGACGACGCAGGCAGCGTGATCGAAGACGCCGCCAACCCGACGCTCACTGACACCGGACGCCTCATCGTCACCGATGACGATACCGGCCAATCGGCCATCGATACCGCTATCGCGCCCGTCCCCAGCGCCGGCGCCCTGGGCGCGATCACCATCGACGCCAACGGCAACTGGACCTATTCGGTGCCCAACGCCGACGTCCAGTACCTGAAGGCGGGCGAAACCAAGGCCGAGATCTTCACCGTCACGTCGATCGACGGCACCACCCACGACATCGTCATCACCATTACCGGCACCGAAGATGCGCCGGTATTCTCCGGCGACGACGCAGGCAGCGTGGTCGAAGATGCCGCCAACCCGACACTGACCGACAGCGGCCGGTTGATCGTCACCGATGCCGACGCCGGACAGTCCGCCATCGACACTGCCGTTGCGCCCATCCCCAGCGGCGGCGCGCTGGGCGCGATCACCATCGACGCCGACGGCAACTGGACCTACTCCGTCCCCAATGCCGACGTCCAGTACCTGAAAGCCGGCGAAACCAAGACCGAGACCTTCACGGTTACCTCCATCGACGGCTCGACCCACGACATCGTCATCACCATTACCGGCACCAACGACGTGCCGGCCGTGACCGACGGCACCGGGGCCGTCACCGAGGATGCGGGCGTCACGCCCGCGGGGTTGCTGTCGACCTCCGGTTCGGTGACCGTCAACGATCCGGATGCCGGCCAGTCCGCTTTCGACCCGGCCACCCTCGCCTTCACCGGCACCACGCTGGGCGGCGGCGGCCAATTGGGCATCCTGACGGTCAATGCCAACGGAACGTACACTTACAATGTCCGGAACGATCTCCCGCCGGTCCAGCACCTGGCGGTGAACGAAACCATCGTCGAGACCTACACGGTCACGTCGGCCGACGGCACCGCTACCAGCACCATTACCATCACCATTCACGGCACGAACGACGATCCCGTCCTGAGCGGCGACTCGAGCGGGACCTTGCTGGAGGACGGTCCGACCGACCAGGTCAGCGGCAACCTGCAGATCGCGGACGCCGATACCAGCGACACGCATACCCTGAGCATCCCGACCGATCAGCAGGCGCAGTACGGAACCGCCACCGTCACGCCGGCGGGCACCTGGACCTACGTGCTGAACAACGCCGATCCGGCAGTCCAGGCGCTGGCGCTGGGCGAGACCATGACGGACACGTTCACCGTGCTGGTCGACGACAACCATGGCGGCACCGACACCCAGCTCGTCACCATCACCCTATACGGCACCAACGACACGCCGGTCGCAATCGCCGACGCCGGCACGGTCAAGGAGTCGGGCGTGCGCAACGGCGGCAACACGGCCGAGGCGGGCACCGGCTCGGTCACGGCCAATGTGCTGGCCAATGACACCGACGTGGATCACGGCTCGGTGCTGAACGTCACCGGCCTGGTGTACGACGGCAGCCCCTATGCTCTGGGCAGCGCCATCACGACCGTCTACGGCACCCTCACGCTGGCCGCCAACGGCCAGTACACCTATACCTTGGACAACAATCGCGCAGCCACCCAGGCGCTGCCGCAGGGCACCTCGGCCACGGAGACGTTCACCTACACGATCGCCGACCAGTACGGCGCCTCCTCCACCGCGAACCTGGTCATCACGGTCCAAGGCACCAACGACGTGCCGGTGATCACCTCGGCGGCGGAGGATGCGCAGGGCGCCGTCGTCGAAGCCAATGCCGGCAGCGCCGGCACGTCGGCCGCCACCGGCACGCTGACCTCGACCGACGTCGATACCGGACACACCGCGACGTGGTCGATGCAATCGACCAACGGCACCTACGGCACCATCTCGATCGATGCCGCGACGGGAACGTGGACCTATACGCTGGACAACACCCGCACCGCCACCCAGGAGCTGCAAACCGGACAGACCGAGACAGAAACCTTCACCGCGCGGGTAACCGACGAGCACGGCGCCTTCTCGACCCAGACCATCACCGTCCAGGTAAGCGGCTCCAACGACCCGGTGACGGCGGTCGACGATACGCGCACACTGAGCGAGGATCCGGCCGGAGGCCAGGTCACCGGCAACGTATTCGCCAACGACCTCGACGTGGACGATATGCTGAGCCTGGTCGAATTCCAGGTCGCGGGCGATCCCGCGACCTACGGCCCCGGCGATACGGCCACCATTGCCGGAGTCGGCACGATCAGCATCGCCCTCGACGGCGCCTATACATTCGCGCCGCTGGCCGACTACGCCGGCAGCGTCCCGGTGATCACCTACACGGTCGAAGAAAGCCGCGCCGGCGGCGTGTCGGATACGGCGACGCTGACCTTGACTATCACGCCGGTGGCCGACGCACCCGAGCTCGGCGCCGCGCCTGCTCCGTTCACGCCCGAGGATACGGCCGTGGCCCTGGGCCTTCATGCGCCCTCGCTCACCGACACGGTGGCCGGCGGCGGCAGCTATCCCGAGCGCCTGGGCGCGATCACGCTTACCGGCGTCCCCGACGGCGCCCAGCTGAACTACGGCGCTGCGAGCCAGACGGCGACCGGCGGGGCCATCGTCATCATCCTGACCGACCTGGAAGCCGACGACAAGCTGCTCGCCGACGTACGCACCGCCAATCCGGGCGCCTGGCTCATGACCTCGGCCGAATACGAAGCCATGACCATCACGCCGCCGGCGCACTCCGGCGCCAACATCGGCCTGACGGTCTCGGTCACCAGCTACGAGGTGGACGGCAGCGGCACCCCGTTGGCGGACATCGACGGCGCGACCTCCACCCAGGCCGTTGCCGTCGACGTACGGGCGGTGACCGATCCGGTGGGCTTGCAGATCTCCAGCACCGACGGCGGCACCCTGGGCAGCACCGCCACGGTGAGCATCGACGAAGACGCCACCGTCAACCTCAAGACACTGCTGGCGGCGACATTCAACGATCTCGACGGCAGCGAGGTCAGGTCGTTCACGATCACCAACGGCAGCGGCCATGCCATCGTGCTCAACGGCACGACCATCGGCGCGGGCGGCAGCATGACCGTCGCGGCGCCGGGCATGGCCACTTCCGCTTCCGGCCTGCCCGACCTGAACATCGGCGGCGTCCGGGATTTCAGCGGACAGCTGCACGGCATCACCATTACGCTGAATGCGAAGGACACCGACGGCGACAGCCCCTCGGCCTCGCCCGGACAACCGAATGCGCCCTTGGAGCAGACGGCCAGCGTCACCCTGGACCTGGACGTGCAGGCGGTCGTCGACAACGCGACGAGCCCGGCGATCAACGGCACCGAGGATACGCCCATCCTGTTCCTCGCGGACTTCGCGCTGGGCGATAGCGACGGCAGCGAAACCTTGACCGGGCTGGTGATCCAGGGCTTGCCGGCCGGCTGGCAGCTGTTCGCCAGCGCAGGCAGCGCCACGCCGCTGTTCACCGGCGACGGCGTCGCCAGCTACACCGTCGATGCCGGCGACCTGGACAGCGGCAGCGCCACCGCCGCGTTCCGCGACTACGTGCTGCTGCCGCCCCCCCACAGCAGCGCGGACATCCAGGTCACGGTGCAGGCCTCGATCCATGACGACGCGGTCAACACGGTCTCGGCCTCCGGCACGAAGACGGTCACCATCCCGATAACGGTCGCGCCCGCCGCTGAAATCGTCGGCAATGACTCCGACGGCGACGGCAACCCCGATCTGACGATGACCCTCGGACACACTTACGGCGCGGGCGTCTCGGGCACCGAAGACCAGTGGTTCGCCCTGAACCAGGATGGCTTCGACCTGAAGGCCGGCTGGAGCAACCAGGACGGCGACGAAGCCGTCTACGCCCTGCTCACGCCGGTGCTGGTGACCGGCGTGTCCGGCGAACAGGCCATCGGCGCGGAATTCCGCTACTCCACCGACGGAGGCATCAGCTGGATCACGCTGGCCTACGACGGCGATCCGGTCGAGATTCCGATGGCGTACCTCGATACGGTGCAATTCCTCGGCCCGGACAACGTCGCAGGCGTCTTCCGCATCGACGTGCAGGCCAGGACCGTCGATACGGATCCGGACCCGGCGGGCGGCTCGGACACCCAGACGTCCGGCACTGCCACGCTGGGCAACATCGTCCTCGCGCCGGAAGCGGACCAAGCCGCGGTGAGCGCCACGGTGCAGCCGGGACGGGAAGACCAGGACATTCCGCTGGCGGTGCGGCCGACCAGCAGCGACCCCAACGAGACGTTCAACGTCACGTTCAGCGGTCTGCCGCCCGGGGCCAAACTGTTCTACGGCGGGGTCGAACAGACGCTGGCGGGGGGTTCGGTCACAATCGACGGCTTCGACCCATTGACATCCCTGGCGGTGCGCGCGCCGGAAAACAGCAATGACAACTTCGATATCGGAATCTCGGTGGTGACGGTCGACACGGTCAATGGCGCCACCAGCATCTCCGGTTCGCCGACCACGTTGACGCTGCCCGTCATGGTCAAGGGCGTGGCCGATGCGCCGGACGTGATCATGCGCCAGGACGATCCGGACATCGCCCCCGAAGACCTGCCCTTCACCGAGCAGCAGTTCGAAACGCAGGGCATCGCGCTCAAGGACTTGATCACCCATGCGGCCCTGACCGACACGGACGGCTCCGAAACGCTGACCTTCCGCATTACCGGACTGGATCCGGCCTTCGCCATCGAAGGCGCCACCTTCATGGGCGGCAGCGGCCTGACGCGCGAGTGGGTCGTGACCATGTCCCAGCTGCAGGGCGCGGCCAAGCTGGTCGGCCCCGAGCACTTCAGCGGCACGGTCACCGGCTCGCTGTACGCGATCAGCACGGAGAACGACGGCGATTCGCATACCAGCGCGGATCTCGGCCTGGTGGCGGTCGTCACGCCCAGTCCCGAGTCCGACATGACCATCACGTCCCAGGTGCAGGAAGACACCTACAGCAAGGTCGCCTTCACGATCTCGAACAACCATGGCGATGCCGACGAGGCCTTGACCAAGGTGTGGATCAAGGTGGCGGACGTGGACGGCAACCCGAACTACTCGCTGCACCTGGGCGACGGCGGCCCCGACCTGGCAAGCGCCAGCCTGGCCATCGTCGTCAAAGACGGAGAAGACTACTACGAGCTGAGCGGCGCGCAGATCGACGACATCTACGCGCTGACCCTGGCCAACGTGGCGCACAACACACCGTCCGCGCCCGCGATGGAGTTCGAGGTCAAGTACGAGATCACCGACTACAGCAACGACGGCACGACCGGGCCGGTCACCATGGAGAAAGACAGCTCGCACAGCCTGCACGTCGCGCCCGTGACCGATCCTGTCTCGCTGGACGCCACCGGCATGGGCGGCACGTCCGGGACCGTCAGCCAGGACGGCGGCATCTTCAGCTACATGGCCCACGAGGGCTCGTCCTTCCATTTCGGCATCGATATCGGCAAGGTGCCCGACGCGCTGGCCGGCCAGCCGGACTACGACGGCAGCGAACAGCTCACCCGCATCCTGGTCGAAGGCGTGCCCAGCGGCGTCGTGGTGGAAGGGCTGGAAATCGGCGGCGTCACCATCGAAGCCAGCTTCATCGGCGGCAACGAATGGCTGATCGTGGTTCCCGACGCCGCTTACAGCCGCTTCGACGGCGTCATTGCCGGACAGGTGATCTTCACCATCCATGGCGCGCGCGTCGAAGATCTCGCGGACGCTCCCATCCAGGTCACCGTCGTGACGCAGGATGCCGGCACGAGCGGCGCGCAGGCCGAAGAACGCGCATCGGTCTCTTTCCTGCTCAGCACGGACTTTGCCGGCCAGGGCGACTCCGACTTTGTCGAGATCCTGAAGTGGGAGCAGAACACCGCCTTCAGCGCCGGCGAAGACAGCGCCTACACGCTGGGCGACGCCATGACCGCGCAGATCGACGATCATGGCGTTGCCGGCAGCGGCTTCGCCATCGTCCTGGAGGACCTGCCCCCGGGCACGGTGGTCACCGGCATGACCCTGACCTACATCGGCGGCAAGGAAGTATGGACGGCCAGCGGCACGGGCGGCAATGCCGAACTGCAGGCGTTGATGGACAGCATTACCGTGCAGCCGCCCGCCGACTGGAACGACAACAACCATCCTGACGGGCTGCCCTACACGGCTCGCCTGACGACGTTCTCGAGCGTGGGGGCCAACGACGTCGAGACGCTCCAAGTGGCGCAGCCGGTGGTGCCGGCATCCGATTTGCCGGAGATCTCCGTTACCAGCACCGCGGCCGACCCGGACGGCACGCCTACCCCCGACGCTCCGCTGGAGGGCAAGCCGGTCGCCATTGCCATCGACCTGAGCAATTCCGCGGACGGCAGTTTCGCCGTCATGGAAGGCAAGCTCTACCTCCAGCTGACCGAGACCGACCTGAACGGCGGCCGGCTCGAGGACGCCAACGGCCCGCTGGCATTGCAACCCGTCGCGGCCGGCGCCATCCCCGGCCTGCCTGCCGGCCAGTACTATGTGGTCGACCTGGCGGACGCCACGCTGCCCCTGCAATTGACGTATTTCCCCTCTGCGGGCGATGCGTACCGGTCCGGTTCGATCACGGTGAACAGCTGGGTCCAGAGCGAGGAGCAGAACGCCCCGCAGCCGGTCACCGCCCACGGCAGCACCACCATCGACCTGGCCCTGGTCAACAACGGCTACGACATAGGCATCGGCCTCGGCGGCGTGGTCACCGGGATCGAGCATGCGAACAGCAGCACCACAGGCATGATCGAACTGGACGTGTCCGGCACCGGCCTGGTGGACAACGACGGCTCCGAGCGCGCCTCGTTCGCGGTGCTGCGCAACCTGCCGAACGGCTTCCTGGTCTACACCGGAGACGATGCGTCGTCCGCAACGCTCGCCATGGCCGACAACGCCGGCAGCCAAGGCGGGACGAACAGCTGGGTGCTGCCGCTGCAGGCCGATGGCTCGCTGCCCAATTACGTGGCCATCCTGCCCCCGGCCAACTGGAGCGGCACGATCTCCGGCCTCGAACTGTCCGTGCTGAGCGGCGAAACCTCGCTCTCCGAGCAGCGCGAAGACACCACCAGCTTCGACCTGGTCGTCCAGGCCCAGGCCGATGGACTGCTCAGCATGACGCCCACGGCGTCCAGCGGCCGCGAGGACGGCATCGTCGCGCTCAACCTGAACGCGCTGATGGCCGACAGCGAAGCGGTGAGCCTGACCGGCCTGCCCGCCGACTCCTCGGTGGAGAGCATGACGGTGCGCCTGACCGGAGTCGGGGCGCATGCGGCCTTCTATGTGAACGACGACGGCGCCCAGGTGCTGGTCAGCGATCCTGGCAACACCCTGGGCATCACGGTGACCGAAACCGCGCCCGGCATCTACGAGATTGCCGGCCTGACGCAGGCGCAAGCCAACAACCTCGGGCTGCTGCAGGCCGCGGGCGCCGCTGCGCCTACGGTGCAGGTAGAGGCATGGACGGTGGAAAGCGACGGCGGCGACACCTCGGCCATTACCAGCGGCACGCTGGAACTGTCCATCCGCGACGTCCCCGCGACCGTGGGCAACGACGTCCTGCTCTACGACGGCCTGCCTCTCAACGGCAAGGGCGGCGATGACACGGTCTGGCTGCGCTATGGCGAAGACATCGATTTCGATCAGTCCAACATGCTGCAGAACATCGAGACCATCGATCTGACCCGACCCGGGTTCGATCATGTCCTCAGCAACCTGTCGGCACAGGACGTGCTGACGATGACCGATACGCGCCGCGTACTGACCATCAACGCGGACAACGGCGACGACGTGTCGTTCAAACCGGGAGAGAGCTGGACACTGGACGGCGCGGCGTCGGTGCCGGGCTACGACGTCTACGTCAATACCGTGGACGCCGGCGTACGGGTGGAAGTACGCATCACCAGCGGCCAGTTCGCGCTGGACGATCTGCTGGATGGCCCGAACCCGACCGTAATGGGATTCTCGTTCAACGCCGCGCCGCCGGCCGGCAGCGATCCGGCCGTCCTGGACGCCCTGTCGGCGCCCCCGCAAAACCCGGCCCTGGACGAGTTCTTGCAGAACCGGGTCCAGCCCGATCTTTGACGGCAGGCCCTGACCGGCGCCCCCGGCGCCAGTCAGGCCGCAGCGCAGCCTCCACGGCGCGCTGCGGGCTTGCGCCGTTGCTCTTGTTTTTTGCTTTTGTCTTTCAGCAGGATTTTCTGTAGATGACGGACCACCCGTTGGAAATCGCCCTGGTCCTGAACAGCCACGATACGGATAGCCAAATTGCCATTGCCCTGCTGCGCGCCGGTTTCACGGTCTACATATGCGCCAATGGCAAAGAGTTACAGACACTGATCCAGTCCGGCAAGCGCCCCATCGTGCTATCGGATGCGATTCTCTCGCGCGGCGAGAGCGATCCGACCGCGCTGAGCATCATCGGACAAACGCCGGCCGCCGCCCAGCCCCAATTGGCCGCCATCCTCGCTGCCATCGAGCGCCACCGGCCTTCCGACTGGAGACTGTCGTCGCATCCGCGCCGGCTGATCAGCCCGCAAGAACGCTTTCTGCCGTTGACGATGTCGGAATGGCATTTCATGCAGGAATTGTTGCGCCGTCCGGAGCAGACGCTGGCGTACGAAGATTGGCAAGCCTCGGAACCCGCCGATCTGGCGCGCAAGGCGCGCAACCTGGCCGTCCTGGTCAATCGGCTCCGCGACAAAGCATCCAGATTGCGCATCGCCCTGCCGTTGGAGTCGATACGCCGCTACGGCTACCGCTTCGCGGCCCCCTGTATAACGGACCTGGCGGACAAGCGCCTCTGAGAACCGAAGCCGCCCTGCAAGCAGCGCCCCCGAGCACCAAAATAAAAAGGGCGCATGCGCTGCGCCCGGGAGTTCGCTGCCCATCCTGACGGGCAGCGCGATGGCGATAGGATGGATCGCCCGTTACTCGGCCGTTTTCTGGTAGCGGTCGATGCCGCCGCTGATCTCCTGGAAGGCCGCCTCGGGGCCGTCCCAGCCCTTGACCTTGACCCACTTGCCTTTTTCCAGGTCCTTGTAGTGCTCGAAGAAGTGCTGGATGCGCAGCAGGTACTCGGGCGGCAGGTCTTCGGGTTTTTTCCAGTCGCGATAGATCGGCAGGACCTTGTCCACCGGCACGGCCAGCAGCTTGGCGTCGCCGCCCGCTTCGTCGTCCATGTTCAGGATGCCGATGGCGCGGCAGCGCACGACCGCGCCTACGGTCACCGGATGGGGGGTGATGACCAGCACGTCGACCGGATCGCCGTCGTCGGACAGGGTCTGCGGCACGTAGCCGTAATTGCAGGGATAGTGCATGGCCGTCATCATGAAGCGATCGACGAACAAGGCGCCGGTTTCCTTGTCGACTTCGTACTTGATGGGATCCGCGTTCATCGGGATCTCTATGATGACGTTGAATTCTTCCGGCGCCTTCTTGCCGGGACCGACTCGATCGAGATTCATGACTGTCTGAAAAGTTGGAGGGAACAAACAAGACCGGCCGCAGGGCGGCCGGAACGATGGGTGGGAAATGCCATTACAGGCCTGCCGCGCGGTCGGGCGCGACGGATTCCTCGCTTTCGAACTGGGGGTGCGCGGCCGCCGGTCCGAACAGGACGGCCTCGTCGCCTTGCAGCGCCGGCAGCCCGACCACGCTCTGCGTGGCCAGGCGCCAATGGCGCACGGCCTGCTCGGCGCGGTCGGTGCGGTCGTACACGCCGGCCAGCAAGGCATGGGTGCGAGGATCGTCGCGCCGCGCCAGGCTGCGCTCGAGATAGCGCTGGGCCGGTCCCCACAGGCGGCCGCACAGGCACAGCGTGCCGAGCGCCTGCAGGAGGTCGGGATCGTCGGGATGGTCGCGCAGCCAGCTTTCCGCCTTCTCCAGCCGCGGCTGGATCTGCGCGGCGCCGCTGCGGGCGTAGGCATGCAGCAACGGGGGCGAAAGCCGGATGTCGAGCGCGTCTTCCAGTACCTTGCGCACGCGCGCCTCGTCGCCGTCGGCCTCGAAGACTTCCGCCGCCGCCAGCGCCACTTCGGGCAGCACGCGCTCGTCCTCCTTGAGGTCTTTCCAGATCGCGCGGCGGGTGGCCGCATCGCTGGCCGAACGCAGCAGTTCGGCCGCCGCGGCGGCGATCATGCGGTTGCTGGCAGCGGGATGCAGCGCGTTGCGCTTGGTCAGCGTACGCGCCAGCTTGAGCACTTCGCCCCAGTGTCCCAGGTCGCGATGGGCACGCAGCGTCAGCCGCAGCGAATGCATATGGCGCGGGCCGTTCTCGTGCAGCTGCGCAAGCAGGGCCAGCGCTTCTTCCGGGCGCTGCTGGTCGAGCAGCATGTCGGCTTCGACCACGGTCACGGCGGGCTTGAGCGCGGCATCGGCCCCCGCGGCATCGCGTGCCTGGGCCAGCAGCGCGTCGCGGCGCTCGAACTCCTGCATGGAGTGGGCGGCGCGGGCGGCCGAAAGATGGGCCAGGACACGGCGCGACGGCACGTCGGTCTGGCCCGCCACTTTGCTCATGTCGGCCTCGGCCTTGGCGTAGCGGCCTTCGAGCAGGTTGATCCAGCCGCGCTCGAGCAGTTCCTGCTGGTGCGCCAGCGCGCGGCGGGCGCGCCAGCGGCGCACCCGCACCGGCAGGTCCAGGGTCCAGGAAATCGCGCGCAGCGCCACGTGCACCGCGGCGAACAGCACGACCAGGATCAGCGCCGCCAGGCTGGCCGACAGCTCGACCCGGTAAGGAGGCAGCAGCAAGGCGACATTGCCGGAGTGGTAACGCACGCCGACCGCCAGGCCGACGGCCGCCAACAGCAACAGGAGAGTCCAGAACCAGGTGCGCATGCCTTACCTCTGCGCGCCGGGAACGGCATTGCGCGGCAGCACCGAACGCACCGCCGCGAGGCTGTCGTTGAGCGTGGGCAGCTGGATCGAGATGTCGGTCTCGCGGATCTGCTTGAGCAGCGTTGACGCGCTGCGGGTGGCCGGCGCCTCGGCATCGAAATAAGTCGTCAGCGCCTGGCCCACTGCGTCCAGGTCGGCCTGCCAGGCATGCTCCTGGCGCGACAGCAGCGCCAGCCGCGCATTGAGCAGGCGCAGCTTGAGGTTCTCGCGCACCATGGCCCCCTGCTCGGGCGACACCAGCAGCGCCTCTGGCCGATCCACGCGCTGCACGCGCACCAGGCCGCGCATGTCCTGCACGAAGCCGTCGCGCAACGGCCGCCACCACGCCAGCGCCCGCTGCCACCAGGAGCCGGCGGCCTCGTCGCCCGCCGCGGCGCCTGCAGGCGCCGCATGCGCGGTTGCCGCGGCGGCGCTGGCCGGCTCGACGCCGGCCAGCAGCGGCACGCGGTCGAGTAATGCGATCAATTGGTCGATCTTGACCACCAGCCCGGATACGTCGACCGAAGGCAGGCTGCGCAGCCGTTCGAGATCCTGCGCGATGGCACGCCGCACGGACGTGAACTGGGGCCGGTCCGCCCGCGCCAGGCGCGCATCGGCCACCTGCAGCGCGGCGATCGAGTTCTGCACGTTGCCGGCCAATTGCAGTTGCTGAGCGGCGATCGCCAGCGCCTGCTCGACCTCGATCAGCGTCCATTCGTCCTCGCCGCGCGAGAGCTCCTGGTAGAGCTGTTCGAGCGCGGCCTGCTGGCTCTGCGATTCCAGCACCTTGGCTTCGAGCACGGCCAGCCTGTCGGTATTGCCCTGCGAGACCGACAGGGCCTGGCGCGCGCGCGCCTGCGCATCGCGCGCGAAGGAATCGATCTCGTTGAAACGGCGCGCCGACTCGCGTCCGATGGCATCGACCAATTGCTGCTGGCGCCACAGCGCGGCGCCCAGCACCACGATCACGATCAGCGCGAAGGCCAGCCCCGTCCCCAGCCACGGGAAGGATCGCGTCTGCCGGGCCTTGGCGGGACGGCTCGAGGCACGCTCGGCTGCGGGGCGGGTGTCGGTGGGCGCAGGACCCTGCGCGGAAGCGGGAGATGCGTTCTCGGATGCAGTCATGACACCGATTCTATCGCGGCCAGGACAGCCTCATCCGTGGGCGCGCAAGTTTGTAACAGGAGAGGATGGACGCGGCCCGGCAGCGCCTGCTCCATCACCGTTATTAAATGCCGGGCGATGCGCGGATGGGTTGCAACGAGGCGACAATCGGCCCACCACGGCAGCAGGCCGGCGCGCGCGAGCTGCTGCGCGACGGCGTCCACGCCTTCGGCGCTGGTCAGCAGCCAGGACGCGCCCTGCCCCCGGCGCGCCAATTCGCGCAAGGCCTCCAGCGCGTCGGCCGGCCACGCCTGGGGCTCGCGGCGATAGGCGCGGTGCAGGTCCAGCGGCACCCCGGCCTGGCGCAGCCGGCCGGCGAGCCAATCGCGCCCTTTTCCCTGCGCGCCGCTGCCGCCGCGCACGATCAGCGCGCTGGCGGGCATGGGAGAGGCGGCCAGCACGTCCCACAACGATTCCGAATCGAAATGCGGGCTGTTCGGGGCAGGCTGGACGATGCGCGGCCGGTTGCCGAAGGCGGGATGCGCGCGCAAGGCCGCGGCGCTGGCCGGCCCCACCACCGCGGCCGCCACCTGCTCCGGCCATGTCCATTGCCCCCCCCAGGCCGCGCGGCACTGATCGAGGAACATGCGCACCGCATTGCCGCTGACGAAGACCGCCAGGCCGTAGGCGGCCGGATCGGGCGGCACGCCGGCCACCGGCGTCAGGCGCAGCGCCGGCAGTTCCAGCGCCCGCCAGCCGCGCCCCGCCAAAGCTTGCGCCAGGCCGGCGTTCTGGCCGGCCGGACGCGTGAGAACGGCGATCGGGACAGGCTCGGCGGACATCGCGCGTCAGCCCAGCGCCGCCAGGATGTCGCGCGCACCCGCCTGCAGCAATTCTTCGGCCGCTTCCAGGCCCAGGGCCTCGGCGTCGTCGGCCCGGCCGGCTCGCTCGGCGCGTATGACCCGGGTGCCGTCCGGCGTGGCAACCAGTGCGCGCAGCCGCAGGCGGCCGTCCTCGCCGGCCTGGGCGTAGGCCGCCAGCGGCACCTGGCACGAGCCGCCCAGCCGGCGCGACACGGCGCGCTCGGCCAGGGCTTCGGCAGTCGTGGCGGCGTGCGCCAGCGGCGCGAGCACGGCGCGCAGGTCGGCGCGATCGGCGCGGATCTCGATGCCCAGCGCCCCCTGGCCGGCGGCCGGCAGGCTGGTCTCGGGTTCGAGCAGCCCCGCGATGCGGCCGGCCAGCCCCAGCCGCCGCAGGCCGGCGGCGGCCAGCACGATGGCGTCGTATTCGCCGCGGTCCAGCTTGGCCAGGCGGGTCTGCACGTTGCCGCGCAGCGGCTTGACCTGCAGGTGCGGATGGCGGGCGCGGACCTGCGCTTCGCGGCGCAGGCTGGAGGTTCCGACCACCGCGCCCGCCGGCATGCTTTCCAGACAGGCGTAGCGCGCGGACACCAGCGCATCGCGCGGGTCGTCGCGTTCGAGCACGGTGGACAGCGCGAACTCGGGCGCCATGTCGACCGGCACGTCCTTGAGCGAATGCACGGCGATATCGGCGCGGCCGTCCAGCAGCGCGGCTTCCAGTTCCTTGACGAACAGCCCCTTGCCGCCCACCTTGGACAGCGTGCGGTCGAGGATGCGGTCGCCGCGGGTGGTCATGCCCAGCAACTCCACGCTCAGGCCGGGATAAAGCGCGCGCAGCCTGGCCTGGACGTGTTCGGCCTGCCACAGGGCCAGTTGGCTTTCACGGGTGGCAATGATCAGACGGTCGTTCTTCAATGTGGATTCCTGCTTGCGGCGCCGGCCGCGCGGCTGTGCGGCGGCTTGCGGCGGGCCTGGCGGCCCGCGTCGTCCCTGGGGATTATAGAAGTATTCGGTAAACGGCCCGCTTTCATGGCATCCTTGCTGCAGTGCCGCAAGCACTGTCCGAAGCAGACGCCTACAACAACACCGAGACGTTCCATGACGACCCCGCCCATCGATCCCGACCTTCCCCTGCGCAACGACATCCGCCTGCTGGGCCGGCTGCTCGGCGACGTGATCCGCGCCAGCGAAGGCACGGGCGTATTCGACACCATCGAGACGGTGCGCCGCACCGCCGTGCGCTTTCGCCGCGACGGCAACGCCACCGACGGCCGCGCGCTGGAGAAGAACCTCAAGCAGCTCTCCCCCGACGCGGCCAACTCGGTCGTGCGCGCGTTCAGCTACTACCTGCACCTGGCCAACATCGCCGAAGACCGCGACCAGAACCGGCGCCGCCGCACGCAGTTACTGCGGGAAGACGCGCCGGCGCGCGGCAGCCTGCAGGAAGCCGTGGCGCGCCTGCGCACGGCGGGCATCGGCAACGCCCGCATGCGGCAATTGCTGGACGAAGCCTCGATCGTGCCGGTGCTGACCGCCCACCCCACGGAAGTCCAGCGCAAGAGCACGCTCGACGTGCACAAGGAAATCGCCCAACTGCTGCAGGCGCGCGATACGCCGCACACCAGCGACGAAGCCGCGGAGCACGCGCTGGCGCTGCTGGGCCGGATCGCCACGCTGTGGCAGACCCGCATGCTGCGCAATTCGCGGCTGACCGTGGCCGACGAGATCGAGAACGCGCTGTCCTACTACCGCAGCACCTTCCTGGCCGTGATTCCCCAGCTCTACGGCCACCTCGCCCGCCAGCTCGGACGCGAACCGGCCGATCCGTTCGCGGCCTTCCCCGCGCCGCTCAAGCCCTTCCTGAGCATGGGCAGCTGGATAGGCGGCGATCGCGACGGCAATCCGAACGTGAGTGCGGACACCCTGGAACTGGCGCTGCTGCGCCAGAGCGCCACGGTGTTCGAATACTACCTGGAGGAGACCCACGCGCTGGGCGCCGAGCTGTCGATGAGCGCGTTGCTGACGCCGGCCTCCGGCGCCTTGGCGGAACTGGCCGAGCAGGGCGGCGACGCCTCGGCCCACCGGCGCGACGAACCCTACCGGCGCGCCCTGGTGGGCATCTATGCCCGCCTGGCCGCCTCGGCCCGGGCGCTTACCGGGCGCAACCTCTCCCGCCGCGAGGCGCCGCAGGCCCGGCCCTACGCGAGCGCGGAGGAGTTCGCCGCCGACCTGGCCGTCATTGCCGGCTCGCTCAACACCCATCACGCCGCGCCGGTGGCGCGCCTGCGCCTGGCCGCGCTGCGCCAGGGGGTGGAAGTATTCGGCTTCCACCTGGCGACGATAGACCTGCGCCAGAGCTCGGACGTGCATGAACGCACGCTGGCCGAACTGTTCGCGCAGGCAGGGGTGGAACCGCGCTACGACGCGCTGGACGAAGAAGCGCGCATCGCGCTGCTGCGCCGCGAACTGGCCCAGCCGCGGCCGCTGTTTTCGCCGTGGCTGCGCTACAGCGAGGAAACCACGCGCGAACTGGCGATATTCCGGGCCGCCGCCCAGGCCCGCCAGCGCCTGGGAACCCAGGCGGTCCGGCATGCCATCGTCTCCCATACCGAAACCGTCAGCGACCTGCTCGAAGTGCTGGTGCTGCAGCAGGAAACCGGCTTGATCGCGCCGGGCGGGGCGGGCCGGGCCGCGGACGACGGCGACGGCCTGATGGTCGTCCCCTTGTTCGAAACCATACCCGACCTGGTCAACGGCCCGGACATCATGGCGCGCTTCCTCGACCTGCCCGAGGTCCGGACGCGCGTGCGCCAGGCCCAGCGCGGCGTGCAGGAAGTCATGCTGGGCTACTCCGACAGCAACAAGGACGGCGGCTTCCTGACCTCGAACTGGTCGCTCTACCAAGCCGAACGCGCGCTGGTGGAAGTCTTCAAGGCCCGCAAGGTCCGGCTGCGCCTGTTCCACGGCCGCGGCGGCACCGTGGGACGCGGCGGCGGCTCGAGCTACGATGCCATCCTGGCCCAGCCGCCCGGCACCGTGGCCGGCCAGATCCGCCTGACCGAACAGGGCGAAGTCATCCAGAGCAAATACAAGGATGCCGAGATCGGCCGCTGGCACCTGGAACTGCTGACCGCCGCCACGCTGGAAGCCAGCCTGGCCGACAGCACCGCCAGCGCCTCGGCCGAAGATGCCTTGTTCGAGAGCTACGGCGCCACGATGGACAGGCTATCGGCCACCGCGCTGCGCAGCTATCGCGCACTGGTCTACGAAACGCCGGGTTTTGCCGATTATTTCTTCGCTTCCACCCCCATCGCCGAGATCGCCGAGCTCAACATCGGCTCGCGCCCCGCGGCGCGCAAATCGACCGGCCGCATCGAAGACCTGCGCGCCATACCCTGGGGCTTCTCGTGGGGACAGTGCCGGCTGCTGTTGCCGGGCTGGTACGGCATGGGATCGGCCATCGACGAATATCTGCGCAGCGGCGACGGCAAGCGGCGCGACCGCATCGCCCATTTGCAGGACATGGCGCGCCATTGGCCTTTCTTCCGCACGCTGCTCTCCAATAT
This sequence comes from Pigmentiphaga humi, assembly GCF_900606115.1. Taxonomy (GTDB): domain Bacteria; phylum Pseudomonadota; class Gammaproteobacteria; order Burkholderiales; family Burkholderiaceae_B; genus Pigmentiphaga; species Pigmentiphaga humi. Next base: position 72,738 of record NZ_UWPJ01000012.1, read on the forward strand.
GGAGATGGTGCTGGCCAAGACCGACCTGGTCATCGCGGCGCGCTACGCCCAACTGGTGCCGGATGCGGCGCTGCGCAAGCGTATTCTGCAAGCCATAGGCGACGAGCTGAAGCTGACCCTGGCCACGCTCAAGCTGATCACGGGACACCGCCAGTTGCTGGCCGACAACCCGTCGCTGGCGCGCTCCATCCGCGACCGCATCGCTTACATCGATCCGCTCAACCACTTGCAGATCGAACTGCTGCGGCGCTATCGCGCCCGGGGGCGCAAGACCGATCCCCAGGGACGGACGCAGAACGGCATCCACCTGACCATCAACGGCATCGCCGCCGGGCTGCGCAACAGCGGCTGAGCGCCTCACGGCATGCGGCTCCCGCCGGGGAGCCGCGCTTCTTCCTTCCCTCCCATCCTATTTTCGCGCCGGCGCTGTTCCTCCGGGCGAGGGGCGCGTGCGTCCGGCGTGCGCACGCCCGCCGTTCGAGGATCGGGCATTCTCCCTATTGCACTCGCCTGCATTGAGTTTTATATTCGAAAAAGTTTTTTGAATACAAAACAAAGAGAGCAATATGGAACACGTCGATATCGCCATCATCGGCGCAGGCATAGGCGGGATGGCCGCCGCGATCGCCCTGCACCGGGAGGGCTGCAAGGTCGGCATCTACGAGCAGGCGGCCCGTTTCGGCCGGGTCGGCGCCGGGATCAATCTGACGCCCAATGCCGTGCGCGCGCTGGACGGCCTGGGCGTGGGAGAAGGCCTGCGCGAGACCGCCTACGAGCCGACCTGCCGGGTGAGCCGGATGTGGGACACCGGCGCGGAAACCTCGCGGCTGGAACTGCACGCCGACGGCCGGCGCCGCTACGGCGCGCCGCAGTTGACGGTCCACCGCGCCGACCTGCTCACCGCGCTGGAAACGGCGCTGCCGCAGGACTCGGTGCATCTGGGCAGCAAAGTCGTGAGCGTGGCGCAGGATGCGGCACGCGCCTATGTGGATCTGGCCGACGGCACGCGCGTGTCGGCCGGCGCCGTCATCGGCTGCGACGGCATCCATTCGGTGGTGCGCGCCGCCCTTGCCGGTCCGGAGGCGCCGCGCTTCACCGGCAAGGTGGCATTCCGGGCCATCGTGCCCACGGCGCCGCTGGCCCGCTACGACCTCACGCCCACCACCAAATGGTGGGGGCCGGACTCCTCCAGCCAGATCTTCACCTTCCTGATCAACCGCGGCCGCGAGCTGTTCGTGTTCGCCACCGTCGCCGAAGAGGAATGGACCCGGGAATCCTGGTCCATGCAAGGCAGCAAGGAAGAACTGCTGCGCGCCTATGCCGGCTTCCATGAGGAGGCCCGCGCGATCCTGTCGCAGTGCGACGTCGTCCTGAAGACCGCGCTCTACATACGCGACCCCATGCCGCGCTGGACCGAGGGCCGCATCACGCTGCTGGGCGATGCCTGCCACGCCATGCTGCCCTTCATGGCCCAGGGCGCCGCGATGGGCCTGGAAGACGCCGTGGTGCTGAGCCGCTGCCTGGCCGGACAGCGCGGCGACATGCCCGGGGCCCTGCTGCGCTACGAACGCGCGCGCCTGGAGCGCACCGCGCGCATCCAGCGCGGCTCGCTGCAGAACGATTGGCTGCGGGCGGATACGAATGCGGACTGGGTCTATGGCTTCGATGCCTGGACCGAGCCTTTGCCGGAGCAGGCAGGCGCCTGAGCCGTCCCCCCTTTTCCCGGAGAGCCCATCATGCACAGACGACATTTCCTCGGCACGCTAGCCGCTGGCGCAGGCGCCAGCGTCCTTTCCCCGGTCCACGCCCAACCGTCCGGCTTCCCCTCGCGTCCGATCCGGATGCTGGTGGGCTTCGCCCCGGGCGGCGCCACCGACGTCGCGTTCCGCGTGCTGGCGCAGAACGCCGCAGGCATCCTCAAGCAGCCTGTCGTCGTCGAAAACAAGCCCGGCGCCGGCATGGTCATTCCGGCCCAATTGATGCAAAGCACGCCGCCGGACGGCTATACCATCGCGCAAGTCGCGGTGTCGGTGTTCCGCGCGCCCTACCTGGTCAAGACCAACTGGGATCCCCTGAAAGACCTGAAGTACATCATCGGCCTGGCTTCGTATTCGTTCGGCCTGGTCGTGCCTGCCTCCTCGCCGATACGCACGCTCGCCGACTATCTCGCCTACGCCAAGGCCCGCCCGGGCGAGCTGAGCTATGGCACGCCGGGTACGCTGTCCTCGCCCCACCTGACCATGGAAGACCTGGCCTTCCAGGCAGGCGTGAAATTCAACCACGTCCCGTTCAAGGGCGGGGCCGAGGCGCTGGCCGCGCTGCTGGGCGGGCACATCATGTCGCTGGCAGACGGCCCCAGTTGGGCACAACACGTCGAATCCGGCCAGTTGCGCCTGCTGGCAACCGGCGGCGAAACGCGCAGCGCGCGATTCTCGGCCGCACCGACCCTGCGCGAGCTGGGCTACGACATCGTGCAGAACGCGCCCTTCGGGCTGGCGGCCCCGCGCGACACCGATCCCGGCGTGGTCCGCGTCCTGCACGACGCGTTCAAGCGGTCCATGGACATGGACAACTACCGCGCCGCGCTCAAGCAGTACGACCTGGATGCGGCCTACCTGAGCAGCGAACAATTCACCCGCTTCGCCGCCGAGACCACGGAGAAGGAAGGACGGCTGATCGACCGCATCGGGCTGCGCAAGCTGTAGGGAAACGGGTTCGCTTCCTGGAGATAGAATAGGCGGCAGCGGACCCGCCGCCCTATTTTCCACCCCGCCTCATGACAGATAACGAGAAGCCGGCGCTCGACATACCGGACGGCTCCCCCGGGACATCCGCCGCGCCCGCCAAAGATCCCTACTGGGTCGACGCCCTGGCCCAAGGCCTCGCCGTCCTGGAAGCCTTCGATTGCGACCAGCCCTCGCTGACGCTCAGCGAACTGGCGGCGCGCCTGGGCTGGAGCCGCAGCAAGCCCCACCGTTTCGTGCACACGCTGGAAAAGCTCGGCTTCCTTCAGCGGGAAACCGTGAGCAGGCGCTACCGGCTGACGGCCCACGCCATGAAACTGGGCTTCGCCTATCTGAAACGGCTGCCGCTGGTGGAGCTGGCGCAGCCCGTGCTGGACCGGCTGCGCACCGAGGTCGGGGCGTCGGTCCACATGGCCCTGCTGGATCGCGGCGAACTGGTCTACGTGGCGCAGGCGCGCATCCCGCTGCCGACCTCGATAGACATCCACGTCGGTTCGCGCATGGCGCCCCATGCCTCGTCCATCGGCCGCATTCTGCTGGCCTACCAGCAGCCGGATGAAATCGACCGGCTGCTTGGACAAGCGCCGATCCCGGCCTTGACGGAAAAATCGACAGTGGACCCGGACGCGTTCCGCACGCTGCTGGAAACCGCGCGGCAGCGGGGCTACGTCTACAACGACGAGGAATTCCACCGGGGCGTGCGTTCTATCGCAGCCCCCGTATTCGACGCGTCAGGGGCCGTTGCGGCCGGCCTGAACGCGACCGCGATGACCTACACCTTCACCGACGAAGTGGTCCAGGGCACCGTCATCCCGGCCGTGTTGCGGGCGGCGCGGGAATTGTCGCTGGCGCTGGGGCACCGGACGCCCTGAGCCGGCGGCTCGGGGCAATAGGGCGATAGTCAGCGCAGGTACTGCGCCGCCACCGCTACCGCCAGGCCAATGGCGCCGATCAGTACCAACATCCGCATCAGCGTCATGCCTTTCTGGAACACCTTCATACCATCCTCGGTCAGGGGCCGGCCTGCAAGCGGGCCGATGAATATTGCGGGGCCGGCGCCTTTCGCGGCTGCCGGCCCCGGCGCCAACCTGCCTCAGGCCTGGCTGACGGCTTCCGTCTTCTTGCGGCGCGCCAGCAGCGTGCCGGCGGCGACCACGACCAACGCGCCGATGATTTCGGCGGCATAGGTGATCTCGGTATTGTAGGCCGCCAGCGAGCTCGGCTGGATCACGTGTTCCTGGACGGCCACATCGGTGATGAACATGCCGCCGGCGATCCAGCCCAGCAGCGCGCCGCCCAGGGTGATCACGAGCGGGAAGCGGTCGATCAGCTTGAGCACCAGCGTGCTGCCCCAGACGATGATGGGCACGCTGACCAGCAGGCCGAAGATCACCAGGCCGAGCTGGTGGGCTTCGTCGGCGCGCTGCGCGGCGCCGGCGATGGCGATGACGTTGTCCAGGCTCATGACGAAGTCGGCGATGATGATGGTCTTGATCGCGGCGAGCAGCGTGGCGCCGCCCCGGATGTTGTCATGGCCCTCGTCCTCGGGCACCAGCAGCTTGATGCCGATCCAGAACAGCAGCGCGCCGCCGACCAGTTTGAGGAACGGGATCTGCAGCATCGTCACCGCGAAAGCGATCAGGATGACCCGCAGCACGATGGCGCCGGCGGTACCCCAAAGTATCCCCTGCATGCGCCGCTTGGCGGGCAGGTTGCGGCAGGCGAGCGCGATCACGACAGCGTTGTCGCCGCCGAGCAGGATATCGATGATGATGATTTGCAGGACTGCGCTCCAGCTGAGCGTCTGGAAAAACTCAAGCACGTGTGACTCCCTAAGTCGAAACCCGGTCGGGCGTACTTCGCCGAAACGACGATTCGCCCTTCCTTATTTTTTTGGCCAATAAAGCCCCTTCCCTACCCAGGCCGACGGCACCCGCATGCCGCAATCCTGGTCCAGGAAGAGAAAAGCCGGTCTGGCATCGTACGCCAGACCGGCACGCTACAACAAGAGTGACAACCCGAGCGTCAGGCCGCCTGATCGCCGGTGGTCTTCCTGGCGATCATGATTTTGCCGATGATCAGCACGACGACGGCACCGACGATGCCCGCGGCGATTTCCGCGCCGTGATGGGTCATCCCCATCGAGGCCTCGATCGCTTCGGTATGCAAGGCCGGATCGTTGACGAACAGCTCGCCCGCGATGAAACCCAGCAGCGCCGCGCCCAGCCAGACGATCAGCGGGAAACGCTCGATCACCTTCAGCAGCAGCGTGCTGCCGAAGATCACCAGCGGGATGCTGATGGCCAGGCCCAGAACCAGCAGGACCGTGTTGCCCATGGCGGCGGCCGCCACGGCGATCACGTTGTCCAGGCTCATGACCAGGTCGGCGATCAGGATGGTCCGGATGGCGGCCATCAGGCCGTCCTTGGTCGACGAACCAGCCTCGTCCTCACCTTCCGGCAACAACAGCGAAACACCGATGTACAGCAACAGCAGCGAGCCGATGAGCTTCAGCCAGGGCAATTGCAGCAGTTGAGCCGCAACCAGCGTCAAGACGATACGCATCACGATGGCGGCCGCAGAGCCGATCACGATTGCTTTCTTTTGTTGATGCGCCGGCAGCGAACGCGCCGCCAGGGCGATGACCACCGCGTTGTCCCCCGACAACAAGATGTTCACCCAGATGATTTGAATGAGGGCCAGAACAAAGGCCGCCGAACCAAACTCCATGCGTCTCTCCTAAAAAGGTAGATCCCCCCCTACGCGCTTACGCGCGCCCCCCAGGGGGCTCTACTTACGGACCGGCGGAGCCGGATCCGCTGTGCTCTGGGTGGGAAGGGGTATGTTGGTTTTTTTACAGAACGGACTTGAGGAGCTTGCCCATCTCGGACGGGTTCTTGGTCGTCTTGATGCCGCAAGCTTCCATGATCTCCAGCTTGGCCTCGGCCGTGTCGGCGCCGCCCGAGATCAGCGCGCCGGCGTGGCCCATGCGCTTGCCGGCCGGAGCCGTGACGCCGGCGATGAAGCCGACCACCGGTTTCTTCATGTTGTCCTTGGCCCACTGCGCGGCGTTCACTTCGTCCGGGCCGCCGATTTCGCCGATCATGATGACGGCGTCGGTGTCGGGATCGTCATTGAACATCTTCAGCACGTCGATGTGCTTCAGGCCGTTGATGGGATCGCCGCCGATGCCGACTGCGCTCGACTGGCCCAGGCCCAGTTCCGTGACCTGGCCCACGGCTTCGTAGGTAAGCGTGCCCGAGCGGCTGACGATGCCGATGCGGCCCTTGCGGTGAATGTGGCCGGGCATGATGCCGATCTTGATTTCGTCGGGGGTGATCAGGCCGGGGCAGTTGGGTCCGAGCAGCAGCGTGCGCTTGTTCTCGGCGCGCATGCGGTTGCGGACTTCCAGCATGTCGCGGACGGGGATGCCCTCGGTAATGCAGATGGCCAGATCCAGGTCGGCCTCGACGGCTTCCCAGATCGCGGCGGCGGCGCCCGCGGGCGGCACGTAGATCACCGACACGTTGGCGCCGGTGGCGGCCTTGGCTTCGGAAACGTTGGCGTAGATGGGCACGCCTTCGAAGTCCTCGCCGGCCTTCTTGGGGTTCACGCCGGCCACGAAGCAGTTCTTGCCGTTGGCGTATTCGCGGCACATGCGGGTGTGGAACTGGCCGGTCTTGCCGGTGATCCCCTGCGTGACGACCTTGGTATCTTTATTGATCAGAATCGACATTTCGAGTCCTTAATATTCTTTGCTGTGCGCTCGCGCGCTTACTTGGCGGCGGCCACGACCTTGGTGGCGGCTTCGGCCATGGTATCGGCGCTGATGATGGGCAGGCCGGAATCGGCCAGCATCTTCTTGCCGAGTTCCTCGTTGGTGCCCTTCATGCGCACGACCAGCGGCACGCTCAGGCTGACGGCCTTGCACGCGGCGATCACGCCTTCGGCGATGACGTCGCAGCGCATGATGCCGCCGAAGATGTTGACCAGGATGGCCTTCAGGCCGGGGTTCTTCAGCATGATCTTGAAGGCTTCGGTCACCTTCTCGGCCGTGGCGCCGCCGCCGACGTCCAGGAAGTTGGCCGGCTCGCCGCCGAACAGCTTGATGGTGTCCATGGTGGCCATGGCCAGGCCGGCGCCGTTGACCAGGCAGCCGATGTTGCCGTCGAGCTGGATGTAGGCCAGGCCGAACTTGCTGGCTTCGATTTCAGCCGGATCTTCTTCGTCGGTGTCGCGGTAGGCCATGATTTCGGGATGGCGGAACAGCGCGTTGGAGTCGAAGTTGAACTTGGCGTCCAGGGCAATGATCTTGCCCGAGCCGGTCACGATCAGCGGGTTGATCTCGGCCAGGTCGGCGTCGGTCTCGACGTAGCAGGTGTACAGCTTCTGGATCTGGTCGGCGGCGTCGGCCACCGAGCCCTCCGGCACGCCGATGCCGCGCGCCAGCTCGGAGGCTTCGGCGGTGGTCAGGCCGGTGGCGGGATCGACGAACACCTTCAGGATCTTCTCGGGCGTGGCGTGGGCGACCTCTTCGATCTCCATGCCGCCTTCGCTCGAGGCCATCACGCAGACACGCTGCGAGTTGCGGTCGGTCACGATGCCGACGTAGAGTTCCTTCTTGATGTCGGCGCCTTCTTCGATCAGCAGGCGGCGGACCTTCTGGCCCTCCGGGCCGGTCTGGTGCGTGACCAGTTGCATGCCCAGGATCTGGCCGGCCAGCGTGCGCACTTCCTCGATGGAGCGGCCCAGCTTGACGCCGCCGCCCTTGCCGCGGCCGCCCGCGTGGATCTGCGCCTTGACGACCCACACCGGGCCGCCCAGTTGTTCTGCCGCCTTGACGGCTTCGTCCACCGAGAACACGGGGATGCCGCGCGGAACGGTGACGCCAAATTTTTTCAGAAGCTCTTTGCCCTGATACTCGTGGATTTTCATGCGGAGCCTTCGCTGTCGGGTAGACGTTGAATGTTCGGTTGAAGAAGTCCTGCGCGATGGTCGAACATGCGCCCGGAAACGGATGGGGATAGCGCCTTCGTCGCCGCGGCCGGGCAAACAAACGCCCACGCACCCGTGCTCAATAGGAGCAGGGCCGCGGGCGTTCGCATAGCGAGGCGGTTGGCGGTCACGGACATACGCTAAGGGTGCCCGATTGCACGGGAATGCCGGCTGGTTTCAGGATTGGCCGGAAATGCAATGGGCGGGCGATAAAACCCGAAGAGTATAGCACCCCCCCTTACGCGCTTCGCGCCAAGGAAGCCCGCCCCCTACCCGCTTCGCGGGCCCCCTCGAGGGGACTCTACTTACGGACCGGCGGAGCCGGATCCGCTGTGCGCGGGGTCTGAGACGTTGTCTACTGCACCACGACCGTCAGGGCGGAGCCAGGCGGGACCGCGACCAGTTCGGAATACGTCCTCGCCGACGGGCGGCGCACGACGGGGAAGTGGCCGGCCGCTTGCAGCGTGGAAGGCGCGCTCGTCGGCAATTTGCGCGCCGAGGCAAAGGCCGGACCGTCGATCGCCGGCAGATCGTAGCCTCCCTGGGCCAGGTGCGGATGCCCGAAACCGGCCGGCGGCGCCGCGGGCAGCAGCGCGAGCGACGCGCCCCAATCCCGCAGCGCGGCGGGAGCTCCCGCGCCGCCCGCCTGCTTGATCGCCTGGTCGAGCACGGCAAAGGAGTCGGTGGACACCAGGCTTTTCACCAGGCCGCGGTAGAAATCCATGCCGTATTGGCGCAGCAGGTAGCCGCCGAAGCTGCTCGCGATCGAATACGAGAAGCAGCGCGAGCCCGGGTCGCCGTCCCAACTCCGGATGAAGTCGCAATTCTGGCTGTTGCCGAGCCAACCCGTGAACTCCTGATCGCGCAGCGTGTTGTAGCCGGGCACCAGCCGGCCCGATGCCGACTCTTCCACCATCAGCGCCGTCATTTCCTCCAGCCATGTCTCGAACGCGTAGCTCGGCGCCTCGCCGCGGCTTGCGGTGCGATGATAGAAATTCGACATGTGGGTCATTTCGTGCGCCAGCGTTCCATAGATGGCGTTCTGCCCCTCCTGGCCAGCCAGGTAGATGGTTTCGGTATCCATGAACAAGGCCACGGCTTCGTTGCTGAGCGGCTCGTCACGCTTGAGCATGCCGTTGGCGCCGAAGAAATAGCCGAGCAATCCCCACGGCTTGCCGTCGGGCGTCAGGTTGGCGAACACGACGTCCACGTCCTGGTCAGCCTCGATATAGCCGCCGCCCACGGTCTGGCCCCAGGGTATGCCGACGAGATCGAGCACCATGGGATAGACGGAATCCCCCGTCGAGGAAAACTTGGCCTGTATCGCGTCGACCAAGGCCTCGCTCACTTTCGTCGGCGAGCGCTCGTCGTTTTCCACCCATAGATTCAGCATGCGTCCGTCGGCGGCCGCCCACCTGCGCGCCAGAGTGGTCTGGAAACGCCTGACGCCATCGGCGTGCAGCCATTCCCGTGCATCGCCCTCCGCCGACACGCGCGCGGCGGCGCTCCTGCCCTGCCCCGCCGCGGCTTCGGCGGCCGCGGGAACGGGAGGCCGGTAATCGCGGATATAGGACGGAACCTGGTTGAAGCCACGCACGGGGGCCGGGTCGGCCTGCGCGGCGGTCTTGGACGATGCCGACGCGCCTGCCGCCGCCGACACATCGATGGCGGGCATGTCGACGGCGCGGTCGGAAACGTTGGTAAAGACCAGGGTAAGCGTGCGGCCGGCCACGCCGTCGAGCGTCACCGACACGGGCGTGCCCGATGCCGAACCGCTGTTGTCGTAGCGCCAGATGCCTACGCCGCTGCCATAGGTCCGGGCATCGACCGCGCCGCACTGCGCGCCGCTGCAGGCAGCGGACAGCGCCGCCGCGGAACCGTCGGCGCCCCCGCCGCCGCAGGACGCCAGCGAGGCAACCAAAACAATGCCGGCCAACGCCCGGTAGGCAACCGTGCTGTTCATCGCACCCCTCCTGAATTAGGTTTTGGGCGCAACATATCACGACCATGCCCGCCTGGGGCATGCCTGGGCATTCCCAACGCCAGCCGTCAGCGCAGGGATTGCACGTCGAGCTGGGCCGGCAGCCCCTCTCCCGGTGGACGAACGACCTTGCCGGCGACCACGGCGTTGCGGGACTGCAGCTCGAGCATTTGCTGCCGGGTCAGGCCCCGCAGCGTCCATTGCGCATCCTTCGTCTCCAGCACGGCGGAGACGAAAGGTTCGCTGCCCTTGAGAAGAATGCGCCCTTCCACCACGATCACGTCGCCCGCCCGAGGCGCGGACTGGGCACAGCCCCACAGGCCGGACAGGCTCAGGCACAGGGCCAGCAACAATGCGCGCACGGCAGCCTCGCGGAAAGATAATGAAGGGAAAGTGTACGGATTTTCCGTCCCGGACAGCAAAGACGCCGTCCGGGAAACGGAAACCGGCCCCGCGCAGGTGGCGCTATTGCAATTTCATGCCCGTGTCGCGCGCCAATTTGCCGAATTTCGCGTATTCGCTGCGCATCGTGGCGCCGAACCGCTCAGGGGTCGCATCGGGGATCGGTGGCGTGCCGAAGTTCTTGAACTTGGCGGAAATTTCCGGATCCGCCAGCGCCTTCACAATACCCGCGTTGATCTTGGCGATCACCTCGCGCGGCGTCGAGGCGGGAACCATCGCACCGAAGGTGGAGGATATGTCGTAGCCCGGCAGCCCCGACTCCGCGACGGTAGGCACGTCGGGCAGCGTAGAGGAGCGCTCGGCCATCGTACCGGCCAGGATACGCAGATTGCCGGCCTTGACCTGGGGCACGATCGCGACCTGTCCATAAATGGCCAATTGCACGTCGTTGCCGATCAGCGCCTTCACGCCTTCAGACCCCTTGTACGGCACGTGCAGCAACTCGACGCCCGCCATCGAACGGAACAATTCCCCTGCCATATTGCCGGACGAACCGGCGCCTGGCGTGGCGTATGCGATCTTGCCCGGATGCTTCTTGGCGTAGTCGATGAGATCCTGCACCGTGCGCAGCGGCGAGGACGCATTGACCGTCAGATACATCGGCAAATGCGCCGCGCCGATGACGGGGGCGAAATCCTTGAGCGGGTCGTACGACAGCTTGCCGTAGACGTGTGGATTGATGCCCCACAACGTGCTGTCGCCGAACAAGATGGTGTAGCCGTCCGGTTCGGATTTGGCGACAAAGGAGGCGGCCACGACGCCCGAGGCGCCGGGCCGGTTCTCCACCACCACCGGCACGCTCCATATTTCGGCGAGCCGCTGGGTGATCAGGCGCGTCAGCGCGTCGGGCACCACGCCGGGCGTGGTCGGCACGACGACCCGGACGGCCCGGGTCGGGTAGTCGGACTGCGCCTGAACGGCGCCGCCGCCAAGCAGCAGCGCGCCCACCGTCAAAGCGCATCCGGCAAGGCGCATGACTCGCGCGCCGGAGACTGCGGACCTCATGCCAATCGATGTCATAGCTTGCACTGTCTTCCTCCTTGGTGGATATATAAGTTTTCTCGGTGCCTCGGCGCTCAGGCCTCGGCAAGAGACGAGACACGCTCCAGAGCCGCCTTCATCCTGGCGAACTGGACCACCTGCCGCCCTACGCATTCGAGCTGGAAGGCCGCGGCCGCATCCCGGCACGCGCCCGTTTCGTCAAAAAGCGGAATCGAGGTATTGAGTACGGCGCCCAGCGGCGTGGGCCAGCCCCGCAAAGAATGCGCGATGGCGCGCAACGCGGTCAGCGCATGGCCTGCGCCTTGCCATCCGGCCCCGCAAGCGATCAGGCCGATCGCGCAGCCGTCGAAATAGACGCGCTCGTCGCGACTCAGGTCCTCGGTATAGTCCAGCGCGTTCTTGAGCAGGCCCGAAATCGTGCCGTGATACGACGGCGAAGCGATGATGAGTCCGTCGCAGCGCCGCAGCAGCGCGGTCAGCCGCTGCGCGGCACCGCTGCGTTCGGGCCGCTCGGGCGCGTACATCGGCATCTCGAGCTCGGGCCCGGCCAGCATGGCGACCCGGGCGCCTTCGCGTTCGGCTGCGCGCAGGCTGAGCGCGAGCGCCTTTTCGGACGAAGAGCCGGCGCGGGTGGTGCCGCCCAGGCCGACGATCAGAGGTTGGTAGTCCATGGCATTTCCTTTTGATGGACTCGGCGTAGAAAGCCGATGGTCAAGTCGTTGAAGCGATCGGCCTGTTCGATATTGGGGCAATGGCCGCAACGCTCGAAGACATGCACTTCGCTGTGCCTGATGCGCCGGCCCAGTTCCTCGGCATAGCCGGGCAGGCGAAGGCGGTCCTCGGCTCCTGCGACGATCAGCGCCGGTACGGCGATCGCCTCATAGGGCGTGGGGTCCGCGCGGCCGAAGGCGCTTGCTGCGCCAGTCGGCATTGCAGGCTTCAGGCGCGGCGCGGCCGCGCACTCCCACGCGCCGGGCAGCAGCGCAAGTTGCTGCCGGCGCGCGACATAGTCCTCATCAGCCGCCCATCCCGGGTCGTGGAACATCGCCCCCAGCATCGCGCGCATCGCCTCGGGCGTGCCATCGTAGGAAAGCAATGTCTGCCGCTCGGGCGTCAGCGGGACGAAACCGCCTCCGCTCGCGGCGACAAGCGAGCGAATCGGCAATAGGCCGGAAGACTCGGCGGCGATGCGCAGCAGATTGCTGGCGCCCATCGAATTGCCGACGAAGTCCGCCTCGTCCGTGCCCCGCTCGGCCAGCATCCGCGCGACGAAGCGGCTCAGGTGCCGCACGGAGCGCCCGCGAGGATCGGCAAAGTCGAATACCTTGTCGGTACGCCCGAAACCGAGCCAATCGGGCGCCAATACATGGAAGTGCCGGGCGAGCGCCGGCAGCGTGAATTCCCAGCTGAGTTCAGCTGCCGCGCCGAACTCGCCCGAATGCAGCAACACGACGGTCGGCCCCTCTCCGGCCTCGAGATAATGAGTGCGGATACCGTCGATGTCGATGTAGCGGCCGGTCATTTCGTTCACCGCACGAAATCGCGGCTCATGCCGCCCGCATCGGCGAACTGCCGGTCGGGCTCGGCTTCGCGCCGCGCGCGCATTTCGCTTTCGTCGTAGCCGGCGACCAATGCGTTCAAACGTGGCCGGACCTCGCGCGCAAACAGCGCCATGGACCGCATGCTTGCTTCGCTGGTCATCGAACCGGCGTGCCCCATCATCAACAGATGCCCGAAGCCGCCGCTATATTCCCAGAACGCCTTGATCTGCTCGTAGACTTCGTCCGGCGTACCGGCAAACAGGTTGCCGCGCGCCATCTGCTCCTCGACCGTCGCCGGAGCGCCGCCGCCGGCGGGCTTCAGGAATTGGGCGGCGACGGCCGGAGGATGGTATCCGGGAGGATTCGAGAACTGTGGCGCTCCCTTGCTGGTGTTCAGGTACCACAGCAGCTGCTCGGCACCGGCACGGGCCTGGGCGCTGGTCTCGCCAACATGGACCAGCGCGCAATAAGCCAACCGGTCGAGCGGTGCCGGCCGGCCGTGCGCGTCGCGGTAGGCCTGGCGATAGCCGTCGAAAATCTTTCGGATGTTCTGGTAGCCGGCCAGGAAAACCGCGCCGACGTGCCCGCGCCGGGCCACTGGCGCCGTGCTCGGGCCGCTGCCTACGGTGACCCAGACGGGCGGATGGGGCTGTTGCCAGGGCCGGGGCCAGATGTTGACCTGGCGATGGGTATAGAAACGGCCTTCGAAATTGAACGGACCGTCGTGCGTCGTCCAGGCCTTCAGGATCAGGTCGTGGGCTTCCCAGACACGCTGGCTGCCGCGGAACGCGCTGATGTTGGCGGCCGCGGCCTCGTACGGCACGCCGCGCACGAAACCGCACTCGAGCCTCCCCCGGGACAGCACATCGATCATCGCCATTTCTTCGGCCACGCGCACGGGCTGATTGCGGTTCGCGAGCGGATTGCCCAGAACCAGCAGCCGCGCGCGGGTGGTCTGGCGGGCGAGGATGCTGAGCATCAGCGGTACGGCGGGCACCGTGCATGTGGGCGTCTGGTGATGCTCGTTCAGCATCAAATCCATGCCCAGGCTTTCCGCCTCCAGCCACATATCGAGATACATGTGGTAGAGATCGGCCCCCTTGCGAGGATCGTAATGCTTGTTCGGCAGGCTGACCCGGATCGATTCGTAGGTGTCGGAATCGGGCAGATACGGGTACGGGCACTCGGTGAAGAACCAGGTTTGCATGGAAATTCCTGTCAGGCGGCCAGATTGGGGGCGACAAACTCCAACACGTGGCCAACGAACGTGTCAGGCTGCTCGATATGCGGCGCATGGCCGGCTGCATCGATCGTGCGCAGGTCGGCTCGTGGAATCAGGCTCGCGTAAGCCCGGCCGTAATCCGGCGTGACAAAGCTATCGGAGGCTCCCCACAGCATCAGGGTCGGCACGCTGATCCGGTGCAGCCGGCGCGGCAACTTGGGGTTGTGCATGTAGGGATCCCAGGTGTACATGCCCAGCGCGATGCGATTGGCCGCCGCCGTCTGCCATTCCTGGTCGGTGCGGCCGGATGAGCCGGGCGCCTTGGACGGGTCGTGCCACATCAGTTGTTCGACGCTCTCGGGAGACATCGCGAAAATGTCGGCAATGTCGCGGTCGTCGCGCGTGCCGGGCTTGATGCCGACGGCGTCGACCAGGATCAGTTGGCCGATACGCTGCTGATTGCGCACCGCGATCTCGGCCGCCGCCCAGCCGCCCATGGAGAAGCCCATCAGCACCGCATCCCGCAGATCCAGGGCATCCATCAGATCCAGGTACAGATAGACGAGATCTTCCAGGCCGTCGAAATGCTCGGGAATGGCGCTGCCGGCAAACCCGGGATGGATGGGCTCGATGATTTCCATGTGTTTGGCGAGCTCATCCGTGAAAGGATGAGATGAAGCCGGACCGCTTCCGCCATGCAGCATCAATAGCGGGCGGCCGCGCCCTTTGCGGATGACCGGCAGCTCGATGCCTTGCAGGCTGAGCGTGGTCTCGGTGATTGGCATTGAGAATCTCCAACGGATCGAATGGCGCAGCGCCTCGGAACTGCATGCTGCGAATCTGGCAAAATTATTAATGATTAATCATTAATAAAAAATAAGGGTTAACCAGATGTCCGTAGCCGCAATGGGAGCAAAACGAAAAGGAGGCTACAAGCCGGAGGGCAGGCCCAGGCCGCCCAATGGGCGCCGCACGAGCTGGCGCGCAGCGGTACGCGCGGCCGCGATATCGCGCCGCTCGAGCGCGTCGACCAATTCGCGCCAGGGCTCGCTGACCTCATGGGGATCCGTGCTGTTGCGCAGCGCGGTATGGAAATACATGCGGGACTGCGAGGTGAACCGATTCCAGTTCCGGGCCAGGCGTCCGTTGCCCGAACAGTCGCAGATCCAGAGGTTCAACGCATTGCCAAGCGCCAGTTGAGCCCTGATATCGCCATTGGCCAGCGCCTCGTCCAATTCGGCCAGCAGCCGCCGGCCGGCCGCCAGTTGCTCGGCGGATACATGCTGCGCCGCCAGTTCGGCCGCGAGTTCGAGCAGGGCTGCCCGAAGCTGGAATAGCTCGACGATTTCCTCGTCGCTCAGCTCAACCACGCGCACGCCGCGCCACGGCTCGCGGACCAACAACTCCTCGCCGACCAATAGCTGCAGCGCTTCGCGGATCGGCCCGTTGGAATAACCGAACTCCTCTGCCAGCGCGCTTTCCCGAACCCACATACCCGGCGGATAGACTCCCGTCACGATCCGGTCGCGCAGCACTTCGGCAAGGCTGCTGCCAATGGATTGCGTCGCCCCTGGCGGCATGGCGACCGGCGACACATCGCGAGCGGCGGCCGATGCCGATTGAGCGGAGTCTTTGCGGGGTGAAGTGGCGCGAGGGGCCATGATGAGCGAGAGGCGGCAGCGACGGGAAAGCCGCAGCCTGGCTTGGCGCGCCGCCGAATCGTTAATGATTTCGAGGCTTGGTTTATACCATGTGCATGCCAAGGCGTGGACAGGCCTAATCCGAATCGCCGGGATCGTCGAGGTCCGTGCCCCGCAATACCTGTTTGATGGTGGCTTGCCCGAAGCCCCGCGACATCAGGAACCGCAACTGCTTGGCGCGCTGCGCCGCATCGGCGGGCAACTCGCCGAACCGCTTGCGCCAGACCTCGCGCGCACGCGCCAGCTCGGTGGCTTCCAGATCGCTGCGCAAATCGGCGATCTGCGCATCCGCCACGCCGTGCTGGCGCAGCTCGTACATGATCCGCACCGTGCCCTGCTTGGCCGCGAGCCGGTGCACCACGCTCTGGGCATAGCGTTCGGTGGAAAGCCAGCCCTCTTTCTCGAGCGTGTCGAGCACGGCCCGGACTTCTTCTTCTTCGCCGAAACGGGCGAGCTTGCGGCCCAGCTCGAGACGGCTGTGCTCGCGCCTGGACAAATAGCCGACCGCCCGGGCCTTCAACGTAGGACCCTTGGCTGCCGGCTTGCCGTCGTTACTCGCTTTCAAGCTCTTGTTCGGCCCGTTTGCCGGCAACGCGCGCGCTCACGCCCAGGTTCTCGCGGACGCGGTTCTCGATTTCGATGGCCATTGCCGGACGCTCTTTCAGGAACTCGCGGGCGTTGTCCTTGCCTTGGCCGATGCGCTCGCCGCCATAGCTGAACCACGAACCAGCCTTCTCGACGATGCCGGCCTGCACCCCGAGGTCGAGGATTTCACCCTCGCGCGAGATGCCGGCGCCGTACATGATGTCGAATTCGGCGCTCTTGAACGGAGGCGACACCTTGTTCTTGACGACCTTGACGCGGGTCTCGTTGCCGATGACTTCGTCGCCCTTCTTGATCGAGCCGGTGCGGCGGATGTCGAGCCGGACCGAGGCGTAGAACTTCAGCGCATTGCCGCCGGTAGTGGTTTCGGGGTTGCCGAACATGACGCCGATCTTCATCCGGATCTGGTTGATGAAGATGACCATGCAGTTGGTGCGCTTGATCGAGGCGGTGAGCTTGCGCAGCGCCTGGCTCATCAGGCGGGCTTGCAGCCCGGGCAGCGAATCGCCCATTTCGCCTTCGATTTCGGCCTTGGGCACCAGCGCCGCGACCGAGTCGATGACGATGAGGTCGACCGCGCCGGAACGCACCAGCGCATCGGTGATCTCGAGCGCCTGTTCGCCGGTGTCCGGCTGGGAGATGAGCAGGTCGGCCAGGTTGACGCCGAGCTTGGCGGCGTACTGGACGTCGAGCGCGTGCTCGGCGTCGATGAAGGCGCAGGCGCCGCCCAGCTTCTGCATTTCGGCGACGACCTGCAGCGTGAGCGTGGTCTTGCCCGACGATTCCGGACCGTAGATTTCGACCACGCGGCCGCGCGGCAGGCCGCCCACGCCCAGGGCGATGTCCAGGCCCAGCGACCCGGTGGAGACGACCTGGATGTCGTGCTCGACCTCGTTGTCGCCGTAGCGCATGACCGAGCCCTTGCCGAACTGCTTTTCGATCTGGGACAGCGCGGCGGCCAGGGCCTTGGTCTTTTCATTCTGGGCAGCGGCAGCGGCCTTGGAAGCTTTGGTGTCGTCCATTCTGGGATCCTTGGGTTGATGGGCGAATTATGGCACTGGCCTATACTGTATAAAAAAACAGTATGGGACTGCAAGCTCCCACCTCGAAAAACAACGCCTCCGGCGCAGCGGCGAAAAGCCATGAAGGCGGCTCATGAGCTACATGAAGCGCGCTGCCTTCCTCTCTCCCTGAGGCATTACTAGACTTGTCGCGACACCTGCCGGACGGCGGGCGCTCCCGGACAAGGACTTCCTCAATGTGGCAACCCGACATCGACGCGGCCGAACTGACTTCAGCATTCCGCCGCCAGCTTCAACTGTGCAATCTTCAGCCGGGCGAAACGGTGGCGTTTCTCACCGATCAGGGCTCGGATCGCACCGCCGTGGACGCCGGCTTCGCGGCGGCGGCGGAGCTGGACAACCAGGCCTACGAGATCCACGTGCGCCAAGGCACGGACGACCGCTACATGCAGTCCAACCCGTTCCTGGCCCCCGGGCTGATCGACGCCATCTGCAAAGCGGACCTGGTGATCTGCTTTTTCGTCGGCTTCTTTTCCGCCTGGCAGAAGCCCGCCCGGGCGGCTGGCGCGCGCGTGCTCAATATTCTGGATAAGCCCTACCAGTTGATCCGCCTGCAGGCCACGCCCGAATTGCGGCAGGCGGTGGTCGCGGCCAGCCGCCGGCTGGAAACGGCCAGGACGATACGCGTGCTCAGCGAGGCCGGTACCGACCTCGTCTGGGACATCGACAAATCCACTCCGCTGTCGGTGCACTATGGCGCGGCCGACCTGCCCGGCACGATGGATCAATGGGGCCAGGGCATGGTGGCTACCTTCCCGGTGGAGGGTTCGGCCCACGGCCGGGTCGTCGTTCAACCCGGGGACGTCTGGATTCTGCCCTATGCGCGCATGGTGCAGTCCACCATCGACCTGGACGTACGCGAAGGATTCATCCGCAATATCCGGGGCGGACTGGACGCCGACGTCTTCCGGTATTGGCTGGACAGTTGCAAGACCAGCGAGACGGACCTGGACCCCTACGCGCTATCCCACTTGGGGTGGGGGCTCAACCCACGAGCGCGCTGGGACGACATCATCCGCTATGAGAACCAGCCAGATTATCTGATCGCATCGATGCGCAGCTATCCGGGAAGCTTTCTGTTCTCGACCGGCCCCGGCCCCCGCCGCAAAACGCGCGGCCACATCGACATGCCCATGAACCACTGCACGATCCAGCTCGACGGCGAAACCGTGGTCGAGCGCGGCCGCATCGTCGCTCCGGACCTGATCGCGGATCCGGCACGCACCGGCCACTGAAAGGCACACTCCACACTCCATCCTCTGTGCGAGGCCGCTGCCTTTGGAGATTTCCACCCCGGGGGCGGCCTCGCCATGAAAAGGAACACGCTCATGAAATTCCTGGACTACCCCGAACGCCCCCCCCTGCGACCGCAGGCGGCCGCCTACCACGAACGGGTACTCGCGCTCGCATCCGGGACGCAAGGAGAAGAAGCCGCCTATGGCGACGATCCGCTGCAACGCCTGCTCGTCTTCGCCGCGCGGGAACCGGCGGGAGAAACGCTGCTGGTATTCCACGGCGGCAACTGGACGCATGGATACAAGGAGTGGATGGCATTGATGGCGCCGCCGTTGAACCGGCGCGGCATCGCGCTGGTTTCCGCCGGCTACCGGTTGGGCCCGGTCAACCCTCATCCGGTCGGCTTGAGCGACTGCGGCCTCGCTCTGCAGTGGGTCGGCCGCAACCTGTCACGTCTGGGCGGCCGGCCCGATGCGATCTTCCTCGGCGGACACTCGGCCGGCGCGCATCTCGCCGCGCTGCTGGCGGTGGCGCCTGAAAGCGCCGGTGCCGGCGCCCTGCCGGCAATCGCCGGTTGCCTGCCGGTGTCCGGCATCTATCTGTTCGGACAGGACACTCAGGCCGCCGTGCCGCCCGCGCTCTTCCCGGATGGGGGCACCGAGGAACGACATGCCGCAGCCAGCCCGCTGCGGGCCGCGCTGGCCGGCGCCCCCCCCTTCCACATTTCCTGGGGCTCCGACGATCTGCCCCATATCCGCGCCCAGTCCGCGCATATGTTCCAGGCCCTGCGCACGGCAGGCGTGGAAGCAGAAACCCTGGTAATGGAAAACTGCGACCACTTCGCCGCCAGCTACGCCACGGCCGAGCCGGAGGGCGGGTGGGTCGGATCGGCGGAACGCTTCATGCGCAGGCATCGCGCCCGGCAACATGCCGGCAAGAGCGATGAGCCGCATTCATAGCCGGTATGAGCGCCGCGCGGTAGCTGGCGCGCCCATCCCTGCTTAGACTGCATTATGACAAACGCCGCCGGCATCGCCGAACACGACCGCCCTCCGGCGTGCCGATGCGCCGACACTCGCGGCGCACGATAAAAAGGAGACTCCGTGCCTGACCTCCCCCTTCCCTTCGCGCTGCGCGCCTGCGCGGCCGTGCTGCTGGCGGCCGCGTCGCTCGCAGTCCAGGCCAGCTATCCCGACCGCCCCTTGCGTCTCATCGTTCCTTCCGCCGCCGGCGGCAGCACCGACCTGCTGGCGCGCCAGATATCCATCCCATTGTCGCGCCAGCTCGGCCAGCCTGTCGTGGTGGAGAACAAGCCCGGCGCCGGCACCGCCATCGGTGCCCAGTCGCTCGCCGCCGCCAGGCCGGATGGCTACACCCTCATGCTGACGACCAACTCCACCTTCACGCTGAATCCCGCGCTGAGCAGGCATGCTCCGACCTACGACCCGGTCAAGGACTTCGAACCCGTCGCGACGATCGCCGACCTTCCTCTGGTGCTGGCGATACGCGCCTCCTACGGCATCAGTACGGTGCAGGAACTGATCGCAGCGGCCAAGGCCGCGCCCGACACCTATCGCTTCAGCAGTTTCGGGCAGGGAACAGGGTCGCATTTCGCGGGGGCGAATTTCGAGGCGGAGACCGGTGTGAAACTCGGCCACGTGCCCTACCAGGGCGGACCACCGTCGGTCCACGCCATGCTGGGCGGCCAGACGGCGATGACCGTGAACTCCGTCATGATCCTGCTTCCGCACATCAAGGCCGGCACGGTGAGGGCTCTGGCGGTCACGACGCCGCAGCGCTCCGGATTGCTGCCCGACGTGCCGACGCTGGCCGAAGCGGGCTACCCGCAAGCGGGACTGGAAGGCTGGAGCGCGATCGTCGCGCCGCGCGGCACGCCTGCCGAAGCGATCTCGCAGCTGCAGGCTGCGCTCTCGACGATCATGGCCGAGGCGGCGTTCCGCAAGCAGCTCGTGGAGTCGGGCTTCGATCCGGCCTATCGAATCATCGGCAACTGGGCGGAATTCGTTACGGCGGAGACGAACCGATTTCGCCAGATCGTCGAACGCACAGGCCTCGCCCGGGACTGAACGGCCGCGGCAACGAAACGTTGCGCGCGCGCCGGGAGCTTCATAGACTCCCCTCGTGCACACGAACGCCACCGCGCCGCGGCTCCCCTGTGAAACCTGCTTTCGATCTGAACCTCCTGCCGGTCCTCGACGCGCTCATCAGCCAGGGAAGTGTATCCGGCGCTGCCGAGCTGCTCGGCATTACCCAGTCGGCGGCCAGCCACGCACTGCGCCGGCTGCGCGAGCACTTCAACGACCCGCTGTTCGTCCGCTCGGGCAGTCGCATGCTGCCCACACCCCGGCTCCAGGCGCTGGAGTCCTTCGTGCGCTCGACCATGGAGGGTCTGCACAGTCATCTCGACCCCAGGTTCGAGTTCGACCCGGCCACGGCGTCGCGCACGTTCACGCTGAGCTCCACCGACATGGGCGAAGCCGACTTCCTGGCATCCATCGTCGGCGAACTGCGCCGCCAAGCGCCTCGCTGCCGGCTGCGCATGGTGCCGGTCAAGCCGCGCGACGTTGCCGGCGCCCTAGAAAGCGGCGATGTCGATCTGGCGATCGGCGCGCAGCGCCTGACCAGCGAAGGGCTCTACCAACAACGGCTGGTGCGCAACCGTCTGGTATGCATCGCATCGGCAGACAGCTATCCGGATCTGTCCGCACTCACTCCGGAAGCATTCGCCGACCTGCCCCATATTGCGATCAACCCGTACGGCTACGATGAAGACTTGTACGAGTGGGCGTTCCAGGAACGCGGCCTGCACCGCCGCTTCGTCGTGACAACACGCAGCTTCCTGGCCGTGCCCCTGCTCGTGACGCGTTCAGACCTGGTCGCTACCGTCCCCGAAACGCTGCCGCGCCATTTCGGCGGGTTGGCCCGGCTGCATTGCCTTCCACCCTGCATAGAGCTGCCGCCCATCCTGATGCGGCAGGCCTGGCATCCGCGCTACCACTCGGATCCTGCCAATGTCTGGTTGCGCGCGATGATTTTCAAACTGTTCTCCGACGGCGCACAGGCGGCGCCTTGACCGCCTGACAGAATGTTTCTCCCGAAGCCGCCGCCCGCTAGGCGCGCGGCTGCGCCCCCCGGCGATAAACCATCAACGCCCGCCGATACCGATTGACCATTTCCCCCCGCTGGTTCCGTGCCTCGGTCAGCACCGACACCACCCCCTGGTCGGGCCGCGAGCCGGAGGCGCGCGCGCCTTCGACCGTGGACCGCGCCTCCAGCGTGTCGCCCGGCATGAGATCGGCGCCGAATTCGACGTCGGTCCATCCCAGGTTGACGGTGACGCGGCCGAAGGTGCGCGTGGACAGGGCGACGGCGATCGCGATGCCGACGGTTTGCGGCACGACCGGCCCTTCCAATCCCAGCGAGCGGGCGAAGTCGTGGTCGTGGTTGAGCGGCTGCCACTCCATCGCGCGCAGCGCATGCAGCGTCGCTTCTTCGGCCATCACAGTCTTGCGCGGGCCGTGCACGAAGGTTTCGCCTGCGCGCAAGTCCTCGAAATAGAGCCCGGTCTGTTCCAGCCAGGCCCCATCCTCCTGCTGCGCATGCGAGGCGAAGCGCGGCTCCAGGGCGGGCTCTCCCGCCATCCGGTCGGGGCCGGCCGCGCCGTGCCAGAGTTCGAGTTCGTAGCGCAGTTCGGCCACTTGTTCGCGGCGCTGGTTGAAGCCGCGCGTGCACAGCGCGGCCTTGCCCAGGCTGGCGTCGAGCCGTTCGACGGCCAGTACGTCGGTTTCGACGTAGAGGGTGTCGCCGCCGAACATCGGCCGCGTGAGCGCGATGCTGGACATGGCCACGATGCGCCGGCGCCGGCCGAAGGTCTTGGCGGTCATGCCGATCAGGCGCTGCAGGGTCAGGGTGCTGACCATGATGGGCTGTTTCCACTCGGTCTGCGCGGCGTAGCATTGGTCGTAGTGGACCATGGCCGCGTTGAGCGTATCCAGGCATTCGGCCACGTTGTCCTGCTGCGAGAACGTGATGCCGGGCCGGTGCACGAAACGCTGGCCGGGCGCGAGCTGTTCGAATCCCAGGCCGAAGCGTTCGGCGTAGACACTGTCGTCCTGCCGGTAGTACGAGGTATGCATGCGGATCTCCGGTTGCGCTCAGGACGGCACGGCTTGCCGCAGGATGCGGCAGGCGCCGAGGTAGACAGGCTCGTCGACCATGGCGCCCCCCACCGAGCAGGCCCGCCCGCCCGCCGCCACGTAGGCCGCCACGACCTCGCGCGCCCAGGCCAGCCGCTGCGCGCTCGGGGCGAACGCCTGGACGATGATGGGCCACTGGCGCGGATGGATCGCTAGCTTGCCGTGAAAGCCCATCGCGCGGGCGCGCTCGCAGTCGACGCGCAGGCCGGCGTCGTCGTCGATCTGCACGTGCGGGACGTCCAGCAGGGGCACGCCGCTGGTCTCGAACAGCAGGCGGCCGCGTACATAGGCCAGGGCTTCCCAGCCGATATCGGCGCCCGCGTCCACCGCGTAATCGACCGCGCCGAACGCCAGACCCGCCAGACATGCGCCGGCCTGCGCGATGTCCGCGGCCTGGCGCACGCCGCGCACGGATTCGATCAATGCCATGACGCGCACCGCCTCGCGGGCTGCCCGGGCATGCGCATGCGCCAGCCGGACTTCGGCAGCGCTCTCGGCCTTGGGCAGCACCACCAGATCGAGGGCGGGCAAGGGGCCGGCATGGGCCAGCGCGTAAAGGTCTTCGAGGCCGGCGGCGGTCTGCGGCGGGGAGATCCGCAGGGCCACCACGGGCTGGCCGGGCGCGGCCGGGTCCAGCGCGGCGAGCCAGGACAGCGTGTCGCGGCGGGCGCTGTCCTTGTCCTGTACGGGTACGGCGTCTTCCAGGTCGATGATGACGCCCGGCGCGCCGCCGCGCAGCGCCTTGTCGTAGCGGTCCGGCCGGTTGCCGGGGCAGAACAGGAAGGTGGGGGGTAGCAAGGGCTGGATCACGCAGGCTCTCCGATACGGGATCGCGGCCGGCGCGACCGGTTCAGACGGTCGGCTCGCGCCGCATGACGGTGGTGAACAAATGGCGGCCTTCGGGGAACAGCGTCACCGAAGCGACGATCAGGTCTTTCTTGTTTCCGTAATACCAGGTGCGGGTACGCAGCGTCGGCGTGCTGGGCGCGGTCTCCAGCAGGGCGGCCTGCGCCCGGGTCAGCCGCACGGCATCGATTTCCTGGCGGATTTCGCACACCCGGTCGCCGCGCCGCTCGGCCAGCAACTCGGCGACCGAGGCGCGGTAGCCGTCCATCGCGTCGAGCGCTTCGGCATAGAGCGGGGGCACGTGGTGTTCGCTGTAGACCACCGGCGGCGCGCCTTCGGCCCGCCTCAGGCCGGTAACGCGGATGAAACGCTGCGCCGGCGGCAGCCGCAGCGCCCGCGCCGAGGGCTCGTTGCCGTCCACTTCCTTGATGGCCAGCGTGTGGAAGGTAAAGCCGCGCGTGAAGCGCAGGATGTCGTCCACCGTGTTGCCGACGTGGACGAAATCGCCGGTGGGCTGGGTCGACTCCACCCGCGTGCCTATGCCGGGCCGGCGGCTCACCAGCCCCTGCATTTCCAGCTCGCGCAGCGCGCCGCGCACGGTAATGCGGCTGACGTTGAATTGCTTGCCCAGCTCGTGTTCGGTCGGCAGCAGTCCGCCCGCGGGATAAATGCCGTCGCGGATCCGCCGGATCAGGGTCTGGGCCAGCAGCTTGTACTGCGAGCCGGCACTGCGCTGGAACATGGGGCAACACGTCAGAGAACGCCAAGGGCTTTAAGTCTACCCTGCTCTTCCTCGCCCACCCCCAGGGAGGCGAGCAGCGCGGCGGTGTCCGCGCCCATGGCGGGCGCTGGGCTGGGCGGCACCGGCCCGCGCGACGTCCGCAGCGGGCTGGCCAGCACGTCGAGGCGCTCGCCGCCGTCCAGCTCGAAGCGGCGGATGCGCTCGCCGGCGCGCGCCACGGGCGCATCCAGCGCCTCGCCGACGGACCAGACCGGCGCGGCCGGCACCGCCCCGCCGAAGATTTCCATCCACTGCGCCGTGGTGCGCGCCGAGAGCGCCTGGTCGAGCAATTCGGTCAGCGCCTCGCGGTGCCGCTTGCGCTGCGCGAAATCCAGGAAGCGGGGATCGGCGACCCACTCCGGCCGGCCGATCCGTTCGCACAGGGCGCGCCAGAACTTTTCCTTGTTGCACATCAGGTAGATCCAGCCGTCGGCGGTGCGGTAGAGCTGGCAGGGCGTCAGCGACGGGTGGCCCGAGCGCGGCTGCCGCTCGGTCCCGCGAGCCCCGTTCAGATACCACGCGCCGACGTAATTGAGGTTGTACAAGGCCACGTCGTACAGGCTGGTGTCGACGTCGCAGCCCTTGCCGCTGCGCGCGGCGTCCAGCAGGCCGCTGACCAGCCCGACCGACATCACCACCCCGGTCATGTAGTCCACCAGCGAGAGTCCCATGCGCGTCGGCGGCGTGTCCGGTTCGCCGGTCAGGGAGAAATAGCCCGCCTCGGCCTGCATGAGGTAGTCGTAGCCCGGCCAGGCGGCCCGTTCGCCGGTGCGTCCATAGGCCGAGATGTGGGCGCAGACCAGCGCCGGATTGACGTCTTTGAGCTGCTCGTAGGTCAGCCCCAGCTTGGCCGGCACGTCGCCCCGCAGGTTGTCGACCACGCCATGCGCGGTGGCCGCCAGCCGCCGGAACAGCGCGCGTCCCTCGGGATGGGCCAGGTTCAGCGCCATGCTCTTCTTGCCGCAGTTCAGGCTCTGGAAGAACAGGCTTTGCGCGCTTTCCGGCAACGCTTCGAGGAAATGCGGGCCGACCAGCCGGGACACGTCGCCGCCCTGGTCAGCCTGCTCGATCTTGATGATCTCGGCCCCCAGCGACGCCAGCAGCTGCGTGCCGAAAGGCGCGGCGCCATACTGCTCGACAGCCAGGATGCGAAACCCGTGGAGTAATGACATGACAGCTCGCTCATCGAAATTTGGGCAGGAACATCTTGTGTTTGTTATAACAATATATCAAAATCCCCATCCAGAAAAGCCGGCTGCCGGCGCCATTCCTAAAGAGGAGACTTCCATGACCAAGCTGCTCCCGTTGCTGCTGGGCCTGGCCGCCGCGCTGGCCGGCCAGGCCGCCCACGCCGACCGGACCTTTCCCGACAAACCGGTGCGCGTGGTCGTGCCCTTCCCGCCCGGACAAGGCTCGGACATCCTGGCTCGCGCCATCGGCGACAAGCTCTCGCAGAAATGGGGGCAGGCGGTGGTGGTGGAGAACAAAGCCGGCGCCAACGGCGCCATCGCCCTGCAGGAAGTGGCGCGCGCCAAAGGCGACGGCCACACCCTGCTGGTGACCTCGAATTCGCCCGTGGTCATCAATCCCAGCCTGTACAAGCAGCTTCCCTACGACGCCGAACGCGATTTCCAGCCGATCGCGCTGCTGGCGGCGACCGACATGCTGATGGTGGTGAACAGCCAGTTCCCGGCCACCACGCTCGCCGAGGTCGTCGCCCACCTGAAGGCGCATCCGGGCCAGTACAGCTACGCCTCGCCGGGCACGGGCTCCACCAGCCACCTGAGCATGGAAGTATTCAAGCAGCGCGCCGGCGTGGAGATCACCCACGTGCCCTACAAGGGCAGCCCGCCCGCTTTCACCGACCTGATCGGCGGCTCGACCCAGCTGATGATCGACGCGCTGCCCAGCGCCCTGCCCCAGGTCAAGGCCGGCCGCGTGCGCGCCATCGCCATCACCAGCAGCGATACGCCGTCCACCATCGTGCCAGACGTGCCGCTGGCCAGCGCCGCCGGCGTCACCGGACTGCCCGGCCGGGCCTGGTACGGCATGTTCGCGCCGCGCGCCACGCCGGCCCCCGTCGTGGCCAAGATCGTGGCCGACGTGCAGGACGTGCTGCAGATGCCGGACATCGCCGCCAAGCTGCCGCAGCTGGGGCTGGAGGCCGTGCCGGCAACGCCGCCCGCAGAATTCGGCCGTTTCCTGGCCAAGGAGCGCGCCTATTGGGTGGACGCCACGCGTCGCACCGGCATGTACCAGATCGAATAGTGACGCCGTCCCCAGGCTGGGGGACAATGGCGGGAACCTCCTTGGTGCGCCGCACCGAAGTTAGAATCCCGCCATGCGCATCCTTATCGCCGAAGACGACAACATACTCGCCGATGGCCTGTCCCGCTCGCTGCGCCAGAACGGCTACGCGGTCGACGCCGTGCACGACGGCATCGAGGCGGACTCGGCCCTGGCGGCCCAACCCTTCGACCTGCTGATCCTGGACATCGGCCTGCCGCGCCTGTCCGGCACCGAGGTGCTGCGGCGCCTGCGCGCGCGCAACTCGCACATGCCGGTGCTCATCCTTACCGCCGCCGACAGCGTCGAGCAGCGCGTCAAGGGGCTGGACCTGGGCGCCGACGACTACATGGCCAAACCGTTCGCGCTGTCCGAACTGGAGGCCCGGGTGCGGGCGCTGACGCGGCGCGGCGCCGGCGGCGGCCCTGCGCTGCTGCGGCATGGACGGCTGACCTTCGACCAGGTCGGCCGCGTGGTCACCATCGACGACCAGCTCGTCGAACTGTCCGCGCGCGAAGTCAGCCTGCTGGAAGTGCTGCTCTCGCGCAGCGGGCGCATGGTCAGCAAGAAACAGCTGGTGGACCACTTGTGCGAATGGGGCGAGGAGGTCAGCACCAACGCGATCGAGGTCTACGTGCACCGCCTGCGCAAGAAGCTCGAGCCGGGCGACGTGCGCATCGCCACCGTGCGCGGCCTGGGCTACTGCCTGGAACGCGAGGCGGGTGCGCAGAACGGCGCCGCCTGAGCGGCCGCCGGGGCACATGGACCAGGACGCCACCGGCCAGCTGGCGCCGGCCCCCGGCATCGAACGGCCCGCGCGCTCGCTGTTCGGCGAGATCCTGGACTGGATGCTGGTGCCGCTGTTCCTGCTGTGGCCGATCAGCGTCGCCATCACCTATGTCGTGGCGCAATCGATCTCGGTCGCGCCCTATGACCGGGGCCTGGCCAATTCCGTGCTGGCGCTGTCCCAGCAGATCAAGGACGTGAACGGCCGCGCCCGGCTGCAGTTGCCGGTGCCCGCGCGCGAGATGCTGCGCGCCGACGAAACCGACAGCGTGTTCTATCTGGTGCTGGGCAGCCGCGGCGAATACCTGAGCGGCGACCGCGAACTGCCGCTGCCTTCGCTGGAGCGGCCGCTGCCCGGCATCATCCAGTATCGCGACGATGTGATGCGCGGCTTCGCGGTGCGGGTGGCCTATACCTGGGTCGCGCTGCCCAATACGCCCAGCGCGCAGCCGGCGCTGGTGCAGGTGGCCGAGACCCTGGAAAAGCGCGCGCAGCTGGCCAGCGAGATCGTCAAGGGCGTGATCCTGCCCCAGTTCGTGATCCTGCCGCTCGCCGTCGTGCTGGTGTGGTTCGGGCTGTCGCGCGGCATCGCGCCGCTGGGCAGGCTGCAGCAGCGGCTGCGGGCGCGCCGGCCGGGCGACCTCTCCCCCATCGACGAGCGCGAAGTCCCGCAGGAGATCGCGCCGCTGGTGGGGGCGATGAACGAGCTGCTGCTGCAGCTGTCGGCCAATGTGGAAGCGCAGAAACGCTTCGTCGCCGATGCCGCGCACCAGTTGAAGACGCCGCTGGCCGGCATACGCACCCAGGCCGAGCTGGCGCTGCGCAACGCCAGCCCGGAAGACATGGAAGCCAGCCTGCGGCACCTGACCGCGGGCGCGGAACGGGCCACCCGCGTGGTCAACCAGCTGCTGGCCCTGGCGCGCGCCGAGGATACCGGCAGCCCCGTGGACATCTCGGCCCGGGTCGACCTGCAGGCCATTGCCAGCGAACAGGCGCAGAACTGGGTGCACGAGGCCATGGAGCGCCAGATCGACCTGGGCTTCGAAGGCCCCGAAGAACCCGTGGCCGCGATCGGCAATGCCCTGTTGCTGGCCGAGCTGATCAACAACCTGATCGACAACGCCCTGCGCTATACGCCGCGCGGCGGCACGGTCACGGTGCGGGTCGCCGAAGAGCCGGAAGGCGCGCGCCTGGACGTCGAAGATTCCGGGCCGGGCATTCCTCCCGGCGAGCAGGAGCTGGTGTTCGACCGCTTCTACCGCATCCTGGGCTCGAACGCCGAAGGCAGCGGCCTGGGCCTGGCCATCGTGCGCGAGATCGCGCAGCGCCACGGCGCCACGATATCCGTTTCCGACAATCCGCAAGGCGGCCTGCCGGGCATGCCCGGCACCCGCATCAGCGTAGCCTTTCCGCCGGCCGCCTGAACCGGACGCCGGACCAGGTCAGCGATCTTCACCGCGCGCCCGGCTCTCCTCCTCGCACCAGGCGGCCCAGGCCCGGTCGAAATCGCCTTGCGTCTCGATAGTCGCCTGGCTCTCGCCCGCCGACAGGTAGTTGATGCCGCGGTCGCCGCCGGCCAAGGTAATCGCCTGGATCTGCAGCCGCGCGTTCAACTCGAGATAGACGCTGCGCGCGACCGCCTGCGGGATCGATCCGGCCACCACGACCGCGCCATGGCCGCGCTGCAGGCATACGGCCTTGTCGTCGAGCGCGATAGCCAGTTGCCGTCCCAGCGCCTGGTCGCGGATCAACAGGTCGGAGCGATCGCCCACGGTATCCCGGATCTCGAACAGCGGCACCCCCGGCCCGATGAATCCGCAGACGTGGCATACCGGCCGCATGGGTACCGGGCCGATGCCGAACGGGATGACCGTGGGCGAGTGGCTGTGCACGACCGCCAGCACGTCCGGACGGCGGCGGTAGATCTCGCCGTGGATGTAGCGCTCCAGGTAGAGCTGCCGGTCTTCCCGCCCGACCGGGCGGCTGTCCAGGTCGAGTTCGACGATGTCGTCGGCCTGCACCGAGGCTGGCGCGAGGGAACGCGCCAGCAGGAAGCGGTCGGGATGGTCCGGCGATCGCGCGCTCACGTGGCCGTAGCCGTCGAGCACGCCCTGCCGCACCAGTATGTGGTTGGCCTTGACCAGGTCCGAAACGCGCCGCGTCCACGCCCCGGACCGGCCCTGCATGGTTGCCTGCTTCATCTCAGTCCCCATGTATCTGCTTGACCTTGATGATTTCCGCGAATCGCGCCACGTCGGCATCGAGCACCTTGCGGAAGTGCGCGGCGCTGCCGCCCACCGGCTCGAAAAAGGACTCGGCCATCTTCGCGCGCACCCGCGGTTGCTGCATGATCGCATTGACGCTGGCGTTCAGCCTGTCGATCACGTCCTTGGGCGTGTTCGCGGGCGCCATCAGCCCGAACCATCCGTCCAGGTCGTAATCCTTGACGCCGGCTTCGGACACCGTGGGAATGTCGGGCGCGATGTCGGACCGCTTCGCCGTGGTCACGGCGTAGGGAACCAGCCGCCCGTCCTTGAAGAAGGCGTTCAGATTGCCGATGGCGTTGAACAGCAGATCCACCTGCCCGCCCAGCACGTTGGGAATGGCATCGGCACAGCCCTTGTAAGGCACGTGCACCATGGAGATGCCGGCCTCGGCCTGGAATACTTCCGCGGCCAGGTGCTGGATGGACCCCACGCCACAAGAGGTATAGGTGAGCTTGCCGGGATTGCGCTTGGCGTAAGCGATCAGTTCCGGCAGCGTGCGTATGGGCAGGGACGGCCGGCCCGCGACGACGATGGGCGGCCGCGCGGCCAGCACCACCGGCGCCAGCCGCGACAGGCTGACGGACCGCCCCGCCATCAGCGTCTGGTTGATCGCGATCTGGTTGGGCGCCATGATCAGCGTATACCCGTCGGGAGCGGCGCGCGCAACCGCTTCCAGGCCGATGTTGCTGTTGGCTCCCGGCTTGTTCTCGACGACGAACGGCTGTCCGTATTCGGCCTGCAATTCGGCGGCGAGCAGCCGCGCCACGGTATCCGCGCCGCCGCCCGGGGGCAGCGGCACTACCAGGCGCACGGGCCTGTCGGGGTACGCGGCGTGGGCCGCCGTGGCGGCCAGGCAGGCGATGGCGCACAGCCTGGCGATGGATGTTGCGATAGTCATGGTGTCTCCTTGGTTTTTGGTGGATGAACGGCGTGCGCCGCCGCTGCGTGTACCTTGCCGGTCAAAACCGTGCGCCCGCTTCGCGCGCCGCCATGTCGTAGAGCACGCGGCGCATCATCAGCCCCGGTTTGTCGGGAGCGAAATTCAGGTCGAACTGCGGCTCGACGTCCCGCGTCACGACGTCGAGAATCCACTCCAGCGCATCGACGTCCTCCAGATAGGCCTTGGCCGACGCCTCGTGCAGATACGCATCGGCGGCCGGATCGTCGAGGTTGGAGTCGCGGCTGTTGAACCACCAGTAGTGGATGCTGCCGTTGCTCTCGGGCGTGAAGGCGTGCGTGATGTTGAAGCGGTAGGTGCGCGGCCTGCCGCCGGGATCGGCGTTGTCGACGATGCTGGCGAAGGCCGTGTGCAAGGCCGGCGACGCGAAGCGGGCTTCGGAATAGCGATCGACCGGCTTGCCCATGAGGCCTGTCGGCACGCCGTACACCGCCGGCGGAGGCGAGTTCTTCAGGGTCCGGTCGATGATCACCACGCTGCGCTCCTGACGCACGTCGAGCTTGCTGCGGGCGTATTCCGGCGTACCGATGGCGCCGGGATGCAGGAAGGGAAAATGGGTCTGGTCCA
Organism: Pigmentiphaga humi; assembly: GCF_900606115.1. Taxonomy (GTDB): domain Bacteria; phylum Pseudomonadota; class Gammaproteobacteria; order Burkholderiales; family Burkholderiaceae_B; genus Pigmentiphaga; species Pigmentiphaga humi. The sequence goes on from NZ_UWPJ01000012.1 coordinate 104,014, forward strand.
GCAGGTTCTCGTGCATGGATACATAGTCCGACTTCATGTGGAAGCTGCCGTGCACACTCTTCCATTCCTGGCTGGCCAGCCAGCTCGTGTCGGGAACCAGCCCGACATCGGCGTGGTCCGGGTCGCCCATCCAGATCCAGACCAGCGGCGCGCGCTCGACGACGGGAAAGCTGCGCACCTGTGCATTGGTCGGCACCAGCGGCATGGAGGGCATGCTCACGCACCGGCCCGACGGGTCGAACTGCATGCCGTGGTAGCCGCACATCAGCACGTCGCCTTCCAGCCGGCCCTTGGCCAGCGGGAAAGAACGGTGCGGGCAGCGGTTGCGCACGGCGACAGGCTCGCCGGCCAGCGTCCGGTACAGGGCCACGTCCACGCCCAGGAAGCGGCGGCTGATCAGCTCGCGCGTGATTTCGCTGGACAAGCCGGCCACATACCAGCAATTGCGTACCAGCGGCGTACGGTGATCGGCGAAACCGCCCGGCTCGAAACAGAAATCGGTGTGGAGTTCGGGGATGGCATCAGCGATGCGGTTCATGGCAGCGCACTCCTTCTGAAAAGGGATGGAAAGCTCAGGCGTCGAGCACCAGGCGCGATCCGCGTATGCGGGATACGCAGATGCAAAGAGAGCCGCCCTTGGCGCGCTCTTCTTCGCTCAGATAGCGGTCGCGGTGCTCGATCGGACCGTCGGACTCGATCACCGGCAACGGACACAGCCCGCACTCGCCGCGCGCGCAGTCCCACAACACCGGCACCTCGGCAAGTCGCAGCGCATCGAGAATGCTGGCATCCGCGCTGACCTGCACGACCTTGGCCGAACGCCTCAGTTCGACCTCGAAGGCAGCCTCGTCGCCCATGGGACCGGCAGTGAACAACTCGCTGCGCACCCGGTCCGGCTCCCATCCCAACGCTGCCCCGGCCGCATGGACGGCTGCGATCATCGGCGCGGGACCGCATATATAGACGCGCGTGAGCGCCGGCTGCGCGGACAGCAGCGCGCGCAGGTCGAGTTCGCCTTGCTCATCGCTGTAATGGAAACGGACGCGATCGCCCGCAAGCCGCGCCAGCGTTTCGCGATATGCCATCTGCGCCGGGCTGCGTCCGGCGAACACCACGCGATAGTCGCAACGGCGGCGCGCCAGGCTGCGCGCCATCGACACGATGGGCGTCACGCCTATGCCCCCGGCGACCAGCAGGGTCGACGCATCGCGCCGGTCCAGCGGGAAATTGTTGACCGGCGGCGTGATGCGCAGACAGGTGCCGGCCCGGAAGGTCTCGTGGATGAAAGCCGAGCCGCGGGCGCGGTCCTCTCGCTGCACGGCGATGCGGTAGACGTTGCGCGGGTCGTCGTCGCCTTCCAATCCGCCGATCAGCGAGTAATGCCGCACGATGGGGCCGCGCGTCCCGGACACCATGTGCAGGGCCACGTGCGCGCCCGGCTCGTAGCGCGGCAGCGGACGGCCGTCGGCCGCCGCCAGGAGGTACTCGGTCACGCGCGGCGTCAGCGTCCGCACGCCGGCCACCCTCACGTCCATGAATTTGCTCGTCACACCACCCGCTCCTCTTTCCTCTCTATGGGTTTGCCGGCGAATCGGGTCCGCCCCGCTTGTGGGAAATGATTTTATTAAGGAACAATAGCGCTCATTTATTCAAAAAATAGCTATCAGTAATCTCGATCAAGAAAAACAGGATCCGTCCATGGACGCTATTACCCAACTCAAGACCTTCACGATCGTGGTGGCCTGCGGCGGCTTCTCCGAGGCTGCGCGCCAAATGAACGTGGTGCCTTCGGTCGTGGCCAAGCGCGTGCGCCAACTGGAAGCAACCGTCGGCGCCCGGCTGTTCGACCGCACCACGCGGACGGTGCGCCTGACCGAGGCGGGCGAGAAACTGCACGCCCGCGCCGGCGTGCTGGTCGCCAGCTTCGAAGACCTGGTGCAGAGCGTGGAACGCGACGCGTCCAAACTGGTGGGCCACCTGCGCGTGGCCATACCGACCACCCTCACCACCGTCCGCCTGGGCGCGATATTCAATGCCTTCCTGCTCGAGCACGACCGCATCACGCTGGACATCTCGCTGGTGGACCACTCCACCAACCCGGCAGAGCGGGACTATGACCTTGCCATCAGCGGCCGGCCGGCGAGCTACGAAGGCGTGGTCGAGATCCCCCTGTGCCCGGTGGACACGCTGCTGTGCGCCACGCCGGCCTACCTGCAGCGGCACGGGCGGCCCCGCCATCCCCAGGCCCTGACCGAGCACGCCTGCCTGGTATTCAAGCCCTCCGGCACGGCCTGGCACTTCCAGAGCCCCAAGGGCGGCATCAGCGTGGACATCCCGCCCCGGCTGACGGCCGACGACAATCTGACCCTGCGCAATGCCGCGCGGATGGGGCTGGGCATCGCCGCCCTGCCCGGCTACGTGGCCCAGGCCGACATCGCATCCGGGGCGCTGGTGACGGTGCTCGACGAATTCCCATTGCAAGAGACGTGGTTCAGGGCCTACGTGCCGCGCAGAAAGCAGCACGTAGCCCGGATCGCGGCGATGGTCGACTGGCTGACGCAACACCTGCGGCAGGATGTTGCCGTTCCCTGGGAAAGAGATATCGACAAGTGACGAAAATTCAGTTTCCCGTCAGTAAAACGTAAGTGCCGGGTCAGCAACTGTTTCTACTCTGGTTTCGAGCCCGGGACTCGCGCAGTACCGGGCCAGTCTGCCATACCCACCTTCATAGCAAGCAGGCACACCCGAGGAGACACCCTTTCATGAGCACCACCGTCAGCAGTACTGGGGCACCGGCGCCAGCGTCGCGCCCCATGACCAAAGAAGAGCGACGCGTGATCTTTGCCTCGTCGCTTGGTACGGTTTTCGAGTGGTACGACTTCTATCTGTACGGATCCCTCGCCGCCATCATCGCGCGGCAGTTCTTCTCGGGGGTCAACGAGACCGCCGCCTTCATCTTCGCCCTGCTCGCCTTCGCCGCCGGTTTCGCCGTCCGGCCCTTCGGCGCCCTCGTGTTCGGCCGCCTGGGGGACATGGTCGGACGCAAGTACACCTTCCTCATCACCATCCTGATCATGGGCCTGTCCACGTTCATCGTGGGTATCCTGCCCTCGTACGCATCGATAGGCATGGCCGCTCCCGTCATCCTCATCATCCTGCGGCTGGCCCAGGGCCTGGCGCTGGGCGGCGAATACGGCGGCGCCGCCACCTACGTGGCCGAGCATGCCCCGCACGGCAGGCGCGGCGCCTACACCAGCTGGATCCAGACGACCGCGACCCTGGGCCTGTTCCTGTCGCTGCTGGTGATCCTCGGCGTGCGCACCGCCACCGGCGAGGAAGCCTTCGCGGCATGGGCATGGCGCGTGCCGTTCCTGGTCTCCATCCTGCTGCTGGCGATCTCGGTGTGGATCCGGCTCAAGCTGAACGAGTCGCCCGCTTTCCAGCGCATGAAGGCCGAGGGCAAGGAATCCAAGGCGCCGCTGACCGAATCCTTCGGGCGCTGGAGCAACCTGAAGGTGGTGCTGCTGGCGCTGCTCGGCCTGACCGCCGGCCAGGCCGTGGTCTGGTATACGGGTCAGTTCTATTCGCTGTTCTTCCTGACCCAGACCCTCAAGGTCGATGCGTTCACGGCCAACATCCTGATCGCGCTGGCCCTGCTGATCGGCACGCCGTTCTTCGTGATCTTCGGCACGCTGTCCGACCGTATCGGCCGCAAACCCATCATCATGGCCGGATGCCTGATCGCCGCGCTGGCGTATTTCCCGCTGTTCAAGGCCATTACCCACTACGCCAACCCGGCCCTGGAAGCCGCCCAGGCCAACGCGCCGGTGGTGGTGGTGGCCGATCCCAAGAGCTGCTCGTTCCAGTTCAACCCGGTGGGCACCGCCAAGTTCGTCAGCTCATGCGACCAGGCCAAATCCTTCCTGGCGTCGAATTCGGTCAATTACAGCAACGAAACCGCTCCCGCCGGTTCCGTAGCCAAGATCAAGATCGGCGACACCACGGTGGATTCCTTCGAGGGCGCCGGCCTGTCGACGGCCGAAATGAAGACCCGCAGCGACGAACTCAAGGCCCGCCTGACCTCGGAGATCCGCAACCACGGCTACCCGGCCAAGGCCGACCCGGCGCAGATCAACCACGTCATGCTGGTCGTGCTGCTGACGCTGCTGGTGATTCTGGTAACCATGGTCTACGGTCCGATCGCGGCCATGCTGGTGGAGATGTTCCCGACGCGCATCCGCTATACCTCGATGAGCCTGCCTTATCACATAGGCAACGGCTGGTTCGGTGGCTTCCTGCCCACAACGGCCTTTGCTATCGTGGCAGCAACTGGTAACATTTATAACGGCTTGTGGTATCCGATCGCCATTGCGGTAATGAGCCTGGTGGTCGGCACGCTGTTCATCAAGGAGACCAAGGACAACCGGCTGGAAGACTGATTCCCGGCCGTCCGTTCGCCAGCACTGCTGCCTGCCTACAACAGTAGGCGGGCAGCAGCGCCTAAAACCTTTCTCTCCGAGAGGGATTTCGCGTTAGCGTAACGCCGCATCCTCCGGGCCTCGCCGGCCTTTCCCGTCCATCGGAGAACCACGCCATGCCGGCGACCGAGTCCACCGCTCCCTGGCGCATTTCCGGGGGAGAACCCAGCATCATCGCCGAATCTCTCGGCAAATCCTTTCTGACCGGTAATGTGCGCGAACGTATCCTGCGCAATTTGTCGGTTAGCATCATTCCAGGCGAGTTGACGCTGATTTCCGGCCCGTCGGGCTGCGGCAAAAGTACCCTGCTCGCCATCCTCAGCGGCATGCTGCGTCCCGACGAAGGCCGTGTCCGCGTACTCGGACAGGATCTGGGGCAACTGCGGCTCCAGGAACTCGAACGGTTCCGGCTCATGCATACGGGCTTCGTATTCCAAGGCTTCAATTTGTTTCCGGCGCTTACCGCGCAGGAACAGGTCATGTTGCCTTTACGCTACATCGGCATGCCTGCCCGGGAAGCCGACCAGCATGCCTGGTCCGCCCTGGAAGAAGTGGGCATGGCCGGCCGCGCCGGCATGCGCCCGGCCAGCCTGTCGGGCGGCGAGCAGCAGCGCGTGGCGATCGCCCGCGCGCTCGCCAAGCAGCCGGACCTGCTGTTCGCCGACGAGCCCACCAGCGCGCTGGACGCCGGCAACGGCATGAAAGTCATCGACATCCTGCATCGCATCGCACACCGCCACGGCGCCACGGTGTTGTGCGTCAGCCACGATCCGCGCCTGATCGGCCATGCGGATCGCATTTTGACCATGGAAGACGGGAACATCCTCGACGATCGCCGCGTGGACGTGCCCGTTGCCGTTTATTCATAGATAGGAGCGCCCGGACCTCGTGCTTTTCCGTGCCCACTTTTTCCGCCTCACGGCCTTCGCCATGCTTGCCGGCAGCACGCTGCTCGCGGGGTGTTCGCGGCCGGCCGACCCGCAGGCCGAGTCCGGCGCGGCCGACCAGCCGGCCTACGCCGCGGTGGCCCGCGGCCGGGTCGACGTCGAAGGCGGGCTGATCCGCGTCGGCGCGGCCGTGGACGGTACGATCGCGCAGGTGGCCGTACGCGATGGCGACAAGGTCCGCAAAGGCCAGCCGCTGATCGACCTGGACCCCGCCGCAGCCCGGCTCGCGGTCGATGCCGCCCAGGCCGAACTGCGCCAGTTGCAGGCCCAGGAACGGGTGCAGCGCGGCCGCATTGCCGGCCTGAAGCAGCAGGCCCAGCGCCTGGCCGAAGCTGCTGCCGGCGGCGCCGTGACCGGCCAGTCGGCCGACGACGCCCGGCATGCCGCGGTCCAGGCCGAGGCGGAAGCGGCCGCGGCCCTGGCCGCAGTCGAGGTCGCGCGCCAGAAGGTGCTCGCCGCGCAATGGACGCTCGAGCGCCAGCAGATACGCGCGCCCGCCGACGGCGAAATCGTCGGCCTGAAAGTACAACTGGGCAACACCGTCACCACGCAGACCGAACTGCTGCAATTGCTGCCGCGCCGGCCGCTGCTGGTGCGCGCCGACGTCAACGAAGCCTACGTGGCCGCGCTCAAGCCCGGCATGCAGGCCGAGATCGTTTCCGAGGCTTCGCCGGAAGCCCCCCCCACCGCCGCCCGCCTCGAACGCATAGGCAGCGTCTACCAGGCCATGCCGCCCGGCGACGATCCGCAAGACCGGGTCAGCCGCCGTGGCGTCGAGTCCCTGCTGTCCATCGCCCATCCCGAGAAACTGCGCGTCGGCCAGCGCGTGCTCGTCCGCTTTCTTCCTTGAAGGCTTTTTTATGTTGATCGACCTCCACTCCGCCAAAGGGCTCGCCGAATCCGAATGGATCGTGCTGTGCGACTTCGACGGCACCATTTCCACACGCGACGTCACCGACACCCTGTTGGACCGCTTCGGCAAGCCTGGCTGGCAAGCGCTCGAAGAGGCCTGGGAACGCGGCGAGATCGGCTCGCGCACCTGCATGGCCGAACAGATCGCGCTGATCGACGCCAGCAAGGAAGAACTGGAAGAACTGGTCGACAGCATAGAAATCGATCCGGCGTTTCCGGATTTCGTCCGGCAGGCGCGCGCGCTGGGTGTGCCGGTGCACGTGGTCAGCGACGGCCTGGCCGCGGTCATCACCCGCGTCCTCGGACGCCATGGACTGGCCGATCTGCCGGTCGTGGCCAACCGCATCAAGCAGGTCGGTCCGCGCAGTTGGAAGCTGGACTTCCCGTACGCCGATGCCGCCTGCAGCAAGGCCAGCGGCACGTGCAAGTGCTCGTATGGCGCCGACGTGCGGCAATCGCGCTCGCGCATCCTCTACGTCGGCGACGGCGCCTCCGACTTCTGCGTGGCCGGCACCGTCGATTTCGTGCTGGCCAAGCACCGGCTGATCGACTATTGCCGCGACCACGGCCTGGTCCACATTCCGATTGCCGGCTTCAGCGAGGCCCGCAATGCGCTCGAATTCATCCTGGGTGGCCAACTGCACGCGATCGCGCAGCCGCCGCGCGAGTTCGGCGTTCCTCCCGCTGCAGCAGGCAGGGCCTGAACGCGCAGGACCTAGTTCGAACGGTTTTCATGATTACATCTGCGGATTTCTACTTCGAAGGCGGCCGCTCGGGCGTGCTGCTCATACATGGATTGACCGGTACGCCGAACGAGATGCGTACCGTTGCCAAGGGCCTGCACCGCGCGGGCTACACCGTTTACGGGATGCAGCTCGCCGGGCATTGCGGGGACGTCGACGACCTCGTCCGGACCCGCTGGCAGGATTGGTACGCCAGTGTCGAGCAGGCCCTCGACAAGCTCGGCCGCGAAGTCGACCACTGCTTCGTGGCGGGCCTGTCCATGGGCGCGGTGCTGGCGCTCAAGGCCGCCGCCGACCACCCCGACAAAGTGGCCGGCGTAGGCGTCTATGGCGCGACCTTCCGCTACGACGGCTGGAACATCCCCTGGTATTGGCGCCTGTCGTTCCTGCTGCCCTGGTTCAAGCGCCTGAACATCTTCCAGGACAAGGTGTTCGACGAAGAGCCGCCCTACGGCCTCAAGGACGAGCGCCTGCGCGCCGCCGTCTCGTCCAGCATGCTCGGCGGCGACAGCGCCGACGCCGGGCTGCCGGGCAATCCCTTCCCTGCCCTGGCCGAGCTGATCCAGCTCTCGGCCGTCGTGCGCAAGCAGCTGCCCCAGGTGCGCTGCCCCTGCCTGGTGATGCATGCCGCCCATGACGACATGGCCAGCGTGGGCAACGCCGAACTGGTAGTGCAGCGCGTGCGCGGTCCCGCCAAGCTGGTGCTGCTGCACGACAGCTACCACATGATCACGGTGGACCGGGAACGCCGCGAAGTCATCCGCGAGTCGGCCGAGTTCTTCGACGCCGTGGCGGCGCAGCGCAAGGCGCTCGCCACCCCCGGCTCGGCAGACGCGACGCTGGCGATGGCGCGATGACGCCGCTCGTCGCGCTGCTCTGGACGCTCAACGTCCTGGTGGACACCGGCGGCCAGCTCGCCTTCAAGGCTGCCGCCAGCCATCCCGCCGGCGGCAGCGGCCTGCAGTACTGGCGGCAACTGGCCGCGCGGCCCTGGATCTGGATAGGCATAGGCTGCTATATCCTGGAATTCGTAGTCTGGCTAGCGTTCCTGTCGCTGGTGCCGCTGTCCGAAGGCGTGCTGCTCGGCTCCATCAACATCGTCGCCATCATGATCGCCGGCCGTTTCCTGTTCAACGAACGCCTGACGCCGCTGCGCGTGGCCGGCATCGCCCTGATCGCCGCCGGCGTCGCCGTGGTGGGAATCCCCTGATGGGCCGCTTCTACCTGATAGGCTTCGGCCTGCTGATGGCCTTCGATACGCTCGCGCAGGTCAGCTTCAAGCTTGCCGCCAACCACGCGATGCCGCTGGCCGCCGATCTCGACTGGCTGCTGCGGGTATTCGGCCAGCCCTGGATATATGGCGCCTTCGTCGGCTATGTAGGCGCCTTCTTCACCTGGATGGCCTTGCTCAAGCGCGCGCCGATCGGCCCGGCATTCGCCGCCTCGCACCTGGAAGTCGTAACCGTCATGCTGGCATCGGTATGGCTGTTCGACGAGCATATCGGCACCCACCAGACCGTGGGGGCCGTGCTGATCCTGGCCGGCATCGTCTGCCTGGCCTTCGGCGAGGCGCGCGAAGCCCCCGCCGACGCCGGCCATGGCGCCTGAGCCCGGCGCCGTCGAGATCCCGCCCACCGCCGGGCTGCCGCTGCGTGCCGGCGACCTGCTGCCGGCAGGGCCGGCCGACCTGGAAACCTTCGTGGCGCGCTGGCTGGGCGTCGACGCGCTGCAGCTCGAATGCTCCGGCACCGCCAGCCTCGTCGTCGCCCTGACGGCGCTGGCCGGCGCCAGCGCCCGCAAAACCGTGGTGCTGCCGGCTTATACCTGCCCACTGGTGGCGCTGGCCGTGCACCGCTGCGGGCTGCGCATCCGCCTGTGCGACCTCGCGCCGGGGCACTTCGACTTCGACCGGGATGCGCTGGCCGCCGCCTGCGGTGCCGACACGCTCGCCATCGTCGTCACTCACCTGGCCGGCCGCGTGGCCGACCTCGACACGGCGCTGGACTGCGCCGCCTCCTGCGGCGCGGCGGTGATCGAAGATGCGGCGCAGTCGCTGGGCGCGCGCCGCCATGGCCGCAGCGTGGGCCTGGAGGGCGATGCCGGATTCTTCAGCCTCGCGGCAGGCAAGGGCTTGAGCATTTTCGAAGGCGGCTTGCTGCTGGCGCGCGACCCGGCGATGCGAGCGGCGCTGCAGACCGGCAGTGCGCGCCTGGTGCCCGCCGACTGGCGCTGGGAGCTGCGGCGCAGCGTGGAGCTGCTGGGCTATGCGGCGCTGTACGGCCCGCGCGGGATGCGCCTGGCCTACGGCAATCCGCAGCGCGCGGCGCTGCGGGCGGGCGACCCGGTGCGCGCGGCCGGCGACGATTTCTCGCTGGCCATTCCCTTGCATCGCGTCGGACCCTGGCGGCGCGGCGTCGGCGCCCGCGCGGCGCGCCGCCTGCCCGCCTTCGCCGAAGCGGCCACCCGGCGCGCGCTGCAGCGCCTGCCGCGGCTCCAGTCCCTGCCCGGCGTCCAGGTGCTGCACGACCGGCGCCCCGATGAACAGGGCGTATGGCCCTTCTTCATGCTGGTGCTGCCCGACGCCGCGCGCCGCGACCGCGTGCTGGCGCAGCTATGGGGCGCCGGCCTGGGCGTGGGGCCGCTGTTCGTCCATACGCTGCCGGACTACGACTACCTGCGCGCCATCGTGCCCGCGGCCGACGTGCCCCGGGCCCGCGATTTCGCCGCCCGCTCGCTCTCCATCAGCAATAGCCATTGGCTGGACGACGGCCGCTTCGACGCGCTGACGGCGCGCCTGGCCAAGCTCTTGTCCTGACGGGCCCGGAGGGACCCGGCCTTACAGGAACCGGTCCAGCATGCGCCGGCTCGCCCGGTCGAGCTTGTCCAGGTCGCGGATCAGGAAATGGATGCCGTGGCCGTCCGAGATCAGCAGCTTGGACTGCGAGATGCGGCGGATGTCCTGCTCGCTCTTGAGCGCCAGCCGGGCCTCGCCGCGGCTGGTCTCGACGGTCCAGGCAGTAGGCGTCACGTAACTGTCCACCGACACGATGCGCAAGATCTCCGGCATGAACTCGCGGCGCGCCAGTTCGTCCCTGACCAGGTCGCGCGCCTGCGGCGGCAGCTCGTCGAGCCGGGAAATCCACGCCACTTCATGGCCGGTAGGGCCGACCAGCGAAATATCCTCGGATTCGGTATCGATGGGGAAAGCGCGCACCGGCACGACCTCTTCGGCGGGGCCGCCGTCGGCGGGCGTATGGATCAGCCGGCCGAAGGCGTTGCGGCTCAGCATGAAGGGAAAGCCGTTGCTGGCCGGGATGCTCATGACTCCTCCTCGCTCCAGGTATTGTCGCTGCCCGGCGGATCGAGCTGGCGGGTCTGCGCCTGGTGCAGGCGATAGTACGCGCCGCCCTTGGCGATGAGGTCTTCGTGGCGGCCTTCCTCGACGATGCGGCCGCGGTCCAGCACCACCAGGCGGTCGGCCCGGCGCAGCGTGCTCAGGCGATGCGCCACGGCAATCGTGGTGCGGCCCTGCACCAGGTTGTCCAGGGCCTTCTGGATCTCCTGCTCGGTGGAGGTATCCACCGAAGATGTCGCTTCGTCCAGGATCAGGATACGCGGATCGATAAGCAGCGCCCGGGCGATCGAAATACGCTGGCGCTCACCGCCCGACAAGGCCTGGCCCCGCTCGCCCACCAGCGAGTCGTAGCCGTGCGGCAGCCGCAGGATGAACTCGTGGGCATGGGCCGCCCGCGCCGCGGCGACGATTTCCGCGCGCGTGGCATGGGGCTTGCCGTAGGCGATGTTCTCGGCCACGGTGCCGAAGAACAGGAAGGGCTCCTGCAGCACGACGCCGATGTTGTGGCGGTACTCGGGGATGGACAGCGCGCGGATGTCCACGCCGTCCACCTTGATCGAGCCCTGCGATACGTCGTAGAAACGGCAGATCAGGTTGACCAGCGTGCTCTTGCCCGAGCCGCTGTGGCCCACCAGGCCGATCATCTCGCCCGGCGCGATGTCCAGGTCGATGCCGCGCAGCACGGCGCGCGTGCCGTAGCGGAACACCGCGTCGCGGATCTGGATGCGGCCTTCCACATGCGCGAGCGGCACCGGGCTGGCCGGCTCGGGCACGCTGGAGACGCGGTCCAGGATGTCGAAAATGCGCTTGGCGCCGGCCGCCGCCTTCTGCGTGACCGAGACGATGCGGCTCATGGAATCGAGCCGCAGGTAGAAGCGGCTGATGTAGGCCAGGAAGGCGGCCAGCACGCCGACCGAGATGCGATGGTTGGCGATCTGCCAGATGCCGAAGATCCAGACCACCAGCAGCCCCACTTCGGTCAGCAGGATCACGGTGGGCGAGAACATGGACCACACCGTGTTGACCCGGTCGTTGACCGCCAGGTTGTGGTTGTTCGCCTCGCGGAACCGCGCCACTTCGCGCTTTTCCTGGGCGAAGGCCTTGACCACGCGAATGCCGGGAATGGTGTCGGCCAGCACGTTGGTGATCTCGGCCCAGTTGCGGTCGACCTTCTCGAAGCCATGGCGCAGCTTGTCGCGCACCAGGTGGATGAGCCAGGCGATGAAGGGCAGCGGCAACAGCGTGACCAGGGCCAGCCAGGGGTCGATCGAGACCAGGATGGCCGCGGTCATCAGGATCATCAGCACGTCGGTGGCGAAATCCAGCAGGTGCAGCGACAGGAACACGCAGATGCGGTCGGTCTCGTTGCCGATGCGCGCCATCAGGTCGCCGGTGCGCTTGCCGCCGAAGTATTCGAGCGACAGCTGCTGCAGGTGCTCGTACGCGCTGGTGCGCAGGTCCGCGCCTATGCGTTCGCTGACCCAGGCCAGGATGTAGGTGCGGCTCCAGCCCAGCACCCAGGCCACGAGCGCCGCGGCCAGCAGGCCCGAAAGATAGAACCCGGCCAGTTCGTAGTCGATGGGCTGGCCGTTCTGGAACGGGATCAGCACGTCGTCCATCAGCGGCATGGTCAGGTACGGCGGCACCAGCGTGGCCGCGGTGGACAGGACGGTCAGGATGAAGCCGGCGATCAGCCGGCCGCGGTACGGACGCGCGAAGCGGCGCAGCCGCAGCAGCGCCCAGCCTTTGGGCGCGCTTTCGGCGTCCTCGTCCTCACAGGCGGGGCACACGGACTCGCCCGGCGGCAGCGCGGCGTGGCAGCGCGGGCACGCCGGCGCCAGCCGCACGGCCACGCCCCCCTCGGCCAGCGCCGCGAGCTGGCGTTCGAATTGCTCGGAAAAGCGCACCGCGCCCACGTGGTGGGCCATGGTCGTGCGCCACAGCGCCAGGCGCTCCCGCGCGTCCGCGAGTTCGATCCCCACCACGCCGGCGTGGTCGGACAACGCCAGCTTCAGGCCCTCGTGCAGCGGCCACGCTTTCCAGCCCTGCACGCCCTGCGCCGCCGACAGCAGGCGCCGCTCGGTCAGGATGAGCAGCCCGCGCGCATAGCGCAGGTCGGTGTCGAGATCCAGCTCGACCCAGGCGCAAAGGCTTTCTCCTTCGGCCATCGAGGGCAATGCCTGGTCGCGCCAGGCGTCGGGCAGGGAGGCGAATGGGGAAGGCGCGGTCATGAGCGGGGAGTGCCCCAAATTAGCAACATAAGGGTTTGTAACTATTTTTGATTCGTGAAATTATGTCAGGATCGCGTAAGTATTATAGTTACCCGCGTTCTTATCCCATACGACCAAATAATGCGTTGTAGCGCCGCATCGGGGGATTCCCTAGGCTGCCTCTCGGGCCTTGCCCGTACCGCGTGTGCCCAATACATTTCCGCAGACTGCGTGGAATCCGCCCCCACTATCCGCTTCGCGCGCCCTCGCGGCATCGGCAGCCCCCGGAGCCGGATCCGCGGTGCCGTGAGCCGGACAGCGCAATTCTGTAGTAGCCGATAGCACCTCGTTCTGGATATTGAACCAATCGATATGAACCGCAAACGCATTGACATCCTGAACGTGCTATCCCTGCGCGGCCCCAGCATGTGGACATATCCGCCCGTGCTGGAAGCCTGGGTGGACATTGGCGAGCTGGAGGATTTTCCCTCCAACCTGATTCCCGGCTTTTACGAGCGCCTGTCCAGCTGGCTGCCTACGCTGATCGAGCACCGCTGCAGCTACGACGAGCGCGGCGGCTTCCTGCGCCGGGTGCAGGAAGGCACCTGGCCCGGGCATATCCTGGAGCACGTCACGCTGGAACTGCAGAACCTGGCCGGACTGCCCGGCGGCTTCGGCAAGGCCCGCGAAACGTCCACCCGCGGCGTGTATCGCGTGGTGGTCAGCGCCTACCAGGAAGAAGTCACCCGCGCCGCCCTGGCCACCGCGCGCGACCTGGTCATGGCCGCCATCGAGGACCGGCCGTTCGACGTCCCGGGCGCCCTCGACGCGCTGCGCGACCTGGTCAACGAATACTGGCTCGGCCCCAGCACCGCCAGCATCGTACAGGCGGCCGAAGATAGGCGCATTCCGTACATTCGCCTGAACCAGGGCAATCTGGTCCAGTTCGGCTACGGCGCCGCCCAGCACCGCATCTGGACGGCCGAGACCGATCGCACCAGCGCCGTGGCCGAAGGCATCGCCTGCGACAAGGACCTCACCAAGAGCCTGCTGCAGGCCTGCGGCGTTCCCGTTCCCGAAGGACGCATGGTCCAGAACAAGAACGACGCCTGGGAAGCGGCGCAGGACATCGGCCTGCCCGTGGTGATCAAGCCCTGCGACGGCAACCATGGACGCGGCGTATTCCTGGACCTGAACACGCGCGAAGCCATCGAGACCGCATTCGGCGTCGCCAGCGGCGAGGGCAGCGGCGTCATCGTCGAACGCTACGTGCCGGGCAACGAACACCGGCTGCTGGTCGTGGGCGACCGCCTGGTGGCGGCCGCGCGCGGCAAGACCGCGTCGGTGACCGGCGACGGCAAATCGACCATCCTCGAACTGATCGCCGCGCAGCTCAACTCCGACCCGCGCCGGGGCAATACGGAAGAGCATCCGCTGAACCTGGTGGCGCTGGATTCGGCGGCCCGCATCGAGCTCGAACGCCAGGGCTGCCACGGCGACGCCGTCCCGCCCGAAGGCGAGGAAGTGCTGATCCAGCGCAACGGCAACGTCGCCTTCGACTGCACCGACGAAGTCCATCCCTCCATCGCCGCCCACGTGCGGCTGGCGGCCCGCATCGTCGGCCTGGACATCGCCGGCATCGACCTGGTGGCCGAGGACATCTCCCGGCCGCTGGAAGAGCAAGGCGGCGCCATCGTCGAAGTGAACGCCGGCCCCGGCCTGCTCATGCACCTGAAGCCCGCCGACGGCCAGCCGCGCCCGGTGGGCCGCGCAATCGTCGATCACCTTTTCCCCAACGGCGGCGAAGGACGCATTCCGCTGGTCGGCGTCAGCGGCAGCCACGGCACCACCCTGGTGACGCAGCTGGTCGGCCAGTTCCTGCGCCTGTCCGGGCTGCGCATGGCGGCGGCCTCCAGCGAAGGCCTGTTCTTCGACCGGCGCCGGGTGCAAGCCGACGGCGCAAGCTGGGAAGCGGCGCGCCGCGCGCTGCGCAACCCCATGATCGAGGCCGCCGTGATCGAGAACGGCGCGCGCGCCATCCTGACCGAGGGCCTGGCCTACGACCGCTGCCAGGTCGGCGTGATCACCAGCCTGGACCCGGCCCAGACCCATCCCGACCTTTCCATCCTCGAGCCGCAGCAGATCTACAACGTGCTGCGCACCCAGGTCGACGTGGTGCTGCCGACCGGCTATGCGGTGCTCAACGGCGACGACGGGCAGGTCGCCGACATGGCCCGGCTGTGCGACGGCGAGGCGATCTTCTATGCGCTCGACCGCGGCAACGCCCGCGTGGCCGAGCACCTGGCGCAAGGCAGGCGCGCGGTCTATGCAGCCGGCGGCGCCATCGTGCTGGCGCAGGGCGAAGCGGTCACCGAGCTCACGCCGCTGTCGGCCATCCCCTGCCTGGCCGGCCACGGCGACCTCGGACTGGTGCTGGCCGGCGTGGCCGCGGGATGGGCGCTGGACCTGCCGCTGGACTGTCTGCGCGCGGGCGTGGAGAGCTACAGCCCCCCCCTACGCGCTTACGCGCGCCCCCCAGGGGGCGGCACTGGCGGACTGGCGGAGCCAGATCCGCTGTGCCCTGGGTCGGGCGGGGGGCTGGCGTACGCGCCGGGCAGTGCGCAGCACCATGAATAAATGAATCAGGAACACAGACACATGGAAGTCTCACGTATCCGCGCGCTGCGGGGCCCCAATCTGTGGAGCCGCCGCACCGCGCTCGAAGCGATCGTTTCCTGCGACGAGGCCGAACGCGACATCGCCCGCATCGCCGGCTTCGAAGACCGCCTGCGCGCGCGCTTTCCCGCCATCGGACTGCTCCAGCCCGTGGGGCAGGAGAACGCGATCCCGCTGGCGCGCGCGCTGGGCCTGACGGCGCTGGCGCTGCAGGCGCAGGCCGGCTGCCCGGTCACCTTCCTGGCCGCGGTGCCCACGCTGGAATCCGGCATCTACCAAGTCGCGGTCGAGTACACCGAAGAAGCGGTGGGCCGGCTGGCGCTGGAGCTGGCCGAGCAGCTGTGCGCGGCCGCCGTGCGGGATGCGCCCTTCGATCTCGAAGCCGCGCTGGCCCGGCTGCGCGATCTCGACGAAGACGTGCGCATCGGCCCCAGCACGAGCGCAATCGTGCAGGCCGCCGTGCAGCGCGGCATCCCGTTCCGCCGCCTGACCGAGGGCAGCCTGGTCCAGTTCGGCTGGGGCAAGCGCCAGCGGCGCATCCAGGCGGCCGAAATGGACCGCAGCAGCGCCATCGCCGAATCGATCGCGCAAGACAAGGAACTGACCAAGATGCTGCTGCACACGGCCGGCGTGCCGGTGCCGCAAGGACGGCCGGTAAGCGACGCCGAAGACGCCTGGGCCGCAGCGCAGGAGATCGGCGCCCCGGTGGTGGTCAAGCCGCAGGACGGCAACCAGGGCAAGGGCGTGGCGGTCAACGTCTCGACCCGCGAACAGGTGCTCGCGGCCTACGAAGTGGCCGAGCGCTACGGCTCGTCGGTCATGGTCGAGCGCTACATCCCCGGCCACGATTTCCGCCTGCTGGTGGTCGGCAACGCGCTGGTGGCGGCCTCGCGGCGCGATCCGCCCCAGGTGTTCGGCGACGCGGTCCACACCATCCGCGAACTGGTCGAGGAGGTCAACAAGGATCCGCGGCGCGGCGAAGGCCACGCCACCAGCCTGACCAAGATCCGGCTGGACGACATCGCCATGGCCACGCTCGCCAAGTCCGGCTATACGCCCGACTCGGTCCCGCCCAAGGGCGCGCTGGTGATCCTGCGCAACAACGCCAACCTGAGCACGGGCGGCACCGCCACCGACGTGACCGACGACGTGCATCCGGAATTCGCCGCCCACGCCATCGCCGCGGCGCGCACCGTCGGCCTGGATATTTGCGGGGTGGACGTGGTCGCCGGCACCGTCATCCAGCCCATGGAAAGCCAGGGCGGCGCCATCGTCGAGGTCAACGCCGCGCCGGGCCTGCGCATGCACCTCGCGCCTTCCTACGGCAAGCCGCGCGCGGTGGGCGAAGCCGTCATCGCCGACATGTTCGCGTCCGACGACGACGGCCGCATCCCGCTGGTGGCCGTAGCCGGCACCAACGGCAAGACCACGACCGTGCGCCTGATCGCCCACCTGCTCGGCGCGAAGGGCCACACCGTGGGCATGACCAATTCCGACGGCGTCTACATCGGCGCGCAGCGCATCGACGTGGGCGACTGCAGCGGCCCGCGCAGCGCGCGCAACGTGCTGCTGCACCCCGACGTGGACGCGGCGGTGTTCGAAACCGCGCGCGGCGGCATCCTGCGCGAAGGCCTGGGCTTCGACCGCTGCGACGTCGCGGTGGTCACCAACATCGGCATGGGCGACCACCTGGGCCTGAACTTCATCAGCACCGTCGAAGACCTCGCCGTGGTCAAGCGCGTGATCGTCGAGAACGTCGCGCCCACCGGCACCGCCGTGCTCAACGCCGCCGACGCCAACGTCGCGGCCATGGCCGAAGCCTGCCCGGGTTCGGTGATCTTCTTCTCCAGCGACCGCCAGCACACGCTGATCACGACCCATCGCGCCAAGAACCAGCGCGTGGTCTACCGCGACGGCGACGACATCGTCGCGGCACAGGGCGGCGAGGAACACCGCATCGCGCTGGCCGGCATTCCCATCACCTACGACGGCGCCATCGACTTCCAGGTCGAGAACGCGATGGCGGCCATCGCCGCCGCCTGGGCGCTGGGGCTGGATTGGGACACCGTGCGTCGCGGCGCGGGCAGCTTCGTCAACGACGCGCAGACCGCTCCCGGGCGCTTCAACCGCTTCACCTTCCGCGGCGCCACCGTTTTCGCCGACTACGGCCACAACCCCGACGCCATCCATGCGCTGGTGCGCGCGATCGAGCGCATGCCCGCCAACCGGCGCTCGGCGGTCATCAGCGGCGCCGGCGACCGGCGCGACATCGACATCCAGAAGCAGACCGAAATCCTCGGCGCGGCGTTCGAGCAGGTCGTGCTGTACGAAGACCAATGCCAGCGCGGCCGCCAGGACGGCGAGGTGCTGGCGCTGCTGCGGCGCGGCCTGGAAGGCGCCACCCGCACGCGCGACGTGCGCGAGATCCGGGGTGAGTTCCTCGCCATCGATACGGCCCTGGACGAATTGCAGCCGGGCGACCTGTGCCTGATCCTGGTCGATCAGGTGGAAGAGGCGCTGGCCCACATTGCCGGGCGCATCGCCGACGACGCGCTCAAGGGCGCGACGCTGTCCCCAGCCGGTCTATCAGCCGCGCATTGAGCGCGAGCTGCTGCGCCTGCCAGTCGGCCAGGCGCTCGGCCGACGGCGCCTGCTGGCCGTCGGCGGCGCTCAGCCAGCGCTTCCACCACGCGCGGTAGCGATACAGCGACACCTCGCCGGTGATGTCGCTGCCGATCACGGTGCCGGCGAGCGCATCCAGCGCGGCGTACAGGTGCGATTCGCGCAGCACGCCCTGGTCCCAGTTCGTCCGGGCCACGTCGGGGCTGAACACGTCCTTGTCGATGGAAACATAGGCCGGCTCGCGCGATGCGGCCAGCATGGGCAGGACCGCCTGCATCAGCGCCTCGGGCCCGGCGAAGCTGCGCACCGCGCTTCCCAGGCCGGCCATCCTGGCCCAGCCCACGCCCACGTCCATGCACCAGTAGCTCAGCTTGCCCGCCGCCAGCGGCCGCAGGTAATTCTCCCAGCTGTGCCGCCAGCCCACGTCGCCCGAGGTAATGCCGATCACGTGCACGTGCGAGACGAAAGGCAGCCGGGCCACGCGCCGCACCCACGAGCCGCAATGGATGCCGAAGGCGTAGCGCATGTTGTCCGGATGGTTGTCGAACACGATCACCCGGAACGGTCCGCGCTCGTGCCGGCGCTCGATCAGCGGCCAGCTCAGGTGATGGAAATCGCCGCTGCCCATCAGTACCGGACCATGGCTGGCCGGCATGCGCGCATCCAGGTGGTCGCGCAGCCTGCGAAAGGCGGCGAGCGAGCAGCCGAAGCGCGCGGTCTCCTGCCAGTCCTGCAGCGGCACCACCTCGGCGCCCGGCATGCCGAGGCAGGAACCGTCGAAATCCAGCACCAGCGGCGCAGGCGTGCTCATGGCCGCGCCCCCCCGTCGCGCCAGGCGCGATCGCTTTCGAAACGGCCGGCAAAACGCGCCAGCACGGCGCGCAGCAGCGGGTTGCGGATGTACACGGCATGCCGGGTGAAGGTGAATGCCGCGCCCAGGTAGGACTTGATCTGCGGGTCGGTCCAGCCGGCGATGTAGTGGCGCAGCCCGCGTTCGATGGCGTACTCGAGATTGACCATCCAGCTCACGAAATACAGATTGTGCTCGCGCGCCTCGGGATAGAGAAAGCCGACGTATTTGTCGACCAGGTTGCCGTCGCACTCGTAGCAGAGGTTGTAGCCTATCATCCGGCCGCCATGCCGGTAGACGAACACGACGCCGCCGCTGGCGGCATCCTGCAGCACACGCTGGAAGAACGACGCAGTCAGCCGGTCGAAGTGGATCTCGCTCTGCGCGTAGACGTTCTCGTAGAGCGCATAGAATTCGGCCAGCACGGCAGGCTCGAAAAAGCGCGGATCGCCGACCGGCACGCGCTCGATCTCCAGTTGCGCGCGGGCGCGCAGCTTACGGCGGATATCCTTGCGGCGCGAGTGCGACAGGCGCGCCAGGTAGTCGTCCACGCTGGCGAAATCCACCGCCACGTAGGCCAGCGCCTGGCCTTCGACCAGCACGAAGCCCTGCTCCCGGCAGGCTTGCGCCAGCGCCTGAGCGTGCGCGTTTTCCGCGGTGCTCAGCAGCGGCGAATCCTGGGGAAGATCCTTGACGATCAGCAAGGGCTGGCGCGTCCCCTGCTCGTGCCGGAGCCGGCCGGCCAGCGCGGCCGGTTCGGTGCCGGAAGCCAGCAGCGCGTATTCCGATACGGTGGTGCCGACGAAGGCGGTGCGCGGCTGCAGCAGTCGGCGCCACAACCGGAAGCCGGGCAGGCGCCGGACCAGCCGGCGGGTGGATTCGTCGGCCGTGGTCAGCAGGTCGAAGCGGGCGCTGAACATCGGCCCGCCGTCGCCCGTCACCCACGCGGTGAAGCCCTCCGGCGGGCAGGCCAGGAAATGGCCCACCAGCCCTTCGGGTTCGAGGCGATTCAGGTAAGGCCGCATGAAGTCCGGGCGGGCGCCCGGACCGTCACGCTCAGCCGCCATTCTTCGCGCGGGTCAGCAACTGGTCGAGCAGCGCCAGGCCCTGGTCGATTTCCTCGGGCGTGATGTGCAGCGACGGCGCGAAGGTGATGACGTTCTTGTAATAGCCGCCCACGTCCAGCACCAGGCCCATCTTCTTGCCGTTGTAGTCGAGGTCGCCGGACAGGCCGATGTCGACCATGCGGTCCAGCAGCGCCTTGTTGGGCGTGAAGCCGTCTTCGGTGCAGATCTCGGCGCGCAGCGCCAGGCCCAGGCCGTCGACGTCGCCGATCTCGCGGTGGCGCTTCTGCAGGTCCTTCAGGCCCTCCAGGAAGTGCGCGCCGCTCTTCATGACCATGGACTCGTAATCGACCTCGGCCAGCATCTTCATGGTTTCCAGGCCCACGGCGGTGCCGAGCGGGTTGGAAGCGAAGGTCGAGTGGGTCGATCCCGGCGGGAACACGGTCGGGTTGATCAGTTCTTCGCGCGCCCACAGGCCGGCCAGCGGGTTCAGGCCGTTGGTCAGCGCCTTGCCGAACACCAGCACGTCGGGCTTGACGCCGAAGTGCTCGATGGCCCAGAGCTTGCCGGTGCGGTAGAAACCCATCTGGATCTCGTCGACCACCAGCAGGATGTTGTACTGGTCGAGGACTTTCTTGAGGCCCTTGAAGAAGCTGGCCGGCGGCACGACGTAGCCGCCCGTGCCCTGGATCGCCTCGACGTAGAAGGCCGCGTATTCGGCCTGCTCGACCTTGGGATCCCAGACGCCGTTGTATTCGGTCTCGAACAGGCGGGCGAAGCCGGCCACGCAATGCTCGCTGTATTCCTCGGCCGTCATGCCGCGCGGACGGCGGAACGGATACGGGAAGGGCACGAAGTGCGCGCGCTCGCCGAAGTGGCCGTAGCGGCGGCGGTAGCGGTAGCTCGAGGTGATGGCCGAGGCGCCCAGCGTGCGGCCGTGGTAGCCGCCCTCGAACGCGAACATCAGGCTCTTGCCGCCCGTGGCGTTGCGCACCAGCTTGAGCGAATCTTCGACGGATTGCGAACCGCCGACGTTGAAGTGGACGCGGCCCTTGTAGCCGAACTTGCGCTCGGCGTCCTGCGCGATGACTTTGGCCAGTTCGATCTTGGTCGGGTGCAGGTACTGGCTGGCGACCTGGGGCAGCACGTCGATCTGCTGCTTGAGCACATTATTCAGGCGCTCATTGCCATAGCCGAAGTTGACCGCCGAATACCACATCTGCAGGTCGAGATAGGCCGTGCCCTTGGCATCGTATATATAGCTGCCTTCGCAGCGTTCGAAGATCTTGGGCGGATTGACGTAGTGGACTGTATCGCCGAACGAACAATATTGCGCTTCGTCCGCCAGCAATTGGGATTCGGAACTCATGGAATGGAAAGCCTCGGAATAGAGGGGGCAGCCGCAGTTCGCTGCCGGGCTGGCGCCCTGTTTAGCCGTTACGAAATCATCGTCGAACAAGACCCGGCCCCTGCCTGCCCGCCGCTGCGGTCTGCTCACGGGAAAACCCGGATGAAGGAATGATATCCGCCGCGGGTCGTAACATACGCGGTGTGAAGAAACATTTCAATTACTATTCTGTTAACTGCGGCGCCGCAACCACGAAGCATCGTCCCGCTGGCAAAACAGACAGTAAGATCACCGAACTCCGCGGCTGGTGCCCCCGCCGCGGCCTCTCCGCCCTGCCCGCGTCCTCCATGCCGTTCATCCAGCTCCCCTTCTGCCGTTCCCGACCTCGCAGCGCAGCATGGCACGCGCTTGCGCTGCTGGCCTGCCTGGCGGGCTGTGCGGCGCCGCCGGCGGTGCCCGAACTTGCCACGGACGTGCCGGCGCAATGGCAGAACGCCGCCGGCGCCGGCATCGCGCCCGCCGCCGGGCCCTGGTGGCAGGCTTTCGGCGACCCCATGCTCGACCAATTGATCGGGCAGGCGCTGGCGGGGAACTTCGGCATCGCCGAAGCCCAGGCGCGCCTGCAGGCGGCGCGCAGGCTGGCAGGCGCCGCGCAGGCGCCATACCGCCCCGCCCTGGCGGCTCGCACCCGCGACGCCATCGCCGCGGATGCCAGCACCTCTTACTTCCAGGCGGGATTCGACGCCACCTGGGAACTCGGCCTGTTCGGCCGCGCCGAGAGCGTCCAGCGCCAGGCGGACGCGAGCGTCGCCGGCGCTGCGGCTTCGCTGCAGGGCGCGCGGGTCAGCGTGGCCGCCGAAGTGGCGCGCGCCTACCGGGAAATGCGGAACGCCCAGGAACGCACGCGGCTGCTGGAGCAAGCCGTGGCCGTGCAACAGCGGCGCGGCGAACTGCTGGCGGTCAGGCAGCGGGCCCGGCTGGCGGCCGGCGCCGAGCTCGACCAGGCCGGCGCCGCGCTGGAACAGGCCCGCGCGCAACTGGCCGAACCCGCCATCGCCATGCGGCAGGCGGCGCAGAGACTCGCCATGCTGCTGGGACGCGCCGCGCCCGATCCTGCCTGGCTCACCCCATCTGCCGCATCCGCGCCGGACGCGCCGGCCTATGCCGCCCTGCCCGCCGCCCCTGCCGACATGCTGCGCACCCGCCCCGACATCCAGCTGGCCCAGGCGCGGGTACTAGACGCCGCCGGCGCGCTCGGCGTGGCCCATGCCGACCTCTACCCCAGGCTCGGACTGGGCGGCTCGCTGACCGTAGCCGTCAGCAACATCGGCCGCCGCGCCTCGTCCGCCAGCCGAACGGTTTTTTCTTTCGGCCCGCTGATCGACATTCCGCTTTTTGACTGGGGCCAGCGACGCGCCGCCGAGCAGGCGCGCGACGACGAACTGGAAGCGGCGCTGCTGGCCTACCGGCAGGCGGTGCTGGAAGGCCTGTCCGAGGCCGAGTCGGCGCTGGTGGAACTGGACGAATACCGCAAGCGGCGCGAGGCCGAACAACGCGCGCTGCAGGCGCTTCGCAAAGCTGATGGGCAAGGCCGCGAACTGGTCCGGCTCAGGCTCGCCAGCGAATACGACAGCATCGACCTCGCGGCGCGGCGGGTCCAGGCCGAGCTCGCGCTGTCCGCCACCACCCTGGCGCAAGAACTGGCCTTCATCTCGCTGCACAAGGCCGTGGGCGGCGCTCCCGCCTGGACGGCCGCCGGCGCCACGCAAGCAACGTCTTCCTCTGCAGGTCCGGCGCAAACCCGCGACGGCAGCGATACGGCCGCGGACCGACTGCCCGCATCCGCCGCGCCCCGGAGCTGACCCGCATGCTCGCGCGCAAAACCCTCATCCACGAATGGCCCCGCTTCCTGCCCGCGGTGGTCGCGGTCGCCTTCTCGGGCCTGCTGCTGCTGGCGCAGGCCGGGCTGGTCCTGGGCATTTTCGGCAATGCCGCGGTCTACATCACGGGCTCGAACGCGGACCTGTGGATAGGCTCGCCGGGCACGCAAAGCATAGACCAGGGGCTGCCGCTGTCGCCCGAGGTCGAACTGCCCATGCGCATGGATCCGGCCGTCGCCGCGATCGAGCCCTTCTACCTGCGCTATGCGGAATGGCGCAACCCGGAGGCCGGCGGCGGCATGAGCGTGGCCGTCTCCGGTATCGACGTGCGGCCGCAGGCCCTGCTGTTCGCCAAGGTGCTGTCCGCCGACCTGCGCGCCCGCCTGGCCGAAACCGGCACCATCATCGTCGATCGCGCCGACCTCGACAAACTCGGCGCGCGGCTGGGCGGACAGGCATCGCTGAACGGCCACCCCGTGCGCATCGTCGGCGTCACCCGGGGCCTGCGCGCGCTGGACGGCGCCAACGTGCTGGCCTCGGCCGACACCGCGCGCCTGATCAGCGCGCCCGGCGACGGCGACCTGCCCACGTATTTCGCCGCCCGCCTGCGCGATCCCCGTCAGGCAGAGACGGTGCGCCAGCGGCTGTCCGGCCACCGCAGCTTCGGCGCCTACGAAGTCTGGACCAGCGAGGCCTTCTCCAAGACGACGCAGCTCTACTGGCTGCTGCAGACCGGCGCCGGCGCGGGCGTGCTGTTCCTGGCGGGAGTGGTCTTCCTGGCAGGCGCGGCCATCACCAGCCAGACCTTGATCGCCGCCATCGCGGGATCGCTGCGGGCCTATGCCACGCTCAAGGCCATGGGCGTCAGCGCAGCATCGCTGCGCAACGTCGTATTGCAGCAAGCCTTCGGCGTCGGCGTCACCGGCGTCGCGCTGGCCGCGCTGTTGTGCGCCGCCCTGCTCGCCGTCGCGCGGCACCAGAATGTCCCGGTGCGTATGACGCCCGGCGTCGCCCTGATCTGCGGCGCCCTCGTCATGGCCATCGCGCTGATCTCCGGCCTGCTGGCCGTGCGCCGGGTGCAAAAGGAAGATCCTGCATCGTTGCTGAGGTAATGTCTCCCCCTACGCGCTGGCGCGCGCTCTCCAGGGGGCGAAGCGGGTGGACCGGCAAAGCCGGATCCACCGCTTCCTGGGTCTTGATAGGGTGTCTTGGATCAAGGCCCATACGTTCTGTTGTTGCAGAAGCCCGAGAAGGCTAATCCCTTATGGGCGGGGTATCGGCGGGCCAGTCGCGGGCGGTGGTGAATTTCGTCAGCAACTGACGGGGGTCGATGTCCATGGGCGCCAGCGCGGGCTGCAGGGCCCGGGCTTGACGGGATACCGTGTCGAGGCCGGGCAATTCGCCCGCGGTCGCCAGGATGACGCGGTTGGCGCTGCGCAGGTTGTAGAACTCGCCGAACACCGCGGCGTAGGTGGCCGACTCGGCCGCGTACGAGCCGCTGGATGAAAACGTATTGGCAGCCAGCACGCCTCCGGCCGGCAGCAGCGTGCGCACTTCGCGCACGAATTCCAGCGTGGACAGATGGCGCGGGATGTAGGTCTCGTCGAAGGCGTCGAGCATCACGATGTCGTAGCGCTCGCCGCGGCGCGCGGCGTCCTGCACGAACGCGCGGCCGTCGGCCACGTGCACCCGCATGCGCGGCCCCGGGACGAAGCCGAAAAAGCGCTCGGCCACGCGCGCCACCGCCGGATCGATCTCCACCACGTCGATGCGCGCGGCGGGCAGCGCCCGCGCCAGCGCCATCGGCAGGCTGCCGCCGCCGAGGCCGATGATCAGGATACGCTGGGGGTCGGGGCGCAGGTAGAGCGCGCCCATCATCATCCGGGTGTAGTCGAACAGCAATTGCTGCGGCCGCGCCGGCACCTGGCAGCTCTGGCGGCCGAGCGCATGCACGCCGCCGAACTTCATGCAGCGTTCGCCGCCGGACTCGTAAACGACGATGTCCTCGAACAGCGATTTTTCTTTATGGAGAATGGTCTGCGCCGGCAGCGGCATCGCCGCCGCCAGCGCCAGCAACCCCCAGCACGCCTTCAGGCGCGAGTGCCGCATCGACATGGGACAGGCTCCCGCGTCCTTGCGGCCGGGAGTGCGTCATTGATTGAGGAGAATGCTGGCGATGACGCCTGAAGCAATCGCCACCAGCAGGTATTCGGGGCCGACCTGCACCCACTGGTAGCCTGCCCCGGGCGGCGCCAGCCGGCGGGCGCGCCAGTCATGCACCACATAATAACCGCCGCGATGGTAGTGAGGCAGGCGATCGCCGCGCACCCAGCGAGCCGGAGGCGGCGCCCAATGCGCCACGGGCGGGCGCGGGGGCGGCGCCCAGCGCTGCACGACGCGCGGCGCACTCCGGTAACCGTCGCGATAGCCCGCGCGATAGTCCCGGTCCGGGCCGCCCCGGCGGTGGTCGTGCCGGTCATAATGCCCCTGGCCCTGCCAGCCGCGCGGGCCCTGGCCCCGGTGGTCGTCCCTGGCCTGGGCCGCAGATCCCAGCGCGATACCGATGCAAGCCACCGCAACGACGATTGTTTTCTTCACCATGACACTGCTCCCGATCAAGCGCGAAAGGCGGCGGCCTGCATAGGGGACCAAGCACACCAAGCTTTCGTGAAACTGACTGTACATCGGCTCACCGGGAACAATGCGGCATACAAGTAAACAAACGTGAATGGCGGAAGAGACGCGGCGGGTTAAGGAATCCGCCTGGTTTCATCCTCCGTCCCGAGCAAAAGCACGACTGCTGAAGACGGCTCGCGGATAGCCGCCGCGAGCCCGGCCTCCGAACTTACGCCAACCTTACAAAAACTTACAGCCAGGATTCGCTATCGACGGCTTTCGGCCGTGCGCGCGGCTAACGGATTCCTTTCAACGGAAGGACTAACCGAGGCGCTATTACTACCCCTGACATCCCCGGTTTGGTGCGGCTGCCCTGGATTTGTGCACTGCAATATTTTTGCTGACGAACCCGGCGCGCGAGGCTACGATGAATGGACCGTTTACCTATTCAGGGACCATGCGATGCTCAACCCGACGCGCGCCATCCCTCGCGACGCCCTTTTATCCGCCGCCATCGCCATCCGGTCGGAACTGCAATTCCGCTACCACGGCGCCGACCGCGTGGCCCATCCGCACTCGCTGGGCGCCACCTCCGACGGCACCCTGGTGGTCATTGGCTGGCAGATGGCCGGCCGCCCCGGCGATCCGCCCGGATGGCGGCTGTACAGCGTAGAAAAGATGAACCGCCTGGCGCGCACCGGCAGGCGGTTCGACCCCCTGCCGGCACCGCCGCACAAACTCAGCGGCCTCATCAGGACCCACTACGAGGACACCGGCCTGCCGGATGAGGAAACCGACATCCGGAATGTGCTGCCGCCGCTGGCTACGGAACAGCGCAGAAGCCGCAGCCGGGGGCGCTACCTGAGGGCCGTGTGATGGGCGCACCCCCCGGGAGCGCCACCCTCGCCCGCGTTCAGCCTGCAGCGCTCGGCGCGCAAGACTTGCCCATATTGGTCTGTATGACGGCGCGGTCGGCGGCATCGGTCTTGCCGTCGTGGTTGAAGTCGTACCAGCTGGATTGGGCGACGCCCTCGTACAGGTTCAATTGGCTGAGTTCCGTCCAGTTGTCCAGGTCCTTCTGGTCGACCACGCCGTCGCGGTTGCCGTCGCCCGGGCAGTTGAGCGTGTCGTAGTTGTAGTTGTAGCTCGCTACCTGGTCCCGCTTGTCCATTTCGGCCTTCAGCGTAGCGTAGGCTTGCTGCGGCTCGGCGTCCAGGGGGGAGGTAATGGTGGGCGAACCCGTGGCGATGGCGCTGCCGCTTCTGTCCAGCGTGGGATTGGGAACGGCCATGTCGATCCGGTAAAGCTCGTCGGTGTTCGTGTTTTCCACGTACGTCGAGTTGATCGGATTGGCGGTGTCCAGCGTATAGGTCTTGCGGTTCAGGCGCACCAGTTTATAGGTGCCGTCGCTGACCGCTTTTTGCGAATCGGGCAGGACATCCACCGCATCGTCCGCATTCAAGGCCTGGCGGTAGGACAGCACCTGGCCGCATTGGCTGAAGCCTTCCGCGGGCACGCCCGTCAGCCCGGAGTCGGCGCCGTACCAGACGCCGCTCTGGTCTTCGCACAAGGCCTTGTTCGGGAAGATGGTGAAGCAGGCCTTGGCGCCCTCCACGACGCAAGGCTGGGGCGTGATGTCGGTGGACGGGTTGGTGAAGTTGGTGCCCATTTCGGAGAAGTTCAGGGTGCGGATGGCGCTTTGGCCCGGGGTGGTCAGGTAGGCCAGCATGGGCTGGGCGTCCACCGGGCGGTTGGCGGGCACGCTGGCTTTGACGTCGGCCCCGGCGATTTCCGCGAACAATTGGTAGAGGTCGGGCGAACTGACCTGGTGCGGGACTTCACGGCCCGGCTCTTTCACTACCGGACCGGCCACCAGCAAGGGCACCGACACGCCGGTCTGGTAGGGGAAGCCCTTGGCGCGGGTGGGATCGAACTGGCCCGGCGCGGTGAACTTCACGCTGTTGACGTAGGTGCCGTTGTCGCCCATGACGACCACCATGGTGTTGGTCTTCTCCGGCTGGTAGTTGAGGGTGCCGTCGTCGTTCCAGGTGGCCAGCTTCAGCTCGACCAGCAGGCGGCCGATTTCCTTGTCCATGGCCTCCACCATCAGGTTGGTGACGATGTGGTCATCGATCAGGGCCGTGATCTGGCCGGGGGCGCCTTCGATATCGCTGGCGGGCGAGCAGAGCAGGTTGTCGTTGCGGCCGAAGGTGGATTCCGAGACCAGCGACAGGGGCGGCACTTGCAAGGGGGCATGGATGGCGGAATAGCCCACCGACATCATCCAGGGCGTGTCCTTGGACTGCTCGTTGGCCCAGGCCACGGCGCGGTCGGTCTCCATGGTGCTGCGGTAGCCGCGCGCGGACGGGTCGGCCGCCGTGACCTTGCGCGAGCTGCCGTCGGCCCAGCTTTGGATGAACTCGCCGGTGTAGTAGCCGTTCTGCGCGCTGAAGTCGATGTAGCCGGGCCGGGTGCTCTGGCAGGACTGAGCGGGGTCGAAGATGCCCCCGCGCTCCATGCAGCTGCGACCGGGCGTAGCGATGTCGCCGCTGCGGGCAATGGACTCGCAACTGCCGGTGGCGAAATAGCATGCGCCGCTATCGGCGCCGTTGGCCGGGTCCATCGTCGTGTTCGACACGAAGCCGCATTTGTACGTGCCCTCTTCCACGGTAGCCAGGCCTGCCCGGGTGTCGATGGGATAAGGCGCGCCGTCGAGGTAGCCGTCGAAGTAGTCCCAGCCCAGCTTCCACATGGTCTGGTGGCCGTAAGGCAGGTTGGCGGCGGTGCCCAGGTCGGTGCCGGTCAGGTGCATCTTGCCGATCAGCGCGCTGGTATAGCCCTGGGTGTGCAAGAGCTTGGGCAGAGTGACTTCGTAGGGGGAAATCTCGGAATTGGCCAGGTCGGTGGACACCACCGCGTTCAGGATGTTGGTGCTCGACGGGTAGCGGCCGGTGAAGAAAGTCGCGCGGGTGGGGGTGCAAGTGGGCATGGCCCACGCATTGCGGAACTGCAGGCCCGCCTTGGCGATGGCCGTCAGGTTGGGCGTCTTGGGCGGCACGGCGCCGCCGTAGCCGTAGGAGGTCATTTGATCGAGGCCGAAGTCGTCGATCACGATGAACAGGATATTGGGCTTCTGCTCCGCCTGCGGCGAGGGTTTGGAGCCGCTGTCGTCCGAACAGCTCGACAGCAGCAGGACGGACGCGGCTGCCGCGCCCAGGATGACCGGTTTGCCACGCAGAATCGTTTTCATGCTTGCTCTCCCTTTCAAGTCCTGACCAGCCGGAATCCCAGGTGGGACATGGGGCTATAGGGGTCCGAGCCGCGCCGGGCACTGGGCCGGTACGACAGGCAGTAGTCTTCGTTGCACAGGAAGGAGCCCCCGCGGATGACCCGTTTGGGGGCGTTGAGCGGAACGCCGGGCTCGCTCGGGTCGTAGGACTCGCCGGGCCCCAGGGGGTTGTCGATCGGGTGCCGCTTCAGCTTGGCCTGCTGCGCGAAGTAGTCGGCGCGATACCAGTCGGCCACCCACTGCCAGGCGTTGCCGGTCATGTCCAGCAGTCCGTAGCCATTGGGCGGAAAAGTGCCCGCCTCGAGCGTGCCGACCGCGCCGCCTGCGCGCGGGCTGACTACAGGAAAGCGGCGCTCGCTCACGTCCCAGTAATTGGCCTGGCGCGCGCCGTCCACCAGCAGTTCGTCGCCCCAGCCGTAGGTGGCCTGTTCCAGGCCGCCGCGCGCGGCGAATTCCCATTCGGCCTCGGTGGGCAGGCGCTTGCCCGCCCACTTGGCATAGGCCAGCGCGTCGGGGTAGCTGATCTGGACCACCGGATGGCGGCCCTTGCCTTCGATGGAGCTGTCCGGCCCGTGGGGATGGCGCCAGTCCGCGCCGGGGACGTAGCGCCACCACCGGCTGTAGTCGTCCAGCCGCACGGGCCTGTCGGTGCCGACGAACACCATGGCCCCGGGCACCAGCACGTCGGCGGGCGGGCGCGGCGTGCCGGGCGGCAGCTGCACGCGTATGCTTTCCCAGTCCGGCTTCTGTTCCGCGGTGGTGACGTAGCCGGTTTCCTGGACGAAGCGGGCGAACTGGTCGTTGGTGACGTGCGCGACGTCCATCCAGAAGCCCGCCACGCGCACGTCATGCGTGGGGCGTTCGTTCGGATAGGCCAGCTTGTGGTCGCTGCCCATCAGGAACACGCCGCCCGGCACCCAGGCCATGTCCTTGGGCGTGTCGACGCCGTCGCCGAGGACGATGCGCGGTTTTTGCGCGGGCCGGCTGCGCCAGGCCTGCCAGCCCAGCGCGCCGCCGGCGCCCGCGGCCGCCAGGGCCACTCCGCCGACCAACAGGCGCCGGCGGCTGTGTTTGGGGTCAGTAGATGCCATGGCTCTTGGGGCAGGTCTTGCCCAGGTTGGCCTGAACGATCGCGCCGTCGGCGTCGTTCGTCAGTCCATCGAGCACATTGTTGATCACGAAGTCGTAGACGCTGGACAGGCCCCATTCCTTGGCCAGCCGGCTCCAGTTGGACAGGTCCTGCTCATCGACCACGCCGTCGCGGTTGCCGTCGCCCGGGCAGTCCGGATCGGCGGCGAGCATGTCGTCGAGCTTGGCGCGCAGATCGGCGTACGCGGACTGGGTCTCGGCGCTCTGTGCCGGCAGCAGGTTGCGGTCCGGCGTGTCGAGCAGGGGCGCGGGCGCGGCCTGGTCGACCTCGTACAGCTCCTCGGTGACGACCGAGGTGCCGCTGTCGCTGGCGGAATCGTAGGCCTGGCGGGTATTGCGGACCAGCTTGTAGCGGTCGTCGCGGATCGCGGCCGAGATCTCGGGCAGGATCTCGAGCTGATCGCGGTCGGCCTTGTAGAGCGCCTGGTTGACGCTCCAGCATGAGTCGTAGCCGGCGCCGCCATTGGGAACCACCGAGGGATCGTCGTAGCCTGCGCCCCACCAGATGCCCTGGTTGTCCTCGCAGACGCTCTTGGAGACCGGGATCTGGGTGCAGCTCGTATTGATCACGCAAGCGCCGTTGCGGCCGCCGTCGGCCTGCAGGTTGTAGCCGCCGATGGTGAAGTTGACGGTGCGCAGGCTGGGCTGGTCGGGGTGGGTCAGATAGGGCAGGATGGCGACCGAGTCGATCGTGCGCGGCACTGCCGCATGCGCGTCGATGCCGGCCACTTCGCCGAAGAACTGGAACAGATCCACCATGTTGACCATGTGATCGACTTCGCGGTCGGGCTGCGCGACCAGGGGCCCGGCGATGATGAGCGGATCCCAGACGCCGGTCTGGTAGGCCGTGCCCTTGGCCTGCGAGCCGCTGAACGGCAGCTTGACCGCCGAGCCCAGCGTGCCGTTGTCGCCGACGATCACGATCACCGTATTGGCGGCCTTCGGGTCGTACTGCAACTGGCCGTCGTCGCCGCGCCGCGCGAGCCCGGTTTCCACCATCAGGCGGCCGAATTCGGTATCCAGGGCCTCGGTCATCTGGTCCTGGATGAGGCGGCCCGTGAGCGAACCGTTGCAGTCCCAGCCGTCGGCGACCGCGTTGCCGCTGACCGGCACCAGGCTGCGGGGCGGCTGCTGCCAGGGCGTATGGGCCGCGCTATAGCTGACGGTTGCCATCCACGGCCGCGTGGATGGACGCGACTTGATCCAGTCGATGGCGGCGTCGGTCTCGATACGGGTGCGATAGCCGCGCGAACGCGGGTCGCTGAGCGGGACTTCCGTGACCTTGCCATCGTCGATGATCACCAGCGGCGAGACGTAATAGGCGTTCTCGCGCTTGAAATCGAGCGTGGCCGGCGCCGTGCCGCAGCTCTGGTTGGGCACGAAGATGCCGCCCGCGGACAGGCATTGCAGGCCGGCGGCATCCTGCAGGGGCGAAGTGCGGCTGACCGTCGTACAGCTCTTGTCGGCCTGGTAGCAGGCGCCGCTGTCCGCTCCGCCGGCGGCCTGGCCCGGCACGAAGCCGCAGGCATAGGTTTTCTCGGCGGCGATGCCGCCCGCGGTCGAGTCGATCGAGCCGGGCAGCCCGCCGATCCAGCCGTAGAAGTGATCCCAGCCCAGCACGCTGGGCGTGGCGTTGCCGGCCTCGTTGTTCTCGGGGCCGGCCAGGTGGAACTTGCCGAACATCGCGCTTTCGTAGCTGGCCTGTTTGAGCAGCTTGGGCACCGTCGTTTCGTAGGGCGAGACCTGCGAGTTGGCGAGATCGTTGGGCCCGATGGCCTGGTAGATGCGGGTACGGGTGGGGTAGCGGCCGAGGAAGAAGGCGGCCCGGCCCGGCGAACACTCCGGCATCGACCAGGTATTGCGGAAGCGCACGCCGGCCGCGGCAACCGCGCCGATGTTGGGCATGCTGGGAGCGGTGGCGCCGCCATAGCCGAAGGCGGCCATCTGGTCGATGCCCACGTCGTCCATCACGACGAACAGGATATTGGGCGGAAGCGTCTCCGGACCGTCCGCCTGGCTGTCGCCGCCGGACCCGCCGCAAGCGGCCAGGCCGGCGAGCGCGGCGGCCCCCATCGCCGACGCCAGGCGCCGGATGTGCATTCTCATTCTTCTTCCCCTGGGTTCACATGCAGCTGACTGGGCGAATCTTATTCGGCAGGGGCCGCCTGCTAAATACCATGTACATGGTATGGCCCGCGAAATTCCCTCTGCGATACTTATGGACACTCGAGAAAAGCGCGCTCGCCATGGGCCTGGGATGACAGGCCCGGCGGGTGCGGCCAGGAGATTTCCAGCAATGAAGCGCCCGCTCAAAATAGTGCTGACCGAAGATGACGGGCCGATACGCGAGCGCCTGGCCCGGATCGTCGGCGAATGGCCCGAAGCGGATCTTTGCGCGGCGTGCGCCACGCTGGAAGAAACCTTGATCGCCATCGGGGCCAATGAGATCGACCTCCTGATCACCGATCTCAAACTGCCGGACGGCAGCGGCATCGACGCCATCCGCTTCCTGGCCAAGAAACAGCCGAAAGCCGAGGCGATGGTCATTTCCATCCTGGCGGACGAGCGCTCCGTGCTCGATGCGATCGAGGCGGGCGCCTCCGGCTACCTCCTCAAAGACGCCGATTCGATCGACCTGCTCGATGCGATCAGCGACGTCATGGCAGGCCGTTCGCCGATTTCCTCGCGCATCGCCCGCGTTCTCGTCCGCCGCCTGTCCGAGCGGGGCCATGCGCCCGGCGACGAGGAGCAGGAAAAGGGCAAGCCCTCCCTGACCGAACGCGAAATGGATATTCTGTGGGGCATCGCCAAGGGCTTCACCTATAGCGAACTGGCCGACAAACTCTCCATTTCCAGGCAGACGGTCCCGGTCCACATCCGCAACATCTATCGCAAACTCCAGGCCACCAATCGCTCCGAGGCCGTTTTCGAGGCGGCGAGACTCGGGCTCATCAAACTGTAATGGGAATACACACACGCCGGATCCCCGGAGGGATCCGTACGCGCCGGCCGTCCAGGCACGGCAAGCCGGCCGCCTGGATATTCCTGATCGCCCTGACGGCCGCGATCGGCATGCTGCCCCACCTCCTGCGCTTTTCCCCGCCTGCCGGGGCGCTGACGATCAAAGAGGCCCGCTTCGGCCTGGAGGGCAGCGCTCACGAAGAAACGGTTTCCCTGCCGCACACGTGGACGCCGGAAACGCTCTACGACCTCACGACCGGCGACTATCGCCTCTCCTTTCGGGCCCCGGGCGCATCCGACGAGCCGATGTTTCTTTTCATCCCCGCCGCTCGCCATCTGATCGAAGCGTGGGTGAACGGCCAGAGAACGATCCCGGCGCCGGATACCCCATGGTCGACGCCCACCAGCGGCTATTCCTTTCTGGCGCGCATCCCCGACGGCGCGGTCGGCGAGGGCGACAACGAAATCCTGCTGCGGCAAACCCGCAGAATCGGGTGGCTGCCGGGCCGCCTCTCCCAGGTCAGCGTGGGAACGGCCGAGGCCGTCATGCCGACGTACAAGCTGTCGAACTTCCTGATCGAAGAGCTGCGCGCCATGACCTTCGCGCTGCACATCGTTCTGACGGTCGGCATCGCCAGCATCTGGACCGCACGCAGGCACGATCCGGTTTTTCGATGGCTTGCCTTGATCTCGATCACCAGCATCCTGGTCGTCATCACGCAATCGCCGCATGCCGGACTGGGCGCCCTGGGACAGTTCCAGGCGACCTCCGCCATGTCCGCAGTCGGCCTGATGGCGCTCGGCATGGCACTGGCCATTGCAGGACTGCCCCGCCCCCGGCTGTTGCTCCCGGCCGTCGTCCTCGTGCCGGCCACCCTGCTGATTCTGGGACAGGCCGGGCTGCTCCGGTTCCAGGTGATCGGGCTTCTGAGCGCCTCCATCACGCTTGCCGCCTATCTCGCCGCCACCGTCATCCTGGCGCATCAATTCGCTCGAAAAAGAAACTGGGACGCCGCGATCATGGCCGGCCCCTGCGCGCTGACGGTCTGGTTCGGGCTGCACGACATCCTCGTGGTGACAGGGCGGTACGACGACCCCTTCCTGTTCGCCTCGTACGCCCGGACATTGATGCTGGTGGCCATCATGATCATCCTGATGAGCCGCCTGGCCCGCAGCCTCAACAGCCTGGACACCGCCAACGACACGCTCCGGCAAAGGCTCGCGGCGCGGGAAGCGGAACTGGGACTGCTGCACGAAAAGGAAAAGATCCACGCCAACCAGATGGTCCGCGAACACGAGCGCCAGCGCCTGATGCAAGACCTGCACGACGGCATGAGCGGCCACCTCGTCGCCATCATCGCCCTTGCCGAACGCAACAAGGAAGGAGGCCAGGCCATCGAGCGCGCGGCCCGGGCCGCGCTCGACGACCTCAGGCTGGTCGTCCATTCCCTGGATCTCGGCGACGGCGACCTGGGCGTCGCACTGGCGGCCTTTCGCGAAAGACTCGAGCCGCAACTGCGGCGATTGGGCATCGAATTCCACTGGTCCACCGAGAAACTTCCCGCTGTGACCGGCGTCACGCCGCAAAACGCCCTTTCCGTGCTGCGCATTCTCCAGGAAGCCGTCACCAACGCCATCAAGCACGGGCCAGCCCGCCGCATCGCCATCGAAGGCAGGACGACTGAAGACAGGATGGCGGCATTGCAGGTGTCCAACGACGGCGTTCCGCAGCCTCGGATCGGCTCGGGGAACGGCCTGGGCAACATACGGCGCCGCGCCCGCGACCTGGGCGGCCGCATCGCCTTCACGCCGACCGATGACGGAGCCAGCCTGTTGCTGGTGTTTCCGGCTCGTTTGCCGGAGTGAAGAAGCGGATGGGGGGCTGCGCCGCGCGCTAATCGATCTGGATCTTCGCCTGTTGCACGACGGTCTTCCAGCGCGTCACCTCCTTGCCGAAGAAGTCGTCGAATTCGGCGGCCGTCATCGAAGACGGGTCGGCCGCGCTGGACTTCAGCAGCTCGGACACGGCCGGCGCACGGGCAGCCTCCCTGATGGATTGGTTGATCTTGTCAACGATGGGTTGCGGTGTTCCGGCAGGCGCGAATATGCCGAACCATGTCGTCACGTCGAATCCCGGAATGCCCGCCTCGGCGGCGCTCGGCACGTCGGGCAGCGCCGACGAGCGCTTGTCTCCGCTGACGACCAGGCCGCTCAACTGTTTCGACGTGATGAACTTCGCGATATTGGCGACATCCATCGCGATCAGTTGGCAATCGTTCTTCATCACCGCCATGATGGCGGGCGCTGCGCCCGGATAGATGATGGACATGAATTCCGTTTTCGTCTGCAGGCGGAACAGTTCCGCGAACAGGCGGCTCGACGTGCCCGACGATGCCGCGTTCAGGCTGCCCGGCCGCTCGCGCAGCAATGCCAGGAACTTCGGCAGAGAACCGTCGCCCGTCGCGTTGTTGGCCGCGATCACGAAAGGCATGCTCATTACCTGCGCCACGGGGCGCAGGTTCTCCGGCCGGTACAAGGCCTTGCTGTACACGCTGGGATTCATGGCGATGGCCGACGTGTCGATCAGGATGGTGTAGCCGTCCGGCGCCGCGCGCGTCAGGTTCTCCACCGCGATCATGCCCGATGCCCCGGGCTTGTTCTCCACGATGACGGTTTGCCCAAGGCTGCCGGACAACTGCGCCCCCAGCGCGCGCGCCGTGGCGTCGACGGCGCCTCCCGGCGCATAGGGCACCAGCAGCCTGATCGGTTTCGAAGGGTAGGCATCCGCGCCGGCGGCGGACTGATGTCCGCCCGCCAGGGCCAGCATGGCCGCCAATATCCGTGCATGCGAGGCGACTCGTTTCATGTCGTGTCTCCGTATCGTGCGTGGCCCTTCTTCGTGGGCGTTTGTGTTGGCGAAGCGAAACCCGGGTGCGGACTCAGAGGTAGAGCGGGTCCAGGGCGGGACGGCCGCGAATGAGATCGGCGGCTTTCTCGGCGATCATGATGACCGCCGCATTGATATTTCCGCCGACCAGATCGGGCATCACCGACGCGTCGACCACCCGCAAGCCCTCGACTCCCCTCACCCTCAGTTGCTCGTCGACCACCGCGCCGGGATCCGACGCCGGCCCCATGCGGCAGGTGCCCAGCGGGTGGTGCACGGTCGATAGCGACGACCGGATGTGCGCGTCGAGTTCCTCGTCGGTGTTCGCGCCGGGGCCCGGCGCCAGTTCGGCATCGATGAAAGCTTGCAAAGGCGCCTGCCGCGTCACGGTGCGCAACAGCCGCAAGCCCGCCCGCAGCGTCCGCCAGTCGGCATCGCGCGAGAGAAAGTTCTGGTGGATGCGGGGCGGCGCGAGCGGGTTCTTGCTCGACAGACCGATGTGCCCGCGGCTTTCCGGATGCAGGACGGCGGCCCGGAACACGAATCCGTCGTCGAAGGGCTTGATGAACGGGCTCAGATAAGGACGCGCGCTGCCAAGCGGCGCGGCCGACATCAGGAACTGCACATCCGGCGCCGCCTGCTCGGCCGAGGTGCGCACGAAGGCGCTGACGCCGCCGGGCAGGTCGGTAGCCATTCCCGATCCCAGCAGGAACGCCCGCGCCATGTGCACGGCGATCCGGTCGAAACGCATGGCGCGATGGAAGGGGCCGGGATGTTTGCGCCGGAAAAGCAGTGGCGCGGAAATATGGTCCTGGAGGTTCTTGCCCACTCCCGGCAGATGCGCCCTGCTGGCGACATCGTGCCTGGCGAGTTCGGCGGCGTCGCCTATGCCAGAAAGCATCAACAGCTTGGGGGTATTGGCGACGCCCGAGCAAACGATGATTTCGCGGTTCGCGCGCGCCACGGCGGTTCTACCCCGGCGGAGGTACTCGATGCCCGTGGCGCGCGAGCCATCGAATTCGATGCCCAGCGCCATCGCGCCCACCACGACCTCGAGATTGCGACGCTTCAGCGCCGGCTTCAGGTAGGCCGTCGCCGCGCTGCACCGCCTGCCGTTGGCGATGGTCGCCTGATAGCGGCCCAGCCCCTCCTGCCCGCTCGCATTGAAGTCTTCCGTGAACGGCAGCCCCGCCGCCCGCCCCGCCTCGAAATACGCGTCGACCAACGGGTCCCGATATCCGGAGAACCGGGTATGCAAAGGCCCGTCGCCGCCCCGGTAATCGTCGGCGCCGCCCGCCCACGATTCCTGTTTGCGGAAATACGGCAGCACATGCGCATACGACCACGAAGGCAATCCCATGGCTGCCCACCGGTCGTAATCCGAACGGTGGCCGCGCACGTATGCCAGCGCGTTGATCGACGACGATCCCCCGACGACCTTGCCTCGGTGAAAAGGCAAACGCCGCCCCGCAAGACTCGCCTCGGGTTCGACGTCGTACATCCAATCGTGGCGGCGCGCGACGAACAGCTTGCCCCACCCCAGCGGAATATGGATCAGCGGATCGCGGTCCCAGCCGCCCGCCTCCAGCAGCAGCACAGTGGCGTCGCGCTCCTCGGACAGGCGCCGCGCCAGCACGCACCCTGCGGAACCCGCGCCGACGATGATGTAGTCGTAGGCAGTGGCCTGCGTCACGCCTGTCCCCCGGCAACATTGATTTTGCCCGGAGCTTAGGCAATCGAAGCGACGATGGCCCTACCGTCCAGTCTCGTTATCTACCCCGCAGTCGGAAAATTCTCGCGCCGGGTGAACGCCATGGTTCAGGCCGGCGGCTGCCCAGGCACGTCCGTTGCTGAATGATGCCCACTACACAGGAGGTGTCATGAAAACCACTCATTCCATTCTGCTGGCGGGCGCCCTGGCCCTTGCTTCGCCACTCGTGCTGGCCACCGAAAGCCGCACCGACAAGGCGTTGGACGCGGCCAAACCCATTCAAGGGACAGGTCAAACCCATGACCGCGGTGCCGAGCAGAAAGGCGCGCAAGAACTTCCGTCCGGCGCGCAGACCGGCGGGATGCGATCGGGCATTCCCGATGGCGCCGGTCGCGGCGGCCAGGATCCCCATGCCAACAAGCCGAGCACGAAAGGCCCGGATCAACCGGCCAACCCGGACAATCGGCGCGGAGCCGGGACAGAGGACTCGCGCGCCCGGTCATCGCGGTAAACGTCTAATTGGGACCAGAAATGAAAGTGCCCGCTTACGCGGGCACTTTTGTAAATTCTGGTGGCGCATCCCTGATTCGAACAGGGGACCTGCGGATTATGATTCCGTCGCTCTAACCGGCTGAGCTAATGCGCCAAAAAAGCTAAGACCGCGATTATACATGGTCTGGTAAGGCGCGCAAACCCGGCTGCAAGACAGGGACAAACCCTGGGCGCCGCGCCCTGGACAGGCGAAAAAAATGGCCCGACAATCGCTTGTCGGGCCAATAGGGAGCACACAATGCCGTGCCTCAATATGCTCGCGGGGGAAGCACGGTATCGGTGTCGGATGAACCACTCTGCCAAGCGCCAGGGATCTGCGGTTTCCACCGGCGCCCGTAACGGCAAAGCAATCATCTGAGACGCCAGTCTAATGCGGGAGGACTGACAGAGTCCTGAACACCGCACAACTTGTGGCGCATGCGCGCCGGCTCCGGGCCCGACAATCCTGATGGTAAACTGGCCGATCCGCCCGCCGTATCCATGCCGCTTGCCTGCGCCCTGCCTCGCAAGCCCGGCCGGCTTTCCTTTTCATCGTTGCGCCCCCGGGCTATAACCCCGTACCGGCACCCGCCATGACCACGCCCCGCAAACTGTACATCCGCACATTCGGCTGCCAGATGAACGAGTACGACTCGGACAAGATGGCAGACGTGCTCAATGCCGAGCATCCCCTGGAACTCACCGACCGCCCCGAGGATGCCGACATCATCCTCTTCAATACCTGTTCGGTGCGCGAAAAAGCCCAGGAGAAAGTCTTCTCCGACCTGGGCCGCGCGAAGATGCTCAAGCGCGAGAAACCGGACCTGGTCATCGGCGTGGGCGGCTGTGTGGCGAGCCAGGAAGGCGCCGCCATCGTCGAGCGCGCGCCCTATGTGGACGTGGTGTTCGGGCCGCAGACGCTGCATCGCCTGCCCGAGCTGATCGAGCGCCGCCGCCGGTCCGGCGTCGCGCAGGTGGACATCAGTTTTCCCGAGATCGAGAAGTTCGACCACCTCCCGCCGGCGCGCATCGAGGGGCCGGCCGCGTTCGTGTCCATCATGGAAGGCTGCAGCAAGTACTGCAGCTTCTGTGTGGTGCCGTATACGCGCGGCGAGGAAGTGTCGCGCCCGTTCGAGGACGTATTGACCGAGATCGCCGACCTGGCGGACCAGGGCGTCAAGGAAGTGACGCTGCTGGGCCAGAACGTCAACGCCTACCGCGGCAGGATGGGCGAAAGCGGCGAGATCGCCGATTTCGCGCTGCTGCTGGAATACGTGCACGACATTCCCGGCATCGAGCGCATCCGCTACACCACCTCGCACCCCAAGGAAATGACGCCGCGGCTGATCGAGGCCTACGGCCGGCTGCCCAAGCTGGTGTCGTTCCTGCACCTGCCGGTGCAGGCCGGCAGCGACCGCGTGCTGATGGCGATGAAGCGCGGCTATACGGTGCTGGAGTTCAAGTCCATCGTGCGCAAGCTGCGCGCGGTGCGGCCCGACCTGGTGCTGTCGTCGGATTTCATCGTCGGCTTCCCCGGCGAGACGGAAGAAGATTTCGAGAAGACCATGAAGCTGATCGAGGACGTCGGTTTCGACGCGTCGTTCTCGTTCGTGTATTCGCGCCGCCCGGGCACGCCGGCCGCCGACCTGGCGGACGATACGCCGCAGGCGGTCAAGCTGGCGCGCCTGCAGCGCCTGCAAACCCGGATCAACGAGCACGCGGCCGCCATCAGCCAGGCCATGGTGGGCTCGATCCAGCGCGTGGTGGTCGAAGGGCCGTCGCGCAAGGACCCGAATGAATTGATGGGACGCACCGAAAACAACCGCATCGTCAACTTCCCGGCGCCGGCGCGCCTGCTCGGCCAGATGGCCGACATCCGCATCACGGCGGCGATGTCGCATACGCTGCGCGGCGAAGTGCTCACGCGCGGGACCGGCGAGGGCATGGCGGCATGACGGGCGGATCGACGCGCGGCGGACAGCGCCGCCCGGCTCCGGTGGTCGTCACGCTGGACGAAGACAACAACCGCCTGTCCAACCTGTGCGGGCCGCTGGACGAGAACCTGCGCCAGTTGGCCGCCGCCTACGGCGTGGAATTGTCGCGCCGCGGCCATCGCATCACGGTGGAAGGCGAGCGCGCCGACGGCGCCGCCGCCGCGCTGCTTTATCTCTACGAACGCGCCGAACAGCCGCTCACGATCGACCAGCTGCAACTGAGCCTGGTCGAGCTGGGCGCCATGACGGCCGCCCACGACGCCGACGAGGAAACGCCCGCCCTGCCCCCCTCCGGCGAATCGGAAGTCACGCTGCGCCTGCCGCGCCGGCAGGATCTGCGCGGCCGCACGCCGCGCCAGCGCGACTACCTGCGCAACATCCTGGCGCACGATATCTCGTTCGGCATGGGGCCGGCGGGCACCGGCAAAACGTACCTCGCCGTGGCCTGCGCGGTCGATGCGCTGGAGCGTGAATCGGTGCGCCGCATCGTGTTGACGCGCCCGGCCGTCGAAGCCGGCGAGCGCCTGGGCTTTCTGCCCGGCGATCTGACGCAGAAAGTCGACCCCTACCTGCGCCCGCTGTACGACGCGCTGTACGACCTGATCGGCTTCGAGCGGGTCACCAAGCTGTTCGAGAAGCAGACCATCGAGATCGCGCCGCTGGCCTACATGCGCGGGCGCACGCTCAACCACGCCTTCGTGATCCTGGACGAGGCGCAGAACACCACGCCGGAACAGATGAAGATGTTCCTGACCCGGATAGGCTTCGGCAGCAAGGCCGTCATCACCGGCGACCCCTCGCAGGTGGACCTGCCCAAGGGCCAGCGCAGCGGCCTGCTGGACGCTTCCCAGGTGCTGGCCTCGGTGCACGGCATTTCCTTTACCCAGTTCACCAGCGGCGACGTGGTGCGGCACCCGCTGGTGGCGCGCATCGTCGACGCCTACGAAAAGCATAACAAGTGACGCTCCGGCTAACCCGTGAGCACCGGAACGACTGAAATGCCTGCTTTATCTCTCTCGGTGCAATACGGCAAGGAAGAGCCCCGCCTGCCGCGCTGGCGGCTGCGGCGCTGGATCGCGCAGGCCCTGCGCGCGCCCGAACTGGCCGATGTAGCCGGCGTCGCGCTGACGCTGCGGCTGGTCGGCGCCGCCGAAGGCCGCGCCCTCAACCGCGATTTTCGCCAGCGCGACTACGCCACCAACGTGCTGACCTTCGAATACGGCGAAGGCCCCGACGGCATCGTCGCCGGCGACATCGTGCTGTGCCTGCCGATATTGGCGAGCGAAGCCAGGGCCCAGAAAAAACCGTTCCTGCACCACGCCGCCCACCTGGTCGTGCACGGCGTCCTGCACTCCCTGGGCTACGATCACCTGAACGCCCGCGATGCCAAGCGCATGGAAGCGCTGGAGACGCGCATCCTGGCCGAGATGGCAATACCCGACCCGTATCGAGTATTCTAGACTTTTGCAACTGTCCTCCAAGGACGATGTCAGACAGCTCCCCTAGTCCGGCGTACGCCTCGCGCGCGCCCAAACCTGCTCCCAAAACCTTCTTCGAACGACTTTCGGCGCTGATCCACCGCGAACCGGAAGACCGCGAGGACCTCAAGGCCGTGCTCGAGGCCGCCTACGGGCGCGACCTGCTCGACGCCGAGGCCCTCTCCATGATCGAAGGCGTGCTGGCGGTTTCCGAACTGACCGCCGGCGACATCATGATCCCGCGCTCGCGCATGGACATGCTGGAGGTTTCCCAGCCCATCGAAACCCAGTTGCCCGGCATCATCGAAACCGCGCACTCGCGCTTCCCGGTTTTCGAGGACAGCCGCGACAACGTCATCGGCATCCTCCTGGCCAAAGACCTGCTGCGCTACGTGCTCGACCGCGACCTGGACCTGCGCACGCTGCTGCGGCCGGCCGTGTTCATTCCCGAATCCAAGCGCCTGAACGTGCTGCTGCGCGAATTCCGCGGCAACCGCAACCACATCGCCATCGTCGTGGACGAGCACGGCGGCACCGCCGGCCTGATCACCATCGAGGACGTGCTCGAGCAGATCGTCGGCGAAATCGAAGACGAATTCGACGACGCCATTGTCGAGCAGTCCATTTTTCCCGACGGCAAGAACCGCTGGCGCGTCACCGCGCTTACCGGCATCCGGCGCTTCAACGAGACCTTCGGCTCGTCGCTCGACGACGACGAGTACGACACCGTAGGCGGCTGGATGGCCGGAACGCTGGGCCGCATCCCGCGCCGCGGCGACCGCATCGAACGCGACGATCTGCGCATCGAGGTGATCCGCGCCGACGCCCGCCGCGCCCTGTGGCTGCGCGTTTCGCGCCTGTCGCGCGGCGCCGCGCCCGCAGCCCCGGCAACCCAAGGCTGACGCGCCCGTGCGCCTACCTCACGCTGCGCTCGCCGGGGCGCTCATCCTCGGCATACTCCACGGGCTGGCCTTCGCGCCC
Source organism: Pigmentiphaga humi (assembly GCF_900606115.1). Classification (GTDB taxonomy): domain Bacteria; phylum Pseudomonadota; class Gammaproteobacteria; order Burkholderiales; family Burkholderiaceae_B; genus Pigmentiphaga; species Pigmentiphaga humi. The sequence continues at coordinate 146,696 of NZ_UWPJ01000012.1, forward strand.
GGCCCCTTCCCCGCCTGGCTCCTGCCGCTGCTGCAGCTGGCCACCTTCGGCGCGTTGAGCCGGCTGGCCTGGCGCGCCCCCACCCTGGGCGCAGCCGTGCGCACCGGCGCCGCCTTCGGCGCCGGCACCTTCATCGTCGGCATATCCTGGATCTACATCAGCCTCCACGTCTACGCCTACATGGCGGCGCCGCTGGCGGCGCTGGGCGTAGGCCTGCTGGCCGCCTACCTCGCGCTGTACCCGGCGCTGGCCACCGGGGTCGCCTGGTGGCTCACGCGCGGCGGCACCGAAAACCCCTCCAGCAAGCCCGCCGGCGCCCTCGCCAGCGCGCTGGCCATGGCCGCCGCCTGGACCGGCGCGGAATGGCTGCGCGGCGTCCTGTTCACCGGTTTCCCCTGGCTCAACATCGGCTACGCCCACGTCGACGGCCCGCTGCACGGCTGGGCGCCGCTGCTGGGCGTCTACGGCGTCGCATTCGCCGCCGCCTTCACCGCCTCGGCCCTGGCCTGGGCCATCGCGGCCTGCCGCCGCCCCTCCTCCCTGGCAGGCAAGGCAGGCGGCCGCCGGTGGCCGGCCTGGGCCGCCGCCGTTCTGGTGATCGCGGCAGGATGGGCCGCCTCCGCCTGGACCTGGGTGCGCCCGCACGGCAGCCCGCTCACCGTCAGGCTGGTCCAGGCCGACATCCCGCTCTCCGACAAATTCGACCCCGCCCAGATCTGGCAGGGCATGGACCGCCACCGCTCCCTGGCCGCGCCTGCCCGCGCCGACGGCCGCCCCATCGCGCTCACTTTGCTGCCGGAAACCGCCGTACCGGTCTTCCAGGACCAGCTCACCGAAGAAGCCTGGCAGGAGTGGGTCGACAGCGCCGCCCTCGGCGGCGGCACCTTCGTGCTCGGCGTCGCCATGCGTGATGCGCGCAGCGATCGCGACTACTACTACAACAGCGTCATCGCCCTCGACGCCGCCAGCTCCCCCGCCACCCTGGCCAGCGGCCGCCTGGCGCAGCGCTACGACAAGCGCCACCTGGTGCCCTTCGGCGAATTCGTGCCCCCGGGCTTTCGCTGGTTCGTCGACGAAATGGTCATGCCGCTCGGCGACTTCGACCGCGGCCAGCCGCGCCAGAAGCCCTTCGACATCGGCGGCCAGCACATCGCCATGAACATCTGCTACGAAGACGTCTTCGGCGAAGAACTGCTGCCCGCCGTACGCCCCGGCGCCGACGACCCCGGCGCCACCATACTCGCCAACGTCAGCAATCTCGCCTGGTTCGGCAACTCCCTCGCCCTGCCCCAGCACCTGCAGATGTCGCGCATGCGCGTGCGCGAAACCGGCCGCCCCATGCTGCGCGCCACCAACACCGGCATGACCGCCGCCGTCGACGCCCAGGCCCGCGTCATCGGCGAACTGACGCCGCAAACCGCCGGCGCGCTCGACGTCACCGTCCAGGGCACCACCGGGCTGACCCCATACACCCGCACCGGCAACGCCCCCATCCTGATCCTCGTCGCAGCCGTGCTCGCGGCCCTCGCGTGGGCGAGGCGGCCGTCCCGCACGCGTTGAGGCGTTCCGGCAAGGAACGCTCGAGCAGCGGGCCGCCTTCGCGGCGGCCCGCCCGGGAACTCCGCCTCCCTCCTCATACGCTAAAATCCAAGGTTTGGCCGAGCCCGGCAGCCGCCTCCGGCCCGCACCCACTCCTCCACCCATGCTGACATTTCAACAGATCATCCTCCGCCTCCAGGAGTACTGGGCCCAGCACGGCTGCGCCCTGCTGCAGCCCTACGACATGGAAGTCGGCGCCGGCACCTCCCACACCGCCACCTTTCTGCGCGCCCTCGGCCCCGAACCCTGGCGCGCCGCCTACGTCCAGCCCTCGCGCCGTCCCAAAGACGGCCGCTACGGCGAAAATCCCAACCGCCTGCAGCACTACTACCAGTTCCAGGTCGTGCTCAAGCCCGCGCCTCCCGACATCCTCGACCTCTACATCGGGTCGCTTAAGGCGCTCGGCATCGACCCGCAGGAACACGACATCCGCTTTGTCGAAGACGACTGGGAAAACCCCACGCTCGGCGCCTGGGGCCTGGGCTGGGAAGTCTGGCTCAACGGCATGGAGGTGACCCAGTTCACCTACTTCCAGCAAGTCGGCGGCATCGACTGCAAGCCCACCATGGGCGAAATCACCTACGGCATCGAGCGCCTGGCCATGTACCTGCAAGGCGTGGAAAGCGTCTACGACCTAGTCTGGACCCAAGCCCCCGACGGCACCCGCGTCACCTATGGCGACGTCTACCACCAGAACGAAGTCGAGCAGTCCACCTACAACTTCGAGCACTCCTCGGCCGAAACCCTGTTCCGCCACTTCAACGACTACGAAGCCCAGGCCAAGCGGCTGGTGGAAGTCCCGCTGGCGCTGCCTGCCTACGAGGCCGTGCTCAAGGCCGCCCACACCTTCAACATGCTGGATGCCCGCGGCGCGATCAGCGTCACCGAGCGCGCCGCCTACATCGGCCGCATCCGCAACCTGTCGCGCGCCATCGCGCAGGCCTACTACGACTCACGAGAACGACTGGGCTTCCCCATGCTTGCACGCAAGGAGGCCGCGTAAATGGCCGCCGCTCAACCCCTCCTGCTCGAACTGTTCACCGAAGAACTGCCGCCCAAGGCGCTCAACCGCCTGGGCCAGGCCTTCGCCGACGGCATCGCCGCCGGCCTGCAAGCGCGCGGCCTGCTGGCTGAAGGCAGCGCCACCACCGCCTTCGCCACGCCGCGCCGGCTGGCAGTGCGGCTGTCGGCCGTGCTGCCGCAGGCGGCCGATACGGAATTCTCCGAAAAGCTGATGCCCGTCAGCGTCGGCCTGAACGCCGAGGGCCAGGCCACGCCCGCCCTGCTCAAGAAGCTGGCGGCCAAGGGCCTGGACAACGTCGACGTCGCCAGCCTGGCGCGCGAATCCGACGGCAAGAACGAACAACTGGTCTATCGCGGCATCGCCAAGGGCGCGGCGCTGGCCGGCGCGCTGCAAATCGTGCTGGAAGACACCCTGGGCAAGCTGCCCATCCCCAAGGTCATGAGCTACCAGTTGGCCGACGGCGAAACCACGGTGCGCTTCGTGCGCCCCGCGCACGGGCTGGTCGCCCTGCACGGCCAGACCGTGATCGAACTCACCGCGCTCGGCCTGCAGTCGGGCCGCAGCACCCATGGCCACCGCTTCCAGTCGCAAGGCCCGATCGAGCTGCCCTCGGCCGACGCCTATGAAGATCTGCTGCAAGGCCAGGGCCGCGTCATCGCGTCGTTCGCGCAGCGGCGCGCCGCCATCGATCGGCAGCTGCGCGAGCAGGCCGCGCGCCTGAACGCCTCGCTGGGCGACGAAACCGAGGTCGCCAGCCTGCTGGACGAAGTCTGCGCGCTGGTCGAATACCCCGCCGTGTACGTGGGCGAGTTCGAAGAGGAATTCCTGGCCGTGCCGCAGGAATGCCTGATCCTGACCATGCGGCTGAACCAGAAATACTTTCCGCTGTTCGACGCCGCCACCGGCCGGCTCACGCACCGCTTCCTGATCGTCAGCAACATGGCGCTGGCCAATCCGGTGAACATCATCGAAGGCAACCAGCGCGTGGTGCGCCCGCGCCTGGCCGACGCGCGCTTCTTCTTCGAGACCGACAAGAAGCAGAAGCTGGCCGATCGGGTCGAGCAGCTCGGCACCATCGTCTACCACAACAAGCTCGGCACCCAGCTCGAGCGCGTGCAGCGCGTGCGCGCCCTGGCGCGCTGGGTCGCGCAGGCCATCGGCGCCGATGCCGACCATGCCGACCGGGCCGCGCTGCTGGCCAAGGCCGACCTGGTCACCGGCATGGTGGGCGAGTTCCCCGAACTGCAGGGCGTCATGGGCGCCTACTATGCCGCGGGCGACGCCGAGCCGGCCGACGTGGTCGAGGCCATCCGCCAGCAATACCGCATCCGCCTGGACGAGCCCGTCGCCGCCGGTACCGCCACCGCCGCCGCGCTGTTCGTGGCCGAACGCGCCGAGACCCTGCTGGGCATCTGGAGCATCGGCCTGGTCCCCACCGGCGACAAGGACCCGTACGGCCTGCGCCGCGCCGCGCTGGGCCTGATCAGCGCCTTCGAACAACTGGACGCCGGCGGCCGCCTGTCCGCCGACGGCCGGGGCCTGACGCTGGAAGGCCTGCTCGCGCAGGCGGCGTCCACTTTCGCGAACGCGCCCACCGCGGCGCAGATCGAGGAAGTGCGCGCCTTCGTGTTCGAGCGCTACCGCAACCAGCTCGCCGCGCAGTTCGACCGCGCCGCGGTCGATGCGGTGATCGCCATCGCGCCGCCGCTGGCGCAGGTGCCCGCGCGCGTGCGCGCAGTGGTCGCGTTCTCGGCGCTGCCCGAGGCCGCCGCGCTGGCCGCCGCCAACAAGCGCATCGGCAACCTGCTCAAGAAGGTCGAGGGCGAGCCCGGAGCGATCGATCCCGCGCTGCTGGCCGAGCCCGCGGAGCAGGCGCTGGCGCGAGCCCTGGACACGCTGCGGCCGCAGGCGGAAAGCAAGTTCGCCCAGGGCGATTTCGCCGGCGCGCTGACCGTGCTGTCGCAGGCGCGCGAGCCCGTGGATGCGTTTTTCGCCGACGTCATGGTGATGGCCGAGGATCCGGCGATCCGCGCCAACCGCCTGGCGCTGCTGGCCGGGCTGCACCGCGTGATGAACCACGTGGCCGACCTGTCGAGGCTGGCGGCCTGATCCATGCCGACCTCCCTCGCACGCCCCAAGCTGGTCATCCTGGACCGTGACGGCGTCATCAACCAGGACAGTCCGGACTTCGTGAAATCGCCGGACGAGTGGATCCCCTTGCCCGGGGCGCTCGAAGCCATCGCGCGCATGCACCAGGCCGGCTACCGGGTGGTGATCGCGACCAATCAGTCGGGCCTGGGGCGCGGCCTGTTCGACGCGGCCACGCTCAATGCCATCCACGCCAAGCTCAAGACCAAGCTGGCCAAGGCCAACGGCGTGGTGGACGCCATCTTCATCTGCCCGCACGCGCCGCACGAAGGCTGCGCGTGCCGCAAGCCGCTGCCCGGCATGTACCGCAGCATCGCCCAGCGCTTCGAGGTCGACCTGCAAGGCGTGCCCTCGGTGGGCGACTCGCTGCGCGATCTCCAGGCCGCCGCGGCCGCAGGCTGCCTGCCCTGGCTGGTGCTGACCGGCAACGGGCCCAAAACACTGGCCAAAGGCGGGCTGCCGGACGGCACCGTCGTATGGCAGGACCTCGCCGCCGTGGCCGAGGCGCTGGAAGTCGCCGTCCACCCCGAGGAGCACTGATGCGCTGGCTCAGGTCGCTGCTGTTCTCCATCTTCTTCATCGGGACCATGATCCCGTACGCCATTGCCTGCGTGCTGTGGCTGCCCTTGCCGCTGCGCTGGCGCTACCGGTTCACGGTAGGCTGGCCGCGCCTGATGGTGTGGGGCGCCCGCTGGATCACCGGCATCCGCTGGCAGGTCAAGGGCGCGGAAAACCTGCCCGACCAGCCGGCCATCATCCTGTCCAAGCACCAGTCCACCTGGGAAACCCTGTACTTCGCGGGCTATATGCGGCGCGAGGTCTGCTACGTCTACAAACGCGAGCTGAACTGGGTGCCCTTCTTCGGCTGGGGCCTGGCCGGGCTGCGCATGATCGCGATCGATCGCAAGCGCGGCAGCGACGCCTTCGAGCAGATCGTCGCCCAGGGCCGCGACCGTCTGTCCAAGGGCCGCTGGCTGGTGCTGTTCCCCGAAGGCACGCGCACCGCGCCGGGCAGGCGCGGCAAATACAAGAGCGGCGGCGCGCGCCTGGCCGCGCGCACCGGCGCGGTCGTCGTCCCGGTCGCCCACAACGCCGGCGAGTGCTGGCCGCGCAAGACCTTCATCAAGCGGCCCGGTCTGGTCACGGTCTCCATCGGCCCGGTCATCGACACGCAGGGATTGACCGCCGACGAGATCAACCGCCGCGTCGAGGAATGGATAGAGGGCGAGATGCGGGTCCTCAATCCGGAGCGGTATGAGAGATAGCCCCGCCCCTACGCGCTTCGCGCGCCCTGACCGGAGGGCCCCCAGCCGCTCCGCGGCAGCCCCCCGAGGGGGCCTGGGCCCGCCTTGGGGCGGCCCGGCGCCGGGCCCAGGGGGCGGAACTGGCGGACCGGCGGAGCCGGATCCGCGGTTCCCGTCTGGGTCGGCCTCCGAAGCGGAGCGGGGCGAGGCGCAGTTGGATTTGTTTGCGGTGCCGGCCCAGGAGGCGCCCGCGGTGCCGCCGAGCCAGCCGGCGGTGGTGCCGGGGGTGGCGGAGTTGCCGCCGGGGGCGCGGT
>NZ_UWPJ01000051.1 GCF_900606115.1 Pigmentiphaga humi
ATGAGCCCCCCCCTACGCGCTGAGAGGGAAGCCCACCCCCTACCCGCTTACGCGGGCCCCCTCAAGGGGGCGGCGCTGGCGGACCGGCCGAGCCGGATCCGCGGCGCCCTGGATCGAACGCGCATAGGTATTACGGAAAACTTATATGACTGATGACTGTATTTTCTGCAAGATTGCGAAGGGGGAAATACCCTCTCGCAAGGTCTACGAAGACGACGAGATCCTCGCGTTTCACGACATCAACCCGAGCGCCCCGGTGCATTTCCTGGTGATTCCCAAGAAGCACATCGCGTCGATGCAGGATCTCGCCGCGGCCGACGTGCCGCTGTTGGGTAGAATGCAGGTTCTGATTCCCCGCCTGGCCCTGGAGCAGGGTTGCCGTCCCGGGCCGGAAGGGGGCTTCCGCCTGATCGCCAACAATGGCGCCGACGGAGGCCAGGAAGTGCCGCATCTGCACTATCACGTGGTCGGCGGTCCCCGCCCCTGGAAACGCAACCAACCGGGCGTCGTCCGGTCCGACTGAACGAATTGACGCCGCAAGGCGTGGAGCAAGTAATGGGTAGCTTTAGCATTTGGCACTGGCTGATCGTCCTGGTGATCGTGGTCCTGATCTTCGGCACCAAGAAATTGAAGAACATGGGGCAAGACCTCGGCGGTGCCGTGAAGGGTTTCAAGGAAGGCATGAAGGAAGGCAGCGACTCCGCCGCCACCCCCCCGTCC
>NZ_UWPJ01000002.1 GCF_900606115.1 Pigmentiphaga humi
ATGTACGAATCCAGCGCAGCGGCCAGTTCCAGGATCGCCGGCTCGCCCAGCTCGCTCTTGTCGCCTTCCAGCGCCAGGCGTGCCGAACCCTTCACGATCGGGGTGTCGTCGCCCGGGAAGTCGTACTTCGAGAGCAGCTCCCGGACTTCCATTTCCACCAGTTCCAGCAGCTCGGCGTCGTCCACCAGATCCGCCTTGTTCAGGAACACGATGATGTACGGCACGCCAACCTGGCGCGACAGCAGAATGTGCTCGCGCGTCTGCGGCATCGGGCCGTCGGCGGCCGACACCACCAGGATCGCGCCGTCCATCTGCGCCGCACCCGTGATCATGTTCTTGACGTAGTCCGCGTGGCCCGGGCAGTCAACGTGCGCATAGTGCCGCGCCGCCGTTTCGTATTCCACGTGCGCCGTGTTGATCGTGATCCCACGCGCCTTTTCTTCCGGCGCCGCGTCGATCTGGTCGTACGCCTTCGCCTCGCCGCCGAACTGACGCGACAGCACCGTCGTGATCGCCGCCGTCAGCGTCGTCTTGCCGTGGTCAACGTGACCGATCGTGCCCACGTTTACGTGCGGCTTCGTACGCTCAAACTTGCCTTTTGCCATG
>NZ_UWPJ01000011.1 GCF_900606115.1 Pigmentiphaga humi
TGCCAAGGTATTGAAGTAATCCCCCCTACGCGCTGACGCGCGCCCCCCAGGGGGCGGGACTGGCGGACCGGCAAAGCCGGATCCGCGGTCCCCTGGATCGGGGCGCGGCAGTGCGGGTGGTTGGTTATAGTGCCAGCAGTATCTGACTACTACCGGGACGGGTTTTCCGTCCTCTCGCTCTTTAGGGAAGTTTCATGAAAAAGCAGAAGATTCGCATCCGCCTGAAGGCGTTCGATTACAAGCTCATCGACCAGTCGGCCGCCGAGATCGTCGAAACCGCCAAGCGCACGGGTGCCGTGGTCCGTGGTCCGGTTCCCCTGCCGACCCGTATCCGCCGCTACGACCTGCTGCGTTCGCCGCACGTGAACAAGACGTCGCGCGACCAGTTCGAGATCCGTACCCATCAGCGCCTGATGGACATCGTGGATCCGACGGACAAGACGGTCGACGCGCTGATGCGCCTGGATCTGCCGGCCGGCGTGGACGTGGAAATCGCTTTGCAGTAACGTGGTATTTGCGCCCGGCGCTTGAAAAAGCGGCCGGGCGCACGCTATACTCGCAGGCTGGTCAGTGTTTTACTGGCCGGCTGGCGCACAGTTTTTTCGTGTGCGCCTTTTCAGCCTGGCGGCAATCGCGCCGGGCTGGCTGGAAAAAAAGCGTCTTTCCGCGCTGATCCCGGGTTCATTGCCGGGTGCGCGAATTCCGCTCTACCTCTCGAGTTTGGCGCGGCACCCGGTCCGGGTGCCGCTGTCTCGGTGCTGCGCCCAGGCGCAACGCCACTTTTAGCCCCGGCCAATCGCAGTCGGGAATGGAGAAAACGATGTCGACCCAATCGACGGCCTCCACGCCAGCCGCATTCCGGCTCGGCCTGGTGGGACGCAAGGTTGGCATGACCCGCATTTTCACGGACGATGGCGAGTCCATCCCCGTGACCGTGCTGGACGTGTCGAACAACCGTGTGACCCAGGTCAAATCCCCGCAGACGGACGGCTACGCAGCTGTCCAGGTCACGTTCGGTACGCGCCGTGCTTCGCGCGTCACCCAGCCCCAAACCGGCCACTTTGCCAAAGCTGGCGTGGAAGCGGGCAGCGTGCTCAAGGAATTCCGCCTTGATCCGGCCAAAGCGGCCGAGTTCGCTCCGGGCGCAGTCATTACCGTGGAATCCGTGTTCTCGGTCGGCCAGAAGGTCGACGTCACCGGCACGACCATCGGCAAGGGCTTCTCGGGCGCGATCAAGCGTCACAACTTCTCGTCGAACCGCGCTTCGCACGGCAACTCGGTTTCGCACAACTCGGCTGGCTCCATCGGTATGGCGCAAGATCCGGGCCGTGTGTTCCCCGGCAAGAAAATGGCCGGCCATTATGGCGACGTGACCCGTACCGTGCAGAACCTCGACGTGATTCGCGTGGACGCCGAGCGCGGCCTGCTGCTGGTCCGTGGCGCCGTCCCGGGCCACGCCGGCGCGGACATCGTCGTCCGTCCCGCTGTGAAAGGAGCCTGAACATGGCAGATCTCAAGCTCCTGAATGATCAGGGCCAGGTCGCTGCGACCGTCAGCGCACCCGACACCGTCTTCGGCCGTGAATTCAACGAAGCGCTGGTGCACCAGGTCGTTGTCGCCTACCAGACCAACGCCCGCAGCGGCAACCGTGCGCAGAAGGATCGCGCCGAAGTCAAGCACACGACCAAGAAGCCGTGGCGCCAGAAGGGCACGGGCCGCGCCCGCGCCGGTATGTCGTCCTCGCCGCTGTGGCGTGGGGGCGGCCGGATTTTCCCGAATTCGCCCGAAGAAAACTTCAGCCAGAAAGTGAACAAGAAGATGTACCGCGCCGGCGTGCGGTCCATCCTGTCGCAACTGGCCCGCGAAGACCGCATCGCGATCGTCGAGAACTTCGTCGTCGATTCGCCCAAGACCAAGGTGGCCGCCGACAAGCTCAAGAGCCTGGGCCTGAACTCGGTCCTCATCATTACCGATGCGGTTGACGAAAACCTCTATCTGGCTACGCGCAATCTGCCGCACGTCGCCGTGGTCGAGTCCCGTTATGCCGATCCGCTGTCGCTGATCCACTACAACAAAGTGCTGATCACCAAGCCGGCGATCGCTCAGCTCGAGGAGATGCTGGGATGAGCAACGACCGTCTGCTCCAGGTTCTGCTGGCCCCGATCGTCTCTGAAAAGAGCACGTTCATCGCCGACAAGAACCAGCAAGTGGCTTTCCGCGTCCTGCAAGACGCCACCAAGCCGGAAATCAAGGCTGCCGTCGAACTGCTCTTCAAGGTGCAGGTCGAGTCCGTGCAGGTTCTCAATACCAAGGGCAAAGTCAAGCGCTTTGGCCGCTTCATCGGTCGCCGCCGCAATGAGCGCAAGGCCTATGTGTCGCTGAAGCCGGGTCAGGAAATCGACTTTGCGCAGGAGGTGAAGTAAATGCCCCTCGTCAAGCTGAAGCCGACCTCGGCCGGTCGCCGCGCGATGGTGAAGGTGGTTCACCCCCACCTGCACAAAGGTCGCCCGCTCGACAGTCTGCTCGAAAAGCAGATGCAGAATGCCGGCCGCAACAACAACGGCCACATCACCACGCGTCATCGCGGCGGTGGTCACAAGCAACACTATCGCGTGGTCGATTTCAAGCGCACCAAGGACGGCATCCCGGCCAAGGTCGAGCGCATCGAATACGATCCGAACCGTACGGCGCACATCGCTCTGCTGTGCTACGCCGACGGCGAGCGTCGCTACATCATCGCCCCGCGGGGCCTGGAAGTCGGCGCCATGCTGCTGTCCGGCAGCGAAGCGCCCATCCGCGCCGGCAACACTCTGCCCATCCGGAACATTCCGGTCGGTAGCACCATCCACTGCGTGGAAATGATCCCCGGCAAGGGCGCCCAGATGGTGCGTTCGGCTGGCGGTTCGGCTGTGCTGCTCGCCCGTGAAGGCACCTATGCCCAGGTTCGCCTGCGCTCGGGTGAAGTCCGCAAGGTGCACATCGAGTGCCGCGCGACCATCGGCGAAGTCAGCAACGAAGAGCACGGCCTGCGCCAGATCGGCAAGGCCGGCGCTACCCGCTGGCGCGGTATTCGTCCCACCGTCCGCGGTGTGGCCATGAACCCGATCGATCACCCGCACGGTGGTGGTGAAGGTCGTACTGGCGAAGCCCGTGAGCCGGTCAGCCCCTGGGGCACTCCGTCCAAGGGTTTCAAGACCCGTCGCAACAAGCGGACGAGCAATATGATCGTCCAGCGGCGCAAGAAGAAGTAAGCGAGGCGAGCCATGTCACGTTCTATTAAAAAGGGCCCGTTCGTCGATCAACACCTTCTGAAGAAGGTCGATGCGTCGACGGCCGGCAAAGACAAGCGCCCGATCAAGACCTGGTCGCGTCGTTCCACGATCCTGCCCGAGTTCATCGGTCTGACGATCGCGGTCCATAACGGCCGCCAGCATGTTCCCGTCTACATCAACGAGAACATGGTCGGTCACAAACTCGGCGAATTCGCGCTGACCCGGACGTTCAAGGGCCACGCTGCGGATAAAAAGGCCAAGAGGTAAGCGCGATGGAAACCACAGCGATTGTTCGTGGCGTACGCGTGTCGGCCCAGAAGGCCCGTCTGGTCGCGGATATGATCCGCGGCAAGTCGGTTGCCCAGGCCATCAACATTCTGACGTTCACGCCCAAGAAGTCCGCCGGCATCATCAAGAAAGCGGTCGAATCCGCGATCGCGAATGCCGAGCACAACGACGGTGCCGATATCGACGAACTGAAGGTGAAAACCATCTACGTCGACAAGGGCACGTCGCTCAAGCGTTTCGACGCTCGCGCCAAGGGCCGCGGCGTCAAGATCGAGAAGCAGACTTGCCACATCGTGGTCAAGGTCGGTAACTAAGGAGCCACGATGGGACAGAAAATTCACCCGACCGGGTTCCGTCTCTCGGTCAGCCGTAACTGGTCTTCGCGCTGGTACGCGGGCGGCAGCGCCTACGCCGGCATGTTGGCCGAGGACATCAAGGTCCGCGAATACCTGAAGAAGAAGCTGAAAGGTGCTTCCGTGGGCCGCGTGATCATCGAGCGTCCGGCCAAGAATGCCCGCGTCACGGTCTACTCGGCCCGTCCGGGCGTCGTGATCGGCAAGAAGGGCGAGGACATCGAAGTCCTGAAAGCCGACCTGCAGCGCCTGATGGGCGTGCCCGTGCACGTCAACATCGAAGAGATCCGCAAGCCGGAAATCGACGCGCAGCTGATCGCCGACTCGATCTCGCAACAGCTCGAGAAGCGCATCATGTTCCGCCGCGCGATGAAGCGCGCCATGCAGAACGCGATGCGCCTGGGCGCCCAGGGCATCAAGATCATGAGCGCGGGCCGCCTGAACGGCATCGAAATTGCTCGTACCGAGTGGTATCGCGAAGGCCGTGTGCCGCTGCACACCCTGCGCGCCAACATCGACTACGGCACTTCCGAAGCCGGCACGACCTACGGCCTGATCGGTATCAAGGTCTGGGTCTACAAGGGCGACACGCTGGGCTCGGCCGAACTGGCCGCCGCCCCGGAAGCAACCAAGGACGAAGAGCGCAAGCCGCGCCGCGGTCCGCGCAACGATCGTGGCGATCGCCCGGGCAATAACCGCCCCGGCGCCGGCCGTGGTCGTGGCGGCCGCCGTCCCGAAGGTGAAGCAGCTGCCGCTGCCGCGCCCGAGGGCGGTGCCCGGCGTGCGCCGCGCAAGCCGGCTGCTGATGCCGCCGCGCCTGCGCCTGCCAAAGACGGAGAATAAGCATGCTGCAGCCATCGCGCAGGAAATACCGCAAGGAACAGAAAGGCCGCAATACCGGCCTGGCGACGCGCGGCGCCAACGTTTCGTTCGGCGAATTCGGTCTGAAGGCCACCGGTCGTGGCCGCCTGACCGCTCGTCAGATCGAAGCGGCCCGTCGTGCCATCACCCGCCACATCAAGCGTGGCGGCCGTATCTGGATTCGCGTCTTCCCGGACAAGCCGATCTCGCAAAAGCCGGCCGAAGTCCGTATGGGTAACGGCAAGGGCAACCCGGAGTACTGGGTCGCCGAGATCCAGCCCGGCAAGGTGCTGTACGAAATGGAAGGCGTCAACGAAGAACTGGCGCGCGAGGCGTTCCGCCTGGCCGCTGCCAAGCTCCCGATCGCGACCGTCTTCGTGACGCGTCACCTCGGGACGTAAGGAGAATAGCAATGAAGGCAAGCGAACTCCGTTCGAAAGACGCTGGCGAGCTCGGTAAAGAGCTCGAGGGTCTGCTTAGGGCTCAGTTCAGTCTGCGCATGCAGCTGGCTACCCAGCAGCTTTCCAACAACAGCCAGCTCGGCAAGGTCCGCCGCGACATCGCGCGCGTCCGTACCGTGCTGCGCGAGAAAGCCGGGAAGTAAACATGAGCGAAACCAAGCTGAAGCGTACGCTGACCGGCCGTGTGGTCAGCGACAAGATGGACAAGACGGTTACCGTGCTGGTCGAGCGCCGCGTGAAGCATCCGCTCTACGGCAAGATCGTCGTCCGGTCCGCCAAGTACCACGCTCACGACGAAACCAACCAGTACAACGCTGGCGACCTGGTCGAGATCGCGGAAACCCGTCCGGTTTCCAAGACCAAGGCCTGGGCCGTGGTTCGTCTGATCGAAGCCGCGCGCGTCATCTGATCGCGCTGTGAGGGCGCGCGCGCCCTCGCAAGAAAGCCGCCCCACCGCAAGGTGTCGGGCGGCTTTTTCATTTCACGTCCAGCCGGGCTCGCCAGGTGCCGCGCCGCACATGGATGCCGGCGCCGATGGGGTATCGTGAAGGCATCGCTGCAAGCCGAAGCAACAGCCGAACCATGTCGAGCCTCGAAGACCAATTCGCCCACATCCGCACCGGGCAGATGTATGACGACCTGACTCCGGAGCTGCTCGCAGCACGCGAACAGGCTGTATTGCTGACGAACGAATACAACGGATCTTTTTCGTCGCCGGCCATCGTGCGCGAGGCCATCCTCAAGCGTCTGCTCGGAACAGTCGGCTCGCGCGTGCATTTCGAGCCGACCTTTCGCTGCGAATTCGGCCGCAACATCCACATCGGCAACAACTTCTACGCCAACTTCGATTGCGTCATGCTCGATGGCGGCGGGATCTACATCGGCGACGACGTGCTGCTGGCTCCGCGCGTGGGCATCTACACGTCCAACCACGCAATCGACCCGGAAGAACGGGCGGCGGGTGGCTGTTTCGCCAAGCCGGTGAGGATAGGCGACAAGGTCTGGATAGGCGCGGGGGTCCACCTCAATCCCGGCGTGTCCATCGGCGACGGCGCCATCATCGGCTCAGGCAGTGTCGTGACCTCGGACATTCCGGCAGGCGTGGTGGCCGCAGGCGTGCCCTGCAGGGTGATTCGCGCCATCACGGAAAAAGACAAGACAGGATTCCAGCCCTGATCTCGACGCGGCCGGATAAGCGTGCCGGCGCTATGGCTTCGCCGCTGCCTCGGCCGGCGGCAATTCCGGCCCGAACACGCTGCGCCCGCCGTACCGATGCGAATCCCGCCGCTCCTGGGCGATGAAGGCATCGACCGCTGCGCCTTCGGCATCGCGTTCGAGGCGGCGCGCCTGAGCGTCGAGCCGGCGGATGGCGTCGAGCTTTTCGTCGTTGCCCAATCGCGCCTGGGAGACGGCCGTTTTCAGCACGGCGATCGTGCGGTCGTAGACCTCGCACGGAACGGGATAGGGATGCCTGTCCTTGCCGCCGTGCGCGAGCGAAAAGCGCGCCGGGTCGGTGAAGCGGCACGGCGTGCCGTGCACCACCTCGGCCACCAGCGCCAGCGAGCGCACGGTGCGCGCGCCCACGCCGGGCACCATCAATAGTTCGGAGAAATCGACCGGGCCGCATTCGGCGGCGGCCGCCAGCGCGCCGTGCAGGCGGCGCACGACGACGTCCTTGGGACGCACGTCGTGGTGCGCGGGCATGACGAGATGGGGCAGCAGCGACAACTGTGCGATGCGCGCCGGGTGCTCGTCCTGCGGCGGTTGGGCTTCGGCCGGCGGAGCATCGCGCCCGCGGCCGAGCAGCCCCAGCGCGGCCGCTTCGCAGGCGATGAAATCGGGTCCGCGGTCGAGCAGCAGTGCCACCTGGCTTCGCCGCGACGCGGCGGCCCGGCGGTCGGTGAGGTTGACGATGCGTCCCTGGTTCACGCCGTCGATCGCCGCGTGCGGCGCCTCGACGAAGCTGGCCATGTCTTCCGATAGCCAGTGGTAGCGGCGCGCATAGCGCGTGTCGCCATTCATGCCCTGCTGCACGACTGCCCACTTGCCGTCGTCGGTCACGAAGAAGCCGTGCAGATAGAGATCGAAGCCGTCCTGCAACGCGGCGCTGTCCACCTTGGCGACCATCCGGCTGGCCTGGGCCAGCGCGTGGCCGTCGAAGCCGGTGCGTTCGCCGATGGCCGCCAGCTCCTGCGGCGTCTTGCGCGAATGGTTGCCGCGCCCGCCGCATACGTGCAGGCCGAGTTCGCCCGACAGCGGCGCCAGCCCGCGCTTGAGCGCGCCGATCACGCTGGTGGTGATGCCCGACGAATGCCAGTCCATGCCCATCACGGCGCCGAAGGACTGGAACCAGAACGGGTGCGCCAGCCGGCGCAGGAATTCGTCCCGGCCGTAATGGTGGACGATGGCCTGCGTGATCACCGCGCCCAGCCGCGACATGCGCCGGCCCAGCCAGGCGGGGACGCGGCCGTGATGGAGGGGGAGGTCGGCGCTGCCTGCGCGTCGCATCGGATCGTGCCCGGAAAGAAAGACGGTAACTGCCGGACGATTGTAGCGAATCGGGAATGGGTGCCGAGCCGGGCCTCTCTGCGCATGCTCGGCAAAGAGGCGCCGCCCGATGCGCGCGGCGATCTTCCATTGCGATCTGCAATGAGAGTGATTATCATTGGCATTTGTCCGGTGGCGGCGACAGCCTGCCCGGCACCCCTGGGGGAGCACTGTCTTGAGCTCGCGTCTGCCGCTGTCCGTGCGCAACGTGGAAACGCTGTACGTCGCGCACCATGGCTGGCTGCTGAACTGGCTGCGCCGGCGCCTGTCCGATGGCAGCCAGGCCGCCGACATCGCGCAGGACGCATTCCTGCGCGTGCTGGCCTCCCGCAGCCGCGAACCCATCGCCGAACCGCGCGCGCTGCTGGCGCGCATCGCCAAGGGCTTGATGATCGACCGGTGGCGGCGCCAGGAGTTCGAGCGGGCCTACCTGGAAGCCCTGGCCGCGCAGCCCGAGCCGGTGGCGCCGTCGCCCGAGACGAGGCTGGCGATCCTGCAGGCGCTGGAACGCATCGACCGCCTGCTGGATGGCCTGCGGCCGCCGGTGCGCGAGGCCTTCCTGCTGGCCCAGCTGGAGGGCCTGGGCTACGCCGCGATCGCGGCCAAGCTGGGCGTCACCACCCGCTCGGTCGAACGTTACATGGCGCAGGCGCTTTTCCACTGCCATCTGGCACTGGAGGAAGACTGAGCCATGACGACCGCGGGTAGCGCTCCGTTCAACCAACTTGTCAGGCAGGCGATCGACTGGGCCGTGCTGCTGCAATCCGACCGCGCCGACGACGGCGCGCGGCACGCCTGTCGATGCTGGCGCGACAGCGACCCCGACCGCGAACGGGCCTGGCAGCGCGTGCAGCAGGTGCTCGCCGCCGTGCGCCAGGACATCGGCCTGCTGCCGTCGGCCGGCGCAGCGCATGCTGTCCTGCGCGCTTCTGCCGAGCGGGCCGGGCGCCGCAAGGCGCTCAAGCTCCTGACCGCATCGCTGGCCACCGCGCTGTCGGCCGGCTGGCTGGCGGAACGGCATCTGCCGTGGCAGCGGCTGGCGGCCGACCATTACACCGGCGTCGGCGAACGCAAGACGGTGCTGCTGGCCGACGGCACCCGCCTGGTGCTGAATACCGACAGCGCCGTGTCGGTGCGTTTCGACGCCGCGCAGCGCCTGATCGTGCTGACTCGCGGCGAGGCGGCCCTGGCCAGCGGCGCCGATTCACGCTCGCCGCGCCATCGGCCCCTGAAGGTACAGACCCGTCATGGCCTGTTCGAGGCATTGGGCACGCGCTTCATAGTGCGGCTGGAGCCGGCATCGAGCATGCTGACGGTGGAAGAGGGCGCCGTCGCGATCTACCCGCGCGACGCGCGCGGCGCGCCCGTCATCGCCCGCGCCGGCATGGCCTACCGGACCGACGGCGCGGCCGCGGTGCCGGCCGACACACGCGGCCTGGACTCCGCCAGCTGGGTCCATGGCGCGCTGTCGGTGCGCAACATGCGCCTGGCCGACTTCCTGGCCGAAGTGGCGCGCTACCGCGCCGGGCGGGTCGACTGCGACGAGGCTGTCGGCGAACTCCGGCTCTCGGGCGTCTATCGGCTCGACGACTCGGACGAGCTGCTCGCCATGCTGCCCGACATCCTTCCCGTCCAGGTGCGGTACCGGACGCGCTACTGGGTCCACGTCGGCGCGCGTTGATTTTGTTGCGCCGGGCTGTCGGGTTTCGGGCGCCCGTTCGGCTTTAGGAGAACAGAGCATCTCCTGCGACGAGCCATCCCATGCCCTATCCTCCCGTACCGTCTCATTTCCGCAGCGGCCGATCCAACCCGCGGTCGCGCGGCCTGCCTTGGACCGCCGCCGCCACTGCCGCGCTGCTGGGCGTCCATCCCGGCGTCATGGCCCAGGCGCCGGCGCCAGCCGGCGTACGCGCCTACCTGGTCGCGCCCGGGCCGCTGGACGAGGTGTTGAACGGCTTCGCCCGCCAGGCCGGCATCTCGCTGTCGTTCACGCCGCAGCAGGTGGCCGGGCGCAGCAGCCCGGGGCTGGCGGGCGAGTTCAGCGTCGATGCGGCGCTGGCGCGCCTGCTGGAAGGCAGCGGCCATAGCGCCGTGGCGCAGGCGCCCGGCCGTTATCGACTGCAGGCCGCGGCGGCCGGTTCGGCGGCCGTAGCCGCCGCACCGCCGGCGGGCGACGCGGAGGTGGCCACGCTGCCTACCGTAGTGGTGACGGCCGCCGCCGATACCGGCATCGCCGACGCCTCCAACACCATCGTCATCAGCCGCGAAAGCCTGGACCGCTTCCCGCCCACCAGCCCGGGCGACATCTTCCGCGACATCGCCGGCGTCATGGTCGCAAACAATCGCAACGGTCCGTCGCTGGACCTGAACATCCGCGGCATGCAGGGCTTCGGGCGGGTCAAGGTGCTGGTGGACGGCACCGAATCATCCAGCTCCAGCTACAAGGGCTACGGTGGCGAAAGCACGCGCGCCTTCATCGATCCCGAACTGCTGGGCGAGGTCAAGATCGAGAAAGGGCCCAACGCCGGTCCCTACGGCGCCGGCGTGGTCGGCGGCGTGGTGAGCGCTTCGACCTTGACGGCGGCCGACCTCATCAAGGACGGCAAAAGCTACGGCCTGCGCCTGCGCGGCACGCTGGCCAACAACCAGGCCGGCACCGACAGCTACCAAGTGTTCGGCCCGGGGCCCAGCGGCTCGGCGTCGGCCCAGCCGGGCACCGACGCAGGCTTCCGCGAGATCACGCTGCCCGGCCGGACCTGGACGGGCAGCATCGTCGGCGCCTGGCGCCCCAACGACATGCTCGACCTGGTCGCCGGCTTGAGCCGCCGCCGCGCCGGCAACTACGTCTCGGGCAGCCGGGGCGATGTGACCGGCCGCTTCGCGCCCGCCGAGGCGCCGCGGCGGCTGTCGTACTACCAGCCCGGATCCGAGGTCTACAACACCTCGCAGGACACCGACTCGGTGCTGCTGAAGGCGGGCCTGAAACTGCCCGCCGACCAGCGGCTCGACCTCGGCTTCAGCCGGCTGGAGAGCCTGTTCGGCGAGGCGCGCAGCGCCGGCTATCCCGAATACATCGAACAGCTCAATCTCAGCAGCGCCGACAAGAAGCTGTACACGGCCCGCTATGCGTGGTCGCCGGTCGGCAACCCGTGGATCGACCTGCGCGCCAACGTGTGGGCCGCCGACTCCGAGGAATACCAGGCCGCCGACATCCGCGGGATCGCCATGATCTCCGGCATCCATCGCGCCCAGCACGCCAACACGCGCGGCCGCGGCGTAGAAGTGTGGAACACCAGCGTGCTGGACCTGTGGGGCGTGGGGCTGAGCCTGAAGTACGGCGCAACCTGGCTGTACGAGAAGGCCCGAATCGCGCCGCTGGACGGCGGCATCTACATGGAGCCCAACGGTCAGCGCCGGATGAGTTCGGAATTCGTGCAGGCCGAGGTGATGCCGATCGACAGCGTGACGCTCAACGCCGGCGTGCGCCGCGAGCGCTACGAGATGCGGGGCGCGGGCGAGGTCTCGTCGGGAATACCGGGGCAAGTGCTGCCGCTGAACATCCGCCATGGCGAGAGCCGGACCAATCCGAGTCTGGGGGCCACCTGGCAGATCATGCGGGCGGTGCAGCTGTTCGGCCGCTACGGCGAAGGCTGGCGTCCGCCTTCGACCAAGGAGACGATCAACGGCCTGATCGCCGACTCGAACGTGGGCCGGGCTCTGCTCAGGCCCGAATTCATCCGCAGCACCGAGGCCGGTGCGAGGCTGACGCTGCGCGACCAGTGGCTGCGCAACGACCAGTTGGCCGCGTCGCTCACGTTCTTCCGCAACAAGACGACCGATTACGTGCAGGGCTTCGCCGGCGAGTTCCGCAACGCCGACAGCGCCGATTTCCGCGGCCTGGAGTTCAACCTGAACTACGACGGCGGCGTGGTCTTCGCGCGCTATGCCTTCACCCGCTACTCCAAGATCGAATTCTGCGGCGTGGCGCTGGCGTTCAATACGGCGCCGCCGTGCTTCAAGATGCCGTACGAAGACTATGCCTCGGGCTGGGACCTGTCGATGAGCGGGCTGTACGTGCCGCCCAAGGCCCAGCACAGCCTGACGGTCGGCGCCCGCCTGCTGGAGCGCCGGCTGACGCTGGGCGCGCGCGCGATCCTGGCGCGCGACAACGCCGCCGGCGGCGACGTGGTGTCCAGCGGCTGGCGTTCCTATACGGTCTACGACCTGTTCGCGGGCTACCGGATCAACGACCGGCTGAACGTCAACCTCAGCGTCGAGAACCTGACCGACCGCTTCTACATGGACGCCGGCACCAGCTCCATGCTGGCCATACCGTCGCCCGGCCGCACCGCCAAGCTCACGCTCACGTACTCTCTTTGAAGACTGCCATGAAGACATTTTCCATCGCGGGCCGATACAGCCGCTGCCTGCCGCTCTTGCTGGCGCTGGCCGTGTCGGCCGGTCCGGCCCGCGCCGCGCTGCCGTCGGTCGACATCATCACCAACTTCACCGGCAGCCAGCCCGGCGGCGGCAACGGTTCATTGAGCCACGGCACGCTTACCGAGGGCGCCGACGGCTATCTGTACGGCCGCTCGCTGTTCGGCGGCGGCACCGAGGCCAACATGCAGGATGCCGGCGGCCTGCAGGGCGGCCGCGTACCGGTGTTCTACCGCCTGCGCAACGACGGCAGCGGCTTCGAAGTGCTGTCGCGCAACGCCACGGTGCTGCCGGTGGCCACCGGCGGCTGGCTCGCCGCCGGCGACGGCTATCTGTACGGGCCGTCGAACAACAACGGCGGCGTGCTGCTGCGCTACCTGCCCGGCGGCAGCCCCGAATGGACCTTCTTCGGCCCCAATAGCACCGTCAGCCCGCGCGCCGACGTGGTGGCCGAATCCCTGGGCCGCTTCATCGTGGGCCGCACCAGCAATCCTCTGCGCGCGCTAAGCATGGACGGCGCCACGGTGACGACGCTGGCCGCGCTCGGCAACGTCGGCGCCAGCCCGATCTATATGGTGACCGATACCGACGGCACCGTGTACGGCGTGTTCAGCACAGGCGGAGGCAACGGCCGCGGCTCGCTGTTCCGCCTGAGCGCCGACGGCGCCGCGCTGAAGCTGATCCTGGGCTTCGACGACAACCAGGTCGGCGGCTATTTCAACGGTCCCTACCGGCCGATCGTATTGGCCGGCGACTACATATACGGCGTGACCTACCGCGGCCCGCTGGCCGGCGGCGTGTTCTGGCGCATCCGCAAGGACGCCGCCGGCGCCAACAGCGGCCGCGACGACGTGGAGATACTGCACAGCTTCGGCACCGGCGACGTGCTGGGAGGCAACAATCCCGACAACCTGATCCTGGGCCGGGACGGCCACATCTACGGCATCACGCAGGGCGGGGCGACGCTGTCGGGCGCGCCGGCCAGCGGCGCCATCTTCCGCTATCGGATCGGCGAGGGCGAAGACGACAAAGGCCTGCTGGAAGTGCTGCATACCTTTTCCCGCGAGTTGCCCGATCCGCCGCGCAACAACATCTACTACGTGAACGGCGCGCCGGTGGCCAGCCCGATCAACCTCGGCGCCAATGCCGGCGGCCACACCGTGACGGCGCTCGCGCAGGCCAGCAACGGCCAGTTCTACGGGCTCACTTCCTTTGGCGGCAGCTACGGCTGGGGCACGCTGTTCCGCTTCAATCCCGGCGACGAGGTGGAGCCCGGCTCGGCGCTGACCCCCGTGCAGCCGCAGGTGATCTTCGGCATCAACAGCCTCGACGCTGGCCAGAACCGCTACACCCTGGCGGTGGGCGGCCATGTGTCCTTCTATTGGCGCGGCGTGTTCGCGGCCGGCTGCGTGGCGTCGTCGACCGAGCCGGATTCTCCGTGGAACGGGCCGCGGCCGCAGGAAGGCAACTATCTGAAGGCCGAACGCATCGACGCGGTGAAAGGCGGCACCTGGCAGTACACGCTGACGTGCGAGCCGCAGAGCAGCGAATACACCGAGCCGGTGTCGGCCACCGTGACGGTGGAAGTGGTGCCGGAGGTGGCCGACGCAAAAGAAGTGGGCAACGGCGGCGGAGCGTTCGGGTGGTGGAGCCTGTTGCCGCTGCTGATGGCGTGGGGCTGCGCGGCGCGCCATCGCAGGCGCGCATGCTGAGGGGCGTGCGGCGTCCATGGCTGCCGCTGTCGTGGCTGATGGCGTCGTGGCTGCTGCTGGCGCCAGGGCCTGCGGCCGGTGCCGATGCCTGGACGGCGCTGCAGGACCGCGTCCAAGAGTTTTACCGGCAAGGCGCCTATGCGGAGTCCGAGCAGAGCGCGCGGCAATCGCTGGCATTGGCGCAGGCACAGGACGGCGAAGACTCGATGCGGGCGGCGTCCAGCCTGAACGGGCTGGCGCTGGCGCTGGACGCGCAGGGCCGGCACGCCGAGGCGCTGCCGCTGCTGGCGCGCGCCGTGCGGATCTCGGAGACGGTGCCAGACGCGCCGCCCGGCGTTGCGGCCTCGCTGCGTTTCAATCTCGCCTCGGTGCACGAAGCCCTGAACGATTATGCGGCCGCCGCGGCGGCGTATGAGCAGGCGCTGCGGATACGGGAAGCCGCGCCGGGCGCGGATGCCGCCGACGCGCTGCCCGTCCTGCTGGCGTTGAGCCGGGTCGGGGCGCAGCAGGGCCGGCATGGCGAAGCGGAGGCATACGCGCGGCGGGCTGTGGCCAATATCGAGTCCCGGCTCGGCCCCGACGCGCTGCAGTTGGCCCGGCCGCTGATCGAAACCGCGCTGGCCATGCAGCGCCAGGGCAAAACCGAAGGCGTGCCGGCGCTGCTGGAGCGCGCGCTGGCGATCCGGCAGGCGGCGCTCGGCCCGGCGCATGCCGACGTGGCCGACAGCCTCGAGCATCTGGCGCGCTTCTACCAAAGCACCAGCCGCGCGGATCTCGCCGAAACCCTGCTGGCGCGCGCGTTGGCCATCCGCGACGGACAGCGCGAAGAGACGCCGGCAATGGCCGAGAGCCTGAACGGCCTGGCGCTGGCGCATTACGCCCGCGGCGAATACGGCCAGGCCCGGCAGGCTTTCGCGCGCGCATTGGCCATTCTCGAGCGGCACCAGGGCCCCGATAGTCTGGTCGTGGCGCAGGTGGCGGGCAATCTGGCGCGGGCCGAAAGCGCGCAGGGCCATCAGGCCGAAGCGCAGGCGCTTTATCTGCGGGCGCTGGCCGTGCGCGAACGGCTCGACCCCGAGAGCCTGGATACTGCGCAGACGATGGAGGACCTGGCCGCGATGTATTTCGCGCAGCGCAGCTTCAGCAAGGCCGAGCCGCTATATCGCCGCGCGCAGGCGATCATAGCGAAGCGGCTGGGGCCGACCGATGTCCGGCTGCTGTACGGGCTGGACAGCCTGGTCGACCTGTACCAGGCGACGTTGCGCAGCGACAAGGCGCGCGACGCGGCCAGACTGGCGCAGGACATCCGCAAGGCGGCCGCCGCCGGCACGCACTGAGTCTGCCGCGGATGCTGTCGTCGGGCCAGCTGAAGGCAAATCATGCAACTGGTACCGGAGCCTAGAGAAGGCGTGGGAACATCGGAACTACGCCTGGTGCAGTGCTTCGCGCAAGATGCGGCGCAGCGTTTCTTCGGTCAAAGGTGCCTCGCCTCCAACGAATGCCCGGCGCAACGTATCGTTGATGACTGTCTGGTATCCGGTCCCTTGCCGTGCCGCCTGGGTCTTGGCTGCTTCGATCACGTCGGCGTCCAGGCGTATGGTGATGCTGATCTTGCCGGGCTTGGCCGCACGCGCGAAATCTTCCGGCGTCCATTCAGGATTGTCGGAATCGGCCGCGATGCCCGCGTTGATTGCGGCATCTTCGGCCTCCGTGGGAGACAGATGATCCGGCTTAAGCTTCGGCATACTGCCGCTCCTCCCGCTTGTTCGCTTTGCGCAAGCTGATAATGCGGCGAATATTGCCGCGATCCACGTACACCACTACATGGAGGCGGTTACCGATGTAGCCGATCGCGCTCATGCGATCTTCACCATATTCGAAACGATCGTCTTTGCGCACCAGCGCATCGGCCCACTCGAATGAGCGGGCCTCGTCCAGCGGCATGCCATGTTTGGCTTGGTTCGACTCGTTCTTCGTGGGGTGATAAGTGATGTAGACCAGCATTAATGTACATACAAAGTAACTACATAACAAGTAGTCTCTCTTGTTTACGCGCCGCAGGCGCCGTACCTGGCATCGGAATGGGGTAGGCGCGCCCTACCGCGCACTCTACCGAGCATTGCTGCAGTTGCACCGGAAGCTGAGGGGCGATTTGTCCTATTCCTCGTCTCGATAGAGCCTCTCGCGCACCGTCGCGAGCGCCTGCTTGCTTCACCGCTGTTCGACCACGGGCTTCCACGAAACGGACCGCCGCAACCGCCGTCGTCTTGACAAACAATTTTGGGAATCATTATTATTCTTACTGATCATTTGGTCAGTTAACGAATCGATCGATTAATTACTCGGTGTGAAACCGATCCGAGCCCATAGCGCCCTGTCATGGAACAGGGTCTTTTCGGCCTGGATTTCCCTGCATCTGTCCGAAGGCGAGCCATGCGTGCCAGCAATCACCAAGAGTGTGTCCATGAGGTCTTGCCGCGACTTTCGCGGATTGCCGGTGCGCTGGCGTCGTTTCTCGTAGCGGCGCCCTCGGCATGGGCGCAGAGCGATGCATCGCCCCAGCCCGTCGCGGAGCTTCCGGCCGTCACCGTGACGGCCCGCAAGCGCGAGGAATCCGCGCAAACCGTTCCGATCAGCATGACCGTGCTCGACGGCCAGACCGCGGCGGCCGTCTCGGCCCCGTCCGACAGCAACGCCGGGCTGGCGCGGTCGGCGCCGAACGTTGCTTTCGCCGACAGCGGCGGCCAGTTCGGCAATCTGTTCGTCATTCGCGGCGTCGGTTCGTTCGCGCCGCTTTCGTCGGACGACACGTCGGCCGTCATGTACCTGGGCGAGGTGCCGCGCTCGGTCTATGGAACACCGCCGGCCTTGCTCGACATCGACCGCGTCGAAATCATGCGCGGCCCGCAAGGCACATTGTTCGGCCGCAATACGCAGGCCGGGGCAATCAACGTCGTCCCCAGGCTGCCCACTTTCAAACGCGAGTTTTCGGCGACGGCCGAGGCCGGCACGCACGGCCACCGCCTTGGCGAGCTGATCGCGAACACGCCGCTGTCCGACACGCTGGCCGCGCGCCTGGCGGTGCGCTATTCGAATCTCGACGGCGCCGTTCCCAATGTCGCGGCCGGCGGCAGCGACGGCCGCGTGCAGGTGGGCGCGATGCGCGGGTCGCTGCTGTGGCTGCCGGGCGACCGCACCACCGTTGCCTTCACGGGCTTCTACGACCGGCGCGAATCCGACGCGCCGCGCTTCGTCTGGCTGCAGAACCCGCAGTTCCCGCAAAGCGCGGTCAACCCGGCCGGCAACATCCGCTGGCGCGACGCGGGTGCCAGCCTGAGGATCGAGCACGAGTTCGACCGCGTGCGCCTCACCTCGCTGACCAGCTATCAAGACGATCGTTCGTTCCAGCCTTTCGACCTGACCGACGGGCTGATCTACGCCGCCATGACCGGGCAGCCGCAGGCCCTGTTCAACGTGCCGTATGCGGACTACGTCGGCATCCACTTCCGGGAGAAGACGTTCCAGCAGGAGTTGCGGCTGTCGTCGCTGGAGGAGGGCGGTTTCACCTGGACGGCCGGCGTCAACTACTTCCGCTCGCGCTTCACCAACGACACGCAGGCCGTGGCTTCGCCCGCCGCGTTCAATTTCCAGGCGCAGAACGGCACGCAGGACAACCGCATCGCCACCGACAGCATCGCGCTCTTCGGCGAGGGCACGCTGGCGCTGACGGACAGGCTCAAGGCCACGCTGGGCCTGCGCTATACGCACGAGAGCAAGGATGCGGACTATCTGTTCACCGGCAACGGGAACCCGGCCACCGTGCCGTTCTCCAGCCATAGCCTGAACCTCTCCGACCGTTTCCTGACCGGCCGCGCCGGGCTGTCGTACGACTGGACGCCCGACACCATGACCTACGCGACCGTTTCGCGCGGCGCGGTGAGCGCGGGCTATCCCGTGGTCCAGGTCAACGGCGTCTATGGCAAGGCCGAGCCGCCGTATCCCACGTCGACGAGCTGGACGTATGAAGCCGGGTTCAAGTCGATGTGGCTGGACAGGCGGCTGGGCGTGAACGGTTCGGTGTTCTACAACGACGTGAAGAACGGACACCTGATCGTTTTCGATCCGGCGCAGCTGTTCTTCGGTTCCGCATCTCTCGATTACCAGAGCAAGGGTGCGGAACTGGAGGCGGTTGCCAGCCTGAGCCGCCATCTGAAGCTGAGCGCGAGCGCCGGCTACACGCATGCCGAGCTCGTCGATGTTCCATCGGGCAGCTCGACCGGCGCGAAATCGGGCAACCGCGTGCCGAACATGCCCAAGTTCAATGCCTCGCTGGGCGTGCAATACGACGCGCCCATGCGCGTCGGCGCCGCCCGGGGGCGGCTGAAGGCCGCGCTCGCCTGGCAGTACGTGGGCAGACGCGCGGCGGACGTGAAAGAGAGCTTCGATCTGCCGGGCTATGGCGTCGTCAATGCCCGGCTGGGGTGGCAGCAGGGCAGTTGGGAGCTCTACGGTTTTGCCTGGAATCTGTTCGACAAGCAATACCTGGTGGCCGGCCAGGCCTGGGGCCCGGGCGTCAGTTCGGTGCGCGTCGGGCAGCCGCGCGTGGTCGGGATGGGCGCGACCATGCGGTTCTGACGGGGCGCCGGCGCATGCAGACAGTGAATCATGCCGTGGACGCAGGTTCGGACGGCGCCCGGATCCGTCCCGCGATCGTGCTCCTTTCCGTGGCCCTGGCCTACGTGTCGCTGGGCGCCATCCTCGGCTTCGTCCAGGGCGGCGTGGCGCCCGTGCTGCGCACCCGGGGCATGGACTTGTCGGCCATGCGCTGGGTCTACGCGCTTTACCTGCCGTTCGGCATTGCCTTCCTGTGGGCGCCCGTGGTCGATTCCCGGCGCTGGCCCTGGCTGGGACGCCGCACCGGCTGGATCGTTCCGATGCAGTGGATTGCGGTCCTGGCCTTGCTGGCGGCGGCGTGCAACGCGCCAGGGCCCGGCGCATGGGGCATTTTGCTGGCGCTCGGCATGGTGGCCACGCTGGCGGCCGCCACCATGGACGTGGCCCTGGATGCGCTGACCGTCGAAACCGTTCCCGAGGCGCAGCGGCCCGCCGCCGCCGCGGCCAAGATGGGCGGCGTTTCGCTCGGTTCCGTGCTCGGCGGCGGCGTGCTGGTGGCGCTGTATCCGCGCCTGGGGTGGCCAGGCGCGATGGCCGCCATTGCCGCACTGATGGCGGTGTCCGGCGTACCCATGCTCGCCCTTATCGGCGCGGAGCGTGCGTTGACCGGCCGCTCGCCGCGCCGGCGCGCGGGCATCGGGCAGATGCTGCGCAAGCGCGGGATGCGCCCGCGCTTCATCCGGCTGACGCTGCTGGCCTGCACCCTGCTGGCGTTGTTCAACTTCAACCGGCTGCTGCTGGTGGACATGGGGGTTTCTCTGGAGCGCATCGGCAGCGTGCTGGGCACGGCCGGACCGCTGGCCAATGCGGTGGCCTGCGCGCTCGCGCCGCTGCTGGTGCGGCGTCTGCCTTTGCGGTCGGCGGCCATGTCCATGGCCATGGCTTGCCTGGCCAGCGCCTGCCTGGTGTGGCTGGGCTACGCCAGGATGAGTCCGGCCATGGCGCTGGCGGGCAGCGTGCTGGTCACGGCCGGCGCCTCGGCGCTGTATGTGGTGCTGGGCAGCCTGATCCTGGAATGGGCAAGCGGCGACCAGGCCGCCACGGACTACGCGCTGCTCTACGGGCTGGGCCGCTTCCTCGGGACTGCCGCCCTGATGATCCTGCCGGGGCTGATACAGACTGTTGGATGGTCCGTTTTCCAGGGCGGCATCGTGATCGCCTTTGCCTGCGCCGCCTGGTACTTCCTGCGATTGATTCCCCGAGCCGAGGCCGGTCCCTCCTGAAATGCGATTAATCTGCTGACTATTTGATCAGCACGCAAGCCGTGGAAGGCGGCTGTGCACGCCGCCCTCAGGAGATTCGTCCCATGTCCGAATTACGCCAGGTCTACACCACCGTCGATGCCCGCGACCGTATCGTGGAGGCCGCCCTGACCGTCTTTGCCAAGCTCGGCTTCGATGGCGCCACGACCCGCGAGATCGCCAAGGAGGCCGGTGTGTCGCCAGGCTTGATACACCACCACTTCCAGGACAAGGAAACCCTGTGGAAGCTGGTCGGCACTCGCATTACCGAAGAGTTCGCCGAGTTGGGCAGCGCGGCCGTCGATCCGGCGCTGCAGGGCAAGCCGGAAGGACTCAAGCAGATGCTGGCGGCCTATATGCGCTATTGGCGCGAGCATCCGCGCGCGCTGCGGTTTCAACTCTGGCGCGTGCTCGGCGCCCCGAAGGAGGAGCGCAAGTCGCGTTCGCAGTCGCTGAACCAGCTGTTCGTGCCGCATTTCAAGGCCGCTCAGGACGCCGGGCTCATCCGGCAGGACGTGCCCGCGGGCCTGCTCATGGTCACTGCGGGCGGTCTGGTCCAGTTCTTCCTGCACAGCGACATCGAGACCAACGATGCTCTGGCGGTCACCGGCGCGCCGCCGCTCGAGGACGATGCCGCACTGGACTACCTCTGGGGGCTGATCGCCGCCGATCGGCCCGCCTCGAAACCCGCCCGGAAACCCCCATCCCGCAAACGCAGTTCATCCAGGACATAGCATCGGCCATGCTGAGCAAGAACGATTTCAGGCATTACGACATCTCCGCCTTCCCGATCGTGAGCATCCGGGGCAGCCGGCTTCCCGCCGGCTATGCGCCGCAGTGGATCGTGGAGATGGAGGCGCTGGTGGCGAACGCCCAGCCCTTCGTCTTCATATTCATCGACAGCGCCGAACATCCCGAACATGAGGACCAGAAGGCCCAGGTGCAGTGGTTGAAGGCGAACAAGAAAACCCTGGCCCAGGTGTGCAAAGGAATCGTTGCGGTCGAACCGGATCGGGCCAGGCGAGTCCTGAAGCGCGCGCAGGCCCTGGCGCTCTCGGCCGCTTTCGGGCTTCGCATGTCGGTCGCGCCGGACCTCGGCGAAGCCCGGGTTCGGGCGCAACGCCTTCTCGAGGGAAACGAGATCGCCGACGATGAGGAATGAGGCACGGAGCGGGCGGCAATAACGCGTGGCCGTCTGCCCGAGTCATTGCGTTCGCAATTCATAGAGCGCGTAGAACGGCACGCCGAACAAAACGCGGAACGCCGGCCCGATCAAGGCATAAGGCCAGCCGTAGCTCTCCATGATGGGGTGCGCCGCCGCAAGCTTCAGGCGCGGAGAGTCCCTGGTGAGTTCGGCGGAGCGGCGCGGCCCCCAGCGGAATTCGGCCTGGGTGTGGCGCACCGAGGGGTGGCGCTTCGCGCGTCCGGCGGCCAGCCAGCACATCGCGTCGAAAACGAAGGACGAGCCGGCCGGCGCGCGTTCGCCGAAGGTGCGCAGCACCGCATGGACCATGGCCGGTTCCAGGTACATGAAGACGCCCTCGGAAAGCAGGAACACCGGCGCCTCGTCGCGGCTGGCCGGCAAGCCCAGGGCGTCCCACCAGTCCGCCGCGGCGAGATCGACTTCGCGCACGATGTGCCGGCCGCCCCCGGCCGGCAGCAGTTCGCGGCGGATCTCCAGCACTTCGGGCAGGTCGGCGTCCGTCATGCGCATGCGGCCGTTGTCCAGCCACTGGAAGTAGTTGGACAGGCCGCAGCCGAGATTGACGACGCGGCCATCGGGACGCGCGGCGAGGAACTGCGCGGCCAGGTCGCGGAAGCGGCGCGTGCGTGCGAGGACGCCGTAGACGCTTCCGCGGTCGCGCAGCCAGACGGCGCCGTCGTCGCCCAGCGCCGTGAGCATGCGCGCGGCATCCGCGTCGCCGACGGCCATGTTCGGGAACATCGCGTCGCCCAATGCCCTGGCCGCGAGCGGAATGCGCAGCGTGGAAGGCACGGCGGACAGCCTGGCGACATCGGGAAGCGGATTGGACATGGGACAGTTCCTCGAACGGTGCCGGAGGCCTAAAACCGAACCGGCATCCGGCTAGATTAGATCGGTATTGAAATAAGAATCATTATCATGTAAATTCGCTGCTCGGTCAGATGTTTGCGGAGGACGGGGGTGATCCGAGGCGCGGCTTTCCCATGACGATCGAAACCATGTATCGGAGCCACGGCTCGTGGCTGCTGGCCCGTTTGCAGCGCAAGCTCGGCAACAGCTGGGACGCTGCCGACCTGGTCCAGAATACCTTTCTGAAGGTGCTGACGTCATTCGACGTCGCGGCGATCGCCGAGCCGCGCGCCGTGCTGACGACAGTGGCGCGCACCCTCTGGATCGATCAGCTGCGGCGCCAGGCGCTGGAACGCGCGTATCTGGAGGCCTTGGCCCGGCAGCCCGAGAACCTGGTGCCGCCGCCCGAAGTGCGGCTCATCGCCATCGAGGCGCTGGTCGAAATCGACCGCATGCTCGACGGCGTGCCCTTGCAGGCCAAGCAGGCTTTCCTGATGGCGCGCATCGAAGGCATGTCGCTGGGAGAAATCGCGGCGGCGCTCGGAATCTCGCTGGCCACCGTGAAGCGGCGCATCGCTCAGGCCGCCGTGCGCTGCTACTTCGGATACTGACCATGCCGCCCGTCACGCTTGCCGCGCCCGACGCCGTCGATGTGCCCGAAACCGTGGCCCGCCAGGCAGTGCAGTGGCTGATCGAGTTGCAGACGAAGCCGCTGGACGAGGGGCGGATGCAGGCATGGATGCGTTGGCGCCACGCATCGGCCGTCCACGAGCGGGCCTGGCTGCGTATCGAAGAGATCGACGATCGCCTGCGCCAGGTGGGATCGGCGGCGGTCGCCATCGAGGCCGTCGGCGGTGCCGAGCGCAGCCGCCGGCGCACGCTCAAGCTGCTGGCGGCGGGCGTGGCCGGCCTGGGCGGAACGATCGTGCTGCTGCCGCGCGCCGCGCCGTTCCAGGCGTGGATGGCTAATCACGCGACCCCGGTCGGCGAGCGCCGCACGGTGCGGCTGGAAGACGGCACCCGCGTGGCGCTGAATACCGATAGCGCGCTCAATGTGCGCTATGGCGCGCAGCGGCGGGTGCTCGAGCTGCTGCGTGGCGAAATCCTGGTCGAGACCGGCGGCGATCCGGCGGGGCGGCCGTTTCTCGTGCGGACCGCGCAAGGCGATGCGCGGGCGCTCGGCACGCGCTTTACGGTGCGCCAGTACGACGCAAGCACCCGCGTGTCCGTCTGGGAAGGCCTGGTGGCGCTGGAGCCGCGCCGCGGCGCCGGGCCGGGCCTGCGCCTGCGCGCCGGCGAGCAGGGCGCCTACACTTCCACCTCGGCCCAGGGGCCGGAAGCGTCGGACCCTTACGCCGATTCATGGGCGCGCGGCTATCTGACGGCCGACCATACGCCCTTGGCGGTGTTCCTGGCCGAAGTCGCCCGCTATCGGCAAGGCTGGGTGCAATGCGATCCGGCGGTAGCCCACCTGCCCGTCTCCGGCACGTTTCCGCTCGACGATCCCGACCGCATTCTTGCGTCGCTTCCGCATGCGCTGCCCGTGGAAGTGCGCAGACGCACGCGCTACTGGGTACGCGTCGAAGCGCGTTCTCCCGCCGCCTGAACCCGGGCTCCGCGACGGGCGTGGCCCGCTCGCGCGACGCCGGTGAGCCGATTTTCGGCCGAGTTCGTCAATGGATATGTAAGCCGCGAAATCGACGCGGCCGAACCGGGACTCAGCCACTTCATGTCTTTCCGCTTTCCGATGCCCAGCCGCCGCGGGGTTGGCGTTGCCGCGCTCGCCGCGGCGCTGGCCGCGCTGGCATGGACGCCGCTCGACTCGCGCGCGCAGGCGCAAGCCAGCGCCCCCGCCGTGCGCCACTACCAGATCGAGCCTGGAGACCTCACGCGCGTCCTCAAGGATTTCGGCATCGCGAGCGACCTGCTGATCAGCTTCGACTCGCATCTGGCCGATGGCCGCCAGAGCGCCGGACTCCGGGGCGAGTACGCGCTGCCGGACGCCTGGCGGGCGGTGCTGGCCGGCACCGGCCTGGAGGCCCTGCCGTCCGGCGAGCGCAGCTATACCCTGCGCGTCGCGCCCGCGACGGTGCAGCCCGGCATGCTGGGCACGGTCACGGTGGTAGGGCTGCAAGAGCGCGACGAGAAAGAGGAGGTCTACAAAACCGCCGGCTCGCGCAGCGTCCTCACCCGCGACGACATCGAGCGCAACCGCGGCATGTCGGTGGGCGACATCTTCCGCGGCGTGCCCGGCGTACTGGTCGGCGAGCTGCGCAACAGCGGCGGGCTGGACATCAACATCCGCGGCATGCAGGGGCAGGGCCGGGTGCCCATCCTGGTCGACGGCGCGCGCCAGGAAACCACGGTGTACCGGGGCTATTCCGGCGTGGTGTCGCGCAGCTACATCGACCCCGACCTGATCGGCGGCATCACCATCGACAAGGGTCCGACCCTGTCGGCCCAGGGCACCGGCGCCACCGGTGGCCTGGTCAGCATGCGCACCATCAAGGCCGAAGACATCGTCCGGCCCGGCCAGGACTTCGGCATACGCGTGCGCGGCCAGGCCATCGGCAACAACACCGGCTCGCCCATGGCGCCGGACACGCCTACCGGCCTGTTCACCGGCGTCGGCGAAACCTTCAATTCGGCCCCGGTCTACCGCACCGACTGCGCCACCGCCGGCGCATGCGCCGGCAAGTATGCGCTGCCCGACGAGTGGGGCAACCCGGAAGGGCTGGACCGCCCCGGTACCTTCCAGCCCAAAAGCTATGCCGGCAGCGTAGCCATCGCCAAGCGCTGGGAAAAATTCGACCTGGTGGCCGCCTACGCGCAGCGCGAGCAGGGCAACTACTACGCAGGCGAACACGGGCCCGCGGGCTGGGTGGATGTGTCGAACCGGCGCAAGCTGCCTTTCTACACGGAGGTCCGCCCCGAGATCAAAGGCGCTTCCGTATTCCGGGCCGGCGAGCGCATACCCGGCACCAACTACGAAAGCAAGTCGGCGCTGCTCAAGGGTACGGCCTACCTGGCCGACGACCAGGAACTGGAACTCGCCTACCTGCGCTACAGCAGCGTGTACAGCGAGATCATGCCCTCGCAGATCATCCGCTTCGCCAATCTCTCGCCGGTCCTGCAGCCGCGCAATAGCGACGTCACGGTCAACACCTACACCAGCCGCTACCACTGGAAACCCGCCGGCCAGCCGCTGCTGGACCTGCGCGCCGACCTGTGGCACACCCGCACCAACGCCACCAACAACAGCCCCAGCGAGACCCAGCCTTCCCTCTACAACAACGTGCGCGAAAAATACAAGCGCTGGGGGCTGACCCTGGAGAACACCTCCACCCTGCAGCACGGCGACTGGGGCGAGAGCCAGGTGCGCGTCGGCATGGCCGCGCAATGGGAAAGCGTCGGCACCACTGCGCTGAACGACGGCGACTCCCGTTCCGCCGGGCGCAGCGGCGACCGCGATGAATACAGCGCGTTCGCCGCCTGGCTCTACAAGCCCATCGAAACCGTGGCCCTGGACGTCGGCCTGCGCCATACGCGCTTCAAGTCCAGCGACGACAAGGACATCGTCGTCAGCAATCCGGACAGCCCCAACTGCGTCGACCGCGACGGCGACGGCGTCTGCGATCCCATCCCCAACCGGAACAAGCAAAGCGGCACCGCCCCCGTGCTCAGCCTGAGCTGGGAGCCGGGTAAGCGCGGCCTGCAGTTCTACGGGCGCTACGCCGAGGCCTACCGCATGCCTAGCCTGTTCGAGAGCACCTCGGGTTTCTCGTTCGATGCTGCGCCGGACGTCGCCCTGAAGCCCGAGCACGCCAGGAACAGGGAAATCGGCATCAACTACGCGAAGGACGGCATCCTGGCCGGCCGCGACCGCCTGCGCCTGAAGCTCGCCTATTTCCGCAACCACATCACGGACTACCTGACGCGCACGTCGCCCAACCTGTGGGAGGAGGGCGGGTCAGGCGGCGAGCTGGCCCAGTCGTCGAGCTTCACCATGCGCAACATCGACAGCGCCACCTTCCACGGGCTGGAGCTATCGGGCGGATACGACCTGGGCGTGGTGTTCACCGAGTTCGGCTTCACCAAATACAACAAGATCGAAATCTGCCACACCGGCAGTTACCGCGTGAACCGTTGCAACGACTACGGCATCGCCGGCAGCTACATCAACAACATGGTGCCGCCCAAGTGGCACGGCAGCGTCACGCTCGGCGCGCGCCTGATGGACTACCGGCTGGTGCTGGGCGTGCGCGCCACCCTGATGGGCCAGCGCACCAACGCGCCGCAATACAACAACGACACCGCGCGCGGTTTCCTCGCTGTCGTGCCGTGGCACTCCTACCGCGTATTCGACCTGTTCGCCAGCTACCGCGTGAACGATCGCGTCAGCATCGATTTCAACCTCGACAACTTCACCGACCGCTACTACATCGACGCGCTCAGCCTCGGGCTGATCCCCGCTCCCGGCCGCACCGCACGGCTGAGCGTCACCTTGCGGTACTGATTTCGCAGCCACCTCCTGAACGACATCGACAAGCAAAGGACACTCGACATGACACAGATATTGCGCAACCTCGCGGCGGGGCTGGCTAGCGCCGCCGTGCTGCTGCTGGCCGCGTGCGGCGGCGGAGGCGACGGCGGTGGCGGCGGCAACACAGCCACCCCGCCCACCGCCGTCGCCACGGCCGCCCCGGCCAGCGCGCCCATCGGCACCGTCGTCACGCTCGACGCCAGCGCCAGCACCACGCCCAATGGCGGCACGCTGAGCTACGAGTGGACGCTATCGGCCAAACCGGAAGGCAGCGCCGCCGCGCTTTCCAGCGCCACGGCCGCCAAGCCGACCCTGACCGTCGACCTGCCCGGAGAATACGTGGCCGACCTGATCGTCAAGGACGGCGCGGCCAGCGCCAGCGCGCGCGTCACGGTCACCGCGACCAACCCCGACCCGGTGGCGGTGGTCGTGCCTCTGGAGCAGACCGTGCTGCAAGGCGAGACGGTCACGCTGGACGGCAGCAAGAGCCTGCCGCCCACGGGCGGCGCGGCCAGCGAGCTGCGCTACCAGTGGAACTTGATCGACCAGCCCGATGGCGATCTGACCACCCCCTTGGACAACGCCGCCAGCGCTCAGGCCAGCTTCCTGGCCGAACGGGTCGGCGTCTACCGCGCCACGCTGGTCGTGCGCCACGGCGACAAGGTCAGCGCCCCGGTCGAGGTCAAGATCACCGTCAATACCGGCAACAGCTATCCGGTCATCTCCATCGTCGAGCCGGAAGGGGCCACGCACAACGCCAGCGGCCACCTGCTGTTCAACGCTACCTTGCGCAAGACGATCGTGCTCGACGGCAGCGGCACCAAGGACCCGGACGGCGATGTCCTGAGCTACCGCTGGCGCTTCGCGCTCGACGTGCCCACGCCCAAGCCCGACGGCAGCGAGGCCGTGATCAGCGGCACCAGCAGCGCCAAGGCCGAATTCACGCCCGACATCGTGGGCAAGTATTACCTCGATTTCCTCGCCTACGATGGCCACGCCTCGACTACCCAGCGTGTCGTCATCACCGTCGCCAAGGCCGCTGGCGATACGGTCAATACCGCACCCGGGGCGACGATAGGTTTCGCCACCACCACCGATCAATGCGAGCTGGGCGGCAGCGGCACCTGGTGGCCCTATTGCACCGTCTACGCCTACGCCTACGATGCGGAAGGCGATCCGCTGACCTACAACTGGACTTACTGGAAGGCAGGCTCGGAAGACCGCCAGACCAGCGCCGACGCGTCCTTGAAGCTGGATGGCAACGACGCGGGCGACTGGCGCGTGGAGCTGGTCGTCAACGACGGCAAGCTCGACAGCGCGGTGGCAGCCAAGACCTTGACCATCAAGATTGCCGCCAACCGCGCCCCCGTCGCCAAGGTCGCGCTGGACGTGGCCAAGGTGGAAAAGGGCGGCACCCTCGTCTTCGACGGCAGCGGCAGCACCGACGCGGACGGCGACCAGATGTTCTACACCTGGACCCTGGTGGATCGCCCCGACGGCAGCGCCGCCGTGGTGGACGGAAAAGAGAGCGATCCCATAGCCAGGGTGACGACCGACAAGGCTGGCGTTTACACGGTGCACCTGCAAGTGAAGGATGCCCGGGGCGGGTATAGCCCGGCGACCGACACTACGGCCAGCGCCAGCGGCTTCGCCAAGGTGAGCAACCATGCGCCGGTGTTGTCGGAGCTGCGTCTGGAAGGGGGGACGACGACCGTCGCGGGGAGATTGAACAGCAACATCACGCCGGGCCAGGCCGTGGTCGTGAATGATGATGGGCTTCATAATTTCAGCCTTCATCTCTATCCCATCGTCCTCGATCCGGACCAGGATACGCCCCTCTACTACGACATTTCGGTGACGCAGCCCCAGGGGAGCACGATCAAACCGGTGTCTTGCACGATTCCGGTCACGACTGCGAACCGATGCAGCTTCGTCAGCACGCCGAATCCATTCGTGCCGGGCGACTATGCCTTCGAGGCCATCGCCAGCGACGGTCTGGCCTACTCCGAGACCAAGCGCCTGGAGATCAGCGCCGTCAGCCGCCAGAACTACCCCACGCTGCTGCTGGAGCAGAACCCGAAAGGAGATCCTGCTGCCGGTACATCGGCAACGCAGAAGTTCTTCCCCTTTACGGCCGTTCCGGCTTCGACATTGGATGGCAGTTCTTGGACATACACGCTGAATAGCCTCGGGGATTCTGGCAGGAGCGACGATTACCAGGCGATTTACCAACTGACGGCTTTCGATCGCGACTACACCATCGTCGACCTCGCCACGTCGGCGGTAGACGGCTACCAGCCCAGCTTCGTCGGCCTGCAGAACAATCAGGTGATACGCAAGGGCGAGTCGGTGCTGTTCTACCTGAGGCGCCCGCGCATCCCCAACGAAGCGCAGCTCTATGCCGAGGCGCTGGAGAAGTACCCCAACCTCGGCAGCATCCCGAAGGCAGAGCGCGAGAGCCTGCACAACCTCATCGCGACCTACCAGTTCAAGTGGTCTTTCCGCGTGTCGGAAAAGGACGGCTACACCTTCCAC
This sequence comes from Pigmentiphaga humi, assembly GCF_900606115.1. GTDB lineage: Bacteria > Pseudomonadota > Gammaproteobacteria > Burkholderiales > Burkholderiaceae_B > Pigmentiphaga > Pigmentiphaga humi. The sequence goes on from NZ_UWPJ01000011.1 coordinate 28,978, forward strand.
GTGGGACCGCTCAATTGAGCGCCGGCGGCCGGGTCGATCGACGGCCACCCGGCCGCTTTTCCCGGGCGCCGCTGTGCTTGCGCGCGGCGGCGCCCGTCCAGGCCAAGGAGGCGAGGGCACACCATGCATGAGGCTGCCTGTCAGCGACATCCCCGCCCTGGGCGGGACATGTCGGTAAACCGTGTGCCCAGGTGCACACATATTGAGGAATCACGATCATGAAACACACAGTGATTGCATTGGCCATACTCGCCGCCTCCGGCGCCGCGCAAGCTCAGACCGTCAGCGGTTCCGTCAATACGGGCAGCCAGCTCGTCGTGGTGGGCGGGGCGACCATCGGCGGCTTTCATGGTCCGCTGGGCGCGCCGGGCATCGGCGCCTACGACGGCGACAACGACCCGACCAATGACCAGCTCATCAGCCTGCAGAGCATCGAGCCGTTCACCCGCCAGACCACCCTGGACGTTGTCGAAGGCGGCCTGACCTTCGCCTACTACCAGCTGCCGTCCGGCTTCGCGCATCCCCCGGTGCCGGGGGGCGGCACGCCGCCTGCCACCACGGTCGACATGAACGGCGTGAAGGTCCCGAACCTGACCAAGAACGTCTACTTCGGCATGGCGAGCTCGGGTACCGCCGGGGTGGGCACCGTCGAGCACGAGGCATGGTTCGTGGGCGATACGACGGGCCGCGTCCTGCCTGCCGCCGCCACCAACTACGCTACCGTGGCGTTGCTGGGGCTGACCGGAGCAACGACCAACGACGGCACCTCGTTGGATGTCCTGCAAGGCACGCTGAGCCTGGGGACGCCCACCGGAGGAGCGGCCTCGACCGCTTCGTTGACGGGGACTTTGAGCAAGTCGGCCACCAGCCAGTATCTCGACATCAATGCCGTTGCCACGCTCAGCGGCGCGGGCGCGGGCACCTTCGCCGGCAACGCCACGTACTACGTGACCACTCCGGTGGCCGCCAACGGCACCACCAGCGGCCAGTTCTTCGGCAATGCCAGCTCTACGACTCCCGGCACCGACGGCAGCGCGCTGGCCGGCGTCGCGAGCGGCAGCTATCTCGGCACCGACTATGTCGCCTCCTTCGGCGGCCGCGCCAACTGAGCGGGCGGGGCCTTTCTGACCGCCGCTTGAAAAGAGACTGCCTTTCGCCATGGTGAACCGCTTCAGTCTCTCCCGTATCCGCCCATGGGCGGATACGGGTTGTTCGGCTTGCCTCGACTCGACCTGCATCCCGCTTTCATGACATCCCGGTTCCAACGCCTACTACGCAGCGCCGCGTTGCTGTTCTTCCTGTGCTCCGCCAGCGCCTGGGCGCAACAAGACACGGCCGACCGCCTGTGGCAGGGCGCCGAGCGGCAGGCGCAGCAACTCCGCCGCCAGAGCGACCCGCTACAGGGTGCGGGCCGGGGCAACTGGCTGGAGGAATCCATGCTGTCGGCCTGGCAGACGCCCCAGACCCGCCTGCACCAGCTGCTTCTGTCCATCATGCAGGCCGTCAATGCGCGCGACTGGTTCGGCGCGGACCGGCTGCTGCGCCAGTACGCCCAGGTGCCCGGGCGCGACCCGGCCCTGTTCACTTTCGTCGAGGCCGCCCGCCTGGCCGCCGAAGGCGATTACGACGCCGCCATTGCCGGCTATCGCCAGGTATTGCAGGCCAATCCCAAGTTCATACGCGGCAACCTGGACCTGGCGCGGGCGATGATGGCCGACAGCCGCCTGCGCGATGCGCGCGAAATCTTCCAGCAGATGCAGGCGCGGCCGCTGCCGGCCGAAGTGGAACGCTACATCGCCGATGCCATGACGGCCATCGAGCAGCGCGGCCGTCTGCGCCTCACTTTGTCAGTGGCGGCGGTGCGCGACGACAATTTGGCCAATACCTCGCGGGTGGTCGATCCGTGCGCGCTGGTGTTCTACGGCACATGCCTGCAGAACGTGCCCGGCAGCAAGACCGCCGACAGCGGCGCCTATTTCGAGGCCAGCCTCAACAAGCTCTGGCCGCTGGCCGGCCACCACGGCGTGCTGCTGCGCAGCCTCAACTACGGCAATCACTACCGCCACGAGAGCAATTTCGACAACCTCGTTTCCACCACCTACCTGGGCTACCAGTACAGCACCGCGCGCGGCCATTTCCAGTTCCTGCCCTTGTTCGAACTCGATCTGGAAGGCGGCCGCGAGGCCTACCGGGCCGTGGGTTTTCGCACCAGCTTGAATCGGCAGCTGAACCCGCGCGCCATGATCGAAGCCAGCTACGAGTACAAGCACCGCGACTTCACCGAGCGGCTGCAAGGCCTGGAGGGCGATTTCCGCAGCGCCATGCTGTACGGCCAGTACGCGGTCCGGCCCGATCTGTTGCTGTACGGCGTCCTGACCTGGCGCGAAAGCGACGCCGGCTTCGGTCTCTTCGGCTATCGCGAGCAGATCGCGCGCCTGGGCATCGTCAAATCGTTCAATCAGAAGGTGACGGTCAACGCGGCCTACAGCTACCGCCGCAGGCAGGCCCAGGAGGACTACGCCATTTTCGGCAGGCGTCAGCGCGACCACGAGAACGGCCTCTATCTGAGCGTCTCGCTGCCGGGCTACGCCTGGGCAGGCTTCACGCCCACCATGAGCTACGAGTACCGCAACAACCGGAGCAGCATCCCGCATCTCTACACCTACGAAAGAAACCGCTTCACCCTGGGCTTCACCAAAGTTTTCTGAGGACTTCTTCAACGGAACCCGCACCATGAAAGTCAACTTACGATCCTTGCTGTTCCCATGTCTGTTGCCCGCCCTGCTGGGCGGCTGCCTGTCGACTTCCCACATCCGCGCCGTGCCGGACGACCAGCGCCCGCACGTCATCAGCCACGCCGAGGGCCTGGAGCGCGATCGGCAAGCCATCCTGGCGATGGTGGGCGACTACCGCGTCAGCTTCAATTTCGAGGAAGGCGATCCTGCGCCCGGCTACGAGCCCAAGCGGCGCTATCGCAGCGGCGCCTACGAGATGGTGCTGGTGGCCGAAGACACGGGTGACCGCATCGTGCTGCAGCACCTACTGGTCCACCGCACCGCCGGTTTCGTGGTCAAGCACTGGCGCCAGGATTGGCAATACCAGGCGCCGACGCGGCTGGAGTTCACCGAGGACCAGACCTGGCGCCTGCGTTCCATCGACCCGGCCGTCACCAAGGGCGCCTGGACCCAATGCGTCTACGAGGTCAGCGACGCGCCGCGCTATTGCGGCACGGGCAAATGGACCTACGACAACGACACCCCCACCTGGACCTCGGACGCCGGCTGGCGGCCGCTGCCGCGGCGCGAGTACACCAAGCGCAGCGACTACAACGCGCTCGGCATCGTCAATGTCCAGCGCATCACGCCCGAAGGATGGATGCACGAGCAAGTCAACCGCAAGGTGGTGCGCGACGGCGAGCGCGAAGTCTCCACGCTGGTGAAGGAAACCGGCGCCAACGACTACCGTCGCATCACGGGATTCAACTTCAGTTCCGGCTACCGCTATTGGGAGAACACGGCCGACTACTGGCGCCGCATCCGCGAAGAGTGGAAACTGCGCATCGCCGAGGGCCAGGGTGTGCATCTGAACTACCCGGTCGATGGCATGAAAATGATCCTGAGCATGTACGTCCAGTCACAGCAGGCGAACAATGGCGTCGCGATCAGCGAGGCGGACATCCGCGAGCTGTTCGATCCGTGGGTGTCGGCGCCGTAGGGCACCTGCGCTTGGAAGTGCGCGGCCGACCGAGCGGGTTGGCCACGCTCCCATGTGTCTTGCGGCCGCTTGCCCCTGTGGCCACCCCAGATGGACAAACGCCTGCCGCAATAGCCGCCGCCGGCTTTGCATGCCATAGAGTACGTGTCCCGCCCATTCCATCGGGACACGCCATGCGGCACCACGACCGTCACTACCGGCGCCTGTTCGGCCACCCGGCCATCATGCGCGACTTGCTTGCCGCCATCCTGCCGCCTCAATGGCGAGGCCTGATCGACCTGGATACGCTCGAGCCCCTGCCCGCCGACCACCTGAGCGCCAAACAACACGTCCGCCACGGCGACCTGCTCTGGAAGGTTTGCCGGACCGACGGCCAGCAACTGCACCTGCTGGTGCTGCTCGAACACCAGTCCTCGGGCGACCGCATCATGGCTGTGCGCATACTCAGCTATGCCGCGCTCAGCTACGAAACCCTGCTGCGCCGCGAGCGACGCTCCACCCGGCAGCTTCTGCCCGCGCTGCTGCCCATCGTTCTCTACACCGGCTTGAAGCCCTGGCGCGCCGCGACCGACGTGGCGGCGCTGATCGACCCCGTTCCGGCCGCGCTGCAACCCTTCCAGCCGGCCATGCGCTACGTGTTGGCCGATGCCGGCGTGCTGGTACGCCAGGGCGCGCTGCCTGCCGGCAACCTGGCCAGCCTGGTGCTGCAGTTGGAGCATAATCAAGGCATCGAGCAGGCCGCGCGATTGCTGCGGGAGCTGTGCACGGCCATTGCAAGCCATGCCGGACACGAAGCGTTGCGCCACGTTCTGGGCGCCTGGGTGCGCTACATCGTGCTGCCGCGCGCCTTGCCCAAAGACATCCCCTTGCCTGACACCGACGATATTGCGGAGCTTGCCATGACAGTTGCACATTCGCGGGACTGGACCCTGCGGCCACGGATGGAAGGGCGCGAGGAAGGGCGCCGGGAAGGCCAGGCCCAGTTGCTCAAGCGCCAGCTGATGAAGAAGTTCGGCATCCTGCCGCCCGCGGTCGTCCAGCGGCTGGAGCAGGCCACCGAGGCTCAGACCGAAGCCTGGTCGCTGAATTTTGTCGACGCGGACACCTTGGACGACGTGTTCCGCTGATCTCTCAGCGAGATGGTGATGTCGTCCTTGGCGCGTTTGCCGGTCAGTGCAATTCGAACCTCGCGCGCTCCACATCCTGCGAGTTCAGGCCGATCTGGACTTCGAACGCGCCGGGTTCCGCTACGTGTTCCAGCCTGGCGTTGAAGAACTTCAGGTCGTCTTCGACGATGTCGAAATGCACGATGCGTTCCTCGCCCGGCTCCAATGAAATCTTCTGGAAGTTCTTCAGTTCTTTTACCGCGCGCACCACCGAGGCGCTTTCGTCGCGCACGTAGAGCTGCACCACGGTTGCGCCCGCGCGGTCGCCGGTGTTCTTGACGGTGATTCGCGCGCCGATGCGTCCGCCGCGCGCCATGACCGGGCTGCTCAGCGCAAGATCGCCAAGAGAGAAGCTCGTATAGCTCAGGCCATAGCCGAAGGGGTAGAGCGGACCGGTCTTTTCCTCGAAGTACTGCGACGTGTAGTTGCCCGGCTTGCCCTCGGTGAAGGGGCGCCCGACCCGGGGATGGTTGTAATAGGTGGGGATCTGGCCGATGGAGCGCGGGAACGAGATCGGCAGCTTGCCCGAGGGGTTGTAGTCGCCGAACAGCACGTCGGCGATGGCGTTGCCGCCTTCCGTGCCGCTGAACCAGGTTTCCAGCAGCGCGTCGGCGGTGGCGCTTGCTTCGCGCAGGTCCAGCGGCCGTCCGTTCATCAGCACCAGCACCAGCGGCTTGCCGGTCGCTTTCAGGGCGGCGAGCAGGGCGCGCTGGCTGGCGGGGATGTCGAGGGTCGTGCGGCTGGAGGATTCGTGCGACATGCCGCGCGATTCGCCCACCGCGGCGACGACCACGTCGGCCCGGCGCGCCGCGGCGACGGCTTCGGCGATCATCTCGGCCGGCGGACGCGGGTCCTGCACGATTTCCTTGGTGTCCCAGTTCAGCTGGTTCAGGTACTCGACCAAGGCCGGGTCGTCGGTGACGTTGGCGCCGCGCGCGTAGAGCAGCCGCCCCTGGCCGCGCATGGCGGCTTCCATGCCCTGGCGCAGCGTGACCGGGTTCGTGCCTCTACCGGCGGCCGACCAGCTGCCCATGATGTCCACGGGGGAGTCGGCCAGAGGTCCGACCAGCGCGAGGATGGCGTTCTTGCGCAGCGGCAGGGTCCGGTTGCGGTTCTCCAGCAGCACCAGGGATTCGCGCGCCAGGGCGCGCGCGTCCGCGCGGTGCAGGCGCGATTCGGCGTAGAGGTCGGGCGGGTCGTCGGCGGCGCGGCCGATGCGCAGGTAGGGATCGTGGAACAGGCCCATGTCGTACTTGGCGCCGAGGATGTTGCGCACGGCGCGGTCGATGTCGGCGATGGGGACTTCGCCGCTCTTGACCAGCCCGGGCAGCTCGTTCAGGTACAGCTCGTCGGCCATGCTCATTTCGACGCCGGCGCGGATGGCGAGCTTGGCTGCTTCGCGGTCGTCGCGCGCCACGCCGTGGCGTATCAGTTCCTTGATGGCGCCGTGGTCGCTGACGGCCACGCCGCCGAAGCGCCAGTCCCGGCGCAGCAGATCCTGCAGCAGCCAGGTGTCGGCGCTGGCGGGCACGCCATTGATCGAGTTGAGCGCCACCATGACCCCGCCGGCGCCCGCGTCGATGGCGGCGCGGTAGGGCGGCAGGTAGTCCTGGTACATGCGCATGGGGCTCATGTCGACGACGTTGTAGTCGCGGCCGCCTTCGACCGCGCCGTACAGCGCGAAGTGCTTGACGCTCGCCATGATGCTGTCGCGCCGGGAGGTGGCGTCGCCCTGGTAGCCGCGGACCATGGCGCGCGCGATGCGCGAGACCAGATAGGGATCTTCGCCGAAGCCTTCGGAAGTGCGGCCCCAGCGCGGGTCGCGTGCGATGTCCACCATGGGCGCGAAGGTCATGTCCAGGCTGTCGGCGCTGGCTTCGATGGCGGCGACGCGCGCGCCGCGCTCGATGGCCTGCATGTTCCAGCTCGAAGCCTGCCCCGGGCCGATCGGGAAGATGGTGCGGTGGCCGTGCACGACGTCGTAGGCGAAGAAAATGGGGATCTTCAGGCGGCTGCGCTGCACGGCGGCGTTCTGCATCGCCCGGTTGTCGGCAGGGACGACCGAGTTGAACGTGCCGCCTATGCGGCCCGCGGCGATCTCGTTGGCGATGCGTTCGCGCGACATGTCCGGGCCGATGCTGATCAGGCGAAGCTGGCCGATTTTCTCGTCCAGCGTCATCTGGCCCAGCAGGTCGGCGATGAAGGCCTGCCTGTCGCCCAGCAGCGCGGGGTCGGGGGCGGCCGCGGCCGGGCCGGCCAGCAGCATCGCGGCCAGGCCCGCTGCCAGGCGGGCGCGCAGGGGCAAGCGGCGGCGCGAGGGGCCGTGGGATTGCGGGTGGGCGGAGGGGGGCGCGAGACGCGGCAGGGAAGCGGGGCAGGACGCCAAGAGTTCGGTCTCCGGAAAAGCGGGTCGGGTGCGGCCGATTGTACGCAGCGGGGCCGGCAGCGGCGCGCGGGCCGCGCGGATGGGGCCTATGGTATTTTCCTGGCGGGAATCATCGCGCGGCGCCGCTGTGGCCGTCACGGTACCAGACAGCTTGTTACAACCGCGCAGCCGCTGGGCCGCGCTCGCCGGAATCCTCTGCGCCCCGGGCGGTCTAGTTGTGTTCCGGACAATCACTGCGCACATGCGCTTCAGGGAGAATCTAGTGGGTTTCACAGACCTCGCGGCCTTCATGCGGAAAGGGCTGCTGCAAGCCGCGCTGGGGGCGGCTACCATGCTGGCCGCCGCAGGCACGGCAGCCGTACAGGCATTTACGCTCGACGACGTCACGGCGCGCGCGCGCCAGCTGATCGAACAGCCCTATGCGGCCCCGGTCAGCAACCTGCCTCCGGTCTTCAGCAAGATGGAGTTCGCCGACTACCTGCGCATCCAGCCGCGCCGCGACAAGTTCGAATGGCAGGATCTGGCTACCCCCTTCAAGCTGGCCTTCTACCATCAGGGCATGCATTTCTCCAGCCCGGTGGCGATCAGCGAGGTGGTGGACGGCAAGGTCCACGAGATCAAGTACGACCCGGCCAAGTTCGATTTCGGCGGCCTGAACTTCGACGCGGCCGCCACGCGCAATCTCGGCTACGCGGGCTTTCGCGTGCTCTATCCGATCAATCGCGACGGCGTGCAGGACGAGATCATGAGCCTGCTGGGCGCGAGCTATTTCCGCGTGATCGGCAAGGGGCAGATCTACGGTCTGTCGGCGCGCGGCCTGGCGATCGACACGGCCTGGCAGGACGGCATGTCCGAGGAGTTCCCGCGCTTTCGCGAATTCTGGGTCGAGCGGCCCAAGCCGCAGGATCGCGAACTGGTCATCTATGCCTTGATGGATTCGCCGCGCGCCACCGGCGCCTACCGCTTCGTGCTGCGGCCGGGCGAGGACACCGTGGTCGACGTCCAGTCGCGCGTGTTCGTGCGCGGCGAGATCCATCGCCTGGGCGTGGCGCCGCTGACCAGCATGTTCCTGTACGGTCCGAACCAGGGCGTGCGCGGCAACAACTTCCGGCCCGCGCTGCACGATTCGAACGGCCTGGCCATCCACACCGGCGACGGCCAGTGGCTGTGGCGCCCGCTGAACAATCCCGAGTTCCTGTCGGTGAGCGCCTTCCAGGTGACCAACCCCAAGGGCTTCGGCCTGCTGCAGCGCGGCCACGAATTCCATCGCTACGAAGACCTGGCCGACCGCTACGATCTGCGTCCGAGCGCGTGGATCGAGCCGCAGGGCGACTGGGGGCCGGGCCAGGTGCAACTGGTGGAGATTCCCACCGCGGACGAGACCAACGACAACATCGGCGCGTTCTGGACGCCCGAGAAGCTGCCTCCCAAGGGGCAGCCCATGCGCCACGACTATCGCATCCACTGGACGCTCAACGAACCGGCGCTGCTGGAAAAAGAAGTGGGCTGGGTCAAGCAGACGCTGCGCACCGACGGCGAGGTGCGCCAGGCCAACCTGATCCGCCAGCTCGACGGCAGCACCGCCTTCATGATCGATTTCGAAGGGCCGGTGCTGGCCGGCCTGCCGAACGGCACCACCGTCAATGCGCAGGTGGACGTGGGCGGGAACGGCGAAGTGCTGGAAAACGTCCTGCAACGCAATCCGGCCATCCAGGGCTGGCGCCTGACGCTGCGCGTCAAGGTCAAGGATCCGCGCCAGCCGCTGGAGCTGCGCGCGGCGCTGGTCGACGGCAAGAAGGCGCTGACCGAAACCTGGAGCTATCAACTGCCGGCGCGCTCGGTGCGCGCGCCTTAGGCCGGCCCGTTGTCGCGCCGATAGCGCTCGATCACTTCCAGCATGGCGAGCAGGGCGGGGGAGCGGTTGCCGCGCAGGTAGGCGCAGCTCAGCTCCACGTCCGGCAGGAATGCCGAATCGAGCGGGCGGTAGGCCACGCCGGGCAGCAGCAGATTGTCGGCCGCCGAGCGCGGCGTCACGCACAGGCCGAAACGCCCGGCCACCAGGGCCACGCAGGTCAGTACGTCCTCGACCTGCTGCACCACCCGCAGCGCCACGTTCTCGCGGTTGAACATGCGCGCCACGCGTTCTTCCAGCCCCGGCATGTCGAGGTTGGGGTAGAGGATCATGGGCTGGTCGTGCAGGTCGGCCGCGCGCAGACGGTCCCGCCGAGCCAGCGGATGGCTCTCGTGCATGCCGACGTAGAGAGGCTCGCGCGTCACCAGTTGGGCGTCGATATCGGGATCGTCGGGCGGCAGCCGATGGAAGCCGGCGGTAATGCGCCGCTCGCGCAGCGCCTCCAACTGCTCGGGCTTGGTCAGGTTGTGCAGACGGATCTCCACGTCTGGGCGCTCGGCATGCAGGATGGCCAGGATGCGCGGAATCACGCTGAGTATCCCGGAGCCGAACACGCCAATTTCCAATGTGCCCGTCAGCCCCTGGCCGGCGCGGCGCGCCCGCTCGTGGGCGCGCTCGGTCAGCGACAGGATGTTGGGGACTTCGTCCAGCAGCGCGGCGCCGGCTTCGGTCAGTTCCACCCCCTTGGGCGTGCGCACGAACAGGGGCGCGCCCAGGTCGCGTTCCAGTTCCGCCATGTGACGGGTCAGCGGCGGTTGCGCCATGTGCAGCCGCTTGGCGGCGCGCGTGAAATTGCGCTCCGTGGCCACCGCCACGAAATAGCGCATCTGCTTCAGGTTCATCGTGGAAAGTGAGCCATACTGTATCGGTATGGAGATCGTCATAGACGGTATTGGACTGTATCGCATCCGTCCGCGATCATCCAGCCGTGGCGCGCCCGCATGGCCGCTCATCGATATGGACCAGACATGATCATCAAGAACCAGCAAGACGTGACCGAGGCCGTGCTGGCCGAGGCCGCGCGGGCCGACGACCCGCGCCTTCGCGAAATCCTGTCGGCCGGCGTGCGGCACCTGCATGCCTTCGTGCGCGAGGTCCGGCTGACCGAGGCCGAGTTCCACCAGCTCTGCGGCGTGATCGCCCGGGCTGGCCAATTGACCAACGCCTTCCACAACGAAGTCGTGCTGGCGGCGGGCTCGCTGGGCGTGTCGTCGCTGGTCTGTCTGCTGAACAACGGCGACAACGGCCAGACCGAGACCTCGGCCAACCTGATGGGGCCGTTCTGGCGCATGGATTCGCCGGTCACGCCCAACGGCGGCAGCATCGTGCGTTCGCCCACCCCGGGCGATCCCATTTTCGTCAACGCCTGGGTGCGGGACCGCGACGGCCGGCCGGTGGCCGGTGCCGAGGTGGACGTCTGGCACAGCTCCACCGAGGGCTTCTACGAGAACCAGGATCCGGCCCAGGGCGACATGAACCTGCGCGGCAAATTCACCACCGACCAGGACGGCCGCATCGCTTTCCGCAGCATCAAGCCGGCGGGCTACCCCATTCCCGTCACCGGGCCGGTGGGCGACCTGATCAAGGCGCAGGGCCGCCACAACATGCGGCCCGCCCACATCCATTTCATGATCTACAAGCCGGGCTACAAGACCCAGTTCTCGCAGGTGTATTCCAGCGACGATCCCAACCTCGAGACCGACGTGCAGTTCGGCGTGACCGAGGCACTGGTGGGGCGCTACGTGGCGCACGATGCCGCCGGCGAGCCCGCGCCGGCACCGGACGTGCAGGGCCGCTGGTACACTCTGGACCAGCATTTCGTGGTCGAGCCGGGGGAGGCTCGGCTGCCCAAGCCACCGATTACCGGCAAGGCCGACGGCGATCGTCCGGTGTTAACGGTGCTGGAGCGGCGTCCGTAACGGTATCGGGCGGCGCCTCCGGCTTGCTCCCGCCCGATCGACACCCCGGTTCTTCGCCACTCACGATGATCTGATTTTCTTGCCCAGCATCCCGCGTTGCTCATGCACAAGCAGGTGTGCAGCGATGTCGAACGCGCCACACGGAGTCTGCCGCGCCCGGGGGGGGACGGCAGAAGACCTCTCTTTCTACTCAACGACGCGAGATCATGCATCTAAAAACCAGAACCCGCTTTCTCCTTCTGCCGGTGGTGTCGGCGGTACTCGCCGCGTGCGGCGGCTCGGGAGACCCCGCGCCAACGGAGGCTTGTGCCGAAACGGGCGAATATGCCTGCAAGACGGGCGCGACCGAGCCTCTCTATACCTTTCAATGGGCGTTGAACCGCGCGACCACCTTTTTCAAGGACTTCCCCGCCACGTTCGCCACCGATGTCGATCTGAACGTGGAGCCGGCACATCGCCAGGGCTACAAGGGCGAGGGCGTGCGGGTTCTGGTGCTCGACACGGGCGTCGAGCTGAAGCACGAAGACTTGGCGGCGAATGCCGACCCGAGCATGTCGTACAACTTCCTGACCGGCACCGACGATCCGTTCCCGGAACTGTCTCCCCCCGATAGCGCCGCACATGGCACGGCCGTGGCGGGCATGATCGCGGCGGCTCAGAACGGCAAGGGCGTGATGGGCATTGCGCCGCGCGCCACCGTGGGCGGTGCCAACCTGCTGTCCAGCACCAATTGGCAGTCGGATCTGCTCCTGGCGTTCGGCGGCGCGCCCTGGTCCAGCAAGGCGGATGTGTTCAATGGCTCGTTCGGGGATTCCGTCGCGCTTGCCCAGGGCTACGACGACGAAACGGATGGCGCCACGCTTGCCGTGCGTCAGCTCAAGCGCCTGCGCGGCGGCAAGGGCGGGGTATTCCTGAAGTCGGCAGGCAATTCTTTCCAGGAAGGCACGTGCGGCACCGGCCTGGCCTACTACTCTTGTTCCAATGTGGGCAACGACCGGTTGACGCTGGAGCCCAGCGTCGTCACGGTAGCGGCCCTCAACGCCATGGGCAGGGCCAGCAGCTATAGCAGCGCGGGCTCGGTGGTCTGGGTTACCGGCATGGGCGGGGAGTTCGGCAGCTCCGGCACCTATGGCGAAGGGGTGAGCGCGGGCAGGGTCCAGAACGGACCCACCATTTTCAGCACCGATCTGAGCGGTTGCGTCAACGGTTTCAGCAATACGGCCGCGTCCACGCTTTTCCAGCGTGGACAAAGCAGCCGCAATGGCCAGCCGGACAACGCCAACTGCGACTACACCTATATGAATGGCACGTCTTCGTCCGCGCCCACGATGTCGGGCGTGGTGGCGTTGATGCTCAGCGCCAATCCGGATCTCACCTGGCGCGATGTGCGCGACATCCTGCAGAAATCGTCGCGCAAGGTCGATGCCGATTACTCCGCCAACCTGGTCCCGGGCGGAACCAAGCGATATGGCGCCTTGATGAGCCTGAACACCAACCAGTTGCTCGACCTGCGCGGCAGCGCCGTCGACATCCGCGATGGCTCTTTTGTGGCTCCCGTCGAACTGGGCTGGCAGAAAAACGCCGCGGGCCTGGAGCATTCCAACCGGTACGGCTTCGGCGTGCCCGATGCCGGCCGGGCCGTGGAGCTGGCGCTGGAGTACAAGAAAGACCCGAGCCGCAGCCGGACCGCAGATGTGAAGATCCCCGACTTCACCCCGCTCAGCTACAGGCAGAAGGGCGGTACCGACGTTCCGGATCCGGAGGATCTCGCGGAGTTCGGCTTCGTCGATATCGGCAGTCCTTTCCCTTACCGGCGCGTGACCGAGGACGTGGCTTCGCTCACGGTCGCCGACGCCGGGACCGTGGATGCGTTTCAGGTGCGCCTGAGCGGAGAGAATGTCTGCCTGGGCTCGCTGGGCATCGCCGTCCGGTCGCCCTCGGGAACCATGTCGCTGCTCAAATTGCCCAATGATGCCTTCCGGGCCGGTTACTACAATCTCCCCTGGGGTTCGGGGCCGTGGAACAAGTTCGACAACTATGGTTTGTCCAGCGCGACTTTCTATGGCGAGCAGGCCCGGGGGGATTGGAAGGTCTTCCTCATTGCGGCCAATCCGGACGAGCAGATCGAAATCTACCGGGTGGTCGACAACAAGCGTGAATTCATGATGTCCGAGAAGTGCTCTTCCACGTTGGAAGACGGATCGCCGGCGGACTTCAAGTTCATGGTCGAAGCGCGCGTCATCGCGCAATAACTTACGGCATCGAGGACGATATGAAAAAATTGGTGCAAACAGCCTTGGTGGCGCTGGGTCTGTCCGTGGCGATGGCGTGCCAGGCAGCCGAGACGCCCGAGCCGGGGCAGCGGATGTCGCCGGAGCAGCTCGCACAGTGGGGACAACTGCGCAGCTACACCGCCGGTTCCAGCCGCTTGCGTGTGCTGCCCGTCCCGCCCGCGGACGGAGAGGGCGTCTTGCTGCTCAGTTCGCAAGACGTGGTCGGGCTCAGCCGCAACGAGGTGCTGGTGGTCGGCGCCTCCGAAGATCAGGTCAGGGCGGCCGCCTCGGTACCCGCTCCGGTGTCGGTGCAATACATGGCGCCGACCGGCTCGGCGCTGCTGCGCTATGCCGAATTCGGCCAGGCGGTGGCGGCCCTGAAGGCGCTCAAGACCAATCTGCCCGGAGCGACGGTGCGCCTGCCGGTGCAATGGGAAAAGACGCCCGTGCCGCGTTGACGGCGCGACCGATGCCGGCGGCCGCAGAGGGCGCGTTCCGCGCGAATGCGCCATGTGGTTCTTGTCGGCAATGTTGCGCCCAGGCTGCCCGTCGGTTCTTCCGGCATGAAAGGTGTTGCCATTTGACGGGAACCGGGCTAATATCAAAGGCTTACCTTTGCAGTTGCTGGATGCGTCCTCGAGTTTTGTGGGCTGATCCATGCGGCTGCCGAGGTGGAAACTGGCCTTGCGTTGTGGGGTTTCCCGCGGCGTTCGCTTCAGAATTTCAACCCAGGGCGAGCAAGCAGTTGCCTGCCTGACGGGACCAAAACTGATCGGATGGCCTGGCGCTGCTTGAATGGCGCCGGGTATTTCGGGTTAAGTTGGAACAGGGTAAATCATGATTCAAATGCAGACCACGTTGGACGTGGCCGACAACACCGGTGCGCGCTCGGTTATGTGCATCAAGGTGCTCGGCGGCTCCAAGCGCCGCTATGCCGGCATCGGCGACGTCATCAAAGTGAGCGTCAAGGATGCGGCCCCCCGCGGTCGCGTAAAAAAGGGCGAAATCTACAACGCCGTGGTGGTTCGTACCGCCAAGGGCGTCCGTCGCAAGGACGGTTCGCTGATCCGTTTCGGTGGCAATGCCGCCGTGTTGCTCAACGCCAAGCTCGAGCCCATCGGCACTCGTATCTTCGGACCCGTTACGCGCGAACTGCGTACCGAGCGTTTCATGAAGATCGTGTCGCTGGCGCCCGAAGTGCTGTAAAGGGGCCGCGATGAACAAGATCCGTAAAGGCGACGAAGTCATCGTCCTGACCGGCAAAGACAAGGCCAAGCGCGGTGTCGTGCTTAGCGTTGGCGAAGACCGTGTCGTGGTCGAGGGCATCAATGTCGTCAAAAAGAACGTGAAGCCGAATCCGATGGCCAACCAGCCTGGCGGCATCATGGACAAGACCATGCCCATCCACGTCTCGAACGTGGCGATTTTCAACCCCGCCACCGGCAAGGCCGATCGCGTGGGCGTCAAGAAAGTCGAAGGCAAGAATGTGCGCGTCTTCCGTTCCAATGGCGAAGCCATTGCGACGAAAGCGTAAGCGGGAGCAAACGACATGGTCCGTCTTCAAGACTATTACCGCGAGAAGGTCGTTGCCGACCTGACCAAGCAGTTCTCGTACAAGAGCGCGATGCAAGTGCCGCGCATCACCAAGATCACCCTGAACATGGGTGTCTCGGAAGCTGTCGCCGACAAGAAAGTCATCGAGCACGCTACCGGCGATCTGACCAAGATTGCTGGCCAGAAGCCCGTCGTGACCAAGTCGCGCAAGGCTATCGCCGGCTTCAAGATCCGCGAGAACTATCCGATCGGCTGCATGGTGACCCTGCGCGGCGCCCGCATGTACGAATTCCTCGATCGCCTGATCAGCGTCGCGCTGCCGCGCGTGCGCGATTTCCGTGGCGTGTCCGGCCGTGCTTTCGACGGTCGCGGCAACTACAACATCGGTGTGAAAGAACAGATCATCTTCCCCGAGATCGAGTACGACAAGATCGACACGCTGCGTGGGCTGAACATCAGCATCACGACCACGGCAAAGACCGATGAAGAAGCCAAGGCGCTGCTTTCGGCCTTCCGCTTCCCGTTCCGTAACTAAGGGGTGAAATAGTGGCTAAGCTTTCACTCATCAATCGCGATATCAAGCGTGCCAAGCTGGCGGCCAAGTATGCCGCCAAGCGTGCCGCGCTCCAGGCTATCGTCGACGATGCGTCCAAGTCGGACGAAGAACGTTACCAGGCTCGCCTGAAAATTCAGCAGCTGCCTCGTAACGCCAACCCCACTCGCCAGCGCAACCGCTGCGCGGTGACCGGTCGCCCCCGTGGCGTGTTTCGCAAGTTCGGTCTGGCCCGTAACAAGCTGCGCGAGATGGCTATGCGCGGCGAAGTCCCGGGCATGACCAAGGCCAGCTGGTAGGAGAGTCATTCATGAGCATGAGCGATCCGATCGCCGATATGCTGACGCGCATTCGCAATGCGCAGCGCGTAGACAAGGCGTCCGTATCCATGCCCTCCTCGAAGCTGAAGGTGGCGATTGCCACCGTGCTGAAGGACGAGGGCTACATCGACGGTTTCGAGGTCAAGGCCAATGATGGCAAACCCGTACTCGAAATCAGCCTGAAGTATTACGCCGGCCGTCCGGTCATCGAGCGCATCGAACGCGTCTCGAAGCCCGGTCTGCGTATCTACAAGGGCCGTCATTCCATTCCCCAGGTCATGAACGGCCTGGGCGTGACCATCGTGTCCACCTCCCGTGGCGTGATGACCGATCGCAAAGCACGCGCCAATGGCGTGGGCGGCGAGGTCCTCTGCTACGTGGCGTAAGGAGTCGACATGTCGCGTATTGCTAAGTATCCCGTCGAGTTGCCCAAGGGCGTCGAGGCCACCATCGCTGCCGATCAGATCACCGTCAAGGGCCCGCTGGGCACTCTGGCGCAGGCCTTGACCGGCCAGGTCACGATCGGCCAGGACGATGGCAAGCTGACCTTCGTCGCTGCCAACGACAGCCGCGAAGCCAAGGCCATGTCCGGCACCCTGCGTGCCCTGGTCAACAACATGGTGACCGGCGTCAGCAAGGGCTTCGAGCGCAAGCTCACCCTGGTCGGCGTGGGCTACCGTGCCCAGGCCCAAGGCGACTCGGTCAAGCTGCAACTGGGTTTTTCGCACGATGTCGTGCACCAGATGCCCGCCGGCGTGAAAGTCGAATGCCCCACCCAGACCGAAGTGGTTCTGAAGGGTGCCGACAAGCAACGTGTTGGTCAGGTGGCCGCTGAAATCCGCGCCTATCGCCCCCCCGAGCCCTACAAGGGCAAGGGCGTGCGCTATGCGGACGAGCGCGTGGTCATCAAAGAGACCAAGAAGAAATAAGGCGGGTAAGGACGAATCATGGACAAGAAGCAATCTCGTTTGCGTCGTGCGGTACCTACCCGCCGAAAGATCGCCGAGTTGCGCGTGCATCGCCTGTCGGTGTTCCGCTCGAACCTCCACATCTACGCAAACATCATTTCGCCGGAAGGCGACAAGGTGCTGGTCAGCGCCTCGACCGTCGAAGCCGAAGTGCGCCAGCAATTGGCGGGCAAGGGCGGCAACGTGGATGCTGCAACCCTGGTGGGCAAGCGCGTGGCCGAGAAGGCCAAGGCCGCCGGTATCGAAACCGTTGCGTTCGATCGCAGCGGTTTCCGCTACCACGGCCGCGTCAAGGCCCTGGCCGATGCCGCGCGTGAAGCCGGCCTGAAGTTTTAAGCGAGGATTACATGGCCAAGATGCAAGGTAAGAATGCCGCGGCTGAGGAGCGCGATGACGGTCTTCGCGAGAAGATGATCGCCGTCAACCGCGTCACGAAGGTCGTGAAGGGCGGTCGTATCCTCGGTTTCGCAGCGCTGACGGTGGTCGGCGACGGCGACGGTCGTGTCGGCATGGGCAAGGGCAAGGCCCGGGAAGTCCCGGTCGCCGTCCAGAAAGCCATGGAAGAAGCCCGCCGCAAGATGGTCAAGGTGCCGCTCAAGAACGGCACCCTGTACCACAACGTGGTCGGCAAGCATGGCGCCTCCACCGTTCTGATCTCGCCTGCCGTCGAAGGTACCGGCGTGATCGCCGGCGGCCCGATGCGTGCGATTTTCGACGTGCTCGGCGTTCGTAACGTGGTGGCCAAGAGCCTCGGCTCGACCAACCCGTACAACCTCGTGCGCGCTACGCTCAACGGTCTGAGCGCAAGCTCGACTCCGGCCGACGTCGCCGCCAAGCGCGGCAAGTCGGTCGAAGAGATCCTGGGGTAAGCCATGACGAAGAAGAACGTCAAAGTGACGCTCGTGCGTTCCCCCATCGGGACGCCCGAATCGCATCGCGCCACCGTGCGCGGCCTGGGCCTGCGCGGGCTGAACAGCTCGCGCGTCCTGGTCGATACGCCGGAAGTGCGCGGGATGATCCGCAAGGTGTCGTATCTGATCACCGTGTCGGAAGTATGATTCCCCCCCTACGCGCTGCGCGCGCCCCCCAGGGGGCGATGCAAGCGGACCGGCAAAGCCGGCTCCGCCGCATCCTGGACGGCAAGCGCGCTGTGTTGTTGTGGCACTGGAGTATTTGACATGCAATTGAATTCGCTCAAGCCTGCCGAAGGCGCCAAGCACGCCAAGCGCCGCGTCGGCCGCGGTATCGGCTCCGGCCTCGGCAAGACCGCCGGCCGCGGTCACAAGGGCCAGAAGTCGCGTTCGGGCGGCTTCCACAAGGTCGGCTTCGAAGGCGGCCAGATGCCGCTGCAGCGCCGTCTGCCCAAGCGTGGCTTCAAGTCGCTGGGCCAGCATCTGTACGCGCAGGTCCGTCTGTCCGAACTGCAAGCCCTGCCCGTCGAGGAAGTCGACGTGCAGGCGCTCAAGCAGGCCGGTCTGGTCGGCCAGCAGGTCCGTTACGTCAAGGTCATCAAGACCGGCGAGCTCTCCCGCAAGGTGGTGCTCAAGGGCATGACGGCGACGGCGGGTGCCAAGGCGGCGATCGAAGCTGCTGGCGGCTCCCTGGTCTGATAACCGAGGACTGAGCTTTGGCTAATGCGAACGCACTGGGCAAGACCGGCAAGTACGGCGACCTGAAGCGCCGGCTGGTTTTCCTGCTGCTCGCCCTGGTGGTGTACCGGATCGGTACGCACATCCCCGTGCCCGGAATCGATCCGACCCAACTGTCCGCCCTGTTCCAACAGAACCAGGGCGGCATTCTGGGCCTGTTCAACATGTTCTCGGGCGGTGCGCTTTCGCGTTTCTCGATCTTTGCACTGGGGATCATGCCGTATATCTCGGCATCGATCATCATGCAGCTGATGACGGTCATCGTGCCGTCGTTGGAAGCGATCAAGAAGGAAGGCGAGGCCGGGCGGCGCAAAATTACGCAGTACACGCGCTATGGCACGCTGGCGCTTGCGATGGTTCAGGCGGTCGGTATTTCCGTCGCGCTCGAATCGCAGCAAGGGTTGGTCATCGATCCGGGCCTGATGTTCCGGGCGACGACGATGATCTCGCTGGTGACGGGAACGATGTTCCTGATGTGGCTGGGTGAGCAGATCACCGAGCGCGGCCTGGGCAACGGTATTTCGATCCTGATCTTCTCGGGTATCGCGGCGGGCTTGCCCCACGCGCTGGCCGGGTTGTTCGAGCTGGTCAATACCGGGGCGATGGCTGTGCTGACGGCGTTGTTCATCGTGGTGCTGGTGGTGCTGGTGACGGCTTTCGTGGTGTTCGTGGAACGCGGGCAGCGCAAGATCGTCGTCAACTACGCCAAGCGCCAGGTAGGAAACCGGGTGTACGGTGGGCAAAGCTCTCATTTGCCGCTGAAGCTGAATATGTCCGGGGTGATTCCGCCGATCTTCGCGTCGTCGATCATCCTGTTCCCGGCTACGGTGGCAAGCTGGTTCTCCAGCGGCGAAGGCATGCGCTGGCTGAAAGACCTGGCCGCCGCGCTGTCGCCCGGACAACCGCTCTACATCACGTTGTATGCCGTCGCCATCGTGTTCTTCTGCTTCTTCTACACGGCGCTCGTGTTCAATAGCCGCGAGACCGCCGACAACCTGAAGAAGAGCGGCGCGTTCGTTCCGGGCATTCGTCCGGGCGAGCAGACCGCGCGGTACATCGACAAGATCCTGATGCGCCTGACGTTTACCGGCGCCATCTACATCACGTTGGTGTGCCTGCTGCCGGAGTTCTTGGTGTTGCGCTGGAATGTTCCGTTTTACTTCGGTGGTACGTCTTTGCTGATTATCGTTGTGGTGACCATGGATTTCATGGCCCAGGTGCAGGCTTACGTCATGTCGCATCAATACGATTCACTGCTCAAGAAGGCGAACTTCAAGGGTGGGAATCTGCCGATGCGGTAACGAGAATGTATGTCCAAAGACGACGTTATCCAGATGCAGGGAGAGGTGCTGGAAAACCTCCCCAACGCAACATTTCGTGTCAAGCTCGAGAATGGCCATGTCGTGTTGGGACATATCTCGGGAAAAATGCGGATGAACTATATCCGCATCCTGCCGGGAGATCGTGTGACGGTCGAGTTGACGCCATACGATCTGTCACGCGCAAGAATCGTGTTCCGCTCGAAGTAAGCCCCAAGGCTTACCGGGTAAGAATTAGGAGTCAATCATGAAAGTAATGGCATCGGTCAAAGCAATTTGCCGGAACTGCAAGGTCATCAAGCGCAAGGGCGTGGTGCGCATCATCTGCACCGACCCGCGCCACAAGCAACGTCAGGGCTGAGCCCCGGCTAGCACTCAGGTATTCAAGGAAACGTTATGGCCCGTATCGCTGGCATCAACATTCCGCCGCATCAGCACACCGAAATCGGTCTGACGGCGATCTTCGGCATCGGCCGCTCGCGCGCTCGCAAGATCTGCGAAGTGTCCGGCGTGCCGAACAACAAGAAGGTCAAGGATCTGAACGACGCCGAACTCGAGCGGATCCGCGAGCAGATCAACACCTTCACCGTCGAAGGCGACCTGCGCCGCGAGATCCAGCTGTCGATCAAGCGTCTGATCGACCTCGGCTCTTACCGTGGTTTCCGCCACAAGCGCGGCCTACCCGTGCGTGGTCAGCGCACCCGCACCAACGCCCGTACCCGCAAGGGTCCGCGTCGCGCCGCGGCCTCGCTCAAAAAGTAAACGGCTGATACCCAGTCAAGGATCCAGAAATGGCGAAATCCCCGAACAGCGGCGCCCAGCGCGTTCGCAAGAAGATCAAGAAGAACGTGTCGGACGGCATTGCGCACGTCCACGCGTCCTTCAACAACACCATCATCACGATCACCGATCGCCAAGGCAATGCGCTGTCGTGGGCGACGTCGGGCGGCGCTGGCTTCAAGGGCTCGCGCAAGTCGACACCGTTCGCTGCCCAGGTCGCTGCCGAATCGGCTGGCCGCGTGGCGCTGGAATACGGCATCAAGACGCTGGAAGTTCGCATCAAGGGCCCCGGCCCCGGCCGCGAATCGTCGGTGCGCGCCCTGAACGCGCTCGGCATCAAGATCTCCAGCATCGCCGACATCACGCCGGTGCCGCACAACGGCTGCCGTCCGCCGAAGCGCAGAAGGATCTAGGTCCCCCCCCTACGCGCTTCGCGCGCCCCCCCAGGGGGGCGGCACTGGTGGGCCGGCGGAGCCGGATCCACTGTGCCCTGGGTCTTTTGGCTCGTTGCCCTTTGGGCAACGTTGCCGGGGTTGCTGGGGTTGGGTTTCGGCTCGATTCCGGGTGGGATGCGAAAGCGCGGTAGAATGGCGGGCTTTGCCGCGTTTTGCGGCAATTTTTGCAGTCTGGTTTTTATTGTTTCTGGGGGCGCAGCCGGCAGGGCTGGGTGCGCCGAGTAAGACCACCGTTTGCCGCGTTCTGGTTCATCGAACGTAAATGACCAAGGCAAACTCCTCGCCATGCGTGTGCATGGCCTGACAGAGAAAAGGATACATCGTGGCACGTTATATTGGCCCCAAGTGTAAGCTTTCCCGCCGCGAAGGCACGGACCTCTTCCTCAAGAGCGCCCGTCGTTCGCTGGATTCCAAGTGCAAGCTCGAGAGCAAGCCCGGCCAGCATGGCCGCACCTCGGGTGCCCGTACCTCGGACTACGGTCTGCAGCTGCGTGAGAAGCAGAAGCTCAAGCGCATGTACGGCATTCTGGAAAAGCAGTTCCGCAAGTACTTCGAAGAAGCCGATCGCCGCAAGGGCAACACCGGCGAGAACCTGATCCAGCTGCTCGAATCGCGCCTGGACAACGTCGTCTACCGCATGGGCTTCGGCTCGACCCGCGCCGAAGCGCGCCAGCTGGTCAGCCACAAGGCCCTGATGCTGAACGGCCACACCGCCAACGTGCCTTCCATCATCGTCAAGGCCGGCGATGTCATCGCCATCCGTGAAAAGGCCAAGAAGCAGGCCCGGATCCAGGAATCGCTGCAACTGGCTTCCAGCCAGGGCATGCCGCAGTGGGTCAGCGTCGACCAGACCAAGCTCGAAGGCACCTTCAAGCAGGCTCCGGACCGCGCCGACGTCGCCCGCGACGTCAACGAATCCATGGTCGTGGAACTGTACTCGCGCTAATCGAACCAAGCCGGCGGAGAAAAACGCCGCCGGCCTGTAAAAAATACCCCAGGGCACCGCGGATCCGGCTTTGCCGGTCCGCCAGTGCCGCCCCTTGAGGGGCGCGCGAAGCGCGTAGGGGTGGGCCATTCCTCCACCAGCCTTATCGGTGTAACGAGCCGAGGGTATTGACAAGGAACATTCATGGCGAACGCCGCATTTCTGAAACCGCGCAACATCGACGTCGAAGTCGTCGGCGCCAATCACGCCAAAGTGATCATGGAGCCCTTCGAGCGTGGCTACGGCCATACGCTGGGCAACGCGCTGCGCCGCATCCTGCTGTCCTCGATGGCGGGCTACGCTCCCACCGAAGTGCAGATCACCGGCGTCGTGCATGAGTACTCCGCGATCGACGGCGTGCGCGAAGACGTGGTCGACATCCTGCTGAACCTCAAGGGTGTCGTGTTCAAGCTGCACAACCGCGATGAAGTCGTCCTGACCCTGCGCAAGCAAGGTCCCGGCCTGGTCACCGCCGCCGACATCGAAGTGTCGCACGACGTCGAGATCATCAACCCGGATCACGTCATCGCCAGCCTGACCGACAACGGCCGCCTGGAGATGCAGTTGAAGGTCGAGAAGGGCCGCGGCTACGTGCCGGGCAACCTGCGCAGCTTCGCCGACGACCATTCCCGCACCGTCGGCCGCATCGTGCTGGACGCCTCCTACAGCCCGATCCGCCGCGTCAGCTACACGGTCGAAAGCGCCCGCGTCGAACAGCGTACCGACCTGGACAAGCTGGTGCTGGACATCGAGACCAACGGCGTGATCTCGCCCGAGGAAGCCGTGCGCCAGTCGGCCCGCATCCTGATGGACCAACTGTCGGTGTTCGCCGCGCTGGAAGGCTCGACCGAAACCATCGAAGCGCCCGCCCGCGGCACGCCGCAGATCGACCCGATCCTGCTGCGCCCGGTCGACGACCTCGAACTCACCGTGCGTTCGGCCAACTGCCTGAAGGCCGAGAACATCTACTACATCGGCGACCTGATCCAGCGTACCGAGAACGAACTGCTCAAGACCCCGAACCTGGGCCGCAAGTCGCTCAACGAGATCAAGGAAGTGTTGGCTGCCCGTGGTTTGACCTTGGGCATGAAGCTGGAAAACTGGCCGCCTCTGGGCCTCGAGAGGCCCTGAGGCCCCGGGCGTAGCCCGGGTTGCTGGGCAAAGCCCAGCAAGGCCAGTTTCGGCGAAGGCTAACTTGGGCAAAGCCCAAGTTAAGGCCCGAAAGGGCCGGCCGAAGCCAAAATTGGCTGCAATTCAAGAAGACCTGTTTTAGAAACCTATTTTCAATACCGGCCCGCGGCACCTCGCCGATAGAAGAGCTGGAAACCCCGCGGCACGGCCGCTTCTAGATTCATAAAGGAAGTCATCATGCGTCACCGTCACGGTCTCCGTAAACTGAACCGCACCAGCAGCCACCGTCTGGCCATGTTCCGCAACATGGCTGTCTCGCTGCTCACGCACGAAGCCATCAAGACCACCCTGCCTAAGGCCAAGGAACTGCGCCGCATCGTCGAGCCGCTGATCACCCTGGGCAAGGAACCCACCCTGGCCAACAAGCGCCTGGCCTTCGCCCGCCTGCGCGACCGCGACCTGGTGGTCAAGCTGTTCGCCGAGATCGGCCCCCGCTTCAAGGAGCGCAACGGCGGCTACACCCGCATCCTGAAGATGGGCTTCCGTCAAGGCGACAACGCCCCGATGGCCTATATGGAACTGGTCGACCGCGCGCCGGAAGGCGAAGTGGCCGAAACGGAATAAGGTCCCCCCCTACGCGCTTACGCGCGCCCCCCAGGGGGCGAAACTGGCGGACTGGCAAAGCTAGATCCGCGGTTTCCTGGGTCTAAACAGAATCCCCATGCGACGTGCGTCTCATGGGGATTTTTCTTTGTTTGCGGGCGGGATTTATTCGGGCTTGACGCCGGCCATTTCGAAGGCGTCGCGCAGGACCGCCATGTCGTTCTTCAGTGCCGCGCCGAAGGCTTCGGGCGTGCTGCCGATGACGCTCCAATGCTGTTCGTCGATCTTGGCGCGAATGTCGGGCTGCTGCAGGACCGTGTTGAAGGTCTGCGCCAGCTTGGCGACGATGGGGGCCGGCGTGCCGTTGGGGGCGACGAAGCCCATCCAGTTGCCGAAGGGCCGGAAGTTCGGCAGGGCTTCGGTAATGGCCGGCACGTCGGGATGCAGCGGATGGCGCGTCGGCGACATGAAGGCGAGCACCTTGATCTGGCCGGCCTTCCACTGGCCCAGCAGGCTGCCTACGCTCAGGATGGTCGTATCCAGCCGGCCCGCCAGCAGTTCGATGGCGATCTGGCCCGCGCCCTGGTAGGGCACGTGCATCATGTCCACGCCGGCGGCCGCCTTGAACTGTTCGCCCAGGATGTGGTTGAACGAGCCGTTGCCGACGCTGGCGTAGTTGGTCTTGCCGGGGTTGCGCCTGAGGTAGTCGATGAATTCGCGCGGGGTGTTGGCCGGCACTTTGGTGCTGACCATGAGGGCCACGGGAATGTCCGCGACGGCGGTGATCGGCGTGAAGTTCTTGAGCGGATCGTAGGGCAGGTCCTTGCGCAGGAAGCTGTTGAGCAGGAAGGCCGAGGTGGTGGTCAGGTGGATGGTGTAGCCGTCGGCGGCGGCGCGGGCGGCCTGGCCGGTGCCGATGATGCCGTTGGCGCCGGGCTTGTTCTCGAAGACCAGCGGCTGCCCCAGGATCTTGGCCGCGCGTTCCGACATCAGCCGGCCGATGGCGTCGATGGGCGATCCGCTGGGGTAGGGAAAGACCACGTGGATGGGGCGGGTGGGGTAGGCCTGCGTTTGAGTCTGGTTCTGGGCATGGGCCAGGAACGGCGCGGCGAGCGTGGCGCATGCGAGGGCGCAGGCGAGGCGACGAAGCGTGGGTCTCATGGTTGAATCCTCCGGGGATGGGGTGGGCGTCCGGGTCATGGCCTGGACATGTTGTCGGCATGCGGGGCGGGCGAACCGTGCAGGAGCTCGCCGAACGCCTCGCAGATGGTGTCGTTGGCGCGGCGCGCCGATTCCGAGGCTTCGAAGAAGCCGAAGAAGGGATGGAACATGTCTTCGAAGCGCAGGATGCGCGTGGCCACGCCCGCTGCCGCGAGGCGGGCGCCGTAGGCCTGGCCTTCGCCGTAGAGCGGATCGTGCCCGGCCAGGGCGATGACCGTGGCCGGCAGGCCGGACAGGTCGGCCGCGCGCAGGGGCGAGGGCGGAAAGCCTGCTGCCTCGTCCATGCGGGAGCCCATGTACAGGCGCGCGATGTCGCGCAGGTCGGCGGGCGTGAGCATGGGGTAATCGTCGCCGCCCGGCCGTTCCAGCGGGCGGGTGTCGCGCGCCATGTCCACCCCGGGCACGACCAGCAACTGCGCGGCGAGCCGCAGGCCGCGGGTGCGGCATTGCAGGGCGGCGCTGGCGGCCAGGTTGGCGCCAGCGCTTTCGCCCGCGATGGCGACCTGCGCGTGGGATCCGCCCAACTGCGTCGCGTGCGCCGAGGCCCACAGCGTCGCGGCGAGCGCGTCGTCGTGCGCGGCGGGGTAGGGATGCTCGGGGGCGAGCCGGTAGTCGACCGAGACCACGATGGCGCGCAGGTCGCGGCACAGTTTGCGCGCGATGTCGTCCATCAGTTCGACGCTGCCCAGCACGAAGCCGCCGCCGTGGAAGAAAACGACGATGGGCAGCGGGCCGGATGCGGCAGGCGGCTCGTAGATCCTGACCGGAACGCTCACGCCGCCGTGCTGCGCCACCACATTCCGCACGCGCCCGACCTCCGGCAGCGGATGCCGCTGCCGGGCCTGCATGATCGCCTGCGTCATGCGGGCGCGCGCTTGCGGCGCCGAGCCGGAGAAGGGCGGCGGCGCGCCGCGCGCGCGCAGGGCAGCGACGATGGCCGCCAGTTGCGGATCCAGCGGCGTGCTCATGCCGGCAATTCCATGACATAAGCCTGCGAAGCCCGCGCGCGCGCCATCAAGGCCTCGAGATCGATGTCGAGCATGCGGCCGGCCCGCTTGACCGCGCGGCCGGCGACGAACACCGAGTCGACGTTGCCGGGATGGGCGGCCAGCACGACCGCGCCGACGGCATCGCACACCGGGGCCAGGTTCAGGTCCCCGGTGCGGACGAAGATGATGTCCGCCTGCTTGCCCGGCGTCAGCGAGCCGACCTTGTCGCCCAGGCCGTTGGCATGCGCGCCGGCCACGGTGGCGAACTCGAGCACGTCGCGCATGGTCAGCGTGGCGGGCGCGTCGGGCTCCCGCGAATGGCGGCCGCCCATCCACGAACGGTAGTAGGCGAAGGCCAGGCGCATCTGGGTGAACATGTCGCCCGAGCACTTGGTTTCGGTGTCGCCGCTGAGGCTGGGGCGGATGCCGGCGGCCAGCAGGCGGTCGAAGGGAATGTCGCCGATGCCCTGGGCGTTCATTTCGCAGTGCACGCCCAGCGAGGCGCTGACGCCGGCGTCGGCCATCATCGAGATCTCGTCGCGGCCGCAGCAGCAGCAATGCACGAAGGTCAGGTCGGGGCCGAGCGCGCGCTCGCGTTCCATCTGCGCGATCGCGCGCACGGGCGCGTTGCGCGCGTAGGCGCCCATGTGGATGCTGGAACGGATGCCCAGTTCGCGCGCCAGCCGCAGGTCGGCCAGCCAGGTTTCCCGGCGCGCCATCTCGGGGCCGCGCGCCGCCATGGCGAGCGTCAGCAACTGGTCGTCCGAAGAGAAGTATTCCTTGCGCAGGCGCCGGATGTCTTCGGGATGGCCGCGCTGGCTGTCGAACATCCAGCTGGCGCCGTCGACCAGCGGCCAGCCATGGCCGAACACCGCCCGCAAGCCGGCGTCGCGCAGCGCGTGGATGGCGGCGTCGCTGTGCTCCGGGCTGTTCTGCACGTGCGACCAGTCCATCATGGTCGTGATGCCGCCGTCGAGCGCGGATACCGCGCCCAGCAGCGTGCCGGTATAGACGTCCTCGGTGCGGAACGCCGCGCCTTTGGCGCCCAGCATTTCCGCGAAGTAGATCTGCGGGTCGATGTCGGCATAGCGGTGCCGCACGCAGCTCTGCCAAGTGTGGCGGTGCGTATCGACGAAACCCGGCAGCACGATCATGCCGCCGGCGTCGATCTGTTCGGCGTCGTCCACGCGCAGCTCCGGCGCGACGGCGGCGATGCGCTCGTCTTCGACCAGCAAGTCGCCGCGCGGCAGCTCGCCGATGCGGGGATCCATGCTGAGGATCCATCCGCCCTTGATGAGTTGGCGGCGCGGGCTCATGGCTGGAGCCCCCGCAGCCAGCGGCCGAGTTCCGCGCGCGCCTGTGCGGCGCCCTGAGCGGGGTCCGTGCCGGCCCAGGCGACGTAGGCGTCGGGGCGCACCAGCAGCCCCGTGACGCCGCGCAGCTCGGCCGGGACCCTGCCCAGCCGCGCCTGCATGCGCCTTACCGGCAGGCCGTCCAGCGGCAGCGCGTCGAACTGGCCGGAATAGCCTTCCAGGTCGAGCAGGACGAACTCCCGCCGGCGCAGCAGTTCGGTCAGCCGCAGAGGTTCGCCTTCCAGGGGCAGGACGTCGATGTCGGGCGCGCGGCATCCCGCCAGTGCATGGCTGCCCGGCGGCCGCGGATAGGGCTGCGACAGCCCGCACAGCTCCAGCACCAGCTTGCGCTGCACGTCGGGCTGGGGAATGACTTCGCTTTGCATGCGGCGCTTGAGGGCCACGCCTTCTTCGCCGAAGTTGAATTGCAGCGCGCACTGGGCCATGACGCTGGCCAGCAGTTCGCGCATCACGGGCAGGCGTTCGTCGTTGTAGCTGTCCAGGGTCTCGGCGGGGGCGGTGCCCTTGAGCACGTTGGCCAGCTTCCATCCCAGGTTGAAGGCGTCCTGCAGGCAGAAGTTCATGCCGACGCCGCTGGCCGGGTAGTGGATGCGGGCCGACTCCCCCACCAGGAACACGCGGCCGCTGCGCAGCGCGGGGACGGCGCGCATCTGGTCGTCGAAGCGCGAGGCCCACCGATGGCTGCGTATGCCGTAGTCGGTGCCGTGCACGTCGCGTATGCATTGCAGCGCCTCGTCCAGCGTGACGGGATCGTCCTTGGCGGCGTGGCGCCGGTCGCGGTGCACGATGTTGAAGCGGGTGATGCCCTCGCCGAAGGCGTAGCCGCGCACCCAGCCCATTTCGTTGTCGACGTTGATGCGCCCGCCCGGCCACGGCGCGTCCAGCTCGGCGTCGAAGACGATGCCGCGGAACGTGCCCGAGCGGCCCTCGAACGGCAGGTCGAGCGCCTTGCGGACCGCGCTGCGGCCGCCGTCCGCGCCGACGACGTAGCTTGCCCGGATGCGCGCGACGCGTCCGCTGGTATCCACGGTCTCGACTTCCACCCCGTCGCCATCCTGGCTCAGGCCGCGCACTTCCACGCCGCGCTGGATCTGCGCACCGCTTTCGACGGCCCAGTCCCAGAGCAGCGCTTCAGTTTCATTCTGCGGCAGCCCGAGCGTGACGCCGAAGCGCGACTCGAAGTAATGCCATTCGATCGGGTGGAAGCCCGCCCAGATGTGGGACGGGCGGAAGGGATAGGGGCTGATGCGCCGCGTCCTTTCCACGAAGCGGCCGGCAATGCCGCGCGCATCGAACAGTTCGAGGACGCGTGGCAGCAGGGTGCCGGCGCGCGACTGCACGCCCTCGGTGCGCCGTTCCAGCACCAGCGTCCGCGCGCCCGATCCCGCCAGCTCCGCGGCCGTGACCAGGCCCGACGGGCCTCCGCCTACAACAATGGCATCCCACTGCATGTCTTGTCTCCTGCGTGGCGGCGCAACGATGCGCGCGCCTGTTTTCCCGGCCCGGGGGCCGCCGGATACGCATGGTGGCGTTGGCCTGGACGTGCGTAAAGTTAATTGTTTAAATTCGACTCATTTGCCAGATAAATAGGTTGGGCAGTGCGATTCAACAAACTGGACTTGAACCTGCTGGTGGTGCTGGACGCCCTGCTGGCCACCCACAGCGTCAGCCGCGCGGCCGAACGCTTGTTCCTGAGCCAGCCCGCGACCAGCCTGGCGCTGGGAAGGCTGCGCGAATACTTTGCCGACGAGCTGCTGGTGCCGGTGGGCAAGACGCTGGTGCCGACGCCGCTGGCCGAGCAACTGGTCAAGCCCGTGCGCGACGTGCTGCTGCAGATCCAGGCCGTCACGCGCGCCCGCCCCACCTTCGATCCCGCTACCGCGACCCGCCGCTTCACCATCGAGTCCTCGGACTACGTGATCACCGTGCTGCTGTCCGAGGTGGTGCGGCGCGCCGCGCGGCTGGCGCCGCTGATGCAGTTCGACCTGCGGGCCATCAGCCCGCAGACGCGCGAACATCTGGACAGCGGCGATATTGAACTGCTGGTTGCGCCGGAGTTCGCCGTCGTCGCAGGCCATCCGTCCGAGCCCCTGTTCGAGGACGACTTCTCCTGCCTGGCCTGTATCGAGCACGGCGGCGCCGGCACCGGCATGACCGCGGAGCGCTACTTCGAATCCGCCCACGTCGGCGTGGAGTGGGGCGGCGGCCGGCGCATCACCTACGACGCCAAGATGATCGCCACCGGGCCGCAAGTGCGCCGCCAGGACGTCATCGCGCCCAACTTCACGCTGGTGCCCGAACTGGTGATGGGCACGTCGCGGATCGCCACGCTGCCCACGCGCCTGGCCCGCCACATGGCCGCGCGCTATCCGCTGCGCGTATTGCCATGCCCGATCCCGATCCCGCGCTTTTTCGAGAACCTGCAGTGGCACAAGTACCAGGAGCGCGACCCGGCGATCTCCTGGCTGCGCGCCCTGATCCGGGAGACCGCGCAAGGGCTGCCGCCGCTGGCCGGCCTGGCCGCGTCCGGCCGGCGCGGGCGCGGCGCGGGGCGGGCTCCCGCGCACGGCAAGGCGCGGCCGCGGCGCGCGGACTGAGCCGGGCTCGACCCGGCATCATCCCGATGCCGGGCGGCGCCATTCCAGTGTATGGTGAACGCCGATCGCGGATTCCCATTCCTCCCACACGCCACGAGGTCGCCATGGCTCGCCTGACTGCGGAAGATTTCCACCCGGAACTGCTGGAACTGTACGACTACTACGTGCACGGGAAAATCTCCCGGCGCGACTTCCTCGACCGCGCCGGCAAGTACGCCGTGGGCGGGTTGACCGCGGCGGGGCTGCTGGCCTCGCTGATGCCCGACTATGCGATGGCCCAGCAGGTGTCGTTCACCGATCCCGACATCGTCGCCGAATACATCGTCTATCCCTCGCCGAAAGGACACGGCCAGGTGCGCGGCTATCTGGTGCGGCCGGCCAAGGTCGCGGACAAGCTGCCGGGGGTGGTGGTGGTGCACGAGAACCGCGGCCTGAACCCTTACATCGAGGACGTCGCGCGGCGCACCGCCAAGGCCGGGTTCATCGCGCTCGCGCCCGACGGCCTGAGTTCGGTGGGGGGCTACCCAGGCAACGACGACAAGGGCCGCGATCTGCAGCAAAAGGTCGATCCGGCCAAGCTCATGAACGATTTCTTCGCCGCCGTGGACTTCCTGATGGCCGATGGCAGGACCACGGGCAAGGTCGGGATCACCGGCTTCTGCTATGGCGGGGGCGTGGCCAATGCCGCCGCCGTGGCGATCCCCGAACTGGCGGCGGCCGTGCCGTTCTACGGCCGCCAGCCCAGCGCGGAAGAGGCCGCGCGCATCCGCGCGCCGCTGCTGCTGCACTTCGGCGAACTGGACAAGGGCGTGAACCAGGGCTGGCCGGCCTACGAGGCCGCCCTCAAGGCTTCGGGCAAGACCTACGAGGCGTACGTCTATCCCCGCGCCAACCACGGCTTCCACAACGACTCCACGCCGCGCTACGACGAAGCGGCGGCCAAGCTGGCGTGGGACCGGACGGTGGCGTGGTTCAGGCGCTACCTGGCCTGAGCGCGCACGTGCCGCAGCCAATCGCCCAGCACGCGATTGAAGGTGTCCGGCTGCTCCACGTTCGGCACATGGCGGGCGCCCGTGAACTCCTGGTAGCGTCCGTCGGCCAATAGCGCGGCGATGCGGCGGCTTTCCTCGGGCGTGGCGCGCGGATCTTCACTGCCGCAGGCCACCAGGGCCGGGATGCGTACCGTGCCGAGGCGGTCGGTGTAGTGGAAGTCGGCCAGGGCTTGCGCGCAGCCTATATAGCCCTCTGCGGTGCAGCCGGCCACGGTGTCGCGTATCTGCTGCCACCGCAGCGGATGCGCCGCGCGGTAGGCCGGCGTCAGCCAGCGCTCCATGGTGTCGTCCGCGATCGCCGCCACGGTGCCGGTTTCGCGCAGCGTGGCGATGCGTTTGCCCCAGTGCGTCGCCGCATCGGGAAACGACTCGCTCTGGGTGTCGCACAGCATCAGCGAGCGCACGCGGTGGGGATGGCGCAGGGCCAGCGATTGTCCGATGGCGCCGCCGATCGATAGGCCCACGAAGTGGAAGCGCTCGATGCCGGCGGCGTCGGCGATGGCGATCAGGTCGTCGGCCAGTTCGTCCATGGTGTACGGGCCGGGCGCGGCGCGGCTGCCGCCATGGCCGCGCAGGTCGCTGCGCAGGACGCGGTAGCCGCCGTTCAGCAGCGCGGGGAGCTGCTCCGCCCAAAGGCCGAGGTCGGCGGCGAGCGAGTGGGTGAAGGCGACGACTTCCCCGGTCTCCGGGCCGGCCAGGTCATAGCAGAGCGTGCGGTCTTTCAGCGGGAGGAGCATCGCGTCACTCCCCGGTCGGCGCGGGGCGCCGCGAGGGGGGCGGGCCGTGCGTGATCTTGCATGTCTTCATGTATCCTTCGCTCCTCGATGTGTGCTGGCCGCCAGGCAGGCTTGCCGCTATAGTGACTTCTCGCCTTGGCCGCCAACCGGGAATTCTTCCATTCCCGGCCATCGCAGTCGATTGAATAAAACCGCCCGCCTCGTTAAAGGAGTGGTTAATCGGTGCCCACCAAGCTGGACTGGTATCTTCAGGTCAATCTCAAGGCGCGCCAGCTCCAGCTGCTCGTCGCACTCGACGATTTCGGCAACCTGAAGAAAGTCGCGGAGGTGTCGCACGTCACGCTGCCCGCGGTGTCCAAGGCGCTGACCGAACTCGAAAAAGGACTGGGGCTCGAGCTTTTCACCCGCACCGCGCAGGGGATGCTTCCCACCGTGTACGGAGAATGCCTGATCCGGTACGCCCGGGGCATGCTGACGGACTTGCAGCAGGTGCGGGACGAACTCAAAGCCCTGGAGTCGGGTTCCAGCGGCAAGGTCAATATCGGCGTATATCCGCTGTCCAGTCCCGCCCTGGTTCCGCGGGCGCTCGTGCTGCTCAAGCAACGCTCCCGCAGCACCAATGTCAGGGTGATCGAAGGCACCACGCGTGCCCTGCTGCCCCAATTGCTCGAGGGCAAGCTCGACCTGGTGATCGGCAGGCTGCCCGCCTTGCAGTCGCCGACGGGGTTCGAGGCAAAGGAACTGCTGGAGGAAGACCTCCTGGTGGTGGCCGGACCCCAGCATCCGTTGGCCAAGCGCGAACACGTGGACTGGCCGGAGCTGACGGGCTACACATGGGTGCTGCCGCCGCTGTTCTCACAGATGCGCGAGCCGCTCGAGCGCGTCCTGCTGCAGCACGGTATGCCGCTCGAGAACGACTACCTCGAGACGCCCTCGATCTCCCTAGCAAAAGCCTATCTGTATCTCACCGACGCCGTTGCTGTGATGGCGGGCACGGCGGCCCACGACTCCTTGCAGCCGTTGGCGATTCTGCCGGTGAGTCTGCCTCGCTTGCTGCCGCCGCTGGGCGTGCAATGGAACCGCAACCGGCCCTTGAGCCGGTCGGCCAGGCTCATGGTGGAGTGCCTCGAAGAAGCCGCGGCCATGCTGCGCTAGCAGGGGCCGGGGCGCCCCGCCAATCCGGCCGCGCCCGGCCGACGCTCAGCGCTT
The DNA here is from genome assembly GCF_900606115.1 of Pigmentiphaga humi. GTDB lineage: Bacteria > Pseudomonadota > Gammaproteobacteria > Burkholderiales > Burkholderiaceae_B > Pigmentiphaga > Pigmentiphaga humi. The sequence goes on from NZ_UWPJ01000011.1 coordinate 61,843, forward strand.
GACCTGCGACAGCGGATCGTCCGGCTTGTAGGTGGGAGTCTGGGGCCTGGGCGAGCCGAGCATCACGCACATCAGCGCTTCTTCGTCGCCGATGTTGACCTCGCCGCGGTAGACGCCGGGGGGCACGGAGATCAGGTCGCGCTCGCCGGCTTCCGCTTCCCAGTATTCGCCTTCCTTGGATTCGCACATGATGCGCACCTTGCCGCGCAGCACGAAGAAGACTTCCTCGGTGTCTTCGTGCAGGTGCAGCGGGCCGACGTGGCCGGCCGGGATGATCATGGTCGAGAAGGTGAAGTGCACCGAGGGCACGGTGTTGCTGTCGCTGGACACGCCGGTGGCGCCGGTGCCGATGTAGCGCATCTGGGCGCGGCCGTACTTGGGATCGTAGTCGGCCTGGAATTTCAGCGCGTTCCAATCGTACTTGCGAGTGGAACGCATCACACATCGCGATGCCATCCAGTCGCCGAAGCTCATCCCTTCGGGGCGCTGCAAGGTGGGAAGCGCGGCGTCGATCAGTGGTCTTACGGGGTCGTTCATGGCTATTCCCTGGTGTGGTTGCGGGGGGATATCGTCGGAAGAAATTCTAGGGACGATGGCGGCCGGAATCCTTGATCTAGGTCAAATTTGTTCCATAATTAAACTGTTGTCTCATAGGTAAAAAATAAAGACGGATGACGCCGCAGTGGCCTTCGCCCGGCGGAGCGGCCATCCTCCCATCGGCCCGGTCCTGCGGCGCGGCGGGCACCGGGTACTATTCCCCTATGACCAACACCTTCCTGCATGCCGGATCCCCGCCCTTGGCAGCCGATGGAGCCGGTCCCGCGCTGCGGGTCGAACGGCTGGCCAAGCGCTATGGCGACCGGGTGATCGTCGATGGCTTGTCGTTCGAGATCCGGCGCGGCGAATGCTATGGATTGCTGGGGCCCAATGGCGCCGGCAAGACGACCACGCTGCGCGCGCTGCTCGGGCTCACTCCCATCGACGGCGGCAGCATCCGCCTGCTGGATTTCGAGGTGCCCGGGCAAGCGCGGCAGGCGCGTGCCCGCGTCGGCGTGGTGCCGCAAATGGACAACCTCGATCCCGATTTCACGGTGGAGGAAAACCTGCTGGTGTTCGGCCGCTACTTCGGCCTGTCCGATGCGCAGGTCCGCCGCCGCATTCCGGGTTTGCTGGATTTCGCCTCGCTGGCATCCAAGCGCGCCGCGCGCATCAACGAGCTGTCGGGCGGCATGAAACGGCGCCTGACGCTGGCGCGGGCGCTGGTCAACGACCCGGACCTGATCGTGATGGACGAGCCGACCACCGGGCTGGACCCGCAGGCCCGCCACCTGATCTGGGAGCGCCTGCAGGCCCTGCTCGGGCAGGGCAAGACCATTCTGCTGACGACGCATTTCATGGACGAGGCCGAACGGCTGTGCGGCCGGCTGGGCCTGATCGACCACGGCAGGATGATCGCGGAAGGCGCGCCGCAGGAACTGATCGCCCGCCACGTCGAGCCCGAAGTGGTGGAGGTGTTCGGCGAGGGTGCGCTGCAGTGGCTGGCGCGCCGCCGGCAGGAATTGCCGGGCCGCATCGAGACCAGCGGCGAGACCGTGTATTGCTATACCGCCGAACCCGAGCGGGTGCTCGGCCTGCTGCGCCAGGACGGCAGGCTGCGCTATCTGCACCGGCCCGCCAGCCTGGAAGACCTGTTCTTGCGCATCGCCGGCCGCGACCTGCGCGAAGGAGCCTGAACGTGTCCGCGCAACGACCCGGCACGATGCCCGCCATGCGCCGCCCGTCCGGCCTCTGGGGTCTGCCGCGCCCGGGCCGCGGCTGCCTGCCGGTGCTGCGCCGCAATTTCCTGGTGTGGCGCAAGACCGCGCTGACCACGGTGCTGGGCGACGTGATGGATCCGATGGTCGCGCTGCTGGCGCTGGGCTACGGCCTGGGCAGCCTGCTGCCCGGCATAGACGGGGTGCCGTACGTGACCTTTCTCGCGGCCGGGTCGATCTGCATGGGGGCGTTGTACGCGGCGACGTTCGAGGCCACGTATAGTGCGTTCTCGCGGCTGCACATCCAGCATTCCTGGGATGCCATGCTCAACACCCCGCTGTCGCTGGACGACGTGGTGTTCGCCGAAATCCTCTGGGCCGCGGCCAAGAGCCTGAAGAGCGGCCTGGCCATCCTGCTGGTGGTGCTGGCGCTGGATATCTCGCGCGCGCCGACGCTGGCGTGGATTCCGCTGCTGCTGGTGCTGCTGGGCGTGACCTTCGCCTCGCTGGCGCTGGTCATGTCGGCGCTGGCCAAGGGCTTCGATTTCTTCATGTATTACTTCACGCTGGGCGTGACGCCCATGGTGTTCCTGTCCGGGGTGTTTTTCCCGGTGGCGCAATTGCCCGAGGCATTGGTGCAGGTGGCGCGCATCGCGCCGCTGGCGCCGGCCATCGAGCTGGTCCGGCCGCTGGTGCTGGGGCGGCTGCCGGAACACGCGTGGATGCACGTGCTGCAATTGGCCGCGACCGCCGCCGTCGCGACCTGGCTGGCGACGGCGCTGATGCGCCGCCGGCTCTTGAGATAAGGGGAACGGGATGACGATGTCCGGACCGCCCGCCGGGGATGCGGTGCTGTTGATGATGTGCAATGCGCCGGATGCAGGGGTCGCCGAGCGGATCGCGCAGGAACTGGTGGCGCGTGGGCTGGCCGCCTGTGTGAACGTCGGCGCGCCGGTGCTGTCCATCTACCGTTGGCAGGGCGCGGTCGAGCGCGCCGAGGAAGTGCCGCTGTTCATCAAGACCGTCCAGGCGCGCCGCGAGGCCGTGCAGGACGCGATCGCCGGCCTGCACCCCTACGACGTTCCCGAGATCGTCGCCCTGCCCATTACCCACGGATTGCCGGCCTACCTGGAATGGGTGCGGCAGGAAACGCAATGCTGACTTCCATGTTCTCCAAGCGGCCCGCGGGCCTGTTCGTGTCCTGTCTGCTGGTCCTCGCCGCATGGCTGGGGGCGCTTGCGCCGGCGGCGGCCGACGATTTCCTGCCGCCCGAGAAGGCCTTCCGGTTCTCGGCCCGCGCCGTGGCGCCCGACGCCATCGAGTTCGCCTGGCAGATCGCGCCGGGCTACTACATGTACCGCGAGCAATTCCGCTTCGTGGCCGACGCGGGCGTTGCCCTGGGCGATCCGCAATTGCCGCCCGGGAAGGTGAAGTTCGACCAGACCTTCGGCAAGGACGTCGAGACCTACCGCGAGCGCATCGCCGTGCGGGTGGGCATTCCCGCCGGCAGCGGGTTCGCGGTGACGGCCACGGGCCAGGGCTGCGCCGACGCCGGCCTGTGCTATCCGCCCACCGACCACAAGGTGCGCGTCTCGGCGGCGGCCGGTCCGGGCGAGCTGCCGCGGGTGGACGACGGCCGCGGCTTCGACTGGTCGGCGCTGGCCGGCAGCGATGACGTGGGGCTGGCGGGCATGCTGGAAGACAGCGGGCTGGCGCGCATTGCGCTGGTGTTCTTCGGCCTGGGTATCCTGCTGTCGCTCACGCCGTGCGTGCTGCCCATGGTGCCCATCCTGTCGGCCATCGTGGTCGGCGACGCCGCGGCCGCGCGCCGGCCGCGCCTGCGCGGGCTGGGGCTGGCGGCGATCTACGTGCTGGGCATGTCGGTGGTCTACACCGCCGCCGGCCTGCTGGCGGGCCTGAGCGGCGTCAGCCTGGCGGCGTCGCTGCAGACGCCCTGGGTGCTGGGCCTGTTCGCCGCGCTGCTGGCGGTGCTGGCGCTGGCCATGTTCGACGTGTTCACGGTGCAGATGCCGGCCGGTTGGCAGTCCTCGCTGTCGGCCCGGGCGGCGCGCCTGCCGGGCGGCCGGGCCACCGGGGCGCTGGCGATGGGGGCGGTGTCGGCGCTGATCGTCGGGCCATGCGTGGCGGCCCCGCTGGCCGGCGCGCTGCTGTACGTATCGCAGACGCGCGACGTGGTGCTGGGCGGCGTGGCGTTGTTCGCGCTGGCCTGGGGCATGGGCGTGCCGCTGCTGGCCGCGGGCGCATCGGCCGGAGCCTTGCTGCCCAAGGCGGGGCCGTGGATGAATGGGGTCAAGCGCTTTTTCGGCATGCTGCTGCTGGCCGTCGCCTGGTGGATGCTGTGGCCGGTGCTGCCGGGCAACGTGCAGATGGCGGGCTGGGCGGTGCTGGCCATCCTGGCCGCCGCGCTGCTGCACGCTTTCGACGGCCTGCCGGTGGATGCGGGCACGGGCCGCCGCCTGCTCAAAGGCGTCGGCGTCGTGCTCGCGCTGGCCGGCGCGCTGGAGGCGGTGGGCGCCGCCAGCGGGGGGCGCGAGCCTCTGCGGCCGTTGGCGCACCTGGCCGCGCCCGGATCGGCGCCGCGGGCGGCGAGCGGCGATGGGGCCGCCGACGGGTTCGTTCCAGAGCCGCGCGAGCCGGCCGGCGTGGAGTCTCCCGACGACGGCCTGTGGCAGCCGCCCGGTGCCGGCATGTCGCGCCAGGGCGGCGAGGTGGGCTTCGAGCGGATTCGCTCGGTGGCCGAGCTCGACGCGCTCGTGGCCGCGTCGGACCGCCCCGTCATGCTCGATTTCTATGCGGACTGGTGCGTATCCTGCAAGGAAATGGAGGCGCTGACCTTTCCGCGCCCCGAGGTCGCCGCGCGCATGTCGCGCTTGCGCGTGGTGCAGGCCGACGTGACCGCCAACAATGCCGACGACCGCGAATTGCTCAAGCGCTTCCGGCTGTTCGGCCCCCCCGGCATCGTGTTCTTCGCGCCTGGCGGCAAGCCTTTGCCACAGCGGGTGATCGGCTACCAGAATGCCGAGCGCTTCGCGCGCACGCTGGATGCGGTGCTGGACGGCGCCGGCGGCTGAGGGCAGGGCGCGAGCGTTTGCCGCCGCGCCGCTACAAGCGATCGCCCGGATCGGTATCCGGGTCGTGCCTGCCGGCGCGCAGCCCCGCCTTGCGTATGAGCGCCTCGGCGATGCGGTAGGGGCGGGTTTCGAGGAAGCGCCGCGCCGCGAACCAGGTCCACAATATGACCGCCAGGATCGCCATGCCGGCGATGATGCCCCAGAATGCCCCGCGGTCGTGGACGAAGGGCAGGTCGTCCACGTTCATGCCGAAGATGCCGGTGATGAGCGTCAGAGGCATGAAGATCACCGTGACCACGGTCAGGATGCGCATGATCTCGTTGGTGCGATGGGCGGTGGCGGAGAAGTGCAGCTGCACCGCGTTTTCCACCGACGACTCCATGCGCCGCGCGTGGCCCAGCACGCGGTTGACGTGTTCCATGACGTCGTTGATCCGCACCAGCAGCGCATCGCGCCGCAGTTCGAACGCGCCCGAGCCCCAGGCGTCTTCGCTGCGGTCCATGGCGGCGTCGCGCAATTCGGAGAGGGCGTCGTACTGTTCTTCGCAGGTGTTCTCGAGCCGGCGCAGCACGATTCGCGCATCCAGCAGCGCCAGCCAGTTGCGGAAACGGCCGTTGGGGTTGAGCAGTTCGCGCTGCCAGCGGTCGAGCTGGCGCGTGAGCGGCTGGCGCAGCGCCAGGTATTTGTCGACCATGCCGTTGAGCAGGCGCAGCATGAGTTCGGCGGGGCCGGCGGGCGGGCGCCCGAGCGAGGCGGGAGGGCCGGCGGCGCGTTCCGCCTGCCCCGCCGGCGCGGCCTGGCCGTCGGGATGGGCCAGGCGCTGTTTCATGTTCTCGCAGGTCGAGCTGTGGCCGTGGCGCACGGTGACCAGGGCGCGCTCCAGCACGAAGAAAGCCACCGGCTGGGTATGCAGGTTGGCCAGCAGCGGGATGCCGGCGCGGCCGTTGGCCTCAGGCCGTTGCGCGGCCTCGGGAGTGTCGGTGACGATGCGCCGGAACACCACCATCTCGTAGGTCAGCGTGTTGTCGAAGTACGAAGGGTGCGCCGGATTGGTGGCGTCCTGGAGGTGGAGGTCGTGCAGATGGACGCCGGTGAGCCGCTCGACCTCGTCGCGCCAGGCCTCCGGGCCGTTGGCGACTTCGTCGGCGCTGGCGTCTATCCACAGAAAGCCCGCGCCGCCATGCACCGCCGACGCGGTATGGGGCAGGGCCCCTCCGCTTTCCGGCAGCCAGAGCACGTCCATGCCGTCAGCCCTTGAGCTTGCGGGCGGCGTCGAGCGCGAAGTAGGTCAGGATGCCGTCGGCGCCGGCGCGCTTGAAGGCCAGCAGCGCTTCCATCACGACCTTGTCTTCGTCGAGCCAGCCGTTGGCGCTCGCGGCCTTGATCATCGCGTATTCGCCGCTGACCTGGTAGGCGAAAGTCGGGACGCGGAAAGTGTCCTTGACGCGCCGCAGGACGTCCAGGTAGGGCATGCCGGGCTTGACCATGACCATGTCCGCGCCCTCGCGCAGGTCCAGCGCGACTTCGCGCAGGGCCTCGTCGATGTTGCCCGGATCCATCTGGTAGGTGGCCTTGCTGGACTTGCCCAGGTTGGCGGCCGAGCCCACGGCGTCGCGGAACGGGCCGTAGAACGCGCTCGCGTACTTGGCCGAGTAGGCCATGATGCGCGTGTGGATGTGGCCGTTGTTCTCCAGCGCCTGGCGGATGGCGCCGATGCGGCCGTCCATCATGTCGCTGGGCGCGACGATGTCCACGCCCGCCTCGGCCTGCACCAGCGCCTGCTGGGTCAGCAGGCCGACGGTGCGTTCGTTCAGCACGTAGCCGTGTTCGTCGATCGGGCCGTCCTGGCCGTGGCTGGTGTAAGGATCCAGCGCCACGTCGCACAGCACGCCCAGCTCGGGAAAGCGCCGCTTCAGTTCGCGCACCACGCGCGGGACCAGGCCGTCCGGGCGGGTGGCCTCGCTGCCGTCGGGATCTTTCAGTTCCGGGGCGATGACGGGGAACAGCGCCAGCACCGGCACGCCCAGTTCCAGGCATTCCTCGGCCACCGGCAGCAGCGTGTCCAGGCTGTAGCGGTGCACCCCGGGCAGCGACGGCACGGGCTGGCGCAGCCCCTGGCCGTCGGCCACGAACACCGGGTAGATGAAGTCGTCGGCCGACAGCCGGTGCTCGCGCACCAGCCTGCGCGTGAAATCGTCGCGCCGCAGGCGGCGGGGCCGGCCGGCGGGGAAATCTGCGAATACTTCGTGTTGGCTCATAGCGGTTCCATCGTTCCAGGTCTTGCAATGCGGCAAGGCAGGCTTCGCCGCGCCGGTTCCCGCGCGCTCAGGGCGCGACTTGCGGCGACAGCCAGCCCTCGATGTGGGCCGTGGCTTCGTCCAGGCCGAGGCGTTGGGTCGAGGAAAACGGCACGGTATGCAGCGCGCCGATGGCCGCCAGTTCCTTCTTGACCGCGAACTGCGCCTTGATGCGCTGGCCGTAGGGAAACTTGTCGGCCTTGGTCAGCAGCGCCAGCACCGGCTTGCCGGAGGGGGCGATCCAGTCGATCAGGTTGCGGTCGAGGTCGGTCACGCCGCGGCGGATGTCCACCAGCAGCACCACCCCGGCCAGCGAGGCGCGGCCGCGCAGGTAGCCGCCCAGCACCTGCGCCCACTGCGTGCGGTCTTCCCGCGCCACCGAGGCATAGCCGTAGCCGGGCAGGTCCACCAGGTAGCCCAGATCGCGCTCGGGGTCGAGCGGGTCGGGCACGCCGAACATGTTGATGAGCCGGGTGCGGCCCGGCGTCTTGCTCGAGAAGGCCAGGCGCCTTTGCTGCGTCAGCACGTTGATGGCCGACGATTTGCCGGCGTTGGAGCGGCCGACGAAACAGACCTCCGGCGCGGACGGGGCGGGCAGCTGGTCCAGCCGGGCGGCGGACGTGGTGAAGTGGGCGCGATGAAGAATGGACACGGATGGGCGCCGCAGCGGCAAATATGAATACGGGACATTGTACGGCGAGGGGCCCTATTCGTATTCGGGCGTGTACCGGCCGGCGGGCGCATCCACCCTGGCCAGGCCCTGCTTGAAGAGCTGCTGGCGTTTCACGTAGCTCTCGGCGCCCTTGCGCAGGCGCGCGATGTCGTCGTCGGTGAGCTCGCGCACCACTTTGGCCGGCGCGCCCAGGATCAGCGAGCGGTCGGGGAACACCTTGCCTTCGGTGACGATCGCGCCCGCGCCGACCAGACAGTGCCTGCCGATGACCGCGCGGTTCAGCACCACGGCCTGGATGCCGATCAGCGTGCCGTCGCCGATCGTGCAGCCGTGCAGCATGGCCTGGTGGCCGATGGTGACGTAGTCGCCGACCGAGAGCTTGATCCCTTCGTCGGTGTGCAGCACGGCGCCTTCCTGCACGTTGCTGCCCGTACCCAGCACGATGTCGTCGTTATCGGCGCGGATCACTGCGCCCGGCCAGACGCTGGCATCCTCGCCCAGGCGTGCCTTGCCGATGACCGCGGCCTGCTCGGCCACGTAGGCCGATGCGGGGATGATGGGGGTGTCGATGCCCAGTGAATAGACCGCCATGAGTGTCGTCCTTTCGTCCTTGTCCGAATGCTTTTAAACTGGCTACGCCGTAACGGCTATAATAAGTGGTTGCGTAGAAAAGCAAACCAAACGAACAAATTCGCGGTAGACGAACGCGTTTGCCCCGGCGCGAGCCGGGACGAACGGATAAAAGGGGTAAGTGGGCCCCGCGGAGACGCCTGCAGGACACCTTCCTGCCGTGGCCGTGCCTTGATCGGGCGGTGCGGCCGGGACGGCCGGACTCCTGGTGGGAACGGCATCGAGCGGGGCATCCGTGAGTCGCGTAACCGTAGCCTGATTCAGGAACATAGGTCGAGGTCTTCATGAAGCGTGTGCTGTCCCAGATGCTTGTTGCCAGCGGTGCGATCTTCGGCGCCATGGCGATTGCGCCCTCCATGGCCGCCGATGCCGCGGCCCGTCCCAAGGTCGACGCGGCCAAGGGCGAGCAGCTCTTCACCAATGGCGATGAAGCGCGCAACATCATTTCCTGTGCCAGTTGCCACGGCCCGGGCGGCAACAGCCCCGGCGCCGCCAATCCCAAGCTGGCCGGCCAGCATCCCGAGTACATCTACAAGCAGCTGGTCAATTTCAAGGTCAAGGAAGGCGCCAAGAAGCCCGAGCGTGTCAACGCAGTGATGAACGTCAACGCCGCTCCCCTCACCGAAGAGGACATGCGCAACGTTTCCGCCTACTTGGGCACCCAGGCCTTGAAGCCGGCCTTCGCCAAGAACAAGGATACGGTCGAGCTGGGCCAGCGCATCTTCCGCTCCGGCATCGCCAGCAAGGGCGTTCCCGCCTGCGCCGCATGCCACGGGGCCACCGGCGCCGGCATCCCCTCGCAGTACCCGCACCTGGGCGGCCAGTTCGGCGAATACACCGAATCGCAGCTGGTGGCGTTCCGCAGCGGGGAGCGCCACAACAACACCCCCATGGCGGAGATCGCCGCCAAGATGTCGGATGCCGAGATCAAGGCCGTTTCCGACTACATCGCCGGCCTGCGCTGAAGCGTCCGCCGGAACCGCCGGCCGTGCGCATGGTCTGTGAAGGGGCGGGGTTTCCGCCCCTTTTGCTTTTCATTTTGGATGGCCATGCTGCCGGGGCGGTTCCGCCGGCGCGCAGTTCCGGGTCAGGCCCGTTTTCGTCAAGAGCATGATGTCTTCTTCCGCTTCCCGCCAGGCGCCCCGGCGCACCGCCGCCGAGCTGCTCGAACTGCTGGCCTCCATGCGCTTCGCGGTCAGCCTGCTGGTCTTCATCTGCCTGGCCAGCATCGTCGGCACCGTGCTCGTGCAGAACCAGCCGTCGAACAACTACGTCAACCAGTTCGGCGCGTTCTGGTACCAGGTGTTCGAGACGTTCTCGCTCTATCACGTCTACAACGCCTGGTGGTTCCTGCTCATCATGGCGTTCCTGGTGACGTCCACCACGCTGTGCCTGGTCCGCACCGCACCCAAGATGGTGCGCGACATGCGTTCCTTCCGCCAGAACGTGCGCGAGAACAGCCTGCGCGCCTTCCACCACCGCGCCGAATTCGCGTCGGCCCAGGCGCCGGAAGCGATGGCCGGGGCGGCGGCCGGGCTGCTCAGGCAGAAGGGCTATGCGGTGCGCACGCGCACGGATGGCGAGGCCGTGCTGGTGGCGGCCAAGACGGGCAGCGGCAATCGCCTGGGGTATATCTTCGCGCATACCGCGATCGTGGTCATTTGCCTGGGCGGGCTGCTCGACAGCGAACTGCCGATCCGGCTGCAGATCTGGCTGGCCGGCAAGCAGCCGCTGTTCGACAACATGGCCATCGCAGACGTGCCGCCCAGCGGCCGGCTGGGCGTCGGCAATCCCAGTTTCCGCGCCAACATCCTGGTGCCCGAGGGCGGGCAGACGCGCAGCGCCATCGTCATGGTCGACGACGGGGCGCTGGTCCAGCCGCTCCCTTTCACGCTCGGACTCAAGAAATTCATCGTCGAGTATTACTCGACCGGCATGCCGCGCCTGTTCGCCAGCGAGGTCGAGGTGACCGACCCCGAGACCGGCGAGCACTTCCCGGCCACGATCAAGGTCAATGAGCCGCTGCGCTACAAGGGCGTGACGGTCTACCAGTCCAGTTTCGACGACGGCGGCAGCACGCTCGAACTGACCGGCTATACGCTGCGCGGCACGCAATCCGCCAGCTTCCCGGTCGAGGGCAAGGTGGGCGAGTCGGCGAAATTGGTGGCCGAGGCGGCTGGCGGCAACGATGCGCTCAAAGATCTGACCGTCGAGTTCAGCGGGTTCCGTCCGATCAACGTCGAGAATTTCGCGGCGGCGCGTGTCGGCGCGGCCGCGCCCAAGGCGTTGCGCGAGCACGTCGCCTCGGTGACGGGCAGCGCGGCGCGGCCGGGGCAGAACGAGGATTTCCGCAACGTCGGCCCGAGCGTGCAGTACAAGCTGCGCGACGCGAGCGGGCAGGCGCGCGAGTTCCACAACTACATGCTGCCGGTCGAGGTCGACGGCGTGCCGGTGCTGTTGACCGGCGTGCGCGACAACCCGGACCAGGATTTCCGCTACGTGCGCATCCCCGCCGACGCGGAAGACTCCCCCAGGGAATTCCTGGCTTTGCGCGCCGCCCTGCAGGACCCGCAGGCCAGAGCGCTGGCGGCGCGCCGCTTCGCCATGGGCAATCGGCAGGCCGCCGGCGGCGGGGCCGACGAGGTCCTGACCGGGCAGTTGCAGGCATCGGCCGAGCGCGCCCTGGAGACCTTCGCCAACGGCGGCCTGCAGTCCATCGCCCGCTTCCTCGAGGGCAGCGTGGCGGCGGGCGAGCAGCAGCGCGCCGCCGACGTCGTGGTCAAGCTGCTGGGCGGGGCCGTCGCGGGGCTGCGCAGTGTCGCGCGCGAGCGGGCAGGCCTGCCGCCCGTCCCCGCTTCGGGTCCGCAGGCCGAGGCGGCCCATGCCTGGAACCAGGCCGCTGTGGCGGCGCTGTCGGACCTGTTCCTGTACCCGGCGCCGGTATTGCTGGGCCTGAAGGATTTCCATCACGTGCAGGCCAGCATTTTCCAGATGAGCCGGACGCCGGGCAAAAATGCGGTATACCTGGGGTGCCTGCTGCTGATCCTCGGCGTATTCTCGATGTTCTACATCCGCGAGCGCCGGGTCTGGCTGTGGATCAAACCCGGCGGGCCGGGCGCGCAGGCGCTGATGGCCATGACCTCGCAGCGTCGCACGATGGATTTCAACCAGGAATTCGAGCAGCTCAAGGCTGATATGTCCGCCTTGCCGCCGCATCACCAAGGGTAGAGAAACATGGAATTGACCTCTTCCACGCCGGGTGGCAGCCGGCGGATCGCCCGGCGGGGCCTGGAGGCGCCGCGCGGGCTGGACTGGACCGACGCCGCCTTCACCCTGCTGCTGGCCGCCGGCGCCGCCTTCGCGTTCCAGCGCGTGGGCGGCCTGATGGACTACTACGAGAAAGCCATCCTGGCGGGCGCGGTGGCGGCGCTGGCGTGGCTGGCCTGGCTGTGGCGGCCGCTGCGGGCGCTGATGGTCGCGGCGGCCGTGAGCGGCGGGCTGGCGGTCATGCTCTACCAGGGCGACCTGGCGCGCGCCGACCAGGCCTTCCTGCTCAAGTACCTGTTGTCTTCGCAGTCGGCCATCCTGTGGATGTGCACGCTGTTCGTGCTGGCTACGGCCTGTTACTGGATAGGCCTGGTCGCGCGCAGCGGCACGGCGGCCTGGCTGGGCACCGCGCTGACCTGGGGGGCGGTTTTCGCCGGCCTGACCGGACTGCTGGCGCGCTGGCACGAAAGCTACCTGCTCAGCCCCGACATCGGCTACATCCCGGTCAGCAACCTGTACGAAGTCTTCATCCTGTTCTCGCTGATCACCGCGCTGTTCTACCTGTACTACGAGCAGAAATACGATACGCGCAGCCTGGGCGGCTTCGTGCTGCTGGTGATCGCCTCGGCCGTCGCCTTCCTGCTCTGGTACACCTTCGACCGCGGCGCGCAGCAGATCCAGCCGCTGGTGCCGGCCCTGCAGAGCTGGTGGATGAAACTGCACGTGCCGGCCAACTTCATCGGCTACGGCACTTTCTCGCTGGCCGCCATGGTGGCGTTCGCCTACCTGGTCAAGGCGCACGGCCGGACCGGGTCGTGGGTACGGCTGGCGCCGCTGTTCGTGCTGGGCGTGGCGCTGGCGGTCGAGCCCATGGTGTTCCGCCAGACCGGCATGCCGGCCTACTGGATGGGCTATGCCGGCGTGGCGGCCGTGGTGGTCGGCGCGATCCTGCTGGGCCGGCGGCGGCTGGCCGAGCGCCTGCCGCCGCTCGAGGTGCTGGACGACATCATGTACAAGGCCATCGCGGTGGGCTTCGCCTTCTTCACGGTGGCCACCGTGCTGGGCGCGCTCTGGGCCGCCGACGCCTGGGGCGCCTATTGGCAGTGGGACCCGAAGGAAACCTGGGCGCTGATCGTCTGGCTCAACTACGCCGCCTGGCTGCACATGCGCCTGATCAAGGGCCTGCGCGGCAATGCCGCCGCCTACTGGGCGCTGGTCGGCCTGCTGGTGACGGGTTTCGCCTTCCTGGGTGTGAATATGTTCCTGTCGGGCCTGCACTCCTACGGAGAGCTGTAGCTTTTCGCCTGAATCTTTTTCCGGGCGCGGTGTCTATACTCGACGATGCCGTGGCTGGGGTGGCTTGCCGCGGGCTGGTACGGACCAGGAGCCCGTCATGTTGATACGCAGGTCGTCCGGCATACTGCCTTCCGAAATTACGCCCGAGGCGGTCTACCGCGACCGCCGCCGGCTGATGCTGCAGGCCGGGCTCGGGGCTTCGGCGCTGGGGCTGGCGGGGTGGAGCGGGCGGCAGGCGTTCGCGCAGGCCGCCGCGGGCGCCAAGCTGCCGGCTACGCGCAATCCCGCCTTCGTGGTGATGGACAAGCCCACCTCGCGCAAGGACGTCACCACCTACAACAATTTCTACGAATTCGGCACCGACAAAAGCGATCCGTTCAGCCGCGCCGGCCGGTTCCGTACGTCGCCCTGGACGGTGGAGATCGAGGGCGAGGTCGGGAAGCCGCTGCGCCTGTCGGTGGACGACCTGCGCAAGCTGGCGCCGCTGGAGGAGCGCGTCTACCGCCTGCGCTGCGTCGAGGGCTGGTCCATGGTGATTCCCTGGACGGGCTATGCGCTGTCCGCCCTGATCCGCAAGGCCGAGCCCACCGGGAATGCGAAGTTCGTCCAGTTCGTGACCGCAGTTCAGCCCGACACCATGCCGGGCCTGCGCACCGGGGTGCTGGACTGGCCCTACGTCGAAGGCCTGCGCATGGACGAGGCCATGCACCCGCTCACGCTGCTGACTTTCGGTGTCTATGGCGAAACCCTGCCCAACCAGAACGGCGCGCCGGTGCGGGTAGTGGTGCCTTGGAAGTACGGTTTCAAGTCGGGCAAATCGCTGGTGAAGATACGTCTGGTCGAGCGCATGCCGGAGACCAGCTGGGTGCGTTCCGCGCCGCAGGAGTACGGCTTCTACGCCAACGTGAACCCCGACGTGCCGCATCCGCGCTGGAGCCAGGCCACTGAGCGCCGCATCGGCGAGGACGGCTTGTTCTCGCCCAAGCGCAAGACCCTGATGTTCAATGGCTATGCCGACCAGGTCGCCAGCCTCTATCGCGGCATGGACCTGGCGCGCAACTACTGAGCGATGGCCGCGCCCTTCGCCCCGCCGGCCCGGCCCGTGCGCCCCAAGGGAACGCCTGCCGAGCCGCGCCTGTTCGGCATGCCCGTGGCGCGATTCAAGATCCTGCTGTTCATCGTCGGGCTGCTGCCGCTGGCGCGCTGGATCTGGCTCGCCGCCAACGACGGGCTGACCGCCAACCCGGTCGAGTTTCTGACGCGCTCGAGCGGGACCTGGACCCTGGTGGCGCTGCTGGCGACGCTGTCCGTCAGTCCGCTGCGCGTCTGGCTGGCCCAACCCGCGCTGCTGCGCGTGCGCCGCATGTGCGGGCTGTTCGCGTTCTTCTACGCCTGCCTGCATTTCACCACCTATGTCTGGTGGGACCAATGGTTCGACCTGACCGCCATGCTGCGCGACGTGGCGCGCCGCCCCTTCATCACCGCCGGGTTCGCCGCGCTGCTCGGGCTGCTGGTGCTGGCCGCGACTTCCACGCGCGGCTGGATGCGCCGGCTGGGGCCGCGCTGGCAGGCGCTGCACCGCCTGGTCTATGCCGTCGGCATGCTGGCCTTGCTGCACTACTGGTGGCAGAAGGCCGGCAAGCATGATTTTTTCGAGGTCTTTATCTACACTGTCGTATTCGCGGGGTTGATGGGCTGGCGGCTGGTGCGCTGGCGGCGGCGCAGGAACTGAAGGGCGCCTGCCGCGATCGCGCCGTTGGCCTGGGCTCCGGTGTTTCCGATACGACAACAAAAGGTGCCTCATGAACGAAGTCGAGGTCGACTCCAGCAAGCTGCAATCCGCCAAGAACCTCGCCACGGTCGTCTATGCGCTGCAGGCGCTGTCGCTGCTGATCGGCATCAGCGGCATCGCCGCCATCATCATCAACTACATCAAGCGCGACGACGTCGCCGGCACCTGGGTCGCCGGCCATTTCCGCTGGCAGATACGTACTTTCTGGTTTGCGCTCTTGTGGGCGGTGATCGGCTGGGTCACGATGTGGCTGTTCGTCGGCTGGATCGTCTGGTGCGCCGGCTATGTGTGGTTCATCTACCGGGTCGTGCGCGGCTGGCTGAACCTGAACGATGGCAAGGAAATGTACGCCGCTTGACGCAGAGGCGTTCGACGCCATGGCTGAGAGTATCGGTATTTGGGATTGAATCGCGCACCCTGGCCGCTACTGCGTCTCGTGCCCTCTGTGGGTGATGCAAAAAGCCTTTTATACTCGGCTTTCGTAGCAGCCCATGAAGGGCTGTGCTGCGGCTTTGTGTTTTGAATCGAAGGAGTCGATATGAGCAAGACCGAATTTTCGCAACACGTGGGGGGAAGCCCTCGCATCGAAGAAGACGATGCGGGCAAGCAGGCCTATTGCGCGCCTGGCCTGGTTCGGATGGGGACGTTGAAAGACATGACCCACTTCAATCTGGGCCCCGGCCCGGATGGGTCCAGCTCGGCAAGCTGATTCTCGCAGCTGCGCCTCTGCGGCAGCAGCTCGTCCTTGTCTGCTCGTCATTCTTGCCTGGGTGGCGCAAAAGCCTTTTATACTCGGCCTTCGTGGGAGCCCATGCACGGCCGTGCTGCGGTTTTTTGTCCTGAATCGAAGGGGGAGACATGAACAAGATCGAGTTTTCGCAATACGTGGAGGGTAGCCCTCGCATCGAAGAAGATGGGGGCAAGCAAGCCTATTGCGCGCCGGGCCTGATCCGGATGGGGACGTTGAAAGACATGACCCTGCTGGAGTTGCAAATCATCGACGATGGGATCCTCTTCGGAAGCTGATTTTTCAAGGAAGGTATGCCGCCAGGCCCAGCCCTCCCGGCATTGTCCCCATGGCTCCGCGTCCTTATTCCGCTTGGGATGCAGAGCTCGCCTTGCGCGGACGGCTGTGCCGGGCAGTTGACTTACGGGCTGCCGTTTTCTTGGCAGGCTTGTCTCCTGTCTTCTTGAGGGACTGCGCCGTTTCCAAAACGGTCTCGTTCGCAGAAGGTACCGCCGCCTGCTCGGCCGACGGGCGGTGTTCCACGTCGATGGGCTCCCGGGAGGGTGCTTCCGCGGGTTCTGCGGATCGACCGGTTTCGTCGGCGTTGCCGCTCTTCACCGCCTTGGCCGGCGAAGCCCGCCGCGATGCCGATTTGCGTGGCGCGCGCGTGCCGCCCCGGCGTTCCGGCTGGGCCGTGGCCTCCTCCGCGGCTGGTCCCGTGGGCAAGGGCGCCGCTTCCGCGACTTCTGCGGCAGGGATCGAGTGCTTCGGCACTGCCGCTTCCACCGCCGGAGGCTCTGCGGTGCCATTGCCCCGATACACGTAGGCTCCCGATTTGTCGTCGCGTCCGAATTCCAGCAGGCCGCGGGCCTGGGCCGCCTCGAGCAGGTTGCCGAAGGCGCGGAAGCCGAAATAGCTTTCGTTGAAATCGGGGCGCCGGCGCTTGATGGCCTCCTTGAGCACGGAGGCCCAGATCTTGCCGGTGTCGCCGCGTTCGGCCACCAGCGCGTCGAAGGTTTCCACCGCAAGCGCGATGCCCTTGTCGCGGCGCGATTCCAGTTCTTCCTTGCGACCCTTGTCTTCTTCCTGGGGACGGCGTCCGGCGTGGCCAGCGCGCGCATCGCGCTTGGCGGCCTGCTGGGTCTCGCGGACCAGGTCGTCGTAGAAAATGAATTCGTCGCAGTTGGCGATCAAAAGGTCGGAGGTCGATTGCTTGACGCCCAGGCCGATCACCTGCTTGGCGTTCTCGCGCAGCTTGGAGACCAGCGGCGAGAAGTCCGAATCGCCGCTGATGATGACGAAGGTGTTGACGTGCGACTTGGTATAGCAGAGGTCGAGCGCATCGACCACCAGCCGGATGTCGGCCGAGTTCTTGCCGGATTGGCGTACGTGGGGAATGTCGATCAGCTCGAAGTTGGCTTCGTGCATGGTCGCCTTGAAACCCTTGTAGCGCTCCCAGTCGCAATAGGCCTTCTTGACCACGATGCTGCCCTTGAGCAGCAGGCGCTCCAGGACCAGCTTGATGTCGAAGCGCTCGTATTTGGCGTCGCGCACCCCCAGGGCAACGTTTTCGAAGTCGCAGAACAGTGCCATGCTGACGTTGTCGTGGGTGGTGATCATGGTGGTGCTCCGGATGGTGCCATGGCCGGCGGATTGCCGGCCGTAGAGCGCCGATGATAGCGGTTTCGGCCGGGGTTCGCCGCACGCGGCGGGGCGCCGTCCGATAAACTGGATGCGGCAACGGCGACGCGTGTCTGCTCGACGGGCGCGTCGCCCGCCTTTTCCGAGACGCCATCCACTTCCCGGCTCCACTGCCGGATTCCGACATGCCATCTGTTTCGCACATGCCCACGATCGCCAGCCCGCCATCCGCTTCCGCAGTCGAGATCCGCGGGTTGGCCAAGACTTATGCCAACGGTTTCCAGGCCCTCAAGGGCGTGGACCTGGAGATCCGCCGTGGCGAGATCTTCGCGCTGCTCGGCCCGAACGGCGCCGGCAAGACCACGCTCATCAGCATCGTCTGCGGACTGGCGCGCGCCAGCGCCGGCAGCGTGCGCGTGGACGGCCACGACATCGTGGCCGACTACCGCGCCGCGCGCAGCAGCATCGGCCTGGTGCCGCAGGAATTGTCCACCGATGCTTTCGAGACGGTCTGGGCGACCGTGAACTTCAGCCGCGGATTGTTCGGCCGCCCCGCCGATCCGGCCTACCTGGAGCGCGTGCTGCGCGAACTGTCGCTGTGGGACAAGCGCAAATCGCGGATCATGACGCTGTCCGGCGGCATGAAGCGCCGCGTGCTGATCGCCAAGGCGCTGGCCCACGAACCCACCGTCCTGTTCCTGGACGAGCCCACCGCCGGCGTGGACGTCGAGCTGCGGCGCGACATGTGGAAGATGGTGCGCCGGCTGCGCGACGAAGGCATGACCATCATCCTGACCACGCACTACATCGAGGAGGCCGAGGACATGGCCGACCGCATCGGCGTCATCAACAAGGGCGAGCTGATGCTGGTCGAGGAAAAGCGCGCGCTGATGCGCAAGCTCGGCAAGAAGCAGCTCGTGCTGCGGCTGCGCCAGCCGCTGGCGTCCCTGCCGTCCGCGCTGGCCCGCTACGACCTGGAGCTGGCCGACCAGGGCCGCACCCTGGTCCACGTCTTCGACAAAAGCGGCGAGGCCGAGGGCATCGCGCCGCTGATGCGCGACCTGATCGGACAGGGCATAGAGGTCCAGGACATCGAGGCCAGCGAGAGTTCCCTGGAAGACATCTTCGTGAACCTGGTGCGGGAGCAGGCATGATCAATTTCTACGCGATACGCGCCATCTACCGCTTCGAGATGGCACGGGCCTTTCGTACGCTGATGCAGAGCATCGCCTCGCCGGTGCTGTCCACCTCGCTGTACTTCATCGTGTTCGGCACCGCCATCGGCTCGCGCATGGGCGAGGTCGGCAGCGTCAGCTATGGCGCCTTCATCGTCCCCGGACTGGTGATGATGTCGCTGCTCAACGAGAGCATCTCCAACGCCTCGTTCGGCATCTACATGCCCAAGTGGACCGGCACGATCTACGAGCTGCTGTCGGCGCCGGTGTCGCCGCTGGAGGCGGTGGTCGGCTACGTGGGCGCGGCGGCATCCAAATCGGTGCTGCTGGGCATCCTGATCCTGGTCACGGCGCGCCTGTTCGTGCCGTACCACATCGCCCATCCGTTCTGGATGATCGGCTTTCTGGTGCTGACCGCCGTCACGTTCAGCCTGTTCGGCTTCATCATCGGCCTATGGGCCGACGATTTCCAGAAACTGCAGATCGTCCCGTTGATGGTGGTGATGCCGCTGACCTTCCTGGGCGGCGCCTTCTATTCCATCAGCATGCTGCCGCCGCTGTGGCAGAAGATCACCCTGGCCAACCCGGTGGTCTACCTGATCAGCGGCTTCCGCTGGAGCTTCTACGGCGAAGCGGACGTGAACGTGGCGGTGAGCCTGGGCATGACGCTGGCGTTCCTGCTGCTGTGTCTCGGCGTGGTGGCCTGGATGTTCCGCACCGGCTATAAGCTGAAATCCTGATCCCCCTGCGCGCTTGCGCGCGCCGGTACGAATACCTCGTCCCAGCTCATCGGCCGCTCCAGGTAGCCGTCGTCGTGCAGCATGGCGGAGAACGCGTCCAGCGTGGGCCGGTTGGCTTCGATGCCATAGGGCCAGGGATCGGGCCCCAGCGCCGCCACGGTTTCCTCCACGTGGTCCATCAGCCACGGCAGCATGGCCGACAGCGCGCCGCTGAAGCGCAGCCGCTGCCAGGCGGCGGCCTTGGCCTGATCGCAGGCCTGCACCAGCGCCGGCGCCAGCCAGGGATGCGCCTCGTGCACGTCGCGCCGCAGGACCAGTGCGTGCATGATGGGAAAAATGCCCGTGCGGGAGAAATACCCGGCTTCGCGGGTCCGGTAATCGGGGAACAGCCGCTGCACGTCGCCGTGCCGGCCGTAGGATTTCGGGATGAAGGCGCCCACCAGCGCGTCGATCCCGCCCTGGGCGAGCAGGTCGCTCAGGCAGGTGGTGGCGGGGATGCGCTGCGCGCGCAGCGGCCGGCTGGGCCGCAGCTCCATGATGTCGCCGCCCGCCACCCCGTATTCATTGACGCCGCCTTCATACCATTCGACCCCGTCCAGGTCGACGCCGTGCTCGTCGCGCAGCAGGCCCCGTATCCAGACAGCCGCCGTCATCTGGTGGCCCTGGACGCCGATCCGCTTGCCGGCGAGATCGGCCGGCGTGCGGATGCCTGCTTTGGCATTCACGAAAATGAATCCGTGCCGGAACATCCGTGACGGAAAGACCGGCAGCGTGACGAAATTGGCGCGGCCCTGGGCGGTCAGGGCGTAGCAGTGCGTCAGCGACATTTCGGCGATGTCGAAGGCGCCGCGTTCGATCATCGGACTGAAGATGTCGACCGGGCGCTGCCGCACGTTCGCATCGATGCGCACACCCTCGACGGCTACCGTGCCGTCGTAGAGGGCCTGCAGGCGGTCGTAGGGGCCGGCGGCCAGCGTCAGGTCGAGGGTAGGCATGGCCGCTCCCGCCTACTCGAGCTTGACGCCGACTTCACGGACCAGCGCGCCCCAGCGGTCGAACTCCTCCTTGAGCATGTCGCGCATCTGTTCGGGCGTGTTCGGTTTCGGATCGTGCGAGGCGGTGTGGATGCGCTCGACCAGATCTGGCGACTTGAGGGCGGTCGCCACCTCGGCATTGAGCTTGCGCACGATCTCCGGCGGCGTGCCGGCGGGCGCGAGCAAGGCCATGGCCGAGTCGATGCGGAATCCCGGCACGCCGGCTTCTTCCATGGTCGGCACGTCGGGCATGGCCGACGCGCGCTGGCCGCCGGTCACGGCCAGTACGCGCACGCGGTTGGATTGAAGCAGGGGCTGTATCGGCCCCGAATCCGTGATGCCGGCGTGCACCTCGCCGGCGGCGACCGCCGCCGCGGCGGGGCCGCCTCCCTTGTACTGGACCGAGGTCATGTCCAGCCCCTGGGAGCGCTTGAGCAGCTCGCCCGCGAGGAACGTCTGGCTGCCGACGCCGGTGACGGAATAGTTGATGCTGCCCGGCTTGGCCTTGGCGGCATCGATCAGGTCGCGCATCGACCGGATGGGCGAGTCGTTCTTGACCGAGATCACCAGGCCGCTGGTGGCGATCAGCGAGATCGGCGCGAGGTCCTTGAGCGGATCGTAGCCGGCCTTGGTCAGGTGGACGGTGACGGTCAGGGCACCCAGCGAGGTCAGCACCAGCGTGTAGCCGTCGGGCTTGGCGCGCGCCACCGCTCCCACGCCTATCGTGCCGCCCGCGCCGGCGCGGTTGTCGATGAAGAAGGTCTGGCCGGTCTGTTCAGTCAGCTTTTGCGCAAGCGCCCGCGCGATCACGTCCACGCTGCCGCCGGGGGCATAGGGCACGACGATCTGGACGGAGCGTTCGGGATAGCGTTGCGCCCAGGCGGCGGGCGAGGCCAGCGCCAGGCTGGCGGCAACTGCGGCCGCGGCCGGCGCCGCGGCGAGGCGGACGGTCCGGTCGAGAGAGGTGGGGCGAGGTACTGCTGGCGATCCGGTACGGGACATGGCAAGCCTCCATCATCAAGCAGGGCAGGGCGTGAATGCGGCAAAGCCGCCGCGCGAGGCGCGCGGCCGCGGGTCAGATTTCGATGATCGTCTTGGGGGTCTTGTGCAGGCACTCTCCCGGGCCGTCGGGGCCGATGATGTAGTTGTCGCAAACGGTGGTGAAGACGCTGGGCGTGGCGTGGCCGGGGTGCGCCACGATATTCATGCCGGCGGCGATGGGCATGGTCTCGTCTTCCCGGATCAGCGGGCGCTCGACCATGTCGTAGCCTTGGCCGTGGCAATACAGGCGCGTTTCCTCGCGCATGCCGCGCGAACGCATGAAGGCATTGTGCGCGGACAGAATGTCGGCGGGCAGCGCGCCCGGTTTGAGCTGGTCCAGCGTATGGCGCTGCGCCTCGACCAGCAGCGCTATGGTGTCCTTCAGCTCTTCCGAGGCCTTGCCCAGCACGAAGGTGCGCGCCAGTTCGCCGTAGTAGCCGCCGGGGCCGTTGTTCTCGATCAGCAGGGTGAACGAATCGCCTTCGCGGATCTCGCGGCCCTGCAGGTGGCGCGGCTTGTACATGGCGGCGCGGCCGGCGGGCGAGGACGAGCCGATGAACAGCCCTTGCTCGCTGCCGTGCAATTGCCCCACGTACTGCGCATAGGCGGAAATCTCGAAATCCTTCATGCCCGGCCGGATGTGGCGCGTGAGGGCTTGCAGCACCTCGTCCTGCATGGCCGCCATGCGCTGGATGGCCTCGATTTCCTCGGGACTCTTGATGGCCTTGATGTGGTCCACCATGTCGGTGGCGTCCACCACTTTCACGCCCGCCGCGTCGAGCGACTTCAGCAAATGGGCGCAGAAATCGTGGTACATGCAGGCCGTGCCCACCATGCCTATGGTCTTGTAGCCGGCGCGCTTGAGTTCGCCCAGCACCAGGTCGGCGTCGTAGTGGCCGGTGTAGTGGATGGACGCGTAGCTGGGCGTGAACAGGATGCGCTCGACGCCGCGGTCGGCCAGGTCGTCGGCCTCGACCTGGCGCACGCCGCCCGTCGGCCCTTGTTCGACCGAAATCATGTGGCCGCTGCGCGCGAAGACGATGGCGCGCGGGTAGGCGTTGGTGGCGGGGCGGTCGGTGAACCATTTGACGTAGCCGCCGAGCCAGTCGTTGGCGTTCTGCATGACGAGCGCGTCGATGCCGCGCGCTTCCATTTGAAGGCGCACGGCCTGCCAGCGCCGTTCGAGCTCGGCGGTGGAGATGGGATGCAGGACTCGGGAGTTGTTGTCGCTCATTGGATTTCCGCGGGTTGGACCAGGGGCCGGTCGCTGCCGCTCCGGACGACGTTGCGCATGGCGCCCGGCCGTCCGTCGAGGTAGCACCGAAGGTTGTGTTCAAGAATGGGCATGACTTGCTCGACGTAGATTTCGGTCGTGCCGCCGTGCTTGGGCGAGATCAGGATGCGCGGCTCCTGCCAGAAAGGATGGCCGGCGGGCAGGGGTTCGGTGGCGAACGCGTCCAGCCCGGCGCCGGCGATCGTTTCCTGGCGTACCGCCGCGAGCAGCGCGTCCTCATCGACGACGCTGCCGCGCGACATGTTGACGAAGAAGGCGCCGGGCTTCATGGCCGCGAAGAAGCGGCCGTCGATCGAGCCGTCGGTGTCGGGGCCGGCCGGCAGCAGGCAGATGACGTAATCGGCCGTCGCCAGGGTTTCATGCAGGCGCGCGCGAGGCAGGACGAGATCGAAGTTCGGGACTTCGCGCGGCGCGCCCGAGATGCCGACGACCTCCATGTCGAAGGCCTTGCACCGCCTGGCCAGGCCTTCGGCGATGATCCCCGTGCCGAGGATGACCGCGCGCTTGCGGTACAGCAGCGATTGCGGCCAGCGTTCCCAGGTGGCTTGCGCCTGGTTGCGCAGCATGCGGGGCAACTGATGCGTCAGGGCCAGCATGTGGATGAAGGCCATCTCGGACATCTGCGGGGCGTGGATGCCGCGGGCCGAGGTGACGAGCACGTGGGGCCGGAGCGTTTCCAGCGCGACGATGGCGTCGGTGCCGGTGGTGAGCGCCTGTATCCAGCGCAGGCGCGGCATGCGGGCCACCAGTTCGTTGGTGTAGAGGTGGCCCAGGGCGAAGACCGCTTCGCAGCCGGCCAGCGCCGCGTCGTCGATGGCGGCGAAATTGCGTCCGCTGGCGATCTCCACCTGCGGAAAGGCGGCAGCCAGGGCCTCGTGGTAAGGCCGGCTGAAGTAATGGTCCACGATCAACAGTTTCACTGCGTACTCCGGGGCGATGCACTGGACGTACTCTATAACTAAGATTCTAGTATGTCAATCAAGGCGAATCAGCAGAAGCATCGTGGTCGAAGAGAAGAAGCGAGGGGGGAAGAGCGGCCGCCGGAGGCGGCTTTAGAGCAGTCCTACGCGGCGCGGCTTGCCCAGCACGTGGGCTTCCATCGCCTGCTCCGCCGCGGCGGCGTCGCGCGCGGCGATGGCGGCGACGATGCCGGCGCGCTCGCGGTTGCCGATGGCGCGCATGTGCTCGGAATAGTCGCGCTGGCCGTTGCGCAGGATGTAGTTGGCCATGTGCCAGAACTTGCCGATGCGATTGGCCAGCACGGGCGTCCTGGCCATGTGCCGGATGACGCTGTGGAAATAGCTGACGTTGTCCAGGTTCCAGTGGCCGCCGCCGCTGGGCGACTGCTCGAAGCTGGCCTGAGCCGCGCGCAGCCGGGCCAGGTCGGCTTCGTCATGGCGTTCGGCCGCCATGCCGGCCATGCGGCCTTCCATCTTGGCGAAGACCGAGAAGAAATCCTGGATTTCGCCGCGATCGGGCGCCGCCGCTTCGCATCCGACCTGCGGCGTAATGATGACGAAGCCGTCGCCGGCCAGGTCGCGCATCGAGGTGATGATGGGCTGGCGGCTGACGCCGAATTCCTGCGCCAGGTCCACCACCGAGAGTTTTTCGCCGAAGCGGTAGTGGCCGCTGGCGAACCGCCCCTGCAGGATCTGCAGGATCCTGCCCGTCTTGCCGGCGGGCGCGCTCTGATCCGCGAGGCCGGTGGGGTAGCCGGGAGGGGGAATCGGGACGGGGCTGGACATGTGCGGCTGTCTCGGTCGGGCGTCAGCCCAGCGTGGATTCCAGCGCGAACAGCTGCTCGACCGTTTCGCGCGCGCGCACGACGTGGTAGCTGCCGCCGTCCACCATGACCTCGGCCGCGCGCGGCCGGGTGTTGTAGTTGCTGGCCATGACCATGCCGTAGGCGCCGGCGGATTCGATTGCCAGGTAGTCGCCTTCGCGCACGGCCAGCGAGCGGTCCTTGGCCAGCCAGTCGCCGCTTTCGCAGACCGGGCCGACCACGTCGTAGAGCGCGGCGGCTTCATCGGCGCGCGGCCGGACCGCGAGCACGCCGTGGTAGGCCTCGTACAGCGTGGGCCGGATCAGGTCGTTCATGGCCGCGTCGACGATCAGGAAGTTCTTGGCGTCGGTGGGCTTGAGGTATTCCACCCGCGTCACCAGCAGGCCGGCATTGCCGACCAGCGAGCGGCCCGGCTCCAGCACGATCTGGCGCGAGCCGTAGCCGCGCGCATCGATGCGCTCGAACACGCGCGACAGCAGCGTCTTGGGTGCCAGCGCGGTTTCGTCCGAGTAGCGGATGCCCAGGCCGCCGCCCAGGTCCAGGTGCTCGACGCGGATGCCGTCCGCGGCCAGGACGTCGAGCAGGTCCAGCAGCTTGTCGAGCGCGTCCAGGAACGGCGCGGTCTCGGTAATCTGCGAACCGATGTGGCAGTCCACGCCGACCACCTGTATGCCCGGCAGCGAGGCGGCCGTGCGGTAGGCGGCGGGAGCTTCCTCGATGGCGATGCCGAATTTGTTTTCCTTGAGCCCGGTGGAGATGTAGGGATGGGTCTTGGGATCCACGTCCGGGTTGACGCGCAGCGACACCGGCGCGCGCTTGCCCATGGCGTGCGCGACCGAGGAAAGGCGGTGCAGTTCGGCCACGGATTCGACGTTGAAGCATTTCACGCCCGCCTCGAGCGCCAGGCGCATCTCGGCGGCCTGCTTGCCCACGCCCGAGAACACCACTTTGCCGGGGTCGCCGCCCACGGCCAGCACGCGCTGCAGCTCGCCGGCCGAGACGATGTCGAAGCCGGAGCCCATGCGGGCGAACTCGCGCAGCACGGCGAGATTGGAGTTGGCCTTCATGCCGTAGCAGACCAGCACGTCGCGCTCGCCTATGCCCTGGCGGTAGGCATCGTAGGCGGCGTGCAGCGCGGCGCGCGAATAGATGTAGAGCGGCGTGCCCAGCCGGTCGGCCAACTGGGCCACGGACACGCCCTCGGCGTGCAGGATGCCGTCGCGGTAGGCGAAATGGGGGCTGCCGACCGGAACGGGCAGGGAGGCGGAAAGGCTCATTGGGGAATGGGAGTATGCGAGATGGATTCGTTGCGGCGGGAAACATCGTCGCCGGTCTGTGCCGGCGCCGCTTGGGCCGGAGCGGCCGGCTGCGTGGCCTGGGGCGGCGCCTTGGGCAGGTAGAGCGGCCCTTTGTTGCCGCAGCCCGCCAGCAGCGCGAGCGCGGCAGCCGCGCAGGCGGCGCCCAGCCGCCGCGCCATGCGGGGCTTGCTGGCTACAATGGCGGTATCAGCAACCCGATCAAGGTCTGGGCATGCGGCGCGCCCGCGGCGCGATGGTTTCATGTCGGACATAGACGAAATTATGAACGAAAGCGAATTTCTTGCCCTGGCCCAGGACATCCTGGATTCGATCGAGCAGCAGGCCGATGTCTGGTTCGAACAGCGCGACATCGATATCGAAGGCACGCGCAATGGCAACGTGCTGACCCTGACCTTCGAGGACGGCAGCCAGGCCGTCGTCAACAGCCAAGCCCCCATGCAGGAAATGTGGGTCGCTGCGCGCAGCGGCGGCTTCCATTATCGCCTGAAGGACGGCAAGTGGCTCGACACCCGCTCCGGCGAGGAGCTGGCGCAGGCCTTGTCGCGTATTTGCTCCGAGCAATCGGGCCAGCCCATAGAAGTGGAAGTCCCCTCCCCTACGCGCTGACGCGCGCTCCCTCAGGGGGCGGCGCTGGCGGACCGGCGGAGCCGGATCCGCGGCGCCCTGGGCCAGGCGGCGTCCCTTCATGCGGTTGGGGCACGGCGCCACTCCCGAGGCGCCGGCCGCTCCGGTCACGGCAGGTAGTTCTCGCGGCGCGCGCCTTCGCCCGTGTTGCTGCCGCCGTTGCCGTTGATCAGGTTGCCCAGGCTGTCGATGAGCCGGGACATGGGATCGGCCGAGGGCTGGGGCACGCCGACGCTGGCCACTGCCTGCCCCGGCGGGAATTCCGCGAAGTAGTAATCGCCGTCGCTGACGACGATGCCTTGCGGCATGGGCTGTTCGCGCTGCGGGACGTCCTTGAGCGCCTGCTGCATGAACTTCAGCCAGATCGGCATGGCGGCGCCGCCGCCGGTTTCGCGCGTGCCCAGCGAGCGCGGCTGGTCGTAGCCCAGCCAGGCCACGCCCACCAGCCCGGGGGTATAGCCCGCGAACCAGGCATCCACCGAGTTGTTGGTCGTGCCGGTCTTGCCGCCCACGTCCGAACGCTTGAGCGACAGCGCGGCGCGCGCCGTGCCGGTGCGCACCACGTCGCGCAGCATGGAGTCGGCGATGAAGGCGGTGCGGGCATCGATGGCGCGCAGCGATTCGTCGCCGGCCTTGGTGGGACGGGCCTGCATCAGCACGCGGCCGGTACTGTCGGTGACCTTGTCGATCAGGTAGGGCGTCACGCGGTAGCCGCCGTTGGCGAACACCGAGTAGGCGCCGGCCATCTGCAGCGGCGTGACCGAGCCGGCGCCCAGCGCCATGGTCAGGTAGGCCGGGTGGCGGGCGGCCTCGAAGCCGAAGCGGGTGATGTAGTCCTGCGCA
Organism: Pigmentiphaga humi; assembly: GCF_900606115.1. Taxonomy (GTDB): domain Bacteria; phylum Pseudomonadota; class Gammaproteobacteria; order Burkholderiales; family Burkholderiaceae_B; genus Pigmentiphaga; species Pigmentiphaga humi. The sequence goes on from NZ_UWPJ01000011.1 coordinate 88,865, forward strand.
TACTGCGGGCCGATGCTTTGCAGAATGCGGATCGACACCAGGTTCTTGGACTTGGCCAGGCCCTGGCGCATGGTCATCGGCGGTTCGTTCTTGCCGTCGTAGTTCTTCGGTTCCCAGCGCTGCGAGCCTGTGGCCGAAGCCTCCAGCACGAAAGGGTCGTCCGAGACGATGGTGGCGGGAGTCAGTCCGCGCTCCAGCGACGCCGCGTAGATGAAGGGCTTGAAGCTGGAGCCCGGCTGGCGCCAGGCCTGCGTCACGCGGTTGAACTTGCCGTTGTGGAAGTCGAAGCCGCCCACCATGGCGCGGATCGCGCCGTTCTGGGGATCAGTGGAGACGAAGGCGCCCTGGACCTGGGGAATCTGCAGGATTTCCCAGTCGTTGCCGGTCTTGAGGATGCGCACGACGGCGCCGCGGCGCAGTTTCATCGAAGGCTGGGCCTTGGGCGACAGCGCGGACTGCGCGAACTTGAGGCCCTTGCCGGAGATTTCGATGATCTCGCCCGAGCTGCGCGCCACCCGTACCTTGGCGGGCTCGGCGGACAGCACCACGGCGGCCATCAGGTTGTCGCTGTCGGGGTAGTCGTTGAGCGCGTCGTCCACCGCCTCGTTGAGCTTCTCGGCATCGCCGTCGATGCCGGCGGGCAGGTCGACGAAGGCTTCCGGGCCGCGATAGCCATGGCGGCGCTCGTAGTCGAGCACGCCGTCGCGCAGGGCGCCGTAGGCCGCGTCCTGCATGTCGGACTTGACCGTGGTGTAGACGTTCAGGCCGCGCGTATAGGTCTCTTCCTTGTAGATGTCGTAGACCAGTTGGCGGGCCAGTTCGGCCACGTACTCGGCGCGCACGCCGAATTCGCCGCCCAATTGGCGGATCTTCAGCTTTTCGTCGAGCGCGGCGCGGTACTCGGGTTCGGTCAGGTAGCCCAGGCCGGTCATGCGCTGCAGCACGTATTGCTGGCGCAGCTTGGCGCGGGTCGGGTTGACCACCGGGTTGTAGCGCGAGGGGGCCTTGGGGATCCCGGCGAGCATGGCCGCCTCGGCGGCGGTGATCTCCGACAGCGGCTTGCCGTAGTAGATCCGGGCCGCCGACGCGAAACCGTAGGAGCGCTGGCCCAGGTAGATCTGGTTGATGTAGAGCTCCAGGATCTGGTCCTTGGTGAGATTGGCCTCGATCTTGAAGGTCAGCAGGATCTCGTAGAGCTTGCGGGTCCAGGTCTTTTCGGACGACAGATAGAAGTTGCGCGCCACCTGCATGGTGATCGTGCTGGCGCCCTGGCTTTTGGAAAAGTTGACGACGTTGGTGAGCGCGGCGCGGACGGCGCCGGTCCAGTCGATGCCGCCATGTTGGTAGAAACGGTCGTCTTCTGCGGACAAGATCGCCGATTTCAGCACGTCGGGCACGTCGCGGATGCGCACTACGTTGCGCCGCTCTTCGCCGAACTCGCCGATCAGGGTGTTGTCCGAGGTGTAGACGCGCAGCGGCATCTTGGGATGGTAGTCGGTCAGGGCGTCGAGGTCTGGCAGGTTGGGGTATGCCAGCGCCAGCGCCAGGCCGACCAGCAGGATGCCGCAGGCGGCCAGGCCGGCGAGAATGCCGAGGACCTTCAGGATGATACGGGACATGAGGAAGCTGTTTCTCGTGCGAGGACGAGACCCATTATAGGAACATAGGGCGGTAGCGGCCTTATAGACCCGCCGGGCGGGCTGGGGTTCCTGTAACAGATGATGTGCAAAAGTCCCGGCGGCGATTTTCGGCTGGGGCGCTCTTGCGGGATAATGGGCTCTTGTAACTATATTTCGTGGCTTCGGCCTCACTAGCCAGTGGATCAGCTTTCCTACGATTCATGCGCGGCCGCCGCTACGGGGCCGGCGGGCACGGATTTCGTGCCGCCCGTGTTCCTGGTCGGAATGATGGGAGCGGGCAAGACCACCATCGGGCGCGGGCTCGCCCGGGCATTGTCGCGCGAGTTCATCGACGTCGACCATGTGCTGGAGGCGCGCTGCGGCGTGCGGGTGCCGATCATCTTCGATCTCGAGGGCGAGGCGGGCTTTCGCCGCCGCGAGACCCTTGCGCTGGACGAATGCAGCCGTGTTTCCGGGGCCGTGCTGGCCACCGGCGGCGGAGCCGTGCTGGCCGAAGAGAACCGCCGCATGCTGCGGGCGCGCGGCGTCGTGGTCTATCTGCGCGCGCGCGCAGACGAGCTCTACCAGCGCACCCGCCACGACCGCAACCGGCCGCTGCTGCAGACGGCCGACCCGCTGGCCCGCATCGGCGAACTGCTGCGCCAGCGCGAACCGCTGTACGAAGAAATCGCCGACCTGGTCATCGATACGGGCAAGGGCTCGGTTCCCAGGCTGGTCAACCGCATCCTGCCCCTGCTCGCAACCTGCAACAAGCGCGTCACGCCGCCCGCCGAGCTGCCGCCGCTGGAGTGCCTATGAAACAAGTACGTGTCGAAACCCCCGGCGGAAATTATTCCATCCAGATCGCCCCCGGCCGCCTGGACCGCCTGGCCGAGGCCGTGCCGGCCGACGCGACCACCCTGGTCCTGGTGACCAATCCCACCGTCGCCGCGCTCTACGCCGAGCGCGCCGAGCGGGCGCTGTCGGCAACCGGCAAGCGGGTGCTGCGCATCGAGCTGCCCGACGGCGAGCAATACAAGGATTGGCAGACGCTCAACCTGATCTTCGACGGCATGCTGGCGCAGCATTGCGATCGCAAGGCAGTAATCGTGGCGCTGGGCGGCGGGGTGATCGGCGACATCGCCGGCTTCGCCGCGGCGGTCTACATGCGCGGCATCCGCTTCATCCAGGTGCCGACCACGCTGTTGTCGCAGGTCGATTCCTCCGTGGGCGGCAAGACCGCCGTCAACCATCCGATCGGCAAAAACATGCTTGGCGCGTTCTACCAGCCGATCTCGGTGGAAATCGACACCGATGTGCTCAACACCCTGCCGGCGCGTGAAGTCTCCGCGGGCCTGGCCGAGGTCATCAAATACGGCGCCATCCTCGACGCGGAGTTCTTTGCCTGGTGCGAAGCCCACGCACAAGACCTGCGCGCGCTCGACCCGCAGGCGCTGGCCCACGCCATCGCCCGTTCCTGCGAGCTCAAGGCCTTCGTCGTCTCGCAGGACGAACGCGAGACCGGCCTGCGCGCGATCCTGAACTTCGGCCATACCTTCGCCCATGCCATCGAGGCGGGGCTGGGCTTCGGCGCCTGGCTGCATGGCGAGGCCGTGGGCTGCGGCATGGTGCAGGCGGCCGAGCTGTCGGCGCTGGCCGCCGGGCTGGTGCAGGCCGATGCCGAGCGCATCCGCGCGCTGACGCTGGCGATAGGCTGTCCCGTCTACGCGCCCGACCTGGGCACCGAACGCTGGTTCGACCTGATGCAGGGCGACAAGAAAACCGAGGCCGGGCAATTGCGCTTCATCCTGCTGCCGAAACTGGGCGAGGCGGTGCGAACGCCGGCCGACGCCGCGCTGGTCCGGCAGGCGCTGGACCGGACGGTAGCGAAAACCGCGGGCGAGCAGCCAGCCGTCGTCGCCTGAACCCCATCGAAGGAGCCTCTTACGACCATGCCGCAAGTCCTTGCTCCTTACGCCGCCGACCCGGCCGCCACGCGCGGCCGGCGCCATCCCGAAGCCCCGCCCGAGGGGCGCACCGAATTCCAGCGCGACCGCGACCGCATCATCCACGCCAACGCCTTCCGGCGGCTGGAGTACAAGACCCAGGTATTCGTCAACCACGAAGGCGACCTGTTCCGCACCCGGCTCACGCACAGCCTGGAGGTGGCGCAGATCGCCCGCTCCGTGGCGCGCAATCTCGGCCTGAACGAAGACCTGGCCGAAGCCATCTCGCTGGCGCACGACCTGGGCCATACACCTTTCGGCCACGCCGGGCAGGACATCCTGCACGCCTGCATGCACGAGTTCGCGCCCGAGGCCGGCGGCTTCGAGCACAACCTGCAAAGCCTGCGCGTGGTGGACGAGCTCGAAGAGCGCTATGCCGACTTCGACGGCCTGAACCTGTGTTTCGAAACGCGCGAAGGCATACTGAAACATTGCTCGCTGACGCGCGCGGCGCGGCTGGGCGACGTCGGCGAGCGCTTCCTCCGGCGCACCCAGCCCTCGCTCGAAGCCCAGCTCGCCAATCTGTCCGACGAGATCGCCTACAACAACCATGACATCGACGACGGTCTGCGCTCGGGCCTGATCACGCTGGAGCAACTGCGCCAGGTGCGCATCTTCGCGCGCCACTACCGGGAGGTGGTCCAGCGCTACCCGGAGCTGCCGGAACGCCGAGCCATTACCGAGACCGTGCGGCGCATGATCAACACCCTGATCATCGACCTGACCGGCACCACCGCCGAGCACATCGCCGAACACCGGCCGCAGTCGATCGACGACGTGCGGGGCGGACCTCCGCTGGCGGGCTTCAGCGCCGCGCTGCGCGCCGAGGCCGACGAGCTGAAGACGTTCCTGCGCGATAACCTCTACCGGCACTACAAGGTGCTGCGCATGACCACCAAGGCCAAGCGCATCCTGCGCGACCTGTTCACCGCCTTCATGGACGATCCGCGCCTGCTGCCGCCGCAATACCAGGCGCGCGCCAGTCTCGGCCAGGCGCGCGCCATCGCCGACTACATCGCCGGCATGACCGACCGCTACGCGATCAAGGAGCACCGGCGGCTGTTCCTGGTGAGCGACGAATAGCGCAACGGCCGCCGGCCCTGAGCCGGGCGGCGCCCCCTCAGGTGGGCGGCCGCCCGAAAAATCGCTGGTATGCCAGGCTGCGCAGCCACGTCAGGCCGGGATCGCGGGCATAGCGCTCGTGCCAGGACTGCGCCACTTCGTAGGGCGGCAGGGGGAGCGGCGGTTCGTAGGTCCGGACTCCCCACGCATGTTCGAAAGTCGCCGCAAGCGTGCGCGGCACGGTGGCCAGGTAGTCGGTCTGCGCAACGATGCGGCCGATCGAGAGAAAGTGGCCGACCCGCAGCGCGATCGGCGCGCCGATGCCGGGGGAGGACAGGATGCGCTCCAGCACCTGCGCATGCCCGGTGATCGATCCCGTGGCGATCACGTGCCCCAGGCTGCGGAAATTGTCCACGGTCAGCCGGCCGTGGATGGCGGGGTGGTCGCGGCGGGCGATGCAGGCGTACCTGGCCGTGAACAGCACGTCGGAACACATGCCCTCGGGATGGAGCCGCAAGTGGCCCATGGCCAGATCCACGGTGCCGTCGGCCATCGCGTCGTGCAGCGCCTTGCCCTGCAGCTGGCTGGTCTGCAGGCGCACGCCGGGCGCCTGGCGCGCCACCAGGTCCGCCAGGGTCGGCAGGAAGACCTGCTCGCTCACATCCGACATGGCCAACGTGAACACACGGTTTTCGGTTGCGGGATGGAAGACCGGCGGGTGCAGCGTCTGCCGGACGATATTCAGCGCCTGGCGGACCGGCGCGCTCAACTCGTCGGCAAACGGCGTAGGCACCAGCCCGTGCGGCTGGCGCAGGAAGAGGTCGTCGCCGTAGGCATGGCGCAGCCGGGTCAATGCGCGGCTCATGGCGGGCTGGCTCAAGCCCAGTTCGCGGCCGGCCGCGGTGAGGTTGCGGGTCTGGTAGACGGCCTGGAAGAGTTCCAGCAGATTCAGATCGACCTGGTGCGAGAGACGTTTCGCCAATGGGACCCCCTACGCGCTTACGCGCGCCCCCAGGGGCGGCACCCGGCGAAGCGGGATCCGTTATGCCCTGGATCAGGGCGGCGTCTAAGCGGCGCGAATAGCACGTGGCGCATGCAGAATAGACATGCGTTCGAAGCATGTCTGATATCAGTTCATTTCATTTTACGCATTTCGTCGGCCTTTGTACGATGGTTACCAAAATATCAGGAGACCTTATGTACAGCAGCGCCCACTATCTGCTCCAGGGGCTGACCGACCTGAACGTCGAGTACGTCTTTTCCAACCTGGGCACCGACCACGCGACCATCCTCGAGGAGCTTGCGCGCTGGCGCAAGGAAGGGCGCCCGCATCCGCGCTTCGTCCTGTGCGCCCACGAGAACGTCGCCATCCACATGGCGGCGGGGTACGCGGCGATGACCGGGCGCGGCCAGGCGGTCATGGTGCACGTCGATGCGGGCACGGCCAACGCCGCCATGGGCATGCACAACATGTTCCGCTCGCGCCTGCCGGTCATGCTGATGGCGGGGCGCTCGCCGCATACCCTCCACGGAGAGCTGCAGGGCTCGCGCGACAACTACGTGCACTTCGTGCAGGATCCGTTCGACATCGGCAGCCTGGTCAGGCCCTACGTGAAGTGGGAATACACCTTGTCGACCGGCGTCAACGCGCGGGAAGTCCTGCGCCGCGGGCATGCCGTCATGCAGAGCGATCCGCCCGGACCGGTCTACCTCACCCTGCCGCGCGAAGCGCTGGCCGAGCAGTGGGAAGAAGAGCAGGTGCGCGAGTTCAGCGAAGCGCGCTACGGTCCCGTGGCGCTGGGCGGCATCGACGAGCAGCGGGCCGGACAGATCGCCCAGGCCCTGATGGACGCGGAAAAGCCGATCGCCGTCGCGGCCTACCTGGGCCGCAGCGCGCAAGCCATGCAGGCGCTGGAAGAGCTGGCCATGCTGTGCGGCATCGCCGTGTACGAGTTCTCGCCCTTTACCTTGAACATTTCGCGTGAATCGCCGTGCTTCGCCGGTTTCGATCCCGCCCCGGGCGTGGCCGAGGCCGACCTCGGGCTGCTGCTCGACGTGGACGTGCCCTGGCTGCCCAAATACATGCGCGAACGCCCAGAGACGCGCTGGGTGCACATCGACGTCGATCCCATCAAGAAAGACTTCCCCATGTGGGGCTTCGCCACCGACATGCGGGTGCAGGCCGATTGCGCCACGGTGCTGCGCCAGGTCATCGGCATCGTCGAGGCGCGCGCCGACGATGCGTTCCGCGCGCGCGTGCGCGGCCGCATGGCGCAGCTCGAGGCCGCCGCGTCGGCCCGGCGGGCCCGTGCCGCCCAGGCCGCCGCGCAGGGCGGCTCCCCGGGCGCCATCTCGCCCGCCTATCTGTGCGCGCAGCTGGACGCCGCGATCTCGCAGGACGACGTCATCGTCAGCGAAGCCATCCGCAACGCGCCCATGGTGCTCAACCACATCCGCCGCACCCGGCCGCAGACCTTCCTGGGCACGGCCGGCGGCGGGCTGGGCTATAGCGGCGGCATGGCGCTGGGCGCCAGGCTCGCGCGCCCCGGCGTGCGCGCCATCCAGATCGTGGGCGACGGCGGCTTCCACTTCAGCGCGGCCACGGCCGTCTACGACGCCGCGCAGCGCTACGGGCTTCCCATCTTCACGGTCGTACTCGACAACGGCGGCTGGCAGGCCGTGAAAGAAGCCGTGCTGCGGGTCCACCCCGACGGCGCCGCGGCCGACGCCGACGAGTTCCATGCCCGGCTGAGCGGCGAAACGCGCGAGTTCGCCCAGGTCGCCCAGGCTTTCGGCGCGCACGGCGAACGGGTCGCCGATCCGGCCGAGGTCGGCCCGGCGATCCGGCGCTGCCTGGAGGCCGTGGACGCCGGGCGCGCGGCATTGCTGCACGTGCAGATCGGCAATATCTAGTAGCGCAAATACAAAAAAACCGGAGGAAGACAATGAGCAAATCGAGAGCATGGCCCATCGCGGCCCTGGCGCTGGCCCCCATGTTGCTGGCGGCACCCGCGGCCCACGCCGCCTATCCCGACAAGCCCGTCACCATCGTGATCGGCTATGCCGCGGGCGGCGGCAACGACGTGCTGGCGCGCATCATGGCCGAAGAAATGAGCAAGGGCCTGAAACAGCCCGTCATCGTCGAGAACCGCGCGGGCGTGGCCTCGATTATCGGCGCGGCCTACGTGGCCAAGGCCAAGCCGGATGGCTATACGCTGTTCTGGGGCGCGAGCGGACCGATCTCGTTCAACCCCGGGCTGTATTCCAAGCTGCCCTATTCGGTCGACGACTTCAAGCCCATCTCCCTGACGGCGGTCTTTCCGCTCGTGCTCATCGCCAATGCCGAGCTTCCAGCCAAGAACGTGGCGGAACTCGTCGATTACTCCAAGGCACATCCCGACCGGGCCAACTACGGCTCCAGCGCCGCCTCCTTCCAACTGGTGACGGAACTGTTCAAGGCCAAGACCGGCGCGAGCTTCGCGCACATTCCCTACAAAGGCAGCAACGAATCCGCGCAATCCGTCATGGCCGGCAACGTCTCCATGGCCATCGTCGATCCCACGCCCGCCATGTCCGCGCTCCAGAGCAACCGCGTGCGCGCGCTCGGCGTGACCTCGGCCGCCCGTACCGAACTGCTGCCCGACGTGCCTACCCTCAAAGAGTCAGGCATAGACCTCGACGTCGAACTGTGGGCCGGCCTGCTGGCGCCGGCCGGGACCCCGGACGACATCGTCCAGCGCCTGCAGGCCGAAGTGGCGCGCGTCACGGCCCTGCCCACGGTCAAGAAAAAATTCGCGGCCATCGGCAACACCGCGCGCTCCAGCACGTCCAAGGAATTCCACGACCTGATCCAGCGGGAAGTGCCGTTCTGGACCAAGGTCGCCCGCGATAACGACATCAAGGCGAACTGAAACCGGCCTCGTCTTTGTGGACACAGACATGAATCACGCATCCCATTACATCGATGGACAATGGCTCGACGCGCTGCAGGGCGGGGCGCGCCGCGGCGAATCCTTCAACCCCGCGACCTCGCAAGCCTCGGCCACCTTCGCCGAAGGCGGACAGCCCGAGGCCGAAGCCGCGCTGGCCGCCGCCGAGCGCGCCTTCCGCACCACCGACTGGCGGCGCAGCCCGCGCCTGCGCGCCGCCATCCTGCTCGACTTCGCCGACCGGCTGGAAAAACGCACCGACGAGATCGCCGACTGGCTGGTCACGCTGAACGGCAAACTGCGCCGCGAAGCGCTGGGCGAAATCGCCGGCACCGTCTCCGAGCTGCGCTACTACGCCGGCTTGGCGCGCAACATCTTCGGCCGCGTCATCGAAGTCGAGCCGCACTGCTACGCCACGCTCGACCGCGAAGCCGCCGGCGTGGCCGTCATCATCGTGCCCTGGAACGCGCCCGTCACCCTGCTCGTGCGCTCCCTGGCGCCCGCGATCGCGGCCGGATGCACGGCCGTGATCAAGCCGGCGCACCAGACCGCGCTGGTCCACAACATGGTCCTCGAAACCCTGGTCTGCGACGCGCGCATTCCCAAAGGCGTCGTGAACTCCGTCATCGAATCCGGTTCCGAAGCCTCCCGCACCCTGTGCGCCTCGCCGCTGGCCGACATCATCAGCTTCACCGGCTCCGCCGAAGTCGGCAAACGCATCGCCCAGACCGCGTCCGGCACCCTGGCCAGGCTCTCCCTGGAACTGGGCGGCAAAGCGCCCGCCATCGTTTTCAAAGACAGCAACCCGGCACGGACCGCGGCCGGCGTCGCCGCCGGCGCGCTCGTCATGGCCGGCCAGCAATGCACCGCCATCGCCCGAGTGTTGGTCGAAGAAAGCTACTTCGACGAATTCGCCGGCGCGCTCGCCCAGACCCTCGAAGCCGTGCGCATCGGCCCCGGCAACGACGCCTCATCGCAGATGGGCTGCCTCATCGACATGCGCAACCGCGACCGGATCGCCGCATTGGTCGACGACGCCGCGCGGTCGCACACCATGCACCTGCGCGGCCACATCGGCGACGGCCCGCTCGCGCGCGGCGCCTTCATCACCCCCAGCCTGGTCGAAGTCGAAGACCTGGCCAGCCCTTTCATCCAGAACGAACTGTTCGGCCCCTTGCTCGTCATCGAACGCTTTCGCGACGAAGCCGACGCGGTCACCCGCGCCAACGCCACCCGCTACGGCCTGGCCGCCAGCGTCTGGACCCGCGACGCCACCAGGGCCAGGCGCGTCGCCAGCCAGATCCGCTCGGGAACGGTCTGGGCCAACACCCACAACCGCCTATTCGCCGAAGCCGAAACCGGCGGGCACCATGACAGCGGGTATGGGAGGCTGCATGGGCAGGAGGGGTTGAATGACTTTTTGGCGACCAAGCATTTTTATGTGGAGGGTGGGGCGTAGGGGAGGGCGTCCCCGCTTTTGCGGGGACGGCTTGCTTGCCAATTGAATGCGGGGCGATGTTCGGGCTTCTACTTCTTGGCTGCCTATTCAGCAGTGAAGCGATAGCCCAGGGCGGCGGCTGTCCATTGTGTTTTCTTAGCTGCCTGTACGGCAGTAAGTCTAGAAGGCCTTTTGGGGCCCTTTAAGGGTAAGTTTCTTAGCTGCCTGCACGGCAGTGAACGATGGCAACTTCGAGGACCGCGGCGGCTTCTGTTTCTTAGCTGCCTCCACGGCAGTAGATGCCACGATCTGGGATGCGGACGTCCTCATATGTTTCTTAGCTGCTTCTAACAGCAGTGAGTTGACCAAGATCTTTCCGAGCACAGCCCAAGCCGTTTTCTATCGTCGCAAAGAACTCATCGATTTTCTACCCCGCCCGGCTGAACCCCAGTGCCGCGTGAAACCTCCACCCCTGGAGTTCATCAGGAATCGTCACCTTCGCAAATCGCTGGGCGCAGCTCATCAAGTCCAGCTCGAAGGCCTCGGCGTGTTCTGTCAGTGCCGCGATGAAATCCACTCGGCCCCAAGGCACCACTCGATCGGCGCGGAACCGTTGGTCAGGAACCTGGTGTCGCAGCGCATCTTCGATAACGGTCTGAGTCCGGCCATTTTTTTCCTCGATCCGGGCCAGCTCGAAATCGTCCTCGTCTTCATTGGGCAGCAGCACCAGTTCGACCTTGGGACGCGGATCGGCGCGGAATGGCTGACGTTGCGGCAACACTCCAGTCAGCCAAACCAGAGGGATGCGCCAGTGGCTGCTGGCATTGGCGATTTCCTGCGCGCCGGCCGAGGTGAATCTTGATCTTCGTGTCGACGCCGGATCGGTCTGTATCGGAACAGGCAGCATTTGCCTGGCGAGGCGAGCATGTTCCAGGTCGACGAGGTTTTCGCGGGGGCGCAATGTTTCCTGAGGCCGCTGCAGGACCCTGGGGCGTGCATCGATCACCGTGCGTTCCCCTTCGTTCAGCAAGTGCTGCAAATCGTGTGAAGTCAGCCTGAAGTCTCCCCGATTCTGTTCGAACCCCGGTCGGCAGAAAGCGGCCTCTCCGGGGTGCTCGAAATGTCGCAGGTTGCTGCTCAGGACGACGAGGTTCGGGGTCTCGACGGCACCGATTCTGTGCCGGCGCACCCGGCCCGCGAGTTGGATGAGCGAACGCATCGACGAGGGTTCGACTACGGCCCAGTCGTAGTCATGGTCGCGTCCGACTTCTGTTACGGGGCTGCCCAGCACGATGAACAGATGATCTTGTTCGCCATGTTGGTCGAGCCCGGCTCGAATCTCCGGCAATCGATAGACCGCGCCTTCGTCGCGGCGGTTGAGCGCGGTGTCCAACCGGTTTTCTATGGCCGATCTCAGCAATAGCGGGAACTGGGAATGGTAGACGCAAAGGTGGATGCGTACACCGGGAGGCGCATCCTGCTGATACAAGGCCAGCGCAATGTCGAACAGAGGATCGATGTTGGCCATCCTGATCAAGCCGAAGCTGACTCGCTTGCCGCTGTTCGCATCCATGCCATGGTGTCGCGCATGCAAGCTCAACGCGGCCTCCCGCAAAATCCCTGCAAGTTGCTCGCGCCGCTCCGCTTTATCGTGGGTCGTGAAAGATAGCGGCAGCAGTTCGCAATGCCGCCGTACGGGCTCTTTGCGAAGATGATCGATACGTTTCTGGACGAAGTCCAGGTGCTTGGTGAGGAACGTCGCTCCATCCGGGCAGTCCTGCTGGGCCTGCCCGAATTCGTCGACCCAGGCGCAGCAAATGTTTGCGGGCTCGCCTGGCCGCTCTCCGCGGTTGCGCTGGAACCAGGCACGGCCATCGCTATAGGCAAGGAACAGCCCTTCCACCAGGGCCGGCGGCAGGGTAGCGGACGACAGCAGAACGCGGCTCCCGAGCAGGCCGGCCCAATGCACCAGACGCGTAAGCGCCGGCAGATCGTCCATGTCGAACTCGTCCGGTTCGTCCACGACCAGGTCGCCGGACATCAGGCGCAACATTGGCACAATCTGTCTGCCGCCACGCAGGCTCTCGGTCGCAGGGGTCAGGTGGTCGATGGTGCAAACCAGTACGGGGGCCGCGAGTAGTGACCGTACCTGCCGGTTGTGGCTAAGGCGTTGCAAAACGGGATGCTGGTCGTTGCCTTCGAACTGTACGTAGCTGCTTTCTTCGTCCAGTAGATCCTGGCGGGATGCAGAGCCGCTCTGTTCGGCTAGGGCCCGATAATGTTCGAAAAGCTCCCGGTTTTCCCTGCCTCCGACTTGAATGGCTAGGGCGTCGTCGGTCAATCCCAGATCGTCGCGAAAACTCCGGCCGGTCTGCAGCGTCAATGTGCGCAGCCCCATGGCGAAGGCACAGCGCAGCCCCCGTTTGGGATCCGCCAAGGCATTCATGATGCGGGCATTGGCCAGCGTTTTGCCGCAGCCGGTGGAAGCCATGTTCACAATGAATGCGCCTTGTCCCGCTGCGCGTCCACGCATCGCCGTCGCGACGTCCGCTGCGCGATCCTGCCAGCGGAACCGGGCCACACTGCTGCGTTGTCCCAATTTTTTGTGCCGGACGAGACAAGAAAGATGCCGCTCGAAACCGGGCAAGGCGTGAATGACCTGGCTGGCATGAGCCTCCACGCCGAGCAGATGCTCGTCGAGCGTCTGATTCATCTGAATACGGCCATCGACGCGTACGGTATTCGCATGTAACGGATACGTGGCGTTGATGTGCAGTCGAACCTCGCGACCGGATAGCGTCGAATAGTGATGGTCCGCCAGCATCAAGCCAAGCCGAGCAAGATGCATCAGATAGGGGTTCTCCAGGCAGGACTGGTCGGGATGCCTCGCGCGCAGGTCGATCAGGCGTTTCGCCAGCCGGGCGGCGCGTTTGCGCCACGATGGCTCCGTCACGGGCAGTCCATGGGGAAAATACCAGTAACTTCTGACCGACTCGGCATCCGCCGCTTCCACGCGCTCGTTCCAGGAGGGGCCGATCTGCTTCAGGATTTCATCCAGCATGCTCACCTGGAAGCCCTGAACGCGGGTCTCGGACGAACTTTCCGTGGGCGATGCCTGAGGGAGGATAGGTAGCCGATGATGCGTCAAGATCAGCCATGCAACGGCACTTGCCAGGGGAGGAAGGTGCGCGAAGGGCTTGTTCGCGTCTGCGTCCGGGTCGAGACCGTCGCGCAGGCGCTTGCGTTCGACGCACCAGTCATCGAGCTGCCAACCGTCCGGATCGGCCAATCTACGTAGCCAGCCGGCATCGTCGTCCGATCCGACAAAAGCCTGGAACTGGCGTACCGACACCCATTCGTGCCGGTAGAGGTTGCGGGTGATCGGTCCCGATGATCGCAGTCTGTCCTGGAATGCCTGGCTTGCCTTGCCCAGGTCATGCAGCAGGCTTCCCAAGGCGGACAACGCCTGGATCCAGGGCAAGGTGTGCCAGTCGTTCTCATCCTCGTTGCGCAAAACTTTGCGCCGAGTCATGTTGGTCGGCGTTGCACCGTTCTCATTGAATTGACGGGTGTCACCAACGATCCAAAGCAGTTCGCTATGGTCGCGGCCCCGTATCCAATGGCAGGCCACTGCCGTGTTCTTTCGAGCGGTTTTTCTTAACAGGCGCCGCAGTGTGTCGAGCCCCGCCTGCGTGATCGAGGTTTGCCACGTCCGGTCACCGCGCCGTTCGGCGAACTGGTCCAGGATGCGGCGAGTTTCGACAATGGCCCGCTTGCTGCATTGGGAAACCAACAAGACGTTCATGCGGCACGTCCCGCCTCGCTCGCGGTCTCCACGGCCACGCGTTTGAGCGTCTCGATCATGAAGTCCAACGATTCCGTCCTTGCCAGCGCTTCGATGCAATTGCGGCGAAACGTTTGTTCGTCGTCACCCCGCATCGCGGACAGGAACGCCTGCGGCAGGATGATGCCGTCCTTGACCAGGTCCGCTACATCGAATACCAAGCCCCCACGCCGGGTCTTGCCATGCAGAACAGCCAAGCCGTGCGGCAGGCCTAGCACCCAGGTTGCCGTCGCACCGAGACCGTAGGCCAGGTAATTGCCATGATCGAGAAAACGGTTGGCCGGATCGCTTCCCGTGCCGCGTTTGGCGCGCGTGAATTCCCCGTATCCGACGGTATCTACGGCCAGCTTGAACAGCGCTTTGGTCAGCCGTGCCTCTTCGGTGAGCAACGTTACTACATCGCTCGCGGTGTCCAGGCGCGCAAAGGCTGCGTCCAGCAGGCTACCCAGTCTTTCTTTATGCACGTCGAAGCCCGTTTCCTGCAATGAGCGATGGTTCCACGACGCTCTGATCTGTCCAATGCGCGCGCGTTGCAACTGTTTGGCGGCGAGCAACCGCAGTGCATCGTCGAACCAGAATCGCACCCAGGCTTGTAGGTATTCCGTGGGACGGTATTCGCTCTGAGGAGAGAACCAGGCTAATTCCACGTCCATTTCGTTAGCACTGAACAAAGGCGTACCGCCGCCTCCGCAGAAGCCAACCAGTACACCGGCTTTAGCCAACTCCCGCATGGCGGCCTGGGTGATCGACGTTCCCGTTCCGAGCAGGATCGTCGTGGTGTTGGCGATGGGAATGTTCCAATAGAGCGACTTGCTGCCCTGGTCTGTGACGTATTCGACCCTCCCCCCGTTGACCAGGACACGGCAATGCTCGAGGTAGTAAATATTCGCCCGTTTTGAATGCAAGATGGTCTTCAGGTCTGAGGGGCTGATGTCCTGCACGTTTGGAGTCCTTTTGGTTTGACTTGTCATAGAGACTATTGGACGGTTTGAGTATAGGGCGAGACCCTTTTTTCTGGGGGGCGGGGAATTTCCTTAAGAATCAATATGTTGGAGATTTTTAGGAAAAATAGGTCTGGTGAGGGGGTGAGTGGGTTTTTACTTTAGAATCAATGAGTTGTGAGAGTTTTGATCTACTTCACTGCCGTGCAGGCAGCTAAGAAACGGGAGAATCCGCAACAAGCGACCCAGCATAGCTTCACTGCCGTGCAGGCAGCTAAGAAAAGATCGTCAGAGAGCCTCGTAGTGGACCATTACTTCACTGCCGTGCAGGCAGCTAAGAAAGGTGACGATCAGCAAACAATCGGCATTGCCGACTTCACTGCCGTGCAGGCAGCTAAGAAACGGTCCAGCCGCTCGATTTCGGCGAGGATCAGCTTCACTGCCGTGCAGGCAGCTAAGAAATTATCTAGTAACCCCAACTTGCTAGATTGCGTCTTCACTGCCGTGCAGGCAGCTAAGAAAAAGCGGTAATCGATTGGCGCGCTGCGGCCGCCCTTCACTGCCGTGCAGGCAGCTAAGAAACGATTAAGCCGCCAACGCTCCCGGTCTTTGAGCTTCACTGCCGTGCAGGCAGCTAAGAAACACCGCTCTACCACCGTCAGGGGGGGTGTCTCTTCACTGCCGTGCAGGCAGCTAAGAAAGAGCCAGCAGAACGCTGACATCGCAGCCGAACCTTCACTGCCGTGCAGGCAGCTAAGAAAACAGGCCGGTGCCGGGCCAGAAGTCGAACACGCTTCACTGCCGTGCAGGCAGCTAAGAAATGCTGACCTCTGAGACATGGGTGCTGGGTACCCTTCACTGCCGTGCAGGCAGCTAAGAAAAGCGACTCCGCGTTTGCCGGCAGCGGCCGAAACTTCACTGCCGTGCAGGCAGCTAAGAAAATATTGCGCGGATCATGTACCGCGATCTGAGGCTTCACTGCCGTGCAGGCAGCTAAGAAAAGCACGGCGCTGGATGTCACTGTTTCCATGAACTTCACTGCCGTGCAGGCAGCTAAGAAAATCACCGCCGGCTCCACGGTCGGGCCATCGACCTTCACTGCCGTGCAGGCAGCTAAGAAAGTCTCGACGCTGACCTCGGCCTGCCCGACGGGCTTCACTGCCGTGCAGGCAGCTAAGAAAGCCGCGAAGCTCTACTCGCCCGGCTTGCCAGCCTTCACTGCCGTGCAGGCAGCTAAGAAAATGCGGGGAATACCGCCTGGGAAAACGACCACCTTCACTGCCGTGCAGGCAGCTAAGAAAGACCTTCTCCAGCACCAGACGGGTGCGCTCGGCTTCACTGCCGTGCAGGCAGCTAAGAAAACGCCGACCGGGTAGCGCCGCGTCTCAGCACGCTTCACTGCCGTGCAGGCAGCTAAGAAATCTTGAATCGAACCGGTTTTTGA
The DNA here is from genome assembly GCF_900606115.1 of Pigmentiphaga humi. GTDB lineage: Bacteria > Pseudomonadota > Gammaproteobacteria > Burkholderiales > Burkholderiaceae_B > Pigmentiphaga > Pigmentiphaga humi. The sequence goes on from NZ_UWPJ01000011.1 coordinate 105,148, forward strand.
GGAGGCTCCAATTCTTGAGAAAATGGAGCCATGAGCAAGAACAACAAGTTTTCCCCTGAAGTACGTGAACGTGCGGTA
>NZ_UWPJ01000037.1 GCF_900606115.1 Pigmentiphaga humi
GCTTTCCCCCCGACCGAAACCGGCACCGCCCCGACCATGGCGAGCTCGCTGTACGAACGCATGCGCGCCGACCTGCTGGCCGGACGCCTGCTCGCCCCCGGCCGCAAGCTGCAGATCGAATTCCTCAGCCACCAGTACGGCGCCGGGCAGACGCCGGTGCGCGAGGCCCTGAACCGGCTCACTTCCGACGGACTGGTGGAGCAGCGCGACCAGCGCGGCTTCGCCGTCGCCTCGGTCAGCGCCGCCGACCTGGTGGAGATCACCGACACGCGCTGCTGGCTGGAAGAAATCGCGCTGCGCAAATCGATGGGTTCGGGGTCGGCGCAATGGGAAGAAGACCTGGTACTGGCCTATCACCGCCTGTCCCGCACGCCGCGCTGGCTCAATCAGGAAATCCGCGAGATCAACCCCGAATGGGACCGGCGCCACCGCGCCTTCCACCGCGCGCTGATCGGCGGCTGCGGCTCGCGCTGGCTGATCGGATTCTGCGAGCAGTTGGCCGATCAGCTCTACCGCTACCGCGCGCTCTCCGTTCCCAAGATCTCCCCCGACCGCCCTATCCAGCAAGAGCACGAAGCGTTGATGAACGCCATCGCCGCCGGCGATCCCGACCGCGCCGTCGCCCTGCTGACCGAGCACTATCAGCAGACCGCGCGCATCGTCCTCGAAGATCCGGAGGCGTTTTCCGGGTAGGCGCCCCGCCGCGCATATCGATATGCGAACCCGGTCTGGTCCGCGCAGCCGGGCCGATGTTAAAACGGGGGTCGGCGCCATCGTCGGATGCGCGAAGCATGGATCACCCCGGGCCGCCGCACGGCCACCCGTCCACAGGAGCTGTTCGCATGTCATTCAGAATCTTTGTCGCGGTCGCCGGATTGTCGCTGGCCGGCGCCGGCTGCGCGCTCGCCCCGGCAGGAAATGACCCGGCGCTGAAACAGGCCATCGCAAATCCGGCGCGCACGCCGGCATTCGCCGCCCGCGATGCCGCCCGCAAGCCCTACGAAGTGCTGCACTTTTTCGAGGTGCGGCCGCAGGCCACCGTGGTCGAGATCTCGCCGGGCGGGGGCTACTGGACCGAAATCCTGGCGCCGTATCTGAAAACGCAAGGGACCTACTACGCCGCCCAGTATCCCCAGGACGGCGGCGGGATCGCGCACCGCCAGGAGTACTACCGCAATTTCCGAGCCAAGCTGGACGCGAACCCCGCGCTGTACGACCGGGTCCGGGTCACCGCGTTCGGCAACGGCCACTACGACGTCGCGCCGCCGGGCACCGCCGACGTCGTGCTGACTTTCCGCAATCTGCACAACTGGATGAGCGACGGCTACGCCGAGGCGGCGCTGGCCGCTTTCTACCGGGCGCTCAAGCCCGGCGGCATCCTGGGCATCGAAGAGCATCGGGGCCGGACCGACAAACCCCAGGATCCGCGCGCGGCCGACGGCTACGTGCGGCAGGACTATGCGATACGGCTGGCGCAACAGGCCGGGTTCGTTTTCGTCGGCGGTTCGGAGGCGCTGGCCAATCCGCGCGATACCAAGGACCATCCCGAGGGAGTCTGGACGCTGCCGCCGACGTACCGGCTGGGCGACAAGGACCGCGCGCGCTATGCCGCGATCGGCGAGGCCGACGGATTTCTGTTGAAGTTCCGCAAACCCACTCCCTAGGTCCGGGCGGTTTCGATCACGCCGCCCCCCAGGCACACCTCGCCGTCGTAGATCACGGCCGACTGGCCGGGCGTGACGGCCCATTGGGCTTGGCCAGGGAAGGCGAGATCGAAGCGTTCGCCTTCGGCCCGCACCAGTTCGCAGGGCGCGTCGGGCTGGCGGTAGCGGGTCTTGGCGCCGTAGGAGCCGGGAGCGGGCGGCTCGCCGGCCACCCAGGATGCCTGCTGGGCGGCCAACGCGTCGGAGAGCAGCCAGGGGTGGTCGTGCCCCTGCACCACGTACAGCGTGTTGGCCGCCAGATCCTTGCGTGCCACGTACCAGGCGTCGGCGGTGCCGTCTTCCTGCTGGCGACCCTTGACGCCGCCTATGCCCAGGCCCTTGCGCTGGCCCAGGGTGTAGAAGGACAGCCCCACGTGCCTGCCGACGGTCTGGCCGTCCGGCGTCTTGATCGGGCCGGGCTGGGTGGGCAGATACCGGTTGAGGAATTCGCGGAAGGGGCGCTCGCCGATGAAGCAGATGCCGGTGGAGTCTTTCTTGGCGGCGTTGGACAGGCTCAGTTCGTGCGCGATGCGGCGCACTTCGGTCTTGCGGATCTCGCCCAGCGGAAACACCGCGCGCGACAGTTGCTGCTGGTTCAGGCGATGCAGGAAATAGCTCTGGTCCTTGGTCTCGTCCAAGGCCTTGAGCAGTTGGTATTGCCCCGCCTGCGGGCCCGATTCGACGCGCCGCACGCGCGCATAGTGGCCGGTGGCGATGTGCTCGGCGCCCATGCGCATGGCATGGTCCAGGAAGGCCTTGAACTTGATCTCGGCATTGCACAGCACGTCGGGATTGGGCGTGCGTCCGGCGGAATACTCGCGCAGGAATTCGGCGAAGACGCGATCCTTGTATTCGGCGGCGAAGTTGACGGCCTCGATGTCCATGCCCAGCACGTCGGCCACGCTGGCGGCGTCCAGCCAGTCCTGGCGGGTGGAACAGTATTCGGAATCGTCGTCGTCCTCCCAGTTCTTCATGAACAGGCCGACGACCTCGTAGCCCTGCTGCTTGAGCAGCCAGGCGCTCACCGACGAATCCACGCCGCCGGACATGCCGATGACGATTCGTCCTTTACTGCTTGCCATATTGCCTATCCGCGATTGCTGGGTGGGTATACAGGGCATCGAGCGGCAGCCAGGGCCGGCCGGATGCCCGCGCGCGCAGATAGTCGTCCACGCAGCGCATGACCAAAGGACTCCGATGCTCGGCCGGACGGGCGCGCAGCGCCTCGGCGGAAAGCCAGAATGCGCGCCGGATTCCGTGGTCGAGCGCGCGGCCCGCCAGCGGTTCGCCTACCGTGCCTGCGAAGCAGAACCGCAGGAAAGTGGGCGCCTGCTCCTCGTCGGGACGCCATAGATACGTCCCCACCAGCCCCAGGGGCTGGAACACGTGGGCGGTCTCTTCCAGGGTTTCGCGGCGAACCGCATGCTCGATGGATTCGCCTGCCTCCAGATGCCCGGCGGGCTGGTTCAGACGCAGGCCGTCGGGCGTCTCTTCTTCGATGAGGAGAAATTCACCGCCGCGCTCGATCACGGCGGCGACAGTCACACGGGGAGTCCACACCATGGCGGGGGCCTCGTTCGGGTCCATCCGCGATTCTACTGCATGGGCGGTCCGCCGCTGTGCGCGGACGCCCTCCCGTGCGCCTCGGCAGTCAGGCGGCCAGGCGCTCGTCCTGCCGCCGCACCGCCTCGTCGAGCAGCGAGGGGTAGACCCATTCGTCGATGGAGAAATCGGCGGGGATGAATCCGTGCTGGAACATGAAGTCCTTGCGCTGCCGCAAGGCATCGACGAGTTCGGTCTTGCTGGTGGGCAACAGATTGTCCAGCAGCGCGTCTATGTCGAAAGCGTCGGGCAGCCAGCCCTCGACCACGGAGACTTCATTGGCCACGACGGCGAGCGTTTCCTCGATATGGTCCCGGGCCCATCGCGCGGCGCGCACGACCTGCTCCAGGTAGAGGACGACGAGATCGGGATGTTCGCGCACCAGCGCGCCGCTGCAGGTCAGCAGATTCGGCGTGCCGTTGTTGACCGCCACCCGCCGGTCCGGGTGATGACCGATGTCGACCACCGTGGCCGCGCCCAGGAAGGTTTCGAGGAAAGGTCCGAGCGCCCCATACTGGTAGATGACGTCCACCTCGCCCCGGATCAGGGCGAACGATTCGGCCGTGGCCGATGCCGCATTGCGCCGCACGTCGAACAACGACCCCTGCCGCGACGCCCCCGAAGATGCCAGGTAGGTGTCCTGAATGGGCAATTCCACAAAGGTCACGTCGTCGGCGCTCAGGCCGGCGCCGGCCAGGACCTGCAGGTAGCCCTGCAGCGCGGAAGCGCGCCAGAAATCGATCTTGTCGTTGAGCCGCACAGGCAGCGCGAGCCGCTTGCCTTTCAGGTCCGCCGCGCCGCGGATGCCCGCGGCCGGCAGGGACAAGAGCTTCTGGTACTGCGGCAGCCAAGTCAGCCCGAGCACGTACGTGTCGCGTCCGGCGGAGCGCGCCCAGATCGGCGGCGCATTGCCGCCCTGCCGGAACGAGTTGGGCTGGGCATGGTCGAAATGCGACTCGCGCACATGCCGTTCGGTGGAACTGGCCAGCGAACGCACGGCGATGCCGCGCGAGGCGAACGCCCCCTCTATCCATCCGCGCTGGATGGCGATGCTCGAGGCCGTCGGGACGGGACAGCGCGTATACCAGATAGTATCGATACCGCTCTTGGCTTCGTTCATTGCTGCCCCTGTGCCAGGCCGTTGGCGCGAATCACGTCTCCCCAGCTCTTGACGCTCGATGCAATCAGCGCGCCGAATGCCTCGGGCGTGCCGCCGACCACGTCGAACGCCTGCTCTTCGAGCTTGCGCTTGATGCCGGGATCTTTGAGCACGTCGTTGAAAGCCTGGTTCAGATATTTGATAACGTCCGCAGGCGTGCCCGCCGGCGCGACGAATCCCTGCCACGACCCGAACGCGAAGTCCGGCAGGCCTTGTTCGACGAAGGTCTTCACATTGGGCAGCACGCCGGAGCGCGTCGACGTCGAAACGGCGATGGGCGTGAGCCGCCCTTCCTGGATGAAGGGCAGCGCAGGCGCGAGCGTGACGATGATGCCGTCGGCATGGCCGCCGAGCACGTCGGTCAAGGCAGGCTGAGCGCTCTTGTAGACCACCGGCGTCACCGTGATTCCCGCCTGCTTCTGCAGCATGAGCACCCCCAGCTGGCCCGTGGTGCCGATGGCGGGCGAGGCCAGCGCGTACTTGCCGGGCGCCGCCTTCGCATTTTTCAGGAAAGACTGCAGATCCTTGTCTTGCAGTCCCGAACGGATCGCGAAAATCTGCGGCGCATTGATCGCCTGGACCACGGGCGCGTAGCTGGTCAATGCGTCGTAGGGACGTTCCTTGAACAACGTCTGGTTGGTGGCGATGCCGTCGGTCGCGACCAGCAGCGTATAGCCGTCGGGTTCGGCGCGCGCGACGTGGCCGGCGGCGATGTTGCCTGCGCCGCCCGGCCGATTGTCGATGGTGACCGGTTGGCCGATCTTCTCGCTCAACGCCTTGCCGACCAGGCGCGCCAGTATGTCCGGACTACCGCCCGGCGCGGCGGGCACGACGATCGTCAAGGGCTTGGACGGAAAGGCGGCGGCATGCGCAGACCCGGCTGCGGCGAGTACTGCGACGGCCGGCAACGCGGCCAACCGCGATGCGCGAGAAAGGGCGGAGATCATGATGTGCGATGACTGAAAAATGGCTTTTCAGTCTACGAGGCACGTCACCCCGCACCAACGACGGAGACCTCATATCCATATGCCCTCCTTGAAGCGCGCCGGCGTTGCCGCGGGGCGGGACCGCCGCCCCGGCTACCGGACGATTCCAGGAGGCAGGCGCCGCGCCTATTCGGCGCGCAGGCCCGGCATGTCGAAGCCCAGCGCTTCGAGCTTGCCGATCAGGTCGGCCTCGACGTCGCCGGACAGTTCTTCCAGCGGCGGGCGCACGATGCGCCATTCGGGCTCCTGGGAGAAATACGAGATCACGGCTTTCAACGCCGGGATCATCGAGTATTTCTGCACCAGCTGGCGTGTCTCGCTGACCTTGGCCTGCAGCGCCTCGGCCTGTTCGCTTTGCCAATTGTCGTAGAGCTGGCTGATCGGGCCCGGGTTGATGTTGCCGGTGGCGGTGATGCAGCCCTTGCCGCCGGCGCGCAGGCCCTGCAGCAGCAAGGTTTCGCTGGCCGGGAAGACGTCGAAGCCGGTGGCGGCGAAGGCGTCGATGACGGACTTGGAGTATTCCCACTGGCCGGAGGAATCCTTCAGGCCGACGACGGTTTCGGGATAGGCCTTGATCAGGCGCTCGATCAGCGGCAGCGAGATGGGCACCTGCGAGACCGGCGGGATGTGATACAGGTAGACCCGCAGCGCGGCGCTGCCGACGTTCTCGATCACTTGGCTGTAGTAGCGGAACAGGCCTTCGTCCGACACGCCCTTGTAGAAGAAAGGCGGCAGCATCAGCACGCCCGCGGCGCCGAGCTTGACGGCTTCGGCGGTGAGCTGCGAGGCCTCGGGCACCGAGCAGGCGCCGGTGCCGGGCATGAGCCTGGCGCCGGATACGCCGGCGCCGACCAGCTTGTGCATGAGTTCGATCTTCTCGCCGGCGGCCAGCGAGTTGGCTTCGCTGTTGGTGCCGAAGATGGCCAGGCCGGCGCAGCCGCTGTCCAGCAGCCACTGGCAATGGCGAATGAAGCGATCGGAATCGGGCAGCAGGTTCGCCTGGAACGGCGTGACGACCGGGGCCAGCAGGCCCTGCAGGCGGGGAGGAGTCGACATGGCGGATCTCTCGTGTGTGAAAGGGTTGCGTCGGATCAATGGGCTTGTATGCGCTGCAGTCGCGACATCGCATTGCTCATATGGGCATGCGCGGCGCGCCGGGCGGCATCGGGGTCGTGGGCGGCAATCGCCTCGTAGATGGCTTCGTGTTCGTGCGCGATATCGGTCAGCCAGCCGGCCAGTTCGCAATTGCGGCGGCTGATCGACAGCTGGCTGCGCGTGTAGCGTTCCAGGAAGCCGAAGAAATCGTCGTAGACGGGATTGCATGCCGCGCGGGCGATGGCGCGGTGGAACAGGATGTCTTGCTCCACGCCGTCGCCGCCGTCGCGGCTGGCCTGGTTGAGGATCTTGAGCGCGTGGTGGATTTCCTTGACCTGGGCCTTGGTGGCGCGCGCGGCGGCCAGCGCGGCGGCCTCGGTTTCCACGCCTATGCGCAACTCGAACACCTGCCGCACCAGCAGATGCCCCTGCTGCGCCTCGCCGCCGATGCGGAACGGACGCCCCATGGGCGTGGCGGCCACGAAAGCGCCCAGCCCCTGCCGGGTGGTGACCAGGCCATCGGACTTCAGGCGCGCGATGGCTTCGCGCACCACCGTGCGGCTGACGCCGAAGTCCGTCGCCAGCCGTTCCTCCGTAGGGAGCCGGCTGCCCGCTTCGCGCTCGCCCGAGACGATCTGCCCCGACAGCACCTCGCTGAGCTGTTCGGCCAGGTTGCTGCTGCGCAAAGGATTCGGAGGCATGGCGGCGACGTAATGGCGAATGAAACGAGACCGGATCTTGCCCGGTCATCATACAACCTGTCAATATGGGAACATGTAAAGTACGGACGCGACATGGCTTTGCGCAAAGGGGGTGTTCTCAGGAAAAGAAAGCTGCGGACAAGCGCCATCCCCATGCTAGGATGGCTCGCGACGATGTGGGGGCATCGCCGAATACTGCGCAAGACGGCCGGCCGTCCCTCGCATCGAACAATCAAGCACAGAGGAGAGACGCATGAAGATCGGGATCCCGGCTGAAACGCGGCCGGGGGAGACACGCGTGGCGGCAACGCCAGAAACCGTGAAAAAAATGAGCGCCGGCGGCAACCAGGTGCTGGTCCAGGCCGGCGCGGGCCAACGCGCCAGCTACACCGACGAGGCCTATGCCGCGGCCGGCGCCACTGTGGTGTCCGATGCGGCCCAGGTCTATGGACAGGCCGAGCTGATTCTGAAGGTCCAGGCCCCGGATGCCGGCGAACTGCCGCAGCTGCGCCCGGGCCAGATCCTGCTGGGCATGCTCAATCCCTTCGACGCCGATGGGCTGGAGAAGCTGGCCGCCACCGGCGTCACCGGCTTCGCGCTGGAAGCCGCGCCGCGCATTACGCGCGCGCAAAGCCTGGACGTGCTGTCCTCGCAGGCCAACATCGCCGGCTACAAGGCCGTCATCGTCGCCGCCGACCACTACGGCCGCTTCATGCCCATGCTCATGACCGCCGCCGGCACCGTGAAGGCCGCGCGCGTGGTCGTGCTGGGCGCGGGCGTCGCGGGCCTGCAGGCCATCGCCACCGCCAAGCGGCTCGGCGCGGTGGTCGAGGCCTCGGACGTGCGCCCGGCCGCCAAGGAGCAGATCGAATCGCTGGGCGCCAAGTTCATCGACGTGCCTTTCGAAACCGACGAAGAGCGCGAGATCGCCCAGGGCACCGGCGGCTACGCCCGGCCCATGCCGGCGGCATGGATGGCGCGCCAGGCGGCGCTGGTGGCCGAGCGCTGCAAGCAGGCCGACATCGTCATCACGACCGCGCTGATTCCCGGCCGGCCCGCGCCGGTGCTGGTGAGCGAGGAAACCGTGGCCGGCATGAAGCCCGGTTCGGTCATCGTCGATCTGGCGGTCGAGCGCGGCGGCAACTGCCCGCTGTCGCGGCCGGACGAGGTGGTCGATGCCAACGGCGTGAAGATCGTCGGCTACACCAATCTCGCCGCCCGGGTCGCCACCGATGCCTCGGCCCTGTATGCCCGCAACCTGCTGGACTTCATGAAGCTGGTGGTCGCCAAGGACGGCGCCCTCGACATCCAGCGTGAAGACGAGATCGTCGCCGCCTGCATGGTGTGCGACGCCCAGCGCGTGCTCCGGAGCCGGTAATGGAAATCATCGACCACACCATCATCAATCTGATCATCTTCGTACTGGCGATCTACGTGGGCTACCACGTGGTCTGGAACGTGACGCCGGCGCTGCACACGCCGCTGATGGCCGTCACCAACGCCATCTCCGCCATCATCATCGTCGGCGCCATGCTGGCGGCGGCCCTCACCGAGGGAGGCCTGGGCAAGACCATGGGCGTGCTGGCCGTGGCGCTGGCTGCGGTCAACGTGTTCGGCGGCTTCCTCGTCACGCGGCGCATGCTGGAAATGTTCCGCAAGAAAACCAAGGCCGCCCCGGCTGCCGCATCGTCCAAGCAGGAGGCCCGCTGATGCTTTCGCTCAACGTCGTCACCCTGCTCTATCTTGTCGCCTCGGTGTGCTTCATCCAGGCGCTCAAGGGGCTGTCTCACCCGACCACCTCGCGCATGGGCAACACCTTCGGCATGGTGGGCATGGCCATCGCCGTGTTCACCACCGCCGCGCTGATCTTCAAGCTGAGCAGCACCCCCACCGTGGGCCTGGGCTGGGTCCTGCTCGGCCTGCTGGTCGGCGGCACCGCCGGCACCGTCATGGCGCGCCGCGTGGAAATGACCAAGATGCCCGAGCTGGTCGCCTTCATGCACAGCATGATCGGCCTGGCCGCGGTGTTCATCGCCATCGCCGCGGTGGCCGAGCCGCATGCCTTCGGCATCGCCGACGCAGGCATTCCCATTCCGGTGGGCAACCGCATCGAGCTGTTCATCGGCACCTTCGTGGGCGCGATCACCTTTTCGGGTTCGGTCATCGCCTTCGGCAAGCTGTCGGGCCGCTACAAGCTGCGCGTGTTCCGCGGCGCGCCGGTGGTGTTCGCCGGCCAGCACATGCTGAACCTGCTGCTCGCCATCGTGATGATCGGCTGCGGCGTCTGGTTCGCCGCCACCCAGCAATGGACGCCGTTCGTCATCATGACCGCCATCGCCTTCGTGCTGGGCGTGCTCATCATCATCCCCATCGGCGGCGCCGACATGCCGGTGGTGGTGTCCATGCTGAACAGCTACTCGGGCTGGGCGGCGGCCGGTATCGGCTTCTCGCTGAACAACCCGATGCTGATCATCGCCGGCTCGCTGGTGGGCTCGTCGGGCGCGATCCTGTCCTACATCATGTGCAAGGCGATGAACCGGTCGTTCTTCAACGTGATCCTGGGCGGTTTCGGCGGCGACGCCTCGGCTGGCGCCGCGGCGGGCGAACAGCAGCAGCGCAGCGTGAAATCGGGCAGCCCCGACGATGCCTCCTTCATGCTCACCAATGCGGAAACCGTGGTGATCGTGCCGGGCTACGGCCTGGCGGTGGCGCGCGCGCAGCATGCGCTCAAGGAACTCACCACCAAGCTGACCGAGAAAGGCGTGAACGTGAAGTACGCGATCCACCCGGTGGCCGGCCGCATGCCCGGACACATGAACGTGCTGCTGGCCGAAGCCGAAGTGCCTTACGACCAGGTGTTCGAAATGGAGGACATCAACTCCGAGTTCGGACAGGTGGACGTGGTGCTGGTGCTGGGCGCGAACGACGTGGTGAACCCCGCCGCGAAGAACGATCCCAAATCGCCCATCGCCGGCATGCCCATTCTCGAGGCCTACAAGGCGCGCACCATCATCGTCAACAAGCGGTCGATGGCGGCGGGCTACGCCGGTCTGGACAACGAGCTGTTCTACCTGGACAAGACCATGATGGTGTTCGGCGACGCCAAGAAAGTGGTCGAGGACATGGTCAAGGCCGTGGAGTAGAGGCCCCCCCTACGCGCTTACGCGCGCCCCCCAGGGGGCGATGCGGGTGGACCGGCGGAGCCGGATCCACCGCATCCTGGGTCGGCACCGCGCGGCTCGCGGAGGGCAGCGAAAATACTCTGCCCATTGTGCGGGCCCTACCCAAGGAATGAGACTGGCGGACCGGCGGAGCCGGATCCGCTGTGCCCTGGGTCAATCCGGGTCACGTTCTCTCCAGCAACGACGGGAGGGAGGACGCCAGCAGCGCGATGCCCGAGGCCGTGAGCAGGCTCAGCACCACCTGGCGGAAACGCGTCTCGCTGATGCCTATGTAGAGCCGGGTTCCCAGCAGGGTCGGCAGCAGCATGGCGGGCGCGACGATGGCGAATAGCGGCAGCATGTCTCGCGTCACGATGCCCGTGGCCAGGTAGGTGCCCATCGTCACCAGCAGCATGGACAGATTGAAGTTCTGGATCACGGTGCGCTGCGTGTCCTTGGGATAGCCGCGCAGCGTGCACCACAGCGTCGGCACCGTGCCCGTGAAGCCGCCGATGCCGCCAAGGACGCCGCCGGCCAGGCCCGCGATGCCGTCGGCCAACCGGCCTCCCGCCGAAATTCTCGGCAAATGCCTGGACAGCAGCATGGCCGGGCACCACAGCACCAGCAAGCCGCCCAGGATGGCCTTGAACCAGACCATGTCCAGGCGCGGCAGCAGCAGGACGCCGAGCGGAATGCCCATCAAGCCGCCGACGATGAAGGGCAGCAGCAGCTTGAGGCTGAACCCGCGCCGCACCGTGACGGCAGCCAGGATCTGCCCCGTTAATGCGCCGAACACGGCCAGCGTCGCCGCCAGCCTCGGCTCCAGCGCCCAGGCCCAGAACGACATGGCCACCATCCCGAAGGCAAAGCCGGACAGCCCTTGCACAAAGCCCGCGACGGCGGCGCCCACGGCCACGACGAAAAACATTGCTTCCATGCCACCCTCGATTCCCGATCGTTTCCGCCCCTCGCAGAAGCGCAAATGGATGGGTGCCATTCTGGATCGTGCCCATACATGCCCAAACGCCCTTCGCCTTCCTCCGCCGATCCCCTTGTACGGCGCATGGCGGCATAGTCGCTCCATGGCGGCAAGCTCGGCGGTTCCTTCATCGCCACGACCGCCTCAGCCTCGAAAGACGGCTTCCAGATTGGCTGCGTCCAGTACGTTCAACGCCCAGCTATCCAGTTCGCCATCGGAAGCACCGGCCAGGCGTTCGCGCACGGCAAGCGGCAACGGACCGAAGCGGCGCACCAACTGCTGCTCCAGCAGCCGCGCCTTGCCCTCCTGCAGCCCTTCCCTTCGGCCTTCCTTGCGGCCTTCTTCTCGGCCTTCCTCCCGGCCAGCTTCAAGCCCTTCCTGCTTCCAGCGCAGGCTCCAATCGATCTTTTCGGCAGTGATCATCGCATCGAACTCCTGCAGATT
>NZ_UWPJ01000048.1 GCF_900606115.1 Pigmentiphaga humi
GGCCTCCCCCTCAGCGCGTAGGGGGGGGCTCATCTCTCGAGGCTTTTTCTTCCAATCCAGACAGGCCTTCGCGCCGGGCGAGCTCGGCGATGACCTGTTCGGGACGCAAACCGTAATACTCCAGCATGACGAGGCAATGAAACCAGAGGTCGGCCGTCTCGTAAATGATCTTTTCCGCCACGCCGTCCTTGGCGGCCAGCACCGTTTCGGTGGCTTCTTCGCCGATCTTCTTCAAGAAGGCGTCCGGCCCCTTGGCGAGCAGCTTGGCCACGTAGGACTTGTCCGGCTGGCCGCCCCGGTCGGGACGGCGCGTTGCGATCGTGTCGGCCAGGCGGGCCAGGAAGTCATTCGTCGTCATGTGTCCGTGTCGTCAACAGCTTGGGAGAGCAGGCCCCCGTTTCCACCGGCGCGTCAGCGCGCCGGGGTATATATCTGGCCGGGGTCTTTCAGCACCGGATCGGTCTCGACCCAGCGCGGCTGGCCTCCCTCGGTATCCAGGCGCCGGTAGAAACAGCGCTCGCGCCCGGTATGGCAGGCGATGCCGCCGACCTGCTCGATGCGCAGCAGCAGCACGTCGCCATCGCAATCCAGGCGCAATTCGCGCACACGCTGCACGTGCCCCGATTCCTCGCCCTTGCGCCACAGGCGGCCGCGCGAACGCGACCAGTAGGTGGCGTTGCCGGTGCGCAGCGTTTCGCGCAGCGACTCGCGGTTCAGGAAGGCGAACATGACGACCTTCTCGGTCGTGACGTCCTGCGCGATCCCCGGGACCAGGCCGTGCTCGTCGTAAACGATCTCGTCCAGCCAGGCGTCCTGCTCGGCGGAGAGAGAATCAGCGGTCGTACTCATCTGTTTTCCATGCATCGTTGCTGCGTTCGCGCAGGAGGGGTCATCCCTCTCTCATGCAGATTCCGCGCTCGGCCATGAAGCGCTTGGCTTCCTGAACCGTATGCTGGCCATAGTGGAAAATGCTGGCGGCGAGCACTGCGTCGGCATGGCCCTCGGTAATGCCGTCGGCCAGGTCCTGCAGCGATCCCACCCCGCCCGACGCGATCACCGGCACCGGCACCGCGTCGGAGACGGCGCGCGTCAGCGCCAGGTCGAAGCCGGAACGCGTGCCGTCGCGGTCCATGCTGGTCAGCAGGATTTCGCCCGCGCCGTACTCGACCATTTTGCGTGCCCACTGCACCGCGTCCAGCCCGGTGGCATTGCGGCCGCCGTGGGTGAACACTTCCCAGCGCGCCGGCTCGCCTTCCGCCGATACCCGCTTGGCGTCGATCGCCACCACGATGCACTGCGCGCCGTAGCGGCCCGAGGCCTCGCGCACGAGCTCTGGGTTCGTTACCGCCGAGGTATTGATGCCGACCTTGTCGGCGCCCGCATTGAGCAGCCGCCGCACGTCCTCCACCTTGCGCACCCCGCCGCCCACGGTCAGCGGAATGAACACCTGCGACGCCACCTGCTCGATCACCGACAGAATAATGTCGCGCTGGTCGCTGGATGCCGTAATGTCCAGGAACGTCAGCTCATCCGCGCCCTGGTCGTCATACCGGCGCGCAATCTCCACCGGATCCCCGGCATCGACCAGATTCACGAAATTGATGCCCTTCACCACCCGCCCCGCCGTCACGTCCAGGCAGGGAATGATGCGACGGGTGAGGCCCCCCCCTACGCGCTGCGCGCGCCCCCCAGGGGGCGAAACTGGCGGACCGGCGGAGCCGGATCCGCGGCGCCCGGGGTCGGGGGGGGTGGAGTTCTTGAGCATGGTTGTTGCTGAATCAGGCATTCTTACGTTGTACACCAAATGGGATTGCCCCCTACGCGCTGCGCGCCCCCCAGGGGCGGCATTGGCGGACCGGCGAAGCCGGATCCGCGGAATCCTGGCCGGGTAGGTTGAGGTTCTCCGATCATGGCCCGCTCGACCAAAAAAGCGAACGACACCCCAAGCTGCCACAGCACCACCGCCCCACCCCCATTCAC
>NZ_UWPJ01000006.1 GCF_900606115.1 Pigmentiphaga humi
TTTCCAGTACCTTTTCATGCCTGTCTCCTCGACTTGTCTTGGTGGTTGCCCATACTTCCCTGCGCGGCTTGTTCATGCGCGTCAGGTGCTCCGCGGCGCTGGCGCAGGCGGCGCCCGACGGCTATACCATAGGCGTCATTATCAGTTCGCACGCGGTCAATCCCGGCCTGCACGACTCGCTGCCCTACGATTCCGAGAAGGACTTCACCCCCATCTCGACGCTGGTGCGCATGCCGATCGCCATCGCGGTCCATCCCTCGCATCCCGCCAAGAATTTCACGGAGTTCCTGGAACTCGCCAAGCGCAAGCCGGGAAGCCAGATGTACGGTTCGCCCGGCGTGGGAACCGCCGGCCACCTGCTCGGCGTGCTGATCAACGAACGCACCGGCGCCGAGTTGCGGCACATCCCCTACCGCGGCGGCGCGCCGGCATTGCAGGATCTGCTTGCCGGCCATATCACCGCCAGTTTCCACAACACCAACAACATCGATCCCAGCGTGAAATCGGGACGGGTGCGCGTGCTCGCCGTGTCCAGCCTGGCCCGCGCCGCGAGCCTGCCCGATGTGCCGACCATTTCGGAAACCCTGCCCGGCTTCGAGGTGGTCGAATGGTACGGCATGGCGGGACCGAAAGGCATGACGCCGGAGACGACGGCCCGGCTTTCGCAGGAGATTGCCCGGGTGCTGGGCATCCTGGCCAAGGAGAAGAAATTCTCGGCCGAGGAGGGCATGGAGCTGAAAGCCAGCTCGCCCCAGGAGTTCCGCGCCTTCCTCGATGCCGAGTTGAAGCGGTGGCCGCCTATCGTCCGCAAGCTGGGCCTGAAGGCAGAATAGGCATGCGCCGCCCGCCGCGTCAGCCGGCGCGCGCGGCGGGCGGGTTCATATAGCCTTTGAGCGCCGACAGGCGCGCGGCGCCGTCCACCAGCACCGAGCGCAGGAAGCGCTGGTTGGCCTTCATGCGCGCGGTGGGCGTGGCGATGACGACGGCGCAGTACAGCCGGCCGGACTGGTCGTAGACGGGGGCGGACAAGGCCGAGCCGCCCTCGGCCGTTTCGTCGATGGACAGCGAGACGCCGTTGGTCCGGATCTCGGCCAGATGCTTGCGCAATGCGGCCTTCGAAACGATGGTGTTGGGCGTGTGCCGATCCAGGCGAAGGTTGGCAATGATCTCGGCGCTGATGTCTTCGGGCGAACAGGCGAGCAGCAGCTTGCCCGCCGCGGTCGCGTGCAGCGGCCGCGGCTCTTCCACTTCCGGCACGAAACGCACCGGCTGCGGGCTGGGGAGGATCAGGAAATAGACGGCCGACCGCCTATCTTCGGTGAGCCGCGCCAGCAGGACGGTTTCCAGGGTGGACTGGCGGATCTGCCTGAGGATCTGCGGCGCCGCCGTTTCGAAGAAGTCCCGTGCGCCGATCCGGGCGGCAAGCCGGAAGCTTCTTTCGCCGAGCGCGTAGCCGGCTTCGGTGCGCACGACGTGAGAGGACGCCTCGAGCGCACGCAGCAAATGCATGAGGCTGGTCTTGGGAAGCCCGAGATGCGCGCTGAGGGCGGCCAGGGAAAGGCTCTCTTTCGAGTCCGCCAGCACTTCGACGACTTGCATGGCGCGCACGGGCGCCCGGGGGGGCGTGCGCGGGGCGGTGTCGGCCGCGGATTTCAGTACGCGGTGGGTAGGCATGGCATTCCTCGCATCGGCACGTGCCGTCCAGGTTGTTTCATTATGGAAATAGTGTACCCATTTGGGTGGCAACGCAATAATACATCCAAGCAGGCGGCCGTCGCCCGCCCCACACCACTCCCTTGGAGATTCCATGGACTTTCGCTTGACCTCTGAACAGTCGATGATGCGGGACAGCGTCCGGCGCATGGTCGATGCCGACATCGAACCCGTGCTGCAGGCCAGCGACCGCACCCAGGCCCTCGGCAAAGAACAACTCCTCCACATCTTCCGTAAGCTGGCGGACTTCGGCCTGATGGCGCCGCGCCTGCCCGAGGCGGCGGGAGGCGGGGGCTTCTCGATGCTGGACTACGGCATCATGTTCGAACAGATCCCGCCCTCGGTCAGCATGTCCCTGGTGTCGCAGGACGGCTGCATCACGCGGCTGTTCGCGGAGTGCGACGAGGCCCAGCGCGCGCGCTTCCTGCCCGGCCTGATCGCGGGGGAACTGATCGGGTGCACGGGCTCCACGGAGCCGGGCACGGGCTCCGATCCGCGCGGCATCACGACCAAAGTGACGCGCGACGGCGATATGCTCGTGCTCAACGGCGCCAAGATGTGGGTGACCAACATTTCCGTATGCGATCTGGTCATCGTGACCTGCCTGGATCGCACCGAGGACCCCGCCGGGCAGAACATCGTGAAGGTGGTGGTCGAGCGGTCCAGGTCGCCGTTCGAGGCGCGCGAGATCGACGCGATCGGCCTGCAGCAGGGGCTGCTGGGCGAAGCGGTATTCGACAACTGCCGCGTGCCGATGGAGAACATGATTCGTTCCCGCAGCGGCGGCACCCAGGTCCTGAAGTCCAGCTGGGCGGTGAACCGGCCGCTGCTGGGCCTGCAAGCAGTGCACCTGGCGCAGCGGGCGTTCGATGCGGCCCTGGACTATGCCCGCACCCGCACCCAGTTCGGCAAGCCCATCGGCGCGCGGCAACTGGTTCAGAAGAGCCTCTCGGATATCGAAACGGCCATCCGCACCAGCCGGCTGCTTTGCTACGACGCCCTGGCGACCATCGACGCCGGCGGACCCGCAGACGGCACCTCCGCGATGGCCAAGCGCTATGCGCAAATGGCCTGCACGGAAGCCGTCTGGCAGGCGATGAACGTGCTCGGCGCGATGGGCCTCTCGCGCGAGGCCAGGCTGGAAGAGTATTACCGCGACATCCGCATGATTCCGATCCCGGACGGAACCAACGAGATCCTATCCTTGATCCACGGGCGGGAGCTGACGGGGCTAGAGGCGATTCGCGCCTGAGCCCGATGCGCCTCGCGGCACGGGAGCGCCGTGCCGCGAGGCGGACGACGCTCAGCCGGCGTAGCCCATCTCCCGGCTCAGGCTGCGTGCGCCGGCCTGGACGCGCGGCGCGAAATCGCGCAGCACGGCGGGCGTGAGCCGGTCGATCGGGCCCGAGATGCCGATGGCCGCCACGACCTTGCGGGAAGCGTCGAAGATCGGGGAGGCCAGCCCGCAGACCGTTTCCCGCCATTCGCCGCGGTTGACCGCATAGCCCTGGGTCCGCACCTTCGCCAGTTCCGTGCGCAGAGCGGATAGCGAAGAGAGCGAACGGGGCGTGTATTTCTCGAGCCGCGGAAAAAGCGGTTCCAGCTGTTCGTCGGGCACGTAGGCCAACTGGGCCTTGCCGGTGGCCACGCATTGCGCCGGCGCCCGGCCCCCGACCTTGGTGTAGGCGCGCACCGGCTGCGGGCTGTCGATCTTGGCCACGTAGAGCACCTCGGCGCCGTCGAGGATGGACAAGTGGATGGTTTCCTGGGTCTGCTCCGACAATTCCCGCATGAACGACTGCGCCACCTGGGCCAGTTCCACCCGTTCGGCGATCATCGCGCCCAGCTCCCATAGACGCAGCGTGCAGCTGTAGCGCTCGGCTTCGCTGTCCTGTCTGGCAAACCCTCGATGCACCAGGGTTTGCAGCAGCCTGTGGACGTTGCTCTTGGTCAGCCCCAGCTCGCCGGCCAGCTCCGTGACCCCGCGCGGCTGTTCGCTCAAGGCCAGCGCCTCCAGGACGTCCAGGCCCTTGATCAACGTCTTTTCCATTCCTGCGCCTTTCCTCTGAACCGTTCATGACATTATTCCAAAGAACCGCAGCCCGAGGAAACGCCGGCGGGCGCCGCCTGCGTCCTTCACCGGGGCAGGGCGGCCCGCCGCCATGGGCGCCGCATAGGTTGAATCGAGATTCAAGATTGAACAAAGGAGCCCGCTGTCTTAGCCTACGCACGCCTGGACGACTGGGAGTGCGAGGATGGAACCCTACGAGCTGGATGCCACGCAGGCCGCGCAATTGATCGCGGCCAGGCAGCTGTCGTGCGAAGAGCTGGCGCGATCCACCCTTGCCCACGTCGCGCGGCGCGAACCGCAGGTCAAGGCCTGGGCGCACATCGATCCGGCGCAAGTGGTGCGCAATGCCCGCGAGCTGGATACCGGGCAGGGCGGTAGCGCGCTGCACGGTTCGACCTGGGGCGTGAAGGATGTCATCGATACGCGCGACATGCCCACTTCCCAGAACTCGGCCATCTATCTGGGACATCGGCCCTCGAAGGACGCCGCCTGCGTCGCGGTGGCGCGGCACAGCGGCGCGCTGATCCTCGGCAAGACCGAGACCGCCGAGTTCGCGGCGGGCGGCCGCCTGCCCGCCACCCGAAATCCCCACAACGTGCTGCACACGCCGGGCGCGTCGTCGTCCGGTTCGGCGGCGGCCGTCGGCAGTTGCATGGCGCAGCTGGCCCTGGCGACGCAGACCGGCGGGTCGCTGATCCGGCCGGCCGCCTACAACGGCATCTGCGGCTTCAAGCCCACCCATGGCCTGGTGTCCACCGAGGGCGCCAAGATGTTCGCCCCCACTCTAGACACCATAGGCTGGTATGCGAGATCGGTTGCCGATTTGTCGCTGGCGGCGCGCGTGTTCGGCCTGGCCGCGGACGCGCCGCGCAGGCCGGACGGCGTGCGCGGCCTGCGCGTCGGGCTGTGCCGCGGCCCCAACCGGGCGCACATCGAACCCGACGGCGAGTCGGCGTTGCTGACGGCCGCTCGGCGGCTGGCCGATGCCGGCGCCATCGTCGAGGAGCTGGACCTGCCCGAGCCGTTCGAGCGCATGACCGAGGCGCACCGCACCATCATGCGCGGCGAGGGGCGGGCCACCTTTCTGTGCGAGTACCTCGCGCATCGTCCGCAATTGCACCGGAGCTTCATCGACCTGGCCGAGAACGCCGACGGCATCGGCCATGGCGACCTGCTGCGTGCGCTGGACCACGCCGCCGCCTGCAGGGTGGCGTTCGACGCGCTGTTCGGACCGCGGCTGCATCTGCTGCTGACGCCGCCCGCGCCGGGCGAGGCGCCGCTGGCATCCGAATCCGAAGGCAGCATGATCTTCAACGCAATGTGGACGGCGTTGCATGTGCCGTGCATCTCCATCCCGGCAGGCACGGGCCGGCGCGGCTTGCCGCTGGGGGTGCAACTGGTGGCGCCGCGGGGCAGGGACAGCGAGCTGCTGGGCATGGCCCAGGCATGCGCGGAAGTGTTCGGCGACTGAAAAAGGCATCGAGCCCGACCGGGACACGCCATGGGGCAAGCCCGGCACTTTTCTCTCAAGGGGAGACTACCGTGAAACATCCTTTCATCAAGCTGTTCGCGCCGATGTGCGTGTCGCTCTCGTTCTGCATGACGGCCGCCGCATCCGCGGCCGAGGCCTATCCCAGCCATCCGGTGCGCATCGTCGACGCGTTCCCGCCGGGAGGCAGCACCGATGTGCTGGCGCGCTACCTCGCTTCGAAGACCGCCGAGGAATGGGGGCAGCCCGTCATCGTCGAGAACAAGCCGGGGGCGGCCGGGCAGATCGGCATGGGCACGGTCGCCAAGGCGCCGGCCGACGGCTACACGCTGATGATCCTGCCCAATGAAATCTGGTCCGTCACGCCGCTGCTGTACAAGAATCTGCCCTTCAACATCGGGCGGGAGCTCACGCCGGTCGCGTCGGTGGCGACCGTGCCCATCGTGATGACCGTGGGCGGCGCGCTGCCGGTGAGCAGCGTGAGCCAGTTCATCGAGTATGCGCGCAGCTGGCCGGGCAAGGTTTCGTTCGGTTCCGCCGGAGCGGGCACTCTGCATCACTTGTCGGCCGAGCTGTTCAAATCCATGGCCGGGATCGACATGCTGCACGTACCGTACCGGGGCACGGCGCCGGCAGTGGCCGACCTGCTCGGCGGCCAGATCCAGGTGGTGTTTTCTCCCATCAGCGCCGTGCTGCCGCATATCCAGGCCGGCAAGCTCAAGGCGCTGGCCGTGACCGGTGCGCGCCGCAGCGCGGCGCTGCCGGCGGTCCCCACGGTGGCCGAAGCCGGCCTGCCCGGCTATGAGAGCAATCTGTGGGTCAATCTGATCGCGCCGGCGGGCACCCCGGCGGCCGTGATCCAGAAGTGGAACGAGCAGGCCAGGCGCGTCATGTCCACCGCGGAGGCCCGGGACAAGCTGATGGCCCAGGGCATCGAACCGGCCTTCGATACCCCGGCCAACCTGGTCCGGCGCCTGGATGAGGATGCCGCGCGCTGGCGGCGTGTGATAGAAACATCACGGATCAGCGTGGAGTAGCCGGGCACGGGCGGGCGAGTTGGCTAAAATCGGCTTTGATCGGCACTCGCCCGAAACCAGCCAGAGACAGCCATGCCCAAGCCCGATACGCTGTTGGCGCATGCCGGACGCGCTCCCGAAGCCTACGCCGGCATGGTCAACACCCCCGTTTTCCGTACCTCTACCGTCATCCACCCCACGATCGCATCGTACGAGGCGCCGCGCGACCTGACCCAAAAGCCGGTCAGCTACGGCCGCCACGGCACACCTACCACGTTCGCCTTCGAAGAGGCCGTGGCCAGGCTCGAGGGCGCGCACCAGGCGGTCGCCACGCCCAACGGCCTGTCGGCCATCGTGGTCGCGCTGCTGGCGGTGCTCGAGCCCGGCCAGCACCTGCTGGTATCCGATTCCGTCTATTCGCCCACGCGCGGCTTCTGCGACCGCCGGCTGGCGGCCATGGGCATCGACGTCGAGTACTACGATCCCCTGATCGGCGGCGGCATCGCCGAGCTGTTGCGCGACAACACCGGCGCGGTGTTCTGCGAGGCGCCCGGCTCGCTCACCTTCGAAATGCAGGACATCCCCGCCATCGCCGCCGCCGCCCACGCGCGCGACATCCCGGTGCTGGCCGACAATACCTGGGTCACGCCGTATTTCGCCTCGCCCTTCGAACTGGGCATCGATATTTCCATCCATGCCGGCACCAAGTACCTGGGCGGCCATTCCGACCTGATGATAGGCGTGGTCTGCACCAACGAGCGCTATTGGAAGCCGGTGCGCATGGCGGTCTACGACTACGGCTACAGCGTCAGCCCCGACGATTGCTACCAGGCCTTGCGCGGCTTGCGCACGCTGGGCGTGCGGCTCAAGCAGCACCAGCGGAACGGGCTCGAGGTCGCGCGCTGGCTGCAGGCCCGGCCCGAGGTGTCGCGGGTGCTGTATCCGGCGCTCGAGAGCGATCCGGGCCATGCGCTCTGGAAGCGCGATTTCCGCGGCGCTTCCGGGCTGTTCTCGGTGGTGCTCGAGCCGGTCGGCGACGAGGCGCTGGCGCGTTTCGTCGACAGCCTGCGCCTGTTCGGCATCGGCTCGAGCTGGGGCGGCTTCGAAAGCCTGATCACCGTGGTCCATGCGGCGTCGTACCGCACCGCGACGCGCTGGCAGCCGGAAGGGCCGGCGGTGCGCCTGCACATCGGCCTGGAAGACCCGGCCGACCTGATCGCCGACCTGCGGCAGGGCCTGGATCGCCTGCACGGCGACAAGGCCGCCGCGCATGGCTGATGAGCGCGCGCTGGAAGTCCTGCGCCGGGTTTTCGGCTACGACCATTTCCGCGGTTCCCAGCAGGACGTCGTCGATCACGTGATAGCAGGCGGCGATGCCCTGGTGCTGATGCCCACGGGCGCCGGCAAATCCTTGTGCTACCAGGTGCCGGCGCTGGTGCGCCCGGGCACCGGCGTGGTGGTGTCGCCGCTGATCGCGCTGATGCAGGACCAGGTCGACGCGCTGACCGAACTGGGCGTGCGCGCCGCTTTCCTCAACTCCACCCAGGATTACGCGCGGGTGCGCGAAGTCGAGCGCGCCTTCGTCGAGGGCGAGCTGGACCTGCTCTACGTCGCGCCCGAGCGCCTGCTGACCGATCGCTGCCTGGCGCTGCTCGAGCGCGGCCGCATCGCGCTGTTCGCCATCGACGAGGCCCACTGCGTTTCGCAATGGGGCCACGATTTCCGGCCCGAGTACCTGGGCCTGTCGGCGCTGCACGAGCGCTGGCCGGAGGTGCCGCGCATTGCGCTGACGGCCACCGCGACCCACGCGACGCGCCAGGAGATCGCAAACCGCCTGGGACTGGACGGCGCGCGCCAGTTCGTGTCCAGTTTCGACCGCCCCAACATCCGCTACCGCATCGTCGAGAAGAACGACCCGCGCCGCCAGCTGCTCGAGCTGCTTCGGCAGGAGCACCAGGGCGATTCCGGCATCATCTACTGCCTGTCGCGCGCCAAGGTCGAGGAAACCGCCGACTTCCTGTGCGGGCAGGGCATAGACGCCATGCCCTATCACGCGGGCCTGGACGCCGCCACGCGCGCGGCCAACCAGGCGCGCTTCCTGCGCGAGGACGGCGTGGTCATGGTGGCCACGATCGCCTTCGGCATGGGCATAGACAAGCCCGACGTGCGCTTCGTCGCCCACCTCGACCTGCCCAAATCGGTCGAGGGCTATTACCAGGAAACCGGCCGCGCCGGGCGCGACGGCCTGGCGGCGACGGCCTGGATGGCCTACGGCCTGCAGGACGTGGTGCAGCAGCGCCGGATGATCGACGAGTCCACCGGCGACGAGGCCTACAAGCGGCGTTCGGCGTCCATGCTCGAAGCCATGCTGGGGCTGTGCGAGACCGTGGAGTGCCGCCGCGTGCGGCTGCTCCGCTATTTCGGCGAACAATCGGGGCCCTGCGGCAATTGCGATACCTGCCTAGAGCCGCCGCAGGCCTGGGACGGCACCGAGGCCGCGCAGAAGCTGCTCTCGGCGGTGTACCGCCTCTGGAAAGAGCGCGGCCAGCGCTTCGGGGCGGGCCACGTCATCGACGTGCTGCGCGGCAAGCGCAACGACAAGGTCGAGCAGTACCGGCACGACGAATTGAGCGTGTTCGGCATAGGCGCCGACCTGTCCGACAAAGACTGGCGCGGCGTGGTGCGGCAGTTGATCGCCCAGAGCCTGATCGCGGTGGATCACGAGGCCTACGGCACGCTGGCCCTGACCGAGGGCAGCCGCAGCGTCCTGAAAGGCGAGCGCACCCTGATGCTCAGGCGCGAACCGCCCAAGCCCGCGCGTACCCGCGAAAGTCCGCGCGCGCGCTCCACGGTCACGCTGCCGCCCGAGGCCGAAGCGCTGTTCACCGCGCTGCGCGCCTGGCGCGGCGAAGTGGCGCGCAGCCACGGCGTGCCGGCCTACGTGATTTTCCACGACGCCACGCTGCGCGAGATCGCGCTGGCGCGTCCGGGATCGCTGGGCGAACTCGGCGAGATCAGCGGCGTGGGGGCGCGCAAGCTCGAGGCCTACGGCAGCGAGATCCTCGAGCGGGTCGGCAAGTTCTGAGCGCGCCGCGCCGGGCGGCCCGAGACCGGCCGGTCTTGTTCATGGTCATGGCGCCGGGCGGGTCAGATGGCGCGGCTGCAGCAGCATGAACACCAGGCCCAGCGCCAGCACCGCGACGCCGACCAGCGCGCCGATGCCGGTGTGGCGCAGGCTGGCGTAGAACAGGTAGGCGCTGGTGGCGACGAACAGCAGCGGCGTGAACGGATAGAGCGGCACGCGGAACGGGCGGGGGACGTCGGGCTCCTTGCGCCGCAGCACGAACAGCGCCAGGCCGCTGAGCACGAAGAACAGCCAGAACACTGGAGCGGTGTATTCGACCATGGTGGCGAAGCCGCTGCGCGTGAGCGCGCCCAGCCCGACCAGCGCCAGCGAGATGGCCGCCTGCACCCACAGGGCGTTGACCGGCGTGTTCCAGGTCGGGTGCCAGCGCGCCAGCAGCGAGAACGCGGGCGTGTCCTGGCCGAAGGCATAGGTGGTGCGCGCGCCGGTCAGGATGGTGGCGTTGGCCGAGGTGAGGGCGGAGATGGCGATCAGCATCGCGATGATTTGCGCGCCGGGTTCGCCCAGCACGCGGCGCATCATGTCGGCCGCCACGGCGGGAGAGTCCGCCATGCCCTGCTGGCCCAGCACGTTCAGGTAGGCCAGGTTGACCAGGATGTAGAGCAGCGCGATCAGCGCCAGGCTCCAGGCCAGCGCGCGGGGCAGGCTGCGGCTCGGCCCCATGACTTCGGCGGAGACGTAGGCCGCCTCGTTCCAGCCGCCGTAGGTCAGCATGACGAAGATCAGCACCAGGCCCCAATGGGAGGCGCCGCCGGACGCGGCGGCCGGGGCGGCGGGCGGTTCGCCGGGGGCCAGCAGCAGGCCGGCGCCGATGATCAGCACCACGCCGCCGACTTCCAGCACCGTCAGCAGGTTCTGCGTCCACTTGCCGGTGCGCAGGCCGGCGATGTTGACCAGCGTCAGGACCAGGATGATGGCGGTCGCGTAGATGGCCGGCGAGGCCGGACCCAGGCTGTAGATCTGCGAGGCGTAGTCGCCGAAGATGTAGCCCAGCAGCGCGATCGAACCGGTGGGAATGACGGTCAGCCGCGCCCAGGCGAACAGGAAGGCCAGGCGCACGCCGAAGGCGCGGCGCAGGTAGTGGTAGTCGCCGCCCGCGTGGGGATAGGTGCTGGCCAGTTCCGCATAGCAGAGCGCGCCGGCGATGGACAGCACGCCGCCCAGCGCCCAGGCCAGCATCATCGTCTCCGGGCTGCCCGCGTGGGCGGCGACCAGCGCGGGCGCGCTGAAGATGCCGGCGCCGATCACGATGCCTACTACCAGCGCCATGACGTCCATCGTGCCGAGCAATGCGGCCGGACGCGCCTGGGCGGCGGGCGCTGCGGGGCGGGGCGTGGCGGAAGCTGGAAGCGCGTTGCTCATGGCGGGGGAAGTCCTCGGCGTGGAAGAGCGGGAATGGCGGGCCGTGCGCCGCCCATCCGCAGGCGAGGCCTGGGAAATGAGCGCCGGCATGGATGCGGTGCTTACAGAATGCTGAAGAAAGGTACCGGGGCGGCCGGCCGCCGGTCAAGTGCCGCGCGTAGCGTGCGCGTCAGGCGCGTTGGCGGTCGAGCTGGTTGCGCACCAGGATGCGGAAACCGCTGGGCGACATGCCGGCGTGCTTGGCGAAGAAGCGCGAGAAATAGCCGGGATCGGAGAAACCCAGCGTCAGGGCGATCTCTTTGACGCTCAGCGAGGAATAGGCCAGGTCGCGGCGGGCCTCGGCCAGCAGCCTGCCGTTGATCACGCCCAGCGCCGACAGGCCCAGTTCCTCGCGGCAGATGCGGTTCAACTGGGTGGCGGTAATGCCCAGCCGGCCTGCGTAGTGGGCGATGTCGCGCTGTTCGCGGAAGTGCCGGTTCAGCAGCGTGCGGAAGCGGTGCAGGTGGGCGGCGGCGCGCGGCGTGCGGCGGCCGGGGGCCTGGCTCGCCTGGGTGGCGATCTTGCGCGCCAGCAGGGCGAGCACCGTGGCCAGCATCGATTCGAGCAGGGGCAGGCGCCAGTGCTGCGTGTCGGCGTATTCGGCCAGCAGCAGTTCGACGGCCAGCGAGAAGGACCGGCGGCCATGCTCGTCGCTTTCGAACACGGCGAGCGCGGGCGCCTGGAAATGGGCGAGCAGGTCGGCATGGGGCGCCAGCAGTTTTTCCATTTGCTGGGTCACGATGGTGATGACGGCGCCGTCTATGTCTTCCGAGAAGCGAAAGCCGTGTGCGTGCAGCGCCGGCACGAAGAGCGCGCAGGGGCCGCGGGCCTCCAGCCGGCGGTCGTCGAACTGGATCCGGACTTCGCCGGAGCGTATGTACAGAATTTGCACGAACAGGTCGTGGCGGTGCAGCTTGATCTCCCAGCCGTACAGGCTGCTGCGCTGCGGGATCGATTCGCAGTGCAGGCTTTCGGGGACGAGGCCCTGGCCATGCTCGCCGTAGAGGGCATAGGTGGGGACGAGGGTTTTCATGGGGTGGGGAGCGCTGCCTGGAATGTTCCGATTGTCCATGCAAATGTCGGCTCCGTCTATTCCTGCCGGCGGCCGGCGGCTCGTAACATCGATGCCATCGGAACGAACAGCGGAGACGCGCCATGAGGGTCCAAGTCGCAATCGTCGGATCCGGGCCTGCCGGCCTGTTCCTGGGCCAGATACTCGCCCGCGCGGGGATCGAGACGGTCATCGTCGAGCAGCGCAGCAAGGAATACGTGCTGGGGCGCATACGCGCCGGCGTGCTCGAGCAGGGCACGGTCGACATCCTGGACCAGCTCGGCGCGGGCCGGCGCATGCACGAGCAGGGCCTGGTGCACGAAGGCATAGAGCTGTGCTTCGACGGCCAGCGCCATCGCATCGATCTCAAGCATCTTTCCGGCGGCAAGACCGTCATGGTCTACGGCCAGACCGAGGTCACGCACGACCTCATGGATGCGCGGGAAGCCGCCGGCTATGCGTCGATCTACGAGGCCGAGGACGTCCGCATCCACGACTTCGACACCGACCGTCCGCGCGTGACCTACCGCAAGGACGGCGCCGAGCACGTCATCGATTGCGATTTCATCGCCGGCTGCGACGGCTTCCACGGCGTGAGCCGCGCCAGCGTCCCGGCCTCGGCCATCCAGACCTGCGAGAAGATCTACCCCTTCGGCTGGCTGGGCATCCTGTCGGACACGCCGCCGGTTTCCGACGAGCTGATCTATTCCAACCACGTGCGCGGTTTCGCGCTGTGCAGCATGCGTTCGCCCACGCGCAGCCGCTACTACGTGCAATGCTCACTTGAAGACAAGGTCGAGGCGTGGTCCGACCAGCGCTTCTGGGACGAATTGCGCAGCCGCCTGGACGAACGGGCCGCCGACACGCTGGTGACCGGCCCGTCCATCGAAAAAAGCATCGCGCCGCTGCGCAGTTTTGTGGCCGAGCCCATGCGCTTCGGACGCCTGTTCCTGGCGGGCGACGCGGCCCACATCGTGCCGCCCACCGGCGCCAAGGGGCTGAACCTGGCGGTGTCGGACGTGCGCTATCTCTCGGATGCGCTCATCCGCTACTACGGCGGCGACCGGCAGGGCATAGAGACGTATTCGGCGCGCTGCCTGGAGCGGGTGTGGAAAGCCGTGCGCTTCTCATGGTGGATGACCATGCTGCTGCACAAGTTTCCGGAAGAGGGCGAGTTCGGCCAGAAGATCCAGCACGCGGACCTGGCCTATCTGGTGGGGTCGCAGGCCGCTTCCGCCTCGCTCGCCGAAAACTACGTGGGTTTACCGTTCGAGGCTTGAATCAGCTGCGCGTGGTGGTCTTGACGTCCACGCTGGCCTTGATCGCGTTCGAGTACGGGCAGATGTTGTGCGTGGCCTCTATCAGCTTGGCGGCTTCGGGCTGGGCCAGGCCGGGCAGGTATGCATCGAGTTCGGCGGTGATGCCGAAACCGCCTTCCGAACGGGGGCCGATGCCTATGGTGGCGGTGACGGTCGTGCCTTCGGGAACCGGGATCTTGGTCTGGGTGGACGCAACGCGCATGGCGCCGAGGAAGCAGGCGGAATAGCCCAGCGCGAACAGCTTCTCGGGATTGGCGCCGTCGCCGCCGGGGCCGCCGAGTTCCTTGGGAACGACCAGCTGCAGCGACATCGTGCCGTCGGCCAGGGCGGTCTTGCCGTCGCGGCCGCCGCCGCTGGCGGTGGCCGTGGTCTTGTACTTCGCGTCTACGGGCATGGCGGACTCCTTGTCTGAATCTGAAAGGGTTGTCCGGAAAATCTATGTCGCCCGGCCGGCGGTGTCAACGCGGGCGCCCCCTGCGCACACAGCTTGTTTCAGGCGGGTACGGCCGGACACGCCGCTCAGCGCCCGCCCAGCCCTTTCCAGCGCTTGAGCCGATCGGAATGGATGCCGAACAAATCCAGCGTGCGCAGCACCGTGTGGTTGACCAGGTCGTCCACGCTCGTGCCGCCCGCGTAGAATGCCGGCACCGGCGGGAAGATGATGCCGCCCATTTCGGTCACGGCGGTCATGTTGCGCAGGTGGGCGAGGTTGAGCGGGGTCTCGCGCGTCAGCAGGACCAGGCGGCGGCGCTCCTTGAGCACGACGTCGGCGGCGCGGGTGATTAGGTTGTCGGCATAGGCGTGGGCCACGGCCGCGAGGGTCTTCATCGAGGTCGGGGCGATGACCATGCCGGCGGTGAGGAACGAGCCGCTGGCGATCGTGGCGCCGACGTCGCCGGGGTGATACACCACGTCGGCCAGGCGCGCCAAGTCCTTGCGCCCCAGCCCGTGCTCATGCATGGTATTGAGTACGCCAGCCTCGGAAACCACGAGGTGGCTTTCCCAGTCGGGTAGTTCGCGCAAGGCTTCGAGCAGGCGCAGTCCGTAGATGGATCCGGTCGCGCCAGTGATGGCGACGATCAGCCGTTGGCGGGGCGGGTCTGCCTGCTGGGAATTCATGCATGCTCCTGGAGTCGTTGTCGTGCGTGGCCGGCTTCCGTTCGCGGCGGAGTGCGTCACGGCGGTGTCACGCGGTTGTGCCAGGATTGTACGTTGGCTGTCTGGCTGTCGAGAATGAAAAGAATACGCGTCGTGGATGCCCTCCTGCGCAAGGGCATGCCGTCATTGCTGGCCGCCTGTCTTGCCTGGCTGCCGGCGCATGCGCAAACCCCTGAAGACCCGGTCGAATCGTTCGCCGTGCACGGCCAGTCCACCTACGTCTGGCAGCGCAAGGCCTCGATGCGTTCGCCCTACGAGGGGCCCAATTCGCTCGGAGGCGGCAGCGCCTCGAGCTATTCGTTCACGGCCACCGTGGACGTCGGCGCGCGGCTGTGGGAAGGCGCGGAAGTCCACCTGGGCGGCGAAGGCGCGCGCGGCGCCACGTTCTCCGACCTGCACGGGCTGGGCGGGCTGACCAACGGTGAATTGGCCAAGACGGCCGGTTCGGACATGACCTACTACCGCGCGAAGGCGTTCCTGCGCCAGACCTGGGGCCTGGGCGGAGGCCGCGAGGCCGTCGAATCCGACATGGACCAGCTCGGCGGTTTCACCGACAAGCGCCGCATCGTGCTGACGGCCGGCAATTTCTCGGTGCTCGACGTGTTCGACGGCGTGTCGGTTAGCCACGATCCGCGCACCCAGTTCATGAACTGGGCCTTTCTCACGCACGGAAGCTACGATTACGCGGCCGATGCGCGCGGCTATACCTGGGGCGTCGCGCTGGAGTACATAGACGATGGCTGGGCGGTGCGGGCGGGCCGGTTCATGCAGCCCAAGGAATCCAACGGCCTGCCGCTGGATACGCGGATCGGGCGCCATTACGGCGACCAGGTCGAGCTGGAAAAATCCTACACGGCCTGGGGCCGTCCCGGCACGCTGCGCGTGCTGGCCTTCCGCAACAAGGCCCGCATGGGTAGTTTCGACGATGCCGTGGCCCTGGCGGCCGCGCAGGGCGGCGCTCCCGACCTGGCGGCGGTTCGCCGCGAGCACGCCAAGGTCGGGCTGGGCGTGAGCGTGGAGCAGAAGCTGGGGGACGCCGTGACGGTGTTCGCGCGGGCCAGCGCCGCGGACGGCAAGACCGAGACCTACGCGTTCACGGAAATCGACCGCGGGGTGTCGGGCGGGATCGTCGTGGACGGCGCCGCGTGGGGACGCGCGGGCGATACGGCGGGCCTGGCGGTGGCGGTCAATGCGCTGAGCGCCGCGCACCGGCAGTACCTGGCCCGGGGGGGCCTGGGCGCGTTCCTGGGCGACGGCAGGCTCGACTATGGAACCGAGCGCATCGCCGAGACCTACTATAGCTGGCAGGCGGCGCGATTCCTCTGGGTAACGGCCGATGCCCAGTACATCCGCAATCCCGGCTACAACCGCGACCGCGGACCGGCCAAGGTGTTCTCGATGCGGGTGCACGCGGCGTTCTGAGCGGAGGTTTTCCATCCCCCCGCGAGCGGCCGCGCGGCCCGTTTACTCAGGCTGGATGTTCGCCTTTTCGATTACCGCCTTCCAGGCTTGAGCCTCTTGTTTGATGCGCGCGGCGAATTCGGCGGGGGTGCTGCCTATCGGCGTCACGCCTATGTCGGTGTATTGCTTGCGCACCGCGGGGTCCTGCAGCACGGCGTGCAGAGCCTTGGAGAATTTGTCGATGATCTGCGGATCGGTGCCGACCGGCGCGGCCAGGCCCCACCAGTTGCCGGTGACCAGCCCGGGCAGGCCTTGTTCGGCGGTGGTCGGGACCGACGGCAGGATGGCCAGCCTTTCCTTGTCGGCGACGGCGACGGCGCGCAGTTTGCCGCCGGCCACGTGGCCGGCCACCGAGCTGAGCGCGGTGACGTAGAGCTGGATCTCGCCGGCCATCAGCGCCTGCACGGCCGGCGGCGAACCGCGGTAGGGAACGTGCGTGAGCTGGACGTCGGCCAGCTGGCTGTACAGTTCGGCCGCCAGGTGCGGCGGCGTGCCGTTGCCGGGAGAGCCGAAGTTCAGCTTGCCGGGGTTTTTCTTCGCCTCGGCCGTGAGGTCGGCCAGCGTGCGGATCTCCGAGGCGCCGTTGACCACCAGCACCGAGGGGCCGTTGCTCAGCAGCGAGACGGGAACCAGGTCCGCGACCGGGTCGAAGCGCATGCCTTTGAACAAATACTGATTGGTGACGAAGTTGTTGGTGGCGCCGAGCAGGAAGGTGTAGCCGTCCGGCGCGGCGCGCACGACTTCGTCGGCGCCGATGTTGCCCGAAGCGCCGCTCTTGTTGTCGATCAGGATGCGTACGCCGAACTGCTTTTCCAGTTGCAGCTGCACGAAGCGCAGCGTGATGTCGCCGGTGTTGCCGGGCGCGTAGGGAACGACCACGCGTATCGGCCGCGCCGGCCAGGCGTCGGTGGCAGCGGCGGCCGGGGCGTGCAGGCAGGCGGCGGCCAGGCAGGCCGGCAGCGTGCTGCGCAAGAGCGGGACGAGTGTCATGGGGCAATCTCCGAGTGGGATGAAGAGGCGACGATGTGGCCATCGACCACCGTCATCAGGGCATGCAGGGTGGGGAGTTCGGCGTTGTCGCAAGTGAGAGGATCGGCATCGAGCACGGCCAGGTCGGCCAGCTTGCCGGGTTCGAGCGAGCCGCGCAGCGTTTCGTCGCCGGTCAGCCAGGCGCCGCCGCGCGTGGCGATGGCCAGCGCTTCCTGGCGGCTGATCGCCTGCGACGGCGCGACCGGATTGCCGTGGCGGCTCTGCCGCGCGACGGCATGCCAGATCGGGCCGAACAGGGACACCGGCAGGTTGTCGCTGCCGAAGGCGACCGGCACGCCGGCATCGAGCAGGCGGCGCAGCGGCACGATGTCGTCCTGTCCTTGCGGGCCGCGGCGCTGCGTCCAGAGATCGCCGTCCTTGTAGATGTGGCGGTTGGTGTGCGTGGTCAGCACCAGGCCCAGTTCGCGCACGCGCGCGATCGTGTCGGCATCCAGGACCGGCTGGTGCCCCAGCACCCAGCGCAGGCCGTCGATGGGATGGCGGCGATGGGCCGCTTCGAACAGCGGCAGCAGGTTGGGCCAGATCCCGGCCACGCGGATGCCCGCTGCCGCCGCTTCCGCCAGCAGCGGCGCCAGGATGTCTTCGGGCAGCGCCGCGCCGGCCTGGAAGCCGGCCCAGCCGGTGCAGGGATGGTTGGCCGCGCGCAAGGTATTGTTGAGCGGATCGGCGTCGATCTCGGCGTAGCAGCCCTGCACGCGCAGCAGTTCGTCGCCGCGCCCCTTGCCCGCCAGCCAGGCGCGCCACTCGCGCAGCAGTTCCAGGGCCTCGCCGCTGCCGCGCGGACCCCAGTAGGGACTCAGCACCAGCGTGGCGCGCACCGTCGCGGCCTGCTGCCGGCGCACCGTTTCATAGGCCTGGATGACCTCGTCGGCCACGCCGTGGCCTTCGAACACCGCGGTGGTGCCGTAGCGGTTGTACTCGGCCATGGCATGACGCAGGCCGGCGGCGCGCTGCTCGGCGGTGAAGCCGGGCGCGGCGCGCATCAGCGTGTGCTCGACGATGGGCACCAGCGTGCGTTCGATGAAGCGGCCGGTGGGGCGTCCGCCGGCATCGCGTTCGATGCGCACGTCGGGCGACGGCGATGCCGTGTCCGGCGTGATGCCGGCCCGGGCCAGCGCCAGGCTGTTGGCGACCGAGACCAGCGGCATGCGGTTGCGCCAGTAGCCCCAGATGGCGCGGATATAAACCGGGTGGCGCGGGCTGACGCGGTCCAGGTCGTCGCGGTCGGGGTAGAGGCCGCCGGCGAGCGGGTCTTCGGGCTCGGGGTATTCGGGCGGCTCGCCGATGGGTTGGGTCACGATCCAGGTGCCCGGCGGCGCCTTGGCGGCCTCGGCGGCGATCAGGTCGAGCACGTCGCCGCGCGTGCGCGCGCCGGCCAGGCTCGGCAGGTGCCGGCGCAGCCCTTCGCGGTCGAGGTGGGCGTGGCCGTCCGTCAGGCCCGGGACGACCGCCTTGCCGCCCAGGTCCACGCGCCTGGCGTGGGGCTCGGCGGCGGCGAGCACGTCCGCGTCGCTGCCGACCGCGGCGATGTGGCGGCCGCGGACGAGCAGAGCGCTCGCCACGCTGCCGCGGTCGTCGCAGGTGATGATCCTGCCCCGATGGAGAACGAGAGAGGGCGGCACGGCCGAAAAGCTCCTGGAGGTCAGCGGTCCGGCAAATCTAGCAGAGGGGAATGATTGTAAAAATTGAAATATTCATATAGATTCATATCGAATATCAATACATGGAAAGGGGCGGGCGCCGATGCCGATTTCCCTGCGCCAGCTCGAGGCCTTCGTGGCGGTATGCAATGAAGGCAATTTCAGCAAGGCGGCCCAGCGCATCCACATCTCGCAGTCCGGCCTGAGCATCCTGGTCCGCGAGCTGGAGCAGAGCCTGGACTGCCGCCTGTTTGACCGCAGCACCCGCCAGGTCAGCCTGACCGAGGCGGGACGGGAATTCCGCGGTCCTGCCGCCAGGCTGCTGGCGGATCTGTCCACCGCCGTCGGCAATGTGCGCGGTCTGGCCAGCCGCCAGCATGGCCACGTTACCGTGGCCGCGCCGCCCCTGCTCATGTCGCGCCTGGTCATCGGCATGGCGGCGCGGTTTCGCCAGGCCTATCCGCACATCGCGTTGACGCTGCGCGATATTCCCTCCGAAGCCATCCCCGCCGGCATCGCCGGCGCCGAGATCGACCTCGGCATCGGGGCGCTGCCCGAAGACCACGGCGAGTACCTGGTCGAACCCCTGCTCGAAGGGCCGTTGATGGCGCTGCTCCCGGCAGCCCATCCGCTCGCCCGGCGGCGCAGCCTGAAATGGGCGGATATCGCCGGCGTCCCGCTGGTCACGCTCACCCCCGAGAATACGTTCCGGCTGTCGCTGGACCGCAGTTTCGCGCGCCTGGGGTTGCAGCCCGACATCGCCGTCGAGGCGGCCCAGTTGGGCACGGTGATCAGCCTGGTGGAGGCAGGTTTCGGCGCCGCCGTCCTGCCGCCGTACGGCGCCCTGCTGCCGGGCGGCGGCAGCGCCGTGGCGCGGCGATTGGAAGAGCCCGAGGTGCGCTCGGAAATCGTCATGATCCGCGACCGTTTCCGCTCGCCGTCTGCCGCCGCCGAATCCTTCATCGAAGTCGCGCGGGCCATGTCGGCACAGCTTGCGGACCGTTTGCCCGAAGGCACGCCGCGCCGCCGCGCGTCTCCCCGCGGTTCGTTTGTCCGGCGCGCGGCGGCAGGGTAGGATTCGAGCAGGATCGATCCTTACCGGAGTACAGCATGTCAGCGTTCACTTCCCTTACCGAGCAGTTCGCCGTCGCGCCCCAACTGGCGCCCGAAGACATGGCGGCCGTGGCCGCCGCGGGTTTCAAGAGCGTGATCAACAACCGTCCCGATTTCGAGGGCGGACCGGCCCAGCCTTCCAGCGAGCAGATGCGCGCCGCGGCCGAGGCAGCCGGGCTGCGCTACGTCTACCAGCCCGTCGTGGGCGCCAACATCCAGCCCGCGGACGTGGCGGCCCTGGCTGCCCAGCTCGAGGAGCTGCCCCAGCCCGTTCTGGCGTTCTGCCGCAGCGGCGCGCGCTCCAGCAAACTGTTCATGCTCGCCCAGCAAAGCGCCAACTGATCGAGTGCCAACCGAGGCGGTCCTTTGATGGTCACGACGCCGGCGCATATGCGCGATAAGTGGAAGAAATGGCGCAGGCCGCTGCTGCGCGTTCTCGTCATCCTGCTGGCTTTATGGCTGCTGTTCCTGGCGCTTGCGGCATGGGGCATTCCGCGGCTGGTCCAGGCCTTCGTGCCGGCCCAGGTGGAGCAGGCGCTGGGCCGCCCGGCGCGCGTCGGAGAAGTGTCGTTCAACCCGTTCAGGCTGCGCCTGCGCGTCCATGATTTCGCCATCCTGGACCGGACCGGCGCCCAGGCCGATTTCTCCGCGGCGCTGCTCGAGGCCAACGCGTCGTCATCCTCGCTGTTCCGGCTCGCGCCCGTGATCGATGCGCTCACGGTCGAGGCGCCGCGCCTGGCGCTGGTCCGAGAGGGGCCGGAGCGCTTCAACATCAGCGACATCCTCGAGCGCCTGGCGGCGCGGCCGTCTTCCGACGACCCGATGCCGCGCTTTTCGCTGAACAATCTCAGGCTCGAGGGGGGCGAGATCACCCTCGACGACAAAGTTACCGGTCGCCAGCACGCCATACGCGACCTGCAGGTCGGCATTCCTTTTCTTTCCACGCTGGCGTACGCGACCGATATCGACGTGCAGCCCAGGCTGGCGGCGCAGATCAACGGCAGCCCCTTCAATCTCGACGGCACGGCGCGGCCCTTCGCGACGCCGCGCGCTTCGTCGCTGCACATCAGGCTCGACGACCTCGGCCTGGATGCGCTCGCCGACGCGGTGCCGGGCGCCTTGCCGGTCGCGCTCAAGCACGCGCGCGCCGATGTCGATGCCGAGCTGGTGTTCGAAGAAGGACAAGGCGGCGAACCCCCGAAGGTCAGGCTGGCCGGCGCGGCCGCGCTGCGCGAAGCCGACGTGCGCGCGCCCGGCGATGAAGCGCTGCTGGCCTTCCAGGCGCTGAGGCTGGAGCAGTTCGCGCTGGAGCCGCTGGCGCGGCGCTTCCAGGCCGAGCGCATCGTCCTGGCCGGCCCGCAGCTCCACGCCAGGCGGTCCGCCGATGGCCGCCTGAACCTGGCCGAAGTGGCCGCGGCTTTCGCGTCCGGCGGGCAGAGCGCCGCCCCGGCCGCGTCCGACGCCCGCCCCCCCAGGGAGGCGGCCGCGCCGGCTCCCGCCGCGGCCTGGCAGGTGGCGGTCGGCGCCATCGTTCTGGAGAACGGCGAGCTCGCGTGGCGCGATGAAGGCGCCAGGTTCGATTACACGGTGTCCGGGCTCACCGCCGAGTTGCGGGGGCTGCGCCTGCCCGCCGACAAGGACGCCGCGCCGGCGCTGACGCTGGCCGCCCGCACCGGCGAGGCGGGCACGCTGGACGTGAACGGCACGGTGGGCCTGCAGCCTTTGGCGGCCGACCTGGAGGTCAAATTGGCTGGCCTGGGGCTGCCGCCGCTGGCGCCCTTGTGGAACCAGCACCTGGCGTTGCGGGTGGACAGCGGCACGCTCGATGCCCAGGCTCGGCTGCGCATCGAACACGGCACGGATCTGTCGGTGAGCTGGCGCGAGGGCAGCGCGGCCGTGGGGGGCCTGAAGGCCGCGCCGCCGGCGGACCGGTTCTCCAGTCTCAAGCTCGACGCGCTGGAAGCGGCCGGCCTGGCGGGCGACCTCGGCGCACGGCGCGCCGGCGTGGAACGCGTGACGGTGAACGGCCTGTCCCTGGCGGCCCGCCGCAGCGCGTCGTCGCAGATCGGCTGGGCAGCCGTGACCCGCCCCAAGAGAGCGGGCACCGCACCCGCGCCGCGCCGCCAGGCGTCCCCGGCCGCGCCCGCTCAGGCGCCCTGGCAGTTCACCATCGGCAGCGTGATCGCCGACAAGACCGCGCTGCGCCTGGTGGACGAGGCCGTCGCGCCGCGCACCGACCTGCGGCTGGACGGGCTTCGCCTGGAAGCGCGCAACCTGAGTTCCGACCTGCGCAAGCCCATTGATTTCGCGTTGCGCTCGATGGTGCTGGGACGCGGCACCGCCGACCTGAAGGGCACCCTGGTGCCCGAGCCGCTGGCGGTCAAGGCGCAGGTGCGGGCCAACCGCGTGAACCTGGCGGCGCTCGCCCCTTATCTGGCCGACCGCCTCAACGCGACGGTCAACAGCCTGCTCGTCGGCGTGAACGGCCGGCTGGACTATGCCGCTGCCCGGGGCAGCCGTCCGCAGCGCGTGGCCTGGACCGGCGCGGTGGACGTCGGCAACCTCGACATGACCGACAAGATCAATGACGCCGATTTCCTCAAGTGGCGGCGACTGGGGTTCAAGCGGCTGAATGTGGCGAGCGCCGGCGATGCCTTGAAGCTGGACCTGGGCGACGTGGCGCTGGAGGATTTCTTCGCGCGCGTCATCCTGAGCGAGAAAGGCGAACTGAACCTGTCGCAGTTGGTCGTCCAGCCGGGCGAGCAGGGCGGCTCCATCACCGGAGAGCAGGCTGCGCCCGGGCGGGAAGCCGCCAAGAAGGGGGCGAGCGAAGCGCCGGCAGCGAGCGCCGCGCCGCGCGACATCCGCGTGGGCGCCGTCACGCTGTCCCGCGGCCGGATCAATTTCACCGACAACTTCGTCAAGCCCAACTACCGGGCCAACCTGACCGACGTCGGGGGCAGCATTTCGGCTGTGTCGTCCTCGGACACTCAGCCGGCCGACGTGCAGGTGTCGGCCAAGGTCGACGGCGATGCGCCGGTGGACATCACCGGCAAGGTCCACCCTTTCGGCCCGCGGCTCTACACCGACCTGCACGCCAGCGCGAAAGGCGTGGAGCTGCCCGCGCTCACGCCCTATGCCGCCAAATATGCCGGCTACGCGATCGAGCGCGGCAAGCTGTCGATGGACGTGCACTACCTGATCCAGGACGGCAAGCTGCAGGCCAGCAACAAGGTCTTCCTCGACCAGCTCACCTTCGGCGAGCGCGTGGACAGCCCCGATGCATTGAAGCTGCCGGTGTTGCTGGCGGTATCGCTGCTCAAGAACAGCCGCGGCGAGATCGACATCGAGCTGCCCATTTCCGGCTCGCTGGACGATCCGCAGTTCTCGATCGGCGGCATCATCGTGCGGGTGCTGGTCAACCTGATCACGCGCGCGGTGACCGCGCCCTTCTCGCTGCTCGCCTCGGCCTTCGGTTCGGGCGAGGAACTGTCGCACATCGATTTCGCGCCCGGCAGCGCGCGCCTGGACGATGGCGCGCGCAGGCGCCTGGACGTGCTGGTCAAGGCCATGAAGGACCGCCCGGGACTGCGCCTGGACGTGGCCGGGCGCGCCAATCCCGACGTAGATGCCGAGGGACTTCGCCAGGCCCGCGTGGAAGCCCTGATCCGCGCCCAGCAGCGCGAGGAGCTCGGCAAGGACGGCGCGGAAGACGACGCGCTGCCCGCGCTGGATGCGCCGCGCCGCAGCCGCTATCTCGAGCGCGCCTACAAGTCCGCCCGGATCGACAAGCCGCGCAACATGATCGGCATGGCCAAATCGCTGCCGCCTGCCGAGATGCAAGCGCTGCTGGCATCCAGCGTGCAGGTCGGCGAGGAACAACTGCGCCAGCTCGCCGTCCGCCGCGCCCAGGCCGTCATGGCGCGATTGCGCGAGGAAGGGCTGGGCGAGCGGGCCTTCGTCGTCGCTCCCCGCATCGAGGCCAAGCCCTCCCAGGACGCCAAGCAGACCGGCGTGGACTTCAGCTTGAAGTAATGCCGTTCCCTGAGGGGCTTGCATCGGCGCGTAGGGGAGGGCTCACTACCCTCCGCATGGTGGGGTCGTCGGCGTCGGGTTCGATCTGGAAGCCCAGGCGGGACATCAGCGTGAGCATGGGACGATTGGCGCCGAGCACGACGCCCTCGATGAATGCGAGTCCCTGCCGGGCGGCGGCGTCGACCAGGGCGCTCATCAGCTGCATGCCCAGGCCGCGGCGCTGCCAGGCGTCGGCGATCACCAGCGCGTATTCGGCGCTGCGGCCGTCGGCGTTCAGCAGGTAGCGCGCCACGCCTATGATGATCTCGCGCAGTTCGCCCGCATGGTCGGGGTCGGCTTCCCAGATCGTGGCGACCAGCGCCAGCTCGCGGTGGTAGTCGACCTGGGTGTAGCGCGCGAGCGTGCGCGGCGAGAGTTCGCGCATGAACGAGATGAAGCGCATGTAGCGCGTCTGGTCGGACAGGTTGCGCGTGAAGTCCTGCAGCGGCGCGGCGTCTTCGGGCCGGATCGGCCGGATGATGTAGGGGGAGCCGTCCTTGAACTGGAGGTGCCGGACCAGGCGTGCGGGGTAGGGGTGGATGGCCATGTGGCGGTAGCCGCCCAGGCCGGGGTCCGCATCGCCGGCCGTGGCGCGGGTGAGCGTGATGCGCGTGTCGGCCGCGACGACGCGGCCGCCGTCCACCATGATGGGGTTGATGTCCAGCGTCTCGATGTCGGGCAGCGCGCAGACGATTTCGGAGATCCGCACCAGCACGTCCTCCAGCATGTCCAGTGCCGGGTGCGGCACCTGCTCGGCCAGCGCGTAGCGCCAGATCGGAGTGCGCTCCATCATCTGCCGCGCCAGGAAGCCGTTGAGCGGCGGCAATTCCAGGCTCTGGTTGGCGGGGCTGTCGCTGCGCGAGCGTGCCGGACCGAAGCGTATGACGGGGCCGAACAGCGGATCGCGCGCCACGCCGGCCGAGAGCTTGACCGTCCCGGGCGGGCCCGCCATGGGCTCGATGGTGACGCCGGCGATGCGCGCCTGCGGCGCGGCGGCGCGGGCGTTGGCCAGCATGCGGTGATAGGCGGTGATCAGTTCGGCGGTGTCGCGTATGTCCAGGTGCACGCCGCGCACGGCGGACTTGCGCATCACGTCGGGCGAATCGATCTTGATGGCGACGGGGAAACCGGTCTGCTGGGCCGCGATGACGGCCTCGGCCGGCGAGCGCGCCAGGATGACCGGAACGACGGGAATGTGGAATGCCGCCAGCAGCGCCTTGCTCTCGGGTTCGGTCAGGATCAACCGGTCTTCCCGGCGCGCGCCGTCGATCAGGATGCGGGCGCCGGTCAGGTCCGGCTCCTGGCCGGGCGGCTCGGGCGGCGGAGTCTGCAGCAGCAATTGCTGGTTGTAGTGGTAGGTGGCGAGATTGCCGAATGCGTTCACGGCGGCTTCCGGCGTGCGGAAGGCCGGAGATCCCACGTCGTCCAGCACGCGCCGCAGCGGGCGCATCGCCGCATCGCCCATGAAGCAGGTGATCACCGGTTTGGGCGCGCCCGGCGCCGCGCGCGCCAGGGCCTGCGCGACCGCGTGCATGTCGGCTTCGGGATCGGGCGAGAACACCGCCACCAGGCCATCGACGCCCGGATCGGCCGCGATGGCGCGCACTGCCTGTTCGCAGGCCTGTGGGTCGGGAATGGAAAATTCGACGACGGGGTTGTCGATCCAGGCCTTGGCGCTCAGCGTCGCGGCCAGGGCGCTGCGGGTGGCCTCGGACAATTCGGCCCGCATGACGGGCTGCTGCGGGCCGAGCATGTCCAGCGCGAGCTGGGCCGGCCCGCTGCCGTTGGCCAGCACGGCGATGCGCCGGCCGCTGGGATGCTTGGCGAATCCCAGCGCCTTGACGGCCGAGAACAACTGCACGAAGTAGCGCACGCGCACGGCGCCGGCGCGCCGCAGCGCCGCATCGAACACCATGTCCGGAGGAAGCGGCGGCGGGCCCGAGGCGCCCGGCGGCAGGCCGTCTTCGGCGGGCGGATCGGCAGGGGCCAGCGGCCGCACGCTGGTGCGGCCGCGTCCGTCATGGCCGGTCTTGAGCACGACCACCGGTTTGACGCTGGCGGCGGCCCGGATCGCGCTCATGAATTCGCGCGCGTTGCGCACGTCTTCGAGGTAGAGCGCGATGCTGTCGGTGCGCGGATCGGCCACCAGGAAATCGAGCACGCGCGGCACGTCGAGCGCGGCTTCGGCGCCCAGGGAGACCACGGTCGAGAAGCCGGTGCGGTTGTCGTCGGCCCAGTCCATGACCACGGCCATGATCGAACGCGATTGCGACACCAGCGCGACGCGCCCCGGCCGCGCCAGCAGCGGATGGACGCTGGCGTTGAGCCCGACATGCGGACGCTGCAGCCCGAAGCTGTGCGGCCCCAGCAGCAGGCAGTCGTGGGCAGCCGCCCAGCCGCGGCAGAAGTCGTCGTCTTCCGGCGCCGGCTCATGGCTCAGGATGGCGGCGGCCCGCGGCCGCGCCGGCGCCAGCGTTTCCAGGGTCGCCCGCAGCGCCTCGCGCGGCACCGCGATCACCGCGAGATCGGGGCGTTGCGCGGCGGCGGCCAGGCCGTCGGGCAAGGCGCAGCGCATGTCCCGGTCCAGCCGGATCTCGGCCGTGCGCGCGCGCAGCGCGCCCGGCAGGGAATCCATCAAGGGCAGCGGCCGGCCGCTGACGACGATCAGCGATTGCGGGTCGAACAGGGGGGACAGGGCGTGGCGGGACATGACCCTCTTTTCCGATGCGGGAAGCCGGTGTCTATTTCAAGGGATATCGCAGCGTATCGCAATACAATAGCGTCACTCTCCGGGGCGCGCCGCGCGCCTTTCTTTTTTTCGAGTCTTTTACGCAATGTCTGCTGATTCCACGCCGTCTTCGGGCCGCAACCCGGCCGTCCGCACCCGTTTCGCGCCGTCGCCCACGGGCTTCCTGCACCTGGGCGGCGCGCGCACCGCGCTGTTCTCCTGGGCCTTCGCGCGCCACCATGGCGGCACGTTCGTGCTGCGGATCGAGGACACGGACGTCGAACGCTCCACGCCCGAAGCGGTGCAGGCCATCCTGGACGGCATGCAGTGGCTCGCGCTCGAGCACGACGAAGGCCCGTTCTACCAGATGCGGCGCATGGACCGCTATCGCGAAGTCCTGGCCGGCATGCTGGCCGCGGGCACGGCCTACCAGTGCTATTGCACTCCCGGCGAGATCGAGGCGATGCGCGAGCGCGCCCGCGCCGGGGGCCGCAAGCCGCGCTACGACGGCACCTGGCGGCCCGAGCCCGGCAAGACGCTGCCGCCCGTGCCGGAAGGCCGCAAGCCGGTGCTGCGTTTCCGCAACCCGCCGGACGGCGAGGTGAGCTGGAACGACCTGGTCAAGGGCCCGATCACCATCGCCAACGCCGAACTGGACGACCTGATCATCGCGCGTCCGGACGGCACGCCCACCTATAACTTCTGCGTGGTGGTGGACGACTGGGACATGGGCATCACCCACGTGATCCGCGGCGACGACCACGTCAACAACACGCCGCGCCAGATCAACATCCTGCAGGCGCTGGGCGCCACGCTGCCGGAGTACGGCCACGTGCCCATGATCCTGGGGCCGGACGGCGAAAAGCTGTCCAAGCGCCATGGCGCTGTCAGCGTCATGCAGTACGACGAGCAGGGCTACCTGCCCGAGGCCATGATCAACTACCTGGCCCGCCTGGGCTGGAGCCACGGCGACGACGAGATCTTCTCGCGCGCGCAGTTGGTGGAATGGTTCGACACGCGCAATCTGTCGAAGTCGGCGGCGCAGTGGGATCCGAAGAAGCTGAACTGGGTCAACGCGCACTACATCAAGCAGAGCGCCGCCGACGAACTCGCGGCGCGCGTGGCGCCGCGCATCGCCAGGCGCGGCGGTTCGGCCGAGGGCGTGGACCTGGCCGCCGTGATGGGGCTGCTCAAGGAGCGCGCTGAAACCCTCGAGCAACTGGCCGACGATGCCATGCTGTTCTGCGGCGCGTTCGACCCCGCCGCGATTCCCGCCGAACTGGCGGCCCAGCATCTGACCGACGCCGCGCGCGCGATGCTGCGCGACTTCGCCGGCCAGGCCGCGGACCTCGAATGGACGCGCGAGAACATCGCCGCGCTGATGAAAGCCACGCTCGCCAAATACGGCGTGAAGATGCCCGCGCTCGGCATCCCGCTGCGCGTGGCGGTGATCGGCCGCGCGCAGACGCCGGCCATCGACGCGGTGCTGGCGCTGATCGGACGCGAGAAAGTCCTCGCACGCTTGCACGCGATTTAAAAACCGTGCATAATCTTACTTCTTCGCAGGACGGGGGTATAGCTCAGCTGGGAGAGCGCTTGCATGGCATGCAAGAGGTCAGCGGTTCGATCCCGCTTACCTCCACCAGTTTTGGCGAAGAAGTGTTAGTAAAGCGCAGTAAGCAAGTTCCGGGTCCCCTTCGTCTAGAGGCCTAGGACATCACCCTTTCACGGTGAGTACAGGGGTTCGAATCCCCTAGGGGACGCCAGCCGATCGCGTGTCGGCGAGCTTGAGTGGTACACCGCTGCGGAGCGGTAGTTCAGTTGGTTAGAATACCGGCCTGTCACGCCGGGGGTCGCGGGTTCGAGTCCCGTCCGCTCCGCCAGAATTCATGAAAATCAAGCGCTTGCATAAGCGCTTTTTTTTCGTCCATGCTCCTCGCCAAGCCCTCCATTCCTGTTGTCACAGGCGCGCAACCGCA
This sequence comes from Pigmentiphaga humi, assembly GCF_900606115.1. Taxonomy (GTDB): domain Bacteria; phylum Pseudomonadota; class Gammaproteobacteria; order Burkholderiales; family Burkholderiaceae_B; genus Pigmentiphaga; species Pigmentiphaga humi. Next base: position 28,409 of record NZ_UWPJ01000006.1, read on the forward strand.
GGATGCGAAGATGCGCACGAGCAATGGAGGGAAGCGATGTCGACACCCGGCAGCCGCGGATGGGCGGCGATTCTCGGTGCTGTGCTGTTGGCCGCCGCCGCATGCGCATGGGCCGAGACATTCACGATCGCGGTGATACCGGACACGCAGAATTATTCCGACATCACCCTTGCGCAGCCGCGCGGCGCGCAGACCTTCGCCATGCAGATGCAGTATCTCGTGGACCAGCGCGAGGAAAAGCGCCTGGTGTTCGCCACCTTCGTCGGCGACATCGTGCAGCACGGCGACGGGCGGTTCCGCACGAAAGCGGACGGCCAGTTCGTCCATTGGGACAGCCGCGCCGAATGGGACCATGCCAATCGCGCCGTCGCTATCCTGAGCCGCTCGCCCATTCCCTTCGGCATGTCGCCCGGCAATCACGATTACGACAATTACAGCTGGTGGAACGGTCCGGGTGGCCCGGGTCCCGCGCGGCCATTGTCCGGCGGACGCGCATGGGATTTCTATTTCGGCCCGCAGTCGCGGCATTTCGCCGGCAAGCCGTGGTATGGCGGCTCATTCAATCAGGGGCTGAACAGTTATCAGCGCTTCACCGGCGGCGAACGGCGTTTTCTTCATCTGTCGCTGGAAATGCAGCCGCCTCCCGCCGCCCTGGCCTGGGCGCAGGCGGTGATCGATGACCACCCGGGCCTGCCCGTGATCGTCACGACGCACGAGTGGCTGAGTCCGGGGAAAACGGAGCGGTCCAACGGCTACCCAAGCTATTTCGCGGGCAGCAACCATTTGCCGCCGGATCAGGTCTGGGAGCGCTTCGTTCGCAGGAACCCGGCCATTTTCCTGATCCTGAGCGGCCACAACTGGACGCCCACGGTAAACGGGGTCTCGCAGGGCCAGAACCTGCGGGTCGATCGCAACGATGCCGGCTATCCGGTCTACCAGGTATTGCAGGACTACCAGGGCAACACGATAGGCCCGGACGGCAAGGCTGGGTCCGCCAACGGCGGCGCCGGATGGCTGCGCTTCATCGAATTCGACACCGACCGGCGCAAGCTCCGTTTCTATACCTATTCGCCCCTTCTGGAGCGCTATGCGGGCCGGAACGGGGAACAGACGTTCGGGGATCCCGCGCACTATTCGGACTTCGAACTCGACTTCCCGCCCCAACTGGAAAAATAAGGCCGTAACGCGCCAGCTTCGTTCCGCCCCCATCAGCGCGATGGAGGGCGCCTGGCCGCAAAGTATGCGGCCACCCCGATGGGCGCCGCCAACGCCATCCATGCGCCGACGCGCCACAGCCCCATGCCCAGAAGGGCTGCCAACAGGCCGAAGGCCGTCAACGCGGCCAGGATCAGCGGCACGCCCCAGACGAACCAGAAGCCGCCGGGCCGACTCTTGCGTGAAGCATCATTGCGCATGCGCGTTCCTCCGCCGCCGGGCCACCCATAGATAGACGCCGCTGCCCAGCACCACGATGGCTAGCAGGTCGAAGACGGCCCACAGCACCTTCAAGGGCAGGCCGCCATAGTCGCCGAAGTGCAGCGGCCGGGACACTTCCAGCGCCCACAGGTACCAGGGCGGATTGCCCACGTCGACCAGCGCGCCGTCCGAGGGATCGACCAGCACCGGGTGCAGCAGGTGCGCCGTCAGCGGCGAGTCGCCCTGGAGGTAGACGGCATAGTGCCGCGGCGTGGCGAACATGGAGCCGGGAAAGGCCACGAAGTTCACCCGGCTGTGCGGCAAGAAGGCCAGCGCGCCGTCGACCGCCCGTTGCAGCCCCTGCGGGCGGACGATGGGCTCGGCATCCGCAAACTCGATCTTGAGCCGCTGCGCCACGCTTTTCTGCCACGCGCCGAAAACCATCGAATCCAGTGTATTGATGGCGCCGGTCAGGCCGACGACGAGCATCCAGAGCAGGGCGGCGATGCCCAGCAGATTGTGCAGATCCAGCCAGGCCAGGCGGCGGCTCCGGCCCTGGCGCACGGTGCCGAAGGGCAGGCGGCGCATGAAGGGACCGTAGACCACCGCGCCGGACACGAGCGAGACGACGAACAGCACACCCATCGCCCCCAGGAAAAGCTGGGCCGCCTGGCCCATGAGCAGGTTGGTATGCAGCATCAGCAGCACGGACATGACGCCGCCATTGCGCCAGTCCTTTTCGCTCCAGGCTTCGCCGACGATGCGGCGCTGCGTGCCGTCCACCAGTACGAAAGGCTTTTGGCCCTGTTGCTGCGGGTCGCGGTTCAAGCCCACGCGGAAATGGCCTGGCTCGTCGAGCCAGGCCACGAATTGCACGGGGCGCTCGGGATACGCCTGGCGCACGAGAGCGATGACTTCGTCCATGTCGGCCGGCGCGGCGGCGGGCGCACGCGCGGCGGCGGCCGGGGCGTCCGGCTCCAGCCAGCCGTCGATCTCGTCATGGAAGACCAGGGGCAGCCCCGTCAGGCACAGCATCAGCAAGAACACCGTGCAGACGAGGCTGGACCACTCGTGTACGCCGCGCCAGCAGCGCAAGGCCCGGGACGACATCATGGGCGGCGCTCCTTACCAGCGATACGTCATCGTCGCGCGGGCCGTGCGTCCCGCGCCATAGAAGCACTTGGTCGCCGTGGCGCAAGCCGAGACATAGGTTTTGTCGGTCAGGTTGGCGACGTTGAACGCCACGATCAAGCCGCGCAGCGCGGGATTGGACTTGCCGAGGTCGTAGCGGATGGCCGCGTCCAGCAGCGTGTAGTCGGGGACCCGCGTGGTGTTGGCGGCATCCACCCAGCCGCGTCCCGTGTAGCGTATGCCGCCCGAGAGGCTCAGCCCCGCCAGCGCGCCTTCGCGCATCGTGTAATTGGCCCACAGGCCGGCGGATTGGTCGGGCACGTAGGTGGGGTGCAGGTCCTGTGCCGTGGTGCTGCGCGTGTTGACGGCGTCGGTGCGCGTATATGAGGCGATCAGGTCCAGGTTGCGGGTAAGGCTGGTGCGCATCTCCAGCTCCAGGCCGCGCGTGCGCACCTCGCCGGTCTGGATGCTGTAGGCGGTGTTGGCCGGATCGGTGGTCAGCACGTTGCGCTGGTTGATCTGGTAGAGCGCGGCGGTGACGAAGGTGTTGGAGCCGGGCGGCTGGTATTTCACGCCTGCCTCGTACTGCTCGCCCGTGGTCGGCTTGAAGAGGCGGCCTTGCGCATCCGCGTCGGCCACCGGCTGGAAGGAGCGCGAATAGCTCGCGTACGGCGCCACGCCGTTGTCGAACTGGTAGACGATGCCGCTGCGCCAGGTCAGGGCGCGGTCGGATTGATCCGTCTCGCTGCCGTTCATGCGGTTGGCGCGGTTATTGTGCGCCCAGTCCTGCCGTATGCTGGCCAGCCAGGTCCAGCGGCCCCATTTGACCTGGTCCTGCAGATACAGGCCGAGTTGATCCAGCGTCTGATCCGCCTGCGTGGAAAGGGCGGGCGCGGCGATGGCGGCGGCGTAGTCCGGGTTGCGGATGGACAGCGACGGCGCGCTGCCCATGCCTTGGGACTCGCTGTAGTTCAGGCGCTGGTAGTCCAGTCCGACCAGCAGCTTGTGCGCCAGTTCGCCCGTGCGAAAGCTGTACTGCGCGCGGTTGTCGGCGGTGATCGCATCGTAGTTCGCATTGTTGAAGATGGCCCGGCGCATGAGCAACGGGTTGGCGGCGTCCGTCGTGTCCAATCCGGAGGTGAAGACGCTTTTGTAATCCGTCGTGACGTGCATGTAGCGCAGGCTGGATTGCAGCGTCCACTGGTCGTTGACGCGCCGCTCGAACTGGTAGCCGACGGAGCTTTGCGTGCGCTGGAACTGGTCGTACAGCGGCGAGCCATCGAAGAAGTTGCGCGCGATGCGCGTGCCGTCCGGCAATGTCGTAACCGTGCCCGCCGCGGGCAGAAAGCCGAAGTAGCCCCCTTCGGGGTCGTGCTGGTAGCGCATCAGCAGCGTCAGGCGGGTATCGGCGTCGGGCTGCCACGTGATGCCGCCCGAGACCGCGACGCGTTCGTCTTTTTGGTGGTTGATCTGCGAATCGCCGCTGTGGCCCACCCCCGTGAGGCGGTACGACAGCGTGCCGTCCTGGTTCAGGCGTCCGCCCAGGTCGACGCCCAGTTGCTTCCAGCCCCGATTGCCCACCTGCGCCTGCACCTCGTGCAAGGCGTCCGTCGTGGGCATTTTGCTCACCAGATTGATCATGCCGCCGGGCGTGCCCTGGCCGAACAGCACCGACGAAGGGCCGCGCAGCACGTCGATGCGCTCCAGCTGGTACGGATCCACTTGAGGCACCGCGTAGTTGGCCCCCAGCAGCCGCATGCCGTCGAGGAAGGAATAGTCGTAGTTGATGCCGCCGCCCAGGCCGCGGTAAAGAATGGTGTCGTAGCGGGTGCCGCCCGCGCCGCGGTATTCGGAAAGCAGCCCAGGCGTATAGCGCAGCGCCTCGCGCACGCTGTTGGCGGCCTGGTCGTCGATCTGGTCGCGCGTGACCACGCTGACGGACTGGGGCACTTCGATCAGCGGGGTGTCCGTTTTCGTGCCGATGCTGCTGCGCGTGGCGACGTAGCCTTCGCCGTTCGCCTCCCTTCTGCCCGTCACCGTCACCACGGGCAGGGAAGTGCTGGCCTCGGCGGACGCGGGCATGGAAACCTGCTGTTCCGCCCTGGGCGCGATCCTGCGCAGTGTGTAGCCGCCTTCCGGCGTACCCGTTACTTCGAGGCCGGTGCCGGCCAGCAACGCGTCGAACCCGCTCTTGACGGAATACTCGCCCTTGAGGCCCTGGCTCTGCAGTCCGTCGGCCAGGCCCGAGGGGAAGGAAAGGACGACTCCGGCGCGCGAGGCGAATAGCGACAGCGCCCGGCCCAGCGGACCCGCGGGAATATCGGCCTGCACCGCCTGGGCGGCGGGCGCCGCCAGCAGCGATACGGCTGCGGCGATGGGGGCCAGGGAATGGAATTTCATGCAACGCTCCTCGATGGTGTCTTACCCTCATAGCCAATCGAAAAGCGAAAAGTGACAGGTCCCCCCCCTACGCGCTGACGCGCGCCCCCCAGGGGGCGGCACTGGCGGACCGGCGGAGCCGGATCCGCTGTGCCCGTCGTAAAACATCCGCTTACCTGGAGGGGCGCGTCAGCGCGTGGGGACTCACGCAACTGCTATCCGTACCCACAGCGGCGTCATTTCCACGATCCGTACCGGCAGGGCGCGCGACACGGCGGCCAGCGCCCGGTCGGTGTCCTGCAGCGGAAAGGTTCCGGACAGCCGCAGCCCCGCCACGGCGGGGTCGCAGGTCAACCGGCCCCGGCGGTAGCGCCCCAGCTCGGCCACGAAGTCGGCCAACGGCATGCCGTCGGCCAGCAGCATGCCGTGCATCCAGGTGTCGGCGTTCTCCGGGTTGGGCGTGGTGTCGCCCAAGCCCTGGGCGCTTATCAGTACCGTGGCGCCTGCCGGTACCCGGCGCACGGGTTGCGGGTTTTCGATTTGCACGGCGCCTTCGTGGACCATGAGGCGCACCCATTCCTCCTGCTGGCGCACCGAAAAGCGCGTGCCCACGGGCACCAGGTCGGCAAACCGGGTCGCGACCACGAAGCGGCGCGCCAGCCGGTCCGCGGCCGTGGCGATATGCAACTCGCCCCGCACCAATTCCACGCGGCGCACGTGGGCGCTGTAAGTCACGTTCACCGCCGTAGCCGTGTTCAGCATCAGGCGCGTGCCGTCGGCCAGGATGATCTCGCGCCGTTCGCCGACGGCGGTCTGATAGTCTGCCGTCCATGCGCGCCAAGGCACGTGCCGATAGCCCAGCCAGCCGGCCCCCACGGCGACGCCGGCTACCGCCAGGGTTTGCAGGAACTGCCGCCGCGGAGCGCCGCGGCCCAGCGCGGTAAGGGCTGCGGAAGGCTCGAGCATGCCGAAGCGGCGCGCCACCTGCTCCACGCGCTGCCACGCGTGCTCGTGCTGGGGGTGGGCGTCGCGCCATTGCCGCCAGGCGCCGCGGTCGGCCTCGGTGCATGCTTCGGAGCTGAGCAGGGCGAACCACTCGCCCGCCGCCTGGGCGATGGCGGGGTCGAGCGGATCGGCGGCGGGGCTGCGTCGTGTGTTCATGCCAGCATCAGGCAGTTCTGCATGGCCCGCGCCAGGTATTGGCGCACGGAACTGACGGAAACGCCCAGCCGTCCGGCCACTTCGGCATGCGCAAGTCCTTCCAGTTGCACCAGCAGAAAGGCTCGCCGCACCTTGGGCGGCAGGCCGTCGAGCATGGCGTCGATCTCCAGCAATGCCTCCAGCGCCAGCGCGCGCACTTCCGGCGAGGGCGCGTGTCCCTGGCACGCCAACGCGTCGAGATAGGCGGCCTCCAGATCGCGCCGGCGCAGCAGGTTCACCATCAACCCGTGCGCAATGGTGCCCAGAAAGGCGCGCGGGTTACGCAGTTCCTGCGCGGTTTCCTGCGCGTGCTCGCGCGTGAGCACGCGCACGAATGTGTCCTGCGCGAGATCCGCCGCATCGCTGGCGTTGCCCAGCCGCTTGCGCAGCCAGTTCCGCAACCAGCCATGGTGGTCCAGATACAGAGCATGCACCTCGGAATGCATGGCGCGCGGTGTGGTGGGCATGGAACGAGTTCCTGATGGAATATGCAGATGCAAACAAGACCTATTATTGTTTCTGCACACGAATTCTACCTCCAGCGCCTCCATTCGCGCCCTCCGAGGGGCGTTTTGTGTCTGGGAGGCGACGCTGCAGAAAAAATAAGGCTATAATGCGCGTCCCGTTGCAGTTCGGCGGGGAACTCGGGGAACCGAGTGTGTTGGGGGTATAGCTCAGCTGGGAGAGCGCTTGCATGGCATGCAAGAGGTCAGCGGTTCGATCCCGCTTACCTCCACCAGTTTTGGCGAAGAAGTGGTAGTAGAGCGTAGTAGGCAAGTTCCGGGTCCCCTTCGTCTAGAGGCCTAGGACATCACCCTTTCACGGTGAGTACAGGGGTTCGAATCCCCTAGGGGACGCCAGTCGATCGAGTGTCGGCGAGCTTGAGTGGTACACCGCTGCGGAGCGGTAGTTCAGTTGGTTAGAATACCGGCCTGTCACGCCGGGGGTCGCGGGTTCGAGTCCCGTCCGCTCCGCCAGAATTCATGAAAATCAAGCGCTTGCATAAGCGCTTTTTTTTCGTCCATGCCCAGCGTAGCCATATTGGCTGGGCGGGGAATGCCTATTGGCAATAGCGGCGCCGCCATGTCATTCATGAACACCCTAGCATCTGAAGGCTCGCGCCGCCCTTCGTAGCTCGGCCGCCACGGCATTGACCAGATCTCCCTGTGCAATGCCTTACCTGGCATAGAGATTGAACACGACGGACGGCAGGCGGTCGGCCAACGGAAGTTCGACCAGAATGCCCGCCTGCTCCAAGGCTTCGACCAAGGTGTGCCCATCGTAGGGGTTGCCCGGCATCGAGCGCGCGCCCACCACGAAGCCTTCCTTCAATGTCGTGATCGACACCTTCACGCCACACTCGTAGGGCACCCGGACCTTGCCCTTGCTCAGGCACTCGACCTCGGGCGCGTGCAGTAGTAATCTGGATGTATTACATCCAGATTATGATCTTCGCTGACAGGTGTTGCGATGAAAATGAGCGAAGGCGTCGAATGGGCGCTGCACTGCTGTCTTACGCTGGCATGGCTTGGCGATGACGCGCCCGTCCCAACGACCACTCTTGCGGCGGCCTTCGACCTTCCGCAGCACTATCTCAACAAGTTCTTGCAGGCCCTTGCACGCGCCGGGATCGTGATATCGAGCGCTGGTGCGAAGGGAGGGTTTCGTCTTGCAAAGCGACCAGACAAGATAACGCTGCTTGAGGTTGTGACCGCGATTGAGGGGCCAGAAGGCTCCTTCCGCTGCACGGAAATACGGCGTCGGGGAGCCGGAGCAACCGCTAAAGCTCAAGAATTCATCGCGCCTTGCGGGATAGCAGTTGCAATGGCTCGCGCGGATGCGGCATGGCGGCGTGAACTCGCCTCTCAGACAATTGCCGATCTCGCCAAGGTGGCCCCGCCTACGGGTGAGGAACGGATGCGCTGCTGGTTTGCTACCCGCGTGCGCTGACATTCCCCTGACGGGCCGGCTGATGAAACAGTATTGTGAACTTAATCTAGATGAAAAATATCCAAATTAAGGGAAAGGCAAACGCTGAAGACACCGACTCCATATCGGAGTCGGTCTATGGCCTAAGCTCTGTAACCGTGTTGGCGCTTGGCACGTTCGTCGTCGGCACCGACGCATTCATCGTGTCGGCCTTTCTCCCCTCGATGGCGGAAGACCTTGCGGTTACCCCGGCTATGGCTGGTTATTCAGTCACAGCCTTTGCCCTCGCTTACGCAGTCCTTGGCCCAATCATTTCCACTCTCACCTCGACACTCAAACGGCGTCAACTCCTCGTTTCAGCATTGGTCTTTCTCGGCCTTGCGAATATCGCATCGGCGCTGGCTCCCTCTTTCGGCGTCCTGATGGCAACAAGGGTGGCAGCCGCCGCTGCCGCTGCTGCCTACACACCAAATGCCGGCGCTGCCGCTGCCGTGATGGTGCGACCGGAAATCCGTGCTCGCGCCCTTGCGGTCGTCATTGGTGGCCTGACCGCGGCGACGGCGCTCGGCATACCGCTGGGGTACGTTGTTAGTGCGTCATTGAACTGGCGGGCCGCGCTTATGCTTGTCGGTGTTTTGTCTATCGTGGCTGCGATCAATGTGTTGGCCGTCATGTCAAAACTGCCCGGTAGTGCGCGGCTGACATTGGGGCAACGTCTTGCCGTGCTTCGCAATCGTGACGTGCAAGTCATCTTGCCGCTAACCGTCATGGGCATGGCTGCTTGTTACGTACCCTATGCTTTCACCATTCCCGTACTCGATGCGCTGATTGGGTCGTCGAAATCAATCACCGCAATGCTTACCCTCTATGGTTCCGGAGCTATAGCGGGGAACTACCTGTCTGGCTGGGCTACAGATCGAACGGGGCCGATCCCAGTGCTATTTTCCGCCTACGCGCTGATGTTCGGCACCTTGGGAGCAATGGCACTTGCAAGCGGCGGCTTCCATTCTCCCCACATATTTGCCGCTACGCTCATGATATGTTGGGGTGCAAGCAGTTGGGCGCAGACACCAGCTCAGCAACACCGGTTGATTTCCAGCGCTCCAGAAGAAGCATCCCTTGTAGCCGCGCTAAATTCGTCGGCCATATACCTTGGTATTTCTATCGGCACGGCAATCGGAAGTCATGCGATACAGGTAAGCGTTACCCAAACGCTTTGGTATGGGTGCGCGCTCGCAGGCGTCGCGCTGTTCTATGTGCTGACAACGACATCCATACATAGATCGGCAAGCAGGGACGGCTGAACTGATGTGGCGGCGTCCCGGCGCGTGATGAGGGTCTTGAGGAAGCCTTGTTGTTCTTGACGGGCATTCATCGCTCAATTACAAAGGCATATGCCTTACCATTTGTCTCCGCTCGACCTCGCCTTTCACGCTCTCAGTGATCCAACCCGCCGCGCTGTGGTGTCGCGGTTGGCAGAGGGCGAGTTACCGGTCATCACCTTGGCCGAACCCTTCGACATGGCGCTGCCTTCCTTTGCCCAGCATCTGAAGGTGCTGGAAGATTGCGGGCTGATCGCCAGCGAGAAGCGCGGGCGAAGCCGCTGGTGCTGGCTGGTGCCGGCACGGTTCGATGAGGCAGCGGACTGGATGGAAGCGGAGCGCAGACGCTGGGCCGAACGGTTGGATCGGCTGGAGGTCTACTTGGATACCAAGGAAAAGGAATGTTGAAGGGGATGACAAATCTGTTTGAGACCTGGTCGCTTGATCGTGAGATCGTGTTGGTGAGGCTGTTTAATCATCCACGCGACAAGGTCTTTGCCGCGTGGACCAATCCCGAGGCACTTGCCGAATGGTACGGCCCGTCCGGCCTCAGCATAAAGACCCATGAAGCCGATATCCGCGAGGGTGGGGTCTGGCGGTTCGATATGGTTGGCATGTTCGAGGGTCGTGAGCAGCACTTCCCCAATCTCATGCGCTTTCTGGAGATTGTGCCGAACGAGCGGATCATTATGGACTATGGTACGCCCGACCCCGACGATCCTGACCGCTTCCGCATGATGGTAACCTTCGATGAACAGTCCAACGGTAAGACGGTGCTGACCATGCGCCAGCTCCACCCCAGTCGCGACCGGCGACAGGCCGTCATCGGCTTTGGCGCGGTGGAATACGGGTTGCAGACGCTGGACGGCCTTACCGCATGGCTGGATGGCAGAGCTTTTGCCTGAGGCAGTGCTTTGGCGAAGGTGGCGGACAAGAGGAGCTTTTAGTTTTCATTTACCTTGGCAGGTAGGTTGTGCCGGATTTTCAGGAGTCATTTTGGAGGGCGATGGCGTAGACGTAGTTCTCTGTTTCGTCGGCTTCGGCCCGCCAGAATTCCGAAGCCCTGCAATCTCTTGATTGCAGGGCTTTTTGTATGGTGGCCCGCATGCCGGAAGTTGTCCCCAGACAGTGTGAACAACCCTGGGGAAAGCTTGGGGGCAAGAACGCCAAGTCCTTGTGCCATGCGGGTTTGGCGGAGGTGGCGCAAAACTGCGCAGCGTGGGGGTGCGCGTATGTTCCGGCTTGCCATCCGCGATGCGCTCCTCGCATAATCGGCAACGGTCCGGCCCGGGCGCGGCATCCTCCAAATTGCGGAGTCTCTATGGTTGCTTGTTCTTCCCCTTCCGACGTCCAGCGCCGGCGCTTGCTCAAACTGACTGCCGCGGCCCTGGCCACGCAGGCCGCTGCCGCGTGCGGCGGCGATGCGCAGGCGGCCAGCGGCGATGCCAGCGCGGCGGTGTTGCGGGCGGTCGATGCGTTCGGCGCCATGGCACCCGAGGGCACGCATTGCCTGGTGCAGGCCGATGGGCCGGATGCGACGTGGAGCGCTTCCTACAGCGCCGATCGCCAGCTGTTCGTCGGCAGCGCGGTCAAGACCTTCGTGCTCGGCCGCTTCCTGCTCGATGTGGAAACCGGCTACAACGGCACCACGGAAGCCATGCCCGGCACGATCAGCGACCTGGTCCGTTCGCCGGGCAGTCCGGTATTCCTCAAGCTGAACGGCGAGCTGCCGTTCACGCACGTGCTGGAGGCAATGATCTCCCACAGCGACAACACCGCCACCGACATGGCTTTCGGCGTGGTGGCCGCGCCGCGTGTGCGGCAGCTGATCGCTTCGGCGGGGCTGGACCGAACCCGGGTGCCGGACTCGACGCGCAGGCTGTTCTCCTACCTGGCCGGCGCCGACGACGGCGTGGACCTGGGGTGGGTGGAATTGATGAAGCGCTTGAGCCAGCCTTCGCTGCCCAATGCGCGGCCGGCGGTCAACGACAGGCAGAGCATGCTCAGTACCGCGACCGACATGGTGCGCTGGTACCGGCAGACGTTGGGTGGCAAGATTTTCAGCCAGGATGGCACCTTGCGCGAGTTCCGGCGCATCTCGGCAATGGCCAATGCGGTGGCCGCCGCCGTGCCCGCGGGCATAGCGGGCTACGGCAAAGGCGGCAGCATAGACTGGGACGATTTCCATGCCCTGAGCTTTCCGGGGCAGATGGTGGTGGACGGCGTTCCCGTGACGTTCTGCTTCACCTACAACTGGTCTGGCGGCGAGGACAGCACCGGCGCGCCGTCGCGGGATTTCGTCGAACGGGTCGCGGCCGTGCTGCAGGCCTGCGCGGACGCCGTCCGCGCCTGAACGCCCCGGCCGCGCCGGGCGGGACCATTTATTGCTGAGTCGTGGCAGCCGCCTTCCTTTGCGGGGGCTTCCGGCACAACCATAAGGAGATTGCCATGCTGACCACGATCCTTCTCATCGTCTTGCTGCTGGCCTTGATCGGCGCGTTTCCCGCGTGGCCTCACGCCGCCAGCTGGGGCTATGGCCCATCGGGCGTGATCGGCCTGCTGCTGGTCATCCTGATCGTGCTGATGCTGATGGGACGAATCTGACCGGCCGGCACCCTAGCCCAGACGCCGGGCCGCGTCCAGGGCCAGTCCGGTGCCGATGCTGCCGAACATATCGCCTTGCACCTCGCGCGCGGCGGGCAGCAGCGCTGCAACCCGCTCGCGCAGGAGCGGGACCGCGCTCGATCCGCCGGTGAAGAACACCGTGTCGATCGACGGGCCCGCCACGCCGGCATGTTGCAGCAGCGCGCCGATCGTGGCTTCGATGCGGGCGACGAGGTGCCCGATGGCGGCATCGAGGTCTTCGCGCGTGACCGGGCACGCCAGGCCGGCCTCGATGCGGCCCAGGTCCAGCGTGACCTGCTCCGTACCGGCCAGCGCGATCTTGGCTTCTTCCACCTGGAAGGCGGCCCAGTGGCCCGCGCGGTGCTTGACGAGTTCCAGCAGGCGGGCGAGTTTTTCCTTTTCGGCGGACTCGCGATAGAGCTCGTTGAGCATGGACACCGATTTGCGCGCATAGACCTGGTTGATGGTGTGCCATGACGCCAGGTTGAAGTAGGGCGTCGAAGGCATGTCCTTGCCGGTCGAAAGCCGGCTGCCCAGGCCCAGCAGCGGCATGACGCTGCGCAGGTTTAGGTACTTGTCGAAATCGGTCCCGCCTATGTGCACGCCGCCGTTGGCGAGGATGTCCTCGCGCCGGTCGCTGCGGTGCGCCCGCCGGGGATTCAGGCGGATCAGCGTGAAGTCCGAGGTGCCGCCGCCTATGTCGACGATCAGCACCAATTCTTCGCCGTCGATCTGCGATTCGTAGTCCAGCGCGGCCGCCATGGGTTCGAACTGGAATTCGACATGGCGGAAACCCACCTCGCGGGCAATGCCGGCGAGCGTCTCCTGGGCCAGCGCGTCGGCCTTGGGATCGTCATCGACGAAGAACACCGGCCGGCCGAATACGGCGTGGTCGAACGTCCTGCCGGCGGCCGCTTCGGCGCGCCGCTTGAGTTCGGCGATGAAGCGCGCGAGCAGCAGCCGGAACGGCAGCGCGCGGCCCTGGACCTCGGTCTGGCCGTCCATCAGCGGTGTGCCGAGCAGGGATTTGAGCGCCCGCATCAGCCGGCCGTCATAGCCTTCCAGATAGTCCTGGACCGCGGCGCGGCCATAACTGATTTCGCTGTCTTCGGCATGGAAGAACACGGCCGAGGGCAGGGTGGGCTTGCCGTTTTCCAACAGCAGCAAGGTTGAATCCGTCGCGGGCCGATACCAGCCGACGGTGGAGTTGGACGTCCCGAAATCGACGCCGCAGGCATTTGACATCATGAGTGATAGAGTGCGCGAGCGCCGCCAGGAACGGGCCGGAAGGCGGGGGCGGGCCATGGGCATCACGGTCGCGGAGACCCTGGGCGAGCGCGGAGTTGGATCCTGAAGCCGCTATTGTAAGCGCTGGTAGGACGCTGGATGCGTGTTCAGCCCTTGGGGCCCGGAATGCGGGCGTAGCAGTGTTTGCAGATCGCGGCGTCGAGAGGGACGTATTGGCCGCAGCTGGGGCAGGGCCTGCCCAGATGCGCCTGCGTATCGTGGCGCATTTTCGAGCGCTGCCGCAACTTGGCCAGGACCAGAACCAGGCAAAGTGCGGCAATGACGACAATCGCAATGAGCGTCTGCATGATCTCCCCACTCTATGCCAAACGAGCATGGGCTGATCATTCTAGGAAAGAACTGGATAAAAATCCCGTCACCCTAGGGTATTCCATGATCCGGGGCCGCGCCTATTCACTGCTGCCAGAACTGCCGCGCGACGAGGGCGGCGCGTATGTCGTCCGGCACGGCGATGGGCCGCATGGTCTGCATGTCGACGAACACGGGCACCAGCCGCGCGCGCACGCGCGGCTCGCCTGCCGCGCCCGCGCTGCGCAGTTCGATGGCGAGCTTCAGCGAGCTGCGGCCCACGTCCTCGACGGCGAGTTCGGCGGCGAGCTCCTCGCCCAGCCGGCTGGGAGCGAGAAAATCCACTTGCAGGTTGACGATGGGCATGGCGATGCGGCGCTCGTCATGCAGGCTGGCGAAGCTGGCGCCGATGCCGTGCTTGAGCCAGTGTTCGACGGTATCGTTGAATATCTCCACGTAGCGGGGATAGAACACGATGCCGGCCGGATCGCAGTGTTTGAAGCCGATCTCTACCGGCACGACATGGGTGGTTCGCATGCGATTTCCTCGATTGGACGGCTGCCGCGCGCAAGCTGCCCTTCGCCCGGGAGTGAGGGACAGCCGGCACCGGCCTGCGGCGCTCAGGCCCGTTCGACCGTGCTGGAGATGGTTACCGCGGTCGATGTCATCAGCTTGTGGACCGGGCACTTGTCGGCGACCGCGTGCAGTTCCTGCACCTGTTCGTCGCTCAACCGGCCGATCAGCGACAGGCGCACCGACAGCCTGTACTCGCCGCGCCGTTCGTCCTTGTCGTCGCGTTCTACCGCGACGTCCACGCCTTCCAGCGGGATCTGTCGGCTTTGCGCGTAGACCATCAGCGTCAAGGCCTTGCACCCGCCCAGCGCGGAGTCGAAGTAGTCGTGCGGCGACGGGCCTTCGCCTTTGGGGGCGGGCATGTCCAGCGGCAGCGCATGGCCGGATGCTTCGACGGTATAGCGCAGGGTTCCGGCGGCGCCGGGTTGGATGCGTATGCTCATGGGTGCTCCGTGACAGGGGACGGCAAAACGGTATCGGGATGCTCGCGGTAGGCTTGCCAGGCGTCGTGTCCGCCTTGCAGCGCCCAGGTGTTGGGATAGCCGGCCGCGCGCAGCCGCATGGCCAGCAGCGCCGCCGAGATTTCGTTCGGGCAGGCGCAGTAGACCACGATGTCGGTATCTTCCGGCCCGAGGTCCAGTTCGTCCACCGGGTCGTGCAGATCGACGGCGATGGCGCCGGGCAGCGGATCGGCCGGATCGGGCCGGACGTCCAGCAGCACCGCCTTGCGGCCTTCGTTGCGCCAGGCCGCCAATTCGTTTACGGGCAGGCGCGGGATCTGGCCCAGGAAGCGGGCGATGCGCCAGCGCTGCAGCAGCCGGTACAGCACGTACAGGGCGAGCAGCACGCCCACGAACAGGAGGCCCACCCGGCCGTAGTCGGCGATGGCCTGCAGAATGTCGCCGACCAGTTCGTGGAACAGCGCGCCGAGCAGCACGGCCGACCCGGCCCAGATGATCGAGCCGGCGATCTCGTAGCCGGAGAACACCCGGTAAGGCACCCGGGTGAAGCCGGCCATGACGGTGGTCAGCGCGCCCGCCCCAGGCAGGAACTTGGCGACCAGCAGCAGGCGCGGGCCGGCCCGCAGGTATTGGCGCTGGGTCTGCCGGATGCAGGAGTCCGGCGACAGCGAGACGCGGCAGACGGTGCGCAGCAGCCGGCCGCCATAGCGGCGGCCGGCCAGATACCAGGCGCTGTCGGCGAGCAGGCAGGCGATGATCGCGGCCGCAGCGATGCCGGGCCAAGCGACCTCGCCCGCAGCCGCCAGCGCGCCGGCCATCACCAGCAGCGGATAGGCGGGAATGGGCAGGCCGGCCTGTTCCAGCAGTACGTTGGCGAAAATCAGCCAGGCCCCGTAGAGCACCAGCAAGGTCTGCAAGTCTTCCAAAGCGTTCCTCGTGCGCGTAGACAACCCTGTATATGGACGATGGGGCCATTCGGCGCTTATGGCAAGCCCGCCGCCGGCAGGGAGGGATTTGTCCGCCGTCACGGAGCGGGATATGCTGCACAATTCCCTTTCCCGCAGCTTTCCATATCCGGCCGGATATGGCTTCCCACCATGGACTGGACCCACCGACTGCGGCTGCGCAACCTCCAGATGTTGCTCGGCCTGGCGCAGACCCGCAATATCAGCCACGCGGCTGCGATGCTCAACACGACCCAGCCGGCGCTGTCGAAATGGCTGCGCGAGCTGGAAGACGACATCGGCCTGCCGCTGTTCGAGCGCCATGCGCGCGGCCTGCGGCCCACCCATTATGGCGAGGCGCTGATCGCCCATGCCCGCCGCCTCGAGACTCAGCTCGATCGGGCTCACAGCGAGATGGAGGCGATGCGCCAGGGCGGCAGCGGCCAGATATTGATCGGCGCTTCCGGCGCGTCGGCGCCCGATACAGTGCCGCTGGCCATGCTGGCTTTGCTGCAGCGCATGCCGCAGGCGCGGATACGCATGGTGGAAAGCACCATGGACAACCTGATCGGACGGCTGGCCAACGGCGACCTGGACATCGTGGTAGGCCGGTCGGCACCCGAATTGCACGATCCGGCCATCCGTTCCGAGACGCTGTACGCCGAGCCCATCCACTTCGTGGCCCGGCCGGGGCATCCGCTGTTCGAACTGTCCGCCCCGGACTGGGACGAGATGATGCGCTACCGCTGGATCGTCTGGCCTCAGGGCACTCCGATCCGCACCACGCTGGATGCGGCGCTGGCCGAGGCGCGGCGGGAAATCCCGCCCGACTACGTGGAGTCGAATTCGGCGACGCTCAACGTCACCATGCTGGCCCACAGCGACATGGTGGGCGTGGCCTCGCACCGGGCGGCGCTGCGGCTGGCGAGCCTGAACGCCGTGCGCATCGTGCCGCTGCGGCTGGCCGGTTTCGGGTCGGTGTCGATGTATTGGCGCAACGATGCGTTGCGGCCGGCCGCGGTGGATGCGGCGCTCGCGTGCCTGCGCGACGTGGTCGAGGACCAGGGCGCGGCACGCTGAGCGGCGCTCAGCCTTCGGCTTTTTCCTTGTCCTTCTTCTTCTCTTCCCGGACGCGGTAGACCAGCACAGCGGTGTGGGCCAGCGACAGCACCTTGGCGGTGACGCTGCCCAGCAGCAGGCGCGACAGGCCGCTGCGGCCGTGGCTGCCGATGAAGATCAGGTCGCAGCCGGTCTCGGCGGCGGCCTGCACGATGCCGTCGGCGACGTTGAAATTGGAGACCGACAGCGAGGTGCTGGCGACGCCGGCCGTTTCTGCGCGGCTGGCCACGGCATCGAGATACTTGGCGGCCTGTTCGGCGGAAGCCTTTTCGTAGGCGTCGTCGGTGATGGCGTAGGCGGCGGCCATGCCGTCGAAGCCGATCGTGGCCGCGAACGGCTGGGTGACGTGCAGCGCCACGATTTCTGCGTTGACCGAACGCGCGAAGCTGACGCCTGCGTTGGCGGCCTGCGCGGACAGCGGCGATCCGTCGGTGGGGATCAGGATTTTCTTGAACATCGCGTTTTCTCCTTGGGAATCACGAAGCCGATCGTCCGGAGGCCGGCGCTGCGCGCCGACGCTCTTCCATATGCAAAGTACACCACATCTGGCATGCGCGTGTCTTGATCCGGATCAAGCCAGAGTCTTGCGCAGGAAGGCGGCGATGTCGGCCACCTCCGGCGCGCACACCGAGTGGGGCATGGGGTAGTCGTGCCACTCCACGGGGTAGCCCATTTGCCGCAGCGCATCGCGCGAGGCGGCGGCGCGTTCCGGGGCCACCACCGGGTCGGCCGTGCCGTGGCCCATGAAAATGGGGGTGGCGGCGTTGGCCGGGTTGCGCTCGGCGTCGAGCGTGGCCGCCAGCGGCAGGTAGCCCGACAGCGCCACCAGTCCGGCCAGGCGCTCGGGATGGCGCAGGCCGGCCTGCAGCGTCATCGCGCAGCCTTGCGAGAAGCCGGCCAGCACGATGTGCTCGCTGGCGACGCCGCGCTGGTTCTCGCGCGCGATCAGGGCCGCGACCTGGCGCTGCGAAGCGCGGATGCCGGCATCGTCCTCGCGCCGGACCAGGTCGGCCACGACGATGTCGTACCAGGCGCGCATCGCCATGCCGCCATTGATCGTGACGGGCCGTACCGAGGCATGCGGGAACACGAAGCGGATCGCGGGCAGGCCGCGCAGGTCGAGTTCCGGCACGATGGGTTCGAAGTCGTGGCCGTCGGCACCCAGGCCGTGCAGCCAGATCACCGCGCGTGTGGGGAGGGGGCCGGTTTCGATCTCGACGCAGTCGAGCAGGATGTCGGTCATGGTGGTCTCCGGATAGAGTCAGGCGCCGGCGGCGGGCCGGATCGCGGCCTTGGGGCGGAAGGCCTTGCAGACGGCGGCGTCGGTCTCGACGTAGGGGCCGCCGATGAGCTGGATGCAATAGGGCACGGCGGCGAAGATGCCCGGTACGGCCAGTGTGCCGTCGGCCTCGCGCAGGCCCTCCAGGGTTTCGCGTATGGCCTTGGGCTGGCCGGGCAGGTTGACGATCAGCGCGGCGCCATCGGCCTCGCCGGCGCCGCGTTCGCGTATCACCGCGACCTGGCGCGACAGGATGGCCGTGGGGACGAAGCGCAGCGAGATCTGGCGCATCTGTTCGCCGAAACCGGGCATTTCCTTGGTCGCCACGGCCAGCGTGGCTTCGGGCGTGACGTCGCGGCGCGCCGGGCCGGTGCCGCCGGTGGTCAGGATCAGGTCGCAGCCGAGTTCGTCGCACAGCTCCGCCAGCGTGGCGGAAATCGTCGGCGCGTCGTCGGCGATCAGCCGTTCCTCGAAGTGCACGGGCGTGCGCAGCGCGCCGCCCAGCCAGGTGCGCAGCGCCGGGACGCCTTCGTCGGCATAGACCCCGCGCGAGGCCCGGTCGCTGATCGATACCAGGCCGCAGAGCAGTTCGTCGGGATGTCGGCGCACCAGGCGCCGGGAGGAAGTCGTCATAGTCGTGCTCGGTCGGTAGGGAGGCGGGTCAGTCGTCCTCGTCCTCATCGTCGGGGGCGGCCGCGGGGGCCGTGCCGGAAGCGGCCGCCTGCAGCCGCTTGATTTCCTGGAACAGCGCGCGGAAGTGTTTGCGCTGCGGCTCGTGGCCGGGCAGCAGCGCGGCGTTGGCGGCGTGTTCCTTGCGCGCGGCGCGGATCAGCGCGCGCAGCGGCTGCGCATCGGCATGCGGATACAGGTTCATGAAAGCGGTGAATTGCTCGTCGTCGGCCAGCAGCCGGTCGCGCCACAGCTCGAGCTGGTGGAAAGCCGCGATTTCTTCCATCGAGTCGCCTTCCCATTTGGCCAGCATGGCCTGGATGGGCTCCACGTGCGTGTCGCGCATCAGCTTGCCGACGTATTGCAGCTGGCGCCGCTTGCCTTCGTGCGAGGTGATGCGCTGCGCTTCGCGCACGGCTTCGTAGAGGCGCTCGGCCAGCGGCAATTGCTTGAGCTTGTCCTTGGGCAGCGTCACCAGGCGTTCGCCCAGCTCCTGCAGCGCAGTCATCTGCCGCTTGAGCTGCGATTTGCTGGGCGGCCGGGGATCGTCCGGGTCGCCGGCGTCGAGCACCGGAATGGATGCCGAAGGGGTGCGTTTGGAGCGAGACATAGAAGGGCTATTCCAATTGGCGGCAAACACTATTGTGCCGCCGTTGCGCGGGCAGCGCGCGGCGCCGGCGCAAACCGCCGCGGGTGCGTCCGCCGGGCCTGGCGGGCCGGCCGTGCATACAAGGGGTGGGCTATCATACAGGCTCGCCTTCACGCATAGACCGACCGTTCATGGCCACCACCCCGTCCCGCAGGAAATCGTCCGCTTCCGCCCCCGTCCGCCCCGGACGGACCATCGACCAGGCGGTCTTCCGCGGCCTGATCGAGCAGGTGCTCGGCGAGGCCAGGCAGGCCGGCGCGACCGACGCCGCGGCGGAGGTGTCCGAAAGCCAGGGGCTGGCGGTGACCGTGCGCCGGGGTGCGCTGGAAACGGTCGAGCAGACCCGCGACCGCTCGCTGGACGTGACCGTCTACGTGGGCCAGCGGCGCGGCTCGGCCTCGACCTCCGATTTCTCCGGCCAGGCGCTGCGCGACACCGTGCAGGCGGCCTACCACATCGCCCGCCATACGGCCGAGGATCCCGCCGCCGGCCTGCCCGATGCGGAGCTGCTGGCCACCGAGTTCCCCGACCTGGATCTCTACCATCCCTGGAGCCTGCCGGCCGAGGAAGCCGCCGAACTGGCGCTGCAGGCCGAAGCGGCGGCCATGGCCACCGACAGGCGCATCGCCAACTCCGACGGCGCCTCGGTCTCGTCCTACGAAGGCCACTTCGTGATGGGTAATACCCGCGGGTTCCTGAACGGCTATCCCTATTCGCGCCATTCGCTGTCGGTCTCGCCCATCGCCGGGCGCGGCAGCAACATGCAGCGCGACGACTGGTACAGCAGCGACCGCGACTGGCGCAAGCTGGCCGACCCGGCCCGCGTCGGGCGCTATGCGGCCGAGCGGGCGCTGTCGCGCCTGTCGGCCCGGCGCATCCGCACCGGCAAGTACCCGGTGCTGTTCGAGGCGCCGCTGGCCTGCGGCCTGCTGGGCTCGCTGACCCAGGCGCTCAGCGGCGGCGCGCTCTACCGCAAGTCGAGCTTCCTGCTCGACAGCCTGGGACGGCAGATCTTCCCCGGACACATCGACGTGCTCGAAGACCCGGCCATCCAGGGCGCGCAGGGCAGCGCGGCGTTCGACGACGAAGGCGTGCGCACGCAGGCGCGCAAGGTCATCGACGCGGGCGCGGTGCAGGGCTACTTCCTGTCCAGCTACACCGCGCGCAAGCTGGGCATGGCCACGACCGGCAATGCCGGCGGCTCGCACAACCTCACGCTGGCGTCCCGGCTCACGCGCCGCGGCGACGATTTCCGCGCCATGCTGCGCAAGCTCGGCACCGGCCTGCTCGTGACCGAACTGATCGGGCAGGGCGTCAATTACGTGACCGGCGACTATTCGCGCGGCGCGTTCGGCTACTGGGTCGAGAATGGCGAGATCCGGCATGCCGTGCAAGAGATCACCATCGCAGGCAACCTGAAGGACATGTTCGGCGGACTGGTCGCGGTAGGCGCCGACACGCTTACCCGCGGCACCAAGACCACCGGCTCCATCCTGCTGCCCGAAATGTCGATCGCGGGTACCTGAGCTTCCGGCAGGTCCGCCGCGGCGCGGGCTTCGGGGCATTCCGTCGGGGTCCGCTCAACCGTCCGCGCCCATGCGGCGCCGGCTCGTACGGAGGAGTTATGAAGCCAGGAGCAGCGCATCGCATCGTCATCGCCGGCGGCGGGGCGGGAGGCCTCGAACTGGCCGTCCGCCTGGGCCGCCGCCACGGGCCCGACCACGTCACGCTGGTCGATGCCGTGCCGTTCCACATCTGGAAACCCTCGCTGCATGAAGTGGCGGCGGGCACGCTGGACATCCACCGCGAAGGCCTCTCCTACGCCATGCTGGCGCACAACAACGGTTTCCGCTTCGTGCTGGGAACCGCCACCGGCGTGGATCGCCAGGCGCGGGAACTGGCGGTGGACGCCGTGCGCGATGCCGAGGGCGAAGCCATTCTCCCCGAGCGCCGCGTCGGCTACGGCACGCTGGTGCTGGCGGTCGGCAGCCTGGGCAATTTCTTCAACACGCCGGGCGCCGAAGCCTATGCCATCTCGCTCGACACCACCGATGCCGCCGAGCATTTCCGGCTCGAATTGCTCAAGGCCATGGCGCGGGCCATGAGCGGCGAGTCGGAGCCGTCCGCGGTGAACGTGGTCATCGTCGGCGGCGGCGCCACCGGCGTCGAACTGGCGGCCGAACTGCACGAGGCGGCCCGCACCATTTCCGCCTACGGGCTACCGGGCACGCGTCCGCAGGATTTGCGCATCACGCTGATCGAAGGCGGTCCGCGCATACTCGGGCCCTTGCCCGAACGGGTCTCGCAGGCCGCCCAGGAACTCCTGGCCGAGCGCGGCGTGCGGGTCGTGACCGATTGCCGTGTGTCGGAGGTCACGCGGCATACCGTGGTGGCGCAGGGCCAGGTGTTCGATGCCGACCTGTGTGTCTGGGCGGCCGGCATCAAGGCCCCGCCGCTATTGGCGCAGCTCGGGCTGGAACTGAACGGCGTGCAGCAGATCCAGGTCGACGACCGCTTGCGCACGGCCGATCCCGCCATTTACGCGCTGGGCGATTGCGCCGCCGCGCCGTGGCGCGAGACCGGCAAGACGGTGCCGGCGCGCGCCCAGGCCGCGCACCAGCAGGCTTCCTATCTGGCGAGCGTGCTGACGGACAGGCTGCTCGGCAAGCCCGATACGGCGCCGCCGTTCCGCTTCCGCGACTTCGGCTCGCTGGTCTCCATCGGCCATGCCGAAGGCGTGGGCAGCCTGATGGGCAAGCTGTCCGGCCGCAAACTGCTGGTCGAAGGCTGGGCCGCGCGGCTCATGTATGCGGGCACGCACTGGTCGCACTATGCCGCGGTGCTGGGCTGGTGGGGGGCGAGCCTGCGTTCGCTGAGCCGGGTGCTGGACAGGCGTTCCCAGCCCCGCGTCAAGCTGCACTGAGCCGCGCGCAGGCTCTTTACAATAGCGCCCATCCCATACAGCGATGGAGCCCAGCATGGATCGCAACGACGCAACTTCCGGCCGTCCCGGCGCACGCAACCTGATCACCGACGTCGCGGGCCTGCGCGTCGGACAAGCCAGCGAGCCGGACGCCTGCACCGGCGTCACCGTGATCCTGCCCGATGAACGCGCCGCCGCCGCGGTGGACATACGCGGCGGCGGTCCGGGCACGCGCGAGACCGAGACCCTGGGCGCCTCCAACCTGGTGCGCTCGGTCGATGCCATCGTGCTGTCGGGCGGATCGGTCTACGGGCTGGCCAGCGGCGATGGCGTGGCCGCCTGGCTGGGCGCGCAAGGGCGCGGCTTTACGCTGCTGCACCAGCCCGGCGTGCCGCCTTCGCCCATCGTGCCGACCGCCGTGCTGTACGACCTTGCCAATGGCGGCGACAAGCAGTGGGGCGAATCTCCCCCCTATCGCGCGCTCGCCATGCAGGCCGCCCGCGAGGCCGACGAGGCATTCGAGCTCGGCACCCACGGCGCGGGCTTCGGCGCTTCCGCCGGCGCGCTCAAGGGCGGATTGGGCTCGGCATCCTACGTCACCCACGACGGCATGACCGTCGGCGCCATCGTCGCCTGCAACAGCTTCGGTTCCGTGGTCGCGCCGCGCAGCCGGCGCTTCTGGGCCGGCGCTTTCGAGATCGGCGACGAGTTCGGCGGCCTGGGTCCGGCCGACACGCGCGCCGAAGGCGAGACCTGGGAATGGGCCAAGCTCGATCCGCAGCCGCGCGCCAACACCACCATCGCCTGCATCGCCACCGACGTGGCCTTGACGCCCGACGAACTGCAGCGCGTCGCCACCATGGCCCAGGACGGCCTGGCGCGCGCCATCCGTCCCATCCACGCGCCCTTCGACGGCGACACCGTGTTCGCCATCTCCACCGCCCGGCGCGAGGCCCCGGTGATCGACGGCCCGGTCGATCCGCGCCCCTTCATCATCTGCCGCCTGGGCGCCCTGGCCGCCGACGTGCTGGCGCGCGCCATCGCGCGCGGGGTGTACAGCGCGTCGACGCCCGAGCGGATGACGACGCCGGCGTGGTCGAGTTTGTAGGGAACGGTCAGGCGTCCGCCGGGCTGCCGGGAGCGATCCAGTGGCCCGACTTGCCGCCTTTCTTCTCCAGCAACCGGACGTCCGTCATGACCATCCCCCGGTCGGCCGCTTTACACATGTCGTAAATGGTCAGCAGCGCGACGTTGACGGCGGTCAGCGCTTCCATTTCGACGCCGGTGCCGCCCACGGTCTCTGCGCGCACGGTGCAATGCACCGTGCCGGCCGCTTCGTCCAGGGTGAAATCGCAGGCCACGTGGGTGAGCGGGATGGGGTGGCAGAGGGGGATGAGGTCGGCGGTTTTCTTGGCGGCCATGATGGCGGCGATGCGGGCGATGCCCAGCACGTCGCCTTTCTTCGCACTGCCTGCGCGGATCAGCGCCAGGGTAGACGGCTGCATGCGTATCGCGCCGTCGGCGACGGCGACACGGGCGGTGGCGGGCTTGGCGCCCACGTCCACCATGTGGGCCTGGCCGGCGGCATCGAAATGGGTCAGCGGCGATTGCGGCATCATCGTTCTCCGGTGGCGATGGGCGAGCCCTCGCGGCTGCTCCATTCGCTCCACGAGCCGGGGTAGAGCGCGGCGCCGGGCAGTCCGGCGACTTCCAGCGCCAGCAGGTTGTGGCAGGCGGTGACGCCCGAGCCGCACTGGCTGACGGCGCGCCGCGCATCCGCCGTGCCCAGCAGCGCGGTAAATTCCGCGCGGAGTTGTTCGGGCTGCTTGAAGCGTCCGTCGGCTTCGAGGTTGTTGCGCAGGAAGCGGTTGGTCGCGCCCGGAATGTGGCCGCCGACGGCGTCCAGCGTTTCGTTCTCGCCGCGGAAGCGGTCGGGTGCGCGGGCATCGAGCACCGGCCGGGGATCGGCGGCCGAGAGGTTGGCCAGCATGGCGTCGTAATCCACGGTCTCGACGAGCGAGGGCCTCGAGGTGAACGCGGCGGGGCCGCGCGGGGCGGCGGCGCCGGATTCCAGCGGCAACCCCGCCGCTTCCCAGGCCTGCAGGCCGCCGTCCAGCACCGCGGCGTCGGCGTGGCCGGCCCAGCGCAGCAGCCACCACAGGCGGGCCGCCATGGCGCCGCCGGCATTGTCGTAGCACACCACCTGGGTGCGGTCGTCCGCGCCCAGGCGCGCCATGGCCGCGGCGAAGTCCGCTCGCGCGGGCAGGGGGTGGCGGCCATTGGCGCCGGTCTTGGCGCCGCTCAGATCGCGGTCGAGATGGACGTAGACCGCGCCGGGCAGATGGCTCGCGGCATGGGCGCGTTCGCCGGCGTCCGGGTCGGCGAGGTCGAAGGAAACATTGCAGACGAGCGGAGGCGTTTCCGATTGTTGCAGCGCATGCAGCGCCTGCGGGGAAATCAGCGTGGTAAAGCGCATGGCATGTCCTGTATCTCTTGCCGGATGGCGGCTTGCGGCGGCACCCTGGGCGGCCGCACCGGGAACCTGCCGCCCAAGCTGGCTATCATACCGGTATGCCGAATCCCGACCGCTTTCCGTCGCTGCGCGGCAAGGCCGCCGCGCTGATACTGCCGGCCCTGCTGTCCGCCTTCGTTCCCGCCCTGGCCCCGGCCCAGCCCGTCGGCTTGCCCGACCTGGGCGATTCCGCCGCGCAGGAGCTGTCTCCCAGGCTGGAGCAGCGGCTGGGCGACGCGATCATGGTCGAGGCGCGCCGCGATCCGACCTATGTCGACGACGCCGAGCTGACCCAGTACCTGACCGGCATCGCGCAGCAATTGTCGGCCAAGGCGCCCGCCGACACACCCGAGATCCGCATCTTCCCGGTGCGCGACTCCTCCATCAACGCGTTCGCGATGCCGGGCGGCTATATCGGCGTGCATACCGGCCTGGTGGTGGCCACGCAGAATGAATCCGAGCTAGCCGGCGTGATGGCGCACGAAATCGGCCACGTCGTGCAGCGCCACATCGCGCGCGGCATGGTCCAGCAGAAGCAGGACACCCTGATCATGGTCGCGGCGCTGCTGGCCGCGCTGGTGGCGGCGCGCGGCAACTCGCAGGCCCCCGAAGCCGCGCTGGCGTTCGGCCAGGCCGCCGCGATCAATTCGCAGCTCGGGTTTTCGCGCGGCGCCGAACGCGAGGCCGACCGCACCGGCTTCCAGATGCTCGAGGGCGCCGGCTACAACGTCAACGGCA
Organism: Pigmentiphaga humi; assembly: GCF_900606115.1. GTDB lineage: Bacteria > Pseudomonadota > Gammaproteobacteria > Burkholderiales > Burkholderiaceae_B > Pigmentiphaga > Pigmentiphaga humi. Next base: position 53,874 of record NZ_UWPJ01000006.1, read on the forward strand.
TGGCCTCGTTCTTCGGCCGGCTGATGCAGACCTCGGGCCTGAACGAGAGCACCAGCCAGGCTTTTACGCGCACCCACCCTTTGTCTATCGAGCGCATGTCCGACATGCAGAACCGGGCCCGCTCGGTCGCCATCCACGACAAGGCCAACTCGCAGGACTATTATTTCGTGCGCGCCAAGATGCGCATGCTGCAGGCCGCCAGCGGCCAGGAGGCCCTGGACGCCATCCGGTATTTCGAAAGCCGCGCGGCCGAAACCGAGGGAATCGAGCGCGCCGCCGCCTATTACGGCGCGGCCATCGGCTGGATGCGCCAGCGCAACTTCGCCAAGGCCGAGGAGGCCTACCAGGCCGCGACCTCGGGGGCCCGCTCGCATTTCATGCTGGCCCGCCTGGCGGTCGATCTGGCCCTGGCGCGCAACGATGCGAACCAGGCCGTGACCCTGGCGCGCGATGCCTATGCGCGCTGGCCCGAGCAGCGCGCGCTTGCGCTGGCCGTGGCCGAATCGCTGCAGCGTGCGGGGCGCCATGCCGAGGTGGTGGATTTCCTGAAGGAACAGACGCTCAAGTGGGGCGACGAACCGCGCTTCTACCAGATGGCCGCCACCAGCTATTCGAGGCTGGGCCGGGCGGTGGAAGAGCGGCGCAACATGGCCGAGTTCTACGCGATGACCGGCGCGCTGCCGGCGGCCGTGGAGCAACTCCAGCAGGCGCGCTCCGCATCCAAGGATTTCTACGAGCAGTCGCAGATCGACGCCAAGGTGCGCGAGCTGCAGCGCCGGGAGCGGGAAGAGCGGGACCTATTGAAGCGCTTCGGAGGGTAGGGGAGGGGCAATCTCAACACCAGCCGAGCGCTTGGGAGGCGGGTTCTCGCAGGGGGATGAAGGGTACGGGAGTGGAGCCGACGGGTGGGTAGACGACCTCGACCGGCGTGGCGGGGGCGGTATCGTCGGTCAGCCAGGCGGGTGGATGATCCAGCAAGGGCTGGCCGGCGGGGGTGCGAAGGCGATCCAGGACGTCGGCGAGATAGCGGTCCTCCACCATGGCGGGGCCATGCTCGGTGACGGCATAGAGGCGGTGCCGGTCGTCCAGGGCCCAGCGGCTCACTTGCGTAACGGGTTTGCCGGTGTGGGTGATCAGGCTTCCTGCGGCGTCGTCCTGGCGAAGGATCAGCGGCGCGGCGTCCAGCCTGGCGAAAACGCGCTGCGGGCCGTTCTGGAAGAACCAGCGGCCCTGGTCGTCGTGGCTGTAGTTGCGGGCTATGAAAGCGAGGATGCCCGGGTTGGAGATGGACGTGCCCGGGCCGCCTGCGCCGGCATCGCCTTCGGGGTGCAGGCGCCAGCGCCCGCGCGCATCCAGCGACAGCCAGCCGTGCGCGTCCGGCACATCGGGCCAGCGCGCCATCGCCGCGAGTACTTCCTCATCCATGAGCGCACGAACTCCATTGAAGCGGGAATCGCTCCCGACGGACAAGCGATCCGGTTATTTATACCCCGGTCCGGAAGAAGTCGGCCAGCCGCTGCGGCAGCCAGTTCAGCGTGCCGGGGAAACGGCCGCTGGGAAAGCCCGCATGGCCGCCCTGGGCCGGCTGGTGCAGCACGACGCTGTTGGCGGCCTGGGTGGGGCCGGGCAGGTAGCGGCCCGGCAGGAAGGGATCGTTGCGCGCGTTCAGCACCAGTGTGGGGATGGCGATGTCGACCAGCAGCGGTTTGCTGGAAGCGCGCGTCCAGTAGTCGTCGACGTCGCGGAATCCATGCGTGGGCGCGGTGTAGGCGTCGTCGAATTCGTACAGGTCGCGGGCGTGGGCCACGCGCAGCACGTCTATGGTGCCGGGAAAGCGCTGCGCTTTCTGCAGGGTCTTGGACTTGAGCGTGCGCAGGAACATGTGGGTGTAGATGCGTCGATTGATCAGCCCCGTTCCCAGCACGCGGCCGCCCACCATCAGGTCCAGCGGCGCGGAGACGCCGGCCGCGGCCGTCAGCCAGCCGGCGGAACTGCCGGCCTCGCCCAGGTGCTTGAGCAGCGCGTTGCCGCCCAGCGACACGCCCGCGGCGTGCCAGTGCAGGTGGGGCAGGCGCTGGCGCACGGTATCCAGCATGAAGCCGACGTCGGCGGAGTCGCCCGAATGATAGGCGCGCGGCAGCCGGTTGGGCTCTCCGGAGCAGCCGCGAAAATGCGGCACCACCACCGTCCAGCCGCGGGCTCGGAAATACTGCGAGATCGCCTGGGCGTAGTGGCTCGCGCTGCTGCCTTCCAGTCCGTGGAACAGCACCAGTCCGGGGCCGGGCGCTGCCGCGTCCCGCAACTGCGCGAACAGTTCGGGGCCGGCCTCGGCGCGCGCGCCGATCCCGGGGGCCGTCCAGTCGAAATCGATGAAGTCGCCATCGGGCGTGTCCACCCGTTCGCGCCGGAACGAGGTGCGATGATGCGACGCCCAGCGGGCGGCGTAGATGGTCTGGCTATGTCCTTCGGGCAACCAAGCGGGAGTGGGGCAGGGCGTCGTATCCAGGTAGGCGGGCATGCGGCGTCTGTCGGCGGCGGTTCAATGCAGGAGATCGGGGATATCCTGCAATTCGGCCGGGCCGAGGTCCGCAGGAGCTTGCGACGAATGGTGCAACACCATGCGCCAGCCGGTAGGACCCTTGTGGAAGACATTGGTTGCATAGCAGTTGACGACCTGCTTGCCCTGGGAGGTATCGACCATGAGCTGTTCGACCACCGTGTGGACCGAACCCATCATGCTTTGCATGATGTGGATGCGCGTGGGCCGTATCGGCACGGCCGAATTGGCGAGGATCTCGCGCCAGGACTCCTGCACGGCGCCGTGGCCGATCAGCCGCGGGCCGCCGGGGTGGATGCAGACGATGTCTTCGTCATCCGCCCACACTGCCATCAACTGGGCGAGGTCGCCCTGTTCCAGGGCTTCGTAGAAAGCCTGTTCCGCTTCTTCGGAGGTGGCGAACAGCGTCGCGCCGCGGGACTTGAGCGCCATTATGCGAACACGATCGTCTTGTGGCCGTTCAACAGGATGCGATGCTCCACGTGCCACCGCACGGCGCGGGCCAGCACCAGGCATTCCACGTCGCGGCCGACCTGGGTCAGGGTCTCCGGCGACATGCTGTGATCCACGCGGGCGATGTCCTGCTCGATGATCGGGCCTTCGTCCAGGTCCGGGGTCACGTAGTGCGCGGTCGCGCCGATCAGCTTCACGCCGCGTTCGTGCGCCTGGTAATAGGGGCGCGCGCCCTTGAAGCTGGGCAGGAAGCTGTGGTGGATGTTGATGGCCTTGCCGGCCAGCGCGCGGCACATCTCGGGCGAAAGAATCTGCATGTAGCGCGCCAGAACGACCAGGTCGACGTTCTCGCGCTCCGCGATCTGCAGGACCTGGCGTTCCTGCTGCTCCTTGCCGCCCTGCGCGACCGGCAGGTGGTAGAACGGCACGCCGTACGAGGCCGACAGCAGCGCGAAGTCGGGGTGGTTGGATACCACCGCGGGAATGTCGATCGGCAACTGGCCGCTCTTGGCGCGGAACAGCAGGTCGTTCAGGCAATGGCCGTGCTTGCTGACCATCAGCAGCACGCGGGCGCGCTTGTGCGGATCGCGGATCTGCCACTGCATGGAAAAACGCTCGGCCAGCGGCGCGAACTCCGCCCGCACCGCCTCGGCGCCCATGCCTTCCGGCACCGAGAAATGCACGCGCAGGAAGAACAGTTGCGTGGCTTCGTCGCCGAACTGCTGCGAGTCGAGGATGTTGCAGCCGCGCTCGAACAGGAACCCCGACACGTGATACACGATGCCGGTCGTATCGGGGCAGGCAAGCGTCAGGATGTAGTCGTTCTGCACATCAGTGTCCAATGACTTTGGCGCCGGCCTTCAAGCGGTATTCGGTGCCGCAGTAGGGGCACTTGGCCGCCCCGGTGGTCGCGACGTCGAGGAACACCTTGGGGTGCATGTTCCAGAGCGGGGTGCGCGGGCCGGGACAGGCGAGCGGCAGCTCGCTGGCGTCGATTTCGATGAGCTCGCTCGAGGTTGCGGTCGTCGTCATGGCGTGCCCCGCTCAGACCTGGGTCAGCCAGTGGCCGTACTTGGCGTTGCGGCCGGCCACCAGGTCGAAGTAGGCCTGCTGCAGGCGCGCCGTGACGGGGCCGCACTGGCCGGCGCCGATGACGCGGCGATCCAGTTCGCGGATGGGCGTGACTTCGGCCGCGGTGCCGGTGAAAAAGGCTTCGTCGGCGATGTAGACGTCGTCGCGGGTCACGCGCTTGGTGACGACCTTGATGCCGAGGTCGGCGGCCAGGCTGTGGATGGTGGAGCGCGTGATGCCGGTCAGGGCCGAGGCGATTTCCGGTTCGACCAGCACGCCGTCCTTGACCAGGAAGATGTTCTCGCCCGAGCCTTCGGCCACGAAGCCTTCGGTGTCGAGCAGCAGGGCTTCGTCGTAGCCGTCTTCGGTGGCTTCGAGGTTGGCCAGGATGGAGTTGGCGTAGGTCGAGGCCAGCTTGGCGCGCGGCATCGTCACGTTGACGTGGTGGCGGGCGAAGGACGAGGTCTTGACGCGGATGCCCTTCTGCAGGGCCTCGGCGCCCAGGTAGGCGCCCCATTCCCAGGCGGCCACGGCCACGTGGACCTTGGCGCCCTTGGGCGAAACGCCCATCTTTTCGGAGCCGTAGAACGCGATCGGGCGCAGGTAGCAGGATTCCAGCTTGTTGGCGCGCACCACTTCCTTCTGCGCTTCCACCAGGGCTTCCTTGTCGTACGGAACGGCCATCTGGTAGATGCGGGCGGAGTTGAGCAGGCGCTCGGTGTGCTCTTTGAGCCGGAAAATCGATGTGCCGAGGTCGGTCTTGTAGGCGCGTACACCCTCGAATACCGCCAACCCGTAGTGCAGAGAGTGGGTGAGCACGTGGGTATTGGCTTCACGCCAGGGCACGAGCTTGCCGTCGTACCAGATGAAGCCGTCGCGGTCTGACATCGACATGATTAGGATCTCCGAAATGAACCAGATATTGTACCAATCTGCGACAGGGCGCTGCGACGAAGCGGCGGCACGCAGGCGCCCGCCGATCGATCCCGTGCCTGGGAAGATTCGGGTTTTCACTTACAATAGCTGTAAACCATAACTGTACTCCTTCCCGAGGTCCGCTCGCGCAGCGGGCCGGTCCGGCCCGGTTTTCCCCTATGTCCACGCTTCCCACCCCGTCCGGCGGCGCCGTGCCGTCCCGGCAGGAACTGCGAGCCGCCTTCGCCGACGGTGTGCGTGCGCTCGGGCCGACCACCATCGCCATCGCGGTGTGGGGCTGGTGAGCGGGGTCGCGATGGTCAAGATCGGCCTGTCCCCATGGCTGGCGCTGATCATGACGCTGCTGGTCTACGCGGGCTCGGCCCAGCTCGCCGCGCTGCCGCTGATGGCCGCCGGTGCGCCGGTATGGCTGGTGTTCGCCGCCGGGTGCGCGGTGAACCTGCGTTTCATCATCTTCGCCGCGGCGCTGCATCCCTATTTCCGGCATTTCTCGCGCTGGCGCAGGCTGCTGCTGGGCTACCTGACCAGCGACATCGGCTTCGTGCTGTTCATGCCGCGCCACGGCGATGCCCCCGCCAAGGGCACGCCCGTGCAAATCCGTTTCTTCGTGGGCGCGGCCGCGGGCAACTGGGTGACCTGGCAGGTCAGTTCCATCGCCGGCATCCTGCTGGGCGGCGTGGTGCCGCAAGCATGGTCGCTGGAGTTCGCCGCCGTGCTGGCGCTGACCGCCATCGTGGTGCCCATGGTGGCGAGCTGGCCGGTGGTGGCCGCGGTCGGCGCCGCGGCGCTGGCGGGCTGGGCGGGCCAGCCGCTGCCGCTGCGCCTGGGGCTGATCCTGGCCGTGGCGGCCGGAGTCTGGGCCGGCGTCGCGGCGGAGAACGCATTGGCGCGCCGCCGGGCGCGGGAGGATCGGGCATGAATCCCGTTTCCGATTCGCTCTACGTCTGGCTGTGCATCATTGCGCTGGCCGCCTGCACCTTGATCACCCGCGCCGGCTTCCTCTTGCTGGGCGACAACGTGCCGCTGCCCGAGGGCGTGCGGCGCGCATTGCGCTACGCCCCCGCCGCTGCGCTGTCGGCGGTGATCGTCCCGGATCTGCTGCCGTGGGTGCAGGGGCAGGGACCGGTCTTGGACTGGCGCGCCGTGGCCGCGCTGGTGGCGGTGATCGTGATGGTGGTCACGCGCAACACCATTGCGATGATCGCATCCGGCATGATCGTGCTCTGGCTGCTGCGCTGGCTCGCCGGCTAAGGGATCCGGCTCCCGAGCCTGCTCCTACTCCGCCTGCGCGCGCGGCCCCAGCACGGTTTCCCATAGTTCGATGACCGCCGCGCGCTCGGCTGCCAGCGCTTCTTGCGGCACCCGCGCCTTTTCGGCGTCCTGCAGCCGCAGCGCGTGCTGCTCGCGGCGCAGGGTCCGGTAGGCGTCGCCGACGCGCTGCGCCAGGTCGGCCGGGATCAGGCCGGCTTCGCCCGCAAGGCGCAGCAGCGCGATGTTGCCGAGGTTCTGCACCAGGATCTCGTGCTCGCGCGCATGCAGCAGCACGAGGTACTGCGTGATGAACTCGACGTCCACCATGCCGCCGGGGTCGTGCTTGATGTCGAAGTCGGGCGAACGGTTGGGGTGGCCTTCGCCGATCTTGCGGCGCATGCCTATCACTTCGCCCGCCAGCGCCTGCGCGTCGCGCGGCATCAGCAGCACGTCGCGGCGTATCTGTTCGAAGCGGCGGCCGATCCCGGGGTCGCCGGCGGCGAAGCGCGCGCGCGTGATGGCCTGGTGCTCCCAGGGCCAGGCGTGCTCCTTCTGGTAGCGCTCGAAGGCTTCGGTAGAGATGACCATCAACCCCGCCTGCCCGTCGGGGCGCAGGCGCAGATCGACTTCGTACAGGCGGCCCGAGGCGGTCATCGAGCCCAGCCAGGACAGGATGCGCTGGCCGAAGCGGGCGTAGATCTCGCCGGCATCCTCGCGCGGGTCCTCATACAGGAAGACCAGGTCCAGGTCGGAGGCGTAGCCCAGCTCCTTTCCGCCATGCTTGCCGTAGGCGATGACGGCGAAGCGCGCGGGCGTGCGGCCCTGGTCCTTGGAAAGATTGAACCAGACGCGCTTGAGCGTTTCCTCCAGCATGACGTCGGCGATCATGGACAGGTAGTCGCCCAGCCGCTCGACCGTCAACTGCCCTTCGAGATCCTGCGCGAGCAGCTGGAAGCCCCACTGGCGCTGCACGTCGCGCATCAGGTTCATCTGGCGTTCGACGTCGGGCGTGCCGGTGCCCGCGATGACGCAGGCGTCGAGGTCCTCGCCGAGCTTGCGCGCCAGCTCGGGCAGGTCGGGCGGCGTCAGCAGCGTGTGCCATTCGAGCAGTTCGTCCAGTAGCAGCGGGTGGCGGGTGAGGTAGCCCGCGGCCCAGTCGCTGGCGGCGAAGATGCGCGCCACGCGCGCCAGGGTGTCGGGATACTCGGCCAGCAGCGCCATGTAGGCGCTGCGCTGGGCGATGTGTTCGATCAGGCCGAACATGCGGACGAGCGCGGCGGCGGGGGCCTTGGTGCCGGCGCAGGCGTCCACCGCGGCGGGCAGCAGGGCGGCCAGCCGGCGCCGGCTGTTGTCGGGCAGGCTGCGTATGCGCGGGCTGTCGAGCAGCGCCCGCGCGCGCGGCAGTAATTCGTCGGCCGCGGCCGGCAGGGCGGCGCGGATGCGTTCGACCAGCAGGTCTTCGGGGTCGGCGGCGGCCGAGGCGCGGGCGGGGGCCGACGCATCCGCCTCGCCCTGGCCGAATACGCCGCGGAAGGTGGCCTCGACGAATTCGCGGTGCTGGCCGAGCGTGCGTTCGAAATCGGCTGCGTCGGCAAAGCCCAGCGCGTCCGCCAGTTCCGCGCGGCGGCCGGGATCCTGCGGCAGCAGGTGGGTCTGCTGGTCTTCGCGGTATTGCAGCGCGTGTTCGACGCGGCGCAGGAAACGGTAGGCCTGCTCCAGGCGCTCGGCCTCGGCGGGCTGGACCAGGCCTGCTTCGCGCTCGGCGTGCAGCGCGGCCAGCAGCCCGCGCACGCGCAGGGAGGGCATGCGGCCGCCGCGTATCAGCTGCGAGAGTTGCACGACGAACTCGACCTCGCGGATGCCGCCTTCCCCGAGCTTGATGTTGTCGGCCTGGGTGGCCTCCGCGCCGGTGCCGCTGAAGGCGCGCCGGTTCCAGTCTTCGCGTATGCGTTCGCGCAGTGCGCGCAGCGCCGCCAGGGCGTCGAAATCGAAATACTTGCGGTAGACGAAAGGCTGGCGCAGGGCTTCGAGCTGCGCCGCCTGGCCGGCGGGGTCGCTGCCTTCGAAGGCGCGCGCTTCGATGCGGCGGCCCTTGAGCCAGGCATAGCGCTCCCATTCGCGCCCTTGCGAAACCAGGTAGTTCTCGAAGGCGTCCAGGCTCCAGGCCAGCGGGCCGGCATCGCCGTCGGGCCTCAGGCGCAGGTCGGTGCGGAACACGTGGCCATCGGCGTCGATCTCGGAAATGACCGGCATCATGCGGCGCGTGAGCCGGCCGTAGAACTCGTGGTGGGAAATGGGGCGGCGTCCGTCGGTCTCGCCCTCGTCGCCGTACAGCATGACCAAGTCGATGTCCGAAGAGACGTTGAGTTCCTCGCCGCCCAGTTTGCCCATGCCGACGATCAGCATCTCCTGGGGCAGGCCGGAGGCCGCCTCGCGCGGGATGCCGTGGACTTCGGCCAGTTCCGCGGCGATGCTGCGGTAGGCCTGCTCGACCGCGAGATCGGCCAGCCGGGTCATGGCGCCGACGATTTCCTCCAGCGGCGCCAGGCCGGCGAGGTCGCGGACCATGGCGGCGCAGAACACCCGCTCGCGCAACTGGCGCAGCACCGCGCGGCAGTCGGCTACCGCCAGCGGCTGCGGCGCGGGCGCGGCCGGGCGGGCCGAGCGCAGTTCGTCGAACCAGGCCTGCAGGCGGGCGGCATCGACCGGCGCCGCGGCCGCCTCGGCGAGCCAGGCGCCGTATTCCGGGCGGCCGTCGATGCGGCGGCGCAGGTGGCCGGACCAGGAAAGCGCGGGGGCGAGGATCGTCGTGTCGGTCATGGCGGGTATTTTGCTGCCGGGACGCCCGAAGCGGAAGCGCGTTCGGGGCGGCGATGCCGCGTGAGGGATTTTCTTGTGGCAGTGCGTAACAGAATGATAGCCACGCAGGAGTTTTGTGCAGCAGCCAGCATAAGACAAGCTGGCCGGTATAAGCTTGCGATTTCTCGATTTACCGCCATCTTCGCGGCCCGCCGCCCCGACTCGACCGTGCGGGGAACATGTCCTCCGCGGGAGCTTTCCTCTTTTTCGTGCGCATCGACCTGTCTTCCCTCTATCGCGTCGTCGTCAGACCCCTGCTGTGGCTGGTGCTGGGCGTCTACTTCCTGCTGGCCGTGGCGCTCGTGGCGCTGCGCTATGCAGTCCTGCCGAACATCGACGAGTACCGGCCGGCCATCGAGCGCATGGTCGGCCAGGCGCTGGGGACCGCCGTCAACATCGGGCGGATCGACGCCGAATGGCGCGGACTGCATCCCAGCCTGGAACTGTCGGCGGTCCAGGTCCGAGGGCCGGCCGGTCAGCCCGGACTGGAACTGCCCAGGGTCTCGGCCATTCTGTCGTGGCGCAGCCTGCTGGCGTTCGCGCCGCGCACCTTGCGCCTGCAGCTGGAAGCCCCCCGGTTCGACATCCGGCGCGACGCGGCCGGCCGCTACTGGGTCGCCGGCCTGCCTTTCGATCCGGGAGCGGGAGGCGATTCGCGCGCCGGGCTCAAATGGCTGCTGGCCCAGCGCGAGATCGTGATCCGCGGGGCGCAGGTGCGGTGGACCGATGAACGGCGCGGCGCGCCCCCCCTGGTTTTCGACAATGCCGTATTCGTGATGCAGAACGCCGGCCTGCGCCACCGCGCCGCGTTGCGCGCGCAGCCGCCCGCCGAGCTGGGGGCCGGCCTGGACGCAAGGGCCGAGTTCACCCACCGCTGGTTCACGCTCGACGCTTCCGATCCCGCTTCCTGGCAAGGTTCGCTCTACCTGGATACGGGCCATGCCGAGCTTGCCGGCTGGCAGCGCTGGGTGGACCTGCCGGGCCGGCCGCAGGCGGGCTCGGGCGCCATGCGCGCCTGGCTCACCTACGATCGCGGCAAGCTGCGCTCGGGCACGGTCGATGCGGCCTTGGACGAGGCGCGGCTGCAGTTGGTGGACGGACTGCCGGTACTGGGGGTGGCGCAGGCGTCGGGCCGCGCCAGCGTCGTGGCCGCCGATGGCGGATACCGCCTGGACGTGACCGGCCTGCAGGCCAGCACCGACGACGGCCTGGTGCTGGCGCCCACCGTCCTGCGCGCGGCCTGGCGGCCGGGACGGGCGGGCGAGGCGGCCGCGACCGAGCTGGATGCGGCGGGCGTGGACCTGGACGCCGGACGGCGATTGGCCGACCGCCTGCCCTTGTCCGAAGCCCAGCGCGCCATGCTGGCCAAGCTGCGGCCGCAGGGCCGCATCGAGACGCTGCACCTGGCCTGGCGGGGCGCGCCGGACCGGCCCGAGGATTTCCAGGCCAAGGCGGCGTTCTCCGGGCTGTCCATCGCGGCGGCGCCCGAGCCGGCCGTCAACGACGGCGAACATCCGCAGCGCCCGGGTTTTTCCAACCTGAGCGGCACGCTGGAGGCCGACGCGCGCGGCGGGCGCGTGGACATCGATGCGCGGAACGCGGTGCTGAGCTTTCCGGGCGTCTTCGCCGCGCCCGACCTGCCCATGGACACGCTGCAGGCCGGCGCGGCGGCGGCGCGGCAGGAGGACGGCTCGTGGACGGTGCGGCTCGAGCGCCTCGATTTCGCCCGCAGCGGCGTGAGCGGCAGTTTCAACGGAACCTGGAGCAGCCGCGGGAAGTCCCCGGCCGGCACGCTGGACCTGCGGGGCGGCCTGGGTCGCGCCGATGTCAGGCAGATTCACCTCTATATTCCCCTCGTCGTCGGCGACGACGTCCGCACCTGGCTGCGGCAGGCGCTGCTCGCGGGGCAGGCGCGGGACGTGGATGTGCGCCTGCGCGGCGATCTCGATACCTTTCCGTTCGCCAATGACAAATCCGGCGAATTCCGTGTCGCCGGCAAGGTGCGGGACGTGACGCTGGACTACCTGCCCGAGCCGTTCGCCGAGGGCGGAGTCTGGCCCCGGCTGGAGGAGCTGGCCGGCGAGTTCGTTTTCGATCGCGCCTCCATGGCCGTGGATGTGCGTTCGGGGCGTGTGCGCGTGGATCGCGAGACCTCGGTGGCGCTGGGCCGCACGCGCGCCACCATCGCCGACCTGGAGCACGCCCCGCGCCTGGCGATCGATGGCGAGACGCGCGGCGCCGCGCCCGCGTTCCTGGCCTTCGTCAAGCGGTCGCCGGTGGGCCGCATGATAGACGGCGTGCTGGACGAGGCAAGCGCCAGCGGCAATTTCACCGTGCCCTTGTCCCTGCGCATCCCGCTGGATGCGCACGAGGAAGAGGTCGAGGTCAAGGGCGAAGTCCGGCTTGCCGGCAACGATTTCCACCTGATGCCGCGGGTGCCGGCGTTCTCGCGCCTGTCGGGCGTGGTGGGTTTCGACAACCATGGGATCTCGCTGCGCGATGTCGGCGGCATGGCGCTGGGCGGGCCGGTGCGCCTGTCCGGCGGACCGCAGGCCGACGGCAGCTCGGAGCTGCGCGCCCAGGGCACGGCCGAGGGCGCGGCGTTGACGCTGTGGTGGAACGCGCCGGGCATGGCCCGCATCGCGGGCCATGCCGCCTACCGGGCCACGGTGCGGATCAAGCCGGCGCGGCAGCCCGAGCTGCTGGTGGAATCCGATCTGGTCGGCCTGTCGGTCGATCTGCCCGCGCCGCTGGGCAAGACCGCGCAAGAGCGGCGGCCGTCCCGCCTGGAATGGGGCGCGACCGCGCCGGCGCGCGGCCAGTCCAAGGGGGATTGGTTCGCGGGCAGCCTGGGGCCGGCGGTCAATCTGCACGTGGAGCGCGATTTCGACGACCGCGGCGACGTGGGCCAGGTCCGGGGAGCGGTCGGCATCCGCCGCGCCGCCACCATCATGGGGCCCGGCCTGGGCGTGAGCGCCGAGCTCGACGAAGTGGACCTGGACCAATTGGGCAAGATCGCCGCCGAGTTCGCCCCCATGGCGGGCAAGGGCGGCGAAGGCGCCGCGGCGGCGCCGGAACTGCCGCTGAACCGGATCAGCCTGGCCGCGCAGTCCTTGCGGGTGCACGGCCGGCAGTTCGACAAGGTCAAGCTCTATGCGGTGAAACAGCCGGCCGGAGCGGGGCCGCAATGGCGAGCCGACGTCGAGTCCACGCAGCTTGCCGGGCAACTGGCCTGGAGCATGACCGAGGACGGCGCCGCGCCCACTCGGCTGACCGCGCGGCTGTCGCGCCTGGTCGTCGACGGCAGGCTCGAAGGCCAGGACCGCGCCCGCTTCCTCGGCGATGCCGAGCCCGAGGACGAGGTGGTCCCGGAAATCGACCTGGTGGCCGAGCACGTCGAACTGTTCGGCAAGGAGCTGGGCCGCCTGGAGGTCCAGGCGCAAAGCTCCGACCGCGGCCGCGAATGGCGCTTGCGCAAGCTCAGCCTCAAGACCCCGGAGGCCGAGCTGGACGGCACCGGCGTCTGGAAGGTCGCGCCCGGCGGCCACCCGGCCAGCCGCCGCGTGATGTCGCTCGATGCCGTGCTCAAGCTGGCCGATGCGGGCAAGTTCCTGGAGCGCATGGGCGTGCGCGGCACCATGGCGGGAGGCGCCGGCACGCTGGCGGCCCAGGTGTCGTGGCGCGGGCTGCCGTATTCGCTGGACATACCCAGCCTGTCGGGCACGGTCGCGCTGGCGCTCGACAAGGGCCAGTTCCTCAAGGCCGATCCCGGCATCGCCAAGCTGCTCGGCGTGCTGTCGCTGCAGTCGCTGCCGCGCCGCGTGACGCTGGATTTCCGCGACATCTTCAGCGAAGGCTTTGCCTACGACACCATCCGGGCCCACGCGCGCATCGCCAATGGCGTCGCGCATACCGACGATTTCAAGATGAACGGGGTCAACGCGACCGTGGTCATCGCCGGCGATGCCGATCTCGAAAAAGAGACCCAGAAACTGCACGTGGTGGTGGTGCCCAAGCTGGACGCCGGCGCGGCCTCATTGCTGTACGGGCTGGCGGTGAATCCGGCGGTGGGTTTGAGCGTGTTCCTGGCGCAGCTGCTGCTCAAGGATCCGCTATCGCAGGTCCTGGCCTACCAGTACGAGGTCAGCGGCAGCTGGAGCGATCCGCAGGTCGCCAAGGTGCAGGGGTCGGGCAGGCGGAGCGTGGACGCGCCGGATTCGACCGGGGAGGGCGGACGCTAGGGCCTGCGCGAGGCTCCTTTCCGGGTGAACAGGCCCTGGCCGCGAGAGCCGCCCCGGCCGGGCGCCGCCGGGCGTTCTGCGCGACAATACGCGCTACCGCGCAACCGTTCCCGCTGGAGTTCCCATGATCGACACATTGCTCGCCCCCGCGCGCGTGGCAGCCATCCAGATGGTGTCCGCCCCCGACGTCGCCCTGAACCTGTCGGCCGCCGAGGCGCTGATCGCGCAGGCCGTGGACCTGGGGGCCGAACTGGTGGCGCTGCCGGAGTATTTCTGCTTCATGGGCCGCAACGACCGCGAGAAGGTCGCGCTGCGCGAGCCCGAGGGCGGCGGCCCCGTCCAGGATTTCCTGTCGGCCCAGGCGCGCCGCCACGGCATCTACCTGGCCGGCGGCACGCTGCCGCTGGAATGTCCGGATCCCGGCCGGGTCTACAACACCGCGTTCGTCTACGGCCCGGACGGCGGGGTGGTGGCCCGCTACGACAAGATCCACCTGTTCAGTTTCCGCCGCGGCGCCGAATCCTACGACGAGGCCCTGAGCATCCGCCCCGGCGCGGCGCCGGCGGCGTTCGACACCCCGTGGGGGCGGGTAGGCCTGTCCACCTGCTACGACCTGCGTTTTCCCGAGTTGTACCGGGCCCTGGGGCCGGTGGACTTGATTTTGGTGCCGGCCGCCTTCACCTATACGACAGGGCAGGCCCATTGGGAAACGCTGCTGCGCGCCCGCGCCATCGAGAACCAGTGCTACGTGCTGGCGCCGGCCCAGGGCGGCGTGCATCCCAACGGTCGCCGCACCTGGGGCCATGCCATGCTGATCGACCCCTGGGGCGTGGTGCAGTCGGTGCTGCCCGAAGGGCCGGGAGTGGTCGACGGCGTGTTCGATCGCGCCCGCATCGCCGAAGTCCGCACCGCCTTGCCGGCCTTGCGCCATCGTGTACTGTAGAGCCTGTCACGGCTCGCCGCTTCGCTAGGTAACCAGATCCATCCATGCAACTCGTAGAACCCAACATCCAGTCCCTGGCCACCGCCAAATCCCTGCTGCTCGACCCTTGGGGCCTGAGCGAGTCCGACCTTTCCCTGGCGCTGGGCGAGATCTTCACGCACAAGGTCGATTACGCCGACCTGTACTTCCAGTACACGCGCAGCGAGGGCTGGAGCCTGGAAGAGGGCATGGTCAAGACCGGCAGCTTCTCCATCGAACAAGGCGTGGGAGTGCGTGCGCTGAGCGGCGAAAAAACCGCCTTCGCCTATTCCGATACCTTGTCGCGCGAGGCGCTGCTGTCGTCGGCGCGCGCGGTGCGGACCATCGCCCGCCAGGGCGCCGGCAAGACCAAGGTCGCGGGCGCCTATCGCCAGAGCCCGGGACGCTCGCTCTACCTGCCGCACGATCCGCTGGGCTCGCTGGCCGCGCAGGACAAGGTCGCGCTGCTGGAGCGCGTCGAGCGCATGGCGCGCGCCAAGGATCCGCGCGTGGCGCAGGTCATGGCCAGCCTGGGCGCCGAGTACGACGTCATCCTGGTGGCCGGCAGCGACGGCCGCCTGGCCGCCGACGTGCGGCCGCTGGTGCGGCTGTCGCTGACGGTAATCGCCGAGCACGACGGCCGCCGCGAGATGGGCCACGGCGGCGGCGGCGGGCGGACCGGCTTCGAATACTTCACCGACGAACTGCTCGCGCAGTACGTGGACCGCGCCGTGCACGAAGCCCTGGTGAACCTGGAGGCGCGTCCCGCCCCGGCCGGCGAGATGACCGTGGTGATGGGTTCGGGCTGGCCCGGCATTCTGCTGCACGAAGCCGTCGGCCATGGCCTGGAGGGCGACTTCAACCGCAAGGGCTCGAGCGTGTTCTCGGGCCGGGTCGGCGAACGCGTGGCCTCCAAGGGCGTGACCGTGGTCGACGACGGCACGCTCCCCGGTCGGCGCGGTTCGCTCAACATCGACGACGAGGGCAACGTCTCGCAGCGCAACGTGCTGATCGAAGACGGCATCCTGCGCGGCTACATGCAGGATTCGCTCAACGCCCGGCTGATGAAGGCCCCGGTCACCGGCAACGGCCGGCGCGAATCCTTCGCCCACCTGCCCATGCCGCGCATGACCAACACCTACATGCTCGCCGGCGACAAGGATCCCGAAGAGATCGTGCGTTCGGTCAAGCGCGGCCTGTACGCGGTGAACTTCGGCGGCGGCCAGGTGGACATCACCAACGGCAAGTTCGTGTTCTCGACCTCGGAAGCCTACATGATCGAGGACGGCAGGATCACCTACCCGGTCAAGGGCGCCACGCTGATCGGCAACGGCCTGGACGCGATGAACCGCGTCAGCATGATAGGCAACGACATGTGCCTGGACTCGGGCGTGGGCACCTGCGGCAAGGACGGCCAGAGCGTGCCGGTGGGCGTGGGCCAGCCCACGCTGAGGATGGAAGGGCTGACGGTGGGCGGCACGGCCTGAGCCGGACGGCGGGCTAGAGCCCGGGGCCGCCCGGGCCATTCATCCGCCACCCGCCCGGCACGCTTGATGTAATATAGTCCCCTATACTATATTCGGCCCTTGCCATGTCCCATACCTCTCGCCAGAAAGACAAGCTGATCGCACGGGTCCGCCGCATCAAAGGTCAGTTGGAGGGCATAGAGCGCGCGCTGGAAGCGGATGCCGCATGCGTCGAAGTGCTGCGCCAGATCGCGTCCGTTCGCGGCGCGGTCGGCGGATTGACGGCGGAAGTGATGGAAGACCATCTGCGCGAGCACGTCCTCGATGCCGAGACCGACGCAGAGCGCTACCAGGGGGGAGAGGAAATGATCGAAGTCATCCGGGCCTACATGAAATGAACCGGCCGATCGCGGTAGTCCCGCCAACGCAAACGACAGGAGTTCGCGCATGAACGACCATCGTTCCCCGGAGCCGGGCCACGATCACTGCTTTCTCGGCAGCGCGCACCGGCGCAACGAGCGCAAGATATGGCTGGTGATCTTTTTTACGGCCGGCATGATGCTGGTCGAAATCGTGGCCGGCACTCTTTACGGCTCGATGGCGCTGGTGGCCGACGGCTGGCATATGTCCACCCATGCCGGCGCCATGCTGATCGCCGCGCTGGCCTATCATTTTGCGCGCCGTCACGCGGGCAATCCGCGCTTCACCTTCGGTACGGGCAAGCTCGGCGAGCTGGCCGGCTTCGCCAGCGCGGTACTGCTGGCTTTGGTGGCGCTGCTGATCGGCTGGGAGAGCCTGGTCCGCCTGGCGCAACCCATTCCTATCGATTTCGGGCAGGCGATCGCGGTGGCCGCCGTAGGGCTGCTCGTCAACCTGGCCTGCGCCTGGCTGTTGAAGGACGATCACGCCCATCATCACCATCACCACGACCACGATCACGGCCATCATCGCGATGAGCATGCCGGGCCGGGCGAGGCCCGCGACAATAATCTTCGCGCTGCTTACATACATGTGCTGGCCGATGCGCTGACTTCCGTCCTGGCCATCGCCGCGCTGCTGCTGGGGCGGCAGTACGGCTGGACATGGGCCGATCCCCTGATGGGGGTGGTCGGCGCGCTGGTGATCGCGCGATGGTCGTGGGGGCTGATCCGGGATACCGGCAGCGTGTTGCTCGACGCCGCCGCCGAAGGGCAGCAGGTACGGCAGGAGATCCGGGAGGCGATCGCGCCCACGGGCAGCGAAGTGACGGATCTTCACGTCTGGCAGGTCGGTCCCGGCCACTTCGCGGCCATCGTCGCGCTGATCGCCCATGAGCCCCGAGAGCCCGCGCACTACAAGGCGCTGCTCGCGCATATCCACGAACTGTCGCACGTCACCGTCGAAGTTCAGCGCGAGGCGGCATGAGCATCGGCGCTGCGGCGCCCGTGCGGGTCATGAGCTTTTGAATATTGGGCTGCCATGCCGCCGCGTCCACGAGGGCGGGCGGCGAGCTTTCCACTGCGAGAAAAGCTGGGAAATGTCGATGGACAGCGCCTCGCGCGGATTCGTATATTTTCCCGAACCGCACGCGGCGGTCCGCCGCCGATGCGCCCGTCACCCGTTCTCCTGGGTTCACCGACATGTTTCTAGATCCGGAAACCACGCCCGGTTTCAAGCGCAGCCTGTTCAATGCCATCGTCGCGCCGCGGCCGATAGGATGGATCAGTTCGCTCAGCGCCACGGGCGAGGCCAATCTCGCGCCGTTCTCGCATTTCAATCTCGTCTCCACCGCGCCGCCGGTGCTGATCTTCTCCTGCAACGCGGCGGGCGACCGCCTCGAGAAGGACACGCTGGCCAATGTCCGCGCCAGCAAGGAGTTCGTCGCCAACCTGGTCACCTGGGAACTGCGCGACGCGATGAACCAGACGTCGCTGAACGTGCCGTCCGGCACCGACGAATTCGCGCTGGCGGGGCTGGAGAAGCTTCCCAGCGTCAAGGTGCGCCCGCCGCGCGTGGCCGCCTCGCCGGCCCATCTCGAGTGCACGCTGCTGCAGATCGTCGAGATCGAGCCCACGCGGCCCGGCGAGACCCGCAGTTCGGTGGTGTTCGGCCGCGTCGTCGGCGTGCACCTGGACGACGCCTTCGTCACCCCGCAGGGCCACTTCGACGTGGCCCGCACGCGTCCGCTGACGCGCTTGGGCGGTTCCCAGTATTCCTCGGTCGGCGAGCTCGTCGAGCTGTCCCGTCCCAGTCCTGCCCACGATTGAATGGCAAGCGAGCGAACCCCAGCCATGGCACGAAACGACGATTCCACGGTGTTGCACGACGCCGGCCTGATCGACCTGGACACTACGCCGCAGACGTCCGGCCGGCGCATCGGCCAGGCCCAGAACTTCTCGGTCGAATGGATAGACAGCACCCAGCCCCACACGGCCAGCAGCGCGCACGAACTGCTGCTGTTGCTGCCGGGCGCCGGCGCGCACATCGAGTACGAGGGCGGCCGGGCCGATGCGCCCGGGCGCTCGCTGTGCATCATTCCCGCCGGGACCTGCACGATCGCGCTGGACGCGCCGGGCCCCGGCATCCTGATCGCCAGCTCGCGCACCGACCTGGCGCAGCAGGACTACCTGAACGCCGTCGAGCACGACCCGCGCATCGTCGCCTCGACCCCGGCGTTCCGCCGCGTGCGCAATGCGGGCGCGCTGCGCGTCATCGCCATCGACGACATCATTCCGCCGCCGGACAAGAAGCGCCTGAAGATGCTGCAGACCGATACCCTCAGCATCAACTGGGTCGAATACGACGGCCCGCGCGACCGCACTCAGCTCAGTCCGCACAGCCATGCGCGCTTCGAACAGGGTTCGCTGGCGATAGAAGGCAAGTTCGTGCATCACCTGCGCACGCCGTGGGGCAGCGACGCCACGCGCTGGCGCGACGACGTGCACCTGCAGGCCGATCCGCGCACGCTGCTGGTGATCCCGGTCAACCTGGTCCACACCACGGAAGGCGTCGGGCCGGGCTATCACTTGCTGATCGACGTGTTCTCACCACCCCGGCGCGACTTCATCGCGAACAACTGGGTCTGCAACTCGGCCGACTACGACGACCCGGCCGCCGGCGCCTGAAGCACGCCGCCCGATAACGATCCCATCCAGGAGACACCCATGTTCCGTCCCGACCTTTCGGCGGCGCGCGCCCGGCCGCGTGCGGCCCGCGCCGTCTCGCGCCTGCTGGGCGCGGCTTTCGCGTTGCTGGCCGCCGGGCCTCTGCATGCCCAGGGCCCGCATTCGAACCAGCCTCTGACCATGCTGATCGGCTACCCGCCCGGCGCTATCGTCGACACCGTCGCGCGCCAGCTGGCCAATGTGCTCGGACCCATCCTGGGCCAGACCATCGTGCCCGAGAACAAGGGCGGCGCGGCCGGCCTCGTCGGCGCCGGGCTGGCCTCCAAGGCCAGGCCCGACGGCAGCATCATCCTGTTCACGGCCTACACCTCGCTGCAGATCGCCGCGGCCACCAACCAGGGGCTCAGCTTCGATCCGGTCAACGGCCTGCTGCCGGTGGCCTCGGTGGGGCGGCCGACCACGCTGCTGCTGGTCAGCGCGGATTTTCCGGCCAAGACCTTCGAAGAGTTCGTCGCGCTGGTCAAGAGCCGGCCCGGGATCTACAACTTCGGCACCAGCGGCATCGGCTCGCCCAACCACTTCGCGCTGGAGCACATGAATGCGGCCTTCGGCCTGAAGATGACGCCTGTGCCGTACAAGGGCGCGGCGCAAATGCTGACCGACATGCTGGGCGGGCGGGTGCAGGCCATCTTCGGCTCGTCGTCGCTGGCCGCCGGCCACCTGCAGAGCGGCACGGTGCGGGCGCTGGCCATCGGTTCGCCCGACGCCAGCCCGGCCTTTCCCAAGCTGCCGGTGATTGCCGACAACGGCGCGCCGGGGCTCAACGCCAGCGGCGCCCTGGGCGTGTTCGCCCCGCCGTCCACGCCGCCCGAGGTGGTCGAGCGGCTCAACGCGGCCATCAATACCGCGCTCAAGGATCCGGCGATTCAGCACAAGCTGCAGGAAGAGGGCATTATCCTGGACGTTCAGAGCGCCGCGGCTTTCGGCAGGAAGTATCGCGGCGAAGCGCAGGACATCGCCGGCTTCATCCAGCGCCACCAGCTGCGCATCCAGTAAGAACGGGAGGGACCGACATGCCACATCTGCCGATCGAGCATCGCGGCGAGCGCGCGTCGCGGACGGCATGACGCAGCCGCCCCCGGATGGGCAGGACGACCGCGCCCGCGCGGGCATACGCAGCGTGGAGCGCGCGATCGAACTGTTGCAGGCCTTGAATCGGCAAGCAGTGTCGAGTATCGACGACCTGTACCGGCGCACCGGCATACCCAAGCCCACCATCGCGCGCCTGCTGCGCACGTTCGAGGCCAAGGGGCTGGTGGCGCAGTCGGCGCGGTTCGGCGCGTACTACCTCGCCTCGGGCATGGCCTCGCTGTATTGCGGCTACAACCACCAGCCGCAGGTGATCGAGGTGGCCAGGCCGGTATGCGATGCGCTGACCCGCGAGTTCAAATGGCCGGTCACACTGGCGCTGCTGGACGTCGATGCGATGGTGGTGCGCTACAGCACCATCCCGCAGTCGCCGCTGTCCCTGCTGCATTCGTCCATCAACCTGCGCCGCAGCCTGGTGGAGCGCGCGCTGGGGCTGGCCTACCTGGCGTTCTGCGACGCGCAGGAACGCGAGTTCATCCTCGACGTGGTCCGTCGCAGCGGCCGCGAAGAGGACGCGCTGGCGCACGACCGGGACGGGCTGGAGCAGTTGCTGGCGGCCACCCGCCGGCAGGGCTATGCCTTGCGCATACCCGAGCTCAGCGAGCAGTCCTGCACGATGGCGATCCCGGTCTGCCATCGCGGCCGTATCGCCGCCACGCTGGGCCTGACCTGGTTCTCGTCGGTCATGACGCCGGCCGAGGCGGTCGACCGCTATCTGGCCAGGCTTACGGCTTCGGCGAACCAGATCGCCAGCGGGCTGGGCCAGCTCAATCCGGCGCCGATCGAGGCAGGTTGACGGTCCGCGCCGGCCTCAGGCGACGCCCGACGCCGGCAACCGCTCCGGCAACTGGTCGGCGGGCCGCTCGGCCAGCATGTCGAGCAGTTCCCGCCGGCGGACGCGATAGCCCGGGTCGTCGAAGAGATTGTCCATTTCGTCGGGATCGTCGGCCAGGTTGTACATTTCGCCGGCGCCGCTGCCGGCCTCCAGCGTCAGCTTCCAGTCGCGCGTGCGCACGGTGCGCAGTTTCAATTCCACGCCGCAGCGCGAAGCCGCCACGTCCCATTCGCTCAACGCGCAGTCGCGGCTCGCGGGCCGGCCTTCGAACAGCGGCCGCAGGCTGCGGCCGTGCTGCGGTCCCAGCGCCGAGGCGCCGGCATAGTCGTAGAAGGTCGATGCGAGATCGAGCGTGGACACCGGATCCCGCACCTGTACGCCGGCCTGCACGCCCGGACCATGGGCGACCATGGCCACGCGCAGCACGCCCTCGTAGGGAATGGGGCCCTTGAGCATCAGCCCATGGTCGCCCAGCCATTCGCCGTGGTCGGACGTGAAGACGACCAGGGTGTCGCGGTCCAGGCCATGGTCGCGCAGGGTGTTCATGATGCGGCCGACCTGGTGGTCGACCAGCGAGATCATGCCGTAGTAGTTGGCGGTGATGTTGCGCAGCTGCGCATCGGGCTGGGTGGGGATGCGCGAGAAATTCTGGCGCAGCGCCTGTACGTCCGCGCTGCCGACCGGCGTGTTCTCCATGCTGGCGCGGTGCCACCACGGACGCCGCTCGTAGTCGGTGGCGCGATGGTGCGGCAGGTCGACTTCGTCGGGGTGGTGCAGGCGCGACCAGGGTTCGGGGCAATCGAAGGGATGGTGCGGATCGGGAAACGAGGCCCACAGGCAGAAGGGTTCGCCGCGATGCCGGCTCAGGTAGTCGACGGCGCGGTCGCCTATCCAGGTGGAGTTGTGCCAGGCCGCGGGCAGGGCGGAGTTGAAGGTCTGCGGCGCGCCGCTGGGCGGTCCGAGATCGGTCTGGTAGAGCCGGTTGCGCAGTTCGCCCAGGCCGTCGCCGTAGTACCAGCGCGAATGGTGCAGCCCGCCCGGCAGCGGCGTGGGCAGCCAGTAGTTGTGGCCCTCCACGACCAGTTCCACGTGCTGGAAGCCCATGTAGGGGCCGGACCAGTCCGGACCCAGTTCGGCTTCGGTGTACTGGCATTCCGGCCGCCCGGTGCGGGCGAAGGTATGGTGGCTGGAGAAATGCGCCTTGCCGATGAAGCCGGTGGCATAGCCCGCCGCCGCCAGGCTGCCGGCAAACCCCGCCTCGCCGGTGCGTTGGTCCAGGTCGATACCGTTGTCGCAGACGCCGTGGGTAAGCGGCAGCAGGCCCGTCAGCATGGACGCGCGAGAGGGCTGGCACACGATGTTGGGCGTGATGCACGACGCGAAATGCGTGCCGCCGCGCGCCAGGGCGTCGATGTGCGGCGTCTTGACGCGCCGCCCGGCGAAGCCGAGGCAGTCGCCGCGGTGCTGGTCGGTCGTGATGAGCAGGATGTTCGGGCGTTTCATGGCTGGGGCCTGCCCTGTTCCTTGAGCTTGGCGATGACGGGAAGCAGCCGCTGGGTGTCGGCGGCGATGCGCTCGCGCAAGGTCTGGCCGTCGCCTTCCCAGGCCGAGAGGCCCTGCGCCTGCAGTTTGTCCCGCACCTGGGGGTCTTTCAGGACCGCCTGCACGGAGGCATTGAGCCGGCTGGCGACGGCGGCGGGCGTGCCCGCGGGCGCGAACAGGCCGAACCAGCTGTCGAAGGTGAAGCCCTGGACCTTGTCCTTGAGCATCGGCAGGCCGGGCAGGTCGGGGATGGGCGTGTCGGCGGTATTGGCCAGTCCCTGCACCTTGCCGGTCTTGACCGGCTGGATGGCCGTGCTGGCGGCAATGAACATCATATCGACGTGGCCGCCCATCACATCGACGAAACCCTGGGGCGCCGCCTTGTACGGCACGTGCTTGAACGACGCGCCGGAGGCGTGGGAGAACAGCTCCATGCCCAGGTGGTGGGTCGATCCTTCGCCGCCGCTGGCGAAGGTGACCGTGCCCGGATGGGCGCGCGCCTGGGCCAGCAACTGCTCGACGGATCGGTAGGGCGAGGCCGGCGAGGCGACCAGCACGTAGCGCAGGGTGGACAGCGGCGAGACGGGCAGCAGGTCCTGGTCCGGCTGGTAGGGCATCTTGTCCATCAGATAGGGCACGGCGGAAAACGAGGCGTCGGCGCCCAGCAGCAGCGTGTAGCCGTCCGGAGCCGCCTTGATTACCGTCTGGGTGCCGATGATGAAGGCGCCGCCCGGACGGTTCTCGACGATGACGGGCTGGTTCCAGCGCTTGCCCAACTGTTCGGCCAGCATCCGGCCGACCAGGTCGGCGGCGCCGCCGGGAACGGAAGGAACGACCAGGACCACGGGGCGGTCGGGGTAGGCGGCGTGCGCGGCCGGCGCCAGGGTCAGCGCCGCGGCGGCGAGGGCGGGGCCAGTGAATCTGAGCATGACGGTCTCCTTGTGCGTGCGCGCCTTGCGGGAAGGCAGGCGGCTCGGCGGGAGACCATCATCGCCGACGGGAACATGCGGGTCTAATGATATATTTGCGCCAAGTCATATCAAGAATGGTATGAAATTGGCCGAGCCTGCTTTCGCCCCCATCGCCTTGCGCGCCGACTGGTATCTGCACGGCCGCCTGCGTCTGCGCCATCTGCGCCTGCTGCAGGTGCTGGACGACGTCCACAATGTCGGCGAAGCCGCGCGCCGCATGGCCACGACCCAGCCGGCCGTGTCGCGGATGATCGCCGAACTCGAATCCATGGCCGGCACGCGCCTGTTCACGCGTACCTCCAAGGGTACCTTTCCGACGCCGCACGGCGCCTCCATGATCCGGCACGCCCGGTGGGTGCTCGGCGATCTCGAACGCATGGGCCGCGAATGGTCCGAGCCCGGCGGCTTGGGCGTGGAAACCATCAGCATAGGCATCAACTCCTCGTCCGCCGCGTTCCTGGTGCCGCACGCGCTGCTGCGCCTGGAACGGTCGCATGCGGGCGTCAACGTGCTGGTGCGCGAAGGCTCGATCGAAGCCCTGCTGCCCGATCTCTATACGCGCAAGCTCGACCTGGTGGTGGCCCGCCTGGGCGCCTCCGCCTCGGCGGCGGACCTGGTCCGGCAAATCCTCTGCGAAGAGCCCATGTGCGTATGCAGCGCGGCCGACCATCCGCTGGCGGGCCGGCGCAAGCTTTCCTGGGCAGACCTGGGCGCCTATCCCTGGGTCATGCCGCCGCAAGGCAGCCCGGTGCGCATCGGCCTGGACATGCTGTTCCAGCAGCACGGCCTGAGGCCCGCTTCGCGCATCGAATCGGCCTCGGTCGTCAACAACATGGTGCTGATGGAGCTGAGTCCGTCGCTGTCGGTCATGCCGCGCGCGGTGGCCGCCTATCACGCGCGCCGGCACCGGCTGGCCATCCTGAAGCTGGAATTGCCGCCGGTGTTCGGGCCCATAGGGGTGATCCGGCACGAAAGCCTCGACCCGTCGGCCAACATGCTGGCCTTGATCGACTGCCTGAGGGACGAGGCGGCGGGGATGGCGGAATAAGGGCTGCGGCGGGTCTGCGACAACAGGAGACACGCAAGTTGCAGCTTTGCACACAAGAACCCGCCTGGCCGGCGCACGCTTCTGCTATATCATGCTGATGTCTTTACATACACGCCTGTTTGTATCGCCGGCGCCGCGACAAGGCTGCGCCCGAGGGCAACCGTCTTCATGCCGCTGTTCTCCGACCCACGCGCCAATACGGCTCTCAAGCTGTGTCCGCATTGCGATGCCGCCTATCGCAGGAGCCGTGTCGGGCCGGGCATGAGGGCTTATTGCGAACGCTGCGGCACCGAGCTCTATCGCAATGCCGATTCGCGCTACCAGGCGCTGCTGCCGGTCGTGCTGGCCAGCCTGATCACATTCGTGGTGAGCAACGCCTTTCCCATCGTGGCCATGGAGATCCAGGGCCTGCGCACCGAGACCACGGTGTGGGGGGCGGTGCGGGTGCTGTCGATGGAGGACATGCTGTCGGTCTCGATGCTGGTGTTCGTCACCACCATGCTGTTCCCGCTGATCGAACTGGGGCTGCTGGCCTACCTGCTGGTGCCGCTACGCATGGGCCGCGTTCCGTCGGGGTTCGGCCTGGTGATCCGGCTGGTCCGGCTGGGCCGTCCCTGGGGCATGATCGAGGTGTTCATGCTCGGCATCGTCGCCTCGCTGGTCAAGCTATCGGCCATGGCCACGGTGCTGCCGGGAGTGGCGCTCTGGTCGTTCGGCTGCCTGACGGTGCTGCTGGCGGTGGTGGTGAGCTTCGACCCCGCCGAACTGTGGGAGTATGCCGAGCGGATCGAAGCCGGCCAGGACGGCATGGCGGCGGAGCCGTCGCAATGAACGGCGCACACGACCTGCACGGCGTGCGTACCGCCAGCCAGGCCGGCGTGCTGGAGTGCCCGCAATGCACCGCCATCCTGCCGCGCGGCCGCGCCGGCGGCCAGTGCGACCGCTGCGGCGCCGCGCTGAACCTGCGCAAGCCCGACAGTCTGCGCCGCACCTGGGCCTTCCTGATGGCCGCGCTGGCGCTGTACCTGCCGGCCAACATGCTGCCCATCATGACCACGGGGACGCTGTTCGGCAGCCAATCCAACACCATCCTGAGCGGGGTGGTCTACCTGTGGAAGGACGGTTCCTATTTCGTCGCCTCGGTGGTGTTCTGCGCCAGCATCGTCATCCCGGTCTTCAAGCTGGCGGCCCTGGTGATGCTGGTGGTGACCACGCAGCGGCGTTCCACCTGGCGGCCGGTGGAGCGCACCCGCCTGTACGGCATGGTCGAGGCCGTGGGCCGCTGGTCCATGGTGGACGTGTTCGTGGTCGCCCTGCTGGCCGCGCTGGTGCGGCTCGATGCGCTGGCCACGGTCAGGCCCGAGCCGGGCGCGATGGCCTTCGGCATGGTGGTGGTGCTGACCATGCTTGCTTCGATGAGTTTCGATCCCCGCCTGATCTGGGATCCGGTAGATGCCCATGACCCCCACCCCTGATACGCCTCCCAACACAGCGCCCGGCGATCCCGTGCGGCGCAAGCCGAGCCGCTGGCTGCCTTCGCTGGTCTGGCTCATCCCCATCGTGGCCGCCGTCGCCGGCCTATCGGTGGCCTTGAACAGCTGGTACAGCCACGGGCCGACGATCGAGATCAGTTTCCGCTCGGCCGAAGGCCTGGAGGCCGGCAAGACCAAGGTCCGCTACAAGGAGGTGGACATCGGGCAGGTGCAGGCGATACGCCTGGCCAAGGATCGCTCGCACGTGATCGCCGAGATCGAGCTGACCGCGAACGCGGCCAGCTTCGCCGTCGAGGACAGCCGCTTCTGGATCGTCAAGCCTCGCGTCGCGGCAAGCGGCGTGAGCGGCCTGGGCACGCTGCTGTCGGGCGCCTACATAGGCGTGGACGCCGGCCGTTCGGAAGAGCGCGAATCCTTTTTCACCGGGCTGGAAGTGCCGCCCATCGTGACCGCCGACACCCCGGGCAAGCAGTTCGTGCTGCGCGCTTCCGACCTGGGCTCGCTGGATATCGGCTCGCCCGTGTATTTCCGCCGGGTCAACGTCGGCCAGGTGGTGGCCTACGATCTCGACAAGAACGGCAGGGTGACGGTGCGGGTGTTCGTCAAGTCTCCGTACGATGCCTTCGTGACCACCAGCTCGCGTTTCTGGCATTCCAGCGGCGTGGATCTCAAGATCGACGCGGACGGGCTCAAGCTGTATACGGAGTCGCTGGCCACCGTGCTGCTGGGCGGCGTGTCCTTCCTCGATTCGCCCAACCTGCCGCCCGGCGAGCCGGCGCAGGAGGATGCGGTCTACGAACTGGCCGACAATCCCGACGGCGCGTTCAAGGACGAAGACGGCGTATCCACCCGCATGGTGATGTATTTCGAGCAATCGGTGCGGGGGCTTTCGCCGGGCGCGCCGGTGGACTTCCGCGGCGTGGTGATCGGCGAGGTCCGCTCCATCGGCATCGAGTTCAACCGCGAGACCAAGTCCTTCGTGCTGCCGGTCGTGGTGGACGTCTACCCGTCGCGGCTGGGACTGCGCCGTTCCGCCGATGCCGAGTCGCTCGACGCCTCGGCTCCCGGACAACTGATGGAAGCGCTGGTCCGGCGCGGCTTGCGCGCCCAGTTGCGCAACGGCAACCTGCTGACCGGGCAGTTGTTCGTGGCCCTCGATTTCGCCAAGGAGCGGCCGCCCGCCAAGGGCGGGCAGAGCCAGGGCATGCTGGTGATTCCGACCATGCCGGGCGCATTCAATGAATTGCAGAGCAAGCTTGCCGATATCGTGGACAAGATCGGCAAGGTGCCCTTCGACACCATCGGCAAGGACCTGGTGACCACGATGGCGGGGGTGCGCGCCACGCTGGCGTCGGCCGACCAGATGGTCAAGCGGCTGGATGGCCAGGTCGCGCCGCAGATCGTGGCCGCGATGGAAGATGCGCGCAAGACGCTGAAGGCCGCCGAAGGGACGTTCTCGGCCGATGCCCCGCTGCAGCAGGACATCCGGCGCGCGCTGCGCGAATTGATGCGCACGGCCAATTCGCTACGCCAGTTGACCGATTATCTGGAAGAAAACCCGCAGTCGCTGCTGCGTGGCAAGCCCGAGGAAGAGCGATGAGCGCGGCCGCCCGGCCGCCCGAAGGGCGCGCGTCCTTCCTCGGGGAGGATGTCGCGCAGCGACAGGAGGGTACATCAGTGAGCAAGTTCGTGCGTATGGCCGCGGCGCTGGCCGCGGCGGCGGGAGCGGGCGGCTGCGCCGCGCCGCAGGCGCCGGCCATTTATACGCTGCAGGCCGAGCAGCCCGCACCGGCGGACGTTTCCGGCCCCGCGCTGGTGCTGGACGTGGCCCCGGTGGCGCTGCCCGAGCGTTTGCAGCGCCGCCAGATCGTGCTGCGGGAGGACGGCGCGCAGGTGCAGATGCTGGACAGGCATCGCTGGTCGGCGCCGCTGGGCGACGAACTGCACGACGCGCTGTCGTCAGCGCTGCAGGCCCGCCTGCATGCGGTGGATGCCGCCAAGGCGGGGCTCGCCGGCAAGGCTGCCTATCGCGTCAACGTCGAGTTTTCGCGCCTTGACGCGAAGCAGGGCGGCGCGGTGCGGGCGGCGGTGTCGTGGTCGGTGCGGCCCTTGCAGGGCGGGCGCGCGCTGGTGTGCCTGGGGACGTTCGAACAGGCGGCCGCGGGCGGCTCGGTGGCCGACGTGGTGGTGGCGCACCAGGGCATGCTGGGCCGGGTGGCCGATGCGGTGGCCGCCAGCGTGCGCGCCGCCGGCGGAAGCGGCGTCACGCCGAACTGCTCGCCGGCGTGACGCCCCGCGCGGCGCATCAGCCGCGCAGCACCATCATTTTCTCGATGGTCATTTCCCGGTAGGTGTGGGGGATGCCGCCCACGCCCAGGCCGGAGCGGTTCAGGCCCGCGAAGGGCATCCAGTCCACGCGGAACGCCGAGTGGTCGTTGATCATGACCGCCGATGCGTTGAGCGCCGCATACGCCCGCGTCGCCGTGTCGAGCGAGTTGGTGAACACGCCGGCCTGGAACGCGAAGCCGCCCACGTTGGCGCGCCGGCAGGCGTCGTCCAGGTCGGCGTAGCGCTGCACGCTGACCACCGGTCCGAACACTTCGCGGCAGGACACCTGCGCCTGCGGCGGGGCATCCAGCAGGATGGCCGGTTCGATCAAGGTCGGCGCCAGCCGGCGCCCGCCCTGCACGAGCCGCGCGCCTTGCTCCCGCGCCTCATCGATCCAGGCCGCCACCCGGTCGGCTTCGGCCTGCTTGATCAGCGGACCGACATCGGTATCGCGGTCGAGCGGATCGCCGGTCTTCAGGCGCGCCGCCGCGGCTTGCAGGCGTGCGAGGAAGTCCTCGCCGACCGCTTCGTGCACGAAGACCTGCTGGACCGACACGCACACCTGGCCGGCGTGGTAGAAGCCGCCCTTGGCCACCGCGCCCGCCGCCAGGTCCAGGTCGGCGTCCCGGTCGATCAGCACCGGCGCGATGCCGCCGTGCTCGAGCGCGCAGCGCATGCCGGGCGCCATGCGCGCGTGCAGGCCCCAGCCGACTTCGGCGCTGCCGATGAACGACAGAAAACGGATCCGGCTGTCGCGCACCAGCGCATCGATGTCGTCGTGGGACGACGGGATCAGCAATTGGCACCAGTCCTGCGGCAGGCCCGCGTCGTGCAGCGCACGCACGACGTTGCGGCATGACAGCGGCGTGTCGCGCGAGGGCTTGACCAGGACCGGGCAGCCGGCGGCGATGGCTGGTCCTACCTGGTGGACGATCAGGTTGACCGGGTGGTTGAAGGCGCTGAGCGCCAGCACCGGGCCGATGGGTTCGCGCTGGGTGAAGGCGACCCTGCCGCGCGAAGCCGGCGTGGTGCCCATCGGCACCACGTGCCCGCCCTCGGAGCGGACCAGTTCCGCGCAGTTGCGCAGGCCGTCGATGGCGCGGTCGATCTCGACCACGCTGTCGCGGTACGGCTTGCCGCCTTCGCGGATGGCAGTGGCGATGACGTCGTCGCGCCGCTGGTCCAGCAATTCGGCGGCCTTGCGCAGGATGGCCACGCGCTCGTCGGCGGGCAGCCAGGCGCCGCGATTGCGGAACAGCGCGTCGGCCCGGTCGAGCGCGGCGCGGATCTCGTCGGAGGAGGTGCAGGGGATCTCGCCCACCGGACTGCCGTCGTAGGGCGAGGTGACCGCCAGTGTTTTGCGATTCATGGTTGGTGGCTCGCGTTCGCGCTCACTGGATGGTCTTTGCCTGGCGCACGCTGTCGATCAGCGAGCTGCGCAGCAGGAACTGGCGATGGCGCGCGGGATCGTCGGCGATCTTGCGCATCTCGTCCAGCGCGCGGGCACGCGCCACAGGATCCTTTTCTTCCAGGCGCTTCTTGTTGTTGATGGTCTGCTGCTGGACGAACTCGATGTTCATCTGGCGGCGGCGCCGCTCGTAGCGGTCGAACACCGATGCGTCTTCCTCGCCGCGCTCGACCGAGGTCAGCATGTCCACCAGCTCCATGGCGTCGTGGATCCCGCAGTTCAGGCCCAGGCCGCCGATGGGGTTGTTGACGTGCGCTGCATCGCCCGCAAGGAACACGCGCCCTTTGCGGAATTGGGCGGCCACGCGCTGGTGGACGCGGTAGATGTTCCGGTGCAGCACATCGTACGGATCGGCCTTGGGCAGGACGTGCGACAGGCGGCGCGCCACGGCTTCGTCGCTCAGCGCCTGCTCGTCGGTCTCGTCCACCTCGGACGGGAATACCGCGCGCCAGCGGCCCTGCATGTCGTCGCCGGAGATCTTGAACAGATTGGTCCAGGCGCCGGGGTGGGCGAGGTAGTTGCGATAGCAGCAGCCCATCAGGCGCTCGAAGTCGTCCTTGACGGTGATCACGATGAAGCGCTCGGGCCAGGTCATGCCGTCGAAGGCGATGTCCAGCGCCTTGCGGATGGTGCTGCGCCCGCCGTCGGCGCCGATCACGTAGTCCGCTTCCACTTCCTGCGCGCCGCCGGGGGTTTCCAGCGTCAGCGTGACTTTGTCCTCGGTCTGCTCCAGGGCCGTCACGCGGTGCTGGAAGTGCACGCTGGCGCCGGGGGTGGCGCGCAGTTTATCGATGCCCATGTTGGCCAGCTTGTGCTGTTCGGTCTGCACCACGAAGGGGTAGGGCGTGTCGTTCTTCAGTATCTCGTGGTCGAATTGCGCCACCAGGCTGTGCGTGGTCTGGTCCCAGAACTGGAAGTAGCGGGCGGTCAGGCCTTCGGCGGTGAAGCGGTCGATCAGGCCGACGCGGGCCACCATTTCCAGCGTGGAGCTGTGGGTGGTGGCGGCGCGCGGGCTGTCGTCGACGGTGGATTCGGCTTCGTACAGGGATACCCGGAAGCCTTGCTGGACCGCCGCGAGCGCGGCGACGACGCCGACCGGGCCCGCGCCGACGATGGCAATGTGTTTCTGGCTCATTCAATGGCCTCCGCCGGTGTAGTCCTGGGGAATGTCGCAGCGAACCACGCGCACCGGGCGGTTGCCCGCGGGCGTGTTGCGGCTCTTGCCGACGAAGCGCGGCACGCCGTCGGTGACGACGGCCGCCACCGCGGCGATGTCGCCGTTGCGCAGCGCGTCGAGCGGGTCGTTCTTGGAACCGCCCACGCAGGCGTCCAGCAGCACCACGTCGGCATCCTTGCCTTCCTGGAGGAAGCCGCTGTTGATGCCGTAGACGCGCGCGTTGTTGCCGGTGGCCGCGGCGATGGCCCATTCCACGGGCATGTCGGTCAGGCTGGCCAGGTGGGTGATGGTGTACATCATGCCCAGCGGCATGATGCCGCTGCCGGTGGGCGTGTCGGTAGCGATCAGGAAGCGGTCGAACTGGTCGGCCTTACGCACCATGTCGCCCAGCAGCAGCGTGGTGCGCAGGTTGCCCGCGGTGCAGACCTGCAGGGCGATCTCCGATTCGTACACCATCTTGGGAAAGCCCTCGTCGGGCATGGCCACCGGGCCGCCGTTGACGTGGAAGGAGACGTGCGGGTTCATCGCGATCAGGTGCTCGGCCCAGATGCCCGACGAACCGGGAATCGACGAGCCGCCGGTATGGACCGTGGTGATCATGCCGTGCTTGCGCGCCCAGCCGATGGCCTGGACGTAGTCGTACGGCGTCTTGACCGCGCCGAAGCCCGCCTTGGCCAGCCATACGCCCTGTGCGGCGATGTCGGCGAAATCCTGTTCGACCAGGCCCGGCTCGATGATGATGGAACCGGCATACACGCGCATGCCGCCCGGGCGGTAGTGCTCGAAGCAGCGCTGCGCGGCCACGGCCAGGGCCTTCACGCCGGCCGGATCCTTGGGGCGGCCGGGGGTGTGCACTTCCGATGCGGTAATGCCGGTGGTCACGCCCCCGTGCACGTAGCTTTCGAGGAAGCCGACGGTTTTCTGGCGCGGCGTGTAGTCGCCGAAGGTGTTGTGGACCTGCGAGTCGATCAGGCCGGGAATGGCAGTGGTGCCGGCGGCATCGATGACCACGTCGGCGCTTTCCACCTCGGCGCTCGACAAGGTGCCGACCTTGGTGATGCGGCCGTCTTCGGTGAGAATGCCGTCGCCTTGGGCGTACGGCTCGCGCCATTCGCCGGTGAGGATGCGGCCCAGGTTGACGATAGCCAGTTTCATCGCGTTCTCCTTGGGTGAGCCTTAGACCAGGCCGTCATGGCCCTGGACGTCTTCCAGTTTCAGTCCGCCCACGCGGGCGTTGATGCGGGCGCGGCTGGACACGGCGAAGACCAGCGCGATCTCGTCGGGCATGGGGCCGTCGGGCAGGTAGATAGTCATGGCGTTGTAGAGCGAACGCACGTAGAGCGCGTCCTTGGAGGCCAGCGGCACGTCCAGCAGGGTACCCGGCCCGCCCATCTTGGTGACCGAGGAAATCCACGCCTTGCCGCCGCCGATCTCGCGGCGCAGCGGCTCGGCCGCCGGAGTGGTCAGCAGCGCGTTGGCGTGCTCCTGTTCGCCGCCCAGGCCCACCACGCCGGCCTTGCCATAGGACAGCACCGGATGGTCGCCATAGGCTTCGCGCAGTTTGGCCGCCATCTGCGCGCCCAGCTCCGGGCTGGCCTCGATCATGGGGGACAGGTCTTCCACGTACCGGCCGGCGTAGGGGTTCTCGACAAAGGCAATGATGGCTGCCTTGCGCAGCGGCTCGCCGGCCGGCCGCCCGGCTTCTTCCAGTTTCTCTTCGACGACGGCCTGCCACCTGCGGACTTTCAGTTTCATGCGTTGCTCCTGTCGGCTGCGCGGCCCGGGATGGGGCTGCGGTGATGAATTCTTGTTGTGCTGAATGTTTGACGATGTTATTGTCATACAATACTAATGTCAATCACGATGCATCACGCGGAGGGAACCTATGCGCGGCCGTGCCATCCTGTTTTCGGAAATGACTCCTGCGCCAGAGTGGGAAGACAAGTTCAACCATTGGTACGACACCGAGCACATTCCCATCCGTGTCGGCCTGCATGGTTTCGTCAGCGCGCAGCGCTACCGGGTCGCGGACAGCCTGAACTATCTGGCCGTCTATGAAATGACGGACCTCGCCGCGCTGCGTACCGCCGCCTACCAGGCGATCAAACAGAACCCGTCCGAGGAAACGGCCTGGATGCTGCGCAACGTGACCGGCTTCACGCGCTATCTCTGCGAAGAAATCAGCTGCGCGGGCGACACCGCGCCGCAAGCCATCGACACCGCGGTGCTGTACCCCGTGTGGTTCGACGTGCCGCAGGCGCACCTGCAGGAGTTCGACGACTGGTACGAGCAGGACCACGTACCGCTGCTGCTGGAGTGTCCGCAGTGGCGCGCCGTGCGGCGCTTCGACGTGAAAGACGGCGAACCGGGGCGCTACAACCGCCTGGCGCTGCACTACCTCGACGACGCCGCCGCGCTGGAGTCCCCGGCGCGCGCCAAGGCCCGCGCCACGCCGTGGCGCGAGCGCCTGGCGGCGCAGCCCTGGTTCAAGGGCACCTATGGATTGTTTCAGCGTCACGGGGCACGGCAGCTGCCGCCGCTCTGAACCTGGCGAGAGAGGCGAGACATGGATTTGAAGATTGCACCGCGATCCGTCCAGCAGGAAACCGTCAGGCTGGTGCGCGAAGCCATCATGAACGGCTATTTCAAGCCCGGCGAGCGGCTGGTCGAAGCCAAGCTGTGCAGCCTGCTGGGCGTGAGCCGGACTTCCGTGCGCGAGGCCCTGCGGGTGCTCGCGGCGGAAAAGCTTATCGTCATCGTGCCCAACAAGGGGCCGTCGGTGGCGGAACTGAGCTGGCAGGAGGCCGAGAACATCTACCACCTGCGGGCGCTGCTCGAAGGCGAGGCGGCCGCGCTGTCGGCCCAGCGCATGGGCAAGGACGAGCTGCGCAGCATGCGCGCCGCGCTCGACGCCTTTGCCGAGGCGGTCAAAGAGCAGGATGGAGCAGCGCGCCTGTCGGCCACGGCGGATTTCTACGAAGTGATCATCGCGTGCTGCGGCAACCCCGTAATGGGCGAGGTCCTGCACGGCCTGCTGACGCGCATCAATTTCTTGAGGGCCAAGACCATGGCCAGCCCGGGCCGCGCCAAGCACAGCGTGCGCGAGCTCGACGAGATCTATGCAGCCCTGGAGCAAGGGGATGCCCGCGCGGCGCGCGCGGCGGCGGTGGCGCACGTCAAGGCCGCCGAGGCGGAAGCGCGCGACGTCTACGAGGCCATGAACCAGGCCGCATAAATGTCAATCGTCCAGCCGCTCCAGCAAGGCACCGGGCGATGTTCGTCAACCCACGCAGCGCAAGGAAGTGATATGAAGACCAAATGGCAATATCTCGCAGCCGTCGCGGCTTTGATGGCGGCAGGCAGCGCCCAGGCAGCCTGGCCCGAACGGCCGATTACTCTGGTCGTGCCTTTTGCCGCAGGCGGCAATACCGACAGCATTGCCCGTATCTCCGCGGAATGGCTGACTGCGCAGCTCAAGCAGACCGTCGTCGTCGACAACAAGCCCGGCGCGAACGGCGCGATCGCTGCCGACTACGTGGCGCGCGCCAAGCCGGACGGCTACACGCTTTTCATGGCGACCCTGCCGCAGATGGCCATCGTGCCTTACCTGCAGAAAGTCACCTACGACCCCGTCAAGAGCTTCGAGCCGGTCTCCATCGTCGCCACCAATGAGTTCGCGCTGGCGGTCAGCAAGAATTTCCCCGCCAAGACGCTTCCCGAGATGGTCAGCTACATCAAGGCGAATCCCGGCAAGGTCGCCTACGCCTCGGCCGGCAGCGGCTCGGTCAGCCACCTGACCATGGCCATGTTCGTCAAGCGCGCCGGCCTGAGCATGATCCACGCTCCGTACCGCGGCGGCGCGCCGGCGATGGCCGACGTGATCGGCGGCCAGGTGCCCATGTACTTCGGCAACGTGGCCGAGGCCCTGCCTTACTCCAAGACCGACAAGGTGAACGTCATCGCGGTGTCGGGCGACAAGCCCGCGCCGGATCTGCCCGATGTCAAGACGGTCGCCGAACAGGGCTATCCGGGATTCTCCACCCAGACCTGGAACGGCATTGCCGCGCCTGCGGGTACACCCAAGGAAGTGATAGACCGCATCGCCGGTTCGCTGGCCCAGGCGGGCAAGGACCGGGCCTTCGGCGCCAAGCTGGCCGCCATAGGCGTGGCCGTGCTCTGCAACACGCCGGAAGAATTCGCCGCCAAGCTGGTCGAAGACAACAAGATCTGGTCCGCGGCCGTGAAGGACGCCGGCGCGTCGCTGGATTGAGCCGCGGCTCGCGCCTGCGTCATCGCAGGCGGCGGCCCGCCCGGGCGTGCCGCCGCCATACGAGGCAGGCGGCGCCCCGCCTTCAGAATTTCTCGTCTTCGCGCAGATACCGCCATTGCCCCGGCGGCAGATCGCCCAGCTTGACGCCGCCTATGCGCACGCGCTTCAGGCCCAGCACCTTCAGGCCGACCAGTTCGCACATGCGGCGGATCTGGCGCTTCTTGCCTTCGCGCAGCACGAAGCAGAGCTGGTCGTCGTTCTGCCAGCGCACCTTGGCCGGAAGCAGCCGCTTGCCGTCCAGCGACAGCCCGTGATTGAGCAGCTTCAGGCTGTTGTCGGGCAGGCGGCCGGGCCGCAGGTGCTGCACGCGCACCAGGTATTCCTTGTCCACGGTCGAGTCTTCGCCTATCAGCTGCTTGGCGATGCGGCCGTCCTGCGTCAGCACCAGCAGCCCGACCGAGTCGATGTCGAGCCGGCCCGCGGGAACCAGGCTGCGCAGTTGGCTGGGCTGGAAACGGTTGGGCGAGCGGTCGCCGGTCCAGCGCGTGCTGGCCTTGACGAGCGCGACCGCGGGCTGGTAGCCGTCCTCGGCCTGTCCGCTTACGTAGCCGACCGGCTTGTTGACGAGGATGGTGACGCGGCGCGCCTGCTCCGCGCTGGCCTGGCGTTCGACCGTGACCTTCTGGTGCGGCAGGACCTTGCTGCCCAGCACCGAGACCACCGCGCCGTCCACACGCACCCAGCCGCGTTCGATCCATTCGTCGGCCTCGCGGCGCGAACAGAGTCCCAGTTCGGACATGCGTTTGGAGAGGCGGACGGGTTCGGACATCGGGCAGCGTGGCAAGGGTGGGGGGGCTGGGGACGCGCATGCCGGGCCGGCGGCGTGGGCGGCATGGCGCGGACAGGCGCTAGTGTAGTGCGAACCGCGGGGCCGGGTTGCCGGAGCGCTTCGGCGGCGCGGGTCGGGTTAATCTTCCGGTTTTGGTGAATACGCAGTCGCTCCATGAATCCCGCTGCTTCCATCTACTCCTGTTTCGACCATGCGGCCGAGGCCGCCCGGGCCATCGCGGCCGTCGATGCCTTGACCACGCGCCACGACGCCGAGCATGCGGGCACGCGGGTGCGCTGGCGGTCGGCGGGGCGCGGCAGCCCCCTGGTGCTGCTGCATGGCGGGCATGGCAGCTGGCAGCACTGGATACGCAACGTCGAGGCGCTGGCCGAACGCCATACCGTCTGGGTCCCGGACATGCCGGCCTATGGCGAATCCGGAGCGCTGCCCGATTCGGCCGGGCTGCCCCATCTGGTCGAGGTCCTCGCGCAGACCCTGGACCAGTTGGTGGGGACGGGTACGCCCATCGGCCTGACCGGTTTTTCTTTCGGCGGCGTGTGCGCCGTCCATCTGGCGGCCCGCCGCGGCCACGTGGCGCGCCTGGCGCTGCTGGGGCCGGGCGGACATGGCACGCCGCGCCGCCAGTCGCTGCCCATGGTCAACTGGCGCATGGCCTCGGGCGAAGAAGCGCTGGTGGAAGACCTGCGCCACAACCTGCGCGCGTTGATGCTGCACGACGACGCCAGCATCGATGCGCTGGCCGTCGCGGTCCATCGCCGGGCCTGCGAGACCACGCGCTTTCGCAGCAAGGCGGTGTCGCAGGGCGGACACTTGAAGACATTGCTGGACGGCATGGCCATGCCCATCCTGTTCGCCTGGGGCGAACACGACGTGACCGCCCATCCGGACCGCGTCGGCCCGTGGTGGGTGGACGGCCGTCCCGAACGCCAATGGCGGACCGTCGCCGGCGCCGGACATTGGGTGCAGTACGAGCAGGCCGCCGCCACCAATGCGCTGCTGCTGGGTTTCTTCGGCTGACGCGGGATAGGGCGGGCAGCGCGGGCCAGGCCGCCCGAGGGGTGGATGCGGGCGGGCCTCATCGGCCGGCCAGCAGCGGATAGGGATTGATCGCGCCGCCTGTTTCGTAGATGCCGTAGTGCAGATGCGGCGGCGTGTCGCGCGCGTTGCCGCTGTTGCCGACGTAGCCGAGCGGCGTGCCTGCCTGTATGCGCTGGCCGCGCGCCAGGGTGGCATAGCGCTCCAGATGGGCGTAATAGTGCATCTGCCCTCCCGGCCCCATGACCCAGACCGTGTTGCCGCCCAGCGTATTGGTGCCTATGCGCGTGACGATGCCTTCGGTGGCCGAGCGTATCGCGGTACCGCGCCGCGCGAAAATATCGATGCCCTCGTGGCGCCGTCCATCCGCACGCGGCGCGCTCCAGGTGTCGCGCAGCGAGGCCGGCCGCACCCCTTCGACCGGCACCGGCAGCCGGGCGGGCTTGGGCATAGATGCCAGCCGCATGCCGTAGAGCGGCACTTCCACCAGCGGGCGCACGATGGGCCAGCCCAGCCACAGCGCCAGCGTGGCGACGACGAAAAACGCCCCCGCGCCACGCCTTCTGCTGCGCCGGGGGGAAATCGGCGATGTGGGTTCGTCGGCCAAGGAGGTATGCCGGACATGGCCTCGCGGCCCCGCCGGTCCTGGATGGTTGGGCATGGCGGGCGTGTCGCAAGAACCACGCCCGCGGCGCCATCGTTACTTGCTCAAGCCGGTTCAGCCTGCTACGATATATTTCATGAACTCCGCTTCCACCTACTTTTACTTTTATTTTGGATTTCCGAAGCCGCTGGCGGAGGAAAGGAAGCGTCGTATCTAACGGATTCCTGCCCCAAAAAAGCCGCCAGCGTCCCTGGCGGCTTTTTTTGTGCCTGGACGAAGCGCGACGAGGGGGGCGAAACCATGAACATGCTACAGACATCATAGATATCCAGGAGAGGATCGTGTCCCACAACACCGACGACTTGCGCATTCGAGAAATCAAGGAGCTGGCTCCGCCTTCGCACCTGATGCGCGAGTTTCCCTGCACCACCGCCGTTTCCGAAACGGTCTACAACGCCCGCCAGGCCCTGCACCGCATCCTGCACGGCATGGACGACCGGATGGCCGTGGTGATCGGGCCGTGTTCCATCCACGATACCAAAGCCGCCCTGGAATACGCCCGCCGCCTGAAGGCCGAGCGCGACCGCTTCGCCGGCGAACTGGAAATCGTCATGCGCGTGTACTTCGAGAAGCCTCGCACCACCGTGGGCTGGAAAGGGCTGATCAACGACCCCGACCTGGACGGCAGCTTCAACATCAACAAAGGCTTGCGCACGGCCC
This sequence comes from Pigmentiphaga humi, assembly GCF_900606115.1. Lineage (GTDB taxonomy): Bacteria > Pseudomonadota > Gammaproteobacteria > Burkholderiales > Burkholderiaceae_B > Pigmentiphaga > Pigmentiphaga humi. Next base: position 92,263 of record NZ_UWPJ01000006.1, read on the forward strand.
GGCAATTGCTGCTGGAGATCAACGCCCTCGGCTTGTCTGCGGGGTGTGAATATCTGGACATGATCACGCCGCAATACATCGCCGACCTCGTTTCGTGGGGCGCCATCGGCGCCCGCACCACCGAGAGCCAGGTGCACCGCGAGCTGGCCTCGGGGCTGTCGTGTCCGGTCGGCTTCAAGAACGGCACCGACGGCAACATCCGCATCGCCGTCGATGCGATCAAGGCGGCCTCGCAGCCTCACCATTTCCTGTCGGTGACCAAGGGCGGCGTATCCGCCATCGTTTCGACCAACGGCAATGAAGACTGCCACGTCATCCTGCGCGGCGGCAAGGCGCCGAACTACGACGCGGCCAGCGTCGAGGCGGCGGCGCAGGACATGGCCAAGGCCGGCCTGGCGCAGCGCGTGATGATCGACGCCAGCCATGCCAACAGCAGCAAGAAGCCCGAGAACCAGCCGCAAGTGATCGACGACGTAGCGCGCCAGGTCGAAGCCGGCGACAACCGCCTCGTCGGCGTGATGGTCGAAAGCCATCTCGTGGCCGGCCGCCAGGACCTCGTCGCGGGCCAGCCGCTGGTCTACGGCCAAAGCATCACCGACGGCTGCATCGATTGGGATGCCTCGGTGCAGGTGCTGGAGCGTCTCGCCCAGGCGGTCAAGGCCCGCCGGTTGTTGGCGGCGAGTAGTAAATAACCCCCCCCTACGCGCTTACGCGCGCCCCCCAGGGGGCGAAGCGGGTGGACCGGCGGAGCCGGATCCACCGCTTCCTGGGTCTGGGTAGGGTGTCTTGGATTGACGCGGTGTGTTTTTGTGTTTTGAACGTGAAAGCTGCCGCCCCCTTGAGGGGGCCCGCGTCAGCGGGTAGGGGGTAGGCCTACCTTTTCCACAGGACTTCGGGGGCGCCGGCGTCTTGGTTGATGGTGCGGGCGAGTACGAAGAGCAGGTCGGAGAGGCGGTTCAGGTATTGGCGTACCGGGGCGTGGACGGTGTCGGTGCGGGCCAGGGCGACGACGTTGCGTTCGGCGCGGCGGCAGATGGTGCGGGCCATGTGGGCCAGCGCGGCGGCGCGGCTGCCGCCGGGCAGCACGAATTCGCGCAGCGGCGGCAGGTGGGCGTTGTAGCCGGCGAGCAGGCTGTCCAGGTGGACGACGCGCGCCTCTTGCAGCAAGGCTTGGCCCGGCATGCTCAGTTCCCCGCCCAGGTCGAACAGGTCGTGCTGGATGTCCAGCAGGTCGGCGGCGATTTCCGCCGGCAGCGCCTCGGTGGCCAGCAGGCCCAGCGCGCTGTTCAGCTCGTCCACGTCGCCGATGGCGGCGATGCGCGGGGCGTCTTTCGCCACCCGCTCGCCTCCGGCCAACCCGGTCGTGCCATCGTCGCCGGTACGCGTGGCGATGACGCTCAATCTGTTTCCCATGTCTGCTCCGGAATCGCGGGCCGCGCAGTGCCGGCGCCGCATCGCCGGCCATTGTAGTCAGGCGGGGCCGATGGCGCCCGCATAGGCCGGGCGTAAAATCCCGCTCATCATCCCTTCGCCGCCTTCGCCATGAATGCCCCAGCCTTGCCTCCTTCCGTGCGCCGCCCGGTGCCCCAGGCCTGCCTCGACGAACTGGCCGCCCATTTCGGCGAGCGCCTGTCGCTGAACGAAACCGTGCGGGCGCATCATGGCCGCGACGAATCGCCCTTTCCCGCAGTGCCCCCGGACGCCGTGCTGTTCGCCGAAAGCACGGAGGACGTCGTGGCGGCGGTGCGCGCCTGCGCCGCGCACGGCGTGCCGCTGATCGCCTACGGCTCGGGCTCCTCGCTTGAAGGCCACCTGCTGGCGATACAGGGCGGCATTACGCTGGACGTATCGAGGATGAACCGCATCCTGGCGGTGAACACCGACGACCTCACCGTCACCGTGCAGGCGGGCGTCACGCGCAAGCAGCTCAACAACGACATACGCGACACCGGCCTGTTCTTTCCCATCGACCCTGGCGCCGACGCCTCGTTCGGCGGCATGGCTTCCACGCGCGCGTCCGGGACCAATGCGGTGCGCTACGGCACCATGCGCGAGAACGTCCTCTCGCTGACCGTCGTCACCGCCGAAGGCAAAGTCATCCGCACCGCGCGGCGCGCCAAGAAATCCTCGGCCGGCTACGACCTGACCCGGCTGTTCATCGGCGCCGAAGGCACGCTGGGCATCGTCACTGAAATCACCGTGCGCCTCTATCCCCAGCCCGAGGCCGTATCGGCCGCGGTCTGCAACTTCCCCAGCGTCGACGCCGCCGTCGCCGCAGTGATCCAGACCATCCAGATGGGGATACCGGTGGCGCGGGTCGAACTGCTCGACGCCGCCACGGTCCGCGCGCTGAACCTCTACAGCAAGCTCACCCTGCGCGAAACGCCCCTGCTGCTGTTCGAATTCCACGGCAGCCCCGCCGGCGTGGAAGAACAGGCCACGCTGGTGCAGGACATCGCGCGCGACAACGGCGGCATGGACTTCGAATGGGCCGTGCACCCCGAAGACCGCAACCGCCTCTGGGCCGCGCGCCACAACGCCTACTTCGCCACCCTCCAGCTGCGCCCCGGCGCCCGCGCCTCCAGCACCGACGTCTGCGTGCCGATCTCGCGGCTGGCCGATTGCATACGCGAAACCAACGAAGACCTGGCCAAGGCCAGCTTCCCCACCTGCATGGTCGGCCACGTCGGCGACGGCAACTTCCACGTACAGATGCTGCTCGACCCCGACAGCGGCGCCGAATGGGCCGAAGCCGAAACCGTCAACCGCCGCCTGGTCCAGCGCGCGCTGCGCATGGACGGCACCTGCACCGGCGAACACGGCGTCGGCCTGCACAAGATGCAATTCATGGCCGAGGAACACGGCGAAGACGCGCTGGACCTGATGCGCCGGATCAAGCAGGCTCTCGATCCGTTGAACATCCTCAATCCCGGAAAAATCCTTCCTCCCTCCGCAAACTAGAAACCTCGCTGTGGCGTCCGAGTTCTGAGGTTGTCCGGGGAGCGGCCGCCAGCGGGGGGCATCCGGAGCCGCCGCCGAAGCGGGGTTGGACGGGGAAGCAAGGACGCAGCTGTTCGAGCGCGGCAGTAGGGACAGTCCGGGGGACTGTCCCCGCGCGAGTTCTGCGTCCGCCCCGGCCGGCCCCGCTTCGGCGGGAAGTCCCGGCAAAGCCGGGACCGGCTTCGCTGCTCCCCGCTGGCGGCCGCTCCCCGGACAGCCGGCTCAAGAACTCAAACCACACAGGGGTTTCTACCCCTATTGGCCCTATGTCGGTGCACGCTATCTTCGAGGGTCAAGGAGATGGTGCATGAACGCCCCCATAGAAATCGGGCTGGCGCCCGCCGAGGCGGATCGGCGGGTGGAGGTCGTGCGGGCCCTGCGGGAAATATTGCCGGCCCATTGCGTACTGTCGCGGGAAGAAGACACGCGGCCGTACGAATGCGACGGCCTCTCGCTGTACCGTCAGACGCCGCTGGCCGTCGCGCTGCCCGAAAACGAAGAACAGATCCGCGACATACTGCGGCGCTGCCGCCAGCTCGGCGTTCCCGTCGTGGCGCGCGGCGCCGGCACCGGCTTGTCCGGCGGCGCAATGCCGCACGCCGACGGGGTCCTGCTGGGGCTGGCCAAACTCAACCGCATCGTAAAAATAGACCCCCACACGCGCCAGGCCGTCGTACAGCCCGGCGTGCGCAACCTCGCCATCTCCGAGGCCGCCGCGCCCCACGGCCTTTACTATGCCCCCGATCCGTCCAGCCAGATCGCCTGTACCCTGGGCGGCAACGTCGCCGAAAACGCCGGCGGCGTGCACTGCCTCAAATACGGCCTGACCGTCCACAACGTCATGGCGATGCGCCTGGTCACCATAGACGGCGAGGTGCTGGAACTGGGATCGGCCGCGCTCGATGCGCCGGGACTGGACCTGCGCGCCCTGGTGATCGGATCGGAAGGCATGCTGGGCGTCGTGACCGAAGTCACCGTGCGGCTGATCCCGCGGCCGGCGGCCGCCCGCGTCGTAATGGCCAGCTTCGGATCGGTCGAGCAGGCGGGCGACGCCGTGGCCCGCGTCATCGCCGAAGGCATCATTCCCGCCGGATTGGAAATGATGGATCAGCGCGCCGTGCGCATGGTCGAGCCCTTCGTGCGGGCCGGCTACGACCTGGACGCCGCGGCCATCCTGCTGTGCGAATCCGACGGCACGCCGGAAGAAGTGGACGAAGAGATCGCCCGGGTCGAATCCGTGCTCGCGGCCTGCGGCGCGACGCGCATGCAGGTCTCGCGTTCGGAGGCCGAGCGGCTGCTGTTCTGGGCGGGCCGCAAGAACGCCTTTCCGGCGGCCGGGCGCGTCTCGCCGGACTACTATTGCATGGACGGCACCATCCCGCGCCGTTTCCTCGGCCAGGTCCTGGCCGAGATCGCCAGGATGGAGCACACGTACGGACTGCGCTGCGCCAACGTCTTCCATGCCGGCGACGGCAACCTGCACCCGCTCATCCTGTTCGACGCCAACGTGCCCGACGAAGTCGAGCGCGCCGAGCGGTTCGGCGCCGAGATCCTGGAGCTGTGCGTGAAAGTCGGCGGCACCGTCACCGGCGAGCATGGCGTCGGCATCGAAAAAATCGACCAGATGTGCGTGCAGTTCGCGCGCGAGGAACTGGACCGGTTTTTCGGCATCCGGCATGCCTTCGACCCGGCGGGGCTGCTCAACCCCGGCAAGGCGATACCCACACTGGCGCGCTGCAACGAGTATGGCCGGCAGCACGTACACGGCGGCGCGGTCCGTTTTCCCGAAATCCCCCGTTTTTGAACACTAGAACGGCCTTTCCCGTGGAAAGGCCGCTGCAGGAGGCTGGTTGCGCCCATGGATGTGCTGTTGTCCGATCTTCGTGCCCGGGTGCTGCTGGCGCATGCCGGAGGCAAGCCCCTTGCGATCCGCGGCGGCGGCAGCAAGGCCTTCTACGGCATGCCGGCCGACCACGGCGCCACGCTCGACATGGCGCCTTATGCGGGCCTCGTCGATTACCAGCCGTCCGAGCTGGTACTGACCGCTCGGGCCGGTACGAAGCTGGCGCACATCGAGGCGCTGCTTGCGGCGCAAAACCAGATGCTGGCGTTCGAGCCGCCGCATTTCGGCGGCAACGCGACCTTGGGCGGCTGCGTTGCCTCGGGATTGGCGGGGCCGCGCCGCGCCAGCGCCGGATCGGTGGGAGACTTCGTGCTCGGCGTGGGCATGCTGGACGCGCAGGGGCGGGTATTGCATTTCGGCGGCCAGGTCATGAAGAACGTGGCGGGCTACGACGTATCCAGGCTGATGGCGGGCTCGCTGGGCACGCTGGGCGTGCTCCTGGAGGTCTCGCTCAAGGTGCTGCCGCGTCCGGCGGCCGAGGCCACGCTGTGCTTCGAAATGGACGAACCGGCCGCGCTGAGGCAGATGAATGTCTGGGGCGGCCAGGCGCTGCCGGTCAGCGCCACGGCCTGGGAGGCGGTCGAACGGAGCGGGCGGCTGGTGGTGCGCCTGTCGGGCGCATCCGCCGCGGTGGCCGCCGCGCGCCGCCGGCTGGGCGGCGAGATGCTGGACGACGAGCACGCCGCCGCGTGGTGGCGGGCGCTGCGCGACCATGCGCATCCCTTCCTGGCGGAACGGCCGCTGTGGCGCCTGTCGGTGCCCTCGACCACGCCGCCGCTCGGCCTGGGGGCGACGCTGATCGAGTGGGGCGGGGCGCAGCGCTGGCTGAACGGCCCGCGCGCCGCGCAGGCGGTGCGCCAGGCGGCCCGGCAGGCAGGCGGCCATGCGACCCTGTTCCGCGCATCGTCGCCGGAGGAAGCGCGCGCCTCGGGCGTGTTCCAGCCGCTGCCGGCGCCGCTGGCAGCGATCCATCGCCGCCTGAAAAACGAATTCGATCCCGAGCGGTTGTTCAATCCCGGCCGCATGTATCCGGACTTATGAGGCCTTCCCATGCAAACCCGGCTTAGCGACGCGGCCCAGGCGACGCCCGAAGGCAGGCGCGCCGAGGCCATCCTGCGCAACTGCGTGCATTGCGGGTTCTGTTCCGCGACCTGTCCCACCTACCAGGTATTGGGCGACGAGCTCGACAGCCCGCGCGGCCGCATCTACCTGATCAAGCAATTACTGGAAGGAGAGGCCGTCACGGCCAGCACCCAGGTCCATCTCGACCGCTGCCTGACCTGCCGCAATTGCGAAACGACCTGTCCTTCGGGCGTGCAGTACGGAGAACTGGTGGACATCGGCCGGCGCATGGTCGCGGAGCGGGTCGAACGGGGCGCGGGCCAGCGCTTCGTGCGCACGCTGCTGGGGCGGGCCCTGACCTCGCCGCTGTTCGGCGTCGCGATGCGCGCCGGCCAGGCGCTGCGTCCGGTGCTGCCGCGCCGGCTGGCCGCCAAGGTGCCGGCGCGGCGGGCCGCGGGGGCCGTGCCGCGGCGGGTGCATCAGCGGCAGGTATTGATGTTGGCGGGCTGCGTGCAGCCGGCCATGATGCCGTCCATCGACGCCGCCACCCTGCGCGTGCTCGATGCCGTCGGCATATCGGCGCGCGTGGCGCACGGCTCGGGATGTTGCGGCGCGTTGCGGCTGCACCTGGACCAGCACGGCCAGGCGCTTGCCCAGATGCGCGCCAATATCGACGCGTGGTGGCCCGACATCGAGGCGGGCCGGATCGAGGCCATCGTCATGAACGCCTCGGGCTGCGGCGCGATGGTGCGCGAATACGCGCAGCACCTGCACGACGATCCGGCCTATGCCGACAAGGCACGCCGCGTGTGCGAACTGGTGCGCGACGTGGCGCAGGTGCTGGCGCCGCATGCGGCGCAGCTCGCGCCCATGCTGGCGGGGCGGCTGCCGGCGCGGACCGTGTTCCATCCTCCCTGCACGCTGCAGCATTGGCAAGGCCTGCGGCCCGCGGTCGAGGGCCTGCTCGCATCGCTGGGCTTTGCCTTGCAGCCTTTCTCCGATAGCCACTTGTGCTGCGGCTCCGCCGGCACTTATTCGGTACTGCAGCCGGCCATCTCGGGCGAGCTGCGCGACCGCAAGCTGGGCGCCATCGCGCAGGCGGATCCCGAGCTCATCCTGTCGGCCAATATCGGCTGCCTCGCGCACCTGGAGTCCGGCACGGCCACGCCCGTGATGCATTGGATCGAGGCGGTGGACCGCGCGCTGCGGCGCTGACCCTGCGCCGGCGCGCCGGTCCCGGCAAGGCCGCGCGGTGCGATGGTGTGTCTTCCCGGCCTGTGCGAGGCGCCTTTGAGCGTGAACAGGCCTTAGCCGGGCATGCCTTCCGCCACCTCGGCCTTCAGCGCTTCCAATAGCTTGGCGGCGGGTTGGGGCAGCAGCCCCTGGCGGCGCCGGAACACCATCAGCCGCCGCGCCAGCCCGACTCCCGGAACCGGCAGCGTATCGGCCAGCCCGGCCTGGCGTTCGGCCTCGTACATCGGCAGGGGCATCCAGCTCAGGAAGCCGGCGTGGACCACCATGCTCTTGATGGAAATGATGGAGCGGGTCTCGATCGCCACGTCGGGCATGGGCAGGCCGTGCGAAGAGAACAGATGCGTGACTTCGTCGAACGGCGCGGTGCCGCGCGGCGGCAGCACCCATTTGTGCGCGAGCGTGTCGCCGAGCCTGAGCCGCGCCTGGCTGCGCAGCGGGTGCGAGCAGGCGGCGAGGATGTGGCTGGCGTCGCGCCATTCGCAGTCGGGAATCATGCAGATGTCCGGGCTGTCGGGCATGGACACGCCCACTGCCAGGTCGATGTCGTAGTTCAGCAGGGCGTCGGTGAGCAGGTCGCCCACGCCTTCGACGATGTGGACCTGCAGGTTCGGCCAGCGCGCCAGCACGCGGGCGATGGCCTGCGGCAGCACGCGGCTGACCGCGCTGGCCACCGCGCCCACGCGTATGGTGCCGCGCGCCAGGCCGCGCAGCGCGTGGATTTCCTCGGTGGCCTGCTCGGCTTCGCGCTGCAGCAGCGTGGCGTGGGGCAGCAGGGCCTGGCCGAAGCCGGTCAGCACCATGCCGGTGGCATAGCGCTCGAACAGCGGCGCGCCCACGTGTTCTTCCAGCCGACGTATGGTGCGGCTCAGCGCGGGCTGGGTGATGTTGAGCGTCTGGGCGGCGCGGCCCAGCGTGCCGTGCTGGACCACGGCCAGGAACGCGGTGAGCTGGCGGATGTCGAAAGTCATGCAAAAAGGTAATGACTTTTTCGCTAAAAAGCAATGTTCAGGCAAGGGCCAGGCGGCGATACTAACCTCGAACACCAGGGCCTCGCGCCCCGGCGCCATCGATCCGGAGACGATCCCCATGACCCTGCCCAGCCCGGCCTCCAGCGCCGCGCCCGGAACCACGACCGTCCGCGAAGCCGTGCTCGCGCTGCTGCGCGCCTTCGACATGACCACCATCTTCGGCAACCCGGGCTCGACCGAGCTGCCGCTGTTCCTCGATTTTCCCGACGACTTCCGCTACGTGCTCGGCCTGCACGAAGGCGTGGCGGTAGGCATGGCCGACGGCTATGCGCAGGCCCGCCGCAACGCCTCGTTCATCAACCTGCACTCGGCGGCGGGCGTCGGCAACGCGATGGGCAACATCTTCACTGCGTACAAGAACCGCACGCCGCTGGTGATCACGGCCGGCCAGCAGTCGCGCTCCATCCTGCCCTACGATCCTTTCCTGCATTCCGCCCAGGCCACCGAGCTGCCCAAGCCCTATGTGAAGTGGAGCTGCGAGCCGGCCCGCGCGCAGGACGTTCCGCTGGCGATCGCACGCGGCTACTACATCGCGATGCAGCCGCCCTGCGGCCCGGTATTGATCTCGGTGCCGGCCGACGACTGGGCGCAGCCGTGCGAACCCGTGGCGGCCAGGCAGGTAGGCAAGCAGCTGCGGCCCGACCCGGCGGTGATGGTGGAGATCGCCCGTGCGCTGGACGCGGCGCGGCGCCCGGCCTTCGTGATCGGCGCGGGCATAGACCGCGACGGCGCGTGGAACGACGTGGTCGAACTGGCCGAGCGCCACCAGGCCGCGGCCTGGGTGGCGCCGATGTCGGGCCGCTGCGGCTTTCCCGAGGATCATCCCCAGTTCGCCGGCTTCCTGCCCGCCATACGCGAGAAAATCGTATCCCTGCTCGCGGGCTACGACTGCATTTTCGTGATCGGCGCGCCGGCGTTCACGTACCACGTCGAAGGCTTCGGCCCGCACGTGCCGCCGGGGGCGGCGCTGCTGCAGCTGACCGACGATCCGCAGGTCGCCGCCTGGGCGCCGGTGGGCACTGCGGCGGTCGGCAGCATCGGCCTGGGCGTGCGCGAACTGCTCGCGCTCACCGAGCCGCCGCGGCGAGCGCCGCCGCCGGCACGTGCGCCGGCGCCGCGCGCCGAGCCGTCCGCGCCGATGTCGACTGCCTACGTGCTGCAGACCCTGGCCGAAGTACGGGATGCCGGTTCCGTGGTCGTCGAGGAAGCGCCCAGCGCGCGGCCGGTCATGCACCGCTATCTGCCCATGCTGCGCAGCGAGACCTTCTACACGATGTGCAGCGGCGGCCTGGGCTACAGCATGCCGGCGGCGGTGGGCGTGGCGCTGGCCAGGCCGCAGGCCAAGGTGATCGGGCTGATCGGCGACGGCTCCAGCATGTATTCCATCCAGGCGCTCTGGAGCGCCGCGCAGCTCAAGCTGCCGATCACTTTCATCATCCTCAACAACCGGCGCTATGCCGCGCTCCGCGAATTCGCGCCCACCTTCGGCTTCAAGCCGGAGGACGCGCTCGCCGGCACCGACCTGCCCGATCTCGACTTCGTATCGCTGGCGCGCGGGCATGGCTGCCAGGCCGTGCGCGTATCGGATCCGGCCAGCTTGAGGGACGCGCTGCGCGAAGCGCTGGCTTCGCCGGTGCCCATTCTGGTCGACGTTGAAATAAGCTGATGCCGGTAGCTCAACTCTTACATGGATGACTGACATGAAAACCATATCGATGCTGATCGATGGACAATCCGTAGCGGCTTCCGGGGGCGCGACGTTCGAGCGGCGCAATCCGCTGGATGGGTCGGTGGCGACGACGGCGCCGGCGGCTACGCCCGAGGACGTGACCCGCGCGGTGGAGGCCGCGGCGCGCGCGTTCGAGAGCTGGCGCGACACCGGTCCGGGCGAGCGCCGCGCCTTGCTGCTCAAGGCGGCCCAGGCGCTGGAGGCGCGCGGCGAGGCTTTCGCCCAGGCGATGGCGGACGAGACCGGCGCCTCGGCCATGTGGGCGGGCTTCAACGTGCACCTGGCCGCCGGCATGCTGCAGGAGGCCGCCGCGTTGACCACCCGGATCAGCGGCGAGGTGATTCCGTCCGACGTGCCCGGCAGCCTGGCCATGGCCGTGCGCCAGGGCGCCGGGGTCGTGCTGGGCATCGCGCCGTGGAACGCGCCGGTGATCCTCGGCGTGCGCGCGCTGGCGGTGCCGCTGGCGTGCGGCAATACGGTCATTTTCAAGGGGTCGGAGCTGTGCCCGGCCACCCATGGCCTGATCGTCGAGGCGTTCAACGAAGCGGGCTTTCCGCCCGGGGTGGTCAACTTCATCACCAATGCCCCGGCCGATGCCGGCGCGGTAGTCGAGGCGGGCGTCGCGCATCCGGCGGTGCGCCGCGTCAACTTCACCGGATCGACCCGCGTGGGGCGCATCATCGCCCAGACTTGCGCCAAGCACCTCAAGCCGGTCGTGCTGGAACTGGGCGGCAAGGCGCCGCTGGTCATCCTGGACGACGCGGACCTCGACGCTGCGGTGGCCGCCGCTGCGTTCGGCGCCTTCGCCAATTCCGGCCAGATCTGCATGTCCACCGAACGCATCATCGTCGACGAGGCGATCGCCGACGAGTTCGTCGCGCGCTTCGCCGCCAAGGCGAAGTCGCTGCCGCTGCAGGATCCGCGCAAGGGGCCGGCGGTGCTGGGCTCGGTGGTGGACATGAGCACGGTCGAGCGCTGCAACGCCATGATCGACGACGCCCTGGCCAAGGGGGCGGTGCTGGTGTGCGGCGGCAAGGCCGAGAACACGCTGATGCCCGCGACCCTGCTCGACCGCGTCACGTCCGACATGCAGATCTACAGCGACGAGTCGTTCGGCCCGGTCAAGGCGATCGTGCGCGTCAAGGGCGTGGACGAAGCCGTGCGCAGCGCCAACGATACCGAATACGGGTTGTCGTCGGCGGTGTTCGGCCGCGACATCGCGCGGGCGATGCAGGTGGCCCGCCGCATCGAGTCGGGCATTTGCCACGTCAATGGTCCCACGGTGCACGACGAGGCGCAGATGCCTTTCGGCGGCGTGAAGGCCAGCGGCATCGGCCGCTTCGGCGGCAACGCCGGCATCCACGAGTTCACCGAGTTGCGCTGGCTCACGGTCCAGACCACGCCGCGGCACTACCCGTTCTGACGGGCGCCCGCCGGCCGCAGGAGGGCGGCCGGCGGACGGAACGGAGCGGGGCACATCGTTCGTTCATTACACATTACACAAGGAGACAGGACATGAACCGTCAAGCAGGCAAATGGATGGGCGCGGCCCGGCTGGGCGCGGCCGCGGTGGGGTGCGCGATGGCGTTCGGCGCCAGCGCGCAGGCGTGGCCGTCCAAACCGGTCAAGGTCGTGGTCAATTTCCCGCCGGGCGGCGCGGCCGACCAGATCGCGCGCGCCATCACCGGGCCGCTGCAGGAAGTGCTGGGCCAGCCGGTGGTGGTCGAGAACAAGGGCGGGGCGGGCGGCAACATCGGCGGCGAGGCAGTGGCGCGCGCCGCGCCGGACGGCTACACGCTGCTGATGAGCTCGGGCGGCATGGTGTCGGTCAACCCCTACATCTATCCCAAGATGTCCTTCGATCCCGCCAAGGACCTCACGCCGGTGGCGGCGGCCGCCAAGGTCAAGGTGTTCCTGGTGGTCAAGCCGGACAAGATGCCGGGCGACGTCAAAGCCTTCATCGCCCGCCTGAAGGCCGACCCGGGCAAGATCACCTACGGCACGCCGGGCAACGGCAGTTCGCCCCATCTGGCGGCGGAAATGTTCCAGGCCCAGGCCGGCGTCAGCGCGGTGCACGTGCCCTACCGCGGCGCCGCGCCGGCGCTGGTCGACCTGCTGGCCGGGCAGATCGATTTCGCTTTCGACCCCGGCATCGCCATGCAGCACGTCCAGTCCGGCAAGCTGAACATGCTGGCGGTCGGCAGCATGACGCGCTCGCCGCTGTTCCCCAACGTGCCCACGCTGGACGAGGCCGGGCTCAAGGGCTTCGATGCCGACACGGTGTTCGGCTTCTACGCGCCCACGGGTACGCCCAAGGAGATCGTGACGCGGCTCAATACCGAGATCAACAAGATCATCGGCACGCCTGCTTTCCGCGAGCGCATCGTCGCGATGGGCGGCGATCCGTCGCCGATGACGCCCGAGCAGTTCCACGAGCGCGCCGAATACGATGCCAAGCGCTTCGGCGCGATCATACGCGCGCGCAATATCGTCGGCGATTGACGCGCGGACGCGCCTGGCCGGCAACGGCCGCGGCGCGTCCCTCCCGGACGGCTTCGCATCCTTCCCGCCGCCTGCGCTTATTTCCTGAAGCGATATGGATGCAGCATAAAAATTCGTTGACCGGCTATGGAGCCGCGCATAACCTAGTCCCTGTTCCGCACATGTAGTCCATATTGCGAACATGTCGGAAAATCCAGCGAAGTGTCCGCATGGGTGCGGATGCCGGTCGATCAGGCGGGGGATGGTTCATGAATACAGCAAAGGTCTTGGCTGCGGGGATGGCGGCAGCGTTCGCGATTTTTTCCGGGGGAGCGGCGGCGCAGTCCTTTCCTTCGAAGCCAGTGCGGATCGTTGCGCCCTATGTGCCGGGCGGCACCGTCGACGCGCTGGCCCGCGCCTTGTCGGCGCAGTTGGCCGAGGAGTTCGGCCAGCAGGTCGTGGTCGAGAACCGCGCCGGGGCGTCCGGCAACATCGGCGCCGAGTACGTCGCCGGGTCGGACCGGGACGGCCACGTCCTGCTGCTGACCGCCAGCACGGTCATCGTCAATCCGCTGGTCATGAAAGAGCAGCAGCGGTTCGACCTGCAAAAGGATTTCACGCCGCTGGGCATGGTGGCGAGCACGCCTCTGGTCTTCGTCGTTTCCCCGCAGAGCGGCATCAACACGGTTGCCGATTTCATCCGCGAGGCCAAGGCCCATCCGGACAAGGTCAATTTCGGTGTCGGCGGCTTCGGTTCCGGCGGGCACCTGGCGATGGAGACGTTCAACGTCCGCGCGGGCACGTCGATCCCGATGGTGATCTACAAGGGCTCCGCGCCCGCGCTCACCGACATCGTCGGCGGCCAACTCAGCGCCATCATGGATCCGGTGCTGACGACCCTGCCTTTCGTCAGTACCGGCCGCCTGAAGGCCATCGCCGTCACGGGCGAACGCCGCAGCGCGCTGCTGCCGTCCGTTCCGACGCTGCACGAGGCGGGCGTGCCCGATATGGATTTCGTTTCCTGGTACGGCTTGTGGGGTCCGGCCGGCCTGCCGGAAGCCACCTCGCAGCGCATCCAGGCGGCCTTGACCAAGGTGCTGCGGGCGCCCCAGTTCAAGGCCTGGCTCGACAAGCAGGGCCTGGTGGCCGGGACGACGACGGGCAAGCAATTCGGCGCCTACGTGCAAAGCGAGGCGAAGAAGTACGCCCAAGCCGTCTCGGACGCGAAAATCGAGAAGAAGTAGGCCGACGAGGGCAGGGATCCATGCGCAAAAAGACATTCCACGGCGTTTCGGTCGGCATCCTGATGGTGCAGACGGAGTTCTGCCGCCTGCCCGGCGACGTGGGGCACGCCGGCACCTGGGATTTCCCGGTGCAGTACCGCGTCGTCGAAGGCGCCACGCCCGACAAGATGATGGCGCTGGAATCGTCGGGCCTGCTGGACGATTTCAAGCGGGCCGCGCTGGATCTCGTGAAGGGAGGCGTGGACGGCATTGCCACGACCTGCGGGTTCCTGGCCCTGTTCCAGAACGAACTGGCCGCCGCCTGCGGTGTGCCGGTGGCCACCAGCAGCCTGCTGCAAGTGCCCCTGGCGCAGCGTCTGATCGCGCCCGGCAAGCGCGTCGGCATCCTGACCTTCAGCAAGGAAAACCTGCATGCCGCGCACCTGGAGGCAGTGGGCGTCGATCCGGCCACGCCGGTGACCGGCATGCCGGCCGATTCGGTGTTCGTGACCGCCATCAAATCGGGCGACCCGGTGCCGCGCCACAAGGAAATGCGGGCCGAAGTGCTGGCGGCCGCCGCCCGCCTGCTGGAAGAGCATCCGGACGTCGGCGCCATCGTGGCGGAATGCAGCAACATGACGCCGTTCAGCGCCGACATCGTCGAGCGGTTCGGCGTTCCGGTATTCGATGGCGTGTCGCTGATCAACTGGTTCCAGGCCGGCCTGCGGCCGCGGCGCTTCGCGCCCGCATAGCCCGGGCTTCGCGCCCCCCCCCCCGAGGGCCGCTGGCGCGTCAGCCGTGCTGCAGGGCGGACGAGACGTTCTCGCAGGCGCGCTGCAAGTGCTGCGCCAGCGAGGAGTCCGGCCGCATGCTGTCGTTCAGGTCCAGCCCGGAGACGACGATGGCCCCCAGCGCCGCCTGGCCGCGGCCGCGGAACGGATAGGCCAGCGAGGCCAGGCCGCGCTTGTAGCGTCCGAGCGTGGCGCAGAATCCGTCGGCCTGGCGGATCTTGCGCAGCTCGGGCAGCACTTTATCGAAGCGGGACTTGCCCAGCGTGGCGCGGCCCAGCTCGTCGGGATAGGTCGAAAGTATCGACTTGCCGCTGGCGCAGTCGTCTACCGGAAACTGGTTGCCGATGTCGATGATGACGTTCATCGGCGTCAGCGGCGTCCAGATGCGCTCGACGATGACGGTCCGGTCGCGCGCCGGCACCGATATCGACACCAGCGCGCTGCGGCCTTGCAGGACTTTCTCCTGCAGTTCCACCGCATAGGGCAGCGCCGCCCGGCGCACGTTGAGCCGGCTGGCATGCGCCGTGGCCAGCAGCAGGCATTCGGGACCGAGCGCATAGACGCCGTCCTCGGCGGTGACCATGTTCCAGTGGATGAGCGTCTTGAGCAGGCGATGGACGGTGGTCCGTTCGATGCCTGCCCGGCGGGACAGGTCCAGCGCGGTGGCGCCCTGGGGCGTGGTGGCGAGTTCGCGCAGCACCATGAAGGCCCGGTCTATGGACTGGACCCGCCCCGTCCCTTCGCCATCGGGCTGGCGGTGTGCTTCTGGTTTGGTCGGCAAGAGAAAGCTCGTCGTGGGGGCATGCCCGCGGGCATGCCTGGTTCAGCCGCTACGGTCCGCGCTGATCGCGTCCTGGATTTTCCGCGTCAACACTTTACCGTAGTGGGAGCGGGGCAGGGCAGTCATGACGAGGTAGTGCCTGGGCCGCTTGTGCGAGGACAGGCGCGTCCGGCAGAAAGCGGCGAGCGCTTCGCCGTGCAGCCGGGCGCCGGGCCGAGGCACCACGGCGGCGGCGACGATCTCGCCCCATTCCGGATCCGCGATGCCCACGACCGCGGCTTCCAGCACGTCGGGATGCTCGGACAAGACCTGTTCCACTTCGGCGGGCTGCACGGACTTGCCGCCGGAGCGGATGACGGCCTTGGCCCGCCCCAGAATGCGCAGGCGGCCCTGGCAGTCTAGGCTGCCGAGGTCGCCGGTATGGAACCAGCCGTCCCGGAGCGCGGAAGCCGTCAGTTCCGGCCGTTGCCAATAGCCCTGCATGAGGTGCGCGCCGCGTATCAGCACTTCGCCGATCTCGCCCGCGGGCAAGGGCGCGGCGCCGTCGCCGATGACGATCGTCGCGCCGGGCGTGGCCGCGCCCACCAGTCCGTGCGTGCCCTCTGGATCCGCCAGGACTCCGGCGGTTGCGCCGGGCGGGCGATAGCAGCTCCATGGCGCTTCGGTCAATCCATAGATGACCGAGAAAACCGGGCCGAACGCATCGACGGCCTGTTGCAGCAGCGCCGGCGGCATGGCGGCCGCGCCGACCTCGATGCACGTCAGCGAACAGGCCGGCCGGCCGGCGGGCCAGTGCTTGAGGATGCGCACCAGGTGGGTCGGGACCAGCGAGGTGCACGTCGGCCGGTAGCGTTCGACCAGTTCGATGAAGCGCACCGGTTCGAAATTTCCGCCCAGTATCAGCGTGCCCCCTTGCAGCAGGTGGGCCAGTTGCAGCACCGCGGCGATCGGCCACAGCGGACGCATGTTGAGCATGAGGTCGCCCGTCCACGGGCTGCGCACCGCGACGATATTGCGCAGCACCGCGCTGTAGCTCGCATGCGTATGCACCACCGCCTTGGGCGCGCCGGTGGTGCCGCCGGTGTAGTTGAGCGCGGCGACGTCGTCCGGCATGCAGGCAGGAGGCGGTTCGTGCGCCGCGCCGCCTGCCGGAATTGCGTGCGCAAGCGCGTCGAGCGGGTGCGCGGCGATGCCGAGGCGCTCCAGTTCCGGACGCATGTCCTGGATCCTGGCCGCATAGTGCCCGCAATACAGCAGCGTTCGCGCGCCGGCATCGCGCAGTTGCGCGAGCAATTCGGCCGTATCGAGCGCGGGATCGAGGGCGACCCTGACCAGCCCGGCGCACATGATGCCGTGGTCGGCGAATAGGAAATCGGCCGTGGCATCGCCCAGCAGCGCGATGCGCGCGCCGCGCTTTTCCCCGGACAGGGCGTACAGCCGCCGCGCCATGGCGGATACCGCCTGGCGCCATTGCGCGAAACTGTAGCGGCGTCCGTCCTGGGCATCGAGCAGGGCGCAGCGATGCGCCCAGGCGGTGCCGGCCTGTTCGATCAGGGCGGCGACAGTCGTGGCGGCGGGCGGGCAGGGGCCGGATGGCGGTATGGGATCCATCTGTTCATAATAAACACAGGTTGTGCTCTATACAAACTCTTCCTAGAATTTGCCTGTCGGCCCAGCCGTGTTGTGGAGAGCAGGATGAGTATCGATTTCGAAGCGGCGGGCGACGGGGTCTACGTCGTGACGCTGAACCGGCCCGAGCGGCTGAATGCACTGGATCCGGACCACAAGGCGGCGCTGGCCGACGTCTGGCGCCAGGCCGAGGCGCGCGACGAGGTGCGCGCGCTGGTGGTGCGCGGCGCGGGTCCCAAGGCGTTCTGCGCCGGTTCGGATTTCAAGGAAATGAAGCGCACCGGCAAGACGGTGGGCACGGACGCCCTTGCCGACGCCATTCCGACCGTCGGCCTGGAGTTGACCAAGCCGGTGGTGGCGGCGCTGCATGGCTACGTCGTCGGCTTCGGACTCACCCTGGCGATCCATTGCGACATCCGGGTGGCGGCGCCGCAGGCGCGTTTGTCGTTCCCCGAGGTCGAACACGGCATGTTGTCCGGCATCAGCGACATCACGCTGCCGGGCATCGTGGGAGAGGCGGCCGCGCTCGAGATCATGCTGACGGGCCGGGCCTACGATGCCGAAGAGGCGCGGCAGATCCGGCTGGTGAACCGGATCGCGCCGGACAGCTTCGGCGATGCGCTCGCCACGGCGCGCTTGCTGGCGGGCAACTCCCAGCATGCCACGCGGCTCACCAAGCGCCTGGTGCTGGCCGAACGGCGGGCGACCATCGCGCGGCACCTGCAAGCGGTGGCGCAGGCCCGCCTGGATATCGAACAATCCAGCCGCCATGCCGCGGTAGTCGGCGGCGGCGCGCAGCCGCGCGCCAGGATGGCTTGACCGATGGCGGACGATACATCCGCGCCAGCCCTGCCCGCCTGGTTCGAGCGCGCCGTGGCCACGCCCGGCGCCTCGCATTTCGTCACGTCGCGGGGCGCGCGGCTGCACTATCTGGCGTGGGGGCTCGAACGCCGCGTGCTGCCGGGCCTGCTGTTCGTCCACGGCTACCGGGCGCATGCCCGTTATTGGGATGGCATCGCGCCGTACTTCGCCGGCCGGTACCGGGTCGTGGCGATGGATCTTGCCGGCATGGGCGACAGCGGCCGCCGGGAGGCTTACAGCGCCCTCGGTTTCGCGCAGGATATCGCCGCGGTCATCGAGGATGCGGGGCTGGGGCCGGCAGCCGTCGTGGGGCACAGTTTCGGCGGCGCCCGCGCGCTGCGGACCGCCGCGGAGTTTCCCGGCCTGATCCGGCACGTGATCGCGGTCGACAGCATCTGCCGCTTCGCCGACAGCCCGCCCAGCAGCGCCGGCACGCCCCGGCGGCCGCGCACCGAGCCCTATCCCGATTACGCCAGCGCGCGGGCGCGCTACCGGCTGACGCCGGACCAGCCTTGCGACAACGGCTACCTGGTCGACCACATTGCCCGCCATTCCCTGCGGCGCGAGGGAGACGGCTGGCTCTGGAAGTTCGATCCCTTCCTGCCGCCCGGCCCGCACGAGCCGGACGCCGCCGTCGTGCTGGGCGGGCTGGACGTGCCGGTGGACTACGTGCGGGGCGAATTCAGCACCGTCGTCCGGCAGCAGGAAGCCGAGCGCATCGTGGCGTGCCTGAGGCACGGACGCGGGCCGGTCGTGGTGCCGCAGGCCTATCACTATCTGATGCTGGATCAGCCCCTGGCGCTGGTCGCTGCGCTGCGGGCGCTGCTGGCCTGAGTGGCGGCAAAGCTTCTTTCTGCTCCGGCCGGGTCTCGCGCCCGGCCCCGGCGCGGCAGCGTCACCGGCGCAGCCACAGATACACCCCGCTGCCCAGCACGATGATGGCCACCACGTCCAGCACGGCCCACAGTATTTTCAGAGACAGCCAGCCGTAGTCGCCGAAATGCAGCGGCTGCGACAGCGATAGCGCCTGGACGTACCAGGGCATGGCGGCGTGCTCGGCCAGCCGGCCGGTCTGGCCATCGACGAGCGCCGTATGGATGAGCTGCCGCGTGGCCGGCCGGTTGCCGTGGGCGATCACCAGGAAGTGGCGGGGGCCGCTCACCGTCATGCCCGGGAAAATGATGCTGGCCGGTTCCGTGCCGGGCGCGGCGGCGTGGACCGCGGCCAGTACGTCGGCGAGCGGCGCGAGCGTGGCGGGAGGCCGGTCGGCCGCATGGCGCTGGATCATGGGAAGCAGGTGATCGGCGCGCCATAGCTGGCCGAGCGGCAGTTCCAGGGCGTTGATGGTGCCGGTCAGGCCGATGACGGCGACCCAGAGCGCGGTACCCAGGCCTAGCACGTTGTGGAAGTACAGCCAGCGCGTGCGCTGCGCGCTGCGGCGCCTGATCGTGCGGAACGAAAGCTTGCGCATGAACGGCGCGTAGAGCACCACGCCGGAAATCAGAGCGACCGTCAGCAGCACGCCCATCGCGCCGAGGAACAGCGTGCCGGGCAGTCCGGCGTAGAGGTCGGTGTGCAGCCTGAGCATGACCTCCATGAAAATTCCGACGACGCCCTCGGGCTCGGTTCCCGGCGTTTCCAGCACGGCACCGGTCGCGCGCTCGTACCAATGGGTGTGGCCGCCGTGCTCGCGGTCGAGACTGTCCGAGGTGCCGACCTGCACATAGGGTTCGCCATCTTCGAGCAGCACGAAATTGACGTGCCGGCCCAGCCCTCGGCCGGCCGCATGGGCGATGAAATCATCCAGCGTGGGCGGACCGGCGCCCGCGGCCGGGCGGACGATCTCGCCGGTTCCGGCCAGCGGCGCCTCGAACGCATGTTCGATCTCATCGTGGAAGATCAGCGGCAGGCCGGTCACGCACAATAGCAACAGGAAGACGGTGCCGGCCAGGCTGCTCCATTTGTGCAGCCAGGACCAGGCGCGCAGGGTCGAGGATTTCATCCGCGTGTCGGCTCCACGTCGCAGGCCTTACCAGCGCTTGCGCAGCGTGACCTGGAAGGTGCGCGGCTGGCCCCAGAAGCATTGCACCGTGTTCAGGCAATAGCTGACGTACTGCTTGTCCGCCAGGTTGGCGACCCCCAGCGAGAGTTTCCAGCCCGGCAGCGCCGGGTTGGCGCGGCCGAAGTCGTAGTGCAGCGCCATGTCGAGCAAGGTCAGCGAGGGCAGGCGCATGCTGATGGCGGTGTCCGCGTAGTTCGAACCCAGGTAGCGCACGCCCATGCCGGCGGTGAAGCCGTCGAGCGGGCCGGAGGTGAAGTGATAGCCTGCCCACAGCGAGGCGGTGTGGCGCGGCGTGCGGGACAGCGGCTTGCCCTGCAGCGAGACGCCGGCGGAATTGGGATTGGCGCGCGTGACTTCCGAATCGGTGTAGGCATAGGCGGCGATCAGGCTGACGTTGCGCACCGGCTGCATGCGCGCCTCGGCGCTGATGCCGTTGATCTCGACTTCTCCCGTCTGCACCGAGAAACCGGTATGGCCGGCAGCGGTGTCGGGGGTCAGCACATTGCTCTGGGTCAGCTTGTAGGCGGCCAGGGTCAGCAGCAGGTTGCCGCCCTCGGGCTGGTACTTGACGCCGACTTCCGCCTGGCGGCCTTTGGTGGGCTCGAAAGGCGTGCCGTCGAAGTCGGTTCCCAGTGTGGGCTCGAACGAGGTGGAGTAGCTCGCATACGGGGCGATGCCGCCGTCCATCAGATAGTTCACGCCTATCCGCCCGCTGAAAGCCTTGTCCGAGCGCGAGACGGTCGAGCCCGCCACGCGGTTGTCGGTGTCGGCATCGGCGCGGTCGTAGCGGCCGCCTACGGTGAACACCCATCGGCCGGTGCGGATCTGGTCCTGGGCATAGAGGCCGACCTGGGTCATCTCCTGGAGGGTGGACAGGCGCGGCGCGAGCGCCGGGATGGGACTGCCGTAGACCGGCGCGTAGAGATCGAGATCGGAGGCCAGCTGCGAGGCGAAGCGGTAATCGTCGCGCTGCCGGATGACGTCCACGCCGAGCAGCAGGGTATGGTCCAGGCCGCCGGTCGAGAAGCGGGCCTGGGCCTGGTTGTCGACCGCCAGGACGCTGCCCTGGGCCTGGCCCATCGTGGCCACGCGCGTCAGCGTGCGCTGGTCTGCCCCCAGGGCGGCGGCCGCCATGGCCCGGGTGGTGACGTCGACACTGGTGTAGCGCACGTTCTGGCGCAGCGTCCAGTCCGGATTCAGGCGATGTTCCAGCGCGTAGCCGATGCCGTATTGCTTGCGGTCGAAGCGGTCCCAACCGGGCTCGCCCGAGAAGCGTTCGCGCGGCAGCTGGCCGTTGGGATTGGGCAGCAGCGTGCCGGCCGCCGGCAGCGCCTGGTACTGCGGGATCAGATCGTCGTGCTGATAGTGGGTGAGCAGCGTCAGCGACGTGTCCGCCGACGGCCGCCACGTGAAGGACGGCGCGATCAGCCGGCGCTTTTCGTGCGAGAAATCGTTCAGCCCGTCGTTGCCGCGCGCCAGGCCGGTCAGCCGGTACAGCAGCTTGCCCTCGTCGTCGATGGGGCCGGTCGTGTCGAAGGCGAGTTGCAGGCGGTCGAAATTGCCGCCCTGCAGCAGGACTTCGTGGGAAGGCGTGGCCTGGGGGCGGCGGCTCACCATGTTGAGGATGCCGCCGGGCGAGCTCTGGCCGAACAGCACCGAGGCCGGCCCCTGCAGCAGTTCGATGCGCTCGAGCATGTAGGGATCGAACTGGGGGACGGCCACGCTGTACTGGCTGAACGGCAGGCGCAGGCCGTCCAGATAATCGCGCGGATAGAAGCCGCGCGTCTGCACCACGTCGGAATGGGTATTGGTGGCGCCGAACGAGGCCAGCGCGCCCGGCGCGTATTGCAGTGCATGCGTGACGGTGGACGCCTCCTGCAATTCGAGCTGCTCGCGCGGGATGACCGTCAGCGTCTGCGGCGTCTCGAGCAGCGGGGTGTCGGTCTTGGTCGCCGTTGCGCTGCGGCTGGCGATCAGGCCCTGGACGGGGCCGTCGGCGGTTTCGCGGTCCACCGTGCCGGTGACCGCGATCTCGGGCAGCGTGGAGGCGGCGGGGGCGGCAGGCGCTGCGGCGACCGGCGCCGCGCGCAGCACGTATCCGCCGTTGGCCTGGGCGACGGCCTCCAGGCCGGTGCCGGCGAGCAGCGCGCGCAACGCCGCCGGCACGCTGTGGCTGCCGCGCAGGCCGGGGCTTTGCAGGCCGCGGGTCTGCTCGGCCGTGAACGACAGCATCACCCCGGCTTCGCGGCCGAAGCGGTTGAGCGCCTGCACCAGCGGACCCGCCGGTATGTCGTAGGTCCGGGCCGGCTCGGCCGCCTGTGCGTAGGCGGCCGGGATCGCGGCGGCGAACAGCGGCGCGCCCGCGGCAAGCGTAATGGCGCGGGCCAGGGCATGCAGATTCAGGCTGCGCAGCGAAGCAGGAGAGGCAGGGCGTTGCCGGCGGGTGTGGGACCGGACTGGATCCATGATGTAGGTTCCTTGGAGGGCAATCGAAAGTGGCCGGCGGTGAAAAAGCGGCTCTTACTTTCATTGCCCCGCGAGAAACGGAAAGGGATCAGATTCGGCGCGGATCGGGCTGTACCGTGACCCAATAGCGGGTGCGCAGCAGCACCTGGACCGGCAGCGTGGTGGCCAGCATGTCCAGCACGCGGTCGGTGTCGGCCAGCGGATAGGTGCCGCTCACCTTGAGGCCGGCGACCGCGGGATCGCAGGCCAGCCGGCCCGGCCGGTGGCGGCCGAGTTCTTCAAGGAAGCGGGCCAGCGGCATGTCCTGGGCCACGATCATGCCCTGGGTCCAGGCCATGGCGTTCTCGTCCGCCGCGCCATCGGCCCGGACGTCGTCGCGCGTGAAAGAGCCTTGCGTGCCGGCCCGCAACACGAGCGCGGCGTCGCTGTTGCGGCCGGACCGGATCTCCACCGCGCCGTCGAACACCGCGACACGGCTGGCGCCCGCGGCATCCGGATCGCGCACGGTGAAGCGCGTGCCGAGCGCGCGTGCGCTGCCTTGCGCGGTGCGCACCAGGAAAGGACGGGACTGCGGCTGCGGATCGTGGGCGGTCGCGACGAGGATTTCGCCGGCGCGCAGCACCAGCATGCGCTCGGTCGCGGTGTAGCGGACATCGACGGCGGTGCCGCTGTTGAGCTCCACGTGCGTGCCGTCCGGCAGCGTGAGCCGGGCGCGTTCGCCGGTGCCGGTGCGATGGTCGGCGGTCCAGTGGCCCCACGGGGCATGTTCTTCTGCGAACCAGGCGCCGCCGCCGGCGAGCAGCAGCATGGCCATGGTCTTGAGCGCCTGGCGGCGCGCCGGATTGCCGCTTGCCAGCGTGGCATGGGCAAGCGGCGGGGGCAGGCCTCTGAGCGTGCCGCCGAAGGATTCGATGCGCTGCCATGCCCGCTCATGGTCGGGATGGGCGGCGCGCCAACGCCGCCAGCGCTGGCGCAGATCCTCCGAGGCGTCGTCGGATTGCAGCTCCACCAGCCAACAGGCCGCCTGGCGGCGGACATCGGCGGGAATGGGGGCGCCGCGGTCGTCGGCCAGGGCGATGAAAGGGGGCGGGGACATGTCGGCTTTACCCGAAGCAGCACTGCTCGAGCGCGCGCGCCACATAGCGTTTGACGGTGGGGACGGAAATCCCCAGCCGTGCGGCGATCTCGCTCTGCTTGAGCCCGTCCAGCTGCGACATCAGGAAGGCCTGGCGCACGCGCAGCGGCAGGCCGTCGAGCAGTTTGTCCAGCGCCACCAGGGTTTCCAGCAGTATCGCCCGGGCCTCGGGCGAAGGGGACAGCGGCTCGGGCAATTGGGCCAGCGCATCCAGGAACGCCTGCTCGATGCGCTGGTGGCGGCGCATGTTCATCACCAGGCCGTTGGCAATGGTCGTCAGCAGCGCGCGCGGCTCGTGGATGACCGGCAGCGCCTCCTTGGCCAGCACCCGCACGAAGGTATCGTGCGCCAGGTCGGCGGCGGCGAAAGAGTCGCCGAGCTTGCGGCGCAGCCAGCCCAGCAGCCAACCGTGATGGTCGGCGTACAGGCTTTCGACTTGCTGCGTAGGCGGAATATCGGCGGCGGCCACGGTATGGGTTCCATGCCTGGCGGCCAGGCTGGCGGAGTAGTGTGAAATGAGAATTGTTATGATTATAGATAGGTGCCGGAAAATAGGTAAAGACGGCGATGCTCGACCGTTGGGCCGGCGCAATAGGCCAGAGGCGCGCCGGACTTGAGCAGCGCCTCGGCCTTTCGAGCATGCGGAGTGACGAAACTATCCTGCAGGACAATTTCGCCTAGCTTCGCAACGGATCGAGGATGGGTAGAGTCGTGCTTCCGCCGCATGCCTTTCCGCCGAGTCTTCC
>NZ_UWPJ01000056.1 GCF_900606115.1 Pigmentiphaga humi
CGGGCTGGAATACGAAGACATCCTGCGGCACAAGGGCGCGCAAGGCGACGGGCGGCTGCCGCCGATGCTGCCCATCGTGCTGTACAACGGCGTGCCGCGCTGGAAAGCGTCCCAGCAGGTGTCCGAGTTGATTGCGCAGGCGCAGGGGCTCGAGCCGTACGTGCCGCAACTGCGTTATTTGCTGTTGGACGAAGGGGCATTGTTG
>NZ_UWPJ01000003.1 GCF_900606115.1 Pigmentiphaga humi
GTGAACTGACCCCAAGAAGTTGGACAGTTAAAAGCTAAGCGGCGAAGGCCTGAGTTCGGTACTGCACCGGGCTCAGGCCTTTTAGCTTGAGCTTGATGCGCTGGTGATTGTAGTAATGGATGTAGCGGCGGATGCCCGTCTGTAGTTGCTCGATGCTGGTGAACGGGTTCAGGTAGAAGAACTCGGTTTTGAGCGTGCCGAAGAAGCTTTCCATGGCGGCGTTGTCCAGGCAATTGCCCTTGCGGGACATACTCTGGGCCAGGCCATGCTCGGTCAAGGCCCGGCGGTAGGCGGGCATCTGATATTGCCACCCTTGGTCGGAGTGCAGCACGGGTCGTTGCGGACCGTCCAGCTTGGCCAGGGCCTTGCGCAGCATCGTGCCGACGAGTTCGAAGTGCGGGTGCGGGCTAGTCTGGTAAGCAACGATCTCGCCGTTGTAGAGATCCATGACGGGCGACAGGTAAAGCTTCTCCCCTCGCACATTGAACTCGGTCACATCGGTCACCCACTTCTGATTGGGCTGCTCAGCCAGGAACTGGCGCGCCAGGAGATTGGGCACCGTTGCGTGCATCTGCCCTTGGTACGAGCGGTATTTCTTGGGACGAACCAAGGACTTCAGGCCCAGTATCTGCATCAGGCGCTGAACCGTCTTATGGTTGACCCGTTCCCCGGCCTGGCGCAAGGCTGCGGTAATGCGCCGATAACCATAACGCCCCTTGTGACGCTCGTACACGGCACGGATGCGGGCCTTCAAGCCCGCGTCCTTGTCCTCTACGCCCAGCGCCTTGACTTGGTAGTAGAACGTGCTGCGCGAGAGCTCTGCCACCTTGAGCAAGACAGCCAATCGATGGATTGGCCTCAATCCAAGCACTAGCCGCGCTTTTTCTGCGCCACCAGCTTCTTCGCCTGGATCAAGGCATCGAGCTTTTTTAGATAGTCGTTCTCCGCGCGCAGATACTCTAACTCCGCCAGCAATTCCTCTCGGCTGCGCTGAGCATCGTCGACCGGAATCGCAGGCTCGGGAGAGATAGGGGCTGCCATCTTCCTGGATCCTCCTCTAGGCTTGGACGCCAGCGCGTCCACTCCCCCCGCATGATACCGGCGCTCCCACACCCCTATGCTGCCTGGACTGCGGATGTCGAACAGTGCCGCCACCTGCGTATATGACAACTCATCGCGCCACAGGCGCTGAAGCACCGCGTACCTGAACTCGGCGTCGTAGTGGCTGAACTTCTTCCTGAGCCCTGCCGCTCCATGAGACCGATAGGCCGCCACCCAGCGGCGTAGCTGCGAATGGCTCAGACCATGCGTCCGGGCCAAGCTCTTGGGACCTGCCGTGCCTGATAGGCACTGCTCAACCAGCTTGCGTTTGAATCGCTCGTCGTACTTCGTCATGAAAAACACCCCAGAGGTTGGACTCTTGTCCAACTTCTGGGGTGCAGTTCA
>NZ_UWPJ01000004.1 GCF_900606115.1 Pigmentiphaga humi
GCAGAAGCCGAAGAGCGTTACTATCGACAACTCGCGGCATCCGCTGCGGAATCTGTTTTACTTTAACAAAACAGCCTCCGCGATTCCCGGTGTGATTCAATCTCGCCCGCGCGCAGCAGTTCGAGGAAGTCTCCTTCACTGCCGTGCAGGCAGCTAAGAAACAATCGAAGTAGCGTTCCGTGATGGACTTGGGCTTCACTGCCGTGCAGGCAGCTAAGAAACGCAGATGGTGACATCGGCCCTAGGCGCCATGCTTCACTGCCGTGCAGGCAGCTAAGAAATGGGACGGATGGGTGCCGTCAGGCATGAACGGCTTCACTGCCGTGCAGGCAGCTAAGAAAAATCCAGCATAACTAATCTTGCATCACCAGGCCTTCACTGCCGTGCAGGCAGCTAAGAAAGCCGGCGATGTACCGACAATCGGTCATGGTTCCTTCACTGCCGTGCAGGCAGCTAAGAAACCGGAGTCTTGGGCGAACATCGAGTTGTCCACCTTCACTGCCGTGCAGGCAGCTAAGAAAGCAAGGGGGTGCAGCATGAAAGCGGCCCCGTACTTCACTGCCGTGCAGGCAGCTAAGAAATCGGTCAGCGGCACCGCATCTACTGCGGGAGGCTTCACTGCCGTGCAGGCAGCTAAGAAATGGACGCCCATAGACAGCTCTCGGGCGATGACCTTCACTGCCGTGCAGGCAGCTAAGAAAACACGTGCGGGCTTCGGTGCCGCGCTTGCCGGCTTCACTGCCGTGCAGGCAGCTAAGAAACGTACCTGGTGCTGAACCCGCAGCGTGACTCCCTTCACTGCCGTGCAGGCAGCTAAGAAATATCGCCCACAACACACCGACGCGCAACCTCGCTTCACTGCCGTGCAGGCAGCTAAGAAATTCCAGCTGGAAGCGGACGCCATACCACGAGCCTTCACTGCCGTGCAGGCAGCTAAGAAAAGGACGACGAGATGCTGGGCGCGGTCCGTGATCTTCACTGCCGTGCAGGCAGCTAAGAAAAAGCAAGCCAAGAACGGGGGCCGGACTTGGCTCTTCACTGCCGCATTGGTGCACGTTAACTTATTGAAACTATTTGCTCGGCTCTGTAGCATTGCGTTAGGTAGAGCCAGAACAATAAAGGAAGGCGCCTGAACCGTCATGCGATTCAGCATTTGTCGAGATAGGATGCGTCCAGCGTTTCACTGGTCTGGATCTACTTCTTCTGTGCGTTTAGCAGCGAGACAGAGCTATGCCTGACCCCATCTCCGCGGGTCGTCGTGAGCGCATCCACGCCAAGATCGATGAATTCCTCGCCGGGCGTTTGATCGTCAAGCTCGACAAGCTTGCTCCTGAGGATCCCAAGCGTCAGGAGCTAATTACCCAACATCAGCGACCCGCATGGTTGGAGAACGCCGCCCGCCGCGTGCAGCAAATCCAACTCGTCACTCATACGCTGAAGCCCATTCATCCGGATGCGCGCGGAACCAATCTCTACATCGATCCGGGCGTAATGGCGCCTCGCGACGAAGTTGGCAGCCACGTTCTGAGCCCCCAGTTTTCAGCAGATGTAGTAGGCAATGCCGCTGCGCTGGATGTCTACAAATTCCTCAAGCTGGAGATTGACGGGCGTTCGTTACTGGATTGGCTGCATGACGAAGACGGGGAGGCCATGGCGGCTCTCAGTGACGACGTTGCAGAAGCTCGGGCATGGCGCGATGCATTCGTAAGCGTTCTGGCCCAGCGTGGCGGAGAACTATCTACGCATCCGTTGAGCAAGCAGGTGTTTTGGCTGGCGGGCAATGATGCAACGCTGGATGAGCAGTACCATTTGCTTGCTCCTCTTTATGCAAGTTCGCTGGCCCACGCCGTATTTCCGGTGATCCAGGAAGACCGATACGGAGAGAAGAACAAGGCGGCCAGGCAGGCGCGCAACGCCCGGCGGTGGCATGACGGAGCTGTGCGGGAGTATCCGGGCTTGGCGGTACAGAAGCTTGGGGGGACAAAGCCGCAAAACGTGTCCCAATTGAACAGCGAGCGGGGCGGCGTCAATTACTTGTTGGGGGCGTTACCGCCTGTCTGGCAGGCACAGGAGCTTCGTCCGCCCTGGAAAATGGAATCGATCTTCGAGGGCGTATATGCACGGCAGGCGGGGGTGCGCGAGGTCATCGCAGCCCTATTGCGCTTCCTGGAGCAAGATCCACCGCGCAATGAGGCCACTCGGAAGCGGGTGTCCCGATACGTGGATAAGTTGATCGATGAACTGGTCGGCTTGGCGGTCCGCTATCACGAGCGGCTCGAGCCCGGATGGAGCCGCGATGCGCGGTGCCGTCTGGTGCATGTCGAGGCGCTATGGCTGGATCCGCTTCGCGCGACGTTGCGGGACGAAACCGAGTTCGCCCGGGAGTGGATGGCCCTGGATTGGCCCGTCGCTATCGGCAGCCGTTTCGCGCGCTGGTTCAACGCGCAGTTGCGCACGCGAATTTCCGGCGTGGGCGACGATGAGCACCGGAACTGGAAGCGGGAATTGCTGGGAGACGAGCGGGACGGCGGCTGGTCTGCATTCCTGAATACGTTGCGGCGAGAGCTGGATGTGCAGCTGCGCGTGGTGGCGGAGAGCAAGGCATGAGCGTTTCAACCCAACGTGGCCAGGGCCTGCTGGTGCTGCCGCACCTGAACCTACAGAACGTCAATGCCATCTCCAGCCCGTTGACGCATGGCTTTCCGTCGATGACGGCATTTCTCGGCTTCATGTGGGCGTTGGAACGCGCGTTGGAGAAGCGTGGCGTGTCGTTGGCGTTCGATTCCGTCGGTGTCATCTGCCATGCTTATCAGGAACAAGTCCAGAACGGTTATGTGAAGACTTTTCATCTGAGCCGCAACCCGCTCGACAAGAATGGCAGCACGGCGGCCATAGTCGAGGAAGGGCGGATGACGCTCGACGTGACGCTCGTTTTCGGAACCTGGGGGCCGGAGGCTCGCGAAGAGAATCTGTTCTTCGTGGATGACGATGCGCGTGGGCGGACCGTTGCGCTGATCGAGGAAGTGGTTGCTACGCTTCGCGTGGCGGGCGGCACTGTTCTTCCGCCCGGGCGAATGCCGGGGCGCCGGGTCCGTCCCTATCTGCTTGCGTGGGACGAGGACGACGATCTGCGGGATCGGCAGTTCAGATGGTTGCGCCGGCAATGGCTGCCTGGGACGGCGCTAGTGAGCAGGGACGACCTCCTCGCTCGGCGCTTCGAGGCCATGCGTGCAGAAAACCCGGATGCGAACCTGTTGGACGCGTGGCTGGATCTATCCCGGTTCAATTGGCGGCCGGTGTCTACCGCCGAACCTGCCGCAGAAGGGGCAAAGGTGGAATGGGCGCACGATCGCAAAGGCTGGATCGTCCCGATGCCTGTGGGATATTCGAAATTGTCGGAGCTGCAGCCGGCGGGCAGTGTCCGGCACGCGCGGGACGCGCGAACGCGGTTTCGTTTCGTCGAAAGCGTGTACTCGGTGGGCGAGTGGATCGGTCCGCATCGTCTGGACGCGATCGAAGACATGCTTTGGTATGCCGATACCGATGCGGACGGCGGCTTGTATCGCTGCCGCAATGATTATCCGCAGCGTCTTGGCACAGCGGTTGATTGATTTCGTTTTTCTCAGAGGACTCCATGACACTGAAGACTGCTTCCGTCCTGGCTTTTGAACGCAAGCTGGATCCGTCCTATGCGCTGTTCTTCGCCGGGCGCTGGGAGGAGCGGGGCCAGCCCGGGTGGGCCGCCGTGAAAATCCATGAGAAAGCCGTGCGCGGCACGATCTCGAACCGCCTAAAGACCAAGGACCAGGACCCCGCCAAGCTCGATGCCTCGATCGAGAGCCCCAACCTGCAGGTCGTGGACGTGGCTGCGCTGCCCGCCGCTGCGGATACTCTGCAGGTAAGTTTCACGCTGCGAGTACTGTCGGGTGTCGGCCAGCCCTCGGCCTGCAATGACAACGACTACGCAGCCAAGCTCAAAAGCACGCTCGATTCCTACGTGTCCGGACAAGGCTTCGGAGAACTGGCACGCCGCTATGCCGCCAATCTGGCGAACGGCCGTTTCCTCTGGCGCAATCGGGTGGGCGCGGAGGCCGTCGAAGTGCGGATCGAACACCGGGTTCAGGGGCGGACGGAATCGGCATGGATATTCGATGCGTTCCAGTTTTCGCTGCGGGATTTCGCGTACGAAAACGATGACCTTGGCACCGTCGCGGAGCTCATCAGGAAAGGGCTGTCAGGCGAACAGCACGTGTTGCTCCAGGTAACGGCATTCGCCAGGGTCGGAGCGGGGCAGGAGGTGTTTCCTTCTCAGGAACTGGTGCTGGAAAGGGGCGACAAGAGCAAGACGCTCTACCATGTCGATCAGGTCGCCGGCCTGCACTCGCAGAAGGTGGGAAACGCCTTGCGTACGATCGATACCTGGTATCCCGATACGGATGCGGTGGGCCCTATTGCCGTCGAACCGTATGGGTCGGTGACGACGCAAGGAAAGGCGTATCGCCAGCCCAGGCAGAAGCAGGATTTCTACAACCTGCTGGATGACTGGGTGCTCAAGGACAAGGTGCCGCCTGTCGAGCAGCAGCACTACGTCGTGGCGACCTTGATCCGCGGCGGCGTGTTCGGCGATGCGGGGTGAGCAATGGACCACTATCTCGACATCCAGATAGTGCCGGATCCGGAGTTGTCGGTTCACATTGCAATGAGTGGCGTATTCGGCCACTTGCATCGTGCATTGGCGGCGTCGGGCCGCGAGGACATCGGCGTCAGCTTTCCCCAAGCGGCCAAGGCAGGGCTGGGCGCGGTGCTGCGATTGCACGGAACTCGGGAGGCCTTGCTGGCGATGGATCCGGCGAAGTGGGTCCATGGCGCCCGGGATTATGTGCGATGGGACACACCTGCCGCCGTCCCAGAGCGAGCGGGGTATTGCGAGGTGCGCCGGATTCAGGTCAAGAGCAGCCCGGAGCGTCTGCGCCGGCGGCAGATGAAGCGGCATGGCTGGACCGAGGAGCAGGCTTTGGAGCGGATTCCCGATACTGTCGCCAAGACCTTGTCCGATCCTTATCTGAAGCTGTCCAGCCGCAGTACCGGGCAGTCGTTCCGGTTGTTCATTCGCCATGGTTCTCCGGTCGCACAGGCGCGGACGGGGGCATTCAACAGCTATGGCTTGAGCCAGACGGCGACGGTGCCGTGGTTCTAACTACCGTGCCGTGGCGCCTGAGGTAGCCGGCCCGCATTCGCAGCCCGGCTTCGCCAGTGGCACGGCCAAAGCCCGGGCCACTGGCTTCGCAGTGATAGCGGCTATGGTCGCCAATCCTGAAGGAGACCTCCAGCTCAGCCCGGATCGCCTGCGAACAGTTTTTCGAGCCAGTCCGAAAAGGCGCTGGCTACCTGATCAGATTTATCCGTGTATAGATGATCCGCGCCGTCGATTACGGCACGTGTCACGGATACGGCGTTGACCAATGCTTTCTCCATATCGGCCGAGAAAGCGAGCTGTGGATGCTCCTTCGTCCCCGCCAGCAGGAATACGGGAACGGCGATGCCTGCCGCGTCCCGAAGGACAGTGGTGACGGCCGTGGGGCCATACTTGTTGATGTATGTGTCGGCGCACATCAAGCCGCGCATCGCCGGCGTGTTGGTCGGCATCTCCACTTCCATCAGCGTGCGGCCGTCGCCGGCCTGGCTAAGCGCACGGCACCGGTCCAGTATGTCTTCGTGCCGCTTCCAGTCCCAAACCTGTTCATCGGGCAAACGCGGCGACGAAAACATTGCCAACCCCTTGAAGCTGCCGCTGGGCAGGGTGCGTAGCGCGTAGTTCGCCTTGAGTCCTCCCAGGCTGTGCCCTCCTATGACGAGATTGCGATATCCCTGAGCGTTCAACCAGTCCAGCCCCGCCTTGAAGTCGAGCGCGCAGTCCTCGATGCGCTCATGCGCGGCGCCGATCCATCTGGCGTCGATAGGATTGGCCGATACCCAATCGTGTCCACGGTTGTTGAACAAAGCTACGCCCCAGCCCAGGCGATGAATGGCTTGGGCGACTTCCCACAAGGGCGTGTTGTAGAAGGCATTGGCCACGCCGTGCGTACAAAGCACGACGGGGCGGTTCTTGTCCGCGGGCGGAAAGAAGGCTACGTGCAGGCGAACCTGATCTTCGGTATGGATGGCGTGAATCTGCATCATGCGCTCAGTCCTCTTGAATCTTTGCGGCTTTGACCACGGCGGTCCATTTCTTCAAGTCGTCGCGGGTCAATTCGCCAAGGTTCCCGGGTGTTCCGCCTGTTGGCGTCAATCCCTGGCGTTCGAAGGTTGCGCGTACTTCGGCCTGCCGAAGGACCGCGTTGACGTCTGCATTCAGTTTTTGAACGACCGAGGCGGAGGTGTCCTTCGGCGCATAGAGTCCGTACCAGATGTCGCCGTCCACTTCGACTCCCGCCGCCTCGGTGAGGGACGGTATGGCTGGCGTGGCTTCGGCGCGATGTGTTCCGCCGGAAGAGAGAAGGCGAAGCTTCCCGTTGTTTACGTGGGGCAGCGCGACGTGAATAGGCAGGAACATCGTCTTGACGTGTCCGCCTAGCAGCCCTTGCACCGCGCCGCCGGTATTCGAGAAAGGCACATGTGTGAGGTCCGCTTTGGTGGCTTGCTTGAATAGCTCCATCGTCAAATGGTGCGGCGTGCCGTTGCCCGGCGAGGCATAGTCGACTTGCCCGGGTGATTTCCTGGCCAGCGCAATCAGTTCGGGAACCGAGTCGACGTTCAGGCTGGGGTGGGTGACGAGCGTCAATTGCCCGATGGCCACCGGCAGGATGGGCGCCAGGCCGCCGACGGGGTCGTAGGATGCGTTGGGGCGCAGGCTCTTGTTGAGAACCAAGGTGTTCGCAACCAGCATAAGCGTGTAGCCGTCGGGGTTGGCGTTCTGGACATGGGCCGCGCCGATGCCGGTGCTTGCTCCGGGACGGTTCTCGACAACCACTGGTGTGCGCCAGACCACCCCCAATTGTTGGCCCAATGTGCGCGCAAGTATGTCCGCGCCCGTGCCCGGATCGTATGGAACGACGATCTTCACTGGCTTGTCGGGATAAGCCGCATACCCCGTGCTTGCGACGCCGAGCAGCAGCGCTGCCGCGATGTGGGTTTTTCTAATCATGGCGTGTCTTCCTGTTGTAGGCCCCACGAATCACCCGAAAGCTCAGAACGGGTACTTCCGCGAGGTGGTTTGGATGGTTATCCACCGCAGTTCCGTGAATTCGGCAATGCCGGCTTCGCCGCCGAAGCGTCCCAGCCCGCTCTGCTTCGTCCCGCCGAAGGGCATCTGCGGCTCGTCATGGACTGTCGGTCCGTTGATGTGGCAGATTCCCGAATCGATTCGACGCGCAAGCGCCATTGCCTTGCTGATGTCGCGGCTGAAAATCGCGGAGGAGAGGCCGTATTCGCTGGCGTTGGCCAGAGAAAGGGCTTCGGCTTCGTCGCCGAAGCGGATGAGGCCTACCATCGGCCCGAAACTCTCTTCATGGAAGAGCCTCATCTGCGGAGTGACCGAATCCACGATCGTTGCATCCATGAATGTCCCCCCCGCGGTTCCCCCGTGCAGTAGGCGGGCGCCTTTTCCGATCGCGTCATCGAGCAGGGCCTTGCAATGAGATACGGCATTGGTTCCGACCACGGATCCGAGCGGCCCTTGCTGCGCCTGGGGTAGAGCGAAGGACGACACGTGGGCGACCAGCTTTCTTGCGAACGCCTCGGCAATCGCATCGGCGACGATCACACGTTCCGTCGACATGCATATCTGGCCGCAATTGGCGAATGCGCCGAACGCAACCGCGCGAGCGGCCTCGTCGAGATCGGCGTCTTCGAGAACCAGGAGCGGAGCCTTGCCGCCGAGTTCCAGCAGCGCGGGCTTCATGCTGGCGGCGGCAAGGCTGCCGATAATGCGGCCGACCTTCGTCGATCCGGTGAAGTTGACTCTGCGCGTCGCCGGATGCGCAATCAGAGCCTCGACGACAGCCGGAGCGTCTGCTGGCGCATTCACCACGTAGTTGACGACGCCTGGAGGGAAGCCGGCATCGACGAAGCACTTCGCCACGAGAAAGTGCGTCATCGGGCAGAGCTCGGATCCTTTCAAAATGACCGTATTGCCGCACGCCAGTGCCGTGGCAACGGCGCGCACCGCGAGAATGACGGGCGCATTCCATGGAGCAATGCCAAGGCATACGCCGGCGGGTTGGCGCACGGCCAGGGCGAGGCTGCCCTGTACGTCGGATGGAATGATCTGCCCGGAGATCTGCGTCGTGAGGGCGGCGGCTTCGACGAGCATCTCGGCACCGAGATGCAGGTTGGTCTTCGCCCAAAGCTCCGTGGCGCCGAGTTCGGCCGTCATCGCTTCTGTCAGCGCGGGTGCCGAGAGCTCGAGACGGCGAGCGGCCTCGGTCAAGAGACGGCGGCGCTCGCCAGGCCCGCTTTCTCTCCAGGTCGAGAAGGCGCGTGCGGCCGCGTCTACCGCCAGTTTCGCGTCTGTGGCCGTGCCCGCCGGCGCTTCTGAAGCGGCGCCGGCGGATGTCGGTCCGACGCGTTGAAATACCCGGCCCCCCTGGGCCGTTCCATTGCTGCCGTCAATGATCAAAGATGCGTTCAACATAGCGTCCTCATGTCTCCGTGGGCGGGATCCGGACCGTCCGGTCAATCCGCGCGAATACCGCGTTCCTTGGCGATCGGTCCGAATCTGCCGGCTTCCTGCCGCAAGGCCTTGAGGAACGATTCAGCGCTCATGGGAGCGGCGACCTCTGCTCCGTTCGCCAGAATCGCGGATCTGAGTGATTCGTTCTCGAGTGCCTTGCCGATCTCGGCATTGATCTTTTTCACGAGCGCCGCCGGGGTGCCTGCCGGGGCGAAGACGCCGAAAAGGGATTCGGCGTTGAAGTCCTTCACGCCTAGTTCATCCAGCGTGGGCACGTCGGGAAACCGCGAGACCCGTTTGTCTCCGCCGATGGCGAGAAGGCGGATCTTTCCGCCAGCGAGTTGGCTGAGTCCTATGCCCGGGTCGAATACATAGTCCAGGCGGCCGGCGAGCAGGTCTTGCAGAGCGGGCGCCGCGCCCTTGTACGGAACGTGCAGCGCCGAGGTTCCCGTCTTCGCTTTGAACATCTCGCCCGCCAGATGCGGTCCGCTGCCATTTCCCGCCGAGCCGTAGGTCATGGCGCCGGAGTTCTTCTTGACGTAGTCGAGGAACTCGCGCGCATCTTTGACCGGCAAGCTGCTGCGAACAAGCAGGTACTGGATGCCTCTCGATACGGGAGCGACCGGAACGAGATCCTTGAAAGGGTCGACAGGCATCTTGTCGTAGACGAAAGGGCCTATCGAGAAGAGGGTTCCCGCGCTGACAAGCAGCGTATAGCCGTCGGGTGCGGATTTGGCGACGTTCTCGGCGCCGATGCCGCCTCCGGCTCCCGCCCTGTTCTCGACGACCACCGGCTGTCCGACGCGGGGAAGCAATGCAGCGCTGACCGCGCGTCCGACGACGTCGACCGCGCCTCCCGGAGCGAAGTTGACGACCAACCGAACAGGCTTGCCGGGCCACGACGTTGCAGACTCCTCCGCCGTAGCTGCGGCCAGCGGAGACAACAGGAGCAAACCGAGCGCCAGGCGGCGCGACAGGCTTTTATTCGCTGCTTCGCAGTACATGAACTATCTCCTTCGACGATTTGAAAGAAATTGACGTGATCTGGGCCGGCTAGGTCAGGACCACCTCGATGAGATACGGCGCATTGCGCTTGGAGGCTGTCGCGAGCGCCTGTTTAAGCGCGTCGGAGGTGAATACGCGTTCACCGCCGCATCCCTGTCCCTGCGCCAACGCGACAAAATCGATACCCTTGAGGTCCGATCCCAATGCGCCATCCATGCCAAATACCCGCGCGAACTTCTTCAGCGCGGCGTAGCCGTGGTTGTTCGCAATGACGAAGGTGATCGGCAGGCCATGTTCGACGGCGGTCCATATCGCCTGGATCGAGTACATGCTCGAGCCGTCACCGATGAGGGCGATGACCGATGCATCCGTCCTGGCCATTGCGATGCCGATGCTTGCCGGCAGCGAGTAGCCGAGACCTCCGCTGCTGGCCGTAAAGAACGAGCCGGGCCGCACGCAAGGGAGGTGGTTCTGAATGTCGCCCCGGATGCTCGGGGCTTCTTCGACGATGATGCTGTTCGCCGGCCGGTTGTCGGCGATGACCTGCAACATGGCGGCCACATCGATTGCCGACCCGCCGGTGCTGACCGGCTGCGGAGCAGGCCGGCCTGTCGGCATGGCGCGTTTCGTGGGTTCGCCCTTGGCCAGAATATCTTCGACGGCGGCGCGGATGCTGGCAACGACGGAAGTGCCGATGGGGCACCATGCTGCCGAGTTCGGATCGTCGGTGACGTGAAAAATGGCAGCGCTATCGGATGCGTGGGGACCGGAGCCTTCGACGTGATACGTGAAGAGCGGCGCTCCGATAACCACGACCAGATCGCTTCCCTGGAGAGCGGAAACAATCCCTTCTCTGCTGCGAGGCAGGAACCCGGCAAAGAGCGGATGATTCTCGGGGAAACAGCAGCGGCTCGAAGCCGGCGCGACCCACACCAATGCGTTCTGCTGTTCTGCAAGCCGAACCATTTGATGCCATGCGCCGTTCCTGTCCACCTCCGATCCCACGACGAAGGCCGGGCGGCTGCTTTTCCGGAGCGCATCGGCGATGGATGCGACGGAGGCTGCAGAGGGGCGGATCGTGAAATCGATTTCCCTGGCCTGAACCAGCGATGTTCGTGCATCCCAGTCATCGGCCGGCACGGATACGAGGACCGGCCCCCGGGGATATTGCATCGCGGTGCAGTATGCGCGGGCGAGCGCCAGGGGCACGTCTTGCGCTCTTGCCGGCTCGCAGCTCCATTTCACATAAGGCTTGGGCAGCTCGGTAGCTTGTACCGAATACAGATAGGGCTCGAAAGGCAGCATCGAACGCGCCTGCTGGCCTGCGGTGATGACTAGGGGCGTGGCGTTTCGATAGGCGGTAAAAATGCTTCCCATGGCATGGCCCACGCCCGCAGCAGAATGCAGATTGACGAGCGCGGCACGGCCGGATGCTTGGGCGTAGCCGTCGGCCATCGCCACGACCGAACATTCGCTCAGTCCGAGGACGTACTGGAAGTCGGACGGGAAGTCCCGGAACATCGGCAGCTCGGTCGAGCCCGGGTTGCCGAAGATTCGGTCGAAGCCCAGATTGCGGAACAGGTGAAACGAAGCGTCCCTGACCGTGACGTTTTCAGGATCGTGGTCGCGTGAATTGGAGGGCATGTTGCGTAAGGCCGGTGGATGACGAGTGTGCATGCGGGGCGTGCATAAACGGCAGTTCGCCATGAGCATGGGCGCTGCTGTGTTATGCCGGTCTGGTCGCTATCATAGGTAGGAACATCCGTTGTTTAGTTGTGGATGTTTGATCAATTGATGAGCGATCCACATGAATATCTCAAGCCGGCAGCTCGCAGCATTCGTCAGCGTGGCGCAACTGGGCAGCTTCACGCGCGCCTCGGAAAAGGCGCATATGACGCAATCGGGCCTGAGCATCATGATTCGGGAGTTGGAAGGGCAACTCGGGTGCCGGCTGTTCGACCGAACGACCCGATCAGTCCGTCTGACAGAGGCGGGAGCACTGCTTCTGCCGGTTGCCATGCGGGCGACGGACGACCTGGGGCACGTCGTCGGCGAGATCGCCAAGCTGGAGGTCAAGCAGCAGCGGAGCTTGCGCATCGGATGTACGCCCATGCTCGCTGCTTTCTTCCTGCCGATCATCTACCAGGAGTTCCGCGATGCGCATCCACTGTTTTCTCTTCAACTCATCGATGCCGAGGCTGCTGTCATCCAGGAGCAGGTCAAGGCTGGAGAGCTGGATTGCGGTCTGGGGATTTTCTTCAAGCCGATCTCGGGCATCCAGCGCAGCCTTCTGTTTCGCTCGCGGCTGATCTATGTGCGCGCAAGCCATCAGCCACCGTTGGGCAAGCCTTTGTCGGAACTCCCGACGCTGCATTGGGCCGATCTTCCGGAGCTGCCTTTGTTGAAGCTGCCGCAGTCCAGCCCGATCCAGCAACTGGTCGAAAAGCAACTGCAGAAATGCGGCTTGAACCGGCCTGTCCATGGCCAGTTCAACCACATCGAAACCGTGGTGGCAATGGCTGCCGCTGGAGCCGGCGGCGCGGTTGTCCCGGCGTTCGCTTGGGGAAAATGCGCCCACTATGGGATCGAGGGAGCCTTCATCGGCGAGCCGAACGTCACTGTCGATTTCTACTTGACTACGGCTAGAGGAAAACTTGCGCCGGAGTCCGTCAAGGAGCTTTCCGATGTGCTCTCGGCAGCTCTGGAGCGGGTCGCAACGTGAGCAACGCGCTTTATCGGGCGTCGGCGGCCGGTTGAGTGGTTCGGGATGTTTCGGCTGGTACTTCCCCCATCGCCTCTCGCATCCTCTCCATCAACACCCTCCCCACGATCTCCCCCGCCGCCACCAGCGCAGCGGTGCGGGGCACGTCCGGGTTCACTGCCAGCGTGACGTGCCGCACCACGCGCGGATCGTCCAGAGGCCGGACCGTCAAGCCTCGATGCCGGGCCGCTTCATGCGCCATTGCGCCTGAGAGAAACGTCGCGGCGACGCCGGTGTCGCAGATTTCCAGCAGCGAGAAGGAGTCTTCGACGTCGCCGATCACGTTCAACGGGATGTGCTGGCGG
The DNA here is from genome assembly GCF_900606115.1 of Pigmentiphaga humi. Classification (GTDB taxonomy): domain Bacteria; phylum Pseudomonadota; class Gammaproteobacteria; order Burkholderiales; family Burkholderiaceae_B; genus Pigmentiphaga; species Pigmentiphaga humi. The sequence goes on from NZ_UWPJ01000004.1 coordinate 12,743, forward strand.
CGGGCGGCCTGGACGAGGAGTTCGTGCGAGGATTGCCGTGCGGCGGTGAGGATGGGGATGCCTTGCAGTTCGGGCAGGGTGATGGGCCGGTTGCCGGTGCCGAGCAGCGCGGGCACGCCGACGGCGTAGAGGTGTTCGGAGTAGAGGACGCCGGTGTCGGGTTTGCTGCCGGCGGGCAGGACTTGCATGGCGAGATCGACGCGTCCTTCCTGCAGCATTTTGGCGAGTTCGGCGGAGTAGCCGGTGCGCAGGTGCGGGGTGACGCGCGGCAGTTCTTCTTTGAGGGTGAGGAATAGCCGCTTGCCGACGGCGGGCGCCATGGAACGCAGTACGCCTATGGTGAGGGTGCCCTCGACTTCGCCGGCTTTTTCCTTGACGGCGAGGCGGGCGGTGTCGATGTGTTTGGCGATGAGCAGGGCGCGTTGGTAGAGCTCCGTGCCGGAAGGGGTGAGGGCGATGCCGCTGCGGCCGCGCACCAGGAGTTGCACGCCGAGGTCGGCTTCGAGGGCGGCCAGGCGCTGGCTCAGGGCGGGCTGCACGATGTGGAGCCGGCGGGCGGCTTCGCTGAGGCTGCCGCTTTCGGCGATGGCGATGAAGTATCGGATTTGTCGCAGGTCCATCGATGCCTCCTGGGTGGGCGCGTCCGGCGACGCCGGGCGGCGGGAAGCGATGGATGCGTGCGCCGAAGGCGGCGCTGCGGCCGTGGATGCTAGCGGAGTATAAGCCAGCCGCTGACTGCGCAGGCCAGCGCGACGGCGCCCGAGATGCCGGCCATCCAGGCCGGCGGCGCCTGGACGACGCGGTCGAGGTGCAGAGACGAGCGGCGCCAGAAGGCGGCGGCGTACATCATCAGGGCGCAGGCCATGTCGAGCGCGCCGACGGCGAGCGCGGCGGCGTCGTGTTCCTGTATGCCGGCGCGCAGCATCAGCAGGGCGACGGCGGCCATGGAGAGCCCGGTGCGGTTCCAGGCCAGCGCGGTGCGCTGGGGCTGCAGTCCTGGATCCTGGTGGGGGATCATCGGACCAGTACGTAGAGACCGGCGACGACAGCGACGAGCAGGGTCACGCCGGCGGCGACGGGGATGAGCCGCGATCCCGGCAGGGGCCGCGCGTGCCGCATGGCGCGCTGGTTGACCCGCCATTGCAGGTAGGCTCCGCCGCAGAAGACCATGCCGGCCGCCGTCATGACGGTGCTGAGCGCGACGAGCGGCCAGTGGGGCTCGACGGTGTTGCCGAACTGGTGCAGCAGGATGGCGCCGGCCAGTACCGCGAGCGCCGTCCTGATCCAGGCGAGGAAGGTGCGTTCGTTGGCCAGGGTGAAGCGGTAGTCCGGCTCCTGGCCTTCGTCCTGTTGCATGAAGAAGATCTCCTGCGGATGCGCCTGCGCGAATCCGCCATTTTATGCCTCGGCGCATCGGCGCTGCCCGGCCGTGGGCGGTTTGGCCGATGCGCGCCCGTCCGGCGCAGCGGACAGGCGCCTATCCGGATCCCGGGTCAGGCGGCGAATTTCGCGCGGGGGCTCTGGTCCACGGCGCGCATCAGTTCCTGCGCCAGATGCTCGGAGAGGCGGGCGCGCTGGCCGGCGTAGGCGGGATCGTCCCAGCGGTTGTGAGATTCGTGCGGATCGGCGCACAGGTCGTAGAGCTCGCCCCAGCCTTCGTCCTTGTAGACCGTGTAGCGGTGGTCTTCGGTGACCAGCGAGCGCACGAAGGCGGGCCGGGCGAAGCCCTGGCGGGTCTTGCTGTCCTGGTATTCGACCAGGACGGCGTCGCGCACGCCTTCGTCGCCGTGCAGCACCGGCAGCAGCGATTGGCCCTGGATGCCGAAGTAGGGCTTGAGGCCGGCGCGGTCCAGGATGGTGGGCGCGAGGTCTATGGTCGATGCCAGCGCGCCGTGGCTCGACGGGCCGCTCGCCCGCGGGTCGGCCCAGATGAACGGCACGCGGGTGATGGACTGGAGCGGAAGCGGGCCTTTGAGCATCATGCCGTAGTCGCCCAGGTAGTCGCCGTGGTCGGAGGTGAATACCACCACGGTGTCGTCGGCATGGCCGCTGGCCTGGAGGGCGGCCAGCACGTCGCCGATGGCGTCGTCGATCATGCTGATCATGCCGCAGGTCAAGGCCATGGCTTCGCGGATCTCGCGCTCGGAGGCGAAGAAGGAATCCTGCGGTCCCTGGCCGGCGCGGCGGCCGTTGCGCATCTGTTCGCGCGACCACAGGATGGGCGGCGGCGGGTTGCGGTGCGCTTCGAAGGGCAGGGGAACGGTGAAGTCGGCCGGGTCGTACATGTCCCAGTAGCGGCCGGGCGGGGTGAACGGGTGATGGGGATCGGGGAAGGAGACGAAGGCGAAGAAGGGCTGCTCGCTGCCGGCCGTCGATCCGAGGAAGTCCACCGCGCGGTCGCGGATGTAGCTGGTCGCGTACAGGGATTCGGGGATGGCGGTGCGGTAGGCCTGCGGACAGACGTAGTCGTGCGGCAGCTGGTTGGCGCGGTCGCGCAGCGCGTCCGCGTCGGGCGTCTGGCCGCGCAGCCATTGCAGGTAGTGCGCGCCGGCCTGGTCGCCGTGCTGGGTGACGAAGTCGACTTCGTCGTAGCCGTAGAACGGCGTCTTGGGCTGGAAGCGCTGCGTGCCGGCGTAGTGGTGCGGCTGTTCCTGCGTGTAGTCGCCGCCGTCGTCCCGCCAGGCTTCCTGGATCAGGCCCAGCGCGGCCGGGTCGATGCGCGATTCGGCGGGCTGGCCGGTCATGGGCTGGATGTGGGCCTTGCCCAGGTGGGCGGTGCGGTAGCCGGCCGCGCGCAGCACGTCGACGAAGGTATGGGCGCGCCACGACAGGATGTTGCCGTTGTCGCGCAGGCCGTGGGCCGAGGGCATGCGGCCGGTCAGCATCGAAGCCCGGTTGGGCATGCACACGGGGCTGGCGACGTGGAAGCGGTCGAAGCGGCCGCCGCGCGCGGCCAGCGAGTCGATGTGCGGCGTGCGCAGCAGCGGGTGGCCGTAGCAGCCGAGATAGTCGGCGCGGTGCTGGTCGGTGACGATGACGAGGAAATTGACCTTGGGCATGTTCATTCGACCTTGATGCCGTTCTGCTTGATGACCTGCTCCCATCGGCGTCCTTCGGTCTTGAGCCATTGCGCGGTTTCGGCCGGGCCGAGCGTGGCCGCTTCCATGCCGAGGCTCGCGAGGTTCTCCTGGAAGGCCTTGCTGTCGCGGGCCTGGGCGAGCTGCCCCGCCAGTTCGCGCTTGATCTCGGGCGGCAGTCCCTTGGGCGCCAGCAGCAGGTTGCCGTTGCGGATCGCGAAGTCCTTGAAGCCGGCCTCCACCATGGTGGGCGTGTCGGGCAGCGCGGAAAGGCGGGCCGGACTGGAGACGCCCAGCGCGCGCAGCTTGCCTTGCTGGATGTAGGGCAGCAGGTTGCCGACGGCCAGGAAGGCGGCATCGACCTCGCCGCTCATGATGGCCATGACGGCGGGCGCTCCGCCTTTGTAGGGCACGTGGATCGCCTTGATCCCCGACGCGGCGATGAGGTTGGCCATCATCAGGTGGCCGCTGGAGCCGAGGCCCGCGGAGGAATAGGTGATCTCCTTCTGCTTGGCATTGGCGATGAACTCGGGCAGCGTGCGGGCGCGGTTGTCCGCGCGCACGGCCAGCACGGAAGACTGGAAGGCCAGCATGCCCAGGGGTTCCAGGCTGTCGATGTCGAAGTTCGACTTCGTGTAGAGCACCGGGTTGACGGTGACCAGGGTATCGCCCGCGATCAGCAGCGTCTTGCCGTTGGGGGCGGCTTGCGCCACGGCCTGGGCGCCGATGGTGCCGTTGGCGCCGGCCTTGTTTTCGACCACGACCGTCTCGCCGATGATCTGGCGCAATTGCTCGCCGAACGAGCGCGACAGGTTGTCCAGGCTGGCGCCGGCCGGGTAGGCCACGACGAGCCGGACCGGTTCGGCGGCATGGGAAGTGTTGATGATGCAGAGCGTGCCGAGCACGCCGATCAGGGCGCGGATGTTCATGGGTCTCCTTGTGGCCGAAGGCGCAGCCTGGGGCTGTCTGTGTCGCCGAGCGAGGCGGGAGCGACACTATCGCAGCGGGTGAAGGGGCCGCCAATTAGTTTTTGGCGATGCCCCATCACGGCGTGCAATGACCCGTGCGTCCGTCAGTGCGCCACTTGCAGCGCGGCGGGCCGGCCGCTGCGCTGCCCGGTCTGCGGGTAGGCGTAGGGACCCAGCCGCAGCACCAGCGCGGCTGCGCCCACCAGCACCAGGCACAGCGCGCCCAGCGCATAGCCATAGTGGCCCGTCAGGTCGAAGGCCAGGCCCATCAGGTAGGGGCCGGAGCCGGATCCCAGCATGAAGGCCGCGAACAGGTAGCCGTAGATTTCCCCGAAGCTCTTCAGGCCCAGGTAGCGCGACAGCAGGAAGGCGATGAGGTCGACTTCGGCGCCCAGGCCCAGCCCGATCAGCACGACCGCGACGGCGGCGTAGGCCGGCGCCGGCGCCGCCAGCAGCAGCGCGATCCCCGCCACGGGCACCAGGAAGAAGAAGGCGGCGACCAGGGGACCGAAGATGCGATCGAGCAGATACCCCGCGAACAGGCGGCCGGCGATCAGGGCTAACCCGGCGAATGCCAGCGACGAGGCGGCCACGCCCGCGGAGATGCCGCGGTCCACCAGCAGCGGCACGACGTGGGCGATCACGCCGTTGGTGGCCAGGGCGACCGCGCAAAAGGCCAGGGCCAGTTTCCAGAAGCGGCCGTCCGCGAGCGCCTGCCGCGCCGTCAGGCCGGGCACGTCTTGGGGAACACCGCCGGCCGGGCGGCGGGCGGCGGCATCGGGTTCGCGCACGGCCAGGGCCACCGCGGAGACGCCCACGACCAGCGTCAGCGCAGCCAGGCCGAGGTAGGCGCCGCGCCATCCCACCTGCGTGACCAGGGCCTGGGCGAACTGGGGAACGAGCGCCGCGCCCAGTCCGACCCCGGCCATGGCGATGCCCAGCGCCAGGCCGCGCTTGTCGTCGAACCAGGCGGCGATGGCCTTGGCATAGGGGAGCGGGGTCTGGCCCGCGGCGGCGACGCCCATCAACGCGTAGCCGGCGATGAGCTTGGCCGGCGTGTCGGCGAACAGCGCGACGCCGACGATGGACAGCGCGAACAGCACGATCGCCGACAGGGTCACGGGCCGGATGCCGTAGCGGTCGATGAGTCGGCCGGCGAACGGCACCAGCACCGCGGTCGTGATCAGGCCGACCACCAGGGCCAGCGACATGGTCGAACGCGACCAATGGAATTCCGCCGCGATGGGCAGCAGGAACACCCCGAAGGTGAACTGCATGATCGGGCCGTTGCCGACGAACAGGCCGAACGCCGATCCGACGACGACCCACCAGCGATTGCTTGTCTTCATGTCTTCCTCCTGCGGCCGCTCGCGTCATGGGCGGCCGCGTGTTCTGGGTTACGGACTCTCCGCGCTCGGGTCGGCGCGATTCAGCGGTCCAGCTTGAACAATTGCGCGGCGTTGCCGCGTCCGATCTTGGCGCGGTCGGCTTCGCTGATGCTGGCCGAATCGAACCAGTCGGCGGCGTGGTCGATGTTCTCGAACGGCCAGTCGGTGGAGAACAGGATCCTGTCCGCGCCGATTTCCAGGATCGCGTCGATCAGCGTCTGGGTCCGGAAATTCCCGGACGTGGTGAGGTAGAAGTTCTCGTTGAAATAGTCGGCGATCTTCTTCTTGGCGGGGTACTTGGGCGGCGCCTTGAGCCAGGCGTTGCGGTGGTCGATGCGCCACATGCTGTACGGCAGGCCTTCGCCCAGGTGGCCCAGGATGATGCGCAGGCGCGGATAGTCGTCGAACAGCCCCGAACCCATCAGGCGCAGCGCATGAACGGCGGTCTCCTGGCCGAAGGCCCAGGTCGGGCCCATCAGCCAGCCGTGGCCGTCGTATTCGTTGCCGCGCCGCGGCAGCGGATTGCGCGGATGCAGGTAGAACGGCACGTCCAGGTCCTGCACTATTTTCCAGAAGGGGCGGTATCGCGGCAGGTCATAGTAGAGCGTCGTCTCCGAGCGCGCGTCTTCGGAGAAGCCGTTGACCAGTGCGCCGACGAAACCCAGGTCCTTGACGCAGCGCTGCAGTTCGGCCGAGGCCTGCTCGGGATCCTGCAGGGCCAGCGCCGCGAAGCCGCGGAAACGCCCGGGCCGGCGCGCCACCTGTTCGGCCAGGAAGTCGTTGGCGCGCCGCGCCAGCTCGGTGGCCTGGCGATGGTCCGCCACCGCCTGCACCGCCGGGGCGTTGAGCGACAGGATCATGGTCTCGATGCCGTGTTCGTCCATCAGGCGCAGGCGCCGGTCCTGGACGTCGAGCAGGCGCGAGCGCAGCTCGGGCCAGTCCTTCTCGGGCACGAAGGGGCGCGAGTCTTCCAATGTCTCGTCGAGCGCGAAATGCTCTTCGAGCGCGATTTTTCCCGTTGTCATGGTGTTGCTCCTTGGTGGCATGCGCAGAGGCGCATGGATCGCTCAATATTGGCCGCGCGGCGTCAGGCCCAGCAGCATCTGGCCGGACATGGTGCCCACGGCATCCCAATTCATGCTGATGTGCCGGGCGATGGCGTTGACGTCGCGCCAGGCGCGCTGCACCGGATGGTTCAGGTCCAGGCCCATGCCGCCGGTGGCGGCGTTGAGCGCTTCGACCGCGCGCAGCGCAAGCGCGACGGCATAGGCCTGGCCGCGCCGGCTGAGGATGCGCGCTTCCTCGGTGAGAACCTGGCCGCGCGCGACTGCCGCGGCGACGCGGCGCAGGTCGCGCAGCAGGATTTCCTGGGCGGCGTCGACGGCCGCCGCCGCTTCCGCCACGCGTAGCTGCACGGTCGGGAACTCCGCCATTTTCTGCTGCCCGCCGGCGACGGCGCCGCGTGTGACGCGGACGCTGGTGGCCGCAATATAGTCGGCCAGCGCGCCCTGCGCCGCGCCGACGGCCACGCTGGCCAGACATGAGGGAATCACCGCCAGCATGGGGATGCGATAGCCGGGTTCGTGGCGATGGTGCTCGGCGCCCGGGGTGGCGCCGGACGTGGTCTGCGCGAAGGTGAGGATGCGATGGCCGGGCACGAAGACCTCGTCCAGCACCAGCGTCTTGCTGCCGGTGCCGGCCAGGCCCACCACGTCCCAGGTGTCGTCGACGCGGTAGTCGGCGGCGGGCACCAGCAGGAAGGCGGGTTCGAGCCGGCCGGGATCGGCCAGCGCCGGAATCATCGCGGCGCAGACCGCCCAGTGCGCGTTGTCGCAGCCGCTGGCGAAGCTCCATTTGCCGCTCAGGCGGTAGCCGCCGGGAACGGCCTGCGCCCGGGCGGCAGGCGCGTAGGAGCCGCAGAGCAATGCATCGGCGTTGCTGCCCCAGACGTCCTGCTGGGCCTGCGCCGGGAAGCTCGCCACCAGCCATTGGTGAGCCGCGAGCAGTCCGCACACCCAAGCGGTGGAGGCGCAGTTGCGGGCCAGGATGAGGTTGGCCTCGACCAGGGTGGCGAAGTCCCGTTCCGCTCCGCCGTAGGCCGCCGGCTTGACCAGGTCGAAGAAGCCGGTGGCGCGGATCGCATCGACGTGGGAGGCCGGCACGCGCCGCGCCGTTTCGACCGCGCGCGCGGATGCCTTGAGCATGGGGGCAAGCGCCTCCAGCGCGTCGTGCAGGGAGTGATGACCGTCTGGCGCGCGCGGGGGCTCCAGCACGGCATGCTCGGCAAAGCTGCTCATGTTTTTCTCCGGAAAAAAGGGGGCGGCCGGATGGCCGCGACGGTCAATGCGAAGCGACGGGCGTGGGCCGGCAGTAAGTGGCGTCGTGGTAGAGCAGCGGCGCCTGCCGCCCGGACACGCGGACGTCCACGACTTCGCCGATGAAGACGGTGTGCGTGCCGAAGGGGATGGCGAGCCTGCGGGCGCAGACGATGCGGGCGTGCGCGGAGGCCAGGTACTTCAGGCCGTCTTCGGTCTCGGCCCAGTCGCCCAGCGCAAAGCGCTCGGCCGGCGGGATGCCGCCGCTGAAGGCCTGGGACAGGTTCAGGTGTTCCTGTGCCAGGACGTTGACACAGAAGCGCTCGCTCGCCGACATGATGTCGTGCAGCAGGGTCTTGCTGTTGATGCACACCAGCAGCGAGGGCGGGTCGAGCGATACCGAGGACACGGCGGTGGCCGTCATGCCATGGCCGCGCTCGTGGTGGCCGGCGGTCACGATGGTGACGGTGGCGGCGATGTTGCGCATCGCCGTGCGGAACGCTTGCTGAACATCCTGGGCAGGGCTGGTCATGGTCTTCCTCCGCGAGCGCTCTCACTGTGCGGCGCCCTGGCAGAAAGTTTCACATACAACAGTTGATAATACAACTGTTGTAAAGTGCCGGAAACATAGGGGTTTCTACCCGGCCGCGGGCCGCGACACTCAGCCATGTATCGACTCGAAGATTCTTTTCCGTACCTGCTCAACCGCGTGGGGGTGCTCATCGCGGAGCTGTTCATCGAACGGCTCAAGCCCTATGGGTTGACGCTGCCCATGTATCGGGTGCTGGTGGCTTTGTGGGAGAAGGGCGACCAGCGGCTCAACGAGCTGAGCCGGGCCACGACGCTCGAGTTGTCGTCGCTGTCGAGGCTGGTCGGCACCATGGAGGACCGCGGCTATCTCGTGCGCGTGCGCCTGGAGGACAACGCCCGCGCCGTGGCGATCAACCTGACCGACAGCGGCCGCGCCCTGGCCGAGGAGTTGATCCCGGTGGCCCAGCACTTCGAGGAAGTCGCCATCCACTCCTTCGGCAAGGCCGAAGTCGCCCGGTTGAAGGAAGCGATGCACGCGGTGTACGAACACCTGATCGCGGTGGACCCCAAGCGGCTGGCGGAGCAGCCTTCCCGCAAGCCTCCGCGCCGCTGACGCGTTCTCTTCATCCGGGACACCATCCATGAACCAGCCCCTGCCGTCTCTTGCCAGGATCGCCGTCTTCTGCGGTTCCAACTTCGGCTTTTCCGATGACTATGCGCACGCGGCGCGCCGGCTCGGCGAGCGTATCGCCGCGCGCGGCCTGACCCTGGTGTACGGCGGCACGCACAAGGGCCTGATGGGGATCATGGCCGACGCCGTGCTGCATGCCGGCGGGCGGGTCACCGGCGTCATCAACCAGCGGCTCTACGACCGCGGCCACCTGCATCCGGGCTTGAGCGCGCACGAGATCGCCGTCGACATGCGCGCGCGCAAGGCGCGCATGGCCGAGCTGGCCGATGCGTTCATCGCGATGCCGGGCGGACTGGGCACGCTGGAAGAGCTGTTCGAGGCTGCGACGCTCACGCAGCTGGGCGACCACGTCAAGGCCTGCGGCGCCTTGAACGTGCGCGGTTTCTACGAACCCATGCGCGCCATGCTGAGCCATGCGGTGCAAGAGGGCTTCATGAAGGCCGAGCATCGCGACATGATCGTGATCGAGGCCGACCCCGATGCGCTGCTCGACGGGCTGGCGGCATGGACGGCGCCGACGGTGACCAAGTGGCTGGATGAGCCGGGCAGGCCCACGGTCTAGGCGTACCGTTATTTTTACCCGGATTTAATTGATTTCTATATTTTACCCGGGTAATATTCGAACTTCTTCAATCGTTGTTGCAGGAGTTCGATCATGCATGCCGCCTCTACCTACACCACGTTCGATGGCTACCGCTGCGTGGCCGCCGGCCCGCTGCTGGACAACGTGCTCGCGGTGAAGCGGGCGCAGGCTGCCGGCGCGGCGGGGCCGGTGCTGGTTTTCGACGACGCGACCGGCCGCGCCGTCGACGTGGATACGCGCGGTTCGGAACAGGAGATCGCCACCCGGCTGGCGGCGGTGCAGGAGCCCGCGCCGGCGCCAGGCACCGATGCGCCGCCGGCGCGCGGGCGAGGGCGCCCCAGGATGGGCGTGGTGCCGCGCGAAGTGACGCTGCTGCCCAGGCATTGGGAGTGGCTGGCCGCGCAGCCGGGCGGGGCTTCCGTGGCGTTGCGCAAGCTGGTGGAAGAGGCGCGCCGCGCCAACGCCGCCAAGGACCGCGTGCGCCGGGCGCAGGAGCGCGCCTACCATTTCATGTCCGCGATGGCGGGCGACCTGGCCGGTTTCGAAGAAGCCGCCCGCGCCTTGTTCGCGGGCGACAGGCCGGCTTTCCAGGCGTGCATCGCCGACTGGCCCGCGGACGTGAGCCGGCATGCCGAACGGCTGGCTTTCGAGATGGAGGCGCCCGGCGAGGCCGAATGAGCGCGTCGCCGGCCGTGCCGGAGAAAGCGCGGCCGGTAGCGGATCAGCGCAGGAACAGCTTGTAGGCCGGGTTGTCCGATTCGTCCCAGTGACGATAGCCCAGTTCCGCCAGGAAGGCCGCGAAGGCCTTCTTGTCGGTAGTCGGCACCTGCAGGCCGACCAGGATCTGCCCGTAGTCGCCGCCCTGGTTGCGGTAGTGGAACAAGCTGATGTTCCAGTTGGGCGGCATGGAATCGAGGAAGCGCATCAGCGCGCCCGGGCGCTCCGGGAACTCGAAGCGGTACAGCAGTTCGTTGTCCGCCGCCGGCCCCGCCCCGCCTATCATGTGGCGCAGGTGGGTCTTGGCCAGCTCGTCGTGGGTCAGGTCGATGGCGGTGAAGCCGCCGCGGCGGAAGTTGCCGGCGATCTTCGAGGATTCGCCCGCCGCGGCGATCTGCAGGCCGACGAAGACGTGCGCCTGCGTGGAACCGGCCATGCGGTAGTTGAACTCGGTGACGTTGCGGCTGCCGACCAGTTCGCAGAAGCGGCGGAAGCTGCCGCGTTCTTCGGGCATGGTAACGGCGAACACGGCCTCGCGCGCCTCGCCCACTTCGGCGCGGTCGGCGACGAAGCGCAGGCGGTCGAAGTTCATGTTGGCGCCGCTGGTGACGGCGATCAGGGTCTTGTCCTTCATGCGGTGCCGGGCGGCGTATTTCTTCAGGCCGGCCAGCGCCAGCGCGCCCGCGGGTTCGAGCACGCTGCGCGTCTCTTCGAACATGTCCTTGATCGCGGCGCAAATGGCGTCGGTATCGACGGTGACGTAGTCGTCCACGTATTTGCGCGCCAGGCGGTAGGTTTCCTCGCCGACCAGCTTGACTGCGGTGCCATCGGAGAACAGGCCCACGTCCGTCAGCGTGACCCGGCGGCCCTTGGCGGCGCTTTGCACCATGGCGTCGGAATCTTCGGTCTGCACGCCGATGATCTTGATGTCGGGCCGCAATTGCTTGACGTAGGCGGCCACGCCGGAGATCAGGCCGCCGCCGCCGATGGCCACGAAGATGGCGTCGATCGGGCCGGGATGCTGGCGCAGGATCTCCATGCCTATGGTGCCCTGGCCGGCGATGACGTCGGGATCGTCGAACGGATGGACGAAGGTGAGTTTTTCCTTGGCCTCGAGTTCTTTGGCGTAGTTGTAGGAGTCGGTGAAACTTTCGCCGTGCAGGATCACTTCGGCGTTGCGCGCCTTGACCGCGTTGATCTTCAACTGCGGCGTGGTGACCGGCATGACGATGACCGCCCGACAGCCCATGCGCTGGGCCGCCAGCGCCACGCCCTGGGCGTGGTTGCCGGCCGAGGCGGCGATGACCCCGCGTTCGAGCGCCTTGGGCGGCAGGTTGGCCATCTTGTTGTAGGCGCCGCGCAGCTTGAAGCTGAACACGGGCTGGGTGTCCTCCCGTTTGAGCAGCACCGCGTTCGCAATTCGCGCCGAAATCTGCGGAGCGGCTTCGAGTTCGGACTCGATAGCGACGTCATAGACTTTGGCGGTGAGAATGCGTTTGAGGTAGTCGGTAGCCATGATGCTGCTTGAGGGGTTGGTGAGGGAAACTCGGGTCGCAAGAAAGCGCAAACGCCATGCGAGAGCAACTATTTAGTTTGACACAGATGCCCACGCGGCGCTTTTTGCCGCCTGGGCCGCGGCGATCGCCGCCGCGGTTCGCCCGGGTTTTCCTCGCGTCAGGCCGGCGCCTCGCTCCTGACCGACAGTTCCACGCCGCCCTGTTTGGGCCAGAGCATGGAACGAAAGCCGTTGCGCGGATCGCGCACGTAATCGGTGTATGCGCGGTATTCGCGGGCAAACTGCCGCACGTTGTCGCACATCACGATGGCGCCCGGGCGAAGACGGGGCTTGAGCAGTTCGAGCGCGGGCAGCGCGAGCGGGATCCACGTGTCGATCAACAGGAAATCGACCGGGCCGGCGAGCGCCTTCAGCGTCAGCAGCGCGTCGCCTTCCCGGATTTCGGCGAAATCGGCCAGGCCCGCCTCGGCGAGGTTGGCGCGGGCGGCGCGCACTTTGACCGGCTCGATTTCGGTGCCGATGAGCCGCCGCTCTCCGCCGCCTGCGGCCGCGTTGTCGCGCAGGGCCGCGGCCAGGTAGATCGTGGATACGCCGAACGAGGTCCCGACCTCGACCACCTGGCGCGCATCGAGCGCGCGGCAGTAGGTGTAGGCCAGCCGCCCCTTGTCCGCATCGAGCGCGACCAGCTTGTCGCGCAGAAAGGCCCGGTCGGCGGCGGACGAGACGTCGGCGCCGGAGCCGCCGCCGAAGCGGGACAGCAGCGCGCGGGGCAGATAGCGCAGGACGATCGACCGAAGCTGCCGGGCATCCTCGGCATGCAGGCGGCTCAGGACGGCCTCGGCGCGCGGATCGGCCAATGGACTAATCATTGTTTTCTTCCTCGATGGGTGGGGGCGGCCGGCGGCGGGCCCGCGCGCCGTGGCGGAGCATCGCCAGCAGCGGGATCGCCACGCCGGCCACGCCGACGGCCTTGACGAGGCCTTCGCCGACCATGGCACCGGCCAATCCGGCGATCGTGAGCACGGCGATCAGGAACGGTTCCGCGAAGCGGCGGCGCAGCGGCATCCTCGCGTTCATGAGCGGGACCCCATGGTGTTCGCGGATCCGCCGCGCCGGCCCAGCCAGAGCGACAGCCCGGTCAGCAGCACGCCGATGGTGGCCAGGTCGAGCAGCGCCCAGATCAGCTTGAGCGGCCAGCCGCCGTAGTCGCCGAAGTGCAGCGGTTGGGCGAGAAAGAGCGCCTGCATGTACCACGGCAGGCTGCGCGTTCCCGCCACCTCGCCGGTGCCGGCGTCCACCAGCACGGGTTGGAGCAGGTGCTGGGTCAAGGGGGTATTGCCGCGCAGGAAGACGCCGTAGTGCCGGCGGCTGGTCAGTACCGAGCCGGGCATGGCGATGAAGTAGGGCGTCATGCCCGGCACCGCGGCGCGCGCCGTGGCCACGACGCCGTCCAGGTCGACCGGCGCGGCGGATGCGCGCGCCGTAGAAGAGGGCGCGAGCCGCGACAGTTCGCGCGCCTGCCAGACCTGCACCGCGAGATCGCCCCAGCTGTTGATGAGGCCGGTCGCGCCGACCACCAGCGCCCAGCCGAGCGTCGCCATGCCGGCCAGGTTGTGCAGGTCCAGCCGCCGTACGCGCCGGCTGCCCGGCCGCAGCGCGCCGAAGGCCAGCCGCCTCGTGAACGGCGCATAGACGATCACGCCCGACACCAGCGAAGCCAGGAACAGCAGCGCGACCAGGCCGATCGCGAGCGGCCCGGCCGGCCCCAGGAACAACTCGCCATGGAGTTTCAGCAGCAGGCCCATCGGCCCGCGGTCGAGCGCGCCCGCGCCGAGGATCTCGCCGCTGGCGGCATCGACGTACACCGCCAGGTTCTCGCCGGGCGGCGAGTCCGCGGCGCGTCCCAGCGCGAAGCTCACCACGCCGGGCGTGTCGGCATCCCACAGTACGAACTGCACGTGCAGGCCGGGATGGCTCTCCAGCACGCCCGCGACCAGCGCGTCGGTCGACGCGGCGGGCGAGCCGTCAGCGCGCCCGGCCACCGCATAGCCCAGGGCCTGGTCGATCTCGTCGTGGAAGATCAGCGGCAAGCCGGTGATGCACAGTATCAACAGGAACAGCGTGCAAACGAGGCTGGTCCAGCGGTGCACCCACGACCAGCGCCGCAGCGCGGCGGACGTCAGCATGGGCTCACCAGATGTAGCGCAGCGAGGCGGTGACCGTACGGGGCTGGATGTAGTTGCAGGCGTTGTAGCCGTTGGAGCAGACCACCGCCTTGCGGTCGAACAGGTTGGCAACGTTCAAGGCCAGGCGATAGCCGCCGGTCGTATAGCTGATGCCCGCGTCGGCGACGGTGAAGCCGGGCACGCGCTGCGTGTTGGCCACGTCGGCATAGGAGGCGCCGATGTAGCGCACCCCGGCGCTCAATCCCACGCCGGCCCACGGCTGATCGTAAAAGCGGTAGTCGAACCAGAGCGAGGCCGTCTGGCGGGGCACCGAGACGGGCCGCTTGTCCAGGTCCGGCCCGTTGCTGCGCACCACCTTGCTGTCCAGGTAGGTGTAGCTGCCGATGAGCGAAAGATGCCTGCCCAGGTCGGCATGGCCTTCGAGCTCGAGGCCGCGGGCGCGCGCCCTGCCGCTCTGCACCTGGGCGAAGATGCCGTGCGTGGCATCGGGGTCGGGCGTCTGGACGTTGTCCTGGACGAGATGGAACACCGAAGCGGTGACGAAGCTGCGGGCGTCGCCGGGCTGATATTTCACTCCCGCTTCCCATTGCTTGCCGGTGGTCGGCTTGAACGGGGTGCCTTGCCAATCGGCGCCGGTGGTGGGCAGGAACGACGTGGAATAGTTGACGTAAGGCGAGATTCCGCTGTCGAACCGGTACAGCAGGCCCAGGCGGCCCGTCGTCGCTTCGTCGCGCACGGTGGTGGAGGTGTTCAGGCTGCGATTGCGCGTGTCGTTGTCGGCGAAATCGCGGCGCAAGCCGGCCAGCATCACCCAGCGGTCGAACCTGATCTGGTCTTGCAGATAGAGTCCCGTCTGGCTGAGTTTCTGCTTCTGGTCGAGCAGCGGCATCGACGGCGCCGCGATGGCTTGTCCATAGACCGGCGCGTACGCATCGATGCTCGGCGCGCTGCCGAACAGCCAGCGCGCGTCGGACTCGGTATGCTGGTAGTCCAGGCCGACCAGCACGGCGTGATGCAGCGCGCCGGTATTGAAGGTTTTTTCGAACCGGTTGTCGAAGGTCCACGCGTCGATCTTGTCGCGGTCGGTGAAGGCCGCGCGGTTCAGCGTCCGCAAGTCCGGCGCGAAACCCGTGCCGTAGGCCAGCGCAAGGTCCGAGTCCAGACGGGCATAGCGCAGGCTTTGCTGCAGCCGCCATCCGCTGTCGAAGCGGTGGTCCAGTTCATAGCCGACGGCGGTCTGGGTCTTGCTGTCATGGTTGAAGCCGGGCTCGCCGTCGAAGAAATGGCGCGAAATCCTTCCGTTCGGGTTGTTCAGGAACGTCCCCTGCGCCGGCACGTAGCCGAAATGCCCGCTTTGCGGATCGCGCAGATATTGCGCGTAGAGCGTGAGCGCCGTGGCGCCGTCCGGGCGCCAGGTCAGCGCCGGCGCCACCGCGATGCGTTCCGAGCGGGTATGGTCCACGGCGGTTTCGCCCGTGTGTCCGACCGCCGTGAAGCGATACGAGAACTTGCCGTCGGCGTCGAGCGGGCCGGACAGATCGATCCCCGTCTCGATCCGGCCGAAACTGCCGCCTGCGACGAACACCTCGTGCTGCGGTTCCAGCGTCGGGCGCTTGCTGATGACGTTGATCAGGCCGCCCGGGCTGTTCTGTCCGTACAGCACCGAGGAGGGGCCCTTGAGGACCTCGATGCGGTCGACGAAATAGGGCTCGTTCTGAAAGAAGCCGAAGCTGGCATACGGCTGTTTCATGCCATCGAGGTAGTTCGTGCCGAAGGGGCCGAATCCGCGGATGTACCGGAAGTCCTGGCGGGTGGCCGAGCCGCCGCGCGTCTCGCCCGCCACGCCCGAGGTGTAGCGCAATGCCTGGTCGATGGTCTGCGCCGCCTGGCTCTCCATCTGGGCGCGGGTCACGACCGAGATCGCCTGCGGCGTTTCGATCAGCGGCGTGTCGGTCTTGGTCGCGGTTTCGGCGCGGGTGGCCGTGACCGTGACGGCGGGCAGCGTGGCGGTCTGCGGCGCGGCGGCGTCCGCCGCCGGCTCCTGGGCGGCCTGCTGCGCCCAGGCCGCCCAGGGCGCTCCCGCCACGACCAGAATCCCGACGGCGCGCTGGAAGACGGGCGCCTCCCTGCCACCAGCGTGTCGATGCCCCGTTTTCATAAACCCCTCTTATTCGGTCGATACGTTTGCGAATGCGACTGCGAACCAGTCGCATCTAGAATGTAAGGGGTTGGAAAGAAGAAGTCTGGCCAAAAAATAGCGAAAAACGGACGCAGATGGATCAGGAAGACATTCCCCTCTACCCTTTCTTCGGCGCGGGACGCACGCTGGTGTTCGCGCACGACTACGCGGCCGGTTCGCTGCAGCCGCTGCATAGGCACGACGTGCCGCAATTGCTGCACGCGGCGCGCGGCGTGATGCGCGTGACCACGCCCGGCGGCTATTGGGTGATTCCGCCGAACCGGGGCGTCTGGATACCCGCGTTCATGCCTCACGAGATCCGCATGGTCGGGCCGGTGTCGATGCGCACCCTGTATGTCGAGGCGGGTTCGGCGCCTGCCGGGGTGGAGGCCTGCGCGGTCGTCGCCATTGCGCCGCTGCTGCAGCGCCTGCTCGAAGAGCTGGCGGTGGCCGACCCGCGGCTGCCGCGGCCCACCGATGCGCGCTATCGCACCATGGAAGAGCTGGCCTTGATCGAGATCGCCCGGCTCGAGCAACTGCCGCTGAACGTGCGCATGCCGCGCGACCCGCGCCTGCTGAAACTGTGCACGGCGCTCCTGGAGCGTCCGCACGATGCCAGCACGCTGGATGATCTGGCCTACGAAATCGGCGCGAGCACCCGGACGCTGCGCCGGCTCTTCCAGGATGAACTCGGCATGAGCTTCGCGGACTGGCGGCAGCAGGTGCGCCTCATGGAAGCGTTCGCCCGGCTGGCCGAAGGGCAGGCGGTCACGCGGGTATCGCGCGATCTCGGCTATGCGGCGCCGAGCGCCTTCATCGCGATGTTCAAACGGGCGATGGGCTGCCCGCCCAGCCAATACGCCAAGACCGATCCGTCGCTATCGCATGGATGGAGCCGGCAGGCGGGTCCGGTTCGCCGCCAGCTGCCGGCCTGATTCGCGGCGCGCCTGGGCGCGCGCAAGCGCGCAGGGCGGGTAAACTCCTTCGCCATGCACCAGTGGCTTCAAACCTCCGTCCAATGGCTGCTCCACACCCTGGCACTGCCCGAGGTCGGGCTGTCGGCGATTTTCGTCGTCAGCATGGTCTCCGCCACGTTGCTGCCCATGGGGTCGGAGCCGGCGGTGTTCGGCTATGTGAAGCTGGCGCCGCATATGTTCTGGGCGGCGGTGCTGATGGCGACCGCGGGCAACACGCTGGGCGGCGTGATCAGCTACTGGATGGGCGCGCTGGCCAAGCGGGCGGTGGAGCGTATCAAGGCGCACCGCGAAGCGCGGCTGGAGCATGAGCATGGACATGAACATGAAGCGGCGCACGAAAGCGGGCATGGCGACGACCGCGCGCCTTCCCGCAAGGACCGCTGGCACGCCACCGCGCACGCCTGGGTGGAGCGCTTCGGCGCCAAGACGCTGCTGCTCTCCTGGGTGCCGCTGGTGGGCGATCCGCTGTGCGCGGTGGCGGGCTGGCTGCGGCTCGATTTCCGCGCCTGCGTGGTCTATATGGCGATAGGCAAGCTGGGCCGCTATTTGACGATGACGGCGGCGCTGCTGTGGATGTTCCCCGACAAGTAAGGGGGCGAGATGTCAACGAACAAGGGTTTCAGGGCATGGCCGATATCCGCGTCTACGGACTGAACAACTGCGATACGTGCCGCAAGGCGCGCAAATGGCTCGATGCCCAGGGACTGGCCTACACCTTCGTCGACTACCGGGAGCACCCGGCGGGCGCGGACGTGCTCAAGGCCTGGGCAGGCAAGGTGGGCGGCTGGGAAAAGCTGGTCAATCGGGCCTCGACCACCTGGCGCAACCTGCCGGAAGCGAGCAAGCAGCCTGCGGGCGAGGCCGACTGGCTGGCGCTGGTGGCCGGGCACCCCACATTGGTGCGGCGTCCGGTGCTGGAGACGGCGGATGGAGCCGTGAGCGTGGGGTTTTCCGAGGCGGGCTGGCGCGGGCGCCTGGGCGCCTGAGCGTTTCCGCCGAGGGGGAAAGAGCAGGGGTGCAGCGGGTAGGCGGGCCGATCGGCTAGAATGATCGGCTACCTTTGGGATGAAGTACCCCCATCATGAACGCCCCTTTGCCCATCGCCATCGCTTCGGCGCACACGCCGGCCCGCCTGCGGGAGATTCCCTACAACTATACGTCGTTTTCCGATCGCGAGATCGTGCAACGGCTGCTGGGGTCGCAGGCCTGGGACATGCTGTGCGAGCTGCGCGGCGAGCGCCGCACCGGCCGCTCGGCGCGCATGCTCTACGAAGTTCTGGGCGACATCTGGGTCGTGCGCCGCAATCCCTATCTGCAGGACGACCTGCTCGACAATCCCAAGCGCCGCGGCCTGCTGGTCGAGGCGCTGAACCATCGCCTGGGCGAAGTCGAGCAGCGCCGCGAGCCGGGCGAAACCGAGCGCGACGGCAAGGTCGGCCGGCTGCTGGAGCTGGCCCGCGGCGCGGTCGCCGCGTTCGAGCGCGAGTTCAACGAAACCGCCGAGCTGCGCCGGCGCGTGCAGAAGGTGCTGGGCCGCAGCACCGCACGCGACAACATCAAGTTCGACGGGCTCTCGCGCGTCTCGCACGTGACCGACGCCACCGACTGGCGCGTCGAATTCCCGTTCGTGGTGCTGACGCCCGACAGCGAAGAGGAAATCGCCGCGCTGGTGCGCGGCTGTATCGAGCTGGGCCTGACCATCATCCCGCGCGGCGGCGGCACGGGCTATACCGGCGGCGCGGTGCCGCTGACCTGGAAATCGGTGGTCATCAACACCGAGAAGCTCGATCACATGGACCCGGTGGCGCTGGGTCCGCAGCCCGGCCTGGACAAGGAGGTCGCCACGATCTTCACCGGCGCCGGCGTGGTCACCAAGCGCGTGGCCGACGCCGCCGACAAGGCCGGCTTCGTGTTCGCGGTGGATCCGACCTCGGCCGAGGCTTCCTGCGTGGGCGGCAACGTCGCCATGAACGCGGGCGGCAAGAAGGCCGTGCTGTGGGGCACCGCGCTCGACAACCTCGCCTGGTGGCGCATGGTCGATCCCGAGGGCAACTGGCTCGAGGTCACGCGCCTGGGCCACAACCTGGGCAAGATCCACGACGTCGACGTCGCCCGCTTCGAACTCAAGTGGTTCGACGGCGCCGGCAAGCCCGGCGAGCGCCTGCTGCGCACCGAGCCGCTGGACATTCCCGGACGCGTGTTCCGCAAGGAAGGCCTGGGCAAGGACGTGACCGACAAATTCCTGGCGGGCCTGCCGGGCATCCAGAAGGAAGGCACCGACGGCATCATCACGTCGGCGCGCTGGGTGGTGCACCGCATGCCCAAGTACGCGCGCACGGTCTGTATGGAATTCTTCGGCCAGGCGCGCGACGCCATTCCGTCCATCGTCGAGGTCAAGGGCTACCTGGACGGCGAGGGGCGCACCCGCGGCGCGATCCTGGCGGGCCTGGAGCACCTGGACGAGCGCTATCTGCGCGCGGTCGGCTATTCGACCAAGAGCAAGCGCGGCACGCTGCCCAAGATGGTATTGATCGGCGACATCGTCGGCGACGACGAGGACGCGGTCGCGGTGGCGGCCAGCGAGGTCGTGCGCCTGGCCAATACGCGCCACGGCGAAGGCTTCGTCGCCGTCAGCGCCGAGGCGCGCAAGAAATTCTGGCTCGACCGTTCGCGCACCGCCGCCATCGCGCGCCACACCAACGCCTTCAAGATCAACGAAGACGTGGTGATCCCGCTGCCGCGCATGGGCGAGTACACCGACGAGATCGAGCGCATCAACATCGAGCTGTCCACCCGCAACAAGCTGCGCCTGATCGACCGCCTGGCCGGGTTCTTCGACAGCGGCGACCTGCCCCTGGGCAAGAGCGAGGACGGTGAAGGCGAGAAGCTCTCGCGCGAGGAAATCCTGGGCGACCGCGCCGTGCAGGCGCTGGAGCTGCTGGAGGAAGTGCGTGGGCGCTGGACCTGGATCCTGAACAGCATGGACCTGGCGCTGGCCGACACCATGGGCGAGTTCGCCCGCATCGGCCTGGGCGCGCTGCTGCCGGCCCTGCAGGACCGCCTGCAGGTGCAGCCCGAAGTGCGCGTGTTCGACGTGGTGCAGGACCGCACCGTGCGCGTGTCCTGGAAGGCCGAGCTGAAGGCGCCGCTGTCGCGCATCTTCTCCGGCCAGGCCTGCGCGCCCATCCTCGCCAAGGCCCAGGAGATCCACGACAAGGAACTCAAGGGCCGGGTGTTCGTCGCGCTGCACATGCACGCGGGCGACGGCAACGTCCACACCAACATCCCGGTCAACTCCGACAACTACGAGATGCTGCAGGAGGCCAACGAGGCCGTCTCGCGCATCATGGACGTCGCACGCAGCCTGGACGGCGTGATCTCGGGCGAGCACGGCATCGGCATCACCAAGTACGAGTTCCTGTCCGAAGCCGAGCTGGCGCCGTTCCAGGACTACAAGCGCCGCGTCGATCCGCACAACCGCTTCAATGCCGGCAAGCTGATGCCCGGCGGCGACCTGCGCCATGCGTACACGCCCAGCTTCAACCTGATGGGCCACGAATCCCTGATCATGCAGCAGAGCGAGATCGGCGCGATCTCGCACGCGGTCAAGGATTGCCTGCGCTGCGGCAAGTGCAAGCCGGTGTGCGCCACCCACGTGCCGCGCGCCAACCTGCTCTACTCGCCGCGCAACAAGATCCTGGCGACCTCGCTGCTGGTCGAGGCCTTCCTGTACGAAGAGCAGACCCGGCGCGGCATCAGCGTCAAGCATTGGGAAGAGTTCGAGGACGTGGCCGACCACTGCACGGTCTGCCACAAGTGCGAGACCCCCTGTCCGGTGGACATCGACTTCGGCGACGTGTCGATGAACATGCGCAGCCTGCTGCGCCGCATGGGCCAGAAGTCCTTCAATCCGGGCACGGCCGCGGCCATGTTCTTCCTGAACGCCAAGGATCCGCGCACCATCAATGCCACGCGCAAGGCCATGGTGGGCGTCGGCTACAAGGCGCAGCGCCTGGCGCACGACGTGCTGGCCAAGTTCGCCCGCAAGCAGACCGCGCATCCGCCGGCCACGGTGGGCAAGCCGCCGCTGCGCGAGCAGGTGATCCACTTCGTCAACAAGAAGATGCCGGGCAACCTGCCCAAGCAGGGCGCGCGCAAGCTGCTGGACATCGAGGACGCGAAGTACATCCCCATCCTGCGCGACCCGAAGGGCACCTCGGCCGAGACCGAGGCGGTGTTCTACTTCCCCGGCTGTGGTTCCGAGCGCCTGTTCTCGCAGGTCGGGCTGGCCACGCAGGCCATGCTCTGGCACGCCGGCGTGCAGACCGTGCTGCCGCCGGGCTACCTGTGCTGCGGCTATCCGCAGCGCGGCAACGGCATGGAAGACAAGGCCGAAAAGATCATCACCGACAACCGGGTGCTGTTCCACCGCATGGCCAACACGCTCAACTACCTCGACATCAAGACGGTGGTGGTGAGCTGCGGCACCTGCTACGACCAGCTCGCGGGCTATGAATTCGACAAGATCTTCCCCGGCTGCCGGCTGATCGACATCCACGAGTACCTGCTCGAGAAAGGCATCAAGCTCGACGGCGTCACGGGCACGCGCTACATGTACCACGATCCCTGCCATACGCCGATGAAGCTGCAGGATCCCATGAAGACCGTGCGCGCGCTGGTGGGCGAGGGCGTGGACAAGAGCGACCGCTGCTGCGGCGAATCCGGCACGCTGGCGGTGACCCGCCCGGACATTTCCACGCAAATCCGCTTCCGCAAGGAAGAAGAGCTGCGCAAGGGTGCCGGCAAGCTGCGCGCCGACGGTTTCTCCGGCGACGTCAAGGTGCTGACCTCCTGTCCCTCCTGCCTGCAGGGCCTGAGCCGCTACAACGACGATGCCGGCCTCGACGCCGACTACATCGTCGTCGAGATCGCGCGCCACGTGCTGGGCGAGCAGTGGATGGAAGACTACGTGCGCCGCGCCAATGCCGGCGGCATCGAGCGGGTGCTGCTCTAAATGGCGTCGCGCGATCCAGCCGGCACGACCGCGCTCCAGGACAGCCCGCTGCTGTCCTGGACGCCGGAGCGGCTGGACGATCCGACGCTGGAGGAGTTCCGCATCGCCCAGCCGCTGGAACTGCAGACCCTGCTGGGGCGCATGGCCGAGCAGGGCGCGGTGCTGGGGCTGAGCGTGGATGAGGACGAGCTGGCCTGGAACAGCATCGTCGAGGTGGATCGAACGCGCCGGCTGCTGTGGCTGGCGGGCGCGCATGGCGAGGCCGGCCTGCATAGGCTGGTGTCCGCCGCCAGCGTGACGGCGGTCGGCTACCTGGATCGCGTCAAGGTGCAATTCTCGGTGCAGAACCTGAAATGGCTGCCGGCGCGCGACGGCAGCCGCCGCCTGGCCTGCATGCTGCCCGTGGAGCTGTATCGCATCCAGCGCCGCGCTCATTTTCGCGCACGGCCCGTCCCGCCGGTGCCGCTGGTGCATATCGCCTCCGCGCCCGGCCGCGAGCGCAGCTTCGAGGTCATCGACATCAGCATGACCGGGATCGGCCTGCACCTGCCGCCGGACGAGGCGCCGCTGGACGTGGGAGCCTGCTTTGCCGGCGCCGTGGTGACGCTGGCGCCGCGCCTGCACCTGGAGGCGAAACTGGAAGTCATGCACATCACGCCTTCCGGCGAGCGCGGGCGCGGCCATCACATGGGCTGCGCGATCGATGGATTGGTGGCCGAGGCGGTCCGCACCTTGCAGCGTTTCATCGGCCAGGTGGAGTTGCGCCGCAACGGCCGCTGGGAATAGGACCGCCCCCTACCCGCTTCGCGGGCCCCCTCGAGGGGGCGATGCGCGCGGACCGGCGGAGCCGGATCCACCGCATCCTGGGTCAAGCCCGGCCGGGAGCCTCGTTTTTCAAGTCGTTTGACTAGGGTCTATGCCTGCGATGACCGATTCTTCTTCAGTTTGCCCGCTGTGCGCCGCCGCCGAAGCGCCCGCTTTGTGGCGCGATGCCAGGCTGCGCGTGATCGCCGTCGACGAGGCGGACTACCCCGGCTACGTACGGGTGATCTGGCATGCGCATGCCGCCGAGATGACCGACCTGTCCGAGGCCGATCGCCTGCACGTCATGCAAGTGGTGCTGGAAGTGGAAGCCGTGATGCGCGACCATCTGCAGCCCGACAAGGTCAACCTGGCGGCGCTCGGCAACATGGTGCCGCACCTGCATTGGCACATCATCCCGCGCCGGCGCGGCGACCGGCATTTTCCCGATGCGATCTGGGCCGCGCCGCGCGTGGCGCCAGGGGAGGAGTCCCTGGCTTTCCGCGAGGCGCTGCAGGATGCCGCGCAGCGCGTGCCGGCGTTTCACCAGCGCCTGCAGGAGCGGCTGTCGCTGCGCTATCCGGCCGTCGGCTAAGACGGGCCGGATGGATTACAGCAGGTCGCAGCGCACGGTGATGGGCAGCTGGCGCAGCGCGTCGACGAGCGCCGGGTCGGCGGGATCGGCGATGTCGGTGAGCACGTAGCCGATGCGCCCCTTGGTCTGGAGCTGCTGGCTGACGATGTTGATCTTGCGCTGGGCGAACACGGCGTTCAGGGTGGCGAGCGCGCCGGGTTCGTTGCGGTGGACGTGCAGGATGCGCGAGGCGCCGGCCAGGTCCTGGTGCGGCAGCTCGGGGAAGTTGACCGCGCCCTTGGTGGTGCCGCCCTGGATGTAGCGCACCAGCTTCTCGGCCACTTCCTTGCCGATGTTCTCTTGCGATTCCATGGTGCTGCCGCCGATGTGCGGCGTCAGGATGACGTTGGGCAGGCCGATCAGCGGGCTCTTGAGAGGTTCGTCCACGCTCTTGGGTTCGACCGGGAACACGTCCAGCGCCGCGCCGCGCAGCAGGCCGGCGTCCAGCGCCGCGCGCAGCGCGGCGATATCGACCACGGTGCCGCGCGAGGCGTTGATCAGGATGGCGCCGCGCTTCATTTGCGACAGCGTGGCTTCGTTGATGATGTTCTCGGTGGACACGCCTCCCGGCACGTGCAGCGTCACCACGTCGGCCTCGGCCAGCAGCGCCGACAGGTCGGGATAGGCGCGGGAATTGCCCAGCGGCAACTTGGTTTCGACGTCGTGGAAGATGACGCGCATGCCCAGCGCCTCGGCAAGAATGCCGACCTGCGAGCCGATGTTGCCGTAGCCGATGATGCCCAGCGTCTTGCCGCGGGTCTCGAAGGCGCCGGAGGCGCTCTTGTCCCAGTGGCCCTGGTGCACGCGCAGGTTCTTTTCCGGGATTCGGCGCAGCAGCAGGATGGCTTCGGCCAGCACCAGCTCGGCGACCGAACGCGTGTTGGAGAAGGGCGCGTTGAACACGGGCATGCCGTGCGCCATGGCGCTGTCCAGGTCGACCTGGTTGGTGCCGATGCAGAAGCACCCGATGACGCGCAGGTCGGG
Organism: Pigmentiphaga humi; assembly: GCF_900606115.1. GTDB lineage: Bacteria > Pseudomonadota > Gammaproteobacteria > Burkholderiales > Burkholderiaceae_B > Pigmentiphaga > Pigmentiphaga humi. The sequence continues at coordinate 37,304 of NZ_UWPJ01000004.1, forward strand.
CAGGCCTTCGATGATGCCGGCGTCCAGGTGCGTGCGCGAGCGGATGCCGACCACGCTCGCGCCCTGGAGGGCGTCGCGCAGCGCATCGGGCGGCAGAGAGCCGGCGTGGGTGGTGATGTCGTCGAATCCGGCGGCGGTGAAGACTTCGACCGCGCTGGGATGGATGTTTTCGAGCAATACGATTTTCGCCATGGGGTAGACGGCTCCGGCTAGAGGGAGAGGGAAAAGGCCCTCCCTACGCGCTGACGCGCGCGCCCCAGGGGGGCGGCACTGGCGGACCGGCGGAGCCGGATCCGCGGCGCCCTGGATGGGGCGGCGTACTTTCGTGCGGCGGGGGTGGGGCGTTGCACCGTGGATAAATGAACTGATGGTTCAGTGTTTATGGTAACGCCAGGTCGTCCCTTTTTACCCCTTTGGGCACACCGGCTTCAGGGATACAGCGGCGCGCGCCCGCGCGTGTCCGCGGATACTAGGCCACTCTGCTGTCGGGGAAATGCAGCGAGAACGTGCTGCCGTGCCCCGGTTCGCTTTCGATGTGCAGTTCGGCGCCGTGGCGCATGGCGATGTGCTTGGTGATCGCCAGCCCCAGCCCGGTGCCGCCCGATTCGCGCGAGCGGCTGCGGTCCACGCGGTAGAAGCGCTCGGTCAGGCGCGGCAGATGATGGCTGTCTATGCCTATGCCGGTGTCCTGGACGGCATAGCGCGCGCCGCCGTCTTCGCGGCGCCAGGTGACGGCGATGTGGCCGCCGTCCGGCGTATAGCGCACGGCATTGACCAGCAGGTTGGAGATGGCCGAGGCGAGTTCCGTGGCGGTGCCCAGGATGTCGAGGCCGGGGTCGATGTCGCGGTCGAAGGTGTGGCGTCCCGCCGACAAGGCCGTGGCCTGATCGAGCGCGGTCGCGATCAACTCCGGCATGTCCACCGGCTGCGGGTCGGTGGTGGGCGAGGACTCCAGCGTCGAAAGCGTGAGCAGGTCGGCGACGATGGCCTGCATGCGCTGGGCCTGGTCGAGCATCAGCTTCAGGTAATGCCGGCGCTGGTCTTCGTTCAGCGCTTCGGCCGGCATGTCGCGCAGCGTTTCCAGGAAGCCGGCCAGCACCGTCAGCGGCGTGCGCAGTTCGTGCGAGACGTTGGCCACGAAGTCGCGGCGCGTGGTTTCCAGGCGCTCGATCTGCGTGACGTCGCGCGTCAGCAGCATGCGCTGGTGCTTGTTGTACGAGATCAGCTGCACCATCAGCAGGCGCTCGCCGCCGCCCGGGCTGCGCACCAGCAGCGGCGCCGGCCAATCCTGCTGGCGGGCATACTTGACGAATTCGGGCGCGCGCACCAGGTTGAGCAGGCTCTGTCCGTGATCGGCCGGCAGGCGCAGGCCCAGGTGCTGGCGCGCGATGCGGTTGCACCAGTCGATGTGGAATTCCTCGTTCAGCGTGACCAGGCCGTCGGGCAGCGCCTGGGCGGCGGCGAAGAAGCCCTGGACGTTGCCTTCCAGCTGCGAGAGCTGGCGCTGCTGCTCGCGCAGGTGGCGGTACAGCCGCGCCAGGGCGTCGTCCCACGAGCCGGCCGACGGCGGCGGTGGGCGTTGCAGGTCGCGCGTCCACCGCAGCACGCGCGAGAGCTGCCAGATGTGCCAGACCAGCAGGACGCCGAGCCCGAAACTGAAGACGGCCCAGCCGAAGCCGCCGCCGAGCGGCCGCGACAAGGCGGCCAGTCCTGCCCAGAGCAGGACGATGATGAGGTTGCGTATCCAGACCATGATGCGGGATTGTCGCATTGCGCCGGGCGGCGGGGCGGCCCGGGAAAAAGGACGCGCCGGCGTGCCGGCGCGGGCCGGAAGCTCAGGCGAGGGTGGTGGCCGGATGGGCGGTGAAGCGATAGCCGCTGCCGCGCACCGTCTCGACGTGGCTGTCGTGCCTGCTGGGTTCGAGCGCCTTGCGCAGGCGGCGGATGTGGACGTCCACGGTGCGTTCTTCGACGAACACGTGATCGCCCCAGACCTGGTCCAGCAGCTGCGAGCGCGAGAACACGCGCTCGGGGTGGGTCATGAAGAAGTGCAGCAGGCGGAATTCGGTGGGGCCGATGTTCAGCGTCACGCCGTTGCCGTGCAGCCGGTGGGTGACCGGGTCCAGGCGCAGGCCGGCGACGTCGATCAGGTCGTCGGTGAGCTGGGGCGCGCGGCGGCGCAGCACCGCCTTGATGCGGGCCATCAGTTCCTTGGGCGAGAACGGCTTGGTGATGTAGTCGTCGGCGCCGGCTTCCAGGCCTTCGACCTTGTCCTGTTCCGCGCCCTTGGCGGTCAGCATGATGATGGGCACGGCCTTGGTGCGCTCGTCGGCACGCAGCTTGCGCGCCAGGACCACGCCGGAGGTGCCGGGCAGCATCCAGTCGAGCAGGATCAGGTCGGGCAGTTCGGCGCGGATCAGGATCTGCGCCTGTTCGGCGTCGGCCGCGCGCAGGACCTTGTGGCCCGCGAAGGACAAGTTGACCGCGATCAGTTCCTGGATGGCCGGTTCGTCTTCGACGACTAGGATGGTGCTGGACATGGGCGATGCCGATTCGGGTTGCTGGAGCGTGTCCATAGTATGGCGGTATTGTTTCAGGTATGTGACATGCGAACCCCCCGGAGCGGGGCGCGCGCCGCCTTCCCATCGGCTACCATGGAGCCCTCTCGTGCGAGAAGACCATGGCAGGCCTGGATAAAAATACGCCTTTCCCCACCAACATCGTCGTGCACAGGCAGTCGCGCGTGCTGGAAATGTCGTTCGACGACGGCCAGACCTTCCGCGTGCCTTTCGAACTGCTGCGGGTCTACAGCCCGTCGGCCGAGGTGCGCGGCCACGGCCCGGGCCAGGAGACGCTGCAGACCGGCAAGCGCGGGGTGGACATCCTCGCCCTCGACCAGGTGGGCAATTATGCGGTGCAGCCGCGGTTTTCCGATGGTCACTCGAGCGGTATCTATTCCTGGGACATTCTCTATACGCTGGGCCGCGACCAGGACAAGCTGTGGGAGCAGTATCTCGCGGCGCTGGCTGCGGCGGGCGCGTCCCGCGACCCCGAGCCGGCGGGCGGGGTCGCCGTCAACGAAATACGCCGTGAAGGTAAGCAATGAGCGATAAGCCCTATTCTTCCGCCGAAGGGGATGCCGGCCAGCCCGGCACCACCCATTTCGGTTTCCAGCAGGTGGCCGAGAACGACAAGGCCCGCAAGGTGGCCGAGGTATTCCATTCCGTGGCGTCCCGCTACGACGTCATGAACGATTTGATGTCGGGCGGCATGCACCGGGCCTGGAAGGCCTTCACCGTGGCTCGCGCCGCCATCCGGCCGGGCATGAAGGTGCTCGACATCGCCGGCGGCACCGGCGACCTGGCCAAGGCCTTCGCGCGCCGCGCCGGCCCGACCGGCGAAGTCTGGCTGACCGACATCAACGATTCCATGCTCCGGGTCGGGCGCGACCGCATGCTCGACGCCGGGCTGCTGATGCCGGCGGCGGTCTGCGACGCGGAAAAGCTGCCTTTCCCGGACGGCTATTTCGACCGCGTGTCGGTGGCGTTCGGGCTGCGCAACATGACCCACAAGGATCGCGCGCTGGCCGAGATGGCGCGCGTGCTGCGGCCCGGCGGCAAGCTGCTGGTGCTCGAGTTCTCGCGCGTGGCCAAGCCGCTGCGGCCGGTCTACGACTGGTATTCCTTCAACATCCTGCCCTGGCTGGGGCGCAAGGTGGCCAACGACGAGACGAGCTACCGCTACCTGGCCGAATCCATACGCATGCATCCCGACCAGGACACGCTGAAGGGCATGCTGGAACAGGCGGGCCTGGCGCGGGTCCAATATTTCAACCTGACGGCAGGGGTGGTTGCGCTGCACGAAGGCCTGCGGCTCTAGCGCTTCTCTATCAAAAGGGCCGGGCGCAAGCCTCGATCCTGCCCAGGGCGCCGCGGATCCGGCTTTGCCGGTCCGTCGGCGCCGCCCCCTTGAGGGGGCCCGCGCAGCAGGGGGTGGCCCTCCCTTGGCGGCCCGGCGGCAAAAAAATCGGCGTGGTCCGGCTGGCAATTTGGGCCGCAGTCCGTTAAATTCAGCTTATTGTCAGGAATGGCATGCACGCCACGGCACGCCGCCCCAAGGGCGCGGCGTGGCCTGGCGCGCTCCAGCCTGGTCCGAATATCACAGGAGATTCCACTAATGTCTCGACGATTCTTTTCCCGGGTCCTTCCGGCCCTGGTCATTGCGGTGTCGACCGTGGCGATGCTGGGCGTCTCGCACGATGCCCTGGCCAAGCGCCTCGGCGGCGGCGGAAGCATGGGCCGCCAGTCCAGCAACATCACGCAGCGCCAGGCCGTGCCGCCGGCGCGCAGCCCGCAGCAGCAAGGCCAGCAGGCCGCGCCGTCGGCAGCGCCTGCCGCTGCCGGCGCCGCCGCCGCGGGCGCTACGGCGCGCAGCGGCATGTCGCGCTGGCTCGGCCCCATCGCCGGCATCGCCGCCGGCCTGGGCCTGGCTGCGCTGCTGTCGCACCTGGGCCTGGGCGCCGCCGCCGCCGAATTCATCGGCAGCCTGCTGCTGATCGCGCTGGTGGTCTTCGCCGTCCTGTTCATCGTGCGCCGCCTGCGCGGCGGCGGCCGGCAGCCGGCCCTGCAGGGCGCCGGCAACGCCCAGGCCAGCCGCATGGCCGAGCCCGTGCGCCAGCCCGCCGCTCCGATGGCGCGCGAGTCGCTGCAGCCGGCCGCGCCGGTTGCCGCAGCGGCGCCCGCCGCCGGTGCTGCCGCCGAGGCCGCCTCGGGTGAATGGGGCATCCCCAGCGATTTCGACACGGTGAACTTCCTGAGCCATGCCAAGAGCTACTTCGTCAAGCTGCAAGGCGTGTGGGACCGCGGCGACGTCAACGAACTGCGCGAACTGGTCACCGACGATCTGCTGGCCGAGCTGAACCAGCAGATCGGCCAGCGCTCGGGCGATAACGTGACCGAAGTGGTGCTGCTCAATGCCGAACTGCTGGGCATCGAGACCGTCTCCGACGGCCACCTGGCCAGCGTGCGCTTCTCGGGCATGCTGCGCGAGGCGCCGGGCACCGAGGCTTTCCGCTTCGAAGAGGTCTGGAACCTGTTCAAGCCCCGGGACGGCGGCTGGCTGCTGGCCGGCGTGCAGCAGATCCCGGTGCAGCAGCAATAACATCCCGTTGCGGCCGCCCCCACATCGGGTGGCCGCAACCGGTAAACTCATGGGGTTGAACCCCGCGGAACGCCTGTCCTCGGACGGGCGTTTTGTTTTTTCCATCGCCGGGGCCGCCCGCGCCACGGTTTCTCCGACCCTATGCCCGCACTCCTGCCGACTCTTTCCGCCACCGCCGTCCGCGCGCTCGACACGCTGCTGGTACGCGAACCCTGGGCCCGCGAGCGCTTGCGCCCGCATGCGGGCAAAACGGCGTGCTTGGTCTTCGGCGGCACCCGCCTGGCGCTGGCCGTTACGCCGCACGGCCTGGTCGAACAGGCCGCGCCCGAAACCGTGCCGGACGTGGTGCTGACGATCGACGCCGGCAAGCTGGCGGATCTCTTGTCCGGCGATACGGCACGGCGCATGGGCGCGGTGCGGATCGAGGGCGACGCCGCGCTGGCCCACGTGGTGGGCGATCTGGCCCGCGACCTGAGGTGGGACGTCGAGGACGATCTCGCCGGCCTGTTCGGCGACATTGCCGCGGCAAGGCTGGCAGGCGCCGCCCGCGGCCTGGCGGGCGCCGTGCGCGCCAGCGCCTGGCGGCTGGCCGGCAACGTGGCCGAGTACGTGACCGAAGAGCGCGGGGCGGTGGCCGCCGCGCATGCGGTGCAGGGCTGGGGCGCCGAGGTGCGCCGGCTGCGCGACGATGCCGAGCGCGCTGCCAAGCGCGCAGAGCACCTGCGCGCACGCCTGGAACACCTCGAGTCGCGTCTGCCGCCTGTCGAGGGAAGCGTTGGGCGGGAAGGGGACAACTGAGATGATGACCTTTCTGCGCCTGATCCGCATCATCCTGGTCAGCCTCCGCTATGGCCTGGACGAGCTGGTGGTCTCGGGCATCCGCCATCCGGTCACCGAGCGCCTGCTGGTGGTGCTGCGCAAGGGGCGCAAGCTCGACATGCCGCGCGGCATGCGGCTGCGGCTTGCGCTCGAGACCCTGGGTCCGATCTTCGTCAAGTTCGGCCAGGTGCTGTCCACCCGCCGCGACCTGATCCCGGCCGACATCGCCGACGAACTGGCGCTGCTGCAGGACCGCGTGCCGCCGTTCCCGTCCGATGTGGCGATCGACATCGTCTGCAAGGGGCTGGGCCGCCATCCGGATCTCGTGTTCGCCAGTTTCGAGCGCCAGCCGGTGGCGTCGGCCTCGATCGCCCAGGTGCATTTCGCGGTGCTGCCCGATGGACGCGACGTCGCGGTCAAGGTGCTGCGCCCCAACATGGCGCCGCTCATCGACAAAGACCTGCGGCTGATGCGGGCCGCGGCCACGCTGATCGAAAAACTCTCGGCCGACGGCCGGCGGCTCCGGCCGCGCGAGGTGGTGGCCGAGTTCGACAAATACCTGCACGACGAACTGGACCTGCTGCGCGAGGCCGCCAATTGCAGCCAGCTGCGCCGCAATTTCGCGCCGGGCGGGCCGCGCGCCGACATGCTGATCGTGCCCGAGGTGATGTGGGACTACTGCGCCTCCACGGTCTTCACGATGGAGCGCATGCGCGGCATTCCGGTCAGCCACGTCGGCCGGCTCATCGAGGCCGGCGTCGACCTCAAGAAGCTGGCGCGCGACGGCGTGGAGATCTGCTTCACGCAGATGTTCGACGACGGTTTCTTCCATGCCGACATGCACCCGGGCAACATCTACGTCTCCGACGATCCGCGCACGCTGGGGCAGTACATCGCGCTGGACTTCGGCATCGTCGGCTCGCTGTCGGAGTTCGACAAGAATTACCTCGCCCAGAACTTCCTCGCTTTCTTCCGGCGCGACTACCGGCAGGTCGCGCGCCTGCACATCGAGTCGGGCTGGGTGCCGCGCGGCACGCGCGAAGAGGAACTCGAGGGCGCCATCCGCGCCTGCTGCGAACCGTATTTCGACCGCCCGCTGGCCGAGATCTCGCTGGGGCAGGTGCTGATGCGCCTGTTCCAGACCTCGCGGCGCTTCAACGTCGAAATCCAGCCGCAGCTGGTGCTGCTGCAGAAGACCTTGCTCAACATCGAAGGGCTGGGGCGCCAGCTGGATCCGTCGCTGGACCTGTGGAAGACCGCCAAGCCCTACCTCGAGCGCTGGATGCACGAGCGCGTCGGCTGGGCCGCGCTGCGCAACGGCTTCAAGCGCGAGTCGGAGCAGTGGGCGCAGATGCTGCCCGAGCTTCCCAGGCTGGTGCACCATCAATTGGCGCGGCCCGACCGGTCGGGCGAGACGCTGGCCGAACTGCAGCGGCTGCGTCTGGCCCAGCAGCAGACCAACCGGCTGATGGCGGCCATTGCCGGCATCCTGGCGGTCGGGGTGGCCGTGGCGCTGTGGGCGGTGACGCGCTGAGCGCGCCAAGAGCCTGCCGACGCTAAACGGCGCTTTGCGGCGCGTCCGACCGCAGCGCCTGGACCAGCGCCCGGGCATGGCCGGGCAGCGCCGCGAAGTCCCGCGCGCATAGCACCAGCCGGCGGTTCGCCCAGGTTTCGCCGAGCGCCAGCCGGACCAGTTCCGGGTGCCGGCCGCGGCCCAGGCTGGCGCGCGGCACGATGCCCAGGCCGGCGCCGCGCGCCACCATTCGCACCAGCGCCTCGGCCGTCTCGGCGCGCACGCGCAGCCGCATGCGCCGGCCTGCGCGCAAGGCGTGGTCCTCCAGGTGCAGGGCCAGCGCGTTGGCCGCGCCCAGCCCCACGTAGTCATGCTCCAGCGTGTCGCCGAAGCGGACCGTGCCGCGCCCGGCCAGCGGATGGCCTCTGGGCGCGAGCAGGACGAGCGGGTCGTCCCGGAAGGGCGCCCGGGCCAGTCCGGCGAGATCCATGGCGTCCGACACCACGCCCAGGTCGGCCACGCCCTCCCGCACCGCCTGCGCCGTGCGGTGGCTGGGATGATGCTGCAGGTCCACGTCCATGTCCGGATGCGCCACCAGGAAATCCGCCAGCGGTTCCGGCAGGTGCTCGGCCGCGGCCGAACTGTTGGCCCACAGCCTGACCTGGCCGCGCAGCCCGCGCGCGTAGCCGCCCAGGTCGTCCACCAGCCGGTCGGCCTCTTGCAGCATCAGCCTGGCATGCCGCGCCAATGCCTCCCCCGCCGCCGTAGGCGCCACCCCGCGCCGGCCGCGCTCCAGCAGCGGCGTACCCAGCGCCTCCTCCATCTGCCGCAGCCGCGCGCTGCCCGAAGCCAGCGACAAATGCACCCGCTCCGACCCGCCGGTAATACTTCCCGCCGCCACCACATGCAGAAAAAGCTGAAGATCCGTCAGATCGAATCGAAACCGCATAGCTGCTCCATGTTCAGCCCCCCAAGCTGCCGCCTCGGGCACAGCGGATCCGGCTCAGCCGGGCCGCCGGTGCCGCCCCCTTGAAGGAGGACCGCGTGAGCGGGCAGGGGGTGGATCAATGCCTTCCGTAGGCTGGCTTCGGGGAATCCGTCTTCCCGCCTGTCGCATCCATGATGCAGCATAGCCGCATGAACCTCTTCGATTCAGTGCATCCGGACGGCGCCAGTATGGCGATTCTATTGGTGTTGGCGATCTTCTTCGTGGCCGGGGCCGTGAAGGGGGTGATCGGACTGGGGCTGCCGACGGTGGCGATGGGCCTGCTCAGCCTGGCTATGGCGCCGCCAGAGGCTGCCGCGCTGCTCGTCGTGCCGTCCATGGTGACCAACGTCTGGCAATTGGCCGCCGGCGGCCGCTTCATGCCGCTCGCCAAGCGGCTCTGGCCGCTGGTGGCGGGCATTTTCGCCGGCACGCTGCTGGGAGCGGCGTGGCTGGGAACGGCCACGCAGCCCTGGGCGCCGCGGGCGCTGGGCATCGCGCTGCTGCTGTATGCCGCGCTGGGCCTGTCGTCGGTGCGGCTGTCCGTGCCGCGCCGCTTCGAGCGCGGGCTGGGGGCGGCGGCCGGCGCCGTGACCGGGGCCGTTACCGCATGCACCGGTGTGTTCGTCATTCCGGCCGTGCCTTACCTGCAGGCCTTGGGGCTGGAGAAGGACGAGCTGGTGCAGGCGCTGGGCATCGCTTTCACCGCGTCCACACTGGCGCTGGCCATCGCCTTGTCGCGCGAGGGCGCGCTCGGGCTGCAGGCGATGACCGCATCGCTCGGCGCCCTGGTGCCCGCCATGGCCGGCATGTGGGCCGGACAGCTTCTGCGGCGCCGGATCAGCCCGGCGGCGTTCCGGCGCGGCTTTTTCTGCGGACTCGGCCTGCTCGGGCTGCACCTCTGCATATAGCGTCGGCACGCGCATGCCGGGCGTCTGTGCTTTCGCCTATCCCTGTGCGATACTCGCGCGGTTTTGGCTACCGTTTCGAGGCGCCCGGTATCATGGTGTTCTGGCTCGTTCTGCTCTACCTGCTGGCTTCCATCGGCATAGGCGTGCTCGCGGCGCGCCGCGTATCGAACGCTGCAGACTACGCGGTGGCCGGCCGTTCCTTGCCCTTGTACATCGTGATCGCCACCACATTCGCGACCTGGTTCGGCTCGGAAGCCGTGCTCGGGGTGTCGGCGGTGTTCGTGCGCGAGGGCCTCGGGGGCGTGGTCGAGGACCCCTTCGGCGCGTCGATGTGCCTGGTCCTGGTCGGCGTTTTCTTTGCCGCGCGCCTCTACAAGCACAACCTGCTGACGCTGGGCGATTATTACCGGGAGCGCTTCGGCACGCTGGTCGAGGTGCTGATGAGCGTGGCGATTGTGGTGTCCTACCTGGGCTGGGTGGCGGCGCAGGTCAAGGCCCTGGGCCTGGTGTTCCACATGCTCGACCCGGCGGTCTTCTCGCAGACCGGCGGCATGATCATCGGCATGCTGATCGTCATGACCTATACGCTGTTCGGCGGGATGTGGTCGGTGGCCCTGACCGATTTCTTCCAGATGCTGGTCATCGTCGCGGGGCTGCTCACCATTGCTTATTTCGCGACCGACCTGGCCGGAGGCGTGGGCGTCGTCGCGCACCAGGCAAGCAGCCACGACCTGCTCAATTTCCTGCCGCCGGCCACGACGCACGACATCCTGTTCTTCTTCGCGGCGCTGGTGACCATGATGCTGGGGTCCATCCCGCAGCAGGACGTCTACCAGCGCGTCATGTCGTCCAAGGACGTCAAGACCGCCCGCCGCGGCCCCGTCATCGGCGGGCTGCTGTACCTGCTGTTCGCCTGCATTCCGATGTACATAGGCGTGGCCGCGCTGGGCGTGATGCCCGATACCGTCGCCACCCTGATGCGGGAGGATCCGCAGAAGATCCTGCCTACCTTCATCCTGGAGCGCATGCCCGTGGTGGCCCAGGTGTTCTTCTTCGGCGCGCTGCTGTCCGCCATCATGTCCACGGCCTCGGCCACGCTGCTGGCGCCGTCGACCACCTTCGCCGAAAACATCCTCCGGCATTTCGTGCCGGGCATGTCCGACAAGCGCTTCCTGCTGGCGATGCGCGTGTCGGTGGTGGGGTTCGGCCTTTGCGTGCTGGTGTTCGCGCTCAATACCTCGGACAGCATTTACGAAATGGTGGCCGGCGCCTATACGGTCACCCTGGTGGGGGCTTTCGTGCCTCTGCTGATGGGCTTGTACTGGCGGCGCGCCACCACCCAGGGCGCGCTGTTGTCGGCGGTGCTGGGCGTGGCGGCCTGGCTGCTCGTCCGCGCATTCGCCGCGGAACAGTTTCCGCCGCAGTTGGCCGGGCTGTTCGCCGGTTTTGCCGGCATGTGGGCCGGCAGCCTTCTGCCGCAGGTGATCCGGGCCCGCAGCCGGCCCGCGCTGCATCCGGTACTCTAGGGCCTGCGCGAGGTTTTCTTCAGCGTTGACGGGCCCTGGCAGGCAGCCCAGGCCCGGCGGCCGCGCGCCGCCGGGAAACGCGCGCAGGTGTCATCGGGGAGTCAAGTTCGCCCGCTACCATGGTTCGCCGAACTTCCGGCGCTCTGGTACGCACCAGCCGCCGGCTCCGACGCGGAGGCTCCGCCATGCTGTATCCGGAACTATTCAAATCCCTCGAATCCGTTCGGTGGGACATGGAGAAAGACGTTCCCTGGGAACGTTTCGACCCCGGCCTGTTGTCCGACGAGCAGGCCAACACCATCAAGATGAACGCCATTACCGAGTGGTCCGCGCTCCCGGCCACCGAGATGTTCCTGCGCGACAACCGCGAAGACAGCGACTTCAGCGCTTTCATGTCTATCTGGTTCTTCGAAGAGCAGAAGCACTCCCTGGTGCTGCAGGAATACCTGCGGCGTTTCCGGCCCGAACTGCTGCCCACCGAGCAGGAACTGGACCACGTGCGCTTCGAGTTCGATCCTGCGCCGCCGCTCGAGACGCTCACGCTGCACTTCTGCGGCGAAATCCGGCTCAACCATTGGTACCGCCGGGCATCGCAGTGGCATACCGAACCGGTCATCCAGGCCATCTACCGGCTGATTTCGCAGGACGAGGCGCGTCATGCGGGCGCCTATCTGCGCTACATGAGGCGGGCGCTTACCGACCGGGGCAAGGAGCTCGCCGACCAGGCGCGCGCCGCCTTCGCCCGCATCGGCGTGCTGATGGCCTCGGCCAAGCGCACGTCGCAGGCGCTGCATCCGACCAACCTGCACGTCAACAAGAGCCTGTTTCCCAACGATACCGTGCAGTCGCGCCTGCCCGAGCCGGGGTGGCTGGACCGCTGGCTGGACCAGCAGATCCAGTTCGACAGGGAGTGGGAAAGCAAGGTCGCCGACCGCATCCTCCACAACATGTCGGTCCTGCTGGGCCGCAGTTTTGCCACGGTGCAGGATCTGAACCGCTACCGGAAGGAGCTGGCGGGATCCTGAGGCCGCCCGGGCGTCCCCGTCTGCTTTCCTCCGCTCCCTGACGTCCCGATCGTCTGCGCGCCGCCCGCGCGGCGGCGTGGCGGTGCCGAAATCCGGTCCCGCCACGCCGTAGCGTTCCACCGTTTCGTTCCCCCCATCCCCCGGTTCACACCCGTTCTTGTCCGCCTGCCTGCCTGCATGCGGCGTCGGCCGGTCGCGTCTGCCGCCAGCCCGCCGCATGCCACGGCGCGGCCGCGCATGTTTTCGATTAAGGGTTAATGCTTAGTCGACAGCGGCAGTTCACCGACTATAATTTTCATTAAACAGAATTTATTTCCGTTAAATGGAATTACGAAAACATGAGTGACGACATTGCCGATTTCAGGTCGGGAGCCGCAGTGCCTCCCGGCGGTACGCCGAACAGCGATCTGGCGCGTCTGGACGACGCGCAGTTCCTGGTGCGCGACGGACAGACCATGCTCAAAGGGAGTGTGTCGCGGTCATCGGGGCGGGCAGCCTTCCCCGAGCGGGAAACCTGCCTGGTGACGGGGGCGCGCGACATGGAGCCGGCGACTTTCGGGCCGCGCGGTACGCTCTATTCGTTTTCGACAGTGCACGTATCGGCCAGCCGCCCGACGCCGTACACCATCGGCTATGTGGATCTGGACGACGACGTCCGGGTGCTGGCCGAGGTGCGCGCGCCGGCCGGGGAGCTGTCCTGCGACCTGCCCGTGGTGCTGGCCAACGACGGCCAGTCCTGGTTCGCGGTGCCGGAGGCGGCCCCGCGGGAAACGATGCCGCGCGGCGGCAGGGAGGGTATGCAATGAGCGCCGCCGCGAATGGAACGGGGGGCAGCCCCGTCACGCAGGCCTGCATCGTCGGCGCCGCCATGATTCCCATGGGCAAGTACCGCGATTCCAGCTACGCCGGACTGGCCGTGCCGGCCATCCTGAATGCGCTGAGGTCGGCCGGCCTGGCTCCCGCCGACGTGCAGGCCGTCGTCTGCGGCCATGCGTTCGGCGGCATGCTCGCAGGCCAGCGCATCGTCAAGGAAATCGGCATCGGCACGGTGCCCGTGGTCAACGTGGACAACGCCTGCTCGGGCGGTGCGAGCGCATTGCATCTGGCGTGGAAGGACGTGACGGCAGGACGCTACGACGTGGTGCTGGTGGTCGGAGTGGACAAGCTCACCCAGTTCGGCGGCGGGACGCTGCCGCTGGTGGCCGAGGACCCGGAGGTGCGCGCGGGCATGGTCATGCCCGCCCTGTATGCCATGCGGGCGCAGCGCTACATGCACGAGCGCGGCGTGGGCGCGGACGTGCTGGCCGGGGTCAGCGTCAAGGCGCGCCGCCATGGGGCCCGCAATCCTTACGCGCAGTTCCGCAGCGAAGTGTCGGTCCAGGAAGTCCTGCAGTCGCGGCCGATCACCGATCCGCTGACCTTGCTGCAGTGCTGCCCGACCGGTGACGGCGCTGCCGCCGTGCTGATGGTGTCCGAACGCGTGCGCAAGCGGCTGGGGTTGCCCGCGATCCGCATCGCCGCCTCGGTGCTGCACTCGGGACAGGTCACCGCGGGCTTCCGCGATATGCTGCGGCCCGAGATTTCCTATCACTCCGCCAGCGACGCCTATGAGGCGGCGGGCTTCGGACCGCAGGACCTCGACGTAGTGGAACTCCACGACGCCTTCACGATCGCCGAACTGATCTACTACGAGGCGCTGGGATTGTGCGAAGCGGGCGCTTCGGCCGATTTCCTCGCGGCGGGGCGGTCGACCTATGGCGGGCAGGTGGTGGTCAACCCCAGCGGAGGCCTGTTGGCCAAGGGGCATCCGGTGGGCGCGAGCGGGGTGGCCCAGGCGGTGGAAATGTTCTGGCAACTGACCGGCGCGGCCGGCGCGCGGCAAGTGGAGGGCGCCCGGCTGGGCTTGAGCCACGTGACCGGGGGCGGCATCGCGGGCCTGGACCACGGCGCCTGCACCGTGCACCTGTACGAGGCGATACGGCCATGACGGGCACCGACGCACGCGCGTCCGGCACGGCGCCGCCGCTGGCGGGCTACCGCATCCTGGACATGACCACCTTTCTGTCCGGTCCTTTCTGCACGCAGATCCTGGCCGACCTGGGTGCCGAGGTGGTCAAGCTGGAGGCGCCGGAAGGGGACTCCAGCCGCGCCATTCCGCCGCATTTCGTGGGTGCCGAGAGTGCCTATTACCTGGGCATCAACCGCAGCAAGCGCAGCATCGCGGTCGATCTCAAGAGTCCGGCCGGCCTGGACCTGGTCAGGCGGCTGATCGGCCAGGCCGACGTGGTGGTGGAGAATTTCCGCCCTGGCGTGCTGGCCCGGATCGGCCTGGACGTGGCCGCGCTGCGGGCCGCCAGCCCGGGCCTGATCTGGGCGTCGATCAGCGGTTTCGGACAGAGCGGCCCGTGGCGCGACCTGCCCGCCTACGACATGATCGTGCAGGCGCTGTCCGGCGTGATGAGCCTGACCGGCCAGCCGGGCCAGCCGGCGGTCAGGCTGGGCATCCCGGCCGGCGATACGGTGGCGGGCATGTATGCGGCGATTGCGATCAATGCCGCCTTGGCGGACCGGCAGCGCAGCGGCCTGGGGAGAGTGATCGACGTGGCCATGCTCGACTGCCAGTTGGCGATGCTGGCCTACCAGAGCACGTATTCGCTGGTGGCGGGCGTGACGCCGGAGCCGCAGGGGGCGCGCCACGATTCCATCCCTACCTATCGCTCGTTCGTGGGGCGCGACGGGCGCGAACTGGTCGTGACCGCCAATACCGAGCGCATGTGGCGCGGCTTGTGCGAAGCGCTGGGGCTGGACGAACTGCCCGGCGATGCGCGCTTTGCCAGCGCGGCCGCGCGGCTGGAGCACCGCGGGGCGCTGTGGCCGCTGCTCGAGCGCGCGTTCGCCACGCGCGATGCGCAGGCATGGATAGAGCCGCTGAGGGCGCGCGGCGTCCCCGTGGCGTTGATCAAGACCGTGCCCGAGGCGCTTGCCGATGCCCGCCAGGGAGAGCGGGAGATGATCCTGCACCTGGAGGGAGGCGGGCACGCCATCGACGTGGTGGGGAATCCGATCAAGTACGCCGGCAGCCGCCAGCAGGCGGCCGGTTATCCGCCCGCATTGGGCGAGCATGCGGCCCAGGTGCTGGCGGACTGGCTGGGCATGGACGGCACACAGGTCGCCGCGCTGGGCGATGCCCTGGTCCGCCCCGCGCCGGAGGCCGGATCGTGAGCGGCGGCATGAATGCGCAGGATGCCGGCGCCGTGCCGCCGGACGACGCGCCTGCCGGCCTGGCCGGTTTGCCGACGCGCTGGCGCGCGGGGGGCACCGGCGCGCACGGTTCGGTGCTGATGCTGCATTCGCTCGGCCTGGACCGACTCGCATTCGATCCGCTGCGCGCGGTGCTGGACCGGGGATGGCGGGCGGCTTCGTTCGACCAGTACGGGCACGGCGCCGCGTCGATGCACGTGCGCTTCACGCTGGACGATTGCGTGGATGCTGCCCGGGCAGCCATCGAGGCGCTGGGCCCGGGGCCCGTGCACCTGGTCGGCCATTCGATGGGCGGCGCGATCGCCGCTCTGGCCGCATCCCGCGCCGGTGCGCGCGTGGCCAGCCTGGCACTGATCGCGAGCCCTCCTGCGGGCGGCGCGGCCTACCGCGACCGCGGCGAGCAGGCGCGGCGGCAGGGCGTGGAAGCGCAGGTCGCCGGCACGATGGCGCGTTGGTTCGGCCCGGAGCCCGGACCGGCCGCCGCGGCCGGGATGGATTACGCCCGGGCCGCGCTGCGATCCATGCAGGCCGAAGGGCTGGCCTGCAGCTGGGACGCGCTGGCGGCATTCCCTGGCTACGCGGGCTTGCGTGATGCGCTGCCCCGCGTGCTGTGCATGGCCGCCGCCGACGACCTTTCCACGCCGCCCGAAGCCATGGCGCGCATCGTCCGGGACTGTCGCCCCGGGGCGGCCGAGCTTCGGGAGCTCGCCGGCGGCGGCCATATGGCGCCGCTGGCCAGGCCGGCCGACGTTGCGGCGCTGCTGCAGGCCTTCTGGCGCCGGACTTCATCTTGAAATCGCTGTCATTCAGAGCCGGGCACCTGCGCGACGTACGCATTGCCCGGCAACAACCAAAGGAGATTCACTTGAACACACGCATATTCGCTTCGGCGGCCCTGGCCGCGGCCTTTTTTTCGTGCGCGGCGCCCGCGGCGCATGCCGACGCTGCCTATCCCACCCGCGCGGTGCGCCTGATCGTGCCGTTCGCCCCGGGCGGCCCCATCGACCAGACCGCGCGCATCATGTCGCAGCGGCTGACCGAGCTGTGGGGCAAGCCGGTGGTCGTGGAGAACCGCACCGGCGCCAACGGCGTCATCGCCGCCGAGGCGGCCATGCAAGCCCCGGCCGACGGCTATACCCTGCTGTTCTCGGTGATCCACCACACCGTGCTGCCCAGCCTGCAGAAGCTTCCCTACGATATCGAGAAAGACTTCCTGCCCGTTACGCTGGCGGCGGTCTATCCCATCATCCTGGTCGTGCGCCCGGACCTGCCGGTGCGCACGGTCCAGGAACTGACGAAGATGGCCAAGGCGCGCCCGGGCAAGCTCAGTTTCGGCCACTCCGGCTACGGCGGCGGCACCCACCTGGCGGGCGAGCTGTTCAAGATGCAGGCCGGGGTGGACCTGCTGGCCGTTCCCTACAAAGGCAGCGCGCCCGCGATGGCCGATCTGCTGGGCGGACATGTCGATCTGATGTTCAGCGACGCGCCCACCGCGCTACCCCACATCCAGATGGGCAAGCTGCGTCAGCTCGGCATCTCCACGCCGGAGCGTTCGGCGCTGGCGCCCGAACTGCCGACGATTTCCGAGAGCGGCGTGCCGGGCTACGAGGCCTATTCGTGGGGAGGCATTTCGGTGCGCGCCGGGACGCCGCCTGCGGTCGTGGCGAAGATCAACGCCGACATCGTCAAGATGCTGAAAGACCCGGCGACCCAGGAGCAGATGCTCAAGATCGGCGCCGAGCCCAAGCCCCAGACGCCGCAAGAGTACGCTGCCTTCATCCGGACGGAAATCGAGAAGTGGGCCAAGGTGGTGAAGCAGGCCAACATTCGCATGGATTGACCCGCGCGCAGCCGGGCGGGCAGTCGAATCAAGGAGCAAGCACACAATGAGTATCAAGACAGTCGCAATCATCGGCGCCGGCATCGGCGGCCTGACCGCCGCCGCATTGCTTCAGCGCAATGGCTTCCAGGTGCGGGTCTACGAGCAGGCCAAGCGCTTCGCGCGAATAGGCGCGGGCATCCAGCAGAGTTCCAATGCCGTGCGCGTGCTGCGCGCGCTGGGCCTGGAAGACGCCCTGCGCCAACTGGCGTTCCGTCCGCAGTCGTGGAATAACCGGGAGTGGGACACGGGAGCGGTCAAGTACGAGCTGCCCCTGGGGGATACCTTCGAGCAGCGCTATGGCGCGCCGTATCTGCTGATGCATCGGGGCGACCTGCACGCGGCGCTGTTCGGCGCGGTGGACCCGGACAGCGTCCAGCTCGACAAGACGCTGGAAGAGGTTTCGCAGGACGGCTCCGGCGTGGCCATGCGTTTTGCCGACGGCAGCAGCGCGCAGGCCGATGTGCTGATCGGCGCGGACGGCGTGCACTCGGTCGTGCGCGAAACCCTGCTGGGCCAGGAGGCGCCGCGCTTTACCGGCCGCGTCGCGTACCGCACCACTTTTCCCGCATCCCTGCTCGATGGCTACGCGATCGACGACTGCACGAAGTGGTGGGGGCCGGACCGCCACATCGTGATCTATTACGTCACGCCGCGCCGCGACGAGGTCTACTTCGTGACCAGCGTTCCCGAGCCGGAGTGGCGCACCGAGTCGTGGTCGGCCAAGGGCGACATGGACCAGCTCCGCGCCGCGTTCGAGGGCTTCCACCCGCAGGTCCGGCGCGTGCTGGAGGCCTGCCCCGAAGCCTACAAGTGGGCGCTGTACGAACGCGATCCGCTGCCGCGCTGGAGCGAGGGCCGCATCGCGCTGCTGGGCGACGCCTGCCATCCCATGGTGCCGTATATGGCGCAGGGCGCGGCGACGGCGATCGAGGACGCGGCGATGCTGTTGCGCTGCATGCAGGAAGGGGGCGGGGCAGAGACGGTGTTCACGCGCTATGAGGACAGCCGCAAGGCGAGGGCGTCGCAGATACAGTTGACCTCCCACCACAACAAGTGGATGAGTACCCGGACCGACCCGGACTGGGTCTACGGCTACGACGTCTGGAAGGAGCCGCTGGCGCCCCGGCGCGCGCACGCCGAGGCTTGAGCGGACCCGCGGAGTCAGCCTATCCGCACCGGCACGAAGAGCTTGGCATCCCCGCGCTGAACCAGCAGCGCGACGTTCTTGCCCGCCTTGTCCAGCAGCGAGCGGACCTGGCCCACGCTTTGCACCGGCACGCCGTTGAACGACAGCAGCACGTCGCCCGCTTCGACGCCCGCCTGTTGGGCCGGGCCGCCGACCTGCTCGATCAGCAGGCCGTCCTGGCTGCCCAGCGCCTGTTGCTCCTGCGGCGTGAGCTGGCGCAGCGCCAGGCCCAGCTTGCCGTGCGCGGCGCCCTGACCATCGGCGCGGGCCGAGGCTTCCGGCTTGGCGCCGCCCAGCGTGGCGACGATGTTGCGTTCGCTGCCGCCGCGCCAGACCGAGAGCTCGACCTGGTCGCCCGGCGAGGCGAGGCTGATCACCGCGGGCAGGTCGCCCGACGAGACCACGGGCTTGCCGTCGATCTTGCGAATGACGTCGCCGGAGGCCAGGCCGGCCTTGTCGGCCGGGCTGCCTTTTTCGACGCTGGCGATCAGCGCGCCGCTGGGCGAGTCCAGCTTGAACGAGTCGGCCAGCGCCTGGTTGACGTCCTGGATGGTGACGCCCAGGCGCGCATGGCGCACTTCGCCGTGGGCCACGATCTGGTCCTTGATTTTGCCTGCCAGGTCGATGGGAATGGCGAACGACAGGCCCTGGTAGCCGCCGGTCTGGCTGTAGATCTGCGAGTTGATGCCGACCACCTCGCCGCGCGAATTGAACAGCGGTCCGCCCGAATTGCCGGGGTTGACGGCCACGTCGGTCTGGATGAACGGCACCGAGCCGTCATTGGGCAGCGAGCGGCCCTTGGCGCTGACCACGCCGGCGGTGACGGTGTTCTCCAGGCCGTAGGGCGAGCCGATGGCCAGCACCCATTCGCCCACGCGCAGGTCGCCCGGATTGCCGAGCGCGACCACGGGCAGGTCCTTGGCGTCGATCTTGATCACCGCGACGTCGGTCTGCGGGTCCGAGCCGAGCACCTTGGCCTGGAATTCGCGCCGGTCGGTCAGCTTGACCGTGACTTCCTTGGCGCCGTTGACCACGTGCGCGTTGGTCAGGATGATGCCGTTCGGGCTGACGATGAAGCCCGAGCCCTGGCCGCGCATGGGCACGCTGCGGGCGCCGCCGCCCTGGCCGCCCGGGTAGCCGGGAAAGCCGTGGAAGAATTGCGCGAAGGGGTCTTCTTCCTCGGCCGACACCTTGGTGGTGCCGACCACGCTGATGTTGACCACGGCCGGGCCGTAGCGCTGGGTGATCTGCGAGAAATCGGGGGGCGTAACGGCACCGACCGGCGCGGCCTGCTGGGCCGGGGCGGCCGCGGCGACGGTTTCGGGCGCGGATGCCTGCTTGAAGGCGGTGGCGCCGGCGGCGCCGAAGACGCCTGCGGCAACCAGCGCCACGGCAAGATGCGAAGCGGAGAATCTGCGGGTGTTCATGGTGGGCTCCTGCGCCATGTAATGAGACATGGCGTCATGGTGGAGCCGGATTCTTAAAGCACGCTTAAGCGGGGAAGAGCCCTAGGCTTTGCGCGGAGGAAAGCGGACCCGCACGCGCAGTCCGCCCAGCGGCGCGTCCAGCAATTCCACCGTGGCGCCGTGGCGCTGCGCGATGGCCTGGACGATGGCCAGCCCCAGTCCGCTGCCTTGCGCGCCGGCGCCCTGCGCGCGGTAGAAGCGGTCGAAGACGCGGGCGCGCTCGCCGGGCGGGATGCCCGGGCCGTCGTCGTCGATGTCGAGCACGGCGCCGGCCGGGCTCTCGCCCAGGCGGATATCCACCCGGCCGGCGTCGGGGGCGTACTTGACCGCATTGTCCAGCACGTTGCGCACCAGCAGCACCAGCCCGTCGTGCCGGCCCTGCACGCGCGCGTGTTCCTCGCCTTCCATGCCGATGTCGATGCCGCGCGCCTGGGCCTGGGGCAGGACGTCGGCCAACGCGGCGCGGACCACGTCGGCCAGGTCTATCCACGACGTGCCGGATTCCGCGTCTTCCTGCCGCGCCAGCGACAGCAGCTGCTCGATCAGCCGCGTGGCGCGGTCCATGCCTGCGGCCAGGCGCTCCATGGCGAGCTGGCGCGCGGGTTCGTCGCCCGCGCGCCGCAGCGATTGCAACTGCAGCTTGAGCGCCGCGAGCGGTGAGCGCAGCTCGTGGGCGGCATCGCCGACGAACTGCTTCTGCGCGGCGAAGGCGCGGCGCACGCGCGCCAGCAGCAGGTTCAGTTCGTGCACCAGCGGCTGTACCTCGTCGGGCAGGCCGGCTTCGCTCACGGGAGAGAGGTCGTCGGGCTGGCGCGCCGCCACCTGGCGGCGCGCGCGTTCGACCGGCAGCAGCGAGCGGCTCACCACCCACCAGACCACCAGCATCAGCAGCGGCGCCATCGCGGCGATCGGCCAGATGGTGCGCAGCGCCAGCGTGCGCGCCATGCCGGTGCGCACGCGCATGTCCTGCGCGACCTGGATGATCTGCAGCGGCGCCTGCATGGAATACATCCGGTAGGTCGTGCCCTCGGTTTCGACGTTCGAGAAACCCAGCACGATGCGGTCGGGCAGCACCAGCCGGGGCGTGGAGCGGAACAGGCGCACGCCGTCGGGCGTCCAGATCTGGATGATGAGGTCGCGGCTGGCGGGGTCGTCCAGCAGGCCGCCTTCCGGCCCGCCGCCCAGGAGCGGGTTGCCGCCGCTCAGCGAGATGGCGGTGCGCTGCAATTGGTAATCGAAGATCTCGTCGGTCTGGATCAGCGCGCCGCGGTAGGCGATGGCGCCCTGGATCAGCGCGGCCACGAAGATCGCCGCCGGCAGGAAGACGAGCAGGCGTCCGCGCAGCGAATGGGCGGCCGCTTTCATGATTTGGGGATCACGTAGCCCACGCCGCGCACGGTCTGGATGAAATCGGCGCCCAGTTTCTTGCGCAAGCCATGGATGTAGACCTCGACCGCGTTGCTGCTGATTTCGTCCTTCCAGCTGTAGAGCTTTTCCTCCAGCTGTGCACGCGACAGGATCAGGCCGGGCCGGGCGAGCAGGGGTTCGAGCACGGCCCATTCGCGCGCGGTCAGCGCGACCGGCTGGCCGTTCACCGCCGCTTCGCGCGTGGCCGGGTCCAGCGTGACGCCGGCGTGCTCGTACAGCGGCGCGGCGCGGCCCGCGCTGCGGCGGATCAGCGCCCGGATGCGGGCGAGCACTTCATCCACGTCGTAAGGCTTGACGACGTAGTCGTCGGCGCCCGCATCCAGTCCGGCGATGCGCTGCTCGACCGCGTCGCGCGCGGTGGCGACGATGACCGGCGTAAGCAGTTTGCGGGCCCGCAGTTCGCGCAGCACCGCCAGACCGTCGCCGTCGGGCAGGCCCAGGTCCAGCAGCACCAGGTCGTAGCGCTCGGTACGCAGCGCGGTATCGGCGCTGGCGGCATTCTTGACCCAGTCCACCGCGTAATGCTCGGCGCGCAGCACGTCGAGCACGCTTTCGCCGATCATGGGGTCGTCTTCTACCAAAAGGAGCCTCATATCCCTGCGAGTTTATCTGCATTGGCCGCGCTTGGCGGGCGCATACAATGCAGGGTCCGCCCGTGTGGCGTTTTGCGTCGTTTCCTATCGTGCCTGCCAGTTTCGAAGCCAAGATCCTCAGTCCCGAAGCATGCGTGGCCGCGCGCGCGGGGTGGCCGCGGCCGGTGGTGTTCACCAACGGGGTGTTCGACATCCTGCACCGCGGCCATGTGAGCTATCTGGACGAAGCGGCCCAGTTGGGCGCGATGCTGGTGGTGGCGGTGAATACCGACGCGTCGGCGCGGCGGCTGGGCAAGGGTCCGGACCGGCCGCTCAATGGCCAGGACGACCGGGCCGCGTTGCTGGCCTCGCTGGCGTCGGTGGACGTGGTGACCTGGTTCGACGAGGATACGCCGCTGGAACTGATCGGCAGGCTGCGTCCCGACCTGATCGTCAAGGGCGGCGACTACGACATGGACAAGCTGGCCGAGACCGCGCTGGTGCGCAGCTGGGGCGGCGATGCGGTCGCTATCGATTTCGAGCACGACCGCTCGACCACCACGCTGGTCCAACGCATCCGCGCGCGCTGAGCCCCGTCAGGGGCAGGCGCGCAGCGTGGCCAGCGCATAGCGCTGCCGCGCTTCGTCGAGGGTGCGAAGGTCCGCCGGCCGCAGTCCTTCCAGGCGCAGCCACCCTTTGGCCAGGCTGGCGCGTTCCAGCACTCTGGCATTGCGCACGCCCTGCTCCTGCAGCGCGGCGGCATGTTTCTTCGCGCCGGCCTCGGTACTGAACACGCCCAGCGAAATGGCGTGCTGCAGCGGCCCCTCCTGGATCACGAAATAGTCTTTGACGCCGCTCTTGCCGAGCTGCGCGGCAGCCGCCTGCACGGCGGCGGCGTTGGGCAGCGGCGGCACTATGACCATCCACCCCGGCTTGCCGTTCTCGCGGCGGATGTCCTGGCGGGCGTGGGGCAGGCGTTCGCTGGCCCATTTGCGGGCGCCGGCAAGCTCGGCCTCGGCCAGCGCCCCCCATTCGCGGCAGGCGAGCTCGACGGGCGTGGAAGCGGGCGCAGGCGTAAGCGGAGCCGCCTGGGATGGGGCCGCGGCCTGTCTTTCGGCCGCTTCTGCGGCCTCGCCGGGTGCAGTGGCGGTAGCGTCGCCGGCCGCCGTTTCGCCGGGGCCCGCCGGTGCGGCGGCTCCGGGCGCATCGGTGGATGCCGCGGGCGGCCGTGGCGCAGCCGGCTCGGGCGCCGGCGAGACCGGCGCCTCGGCGGGCGCGACGGGAACGGTCTCGGCGGTGGCGTTCATGCCGGGCAGCCGCGGCACCTGGATCGTGTCGGCGCGGATTTCGGTACGCAGCCGGGCAGGGTCGCGGCCGCGCTCCGAGATGGGCTGGCCGAACCAGCCGTGGTCGAGCGCGAACAGCGCGACATTGGCCAGGAGCAGGATGACGAACAGGCTGCGCATGAGGGTCAGGAGGAGGGGGGGGACGATTCGGCCAGAAAGGCCAGTCCGTCGAGCACGGGATTATCGACCACCTGGACGTGCTGCGTCGAGCCGGCCGCCTGCATCAGGTGGGCGACTTCGTCGGCGATCGCGCTCCAGGCGCCGCCGCTGGCGACCAGCCGGGGCTCCTGGCCGTAGCGCGCCCGCGCCGCCAGCCACTGGCGCACTACCGCGCCGGCCTGCGCCGCCGCCACGCCCGACATGATCGCGTCGTCGGTATTGTCGGGAAACGGGACCGCGCGGCCGTCGGCATGCGGCAGATCGGCGGTGCCCGCCGCCAGCGCCCGCCGCATCATGTCGCGGCCGGGCAGGATCAGGCCGCCGGTGAAGACGCCGGCCGGATCCAGGGTATCGACCGTGGTGGCGGTGCCGAAATGCGCCAGCACGTGCACCGGCGGAGCCTGGCCGCCGGCCTGGCGCAGCCAGCCGTTCCAGGTGCCGACCAGGCCCAGCCAGCGGTCCGCGCCCAGCCGTTCGGGATCGCGGTAGCCATTGGCGACGCCCAGCAGGGAGGGGGTGGAGCGTATCCAGCTCATCCGGCAGCCGTAGGGCCGCAGCAGTTCGCCCAGCCGGATTTCCATCGCCGCGCCCGCTACGTTGGTGCCCCAGGCGCGCTGCGGCCGCAGTCCCGCCTGGCGCAGCCATTGCGGCAGCGCCCCGGCCAGTTCGTCGTGGCCGAAGGCCGCCTGCACGGGTTCGCGCGGCGCGCCGGGCCCGGCATAGGCGCCGCCGCGGCGCCAGCCTATCTTGATGCGGCTATTGCCGGCGTCGATCAGCAGCGTGGTCATGGATGGGCGGCGGCCTGCGCGGGACGGACGGAGACATCGCCGACCATGATGGCCGTACGTCCCTGCCGGGTATCCACCTGGAGCCGGCCGGTGGCGTCCACGCCGCGGGCAATGCCTTCGAGCCGGAGCTGGCCGTCGTCGAGGACGCGCACCGCCTGTCCGTAGAGCGCATCCCAACGCGCGAAACGCGTCAGGAAGGGATCGAATCCGCCTGCGGCATACAGATCGAGCGCCGCATGCCAGGCGTGCGCCACTTCGGCGGCCAGCCGGCTGGCGTCGGCCGCGCCGCCCGTCTGCTCCCAGTCGGCGACCTCGCGGCCCAGGTCGTCCGACAGCGCATCCGCGCCGCGCAGGTTGATGCCCATGCCCAGGATCAGCCCGAGGCTGGCGCCGCGGCTGCGCTGGCCGGCGGGCAGCGCGGTGGTCTCGACCAGGATGCCCGCCAGCTTGGCCCCATGCCAGTACAAATCGTTCGGCCATTTGAGCGCGAGCGCGCCATCCCGGCCCTGACCGAGCAGCCTGCTCAGGGCTTCGCAGGCGGCCACGCCTGCCACCAGCGACAGCGGCGGCAGGCGCGCCGGTTCGATCAGGGTGCGCCAGCCGCAGGAAAAAAGCAGGGCGTCGCCGGCCCGGGTCTGCCAGGGGCGTCCGGCCCGGCCGCGGCCGGAGGTCTGCGCATGGGCGCCCAGCAGGGCAGGCCCGGGGTTGCCGCTGCGCAGGTAGTGCTGGAGGTCGGCGTTGGTCGAGGCGGTCGCCTGCTGCCACGCAACGTGCCATCCCGGCAAGGCTCGGCGCAGCGCGGCGGCCAGCGATGCGGGAGCCGCGAGCGGTGCGGCCGATGGGGCGGGGGTGGGGGAAGGC